>CBDBVB010000031.1:0-162436 GCA_965212545.1 Inquilinaceae bacterium
TCGCCACCTTCATCGGCGGATTTTGGGTCGCCGGCCTCATCGTGCTGGCCGTCCATGTGGGCGTGCTGGCGGCGGTCTGCCGCATGAAGCCGTGGCAGCCGCTCGTCGCGCTCAAGACGCCGTTGATCCTGGCCTTCGCCACCGACAACCCGTTCGTCGCGCTGAAATCGGCGATCGATTCGCTGCAGGAGCATTTCAAGGTCGAGCGGGAGGTGGCGGACACCATCGTGCCCTTCGGCGTGCTGGCCAACCAGCACGGGCAGATCGTGCTGTTCACCTTCACGACGATGTTCCTGGCGCAGCTCTATGGCGTCGAGATGGGCATCGTGACCCTGATCGTCATCATCGTCGGCGTCATCATGTCCGGGGCGGCGGCGGTCGGCGGCGGTGCTGCGCTGGCGCCGATCCTGGCGCCGGTGCTGCTGGGCCTCGGGGTTCCGGACGCGCTGGCGATCGTCATCTTCGCCACGACCCAGCCGGCCGTCGCCAATCTCGGCTCGACCCTGACGGTGCAGGCGACCTGCAACCTGGCGGTGCTGACATCGCGCGGCCGCGTCGGCGCGGCGACCGAGCCCGAAACGCGCCCGCAGCCATCGGCGGCAGGCGAGTAGCACGGGAGGAGGGAGACAAGCCATGCGCGCTCCGCCCGCCGAAGTGCTGCCCGCCGGTTGGCTGCCCTCGATCCGGCGCATCGTCGACCTTCACCCCCGTGCTCTATCGCGCCGTCTACCGAGGCTGGTGTGAGATGACAACCCGCCGATCCGTCCTGATCCGCTCGCAAGGACGGCCGCCTGGGCAGGCCTCGCCGTGGAGCGGCGCCGTCGCCCAGACCACCCTGTCGGATGCCCGGGTGGGCGAGCCGCCCCTGCTGCCCGACCTCGCCCGCATCGTCGAGCGCGGCAGGCCTGGTGGTGGCGCAGGTCAACCAGGACCTGCCGCCGATGTTCTCAGCGACCGACGACGGCGAGATCGTGGGCTTCGACGTCGAGTTGGCGCGTGCGATGGCCGAGGCCCTGGGGACCGAGTTGGAGATCCGCCGGACCGCCGAGAGCTACGACGAGGTCATCTGGCAGGTCGCCGCCGGCGAGGCCGATCTGGGCATCTCATTCCTCAGCCGGACCGCGCACCGGGCCCGGCATGTCCTGTTTTCGCGGCCCTATGCGCGACAGCGGATGACCCTTCTGATCAACCGGATGCAGGGCCTGGCCTACCGGCAATCCTGCCCGTCGGTGGCGGAGCTGTCGCGCACGTCGGAGCTCAACGGCCAGCTTGGCGTGGAGCAAGGCTCTGCCTATGTGGATCGGCTGCGCGAGCTCAATCCCGACGCCGAGCCGCGCGAGTTCGCGGATTCCGAGGATCTGACGGCGGCGGTGCTCCAGGGGGAGGTGTCGCTGACGCTGCAGGGCGAGCTGGCGGCCCGGCGCTATCTCTCCGAGAACCCGGCCAGCCGGATCCGGCTCCACTTCTGCACGATCGGGCGATACGAGGACCAGATCGCCATCGCCGTGCCGCCGGGCCGCGACGACCTGCTGCGCTGGGTCAACGTGTTTCTCGAGGAGCGCGAGATCGATTTCGACGCCGCCACCCTCAACGACCACGAGGGGCCGTGGCCCTTCTGAACCCGGCGGGCGGGCTGTGAGCGGAGCTGTCCGTGATCCGGCGCGCTACAGGAAATCGTCGCGGCGGGGCGCAAAGGTGTCGATCAGATTGCCCGCCTCCAACGCCTTGCAGGAATGCACGGCGTTCGACGGGACGATCAGCGAGTCGCCCGGCCCGAGCAGCCGTGTCTCCCCGCCCACGGTGAATTCGAAACGCCCGGAGCCGACAAAGGTGGACTGCACATGCGGATGGCTGTGCGGCGCCCCGATCCCGCCCTCGCGAAACCGGAACTCGACCGTCATCATGTCGGCATTGTCGGCCAGGACGCGCCGCTCGACCCCCTCGCCGGAAGGCGTCCAATAGGATTTGGCGGCGGCCGGATCGGCCATCATTTTACCTTTCGAGCACATGCCCCGGATGGACAGGGCATTCGGGCCGGGTGGACTTCGAGACGTGGCGCCACAATACCCGGATGCGAGCAAATCGCCACCTGCTGTGGCTCGTTTGGAAAACCGTTGACGGGCGATAAGCTCAGTCGTTCTGCCGTGATCGCCGCCTGCCCGGAGCGAGGATCGGTATGAAGCGGGGTTCCGGTCGCACCGGCCCTCAGTGCGTGCTGCCGAACGCGGTGCCGATCGGATTGCTGTAATCGCCGCCGAATGTGATCCCGCCATATCCGCCCATTTCGACCGCGGCCTTGAAGGCGTCGTGGCAGAAAATACCGAGATAGGTGTCCATCGCCGTCTTGAAGATCGGGAAGGCGCTCACCCGGCCTTCATGGAAAGCATAATGCTCCAGGTTGCCATGGGCGTCATACGCCGTCTTGGCCTCGTCGATACCGTCGACTTGCTCGGCGGCCTTCAACGGGTTGAAGACATAGCCGGTCCCCTCCTCGAAATGCACCGGAAGAAACTCCCCGGCGGAGTCGATTATCGAGTGGAGATCCGCATAGGCCGCTTCACCGAAAAACAGGCGCCCGCCGTTCTCCGCAATGTCGGGAATGGCCTTGTTCTTGCCCTGCCGCCCGTAGTGGAAATCGACCAGCAGCGGCGCCTTCCAGACGGGGGCATAGGGCACCGGTCTGCGGTCCAGATGGAACGGGTGGTCGAAACCCAGCTTCTCCTCGACGTCGGATGCGTCGACCACGAAATTCAGATATTTCGCATCGTCCCCGTAAATGCGGTACAGGGTCATCAGCCCATTCCCATTCCGCGAAGCTCATCGGCGCGGAGCATAACGTAGGCCGGCATCGTCGAGGCCTGCAATCGCGTCTTCACGGTGCCCAGTGCCGCGACCAGCTGCTCGGTGTTGGTGGTGCTCATCAGGTTGATCACCGTATCCAGCCAGAAGTAGTAGCCGTTGCGGTGGATACGGCTGTGCGGGACCGCCTTCTTGAGCGTCGGCGGCATCACCTGCTTGGCGGCGGTGTTCTCCGGCAGCCAGCAGCCATTGTGCGGATCGTCGATGCGCATTTTCAGCCGCGCCAGCATGGCCCGGGTCTGCGCCGCGCGCGGATGACCGCCGGATACGATCGCATGCGCGTGACAGCGGGGATGCGGCCGCGCGCCCAGAAACTCGCCCAGCCGCGATGATTGGTGCACTTCGTTGCGGAACTCCTCCGGGGTCATTCCCGCCGCCTTGGCCCGGTACTCATCGAGCTTCGTCTGGATCTGCGCCGAGATGGCGACCATGTTCAAATCGCCTTGCGTGGCGTTCTCCTGGCCGACGAACTCGTCAATCGAGCGGTCGACAAGATCCTTCTCGTGGAATTGCTTGGGCCGTTCGGGATGCGGCATGTCTTCTTCCCCCTTCGACAAAGCGGACCGGATCCACACGCTACGCCCCTTCGGCGGCAGGCTGTGTGACAGTCGTCACTATTTTCGCGCGAGTCCCGGCCAGGAGAAGTGCGCGGCCCAACGACGGTATGGCAGATACGATGATCGTATGCCAACCGTAGCGGAGCATTGCGGCCGGCCGCTCCGACCTGTGTGACGGCCCGGTATACTGGCTCTGCAATTCCGATAGCTTCGAATTCATGAACCCGAGGGACCGCATTGCAGCAGCCGTCGCGCGAGGTAATACCAAGGGTCATAGATAGTGACCGGTTTCATGGAGCCCATTGGCTCTTGCGGGCAGGCGCGGCGCGCGGCACGATGCAGCGCATCGGGCAAGCGTCGCAACGCCCCCGGAAGGGCCAATGGGCTCCACCGCAGGCCGCTCTCCTGTGTCCGCCCGCTGCGTTGCGGCCCGCTTGTGGTGCGCTGCACCACCGCGCGAACCGCGCCTGACGGGCGGACACAGGAGAGCGGTGAAACCGGTCACTATCTATGTCCCTTGGTATAAGCCGCTGGCCGGCCTTTGCCATTCCAGCCTTTCGCAGATATTGGTTCGGCCGGTTCGCGTCTGTATTCGCGGTGCAGATCACCAGCGTCGCCGTTGGCTGGCAGGTCTATGACATCACCCGCGATCCGCTCGATCTGGGCTTTGTCGGACTGATCCAGTTCCTGCCGTCGCCGCTGCTTGTCCTGGTAACCGGGCAGGCCGCCGATCGCTTCGGTCGCCGCAACATCATGGCCGTATCGATCGCCGTCGAGGCTCTTTGCGTCGCCGTCCTGGCATGGCTGACCTTTCGCGGGCTGGACAGCGTCGCGCCGATCTTCGCGATCCTGCTGCTCTTCGGCATCGCGCGCGCCTTCTATGGCCCCGCCGCCAATTCCCTGATCGCCAATCTGGTTCCGACCAAGGAGCTTCCCGGCGCGGTGGCGCTCAACACCGCCTCTTGGCAGATCGCGACGATCGTCGGCCCGGTCGCCGGCGGGCTGCTCTACGGCCTCGCGGCACCGGCCGCCTATGGCGGGGCACTTGGCCTCCTCGTCCTGGCAACCGGCCTCGTTCTCCTGGTGCCGAGACCGCAGAAGCGCGATCTTCCGCCCAAGGTCGATTGGTCCACCGTGCTGGCCGGTTTCCGATACATCGGCTCCAACCGGGTCGTGCTCGGGGCCATCTCCCTCGACCTCTTCGCCGTGCTGCTGGGCGGTGCGACGGCCTTGTTGCCGGTCTACGCCCGGGACATTCTCGAACTGGGCCCGTGGGGATTGGGCATGCTGCGTGCCGCCCCCGGGGTCGGCGCGATCTCCGTCGCCCTGTATCTCGCAAGCCGTCCGATCCGCGATCGCGCCGGCACGGTGCTGTTCGTCTTCGTCGCCGCGTTCGGATTTTCGACGGCGGTGTTCGGCCTGTCGAGCGTCGTCTGGCTCTCCATCGTCGCCCTGGTGCTGGTGGGCGCCACCGACATGGTCAGCGTCTATGTCCGCGAGACGCTGATCCAGGTCTGGACCCCCGATGCGGTGCGCGGCCGGGTCAACGCCGTCAACATGGTGTTCATCGGCGCCTCCAACGAGCTCGGCGAATTCCGCGCCGGGGTGATGGCGGCCTGGACCAGCGCCGTCTTCGCCGTCACCTTCGGGGGCCTCGGGACGATGGCGGTCGCCGGACTGTGGGCCCGCTGGTTCCCCGAACTCCGCGCCATCCGAACCCTCGACGGCGCCGGCCGGAAGTGAATCGGTCCTGCCGCCTATTTGGTTCGCCAGTCGTTCATTGCGGTGACATAGCCGTAATCCTGCAATTCGGAATGCGTATTGCTTCTCCGCACTTCTCCAGCCTGATAGCAGAGCCGGTTGTCACGGGACATCAACGCATTCCAGAGTGTCTTTCTGAACGGTTTGGTCGCCATCAACAGTAAAGAAAAGAAATCTAGTCCAAGATTCCCCCGCAGTTCCTCCACTGAATGACAATGAACACATATTTTCGCCGCGCGCACCACATTCGGAATCAAATACAACTTCTGGGTCGCGCTCGAGGGATAGAAAAATCCAATCCGCCAAAAAGTCCGACACTGTTTCGATGTCTTGAGCACAATGCCTGATACTGATTTGTGTATCGGCGATGTCAGTAATTTGTTGAATCAAACGCTTGTCAGCAGTCTCCTCTTCTGCTGAACAGCCAATAGTCGCAATTATCAGCAAGAATGCCGCAAGAGCTGTCGCCTTGATCATTTGATCTCCCAAAACCATATCTCCCGCGACCCCTGCCTATCGTCTGCCAGTCCTACCCACTCCTGAAATTCTCGGATAGTCTGAAACCAATTCCCTGTAGCCCTGCGCTTGTTCCAGAGATCTATATGGTCGCCTGATCTATTGTCATAATTTTGAGAGCCCAACGTATAGTAATCTTTGAAAAAAACGATTCCTGTTCGACCAGAAAGTCTCCCTGTATATTGCGATGGTGTGATTTTTTCTGTTGAACCCAATCCTGGTATAGGAGACTTGTCAAACCAACTAGCCATTTCTTCAGCGCGAATAATATGCTTTCCCCCATTCGGGCTCCTATCGTTCCAACAGCGCGCTCCCGCAAATGAGGCAAGCGTAAAACCGTTGTTCAATAAGACTTCGGAAACGCGTATAGCACATTGATTGGTGAACTGCGGATTCGTACAAGGCTTTCCAGAGACATATGTTGACCAAAGCTGTTTAAAAGTAACACCATCAACACCTAATTTCGTCGCCATTTCAGTCGATATCCTCCAGATATGATGGCAGTATTTTTTGTTTCATTTTACCCGAAACAACTTCCAATTGGCGCCCCAGCATCTTTTGAGAACACCTGATAATCGCCATTGGAGCAAGAGCCGGCTCTTGGTGACGGGCTGGGTCAGGCGGCGGCTTGCGGTTATTGTCTGACGGCCTCAATGCCGTTGATGAACTTTACTCCCTGAATCAGCCTAGGCAACTGGTTTTGGCCATCGTGTCGGCAACACGTCATCTGTCCGGCAGAATGCGGGGGAACAGTACGAATTTGTAGAATTCCGACCGTTTGGAGTGAACCCCCAGATTGAGGCGGTAGAAAGGGCAAATACGTACTGTGTCCCCGCAAATCCGCATCATCGCCCTGGTGCTGGTGGGCGCCACCGACATGGTCAGCGTCTATGTCCGCGAGACGCTGATCCAGGTCTGGACCCCCGATGCGGTGCGCGGCCGGGTCAACGCCGTCAACATGGTGTTCATCGGCGCCTCCAACGAGCTCGGCGAATTCCGCGCCGGGGTGATGGCCGCCTGGACCAGCGCCGTCTTCGCCGTCACCTTCGGCGGCATCGGAACGATGGCGGTCGCAGGACTGTGGGCCCGCTGGTTCCCCGAACTCCGCGCCATCCGAACCCTCGACGGCGCCGGCCGGAAGTGAATCGGTCCTGCGGCTTATGCGGCTGGCCAGTCGTTCTTTACGATGACGGTTCACTCAGTCCCTTTTCGTTCAGGATCAAGAGCGGGGATTTAACAAACTGTCGCTGTAATACCAGTATGTCTGGAAGAAAAGGGCTTGAATATGAGCGACAGACCGGTGTTTCTGATACTCAACCAGGATCAGGTGGTCACCCTCTACAAGTCCTGCCAGCTTCGGCGCCAGAAGCTCGAAGACATCCAAAGGACCTCCGACGACGAGGACGCAATCACCGATGCCGAGAAAGATCTGGTCCATGTCGTGATGATGCTTCGGCACCTCAAGGCAATGGCCGATGACGCCTGGGGCGAATTCGGCTGGTCGGCCCCCGATGAACATCTGTAAGCGGCATCGCCTGGTCCGGCATTATCGACGGTAAGATCAATCTACTCTGACAGCTTTGATTCAGGCTCAAAATGAGAATTTAGTAAACTGATGCCGTATTCCTACCCACCTGGGCGCATCAGACTATTGCCTCCGTAAATTAATCTTTCGGCCAGCGTAGGCATCCAAGAGAACACTGACATATTCCGCGGTGCTACTGGTTTCTTGTGCCAAGCGGGGCCAGTGAAACGGCATCGTCATCTCGGTTCCAACTTGTTCCAGTTCGACACCTAGAATCCCAGCCACGGCCATCGCTTGCGTAGGTTCCTTGTCCTCTGGCCATAGATCTGAGTCGAGGGTCACCCACGCGTCGCCATCTCCGTCGGTACTAATATCCGCCAAAAGAGCCGCCAAACGCTCGCCAGTATTTGTCACGTCATCAAGCAGGGCGGCCCGGATCAGCAGTTCGATATTCTTCGTGTTGAGGTCGAGCATTGGCGCCATATTGCAATCTCCTATTCACCAATTCCGATGAGGGGTTAGCTTCAGTGGCGATATCGGCTTTCGGATCGGCAAGCAGTCGCCCAGTCGCCACGTTTGGCTAGGCTGATCATAGCCACGAAGAGATATTTGGCGCCCGGGCATGATCAATGGTGTCAGACTCCATTGACCTCCTGTCATGCCGGCAAGATCAATCCAGCCTGACACCATTGTTTTGAGGTTCTGATTCATGAGCCAGATCCCTCGGCCAAAGCGATCAGGCGTCTGCCAAGCCTTCTTGCAGGTTCGGCATCCAGGCCCCGAACCAGCCATTTCGATAGCGTTTCTTCAAACCAATCGGGTCTGTCGTAGTGGCCATGAAGGGAGGCTAGACAAACAGCATTGGCTCGTGAATTCCCCACTTTGGACGAGCTGACGAGCGCTCTACCGACATGGCGCATCGCCTCCATGACAGCTGCAGCTCTGTCGGCCTTCGTATTGCCCGTCAGTTCCAAAGCCGAGATTAAATGCGACGCTAGAGCGTGCGTGTCACTGACGGCTTCCTTGGATTCGGATACAAATCTTACGGGATCGGGCGTGCTGGGGAATTCCTCATGAGGATATCCTGCATCCTGTACGTCGTTCTGCAGTTCGTACAGTGGAGTAATCAAGTCGAGCCGAAGTTGGCCGATTCGGCGTCCCGCCTTCTCATAGTCATCGTCAGTCCAACCAGCCGGCAATTTGGCCGCATCGTTCAATAGAGTGAGCACATTTCCTGGTTTATAACGACTACGGAAGCTCATCGCCTGCCACTCTCGAAAGGACCGATCGGCGAACTTCTTCAGCTCTTCCTTCTTGCGGTATCGAGCCTGCTTTTCTGCGTTTGAGATAACCATGGAACCGACCACCGTGAGATTACGTAACTATTGATGTTGGTTATCAAACCGTGAGCGATGGCTTGAGTCAACAGTGATTTCCGGTGGTCGGATCTCCGATGCACCACATCGACGCCGCTCACTTCGCTCAGTCCCCCTCGCTGATGCCTGCCGGCTCTCCGCGCGGCCCTGCAATCCCCGCCAGACCCGGGACCGGAATTGCGATACAACCACCGCCACCGCGTGCCCGCCTCCTGCAACGGGTGCGGTTCGGTACGTATGAGGGAATCCAATTATTGGGGTGAGACCCGCTTGACTCCTGTCATGCCGGTGAGATCAATCGAGTCTGACCCAATTGATTCTGATCTCTCCCTCCCGGAGTCTCGTAGTGTCCTAGTCTCGGATAATCTCGGCTTTTTGTTCAATATATCCGAGATACAATTGCCTTGCCTGAATCGGTGTCAGTTTACCTTCTCTTACGACTCTCTTTATTCTGGTCAAATCTCTTTCTGACTCCTCATCCAGTGCATCGCTCTTCAGGGTACTGGGTATTGCATGAAAAACGAATACGCCTGATAGCATATATTGCCAAATCTTCACTCGCGAAAGATCTATGAATTTCACAGATACAAGATATGGATGGAAGATATTGGAAAGAAAATCCAAAAGAACCCCGAATAGAATTCCCAAACTCGTACGCCGTGGATGGCTGACAAATAGGATGTTGAGAACTCTGCGAATAATGTGGGTCCAATCTAGATTGTTCATACCTGTGGTCCCGTTGGTTGGGCTCCAGGAACCCAAGACTCACTCTTCTTCAACTCCGCTGCATCCACAGCTCTGTCGTACCTCCTACCACCGTCTTCATCATCGTTGCTTATCAGCAAGAAAAGCATCTCCCTGGCCTCACACTCATTGCTACCGTAGATGCCACCAGCAATTCTCATTTGAAGTAGCTTAATGTCGATAAGAGGAGCAATCGCAGCTAGCGCCAGAATGGCAAACGCTGAACTGTGGAGTTCAAAATCAAATATAAGATAGGACGCGAGATAGCAAATCATAATGAAAAATACGAAAGATATATTAATTGACGCTTCTTTTTTCCTTTTCATGATGATGTCTGTTGAGATTGCCATGCGTCTTTTTTCTATATCCAGCGCTTTTTCTTCATTGATTCCCTGATCTGGCCATCGCCTGATATGGCTGATTAAATCGACAAGCGGATCCGATAATCTTGGCTCTAGATTTTCCTTCGACTCTTCCGTAGTTACGTCTGTGCCCGTTCTTTTACCTTCCAATTTATCTATGGCAATACTAATCTGTTCTACAACTTCTATATTTGTTTTCGCAATAATTTCCGCGGTTTGCAATAGGTTCTTTAGCAGAATCCGATAAACTTCTACATCAAAATGCTTCAGCGCGGATCTGGCGTTCTCCTTTGTTCTTTTATTAAGAATTTTTGCGAACTCATCTATTGGGGCAGTAATGATATCTATAAGGATTATTGCAGGCAACACGCCCACAAAACTAGTTGTAATTCTCAAAAGTCTCCTTAGAAACTCGTACATGTTGGAGCCTCACATTCCGGAGAGATGGCAATTCTATCCTGCTCGAGAATTGCTGAATTAATTCGTAGTCAATTGATCGGCGTGATCATTCTCAATGCGCCTCCGCCCAGCTGTCCCCGACCCCCGATTCCGCGACCAGCGGGATCTCCAGATGCGCCGCGCCCTCCATCACCTCCCGCGCCACCTCAGCCGTCCTCTCGGCCTCGCCCGCCGGCGCTTCGAACAGCAGTTCGTCGTGGACCTGCAGTAGCATCCGGGCCTTCAGCCCGGCCCGGTCCAGCGCTGTCGGCAACCGTGCCATGGCGCGCTTGATGATGTCGGCGGCGGTGCCCTGGATCGGGGCGTTGATGGCCTGGCGTTCGGCGAATGCGCGGCGGGCAGGGTTTGAGTCCTTGATGGTGGGGATGTGGCATTTGCGGCCGAACAGGGTCTCGACGTAGCCGATTTCCCGGCAGCGGATCTTGGTGTCCTGCATCCAGGTCTTCAGTTCCGAGAAGCGCTCCAGATACTGGGTGATGAAATCGCGCGCTTCCGCCTGCGGTATGGCGAGCTGGTTGGCGAGGCCGAAGGCGCTGATGCCGTAGATGATGCCGAAATTGATCGCCTTCGCACGGCGGCGGATCTCCGGCGTCATCTCGGCCAGCGGCACGCCGAACACCTGGCTGGCGGTCAGCGCATGGATGTCGTGGCCGTCGCGGAAGGCCTGCTTCAGCGCCTCGATGCTGGCGATCACCGCCACCAGGCGCAGCTCGATTTGGGAATAGTCGACCGAGATCAGCTTGCACCCCGGCTCGGCGACGAAGGCATAGCGGATCTTGCGCCCCTCCTCGGTGCGGATCGGGATGTTCTGCAGGTTGGGGTCGTTCGACGACATGCGGCCGGTGTTGGTGGCGGCCAGGCTGTAGGAGGTGTGCACCCGGCCGGTGCGCTCGTTGATCTGGCCGACCAGGGCGTCGGTATAGGTGCCCTTGAGCTTTGAGAGCTGGCGCCAGTCCACCACCTTCTCCGCGATGGTGTGGCCTTGCGCCGCCAGCGGCTCCAGCACGTCGGAATGGGTGGACCAGGCGCCGGTCTTGCCCTTCTTGCCCTTGGGGCCGGGATCGATGCCCATCTCGTCGAACAGCACCTCGCCCAGCTGCTTGGGCGAGCCGACGTTGAAGGGATGGCCGGCGAGCTGGTGGATCTCGCCCTCCAGGGTCTCCAGCCGGCCGGCGAACTCGCCCGACAGCCGCTCCAGCACCGCCCGGTCGCACCTGATGCCGGCCAGCTCCATCTCGCCGACCACCTGGACCAGCGGCCGCTCGATGGTCTCGTAGATGGTGGTCATCCGCTCGCGGACCAGCCGCGGCTTCAGATGGGCGTGCAGGCGGAAGGTGATGTCGGCATCCTCGGCGGCGTAGCCCAGGGCGGTGTCCAGCGGCACCCGGTCGAAGGTGATCTGGTTCTTACCCTTGCCGGTGATGTCGCTGTACTTGACCGTGGTGTGTCCGAGATGGTGCTCGGACAGCTCGTCCATGCCGTGGCCATGGGCGCCGCCGTCCAGCACGTAGGAGATCAGCATGGTGTCGTCGACGGGTGCCAGCCTGATCCCGTGCTTGGCCAGGATGTGATAGTCGTATTTCAAATTCTGGCCGATCTTCAGGACCGACGGGTCCTCCAGCATCGGCTTGAGGATGGCGATGGCGCGGTCGAAGTCGATCTGCTCCGGCGCGCCGTCATTGTCGTCCAGCGCCAGGGTGCCCTCGCCCGCCGCCCCGGTGTGGCCGACGGGGATGTAGCAGCCATTGCCGGGCGCGGTTGAGAGACAAATGCCGACCAGATTCGCCGCCGCCGCATCCAGCCCCGTGGTCTCGGTATCGACGGCGACGGCGCCCGCCTCCACCGCCCGGTCGACCCAGGCCTGCAGCGCGGCTTCGTCCTGCACCAGCTCGTATTCCGCCTTGCCGGGCTCGGGAGCGGCCGCCTCGGCCGGAGCGCCGCCGGCCTCCGGAGTTGGCGCCGCGCCGCCCTCCATCTGGCCCTCGATGCGGGCCGACATGGTGCGGAAACCCTGGGTCCGGGTGAAGTCGAGCAGCTTCTGGCGGTCGAAATCGTGGATCTGCAGATCGTCGAGGGAGAGCGGCAACTCGACATGATCCTCCAGCCGCACCAGCTGGCGGGAGATCCGGGCCAGCTCGGCATTGTCGATCAGGGCCTGCCGGCGCTTGGGTTGCTTGATCTCCTCCGCCCGCTCCAGCAGCGTATCCAGATCGCCGTATTCGTTGATCAGCAGGGCGGCGGTCTTGACGCCGATGCCCGGCACACCCGGCACATTGTCGGTGCTGTCGCCGGCCAGGGCCTGCACGTCGACCACCTTGTCGGGGGTGACGCCGAACTTGTCCGCCACCTCGGCCAGGCCGATATCCTTGTTCTTCATCGGGTCGAGCATGGAGACGCCGTCGCCGACCAGCTGCATCAGATCCTTGTCGGAGGAGACGACGACCGCCTTGTCGCCGCGCTCGCGCGCCAGCCGGCAATAGGTGGCGATGATGTCGTCGGCCTCGTAGCCCTCCAGCTCCAGCCGCGGCAGGCTGAAGGCGTCGGTCGCCTCGCGGATCAGCGGAAATTGCGGGATCAGCTCTTCCGGCGTCTCCGACCGGTTGGCCTTGTACTCGGGGTAGATGTCGTTGCGGAAATTCTCCTGCTTGGCGTCGAAGATCACCGCGATGTGGTCGGCCTGAATGTCGGCGATCAGCTTCAGCAGCATGCCGGTGAAGCCGTAGACCGCGTTGATCGGCACCCCGTCCGACTTGCGGTTCATCGCCGGCAGGGCATGGAAGGCCCTGAAGATGAAGCCGGAGCCGTCCACCAGATAATAGGTGCGCTCCCCGGCAGGAGTGTTGCTATCGGCCATGGTCCGGATGGAGTTGCGAATGCCCCCGAGACCATCGCGCAGACGGGCCGATGTGTCGAGGGGTGAGGGTCGGCAGGGCGGTCAATGATGCCGGCATACTGCCGAAGGTGTTCGGAAGCCCCCTCACCCTCCCATCGCTAACGCGACGGGTCCCTCCCTCTCCCGTGCTGGGAGAGGGGTAACAAACCAGGTCGGCCCTTCTGCCCCTCTCCCCTTGTGGGAGAGGGAGGAACCCGCGGCGAAGCCGTGGGAGGGTGAGGGGTCTGAAGACAGCGTGATCGCAGATCGCCTTAGAGGCCTGGCGCCTCGACCGCCTCCCCCGCCCTCGCCCGCACCGTCAGCGCGGCGATCTCCTGTTCCAGTTCCATCGGGAAGGGTTGCAGGCCGGGCCCATATCCCGCGCAACCGCCGTCGAACATCCATGAGATGCCGCGCAGCATCAGCGCGGTGTAGATCTCGAACAGGTCGCGGCCGAAATGGGCGGCGTCGCCGGCCAGGTTCAGCAGGCTGCCGCGGCCGAGCAGGAACAGGGGATTGTCGCCCAGATCGATGCGCTCGACATGCCGGACGACCGTGCGATGCGGATGGCGGTACAGCCAGTCGATATCGATCTCGCGGTTGAGGTGGCCGACATTGAACAGCAGGGCGCCGGGCCGGGCGTGTCCAAGCTCGGCCTCGCGCAGCACGTCGGCGACGCCGGTGGCGGTCACGACGATCTGGCAGGCGGCCAGCCCGTCGACCAGATCCACCGTCTCGCAGCCGAAATGCTGCGCCTCCAGCAGGCGGACCGGATCGCGCTCGGCGACCGAGACCCGGGCGCCAAGGCTGACGGCGCGCTCGGCCACGCCGCGCCCGACCGGGCCGAAGCCGATCACCAGCACCCGGCGGCCGAACAGGCTCATGCCGGTGATGTGACAGAAGGCCGGCCACACCGCGTCGCCGACATGGAAGCGGTTGTGCAGCCCGTCCTTCAGCCGGATGTCGTTCCAGTCGAACACCGGAAAGCCGAGGTCGAGACCGGCCAGGCGGTGGATGCCGGTGGTCGTCGCCTCCAGGGCGCCGCTGACCGGCGTGCCCCTGGCGGCCACCGCCTCGATCAGCTCGCCGCCCATATCGGACAGGAAGTCAGCACCGCAGCCGCTGACGATCTCCAGATGCTCACGATAGTCGGCATCGCTCATACCGCTCCACGCCAGCACCGACACCCCCAGCCGGGAGAGGCAAGCGGCGGCGCGGTCGTCGGTGCTGTCCACATTGCAGGCGCCCATCACCAGCGAGGCGCCGGCCTCGGTCAGCGCCTTCGCGACCGGAATGAAATCCGGCGTGATGTGCTGCCAGCAGGCCAGGGTCCGGCCATGATAGTCGCGGCCGGCGAGCGCCCGGCGATAGGCCTCGGTGACCGGCATGATCTCGGCCTGCCATTCCAGCTCCTGCGCCGTCAGCGCGTCGGCCAGGGCGGGATCCTTGATACGTGAGTCCGGAAGTTTCATGCCCCTCTTCTCCCGGCCCGACGTCGGCGCCGGACCTCATAGCCCGCTGCCTACCGGCTCGGCGGGACGCGCGAGTGGCCGGCGCCAGGGGCCGGGCGTTAGCGCCGCCGGGTCAATCGGCGGCGGCCTCGCTGTCCTCGGCGTCGAGAGTGCTCTGCGCCGGCCGGGCCTTTTGTGGCTTGACGAAGCGGCGGCCGCAATAGCCGCAATCGACCGCGTCCTTGGTGCCGAAGCTGTAATAGACCATAGGGTGGCCCAGCGCGCCGCCGCCGCCGTCGCAGCCGACGGTCTCGGCATGGGCGTCGACCTCGACGATCTCGGGCGGTTGCGTTTCGGGCATTGGGGTACCGGGACCTCGGGTTGACCGTGCGGAATGCCGGATGATACCCATGACGGCTGGCCGATCAACCGGCTTCGCCTCTTTTACAAATCGGATTCCGCCATGGCGGCCGAGCCTCTGGCGCTCAGCGACCTCGACCCCGCGACCCTGCCGACCAGCGCAGTCAGCGTGGAAAAGCTGTCCAAAATCTACAAGGGCAGCGGCAAATCGCCGCCGAACGAGGCGTTGAAGGCGATCGACCTGGAGATCCCGCGCGGCTCGCTGTTCGGCCTGCTGGGTCCTAACGGCGCCGGCAAGTCCACCTTGATCAACATCCTGGCCGGTCTGGTCACCAAGACGTCCGGCACGGCGTCGATCTGGGGCCACGACATCAAGCGACAGGCGCGGCAGGCGCGCTCGGCGATCGGTGTCGTGCCGCAGGAGCTGAACATCGATCCGTTCTTCACGCCGAAAGAGCTGCTGGACCTGCAGGCCGGCCTCTACGGCGTGCCGAAGAAACAGCGCATCACCATGGAGCTGCTGGAAGCGGTCGGCCTCGCCGACAAGTCGGAGGCCTATGCCCGCAGCCTGTCCGGCGGCATGCGGCGGCGACTGATGGTGGCCAAGGCGATGGTGCATTCGCCGCCGGTCCTGGTGCTGGACGAGCCGACCGCCGGCGTCGACGTGGAGTTGAGACAACAGCTGTGGTCCCAGGTGCGGGCGCTGAACAGGGCCGGCACCACGGTGCTGCTGACCACCCACTACCTGGAGGAGGCCGAGGAGCTGTGCGACACCATCGCCATCATCAACCATGGCGAGGTGGTGGCCTGCGACAGCACCCGGAACCTGCTGCGCCGGCTCGACAGCAAGACGCTGACGGTGCATCTGACCGATCCGCTGCAGGCCTTGCCGGCCGAACTGGCGGACTACCAGGCGGAGCTGACCGAGCCGCATTGCCTGCAGATAAAGTACCAGCCAAGTGCCACCCGCCTGGGTGAGTTGCTCAACGTAATGGACGCTGCCGGCGTGCGGATCACCGACATCACGACCGAGGAAACCGATCTGGAGGACATCTTCCTGCAGATCACCCGCGGCAGCCACGATCGCTGATCGACGAAAATCTGCCGTAAACACCATCGATGCTAGACTGCATGCCGGCCCGCCAAGGACCGCGCGGCCATGACAGCAAAGACGAACCCGGCGATGATCCACGGCGACAAATCTATCCGTGACATGGGGAATTGGCCCGGCAGGCTGTGGCTCGTGGTCGCCCTGGCGCTGACCCTGGGCGCTTGTGCCGGGCGCTCTCAGCCGATGGGACCGCCGGTGCAGTCGCCGGCCATCATCGGCGATTCGGTGATCGCCGGCGACGGCTATGTGCTGCCGCTGAGATCCTGGCTGCCGGAGGGCGAAGTCCGGGCGGCGATCGTGGCGCTGCACGGTTTCAATGACTACGCCCACGCCTTCTCCATGCCGGCGCCGGTCTGGGCCGAGGCCGGCATCGCCACCTACGCCTACGACCAGCGCGGCTTCGGCGCGACCGACCAGATCGGCATCTGGCCGGGAACCGATACCCTGGTCGCCGATGCCGGCACCGTGGTCGATCTGGTGCGGGCACGCCATCCCGGGGTGCCGGTCTATCTGCTGGGCGAGAGCATGGGCGGGGCGGTCGTCCTGGCCGGGCTGGGACGTCCGGCGGGCGAGGAGGCGACCACAGATCCGATCGAGGTCGATGGGGTGATCCTGGTCGCGGCCGCCGTCTGGGCCCGTGGCACCATGCCGTTCTATCAGCGCCTGCCGCTCTGGCTCGGTTCCAATCTGGTGCCCTGGATGACGCTGACCGGGCGCGGCCTCGACATCCAGCCATCGGACAATATCGATATGCTGATCGCCTTCTCGCGCGACCCGCTGGTGATCAAGGAGACCCGCATCGATACCATCGACGGGCTGACTGATCTGATGAGCGACGCGCTGGACGCGGCCCCGGCGCTCAGTGCGCCGGCGTTGATCCTCTATGGCGACCATGACGACATCATCCCGCCGCCGCCGATCGAGGCGATGCTGCGACGGCTGCCGGCCGACCGCCATGTGGTGGCCTTCTACGCCGACGGGTTCCACATGCTGCTGCGCGATCTGAACGGCGACATTCCGCAGGGCGACATCGCCCATTGGATCGCCGACCCGGATGCGCCGCTGCCGTCCGGCGCCGATCTGCGCGGCGCCGAACGGCGCATGATGCTGGCCGAACAGGCGACGGAATAGCCGCCGACATCGGATGACAACCGGCTTTGCAGCCCCGGTGCTTTGGCGTATGGTGCCGCCCGCGCCGAAACACGGCGCCCCAGCGGACCCGTAGCTCAGCTGGATAGAGTGCTGCCCTCCGAAGGCAGAGGTCACAGGTTCGAATCCTGTCGGGTCCGCCATATTTTTCAGATACTGATGATTGAGGTGTTCTCGGCTTGCGCGGTTAAGCCGTAGCCGTCAGGCGGGCGCAACCAGATTGCCATCCATCCAGGTCTCGAGCTTGCGGATGGCGTCGGCGGGCGGTGGACGGAATGGGCGGCGGCAGGTGCCGACCGGGACGTCCAGCCGGTTCAAGGCGTGCTTCAACCCCGGGATGACACCGGTCTGGAGCAGGATCTCGATCAAGTCGTTCACTTTGGCCTGCAGCACCCGGGCGGTCGCGATATCGCCCTCCTCGACCGCGGCGCGTATGCCGACAAAGACATCGCCGATCAGGTTGTAAGTACTGCCGATGCCGCCGTCGGTTCCGGCCGCCGCGGCGCAGATGAACATCTCATCCGTGCCGAAATAGAATCTCTTTTCCGGAACCGCCTGTCGCAGGCGCGAGAACTGGAACACGTCATTGTCTGTATATTTGATGCCGCCCACCCGCGAATCCCGCAGCAGGTCCAAGATCTGATCGGTCTCCAGTTCGACACCTGTCAGCGCGGGAATGTTGTAGATCATCAGGGGCAGCCCGGATGCATCGGCGATCGCCGCGTAGTGATCCGCGATCTCCGCGAACGAATACTTGTAGTAGTAGGGTGGGATTGCCGAGACGGCGTCGTAGCCCGACCGTCCCGCAATCCTGGCAAGCGCGACCGCGTCGCCTGTCGATGCGGCGCCGACATGAGCGACCAGGGAGCAGCGACCGCGCGCCTCCGACGCGAGCGCCTGCAAAAGCTCTGAGCGCTCGGCGCGGCTGAGCAGGACGCACTCGCCGGTGCTGCCGCCGGCATACAACCCGTCCACACCCTTGGAGAGGATGTAGTCGACGAGCGCCCCGACGCGCTCCGGCGCGACTGAACCATCGTCCCGGAACGGCGTCAGCATGGCGGCGATTATCGAACCGGGAATGGTCATGAGTCCCTCATTCTTGGCGGTTCCTGGATTCTCTGCCCGCATGCGCCGATGCCGTATCGATCGAGACAGATCGCCATAATGCAATTCCCCAATTGGTGTCCAAATCCACAGTTTGGTCAACCAAATTATGAAAACTAGGGTCCAAATCTCGAAATTGGCTTGATATGTACGATACGCTGGTAAACAATATACACATGCACATTGACACCACGGCCTCTGAAATCGCCAAGGCACTCGCCGCGGATGTGCACAATGGCGACCTTCAACCCGGCGACATGTTCCCGTCGGAGCGCGACCTTTGCGACCGGTTCGATGTCGGGCGCAACACGGTTCGCAATGCACTGACCAACCTGCAGACGATGGGGCTGATAGACCATGCGCGGGGCAAACGCCCGCGCGTGGCGGCCCCAACCCTGTCTCGGGCGATGGCCAGCGTCAGCGACGCCGCACGGTTCTTCTTTTCCGGGACCGAGGGACGCGCGCATTTGGAACAGGCGCGGCAGTTCATGGAAACCAGCATGCTGCGCTATGCGGTGGGAAACGCCACCAACGCGCAGATCGCCAGGATGGTCTCGGCGATCGAGGAGTGCGACGCAAACCTCGACAATCGCATCGCATTTCGAAATGCCGACGTGAAGTTCCACCGTGTCCTGGCGGAGATCCCAGGCAACCCGATCTTTGTGGCGCTTCACGAGGCCTTCGTCGAACGACTGATGAAGGGCCGGAAGATCCCGAGCGATTTTGAGGACTCGCTGCGCCAAAGCAATGAGGAACACAAGGAGATCGTCAGCGCCGTGCTGGACAAGGATGCCGACCGGGCCGAGGCGATCCTGACGCGCCACCTCGCGCGGAACTATGCATCGCATTTCCGCCAGGCGCTGGAGAGACCGGTGTCCGAAGACGGCAAGATTCAGTAACCGTAAGAAAACTCAAAGGGAGGATCGAAAAATGAAAAACGCACTCACTGCCGCAGCACTCGCCGCGGCGCTGTCGATGACATCGCCCTATGCCTGGGCCGAGCGCGTCAACCAGCTGTCCGACGAACGCGTCCGGCAGGCGATCGCCTATGCGATCGACATGGACACGATCGTCGAGACGCTGTTCGAGGGCAAAGCCATCGTGGCGGATTCGATGATCCCCAACGGCGGCTTCAAGGTCGAGGGTCTGGAAAGGTATTCCTACGATCCCGATCGCGCCCGCGCCCTGCTGGCCGAAGCGGACTGGGACGACAGCCAAGAACTGGATGTGGTCTACTACTACGGTGACCAGCTGACCGCCGACCTTATGGTGGCGATGCAGGCCTATCTGGCCGATGTCGGCATCCAGATGACCTATCGCAAGCTCGAGGGCGACGTGGGCGGCCAGCTCAACATGTTGCCCGAGCCAGGGTCGGAAGCATCGGCTGTGACCTGGGACATCGCCTATGGCGCCAAGGCGGCGCTGGCGCTTCAGGAGTATTACAACGGCTATCAGAGCGGTCGAAGCAGCTATTCGCCGGGTATCGCTGAACGCGACGAGCTGATCGCGCGGATCAACGGCACTGTTAACATCGACGAACAAAAGGCGGCATTCGCCGATTTCGAGCGGTTCGAAAACTCTGTTCTGTCGGATATCCCGCTCTACTACCAGCAGCTCTTCATCTACGAAAGCAACCGGATGAGCCGCAGTGGTGGCCAGTACGGCAATGACCAGTTCAACTATGACTGGAACATCGTGAACTGGACGGCGGAGCCGGATGAGAATGGCAAGCGCGTGCTTTACACGAACAACGCCCCCACGGCGTTTTTCGAGCACCCCTGGCTGAACCCTGGCATCTATGCGTTTTCCAAGATCAGCCTCGACCACCTGCTGACCGCTGACGGATCGCTGGCGCCCACCGAGGGCCAGCTGGCCGAAAGCTACACGGTGGCCGAAGACGGGTTGTCAGTGACCTTCGATCTGAAAGATGGGGTGAGCTGGCATGACGGGCAACCGCTGACGGTGGACGACATCATCTGGTCGATCGAGACCGCCAGAACCGTGCCCGGCATCAACCCGGTCTTCGCGACCACGTTCAACTCGATCTCGGACATGTCGGCCGACGGCGATAAGCTGACCGTCAATTTCAGTGAGCTCGACCCGAACTTCCTGATGACATTCAGCCAGTTCGCGCCGTTGCCCAAGCACCTGCTCGAGGGCGTCAGCCCGGCTGAATTCCAGCAGCATCCGTTCTGGCAGAACCCGGTCGGATCCGGTCCATTCAAGATCGCCGAGGTGCAGATGAACGACTTCGTCCGCTTCGTGCCGTTCGAGGACTATCATGGCGGTGTCGCGACGGTCGAAGAGATCGTGGCCTTCCCGTCGGGCGAGAATGATACCAACGTCATCAAGAATGCCTCTGCCGGCCGGCTCGATTTCGGCTTCACCAAGTCGGTGGGCGACGTTCAGGCGCTCGAGGCGATGGAGCACATGCGGGTTATCCCGGCGGACATCCCCTACACCCGGTCGCTGCGCGTCAACGCCTACCCGATGATCTCGGAATAGGTTCCTCCTGCCAAGGTTGCGGGCCTTCGGGCCCGTGACCGCCGGCCCCTCCGGAGAACGCAGAACACCAAAGGTCCTGCAACATGGTGACGTTCATTCTGCGCCGGTTGCTGATCATGGTCCCAATGCTTCTGGTGATCAGTTTCCTGGTCTATCTGGGACTGGAGCTGACGCCCGGGGACGCGGTGTCGCACATGATCAGCCCGGATCTGGCCAACACCATCTCCGAAGAGCAGATGAACGAGCTGCGCGAGGCGCTGGGGCTGAACAAGACCTTCCTGCAGCGATACGGCATCTGGCTGATCCATGTCGTTCAGGGCGATTTCGGCCATTCTCTGTCTGGCGGTGTGGCGATTATTGAGATCGTGCTCGATCGGCTGCCCGCGACGCTGGAGCTGTCGCTGTTCGCGCTCTTCTTCTCCACTCTGATGGGTTCCACTTTGGGCCTGATCAGCGCGCTGCGGCGCGGCTCGGTCACCGACAACGCATTGACGGTCGTGGGGATGCTGGGCGTCTCGATCCCGGAGTTCTTCTTCGGCCTCGTCGCCATCGTGATATTCGCGCTGAACCTTGCCTGGCTTCCGGTTGGCGGACGGCTGATGCCGCATTATGACAGCTATTGGGACCATATCCCCAACATCATCCTTCCCGGCCTGGTGTTGTCGCTGATGATGACCGCGGGCGTGATGCGCTACTCGCGCTCGGCGATGCTCGACAGCCTTAGCCGCGAGTTCATCCGCACCGCGCGCGCCAAGGGCCTGCCAGCTTGGCGGATCAACCTCATCCACGGCTTTCGTGTCGCGCTGACCCCGGTGGTGGTGCTGATCGGCTTTCGCCTGCCGACACTGATCGGCGGCTCGGTGATCATCGAGGCGGTGTTTCAATGGCCCGGCGTCGGCCTTGAGTTCATTAGTGCGGTTCGCGGTTCGGACTATCCGCTGGTGATGTCGATCGCGCTTCTGTCGGTATTCGCGGTGCTGATGGCGAGCCTGATCGTCGACGTGTTGACCGCGCTTATCGACCCGCGCGTGCGGCTGGGCTGAGGTAGGCGATAATGGCCACAACCGCACTCGACCGAAAATTCGACCGCATTCGTGCCAAGGAGGAGGCGGGGCTTCTGAAACCCGCCCGCGGAAGCCGGGCGCTGCGCAAGATGATGTCCAACCAGCTGGCAATGCTCGGGCTGGCGATTTTCACGATCATTCTTCTCGCCTCCATCTTCGCGCCGCTCTTGACGTCGCACGACCCGGTGAAGATCGACCTGCGGGCCATGCTGCAGGCGCCGTCGGCCGAGCACTGGTTCGGCACCGACCGGACCGGTCGGGATGTCTTTGCCCGGGTGCTCTATGGAGGGCGCGTTTCGATCCTGGTGGGCCTCGGTAGCGCGCTGCTGGCCGCGGTGATCGGCGTCGGCATCGGCGCCTATACCGGCTACCGCGGCGGCTGGCCCGACGTGCTGGCGATGCGGGTGTCGGAAATCTTTATGTCATTCCCGCAGATCATCCTGGTGCTGCTTCTGGTCTCGATCGCCGGGCAGAGCCTCTTCAACCTGATCGCGATATTCGTCGTCACCGGCTGGGGCGGGATGTACCGGATGTCACGCGCGCGGATGCTGTCCCTGCGCGAAGAGGAATATGTCCAAGCGCTGCAAAGCTTCGGAGTGCCGACGCTCAAGATTTGCTACAAGCATGTCCTGCCCAATGCCCTGGGGCCGATCATGGTCAACATCACGCTGACCACGGCGATGTTCATCCTGGCCGAGGCAGGGCTTTCCTTCCTGGGCCTCGGCGTACCGCTTTCGATCCCGACCTGGGGCAACATCCTGAACGTGGCGCAGGACCTGCGCGTCTTGCAGAACAACTGGTGGATGTGGTTGCCGGTGGGCTCGGTGATTTCGCTCTTCGTGCTCAGCGTCAACTTCATCGGCGACGGCCTGCGCGACTCGACCGACCCGACGATGCAGGGGTGATCGAGATGACCAACGACATCGCGCTCAGCGTCAACGACCTCAAGACGTTCTTTTACACCAACCGGCGCTGCAACAAGGCGGTCAACGGCGTTTCCTTCGACATCAAGAAAGGCAAGACGCTGGGCGTGGTCGGCGAAAGCGGCTGCGGCAAGTCGGTGACCGCTTCGACGATCATGCAGCTTCTGCCGCGGCTTTCCCGGATCGAGGAGGGCTCTGTCACATACCATTCGGACCGGGGCGATATCCGCATCGACCAGCTGGACCGCGACGGCGCCGAGATGCGGCGCATCCGTGGCCACGAGATCGCGATGATTTTCCAGGACCCGATGACCGCGCTCAATCCGGTCTACACGGTGGGCTACCAAATCGAGGAAAGCCTGATCTACCACACCGATCTGGACACCAAGGCGCGCAAAAGGCGGGTCGTGGAGCTTCTGGAAGACATGGGCATACCGCTGCCGGAAAAACGCGCAGGTGAGTTTCCGCACAATTACTCCGGCGGCATGCGCCAGCGGGCGATGATCGCCATGGCGATGTCGTGCAATCCGAAAATCCTGATCGCCGACGAACCGACGACCGCGTTGGACGTGACCATTCAGGCGCAGATCTTCACCCTGATGAACAAGCTGAAGACCGAGCATGACACCGCGATCATGCTGATCACCCATGATATGGGTGTGATCGCCGAATTGGCCGACGAAGTGGCGGTGATGTACATGGGCAATATCGTCGAAGCGGGCACGGTCGACGACGTGCTGCGCCGGCCCAAGCATCCCTATACGCGCGCGCTCTTGGATTCGATCCCGGTCTTGGGCCGCGGCAAGAACCAGGACATCAAGTCGATCCGCGGCGCCACGCCAGACCCCTACGACCGGCCGAAGGGTTGCCAGTTCGCGCCACGCTGCGATTTCGCCACCGACGCCTGCAACGCGATGCCCTCCGAGGAATTCATCAGCGACACCCATCGCGTGATGTGCTGGCGTCACAAGGAGATCGGCGGCCATGCCTGATACTCAGGATTTCATTCTGAGTATTCGCGGGATCGAGACCCATTTCGATGTCCGCCAGGGCGTCTTCAAACGCGTCGTCGGTCATGTGAAGGCGGTCGACGGCGTCGATCTGGATGTCCGTCGCGGCGAAGTGTTGGGACTGGTCGGCGAAAGCGGCTGCGGCAAGACCACGCTGGGCAAGACGATCCTGCAACTCGTTCGCTCGACTGCCGGAAAAATCACCTACAACGACACCGACGGCCCGGTCGAACTGCGCGCCCTCTCCGGGGAGGAAATGCAGCCGTATCGCAAGAAGCTGCAAATCGTGTTCCAGGACCCGCATTCGTCGCTGAACCCGGCATTCACGATCTTCGGCTCGCTGGAAGACCCGCTGAAGCGCTATGGGGTGACGTCCAAAAAGCAGCGCCGCAAGATCATCGGCGACCTTCTGGAGGCGGTGAATCTGCGGCGGGAATATATGGACCGTTACCCGCACGAATTTTCCGGCGGCCAGCGCCAGCGCATCGGCATCGCGCGCGCGCTCTGCATCGATCCCGAGCTCGTGGTCTGCGACGAGGCTGTTTCGGCGCTGGATGTGTCGATCCAGGCGCAAGTGCTGCAGCTTCTGATGGACCTCAAGAACGAGCGCAACCTCACCTACATCTTCATCACTCACGACCTTTCGGTCACCGAATATATCTGCGACCGCATTGCGGTGATGTATCTGGGCCGCATCGTCGAACTGGCCGATACCGACGATATCTACGCCGACACGCTGCACCCCTACACGCAGGCACTTCTCTCGGCGATCCCGGTGGCCGATCTCGACCGGCAGACAAAACGGATCGTACTGGAAGGCGACGTGCCGAGCCCGATGAACCCGCCCCCGGGCTGCCCGTTTCACCCGCGCTGCCGCCACGCGACCGACCAGTGCAAGTCAGAGGTGCCGAAGCTGAAAGAGCACATGCGAAACGGGCGCTCGCACTTCGCCGCCTGTCATTTCGCCGGGGACTTGCCGGCGTCTTGAGGAACCTTCTCTTCATCGGTGTTGAACAGCTGCGTCGGGACGTGATCGGACCGAAAGAGTGGCAATGGGCATCAGGCCGCTTGCCACGTCGCCGATGGCGCCAGCGCGTGATTCTTCCGCGATGACCGATTGCCCCAATATCCTGCTGGTGATCTCCGATCAGCAACGCACCGACACGCTCGGTTTTCTTGGGCGCACGCCATGCCGAACCCCGAACATGGACCGGCTGGCCCGGGATGGGGTCAGTTTCGACCGTGCTATCTGCGCCAGTCCGCTCTGTCTGCCGTCCCGGGCCAGCCTGTTCACCGGCCAATATCCGCATCAGATCAACATGATGCGCAACAACGATACGATCGACGTCCAGCCGCTTCTCACCGACCGGCTGCGACAACTCGGATACCACACAGCCTATGCCGGGAAGTGGCATCTGGAGCCCGACGAGCAGCCCAAGGCATTTCGCGGCCGCGAGAAGGCGCTCGGCCTGGTCGAGCTTCATGGCAGCCCGGATCCAGGGTCGGGACGCCGGATCGACCAGTGGTTCGACCGGGCCGAGGGGCAGGGCTCCTATGACTATTCCGTCTGGTGTGAGGCGAACGGTCTGCCCGACGGCTGGCCGGTATCCGATGACTCGTTGCGGACCGATCGCATACCGTCGATGTCGATCCCGAAAGCAAAGCGGGAAACGGCACTCGATGTGAGCCAGACCTATGATGGCTGGGTCACCGACATCGCCCTGCGGTTGCTGGACGAGCGCCCCAGGGAGCGGCCATTCTTTCTCGTCTGCAGCTGGTTTGCACCGCATCCGCCGTTCAAGGTGCCAGATCCGTATTTCGACATGTACGATCCGGCCGATGCCGAGATGCCGCCCAATTTCCGGCCAGGTCCGGACAAGCCCGACAGCATCCGCAAAAGCTTCTTCCACAGGCTCTGGCTCGACCATGGCGACGATTGGGAATCATGGCGCCCGACGGTCGCCGCCTATTGGGGCTACACCTCGATGGTCGACACCCTGCTCGGCCGTCTAATGGGCCGGCTGGACGAGGAAGCGATCCTCGACGACACGCTGGTGGTGTTCTGCTCCGACCACGGCGAAATGCTGGGCGGACAGGGACTCTGGCACAAGATGGCGCCGTATGAGGAATGCCTGCGGGTGCCGCTGCTGATGCGGTTTCCGGGATGCATGGCGGCGGGTCGGCGAAGTCCGGCGCCGGTTTCCCTGCTGGACGTACCGTCGACTCTCTTGGCGCAGGCCGGCTGCGATGTGCCGGCCCGGTATCAGGGCGTCGATCTCGGTCCGCTAGCGCGCGGCGAAACCGAAGTCGCCGGCGAGCCGGTGCGCTTCGCCGAGATGCGGTCACTCGGTGATTGGCACGGGATCAGCGATTTCCGTGTGGTGGTCGATGACCGCTACAAATTCGCCTGGCACGATGGCGACCGGGCGGAGCTCTACGATTTGGACCGGGACCCGTTCGAACAGATCAACCTGGCCGGCGCTGGTGACACGCAACCGGTGCAACGGCGTCTGGCCGACCGGCTTCTCGCCTGGATGAGGGAGACCGACGATCCGCTAACCGACCGGTTCGCCCAATCTCGGAAGGACACGCAAAGATGAACCCATCCGGCCAGGTCGACCGGCCCTACGAGACGGTGCGGCCGTCATAGGTGATGAATCTCAGGCCGTCGGCACCTCGGCGGCAAGGCCACCCAGTTCCCGTTCAGGATCGAACAGCAGGGGATAGAACCGGCCGGCCATCGGTTCGTCCTGGGGCGGGATCTGAAACCCCTTGGGGTCCTCGAACGCCCGGGCATTCGACCTGACGCCATCGGCCAGGGCGTTGAGAACGATGGCGCGGCGCGGGCGGTCCGACCGGTTCTCGTAAGAGCCGTGCATCATCAATGGATGATGGAAGCTCGCCTCGCCTCTCTTCAGCACATTGGCGACACGGCGATCGAAGCATGCCTGTTGCCGGTCGGAGAGGACCGAGCGGACAGCCTCCATGTCGCCGGTCAATCCGGTGATCGGAAGCTGGCCCCAGCGGTGGCTCTCCGGAACGAAATAGAGGCAGCCATTGTCCGGCGTCGCGTCATCCAGGCCGATCCAGCAGGACAGGTGCGCCATCGGTCTGGTCCAGGTCCAATAGGAATAGTCCTGATGCCAGGCGACGACGCCGCCATGGCCGGCCGGCTTGCAAAACAGCTGATCATGGAACAGGCGCATGGGCCGGCCGAGCAGCTGGTATGCCGCCATGCGAAACGCAGGCGCCCACAGGATGTCATGGAAGGCGCGCCCGATCCGCCAGGCGCCAAGCGCATGAAACAGGACCTTGGTGGGGTCGACCGCTTCATTGCTGTGGAACTCGTAATACAGATCGTTGCCCGGATGGTCCGGCTGCGTGATCTCCGCCAACTCCTCATTGAGAGCATCCACCTGGGCGTCGCTCAGGACCCGTATGCCGGAGAGGTATCCGTCGCTGTTGAAAGCGTCGATCTGATCCGGTGACAGTGCGTATTGCAGCCACGCTTCAGGCGTCGTCGGCTGATCGAACAGTCCGCCGACTGGCCCATGTTCGTGCGACAGATCCACAATCGACATTCCTGCTCGTCCTCCCGGACACGGCGGTGACGGCCGGCGGCAGATCGTCCGGCGCGTCAAAACCGCCCCCGAATTGCGTCCCCACGCTAGTGCCGGCAGCCGGGGGCGTCAATATTTTGGACTAGACCAATACTCCGAAAGCGGAACTCGGGCTTTCAGAGGCGCCAATTGACAGGGCTTGCGTGCTTCCCTAGCGTGAAAAAGGTACAGACCAATAGGGCCATGAAGGCCAAAACCGGGTCCGCCGGTCGATCGCGTGCCGATCGCGAATAACGCGGACACTTGTGAAACCGAGGGGAGGAAAACCATGCGACTGAATTGGAAAGCGGCGGTGATCTCATCGGCCTGCCTGGCAGCGCTGGCGTCGAGTGCCGCGCAAGCCGACATCACGGTCCTGGCCTGGCCCGGCGGCGATCCGGAGAAGGCGATGCGCGCGGTGGTCGACCTCTACAACGAAACCGAGGGTAAGGCCGACGGGAACGAAGTCTCGATCATCTATTTCAGCCGCCAGGGCTTCAAGGAGAAGATGCTGGCCGATGCGGCGGCCGGCTCGACCGAGTTCGACGTCATGCTGACATCGACGTACGATATCGGACGCTACGCGCCGTTCATGGATCCGATCAACGATCTGATCGACGACGAGGTCTACAAGGTCTTCCCTTCCAACGCGATCGAGACCCAGACCTTCGACGGCAACGTCTATGGCGTGCCCAACGACCTCAGCCTGCACTTCCTCTATTACCGCGAGGACTATATCGAGCAGCTTCTCACGGATGCTGATTGGCAGGCCCGCTATGAGCAGATCTCCGAGGAGCGCCTTGGCACCCGGATGACACCGAAACATCCGTCGGAATGGACCTGGGACGACTACCTCGCCACGGCGATGTTCTTCACCAAATCGATCAATCCGGACAGCCCGACCCGCTTCGGCACGGTTCTTCAGCTGAAGAACCTGTTGTTCAACATCATGGTCTGGCAGTCGACGGTGGCGAGCCATGGCGGCGACTGGCGGGATGCGGATGGCACGATCACCGTCGATTCCGAGGCCTTCCGGCAGGGTCTGGAGATCTACAACACCATCGTCGAGAACCGAGCGACCCCCGGATCCAGCTCCAGCTTCGAGTATGGCGAGGCCAATGGCGCTTTCGGCTCAGGCCAGGTGGCGTTCATGATCCAGTGGAACGCAGCCGTACCCGAGTTGAACGACCCCGCCCAGAACCCACAGGTCGCCGGTAAATTCGCGGTGACCCATCAGCCGGCCGGGCCGGAAGGCCGCAGGACCCATTTCCACAGCCTCGGGCTGGGCATCAACACGGCCTCTGAGAACAAGGATGATGCCCGCAGCTTCCTGCGCTGGCTGGCGACGAGCCGGGAAGCGAACACCCTCTATGCCCAGCTGGGCGGCGCACCGCCGGTGACCGACGACATCATGGCGACGGTCGCCGAGGCGCGGCCCGACATGCCCTTGATGGGCGAGCACGCGGCCAAATACGGGTTCGTGATGAATGGCGGTGCCGGCGAACACGCGTTGCGGATCTACGAGATCATGGCGGAGCACTTCACAGGGTACTGGGCCGGAGAAATCTCGGCCGACGAGGCGCTGGCCCAGGTCGAGACGGACATGGCAGGGGTCTTGTCCAACTGAGGAACCATTACGGTGATCGAGAATTTCGCCGCGTCGGCACATTCTGCGCCGGCGCGGCGGACCGGGCCTGGATTACAGGCCGCGGGCACGCTGCGGACCCGGGAGCAGCACGAAGCGCGGGGCCTGCTGGCGGCGATGTGCATCTTCCTCGTCGTGATGCTCGGTTTTCCGGCGCTGGCCAACATCTGGTACAGCCTGAGCGACGTGTCCTTCCAGTCGATCCGGGATGCCTCGTTCATCGGCTTGGACAATTACCGTTCGCAGTTCCTGTCCGAGCGGTTTTGGCAGGCCATGGGGTTCTCCCTGCAATTCGCAATTATCAGCACCGCACTGCAGATGGCGCTGGCGCTGGTCCTGGTGGTCACGCTGCATCCGCTGCTGATCAAGCGCCCCTGGCTGACTGCCTTGCTGATGCTGCCGATGATGATCTCACCAGCCCTCATGGGTGTTATGTACCGGCTGGTGCTGAACGAATTCGTCGGGTTGGTGCCGCTCTATCTGGAGATTGTCGGCTTCTACGTGAATTTCCTCGGGCCGGAGAACGTCTATGCGACCGTCGTAGCCATCGAGGTTCTGCAATGGACGCCCTTCGCCTTCCTGATCCTGCTGACCGCCCGTCAGGCCTTGCCAACTGAGATGGAAGAGGCGGCCCACATGGACGGCGCCCGGGGCCTCAACATGCTGTGGTTCATCGAGTTGCCGATGATGAAGCCGGCAATCGTGATCGCGGCCTTCATCCGCTTCATCGACAGTTTCCGGGTTTTCGACCACATCTTCGTGCTCACCGGCGGCGGACCCGGCAACAAGACGACATCGATCAGCATCTATATCTACAAGCTGTTCTTCAATCAGGACGCCATCGGAGAAGCCGTCGCGGTGTCGATCATGCTTCTCCTGATGGCGCTGGCCCTGCTCTACGCCGCCATGCGGCTGATCTTCCGGGCGGCCTGAGATGATCGTTCGAGCGCGCTCGCCCATGGCCGGCGTCATTCATGCCGGACGCTGGCTTGTCTTCATCTTCGCCGCCCTGCTTCTGAATCTGCCGATCCTGGCCACCTTCGTGACCTCGTTCAAGACCACGGCGGACATCAATTCTTTCCCGCCGACATGGATTTTCACTCCGACCCTGGACCATTACCGAGACGTCCTGTTCGCCGGCAATACCAACTATCTGGGCAATATCTGGAACAGCGTGGTGATCGCCTCAATCGGGACGGTGCTGGCGATCGGGCTTTCCCTGCCTGCCGCCTATGCCGTTGTCCGGCATCGCACCGGTGCGTCATGGCTGGTGCCGGTGGTCACCAATATCCGCGCCCTGCCGCTGATCATCTTCGCGATCCCGTTCTACTTCATGTATCAGTTCTTCGGCCTGCTCGACACCAAGTTGGGGCTCGGGCTCATCGCGGCGATCATCAACATTCCCCTGGCACTCATCATGCTGGTCGGTTTCCTCCAGGACATCCCGCGTGAGTTGGACGACGCGGCCCGGGTCGACGGCGCCTCAGGTTATCGAATTCTGGTGTCGATTATCGTCCCGGTCACCCTGCCTATCCTCATGGCCGTTGCCATGCTCAGCTTCATATACAGTTGGAACGAGTTCCTGTTCGGCCTGATCCTGTCGACCAGGAACGCAGTCCCGGTCACCGTCGGGGCGACGTTCTTCGTCACCTCCTATGGCGTCCTCTGGGGCCAGACCGCCGCCGCTATGGTGCTCGGCGTTCTGCCGCCCCTGGTACTGGGAATCTTCGCTTACCCCTATATCGGAAAGTCCATGTTGAGCGGTGCCGTGAAAGGCTAGGCCGCGCCGGGAAAGCCGACCTCGTCATGTCGACCGCAGGAGAAAGGACCATCGTGGCAGCACCGAAGACCAAGAGCGATGCAGATCTGACCAAGCATGCGTTGGTGCGCGAGCGCGTCTTGGAGATGGTCAAGACCATGTCCCCCGGCGAGCGGATCCCGCCGGAACGAGCCCTCAGCGCCAAATTCGATATCGCGCGTGAAACATTGCGGCGCAGCCTCGACGATCTGGCCAGGGATGGCTTGCTGGACCGCCGCCTCGGGGCCGGCACCTTCGTGTCCCGGCCGAAAATCACCAAGCAGTTCCGGGTCATCTCCTTCACCGAGGACATGCGGCAACGAGGGCTCGAACCGTCAAGCCAGGTGGTGTCTAGCTTGGTGTCACAGGCCGGCGCGCGTCTGGGCAAATACCTCAAGGTCTCGCCGGCGCGGGACGTGATCACGATCAAGCGCCTGCGGCTCGCCGAGGGCCTGCCCATGGCGATCGAAACACTCAGCGTGCCATGCGATCTGGTGCCAGGGCTGCGGGGAGAGGAGCTGCGGAACCGGTCCTTCTACGAAACGCTGGAGACCCGCTATGGCACGACGGTCGTGGCGACCCACCAGAGCATCGAAGCAACCGTCACGGATGAGGAGGAGTCGGCCCTCCTGGCAGTGCCGCTTCTGAGCCCGGCCCTGCTGTTCGAGCGGACCAGTTCTTCGGCCGACGGTCGGATCGTCGAGTACGTCCGAACGGTGTATCGCGGCGACCGCTACAAGTTCGAGGTGGAAAGCGCCCGCAATCCTGCCTCGGCGAGTGAGAGTTGAGCATGGCCCCGGAAACCGGCAGTCTCGACGTCCTGCGCAAGCAGCTGGTGGTGTCATGCCAGCCGGTCACCGGCGGCCCGCTGGACCGCACCGATTTCGTGGTCAGCATGGCGGAGGCCGCCCTCAATGGCGGAGCAAAGGGCATCAGACTGGAAGGCATCGACAGCGTGGCGGCCGCCGCAGAACGGCTCAGCGCGCCGATCATCGGCATCGTCAAACGCGACCTGGCAGATACGCCGGTGCGGATCACGCCGTTCCAGGAGGATATCGAACGGCTCGCGATGGCTGGAGCCGCCATCATCGCCATCGACGCGACCGACCGAGACCGGCCGGCACCGGTCAAGACCCTGGTTGAGACGATCCACGGCTGCGGATGCCTCGCCATGGCCGATTGCTCCACCCTGGAAGAAGGGCTCGCCGCCGCCGAACTCGGCTGCGAGATCGTCGCCTCCACCCTGTCCGGATACACCGGCGGACCCGAACCGGAAACCCCCGACTACGATTTGGTCGAACGACTCGCCACACGCGACCTGCGGGTCATGGCGGAGGGTCGCATCCGGACGCCCGAGCAGGCTGCCGCCGCATTGGCCCGGGGTGCATGGTCGGTCACCGTCGGCTCTGCCGTCACCCGCGTCGAACACATCACCGGGTGGTTTGCAGATGCCCTTGTCCGGCAGGATCACACCGGTTGTCGATGATCTGAGTTGCCGCCAGGTCGCCCAGGCTTGAGGGAAGTGTAACGATGAATAGGCAAGGCCAGCACGACTTCGGAGCGGAACTGACCCGGCGGTTCCGGGATGATGGCTATGTCTGCGTGCCGGATTTTCTCGATGCCGGTACGGTCTCGGCCATCCTGGAACGCATCGCGGCCATCAAGTCCGGCCAAATCAAAGGTATTCCACCGGAGAAGGTCTACTACGAGGACAAGGAGCGTCCGGACACCCTCAAACAGATTCAGGATCTCTACCGCTGGGACCCGCTGTTCCACCGGCTCATGTTCGACGGTTCGGCCATTCGGTTGGCGAGAGCCTTGCTGGAGGACGAGGTCGTCGGCCGCAACATGCAGTACTTCAACAAGCCGCCATCCGTCGGACAGCCGACGCCGCCGCACCAGGACGGCTTCTACTTCATGCTGCGGCCATGCGAGGCGGTGACGATGTGGCTGGCGCTCGAGCCGGTCGACGAGGAAACCGGCTGCGTCCGATATCTGAGAGGATCGCACAAGGCCGGATTGCAGGACCACGCGCGAACCGAGACCCTGGGATTCTCGCAAGCGGTCACCGATTATGACGGGCTGCGTGCGCAATACGAGGAGATCGCGTTCCCGGCCGCTCCCGGCACGCTCCTGGCGCACCACGCGCTGACCGTGCACCGCGCCGACCGGAACCGGTCACAGACCCGCACCCGGCAGGCGCTTGGGTTCATCTTCTACGCCGCCCGGGCGAAAGAGGATGCGGCACGGCATGCCGCCTACCAGCGCCAGCTGGCGGCCGAGTTGGACGGTGCCGGCAAGATTTGAGGCCGGCCGTTCGGGTCTCATCGCCGGGCCGACGTCACGGGGACGAAGCCGGCTCGGATGGATTCCCTGAGCCGAAGCGCATGAAGGGACGGCGCATCAAAGTCCGAGTTGTTCCGCTGTCGCCAGGGCCGACATGCCACCATCAATCGTGAGATCGGTGCCTTTGAGCCAATGACTCTCTCCGGACACAAGGAAGACGATCACGTCGGCGACCTCTTCGGGTAATGCCGGGCGACCGACACGCGCAATGTTCCTGGCGGTCTTTTCACCGAACGCGGTCTTGAAATCCTCCAGAATGCCGGTGCTGACAGCTGCCGGGCTGACCGAGTTCATGCGCAGATTCAAGGTGGTCATGCGCTCGGTCTGTGCAACTCCCCAAGCTATGACGGCCTCTTTGGACAGGGCGTAGGCACGAACATGATCGATGCCGTGCGCTTCGACGATATCGCCCAGCTCCGCAGGATCTGTCAAAGCAAACAGCGCTTTGACCTGCTCGATATTCTGCCGCCAGGCGGCGCCTGCGCGAGACGCGGTATTAACGATGGCTCCGCCCTCGTTCAGCATCGGGATCAATGAATTCGTGAACTGAACGAGACCGAGGAAATTCACGGACAGTATGGCCAGCTCCGAACCCGGGCGCGGAGGCAGGCCGGCGTTGTTGATCAGGCAATCGAAACGACCGGCAATCTGCGCCGTCGCCGCGTTGATCGAATCCGGATCGGACATGTCCACCCGGATCCATTGATCGACATTCGTGGGTTCCGCGATGTCAAAAGCCACCACCTCGTAGCCGCCCGCGCGCAGTTTTTTCACCGTGGCGGCTCCGATTCCGGTGGCCGCACCCGTGATGGCCGCTCGCATTATCTACTCCATACAAGGGCGGTTGGCAGAGGGTGCATGACAGCCCCCCTGCCCCGATCACCGTCAGTTCAGAACGCCAGCTTCGCGGTAGTAGCGAGCGGCGCCCGGATGGAGTTCCATCAGGCCACGCTTGGAGGCCGCGAATTCCAGGTTCAATGCCTTCGCCCAGGGTGCGTCCGAAGTGACCTGGTCGATGTTCTCCCAGAATGTCTTGGTGACCTGATAGACGGTTTCTTCGTCTATATCGCCGCGCACGGCGATCCCGACGGCGGTGTCGAAGGACATCACCGGCCCGTCATTCGTCTGGCCGCCATACATGCCATCGGCGACCTCGGCGCGATACCGCCATTGGCCCAGCCAGTTATCGACGGCCTCGCCCTCGGCGCTCTCCGGCCCGATAAAGCGCAGATCCTCCGTTTCGGTGAACTGGATGAACTGGCCGCAGGGATCGAGGCAGCCATTGACGTAGACGTCGACCTTGCCATCCAGGAAGGCCTGGTAGCCGGTCTGCCAGTTGGCGATGATCGCTTCGTAATCCTCGCCCACGACGAGCCCCGTTGTCGCCTCGATCCACCCGCGGGCAGCGTTGTAGGCGCCTCCGCCCTGGGGGCCGAGGAACACGGCTGTGGCTTCGATGTCGTCCAGGGTCTCAATGTCGCTGTCGGCGCGCACCGCGAAGTGATAGGCGCCATAGGGGAACCACATCAGAAGATTGACGTTCTTGGCCAGTTCCGGAGCTTCAGGTTCGTTCGCGTACATGGCCCTGCCGGCAACCATCAGGTTATAGATCACCGGGCTTGTCATCGACAGATCGAGGTTGCCGCGGCCGACCTCCACCTGGTGCAGCGTTGCCGCTCCGCCGCCGGACACTTCGATGGACACGCCGTCGAGGTTGTCGGTGACCACATTGGCAAAGGTCGCCATGGTGATCGCCTGGCCAAGGCTGGGCGCAATGGTCGCCATCTTGAGAGTCACGTCCTCGGCTTTCGCCGGGGCCGCCAGGGCCAAGGCTGCAATTGCCGCCAGTGTCAGTTTGCGCATGTGATGTCCTCCCTAGGTTTTTTCGTATTCTATTCAGGTCGACCGCATGTCGACAGGGGATAGGTCTCCTTTGAGGAACCGGTGCCCCACGATAAGCGCGATCGATACCGCCAATGCCGGGCCAGCGATGGTCATGTCGGGCATCAGGATCGCGATGCCGGTAGCGGCGCGGGCAAGGCGTTCCAGCCCGTATAGACGGTTCTTCTCGTAGCCGGCCAAGGCGGAGGTCAGCAGCCACATCGAAAGCGCGAAGGCCATCACGATCCAGCCGAGATCGCCCCACCCGACAGCGGATATGTCGATCATCGCCTTTGACGTCGGCAGTTGGTCTCCGAACCATTCGAACAGGATCTGCATCTTGTAGAGAACCGCCGGATGGTAGACGAATACAAACGGGATCAAGAAACCCGCCAACGATAGCCGTGCCGCCTGGAACCCGGTCCTGACGGGATCGGCCTGCGCAATCGGCGCTGCTGCAAAGGCTGCCAGAGCCACTGGCGGGGTGACCGTCGACATAACCGCGAAGAAGACCACGAAAAGGTGCAATGTGAGCGGCGCGATCCCCACTGCCTCGATGCCCGAGCTCAGCGCGATCACGATGATGAAATAGGTTGCGCCGGGGGGCAGTCCCATGCCGAGCACGATGGCCCCCAGTGCGACCACGATCAGCGTGCCGAACAGCGGGCCCGACGCGAGCTGGGCCAAAAGCAGCGAGAGCCGTCCCGAGAAACCTGACACCTGGATCAGGCCGACGATCAGGCCGATGGCCGTGACGATCACGATAATCGAGGCCGACATCCGTCCGCCATCCACGAAGGACTGGTAGATCTTGCGCCAGGAACGGAATTCGGGGAACAGCACCAAAGAGCAGATGACCGCGGCGACGAATCCGTAAAAGCCCGCCTTGGGCACCGAGGGCTGTGCGAACAGGAAATAGCTGAGCACGCCCAGGGGGACGATAAAGACCAGGCACTGCACCAGGTCGCGACGGGTAAGCCGCGGCCGCGCTTCGGCCGGCAACGGGCCCACGCCCTGGCGGCGGGCCTCGAAATAGACGGTGAGGAAAGTACCGAGGTAGTAGAAGGCCGCCGGCACCGTAGCCGCCACCACGATGTAGCGGTATTCCAGCCCGATCTGGCCGGCAACGAAGAAGGCCACCACACCCATGACCGGGGGCATGACCTGACCTCCGGTCGACGCGGCGGCTTCGACGGCGGCCGCGAAAGCCGGTTTGAACCCAGATTTCTTGATGACCGGGATCGTCATGACACCGGTTGAGACCACGTTCGAAATGGCGGCACCGCTGAGCGTACCGAAGAGGGCAGAGGACGCGACGGCGGCATGTGCGGCGCCGCCAGTAAAGCGCCCGGTCAGGAAATTGGCGATCTTCATCAGCAGGTCGCCCGCACCCGATGCCATCAGAACCGCACCGAACACGATGAATATCAGAACGTTACCGGAAACCACCTGCAGGGGTTGGCCGAACATGCCGCCGGTCTGCGCCCAGAAGTTCAGCACCATGGACCGCATCGACTGCTGAAAGCTGCTTTCGGAGCCCGCCAGGATGCCGGTCCATTCCGGCAGCAGGCCGCGTATGAAGAAGTAGATGATCCAGAAGAGGCAGAAGCCGACGATGAACGTGCCGAAATGCCTCCATGTCAGGTAGAGCGTCAAGGCGGTCGCCAGAGGAAAGAGGAGAAAGTCGATCGTCTGGGCGGCCGGCAGGGCCCCGCCATCAACGGCGAACAGTTCGACAACCCATGCCAGGAAGATCGCGACCGCGAGACCGGCCAGAACCCAGTTCAGCCAGCGGAAACGCTGCGGCAGCGACAGGAAGGAAATGGCGAAGGCAGCGATGATCGGCAGTCCGAGGATCAGTCCGGTGGGCAGCAGGAAGGCTCTCTCGAAACTCTTGTACGAAGCCCCAAGCCAGTGGTTCCTGATCAGAAGGCGGCGATCGCGTCGCGACATCTCCTCGAAGCCGGCGGTGGTATTCTCGATAAACCAGCGCACGAACTCCGTCATCGGCCCGGAGGCCGCGTAGATCAGGATGACCAGCACGAACAGGAAAGCGATGACGTTCGCTGTTCTGACGTCCGCTGATCTCGGCGGCATCATCCAGTTCCCTGTCCGTCAGTGCGCAGTCGCTTTGCCTCCCACAGGTAGGTATTGCGCGCCGTTGCATTGATTTCGGCCTCGGCAAGCTCGGCCATTGTCACAGCCTTGAGATCACGCGCCGGTTCGCCGAGTGCGATCAGGTGATCACAGAGTTCCAGCCGCCACTGCAGATCGCCGGTCGCCTGAGCGGCCTGCATCAGTGCCGCGGAACCGCCGGCAAGGCGCGCCAGGTGCATTGCACGCTCGGCCGAAGACAGCGTTCCCAAATGCGTCGGGTTTCCGTCATACCAACCCAGCGTTCCGGCGGCGAACGCTCGGGCAGACCAATCAATCTTGCCGTAGAACTCACGCAGCCAGGGTTTTTCGGCCAGGTCCTCGGGCAAGCTGATCGATGCCGCGATATCATCCATCGACAGCCCGCGATCCATTCCATCGGCGGTGTATTGCATTACGTGCAAAATCGCCGCGCGGGTCGTGGTCAGCACTTCGCGTATGTTTTCCACCCCTGTCACGGGCAGCGTATGACCGGGGGCCAGTACCTCGGCCTCGAACCCGGCCAGCAGATTCAGACTGTTGGCCCAGGCGGCGAAATCCCGGTACGGGGTTCCGCGAATGGCATAGAGATTGGGAAAGGCGTGGTACCAGTTGTCTCCGCTGAAGAGCACGCGGGCATCCGGTAGCCAGACGACCAAGTGATCGGCCGTCTCGCCCGGCGCCAGGATCAGCTGTGCAGATACGCCGTCGAGGTCGATTTCACGACTCGATGTTATGCGCTCGGTCGGCTCCAGATAGCCTGCGCCCAAACCCTCCATAGGGCGATCGCCGGGACCGCATCCCAGAGAAATCCGTTCCCGCGGGTCAAGCCCGATACCGAACTGGGCTTGCGTACGCCGACCTAGAGCCTTGTCGGGGGCAATCGCGTTTTGGTCCAGGGCCACGAGATCGGAGCTGAAGGACGAACTCGCCAGAATTGGCAGGCCCCCATCCGGTGCAAATACAGCGGCGCCTGAAATATGATCCCTGTGGCTGTGGGTGTAGATGATCCGCCCGACCGGCTTGTCGGTTCTCTCGCGAAACGCAGCCAGGATATTCTGCGCCGCTTTCGTGCTTTCGGTCGTGTCGATGATGGTGACGCTTGCCGCTCCTTCGACCATGTACACGTTGGAAGCGGCGAATCCCACGGCGCCCCAGATGCCCGCAGCCAGTTGGACTACCGATTTGGGGAACTGGTCGTTGTGTTCGATCAAAGCAGCGTTTGGCATCATCCCCCACAAATCTCTGCGTCGCGGGGCCATGGTATCTCTTGCTCGCAGCTTCTGGCACCTCCGATCCATCGACCAGGAAAGGCGGTATGCCGTCGCGCGCCAAGCGCCCACGCCTCTCCTTGATGTCGTCTACGGATTTCGTGTCCCGCTATGCCAGCCCCCGAGCCCATTGCGCCGGACAACCATGGACCCGGTCGATTCTTGCCTGCTGGAGTGACGCGGCATACGTCAGGATCTACAGCTCGAACGTCACTGTCGGTATATGGCCCGTCACCCCGCCGTCGGACATCACCGATCCCCGCCAGCCCCCATCGGCTACCGACCCATCCAGCCGCCTTCGACATTCACGATCGCGCCGTGGACGTAATCGGACGCGCCTGACGCCAGGAACACGATCGGGCCGGCGAAGTCTTCCGGCACGCCCCAGCGGCCGGCCGGTATGCGCTCCAGGATCGCCTTGTAGCGGCCTTCGTCGTCCTGAAGGGCCTGGGTGTTGTCGGTTCGGATATAGCCCGGTGCGATGCCGTTCACATTGACGCCCTTCGACGCCCATTCATTGGCGAAGGCCATGACCAGTTGGCCAACTCCGCCCTTACTGGCGGAATAGCCGGGCACGTTGATGCCACCCTGGTAGGTCAGCAGCGATGCCGTGAAGATGATCTTGCCGGCGCCGCGCTCGATCATCCGCTTGCCGATTTCGCGGGTTAGGATGAACTGGGCCGACAGGTTCACCTCGATCACCTCGTCCCAGAATTCATCCGAATGCTCGGCCGCCGGCGCGCGTTTGATGGTCCCGGCATTGTTGACCAGGATGTCGATCCCGGGATGATCCCCGGTCACCCTGCCAATGAAGCTCTTCAGAGCCCCACGATCGGAGAAGTTGCAACTGTAGGCGAAGAACTTGCGGCCGAGTGCGGTCACCGCCTGCCCGACCGCGCTTTCCTCCGCTTCGAGGCTGGCGCTGACGCCGATGATGTCGGCGCCCGCCTCGGCCAGGGCGATCGCCATCGCCTTTCCGATGCCGCGCCGGCAGCCGGTGACGAGGGCCGTCTTGCCGGTGAGGTCGAATGTCTGCAGTACGCCCACGGTCACGCCTCCGGATTGCACGAAATGAGCGTCTTCATGGCGCGCGGATTGCCGCTCAGCTCCGCGAAGGCCGCGCCGATATCCTCCAGACCTTGAACGTCGGTGATCATCGTGTCGGCATCGATCGCGCCGGATGCGACAATGCTGATCGCTTCGTCGTAGTCCTCCGGCTCGTAAACGCGAGCGCCGATCATTTCGATCTCCCGCCAGAAGAACTGGAAGAGATCGACCTCGGGCTTGGTCGCATGGATGGCCACCATGACGATGCGGGCCCGGGTCGCGGCGGCGGCGGTCATCAGATCGACCCCTGCCTGCGACCCCGAGACCTCGAAGATCACATCCGCGCCCTTGCCGTCCGTGGCCGCGGCCATCGCTTCGGCGACATCCGTCTCCTTCGGGTTCATCGCCGCGACGCCCAGTTTTTCGGCGATGGCGATCCGGTGGGTATTGATTTCGGAGAGCGTGACATTGGCGCCGGCGTTCTTCGCCACCAGGGCGATCAGCATGCCAATGGGGCCGCCGCCGATCACCAGCACATCCTCACCAGCCCGGACCCGTCCGCGTTTGACATCATGACAGGCGACTGCCACCGGCTCGATCAAGGCCGCATGGCGAAGGGAAAGACCCTCCGGCAGCGTGTGCAGGGTGTGGGCCGGAACCGTCCATTTCTGCTGAAACGCGCCGTTGGTATCCAGGCCGAGGAACTTCAGGTTCTGACAGATATGCTTGTGCCCCCGGTGACAGGCCGGACAATCCCCGCAATGATCGAGCGGTCGGACGACCACCCTCTCGCCGGGCGAAATGCCGCTCACGCCCTCCCCGACCGCGGACACGACCCCCGACATCTCGTGCCCGATCACCCGGTGATGGCCGATCCGCTTGTCCATATGGCCGAGATAGACATGCAGGTCGGTGCCGCAGATGCCGCAATAGCTGACATCGATTTGGACTTCGCCCGGTCCCGGCAGGACCGGGTCGACCCGCTCCACCGAAAACGTCTTGTCGCCTGTGTAGAAGGCCGCGGTGAGTTGCATTGGGATTCCTTTCAGGCCGCCAATTGATGCGCGGATCGCAGTTTCGCCCAGTCGAATTCCACGCCGGTGCCCGGTGTATCCGGGGCAACGGCCAGATGGTCTTCAACGACCAGCGGGCGTTTCGTGTATTGATCGATCGGGAATGAATGGACTTCGAGCCAGCCGGCATTCGGGCGGGCCGAAGCGAGGCTGACATGCAGTTCCTGCATGCCGTGACTGCAGACAGGGATTCCGTGTTTCAAGGACAACTCGGCCACCTGCAACCATCCGGTGATGCCGCCGCAATTGGATGCGTCAGGCTGGATATAGGTCAGGCCCGCATGGGCAAAGGCCTGTTCGAATTCATGGATCGTATGCAGGTTCTCGCCCATGGCAAGCGGCATGCCGGTCGCGCCGGCAATCTTTCCATACCCCGCGTAGTCGTCCGGGATGATCGGCTCTTCGAACCACGTCAGATCGAACGGCTTGAACGCTTCGGCGGCCGCGATCGCCTCATCGACGGTCATGGAATAATTGGCGTCGACCATGAAGGCGATATCGGGACCGATCAGCTCCCGTACCGCCTTGATGCGCGCAACATCGGTCGCCAGCGAAGGATGACCGATCTTGATCTTCACGCCGTTGAAGCCGCTTTCCAGGTAGCCCCGGACATTGGTGAGCAGACGCTCCACGGATAGGTTCAGATCGATGCCGCCGCAATAGGCCTTGCAGGTCCTGCCATGGCCGCCGGCCATCTTCCACAGCGGCTCGCCGCGCTGTTTTCCCCGGATGTCCCACAGGGCGATGTCGATGACGGATATGGCAAATGACGCGATGCCGCCGCGGCCGACATAATGGATGTGCCATTGCATGGCGTCATAGAGCGCCTCCACATCCGTCGCATCCCGGCCGATCAGGAACGGCGCCAGATCGCACTCCACCATGGCCCGGATCGCCTGCCCGCCGCGTCCGCCGGTATAGGTATAGCCGGTGCCCTCGCTGCCATCGTCGCAGCGGATCGTGGCGGTGATCAGCTCGAAATGCGTGTGATCGCCATGCTTTGCGTCGCGCAGCACCTCGGCAAGCGGGACATTGAAGAGGTGCGCTTCGACAGAGGTAATTCGGGCCATCGGGGATCAACTCGCTTTCTGGCGCGACGATGACACGCGGGTCTGGAAGAGGATGACGGCGAACAGGAATCCACCCCGGATCACCATCTGCCAATACGCGCTGAGGCTGATGGTGCCGCGCCCGTTCTCGAAATTCAGGATGTTGAATACCAGACCGAGCAGCAGGGCACCGGCGATCGTCGCGGGCACGGAGCCGAGACCACCGGTCAGCAACGTGCCGCCCACGACAACGGCGGCAATGGCCGACAGCTCCCAGCCGATCCCTTCCAGCGGCTGGCCCGCGCCAAAGCCTGAGGCCAGGAAGAGGCCGGCAAGGCCGGCGCACCCGCCACTGAGAAGATAGACGAACGCCTTGGCGCGATTGACCTTCAAACCCATCAGGATCGACGCATCCTCGCCGCCGCCGATTGCCAGCACCGATCGGCCGAGGGATGTCTTCTCAAGCACGACCCAGAGTGCGACGGCAACGATCGCGACGATCAGGAATGTCCAGGGGATCGTGTCGAACGCCTTTCCCATGCCAAGCTTGGTGAAGTTCGAGGCCCAGTCGACGCCGATGGTTTCCGCCCCGGAAATCACCAGCGCGCCGCCCTTGGCGGCAAGCATGGTCGCGAGAGTGGCGATGAAGGGCGGGATGCGTAGCGCGATGATGCAGAAAGCGTTGATCGCCCCAAAAGCGACACCCGCCAGAACGGCGCCGGGTATGGCGACCTCCAGGCCATAGGGGCTGAGATAGGCCGCAACGACCGATGTGAAAGCCGCAACGGAGCCCACCGAAAGGTCGATGCCGCCCGTCATGATGACAAAACACATGCCCAGGGAGATCGCGATGAACATCGCGTTGTAGTTCAGGAACGACACGATGTTGTAGGCGCTGCCGAAATTGTCGTAGCGCAGCAGCCCGAAGATGATCAGCAGTGCAAGCGCAAGCCAGACAGCGGTGGTCTGCGTGTTGTTCGCCAGGTATTTCCGAAGGTCGAAAACGTCGGTGTCCAACATGGTCATTCCTTCCGCGCCTGCTGGACGTAGACGGCCAGAACGATGATGAGTGCCTTGGCGATCAGCGCGACCTCGTCCTCGACGCCGTTGGCGAGCAGGGTGTATTTCACCAGCTGGATGATGATCGCGCCAAGGATGGCGCCAAAAATCGGCGCGCGGCCGCCCTGAAGCAACGCGCCCCCGACGACCGCAGCGGCGATGGCGTCTAGCTCCATCAGGTTGCCGTTGCGGGCCGCGTCCGAGGCCGAGTTGATCGCGACCACGATCAGTCCCGCGATGCCCGAGAGGAACGCGCAGATCATGTAGGCGCCGATCTTGACCTTGCGCACCGGACCGCCGGACAGACGCGCCGCCTGTTCGTTACCGCCAATGGCAAGCAGGTAGCGCCCGAAACTGGTCCGTTTGACGACCCAGTAGATGACCGCCGCAAGCGCCAGCGCCAGCCAGCCCTGGAATGGAAGGCCAAGGATCTTGCCGGTTCCCAGATAGCTGAACGCCGGGTTCTTGAACGTCTGCAGATTGCCGTTGGTCAAAACCTGGGCGATACCGCGGCCCGAAATGAACAGGATCAACGTCGCGATGATCGGCTGGACTCTGAGAATGCTCACCATGGCGCCGTTGAAAGCCCCGCAGAGAGTCGCCGCGACCAGCGGCAGCGTGAATGCCGCAATCAGGCCCAGTACGGGGTATTCGATCCCGAACGGCGACAGGAAGATCAGCGGCGCCAATGCCCCCGCCAGGGCCATGACCGCCCCGACCGAAAGGTCGATCCCGCCGGTCGCGATCACCATCGTCATGCCCATCGCCACGATCGCGATCGTGGCGACCTGTGAGATATTCACGAACAAGGTCTGAAGCTGCAGGAAATTGGGCGTGAAGGCCGCATTGAACAACAGGATGACGATCAACGCGACGATCCCGCCATGGTGGCGCAGCCTTCTGAGGCTGTCGGCGCGCATTGGCATGGCCACGCCCGTCTTCGTTTCGGAAGTCGGCGTGATGGTCATGCCGTCACCCGCTGCTCGTGGTGGTGCGCGATCGCCTTGACAAGGGCGTTCTCGGTGATCCCCGGGTTCTGCAATTCGGTGACCGAATAGCCGTCCTGCAGGACAACAATGCGATCCGCGCCCTCGACCAGTTCTTCGAATTCCGAGCTAATCAGGACGACGCCAAATCCCTTGTCGACATAGTCCCGGATGATCGCCTGGATCTCCAGTTTGGCACCGACATCGACCCCGCGCGTGGGTTCGTCCAGGATCAGGAGTTCGGGCTCGGTCGCCAGCCAACGGGCCAGCAGAACCTTCTGCTGGTTGCCGCCGGACAGCTCGCGGATTGGCTGATCCATGTCGGCGGTCTTGATGCCCAGCGACGTGATGTAATGCGCGACCAGATCATGTTCGCGTTTGCGGTCGATCTGGGCATTGCGGGTCAGCTTGGGCAAAAGGGCGAGCGTTATGTTTTCCCGCACCGACATGTCCGGGATGATGCCTTCGGCCTTGCGGTCTTCCGTCAGAAACCCGATGCCCGAGGCGATCGCGGCGGCAGGGTTCGCAGGTTCGGATCCGGTGCCGTCGAAGTCCACCTCGCCCTTTGTCAGGGCGTCCACGCCAAACAGGGCGCGTGCGGCTTCCGTCCGTCCGGATCCCAGCAATCCGCCAAGTCCGACGATCTCTCCGCGATGCACCTTCAGATTGATCTCGCGCAGGCGGTTTCCGGTCGAGACTCCCTTGGCGGACAACAGAATATCGCCAAGCTGCTTCGTCCCGCCGCCAAGGTCCGTCATCCCGGCGGCCTGGATGTCGTCGATGTTGCGGCCCAACATGTCCGCGATCAGTTCCAGCTTGGAGGTCTCGGCGATGTTGCGCACGCTGACCGTCTGACCATCGCGCATGGTGGTGACGCGGTCGCAGACTTCGAACAGCTCATCCAGGAAATGCGACACATAGAGAACCGAAACACCCGCCTCCTTCAGACCGCGCACGACACCGAACAGGGTCTTAACTTCGTTGGCATCCAGCGACGAGGTCGGCTCGTCCATGATGACCAGCTTGGCGTCGAGAGATACGGCTCGGGCAATCGCGACAAGCTGCTGGATCGCCGTCGAATACCTGCCAAGCGGGACTTTGACGTCAATCTCGATGCCAAAGCGGAACAGGATCTCGCGGGTGCGCCGGTGGGCCTCGGCCCAGTCGATCAGAACGCCCATGCGCTTGGGCTCGTACCCCATCATCACGTTCTCGGTGACGCTGCGCAGGGGGACCAGGTTCAGTTCCTGATAGATCGTGGCGATGCCGGCTTCCTGCGCCTCGCGTGGGCTTGATACGGCACTGTCCTCGCCGTCGAACCGGACATCGCCGGCATCTCGGCGGTAGACGCCGGTCAACACCTTGATCAAGGTCGACTTGCCAGCGCCGTTTTGGCCGATCAGGCCATGAACCTCGCCGGGAAGAAGCTCCAGTTCGGCGGATCGCAACGCGGGAACGCCCGAAAACGCCTTGTCGATCCCGTGCAAGGTAACAAGCGGCTGCATTGCGCCCCCTAGAGCGGGATGATTTGAAGTCCAATCGACTTCAAATCTGAATCCCACTCTACTCAGAAGTTCTAGCGCACGATCGGAAGGGGGCCACGACTGTGGCCCCCAACCAACACGGAGGTCTTAGTAGGCGCCGTCGATGTTTTCGGCGGCATTCTCGATCGTGAAGATGCGATCCTCGACCTGCACCCACGGCTCGATGGTTTCACCGGCTGCGTAACGCTTCATGACATCGCAGGCGAGCGGACCGAAGAACGGCGAGCTCTCGACCGTTACGCCCATCTTGCCGTCGATGATGGCCTGCAATGCGTCCCGGGTGCCGTCGATCGACACCACCAGCACGTCTTCGCCCGGTGTGCGGCCCGCCAGTTCCAATGCCTGAATGGCGCCGATCGCCATTTCGTCATTGTGGGCATAGACGATGTTCACGTCCGGATGTGCCTGAAGCAAAGTCTCCATGACCTGACGGCCCAGGTCCCGGGCGAAGTCACCGGTCTGCGAGGCGACGATCGTCATGTTGTCGTGCTGCGCCATGACGTCGTCAAAGCCCTGGCGGCGGTCGTTGGCGGGCGAGGACCCGGTCGTGCCCTCCAACTCGACGATGATGCCCTGGTCGCCTTCGAAGTTCGCCAGAGTCCATTCGGCGACCCGACGCCCCTGGTCGATGAAGTCCGAACCGAGGAAGGCGACGAAATGCTCGCCCGGCCGAGCTACGGCTTCATCCACCGAGCGGTCGACCAGGAAGGTCGGAATGCCGGCGGCACGCGCCTTCATGACGGCGGGCAGAAGCGGCTTCTCCTCGCGCGGCGGCAGGAACAGGACGTCGATCCCCTGCGCGATCATGCTGTCCACGTCGGCAACCTGCTTGGCGGCGGATCCTGCCGCGTCGGTGGCGATCAGATTCCAGCCGCAGCTTTCGGCGGTTTCGTGGAATGATCGTGTTTCGGCGATGCGCCAGGGGTTGTTCGATTCCATCTGCGCGAACCCGACCGTGTAGATGTCTTTCTGGGCCAGCGGCGGCAAATCCTGAGCCTGCGCAAGCGTCGCGACCGAGACCAGCCCAAAGCCAAGCGCGGCAACGTTTCCAAGCATGGTTCTACGTTTCATATCATTCCTCCTGTTGGGAGCGACAGGGCTCGTCCCGGCCGCGATCTTGGGTTAGCCCCAATTGAAATAGGTGGTCTGCTTGCGCAGATACCCGTCGAATCCGTATCTGCCGTCTTCGCCGCCCAGGCCGGATTGGCCCCAGCCGGTATGAAATCCCTGAACCTGTTCGCCATTGGCCCGGTTGATGTAGATCTCGCCGAATTTCAGCTCGGTCGGCACCCGCATCAGGCGCTTGACATCCTTGGTGAATACGTAGGCCGAAAGGCCGTATTCGGTGTCATTCGCCGATGCGATGGCTTGCTCGAAGCTGCCGACACGCATTGCCGGTACGACGGGCCCGAACACCTCTTCCTGCACCACCGGCAAGCTGCTGTCGGACACCTCCAGGACTGTAGGTGCGTACCAATGGCCCTTGTCGTAGGCCCCGCCCGACAACGGTCCGCCAGGCAACAGAACCTCGGCCCCGGCGTCAACGCTGCGTTTGACGACCTGCGCGACCTTGTCGACTTCGACGCCGCTGACCTTGGGCCCCATATCCGGGTTCTCCAAGGGGTCGCCGATCGTCAAAGCAGCGGATGCCGCGATGAACTTGTCCAGAAACTCGTCCGCGATCGCATCGTGCAGGTACATCCGCTCGTTGCACGTGCAGATCTGCCCACAATTGGTATAGCGCGACGTCACGGCAGCGGTCACCGCCGCGCCGATATCGGCGTCCTCCATAACGATGAAGGGTGCTTTTCCACCCAACTCCAACCGCAAGACCCTGAGACCCTCGGCACCCGCCCTGAAGATCTCCCGGCCGGCGCGCGTGCTCCCCGTCATGGTCACAAGCCCCGACAAAGGGCTTTCGACCATGGCTTGTCCGACGACACGGCCGCGGCCTGTGACGACATTGAACACGCCTTTCGGGAAACCGATCTGATCCGCAAGTCGCGCAAGCTCCAGCCCCGACAGCGGGGTAATGTCATGGGCGAGCAGGACGAAGGTATTGCCGGCGACCAAAGCCGGGCCGAGCTTTCGGGCAGCAAGTGCCGCGGGGTAGTTCCACGCGGTCAAACCGACCACCACGCCGTAGGGATGGCGGCGGATGTGGATTTCCTCGTTGGGATTGTCCGAGGGCATGATGTCGCCTTCGATCCGCCGCGCATTCTCCGCGGCATAGCGAAGAAAGGTCACCGCAGCGCCGATCTCGCCCTGCGCCTGCTCCAGAGGTTTCCCTTGCTCTGCGGTCACAATGCGCGCGAAGCGCTCGGTGTTGGCCTCCACCTCCTGCGCCAACCGGTCAACCAGCCGCCCACGTTGGATCGCAGGCAACGCGGCCCAGGCGGGTTGTGCGCGCCGGGCGGCTTCCAACGCGTCTTGTGCGTCTTGGGCCGTGCCTTCGGGGATCGTCGCGATGACGCGCTCGTTTGCCGGGTTCTCAACCTCGATCCTCGGGCCTTTTTCCCCCATACGCCATGCACCGTCGATGTACATGCCCGCATGGGCGACGTCGCCATCAGAGATGTTCAGATCCGGCATTTCGCCCTTCCTTTGGTCTGACCAAACATACTTTTGAATATCCCTCTCTTGTGGGTCCTGTCAATTATGAATTCAGAAACGGGGAAATTCAGCAAGATTTCTCCGATTTTTCCTGTTTTGGTTTGAATTGGAATATTTTTTATCGTACGAAAAAGCCAGATGCGGGTGGGGTCGAACCCCGAGCGATGTCGTGACCGGCATCCGCGGGTCCGACGATGAACGCCGTGAAAGCCGCTCTTTCGAAATGACGCGAGAGACAATATGAGCCAACCCGCAGGCAAAGGCATGACCCCGGCAGACAATGGTCCGATCAAGGAACGCGCGGCCGATGTGATCGTTCGGTCCATCGAGGCTCAGATCATGTCCGGCCGGCTGGAAGACAAAGCGCCGCTACCGGCCGAACGCGAGCTGATGGAACAGTTCGGGACCAGCAGGACCGTGGTGCGGGAGGCGATCACAGCCCTGTCCAACCGAGGGCTGATCGAGAGCAAACCGCGCTTCCGCCCGGTGGTCAGAAAGCCGGACTATGAAACGGCATTGCACGCGGTCGGCGGAATTGTTCGCCATCTTCTGAATGACTCCAATGGCGTCAAGAACCTCTATGATAGCCGCGTGTTCATGGAGCGCGCGCTGGTCCGCGATGCGGCCGTTTCCGCGCAAAAGGAAGACATTCAGGATCTGAAGGCGGCCCTCGCCGCGAACAAGGCGGCGATCAACGATTCCGCCGCGTTCTATGAAACCGATACCGCATTTCATGGCGTGCTGTATCGGATCCCCCGCAACCCGATCTTCCCGGCGATACATGAAGGCTACACATCCTGGCTGGCGCCGCATTGGGAAAGGATGCTGCGATCGCCCGAGCGCAACCTGAGCAACTACCGCGCGCACGAAGCGATCCTGAACGGCATTCTGGATCGCGACCCCGTGGCGGCCGAAGAGGCCCTGCTGCGTCACCTGAATGCAGCCTGGGAGTATGTCCGCGTCACCTTTGAGCTGGACGATCGATGACCGAGGAGTTCGACCATATCGTCATTGGCGGAGGCTCGGCGGGCTGTGTCGCTGCCGCGCGCCTGGCAAGCGACGGCCATGCGCGCGTGCTGTTGCTGGAGGCGGGCCATTCGCACCGCCATCCGCTGCTTGATATGCCGCCGGGCATTTTCAAGATGATCAACGGCTCGAAGTTCATGCGGTATCACAAGACGGTTCCGCAAGAGCATCTGGACGGACGCGTCCATGATATTCCGCAAGGCAATGTCCTGGGTGGCGGCTCGTCGGTGAATGCACAGGTCTACATGCGCGGACGCCCGTCCGATTACGACGAGTGGGACGAGTTGCTTCGCGGCAACAATGACCGGATCGGCTGGGGATGGGACGACGTGCTCCCCCATTTCCGACGGATGGAGGGCAACAACCGCCTCAACAACGAGCTGCACGGCGTCGACGGCCCGCTCCTCGTCTCCGACCCGGGGCATGTAAATGAGGTCTCTCGCTGGTTCGTGCAATCGGTCCAGGCACTCGGAGAGCCGTTCAATCCGGACTTCAACGGGCAGAACCAGCGCGGCGTCGGGTTCTATCAGTTCATGAACCGAAGCGGAAAACGCAGCTCGGCCGCCTATGCCTATGTGGCGCCGCAGGAGAACAATCCGAAACTGACCGTGCGGCTGCACGCGGCCGTGGAGCGCATCATCGTCGAGAACGGCAAGGCGATCGGTGTCGACTACAAGGGCAAGGGCGGATCACGGCGGCGAGTCCACGCGGATGGTGAGATCATCGTTTCGGCAGGCGCCCTGGTGACGCCGAAGATCCTGATGCTGTCCGGCATTGGCCCGCCGGACCACTTGGCCGAGCATGGGATCGACTGCGTCGTCGATCTGCCAGGGGTCGGGCAGAACCTGGTCGATCACCCGGAGGTGCCGATCACCGCGAGCGCCAATGGGCCATATGGGTATTACAAGCAGGGCGACGGCTGGCGGATGCTGCGCAACGGCATCCAGTTCAAGCTGTTCGGATCCGGACCCGTCACCTCGGCGGGCGTCGAGGCGGGCGCATTCGTCAATCCGACCGATCCGGATGGGGTGCCGACGATCCAGGCGTTCTGCGTGCCGATCGTCTATCTCGACCGCGACACGCTCGGCCTCGTCAAGGATGGCTACGGTGTCACGGTGACGACGGTTGTCGTCAAACCGCGGTCGCGTGGCGAAGTTCGTCTCGCTTCGGGCGACCCCGCGGCAATGCCGTTGGTCTCGCCAAATCTGCTGAAAGACGAAGCCGATATGCGGGAGATGATCGAAGGGCAGCGCTTCTTCTTGCGCGCCTTCCAGCAGAAGCCGATCGCCGATCGAATCAGTTCCGTCGCCATCCCACCGCCCGATGACACGAGCGCCGAGGCCCTGGCCGCCCATTGCAAGCGGTTCGTCAAGACCAACTATCACCCTGCCGGCAGCGCCCGCATGGGCCCGGACGGCGATCCGATGTCCGTCCTCGACGCCAAGATGCGCGTACGTGGGATCGAGGGTCTCAGGGTCTGCGACATGGCCGCGGTCCCAAACATCAACGCCGGAAACACCAATGCGCCGGCCATGATGCTGGGCGACCGTTGCGCGGATCTGGTCATCGGCCCATAGGCAAAACTGGCCCGATGGAGCCCGCCCCAAGCGACACCTCCTTTGCCGCGCCCGCACACACCTGGCGCCACACCTTAACAGCTGATCGGCGCGTCAGGTTGCGACCGCACCAAATTGCGCCAGCGCAATGCTTGCGGTCGCCCGTCCATGATAGTGCGGCGCATCTTGCATTGGTGCGCTGCGGTGGGGACCTCTGATGCGCAGATCATTCTTCCGGGTGTCCATTCTCACCCTCACACTCGCCGGCGCCGGTGGCGCGCTGGCCCAGCCGCTACCGGAACTGACCCTCGACCAGGACGCGACCACCGTGTCCGGCCTGTCCAGCGGGGCCAATATGGCCATTCAGCTCCATGTGGCGTTTTCCGAGGGTATCGCCGGGGCCGGCATCGTTGCCGGCGGACCCTACTACTGCGCACGCAACTCGGTGTTCTTCGCGCTCAATCGCTGCATGCGGACAACGGCCGGCGAGCCCGACGAGACTGCACTGCTTGCGGACGCGAACGGCTTTGCGACGGACGGTTGGATCGACCCTCTAAGCGGCCTCGAAGGCGACCGGGTCTATCTGTTCAGCGGAACCGAGGACGGGACGGTCGCATCGCCGGTCATGGAGTCGGCCCGGGACTTCTACCTCGCTGCGGGCGTCGCGGCGGCGGATGTCCGCTATGAGGACACCGTGCCCGCCGGCCATGCCTTGCTTGCATTGGGGGCGCCGAACCCCTGCGCCACGACCCAGCCACCCTTCATCAACGATTGCGGAATCGATCAGGCGGAGGACATTCTGTCCTGGCTGTATGGCGATCTGGCAGCGTCACGAGCGCCGGAAGCCTTCCGCCTGCGTCCATTCGCACAAGACGTCTTCCTGGCCAACCCCGAGACGCACGGCATGGATGAAAGCGGCTTCGTCTATATTCCCGAAGCCTGTGAGCGTGGCGAGACCTGTCGGCTGCACATCGTCTTCCACGGTTGCGAGCAGACGCCGGACCAGATCGACGATCTCTTCGCCCGCACGAGCGGCTACAACGCGGTGGCGGAGGCCAATGACATCGTGGTGCTCTATCCGCAGGCGCAGGCAATCCCCTCACCTCTGCTTGATCCCTTTGGCGGCAATCCGAAGGGGTGCTGGGATTGGTGGGGGTATGACGACGCCGCCTATTTCACGCAGAACGGTCGGCAGATGGCGGCGGTCGCCGGGATGGCAGCAAGCCTCGGCGCGCCGATCGGCACCGTCAGCGAAGAGACGAAGTGTACCCGCCACGATGCGTCCAACTGGACACATTGGCGCTCGGATCGCGCCGAGTTCTGCGGGTTCTACACGATCTGCGCACGCGGCGCCGGCCACGCGGTCGGAACCCTCTTCACGGCCTCGACGCTGTTCGAGAAACCCGACGGCTTCTTCTCAACGACATCGTGCGAGTGACCGGAATCAGTTTCCCCGCCGGTTCAGCGCCAGGCGCTGATACATGCCGGCCACGTTGAGCGGCAGCCACTGCTCGTACTGGCCCCAATCCTGGTAAGCGTCCAGGGTGACCGCCTGCTGGGTCTCTTCCAGAGTGCGCCCGGCGCGGAGGTGCGCCAGCACTTCGGCGCGAAGGTCTTCCATGTAGCCGCGAAAGGCGGTCACGTCGGCCGGTGTTCCCAGCGGGCCATGGCCCGGGGCCAGGATGTCGAAATCCATGCCCTCGACCACCTTCAGCGATTCGATCCACTCCGGGATGTAGGCATCGCCGAAATCCCGGAATGCCAGGGTGCGGACTGGAATGAAATCGACAGCGAATAGCGTGCGCTCCCCAGGGAACGTCATGACGATGGAATTGTCAGAGTGGTTCTTGCCGACATAGTCGAGTTCGACCGTCTTGCCGCCGAGCTCGATGGTCATCGAGTCGCGAAAGGTGACGCCCGGCACGGCCGTCGGACGGCCCTCGCCGAGGATGACCGCTTTGGCGTTCTCATGGGCGACGACGATGGCGGTGTCGGCGAACACCTCGCCGCCGGAGCTATGGTCCGCGTGGTCGTGGCTGTAGATCAGGTAGCGGACCGGCTGGTCGAACCGGCTGGCCAGCTCGGCCTTGAGCCATTCCGCCGCCTCGGCGTTGATCGGGTCGGTGGCGATGATGCCGTCGCCTGTCACCAGAAAGACCGAATAATGGAAGTTGTTCTGGAAGCGGTACAGGTCGCCGGAGATGTTGGTGATCTCGCGGCGGACGTCCTGGGCCGATGCGGCGGCGGCGAGCACTGCCGAGATCAGGGTGAGCGCCATGCCGAACGCGAGCCGGCGGGTCTGGTCGAAATACGATGCCATGATGTCCTCCCTTTCCCGGTGAGACACGCACCGGCACCGGAATATTCCGTCGTCGGGAGGCATAAGCGAAATGAACTTTTTGGGAGGCCGGTCGGCGGCCGGATGTTCAGTCGGCCCGGATGACCTCATGGGCCTCGTCGGCCAGGCCGGCCAGGACGCTGTTGCCATCGTCGTCGACCCGCAGCACGCCGTAGTCGGCCTCGCCATAGCGGTCCGCCTCGCCTTCCTGGAAGAAGAACGAGTCGGCGCCGTAGCGCATGGCGCCGCCGCGGCCGCGCAGCTTGTAGGCCAGCCGGATTTCACCGGCCCGCAGTGAGGAACCGTCGTCCAGGCGGGCGAAGCGGCCGACACCATCGGCATCCAGGGCCAGCACGACGGTGCCGCGCCAGGGTAGCGACTCGACGATCTCCCGGTCCGGATAGGCCGCCGGATCGTAACGCAGGCGCATGAAATCGCCCTGCATCAGCGAGCGCGGATCGACCGGGGCAAGGCGGAGCAGCACCGGCCGCCCTTCGTCCAGGATGCGCTGCTTGCCGAGGATCGTCAGATTGGACATGCCGAGAACGAACACCGCCCCCAGGGCAACCAACGCCGAACGCCAGCGACTCATGTGTCCGACCTCAACGATTTGCGGCCGGCCACCAGCCACCAGCAGGCCAGGATCACGGCGCCGACCACTGTCAGCAGCAGCGATTTGTTCAACAGGCTGATGTCGAGATCGTAATAGAACTGCCAGAAGAAATAGGATTGCAGCAGCACGCCCATCAGCGCCAACGGTCTGGACCCCAGGACGAATGCCAGGGTCAGGATGACCAGGGCGCCGCTGCCGCCCGGCGGCAGCAGAAGGCAGACCGCGATCGCCGCGGCGGCGAAGATGGTGAGCTCCAGGCGGGCAGGACGCTCCGGCATCCGCTGCCAGAGGATCGAGATCAGCCATGCGAACAGGCCGATATGGACGGCGCGGGCGCCCCATCCGCCGACCGCCAGATCCGTCCAGCTCTCGAATCGGGTGAAGATCGACAGTGCTGGCGGCGCCATGAGCAGCGCGAAGGCGGTCGCCCGCATGTCGAGCCGCGGCGGCCGGCACCAGAGCAGCACGCCAGCGAGCATCATGACCGCAGCCACGTCGAGATAATACGGCACCTGGTCGACCACTAGGGCGATCGCGATCAGCGCCACCGCCAGTCCGGAGACCAGCAATTGCAGGATCACCCCCGGGACCCAGGCGACGACCAGGCCGGCAAGGATCACGGCGGCGATCGCCGCGGTCCAAACGTCCTCCGTCATGATGCCGATGCCCGCCGCCGTCATCGCGGCGCCGGCGGCGGCAAGGGCGGTCACGAAGGATGTGCGGAATTCGCCTCCGGGCGCTTTGGCGAGCATGCTCACGCCCAATGCGAAACAGCCGATGCCCAGCACCGTCAGGACGCCGTCGAACGCCTCACTGCCGTCGAGGACCAGGCCGATGAAGACGCCGAAGAACAGGACGATGGCGATGGCCGTGATCCAGGCGCCCAAGGCCAGAAAGGCGCGGACATACCAGGGCGGAGCGGCCCCGTTTCCAGGCGAATCCAAAGCCTCGGCTGCCGCCTCCTCGTCGATGCCGAATTCGGCGCAGAGATCCTGGAGTTCGATCATCCCCGGCCCTCTGGCAGGCGATGCCGAACCGCCGGCAAGATCAGCCCAACCGATCCGGTCACCGCGACCAGCCATATGATGACGAGGCCAAGCCCGAACAGCGAGCGGCCCAGATCGCTGAAATCTATGTCGATCAGCGCATCGATCAGCCGCACGCCGACTGCCATGGCGAACAATCCGGCAAAGCCGACCACCTGGGTCAGCGCCGCGAAACTGGCGCGGAGCCTGCAATAGGAATAGGCGCCACCGACGATCGCCAGGATGAAGATCGCCGTGCCAAGCGCCTCGTCATGCCAGTCGAAGACATACCCGAAGGCCGTGAGATAGAGCGCAGTCAGGGCTGCGAAGAGCACGAGTTGACGCGTCCACTGAACCGACAGCCAGCCGGCGCCCTTGGTGACCGCGACTTCGCGAGCCGCCAGCGCCAAGATCAGCAGCAGGGCCGGCGGCAGGGCGACCTCTTCCCGCCGCAGCAGGCCCATCGGCACCAGGGCCTGTCCGGCGAACAGCCCGGCTGCGAAGCAGGCGACCACCAGCCAGACCAGCCAATGGGCGGCGCTGCGCGATGCCAGCACCCAGGGCAGGACGAGGAGCGTCCAGGCCAGGAACAATTCATAGGCGTCGGCACCGGTCTGATAGACCTGCCCGATTACCGCCAGGAGGACACCGGTCAGCACCGTCGCGCCGATCAGAAGCGATTGCCCGACCGGCCGGTCGATACGGACGATCCAGGCTCCGGCGACACAGATGAGAATGCCCGCTTCGACGACGGCAAACTTGGCCATCGCCGGCATATCGGCCCAGTTATACGCAAAGAAGAAGACGATTCCGGCCAGCAGATGCGCCACGCCCAGCGCCAGCAAGGCCCGCACCGCCCACCGCGCCCAGAAGGCGCCGTCGCGAACTCGGTGCAACGCGGCCAGGTATTTGCCGGGCGGCACAAGCCCCGCTTGCCGCAGTGTCGCAAGCTGCGCCGGTCCTATCATGGAGGTCCGTCCGATTGCGGAAATAAAAGGGGTAACGACATGCACTTAAGGCTGTGCGCCTTAACAATGCAATAAGGGCGATCCCGAGCGGCTTCGTGCCGATCTGATGCGGCCTTCGGCACCCGGCCCGGACCGGATGTCTTCAAGTGATTGTTACGATCTGCGATCTTTGGCCGGTGCGCCTTCGGCGCTATGCTCCGGCCGCATGACTTGGGAGCGGAACATCATGGCAGAGCGCGACATCGCCACCCTGGCCGGCGGGTGCTTCTGGTGCCTGGAGGCGGTCTATGTGGATCTGGCCGGGATCGACAAGGTGGTTTCCGGCTATATGGGCGGCCATGTCGACAACCCGACCTACCGGCAGGTCTGCGGTGGCGACACCGGCCATGCGGAGATCGTGCAGATCACCTTCGACCCGGCGGTCATCACCTATGACCAGTTGCTGGACGTGTTCTTCACCATCCACGATCCGACCCAACTCAACCGCCAGGGCAACGATATCGGCACCCAGTACCGCTCGGCGATCTATTTCCATTCGCCGGAGCAGGAGACCGCCGCCCGGGCCGCGATGGAGCGCGCCGCCGCGCTGTGGGGCGGCCGCATCGTGACCGAAGTGACCGCCGCGGAGACCTTCTGGCCGGGCGAGGACTACCACCAGGACTATTTCGCCAACAACCCGGCGCAGCCCTATTGCGCCGCCATCGTCGCGCCAAAGGTCGCCAAGGCCCGGGCCCAGTTCCGCGAGCTTCTCAAGCGCCCGGCCTGAGCGGCGCTTTCGGCCGCCACTTCGGCGCCCGATGATCGGAATAACGGCGCCGACGGCGATATCGGCGAGCGGCTACGGGTGGCTGTCGATGAACTTGACGCCCATGCGGTCACCATCGCGCCAGACAACGCGGCAAAGGTGATGTTCTCCGCTCTCCAGCATCAGCATGAAGCTGCGCGGTATCCTCTCTGTCTTGTCCATGAGGCGAAGCCCGGCGCCGGCGTGCGACATGTTGATGACCCGGCACGGGATTCCGTCGCCGTAGTCAATGCGAGCCGATCGAAGCGTCTTCAGCCTCCGCAAGCGACGCCGTTCTTGACCATCGGTATGCTGCCAATGCTTCAGGGCGGGGATCTCGTCCACGGTCAGGCCGCTACCGCCATCCGCACGGCCAACGACCGATCGAATGCTTTCGATCAGCTCATCGCGTGAGAACGGCTTGACGAGATAGTCGCTGACGCCAAACGTCATTGCCGCGAATTGGCTGTCGCGGTCAATCAGTCCCGACAGGATCAGGAACGGTGTATCGATTTCGGCAGACCGCAGCCGCCGGACCACGTCATAGCCGTCGACATCGGGCAGCATCAGGTCAAGAAGGATGAGATCGAATTTCTCGGCCTGTGCCAGATCGACCGCGGTTTCCCCCGACTCGCTCCAAACCAAGTCAGCGGCAACGCCCTGCAGCATGGCTTTGACTGACGCCGCAGAGTCCGGATCATTCTCCACAAGCAGAATCCGCATCTCGTGACCGGCCCTGACAATCGCATCGGCAATCGAAGACCGAGACGTTAGGTCAGAAAGCTTAATTACCCTTAACTCTGATGGACGACATGCATGGGGCTCTTGTCCGGCCACATCAATCCGACGCTGTCAGCAATCAACACAGGCGAGATCGGAGCGGCCGCAACAAAGGGACTCAGAAGGTCCGGTAACCCTCTACCGCGGCACGGTCATAGCCCTGGCTGGCGGACAGGAGCTGGCGCGTGTAGTCCTGTTCCGGCTGGCCGGCGCGCAGACGTTCCACGGTCAGCTCCTCGATGAAGCGTCCGTGGTTCATCACCGCGATGCGTTCGCACATATATGCGACGACCGCGAGGTTGTGGGTCACCAGCACATAGGTCAGGCCGCGCTCGCGGCGCAGCCGGCGCAGCAGGTTCAGGATTTCCGCCTGCACCGAGACGTCGAGGGCCGAGGTCGGCTCATCGAGCAGGAGGATGTTCGGCTCCAACACCAGTGCCCGCGCAACGGCGACCCGCTGGCGCTGGCCGCCGGATAACTGGTGTGGAAAGCGGAAGCGGAATTCCGGACCGAGCCCGACATCGCGCAGCACCTGGTCGATGCGCCGCTCGGACTCCCCCAGCCGGTGGATCTCGATCGGCTCCGACAGGATGCGGTCCACCGTGTATCGGGGGTGCAGCGAGCCATAGGGGTCCTGGAACACCATCTGGCAGGTCCGGTAGAAGGCCTTGTCGCGCTTGCCGGTCTGGGGCCGGCCGGCAATGGTGATCTCGCCGGTCCAATCGTGGTTGAACCCAATCAGGGCGCGCAGCACTGTCGATTTTCCGGAACCGGACTCGCCGACCAGCCCGAAACTCTCACCCTCGGCGACGTCGAAATCGACGCCGCGCACCGCGTGGATCGCGGCGTTCCGCTCGCCGAAGACGACATCGAGGTCGCGGACCCGGATCATGGCCGTGCCGACGGTTCGAGCCAGGCCGGATCGCGGGTCAGGGTCGGCAATTCCGGCCGATCGTCATTGACCCGGGGCAGGCTCTCCAGCAGGCCGCGGGTATAGGGGTGCTGGGCCGCATGCAGCTCGTTGGCCCGGAGGTCCTCGACGATCTGCCCGGCATACATGATCAGCACCCGGTCGCAGAAGCTGGCCACCAGGTTGAGGTCGTGGCTGATGAACATCAGCCCCATGCCGCGCTGACTGACCAGATCGTCGACGATCGCCAGCACCTGCATCTGCACCGTCACGTCCAGGGCCGAGGTCGGCTCGTCGGCGATCAGCAGATCGGGATCGGGGATCAGCATCATGGCGATCATGATGCGCTGGCCCATGCCGCCGGAAACCTCGTGGGGGTACAGCCGATAGACACGCTCCGGATCGCGGATCCGCACTGCCTCCAGCATCTCGAGCGCCTGTCTGCGGCATTCCGATGCCGAGGCGCGGGTGTGCACCCTATAGGCCTCGCTGATCTGCTGGCCGACGCGCATCACCGGATTAAGCGAGAATTTCGGATCCTGCATCACCATCGAGATGCGCTCGCCGCGGATCTGCCGCATCGCCTTGGCAGACAGCGTCGTCAGCTCGGTGCCGTCGAAGCGGATCGACCGGGCCGCAACCCGGCCCGGCGGCGGCACCAGGCCCAGCACCGCCCGCCCGGTCACCGATTTGCCGGATCCGGATTCTCCGACGATGCCGAGTTTCTCGCGGCCGAGTGAAAACGAGACACCACGCACTGCCTGGACCATGCCGCGGCTGGTTTCGAAGTCGACCCGCAGGTCGTCGACCGAGAGCAGCGCCTCGCTCATCCGCCGTGCTTCGGGTCGAGCACGTCGCGCAACCCGTCACCGAGCAGGTTGAAGCCGAGGCAGACGATGAATATGGCGATCCCCGGCATGGTGGCGACCCACCATTGGTCGAGCAGGAATTGCCGGCCGCTGGACACCATCGCCCCCCATTCCGGCAGCGGCGGCTGGGCACCGAGGCCGAGGAAGCCGAGCCCGGCGGCGGTGAGGATGATCCCGGCCATGTCCAGCGTAACCCGGATGATCACCGAGGAGACGCAGAGCGGCACGATGTGGCGCGCGATGATCCTCGTCTGTGAGGCACCTTGCAGCCGAACTGCGGCGATGAAATCGGAATGCCGGATGGTCAGCGTCTCGGCGCGTGCGATCCGGGCATAGGGCGGCCAGGCGGTAATCGCGATCGCCAGAACCGCATTTTCGATGCCGGGGCCCAGCGCGGCGACAAAGGCGAGCGCCAGGATCAGCCTGGGGAAGGCAAGGAAGATGTCGGTCAGCCGCATCAGCATCGAATCGACCCAACCGCCGACATAGCCGGCCACCGTTCCAATCAACAGCCCGACCGGCGCGGCGATCACCGCTACCAGGGCCACGATGTACAGCGTCAACCTGGCGCCGTGCAGCACCCGGCTGAAGATGTCGCGACCCAGTTCGTCGGTGCCCAGCCAGTGGGCGGCGTCGGGCGGCCGCAGACGCTGGCGCAGTTCCTGCGCGTAAGGCGAATAATCCGTGAGTATCGGCGCCAGGGCAGCCGCGACCAGAAGCGCGAGGACAATCCCCAAACCGACCATGGCGAGCGGGTTGCGCAACAGGCCGCGCCAGCCAAGATAGGCGCGGCCGCAGCGCGCTTGCAGCCGCGATTTTGGCGTGTCGGTCGTCAGCCAGTCGCGAAGGCCGGAGAGCCCGGCACGTGAGGCGGCGACATCGCTCATCGCGAGCGCGGGTCCAGAAGCCGGTACAGCAAATCCGACAGCATGTTGAGCGCGATGAAGCAGGCGCCGACCACGACGGTCCCGCCCAGCACCGCGTTCATATCGGCCTTGCGCAGCGAATTGGTGATGTACTGGCCGAGCCCCGGCCAGGCGAAGACGGTCTCGGTCAGCACCGAGCCTTCGAGCAGATTGGCATAGCTGAGCGCGATCACCGTGATCAGCGGCACCTGGACGTTGCCCAGCGCATGCACCCAGACCACCCGCCACTCCGCCACGCCCTTGACCCGCGCGGTGGTCACGTATTCCTGGCGCAGCTGGTCGATCATGAAACTGCGGGTCATGCGGCTGATATAGGCGAGGCTGAAATAGCCCAGCAGGCCCGCCGGCAGCACCAGATGGCTCACGGCATTCCAGAAGATGTCTATCTCTCCGGCGATCAGGGCGTCGACCAGGATCAGTCCGGTGACCGGATCGACCAGACCGTCATAGAACACGTCCAGCCGGCCCGGTCCGGCCACCAGCCCCCATTGCGCATAGAACAGCAGCAGCCCGATCAGGCCGAGCCAGAAGATCGGCACCGAATAGCCGATCAGCCCGAAGATCCTGATCAGGTGGTCGGGCCAGCGCCCCTGATTGACCGCCGCCAGCACGCCGGCCGGAATGCCGAGCAGGATGCCGAGCAGCACGCCGACCGTGGCCAGTTCCAGAGTGGCCGGAAAGACCCGGGCGATATCCTCCAGCACCGGGCGGGCGGTCAGGACCGACTCGCCGAAATCGCCGGTCAGCACCTTGCCGACATAGCGCACGAATTGCTCATGCAGCGGCAGGTCCAGGCCGAGTTCGATGCGGACCCTCTCGTAGACCGCCTCCGGCGCGCGGTCGCCGACCGCCGCTAGCACCGGATCGACCGGCACCACGCGCCCGATCAGGAAGGTGACCAGCAGCAGTCCGAGCAGGGTCAGCCCGATCTGCGTGACGATCCCGACCGCATTCGAAAGCGGCCGCGGCAGGGAGGGGCGAAGCCAACTCCCTGCCGCGCGCGCCTTGGCGATGGCCTTCAACGCCCTAGTTCTTCGACGCCTGCCAATAGCGGTTGTCGTCGAAGCTCGGCCCCCAGATCATGCCCTGGAGATTGGCGCGCGAGCCGATCACCTCGGTCTCCTGGAACATGATGACGAAGGGCGAGACCTGCTGATGCTCGCGCTGCAGGGCCTGGTACATCTCCGCCCGCGCCTGCGGATCGGTTTCCAGCAGGGCAGCCTGGGTCTGTTGGGACATCTCCTGGATCTCCCAGGCATTGCGCCAGGCCAGCGGCTTCGATGCGGCGGCGTCGGAATTGTCCGGGTTGTTGGCGAAGGTATCGGCGTTGGTATGCGGGTCCTGATAATCCGGCCCCCAACGCCCGATATAGATGTCGTGGTTGCGGGCCCGGTACTTGGTCAGCGTCTGGCTGCCATCGCCCGGAATGATCTCCAGTTCCACCCCTGCCTCGGCGAAGCTCGCCTGGATCGCCTGGCCTATGTCCATCGCCGGGAAGTTGTTCCGGGTGTCCATGGTGATCTCGAAGCCGTCGGCATAGCCGGCCGCCGCGAGCAGCTCACGCGCCTTGGCCGGGTCGTAGCTGTAGGGCGTCTCCTCCAACGCACCCAGGAATCCGCGTGGCAGGAAGGCCTGATGCACGATCATCTGGCCGCCGAGGATGGTGTCCCGGATGGTCTCGTAGTCGATCAGGTACTTCAGCGCGTTGCGCACGTCCTCGTTCTGGAACGGCTCGCGCTTGGTGTTGAGGCCGAGATACCAGATCGCCCCCTTCGGCGACGGCTCGATCCGGATGTCCGAATTGTCAGACATGCCGGCGATCTGCTCCGGCGTCAGATTCCGCGCGACATCGATGTCGCCGTTTTCCAGCAGCAGCGCCTGGGTGGCGGATTCAGGAATATGACGGATGAAGGCCCGGCGGAATCCCGCGGCACCACGCCAATAATCGTCGAAGCGATCCAGCACCAGGGATTCGTTCGGCTTCCACGCATTCAGGACGAACGGCCCGGATCCGGCGGAGTTGGTCTTCAGCCAGTCATGGCCGAGATCGCCGTCGACCTCGTGCTCCATCACCAGTTCCATGTCGACCACCGAGCCAACGCCGGCGGTCAGCAGGTACAGGACGAAAGTCGGCGCGTAGGCCTGGTCGGTGGTGAACTCCAGCGTCGTATCGTCCAGCGCGCGGATCATCTGGTCGGCATTGTCCGCGTTCCAGCCAAGCTGGGTCAGGATGAAGGCCGGCGACTGGTCGAGCTTGACCACCCGCTGCAACGAGAAAGCCGCATCGGCGGCAGTCAGCCGGTTGCCGGAATGAAAGGTGATGTCGTCGCGTATCTTGAAGGTGAAGGTACGGCCGTCATCGGAGACGGTCCAGGATTCGGCGACGCCGGGCAGGATCTGGCTGACGTCGCTGACGTCATAGCCGATAAGCCGGTCATAGACCTGGGCGGCGTACTCGGCACCGGAGAACTCGAAGACCTCTGCCGGGTCCAGGGTGATGATATCGTCGATCTTCAGCGCCATCACCAGCGTGTCGCTCGGCGTCTCGGCGACCGCCGCGGCGCTGGACAGGGCGAACAGCCCGGCCATCGCGATGCTCGTTACAGAGTTGATTTTCACGGATCCCTCCTTGTCGATGCCGGTCTTTCGCCCGCGCCCCGTCATCCGCCGCATGGGCGTCGCTTGGAGCCGGTCCGGCCTTGAGGGCATCATTTCAGGCGGGACCAAACCCCGTCCAGCGCAAAGTGTCGGATTGTCGGGCGGCGGGACCTGACGATTTGGGCCGCGATCATTCCTCCAGCACCGAGAGCAGCACGCCCTCGATCAGTTGGCCGCTGTGCTGGTTGAAGGTGCCGCCGCCGGCCTGTGCCAATTCCCGAAAGAACTCGCGGCCACCTCGGCCGCCCGCCAGAAAGGAGCGGGTCGGCACGAATAGGGTCGAGATCGTGCGCCGGGCACCGCTGTTGTGGAAGCGATTGGCGATTCTCAGCGTATAGGACTGCTCCGGCCGATGCGCCGCGGCATCGCCGATCACGATGATGGTCAGCTTGGCGTCCGGGCGAAAGCGCATGCTCAGCGCCTCCTCCAGCCCCTTGTCGACATCCTCGTGCACCGTCCTGCCTCCGACCCGCGAGGCGCGCAGGCCGCCGACGAATCGCTGGATGCGGTCCAGCGAGGTGTCGGTTGGCGTCAGCTGGATCGACTCGACGACCCGGCCCGGAAGTTCACGGTCGCGATACGACACCACACCAACCCTGAGCGACGGCACCAGCCGTTCCAGGATGCGCACGATGCCGGCCATGGATTCGCGAAGCTGCCGGATCACCTCGGTCATGCTGGCGGTGGTGTCGATCACGAACACCAGATCCAGCTCCTTGATGATCTGCTGATCGATCTGGGCCCTCAATTCCGCGATCCGCTGACTGTCGCTGCCGGCCCGCCCATCGGCGGCATCGGCCTCCTGGCGCAAGCTGACGGCCGCAGCGCGCAGTTCCGCCGCCGCCCGCAGGATTTCATCGGCCTCGGCAATCTTCTGCTCGGTGGCGGCCTGATCGGCGGCGGCGGCGCGCGCCAGTGCTTCGGCCTCTGCCTGCTGCGCCTCCGTTGATGCCAGCACGTCGTCCATCGCCGCATTGGCGTCGACGGTCATTCGGTAATAGGGCATCAGGATCACGACCAGCAGCACGAAGGTGCCGGTCGCCATCGCCAGCACGTCGAGCGCCGACATGCTGAAGATCGAGACGTCGCGGCTGGGCAGCTTCATGGCGGCGTCATCCTGGCCCGGGCGCTCAGATCGGCAGCTCGTCGCCGAGGCGCGAGACCGTCAGCGTGACGCGACCGACGGTCAGCGTGTCGCCATCCTGCAACGGGTTCGGCTCGAAGGGCGGCAACAGCCGGTCCTCCACGAATGTGCCGTTCAGGGAATGCACATCCTCGACGAACAGCCCTCCCGCGCCGCGCCCGATCCTGAGATGCCGCCGCGACACCGAAGGATCGTCGACCAGCAGATCGCACAGCGCCGGGTGCCGGCCGATGGTCACTCCGAGATAGATCATGGCGAGCTGGGTCTGGCCGATCAGCAGCCGGACAGGCCGGCCGGAGCCATTCACGCCGTCCAGACGCCAGCCGCTTTCCAGGTCGAGATCGCTGTCCATCATTGCCTCATCGTCTCGCACTTATCGCCCGCCGCCGGGATCAAGCACCGACAGCAGCACGCTTTCGATCATCTGGCCCTGATGGTCGACAAAATCGCCGCCGCCCGCCTCGGCCAGATCCTGATAGAATTGCCGGCCGGTCTGTCGCCGGTCCTGGGTGAAGATCGCCGAGATCACGCGCGGCAGGTCGTCGGACGGCGCGCTGGCCTGGAACTGCCTGGCGAGGGAGAAGATGCCCGGCAGTTCCCCGGACCGATCCGGGGCATCACCGATCACGATGATCCGGCCCTGGGCAACGTCGCGCCAATTCATCGCCACCGCCTCCCGTAGAGCGGCGCCGACCGATTCCGGATAGTCGTCGCCGCCACGCGCACTCAGACTCTCCACGAATTCCTGGATGCGCGGCATATTGACGCCGCTCATCGGACTCAGCGGGAAGGCGCGGGTGACATATTCCTCGCCACGGTCCTTGAACGCTACGAAGCCGACATTCAGCGTTGGCGCCAGCCGATGCAGTACGCGCACGATGCCCATAAGATTGGCCTGCACATCGGCGATCTCGCGACGCATGCTGCCGGTGGTGTCCATCACGAAAACCAGGTCCAGATCGGCGATCGCGATGCTGGCGAGTTCCTCGTTCAACGATGCCGTCAGGTCGCCTATTTCTTGCGAACGCGCCGCCGCTACGGCAAGCGCCTGCTCGGCTTCCGCCTTGGACGCCTCGGCCTGCTGAAGCTGATCGACCGCCCGGGCATTAAGCGCTTCGGTCGCACCGAGCGCCTCGGCCGCCTCGCTGGCCGCCCGCTGCGCCTCGGTCAGCGCCATGCCGGCGGCGGACATCTGGGCCCGGGCGCCGTCGAGCTCGGCCTGGACCGAGGGCTGCTTCAGATAGAACGGAAACAGCAGGACCGCCATCAAGACGAATACGCCCAGCGCCGAGGCGAACAGATCCAGCGCCGAGATGCTCAGCAGATCCAGGGTACGGTTGCGCCGGACCAGCATCGCCGGCTCACTCCTCGTAGAGCCGGTTGATGAGGTTGTCGAGGCAGTACTGGCCGACCTCGTTCAGCGCGCCTTCCTCGCGGGCCTGCACGATGTGCTGGATCAGCACCAGGATCGCCGCCATCACCAGCGCCAGCAGTGTGGTGTTGAAGGCCACCGCCAGCCGCTTGGTCAGCTCCGCCAGCAAGGTCGGGTCCTGTACATCGACCTGGCCAGCAAAGGCCAGCGCCAGGGAGATGCCGATCACCGTGCCGATGAAACCGAGGGTCGGGATCGCCCAGACCACATAGCGCACCATGCTGTACCGCAGGTCGATCTCGTGCAGATAGAGCTCCAGGCTGGAGTTCAGCAACGCGTTGGCCTGCTCGATCGAGCGGCTGGTCCGGAACTGCAGGATCACTCTTTGGATCAGCCGTGGCAGGAAGCCACCCTCCCGGCCGCCGGCCTCGTAATTGGCGCGGGCCAGGGCATAGATGCGACGCAGTTCAGGTCCTTGCAGGATGGTCGTCTCATCCTCCGGCAGATAGCCGCGGCGCAGCTGTGCGCGTTCCGCCAGCGCCGCCCGGGCGCGCACGAAGAGCTCGCCGAAACCGACCCCGAACACGATCCACATGGTGTTCTGCACGGTGAACGGATAGGTCGCCCGTTCGCTGTCCAGCAGGATCACGGCGACCGCATCCGGCAACGTCAGTTGCAATATCCAAATCGTCACGATCGACAGCACGAGGCTGACCAGGATGATCACCGGGTGTGGGATCAGGCGCCGGCGCGTCGGCACGACATCCATATCGGCGGTGCCCGGCTTGAAGGTGGTATCGGCCATCTTGCCCTACAGCCTCTTCTGCACGATCTCGCCGGTCTCCGGATCGCGTTCGACGCGGCCGCGTGGCGCCTCTGGCGTGTCGGCCATGCCGTCGTTGCGCCAGCGCCCCTTGCCGGACCCGCCACCGTCCGGAGTCGCAAGCTGGTCGCCGAGAAGCGACTGGATCGTGCAGTGATGCTTACCCAGGCGCAGCGGTTCGTCGAGGGTCACGAAAGCCTGCCGGACGGATTCCCATTTATCGCCGGGCTTGCCGCCGTCATCGGCACAGCGCCAGGTGCCGGTCTGGCTGGCGCAATCGGTAAGGTGGAAGCGACCATCGGATGTCGCAACCAGTTCGGCATGCCGGCGGGCAACGCTGGTATCCGCGAGGACGACATCGGCGTAAGGGCTGCGGCCGATCACGAAGCTCCTGCGTGTCATTCCTCCGTCCCTTCTCCAAGCGCCGATTCCGCCGTCGCAGGCAGGCCGCCGGCGGCACCCGGCTCACTGTCGTCTGCGGCCTCGAAATCCTCCTCCGAATCGTCCGGGAACGGCTGGACGACGCCATCGGTTCGGATCTGCGGCGCGCGATTGTCGGTCAGCTGATTGTCCTCCTGCGATATCCCGACCTCCTGTTCCAGCGCGAGGCCGAAGCCGCCATTGCGCTCGATGACGTTCGATCGAAGGATCCCGCCGGCTCCGGACAGCACCAGGATTCCGTGTTCGACATTCTCGGTGATGGTGTTGCCGGTCAGGGTCGGCTTGCCATCGGCGATCACCACGCCGGAGAAGGCATTGCCGGTGACCGTATTGCCGTCGATACGGCCGCGGCCGTCGTCATGGACGAAGATGCCGGCCTGGCGGGAGGCCTCGATGCGGTTGCCGGCGATCTCCGGATTCGACTGGCCGCGGATCTCGATGCCGGAGGCGCCGGCCTGTCGGATCGTGTTGCCCGCCAGCCGGCCGGCGGCGGCCTCGTCATAGACGATGCCGGCAAGCCCGGTGCCTTCCACCATGTTCGATTCGATCAACGGCGCGGCGCCGGCCACGACGATGCCCGGCCGGTCGGCGCTGCCGATGCTGTTATCCCGGAATTGACCCACCGCGCCGGTGTCGATCAGCAGTGCCGGCGCCTCTGTCGCCGCCAGCCGGTTCCCCGTCACGACCGGGTCGGCACCGCCGCCCACATGCAGCGCCGGACCGCCATTGGCGTCGACATGATTGCCCTGGAAGGTCACACCGGCCGCCAGATCGACGCAGGCGGTTCCGGCTGCGTCCGCGGAACCGCCCAGTTGGAAGGAGAAACCGCTGACGGTGACCGGGCCGACCCCCGCGGTCAGGCAGGCGCCGGTCTCGGGCGCCACCACAACGGCGGGAGTGCCGTCGGCCGCCACTCCCAACCCGGTCAGGACAACCGGACGGGCGACGGTCAGCGACTCGGCATAGATCCCCGGCATCACCTCGATCAGAGCGCCTTCCTTGGCCGTCTCGAGCGCTTCGCCGATGGTCAGCACATCGCCGTCACCGCCGGCGTCGACCAGCCATTCCGCCTTGATGTTCCGCAGATAGTAGGGCCAGCCGTAGAAGTAGCCGCCGGCGGCGATGCTGCCCCAGGTGACGATGCCAAGCGCCACGGCGATCCAGGCGGCGGTGTTGCCGCGACTTTGCCGTGCGGGCGCCGGGGCATGGTGGGATCCTGGCGCAACCGGCAGATCCAGCGGCACTTTACGGGGTTTGCGCCGCTTCGGCGGGGTGACCCGGGTGATTTCTTCGGTCGGCGGATAGTCGTCCGGCGGCGCGCTGTCGACCTTGGGCGGACTGCCGCTCGGTGATGCGGCGCGCGCCGGTCCTGCGTCCTTCGCAGTCCAGGCGGCGGACAGGGCGGCGCGCCATTCGGAGACGGATTGGGGGCGGCGGTGGACCGCCTGCTCGAGGGCCCAGTCGATCGCTTCCAGCACCGCCCTCGGGCAGGCGCTTTTGGTCGCCTCGACAGCCGGCCTCAGTTCGACGCCGTCGGCCCGCTCCTGCGCCGATACCGGTGCGGCGCCGGTGACGATGCGATAGGCGACTGCAGCCAGCGCGTAAAGATCGGTCCAGGGACCTTCAAGCCCATCTTCGACGAACTGCTCCAGCGCACCATAGGCGGGTGTGGCACGGGGCTTCGCGGCCTCTTGGGACCCGTCGATCGGAAGCGCCGCGCCGAAATCGATCACGACCGGGATATCCGCTGCGGTCAGCACGATGTTGCCGGGCTTGATGTCTCGATGCAGATATCCGGCGCCATGCACATGCTCGAGCGCGTCCGACAGGGACGACAGCAGCGTCTTGAGATCCGGCAATCGGTCGCCGTCGTGGAGTAGATCGGCGAGCGACCGGCCGCCGACCTGGTCCTGCACCATGAACGGTACGTCGCCCGCCGGCTCGAAATGCTTCAGGCCGACGATGTTCGGATGCCGCAGTATGCCCAGGATCTCGGCCTCGCGACGGAATGCGGCGACCACACTCTTTGCGCTCTTGGCGTCGAGCGCCTTGAGCGCCACTGCGGCGCCGTCCGCGTCATGGGCGAGATAGGTCACGCCGGAGGCGCCGCGGCCAGATACGCCGTCGATCGTGTAGCCGCCCAGACGGTGGCCGCGCGGAAGCACTGTACCGCCCTGCCGGCCATTGCCGCCGGACCGAGGCGCCTGGATCTGGTTCATGCGGCGCGTCCGATCATCAATAGACCGATGGTGTCGGCATGCTGGCGTAGAACACGTTCGGGTCGGGTTTGCGCTGCGGCGGCGGGATCAGCGGCGCCGGCACCGGTGGTTCCCGTTCGACGACGGGAGTCGGGGGCGCGGCGTCGGGTCCGGGGAGGACCGCAATGGAAGTCTCGTTCCGCTGCCAAAGCCTCTCGCCAACTCGACACGCCGTGCCTTCGACCATGGTCGTCGGCTCACCCGGTCGGACTGTCGTGCGCCGATAATCGCGACAGGGCAGATTCGGATCGCTTTCGTCTGTCCGGACGATGAGGATGATCCCACTGCTTCCGGTGACCGGATTCAGCCAGGGAACTTCCACTCCTTCCCTTTGCGTCTCCAGGCGTTGGTTGATCACATCGGCCAGGTAGTCGGCATCGCGCGAATCGTCCGCCAGCGCGCCCGTGGCGATCAGGACCGCTGCCAATAACGCCGTCAGCACTGTTTTCATCGCCATCACCCCGGCCCAACCCCGGGCGGCTGTCATGCCGTCCCCGGTTCTACTGTGACATGGTGCGCGAAACGCCATTGTGACCCTGCGCACAGCGACAATACAAAAAAATCCGGTGCGCGGACCCGACGCTATCGACCATATGTGCCGATTTATGGGCTGTCCGGCATGAACAAGCTGTAAAGGCCCATATTCCCGGTACGCCTGCTGCGTCAGGCGTCTCCTGGCGGCCGGGCGCCCATCGAGCCGGACAGTCCGAGCATCAGCAAGTCGTTGATTTCCCCACATCTGCCCGCCAAGCCGCACCTGCGACAATAGGCATCGATCGTCTCGAGCATGCCGACATCCAGCACGACAGGCACGAACCCCTCAACCTGCGGCCGGTCCAGACAGTTCCCCCTGCATGCCATTGCGTCGACCCCTTCCTGAGTCTGCGACGCTCGGCCTCAAGACAGGGCGGCTGGATATCAAGGTTGAATGTCGGAGAGCCCGGTTCGCATTATTGGGGCTGTGAACGCAGTCGTGCGCCTCTGAAAGGCGTCTCGCGCCCAAATTCCATGCCAACTCCGCCGTTCCGACTATGGCCGGATGCCGGATTTGGAGTAGCCTTCAGCCGGCGAAGATCGGCAAAGCCTGGAGGATTCGGTATGCCGCCAAAGGCCCATCAGCAAAAAGACGCGTTGATCGAGTCCATCCTGGCCGTTGTCCAGAAACGGCTGCCCAAGGCGCGTGGCGATACTGCCCAGACATTCATCCGGCTTTACTACCGGAACGTTCCGCCGGACGACATGATCGGCGAGGAGGAGGACAACCTCTACGGCGCCGCGCTGGGGCTCTGGCAGTTCGGCGGCACCCGCAAGGCGGGCGTGCCCAAGGTCCGGGTCTACAATCCGCAATATGACGAGCATGGCTGGCACGCCAGCCATACCGTGGTCGAGATCGTCAATGACGACATGCCGTTCCTGGTGGATTCGGTGACCGCGGCGCTGAACGGCCTGGGGCTGACCGTGCATCTGGTGATCCATCCGCTGACCAAGGTGCTGCGCGACGCATCCGGACAGCTGACCGAACTGCACGACCCCGCCGAATCGCCCAATGGCGCGATCACCGAGAGCTTCATGCATATCGAGGTCGACGAGCAGACCTCGGCCGAGGCGCTGGAGCGGATCACCAACCGGATCACGGACGTCCTGCGCGACACCCGCTATGCGGTCGAGGACTGGCGGGTGATGCGCGAGCGCATGGTCGAGATCACCGAGCAGACGGCTTCGAGCCCGCCCATCGTGTCGCCGGAGGAGACGGCGGAAGCGGTCGAGTTCCTGCGCTGGATGGACAACGACCATTTCACCTATCTCGGCTATCGCGAATACGCATTCGGCAAGAAGAAAGGCGGCGACCTGCAGTTGGCGACGGTGCCCGACACTGGCCTGGGCATCCTGCGCGAGGAATCCGTCTCGGTGTTCGAGGGCATGCTACGGCAGTTTTCCGCCCTGCCGCCGGACATCCAGCAATTCGTCCGCTTGCCCCGGCTGCTGATGGTCACCAAGGGCAACCGGCGTTCAACGGTGCACCGGCCGGTGCATCTCGACGTCGTCGTGCTGAAGGTATTCGACGAGAAGGGCGATGTCACAGGCGAGCGCATGTTCGTCGGGCTGTTCACCTCGGTCGCCTATAACCGCAGCGCCAGCGACATCCCGTTCCTGCGCCGCAAGGTCAGCCAGTTGCTCGAGCGCGCCGGATTCGAACAACGCAGCCATGACGGCAAAGCGCTGACACACATCCTGGACACCTATCCCCGCGACGAATTGTTCCAGAGCTCCGACGACGAGTTGCTGGAGACGGCGATGGGCGTGCTGCATTTGCAGGAACGCCAGCGCACCGCCCTGTTCGTACGCCTCGACCCCTATCAGCGTTTCGCTTCGTGCCTCGTCTACACGCCGCGGGACCGGTACAACACAGATCTGCGCAAGCGTTTCGGCAAGATTCTCGAGACGGCGTTCGATGGAACGGTCACGGCCTTCTACACCCAGTTTGGCGAAGGCGTGCATGCCCGCGTGCATTATATCGTCAAGACCAATCCCGGCAGCGTGCCCGAAATCAACGTGCCGGACGTCGAGGCCGAGCTGGTGCAGGCGGGCCGCACCTGGTCGGACCTGCTGCGGGACGCGCTGATCGAGGCCAAGGGCGAGGAGGCCGGGCTGACGCTGTTCCGCCGCTTCGGCGAGGCGTTCCCGACCAGCTATCGCGAGCAGACCCTGCCGCAGGCGGCGATCTTCGATATTGGTCGGGTCAATGCGGTCATCGAGACTGGCCGGATCGGCCTCAACCTGTACCGCCCGATCGAAGCCTCCGAGGACGAGGTCAATTTCAAGCTCTATCACGACGGCACCCCGCTCAGGCTGTCGGATGTGCTGCCGATGATGGAGAATATGGGCCTGCACGTGATCTCCGAGCATTCCTCGGAAGTCCGCCTCGGCGACCGCGATGCGCCGGTCTGGGTGCATGATTTCGAGGCCCAGAGCCAGGACGGCGCGCCGATCGATCTCGGATCCGTGAAGCAGGCGTTCCAGGAAGCCTTCTTCCAGGTCTGGGAAGGCGAGATGGAGGATGACGGCTTCAACCGACTGGTCATGAAGGCCGGGTTGGAATGGCGCGAGGTCACGGTCCTGCGGGCCTATGGCAAGTATCTGCGCCAGGCGCGATTCCCGTTCGGACAGGATTCCCTGGAAGATACCCTGGCCTCCTATCCGCACATCACGCGGCTGATCCTGGACCTGTTCTCGGCCCAGGCCGATCCGTCCCTGGATGGCGACCGGGAAAAGCGCATCAAGGCAGTCGAAAAGGACCTGCGGCTGTCGATCGACGAGGTCGCCAATCTGGACGAGGACATGATCCTCCGCCGCTATATCAACCTGGTTCGCTCGACCCTGCGCACGAACTTCTTCCAGCCCGGCGAGGACGGGGCACCCAAGCCTTACGTGTCGATGAAGCTGGACAGCGAGCAGATCGACGACCTGCCGCTGCCGCGCCCTTGGCGTGAGATCTTCGTCTATTCGCCGCGCGTCGAGGCGGTGCATCTGCGCGGCGGGCCGGTCGCCCGCGGCGGCATCCGGTGGTCCGACCGCCGACAGGATTTCCGCACCGAGATCCTGGGCCTGATGAAGGCGCAAATGGTCAAGAACGGCGTCATCGTGCCAGTCGGCTCGAAAGGCGGTTTCGTGGTCAAGCGGCCGCCGCGCGAAGGCGGACGGGAGGCCTTCCAGGAGGAAGGCATCGCCTGCTACCAGACGATGATGCGCGGCATGCTGGACGTGACGGACAATCTGTCCGGCGGCGACGTGGTGCCGCCGCGCGACGTCGTCCGCCACGACGGCGACGATCCCTATCTGGTGGTCGCTGCGGACAAGGGCACCGCCACCTTCTCCGACATCGCCAACGGGATATCCGTCGATTACGGCCACTGGCTCGACGACGCTTTCGCCTCCGGCGGCTCGGACGGGTACGACCACAAGAAAATGGGCATCACCGCCCGCGGCGCCTGGGAATCGGTCAAGCGGCATTTCCGCGAGATCGGCGTCAACACCCAGGAGGACGAGTTCACCGTCATCGGCGTCGGCGACATGTCCGGCGACGTCTTCGGCAACGGCATGCTGCTGTCGGAGCACATCCGCCTGTTGGCCGCCTTCAACCATCTGCACATCTTCATCGACCCGGATCCGGACGCGGCGAAGAGCTTCAAGGAACGCCAAAGGCTGTTCGAAATCGGTCGCGGTTCCTGGGACCAGTACGACGCCAAGCTGATCTCAAAGGGCGGAGGTGTCTTCGAGCGCAGCGCCAAATCGATCAAGATCACGCCCGAGATGCGCGAGTGCTTTGGCATCGAGGAGGAATCCCTCACCCCGAACCAGCTGCTCAAGGCGCTGCTGCTGTCGCGGATCGATCTGCTGTGGTTCGGCGGAATCGGCACCTACATCAAGGCGACCTCGGAGAGCCATGCGGATGCCGGCGACAAGGCCAATGACGCGATCCGGATCAACGGCCGCGAATTGCATGCCAAGGCGATCGGCGAGGGCGCCAATCTGGCGGTGACCCAACGCGGCCGGATCGAGTTCGCCCGCACGGGCGGCCACATGAACACCGATTTCATCGACAATTCGGCCGGCGTTGATTGCTCGGACCACGAGGTCAATATCAAGATCCTGCTCAACGGCGTGGTCGGTTCTGGCGACATGACGGTCAAGCAGCGCAACGCGTTGCTGGAGAAGATGACCGACGAGGTCGCGGATCTGTGCCTGCGCGACAACTACCTGCAGACCCAAACCCTGACCATGACGCTGGCCGAGGGTCCCGAGCTGCTCGATCAGCAGGCGCGGTTCATGCGGTCGCTGGAAAAGGCCGGCCTGTTGAATCGGGTGATCGAGATGCTGCCCGACGACGAGGAACTGACCGAACTGCTGGGCCGCAAGGAGGGCCTGAGCCGACCGGAGACGGCAGTCCTGTTATCCTATGCCAAGATCACCCTGTACGATGATCTGCTGCGCAGCGATCTGCCCGACGACGAGACGCTGGCAGGCGACCTGGTGATCTATTTCCCCAAACCACTGCAAAAGACCTACAAGGAGACCATTCTCGGCCACCCGCTGCGGCGCGAGATCATCGCCACCTTCATTACCAACAGCATCATCAACCGGACCGGACCGACCTTTGCGGTGGAGACGGCTGACAAGACCGGCATGGGGCCGGCCGACATCGCTCGGGCCTATATCATCATCCGCGACAGCTTCGGGCTGCGCGAACTGTGGCGCGAGATCGAGGCGCTGGACAACAAGGTCGACACCCACACCCAGACCCATCTGCAGCTGCTGACCCGTCGGCTGGTGGAGCGCACCACCAGTTGGATCCTGCGAAACACCGGCGATGTCAGCAATATCGGCGAGCACGTCGCCCATATGAAGCCGGCGATCGATTCCCTCTACGCCAGCCTGGATACCGTGATATATGACGAGGCACGCGCGGTGCTCGGCGAGCGCACTGCGGGCCTGGTGGATAAGGGAGTGCCGGAAGACCTCGCCCGGCGGGTCTCGTCGCTCAACTTGGTCGCCGCCGGTTGCGACCTGATTCACATATCCGACACCTGCCAGATTTCGCTGCCCGAAGTCGGGCCGATGTATTTCGACCTGGGCCGGCGCTTCGGCATCGCCTGGCTGCGCGACAGCGCCATCGGCATGCCGGCGACCAACCACTGGCAGAAGCAGGCGGTGGCGGCGATCGTCGACGACCTTTACGGACTGCAATCGGATCTGACGATCAAGGTGCTGGATGCCGCGAGAGGCAGCGGCGAGGGCGTCGCCAAGCATCTGTTCGAGACCTGGGTTGAACGGCGGCAACAGCCGATCGAGCGCATCGACCAGCTGATCTCGGAACTCAAGGCGATGGACAATCTGGACCTGTCGATGCTGGCGGTCGCCAACCGGCGGCTGAGGGCGCTGATGGCGGGGTGATCCATCGAGGCGGCGGTCCGCGCCTCGGCTCGGATAGGCGCAGGACTTTGGCAGAAGGGCGCCTTATGGCGTGATGCGCCCCTATGTGGTGTTCGCTTCCAAGGATGATTTCGCGCAATCTTTAATTGTTCTGCCAGACGTCATGTCCAGAATTCTGTTTTCGTTCGGACCGATGACACACTGGGGACTGCAATGGTGGAGCAAACAATGTCGGCGCTTAGTGACGCCGACCTCGAGCGACTTGAGGAACAAAGAGCGGTCGTGACCCGACTTCTGGATGACGGCGGCCTCGAAAAATTCGATACGCCTCCCGGAAAGCTTGGAGCACTACGCGCCATCTTGGACGCAGCCGTGTTTTCGCCCGAACAGACCTACGAGTTGCAATCCATGGGAATCGTGCTTGGAGACGTCTTCGTTCAGCACATGGGCTTCCACTGGATCATGGTCGAGGATGAATACGGCCGAGACCCCGCCATCAAATTCGAAGACACGAACGTCATTCTGTTTCCGCTCACCATGATCTCAAAACGGGTTGAGCAGGGCGAGACGGTTGACGTCTTGGACCTCTATGGGGGCATCGCGGCCATCGCCCAGGAGAAAATCGACGCCGAGAGAGCCGGCTGAAACCCAGATACCCGCGGTGAACCGACAACCCGATGTTCCTTCCGCATTCCAGCTCCCAACTACCAAGCGCCTTGGTCAATTCGGGATGTTGCGGCTGTCCGGGGTATCGTGACAGCGTGGCTTCCACGCGCTAGCAATGCTCCGGGCATTCACCGAATCGAAGGACCGGTATGACCCGATTCGCAACGGATGCCGGCCTGCCGCCCACCCGGGCATCGCGGCCATCGGACCGCCTCGGCATCTTCTCCTGGTGCCTGTTCGACTGCGCCAACTTCGCCTTCAAGACAGTCATCGGCACCTTCGTCTTCAGCGCCAATTTCGCGCGCGGAATCTATGGCGACGGGACGGCCGGCAGCGTCGCCTGGGGCTATGCCATCGGGCAGATCCGACAGGTCGACGCGCCGCGCTGTTCCGTCAGTTCTTGAATTTGCGGATCTCTCCGCTGCGCAGCCGCGCCATGTAGTTGTCGAGTTCCCGTTTGACCAGCGGCGCCAGAACGTACAGGACCAGGATATTCGGTACGCAGATCAGGAACACCAGCGCATCGGAAATCTCCAGGATCGGATCGAGTTGCACGACGCAGCCGATGACCACGAAGACGCAGAACAGGATCTTGTAGGCAGTCTGCCCGCGCATGTCCTCGCCGAACAGATAGGTCCAGCCCTTCAGCCCGTAATAGGACCATGAGATCATGGTCGAGAAGGCGAACAGCATGCCGGCGATGGCCAGCGGGACCGGGAACCAGCCGATCTGGGTCTTGAACGCCTGGGACGTCATGGCGATCCCGGTGGCGCCTTCCGCGAAGCCCGGATTGGCGACGGCCGACGTGCCGATCACCAAGGCGGTGATGGTGCAGATGATGATGGTGTCGATGAACGGCTCCAGCAGCGACACCATGCCTTCGGTGATCGGCTCGTTGGTCCGCACCGCCGAATGGGCAATGGAGGCGGAGCCGATGCCGGCCTCATTGGAAAACACCGCCCGTTGGAAACCGATGATCAGGGCGCCCAGCGCGCCACCCGCGACGCCCTCGCCGGTGAAGGCGCCGGTGAAGATGTTTCCGATCGCCTGGGGGATAGCGGACCCGTTCATCACGATCACGATGATCGCAAAGACGCAGTAGAAGATCGCCATGAACGGCACGATCTTCTCGGTAACCCGCGCGATCGACTTGATGCCGCCGACGATGACCATGAACACGACCGCGGCCATGGCGAGGCCGACCAGCCAGCCAAGGCCGTCGAACAGTCCGCCAGTCACGTTGTTGAGCTGCACATAGGCCTGGTTCGACTGGAACATGTTGCCGATGCCAAGCGCACCGATGAAGATGCCGATGGCATAGAAGGTGCCCATGAACTTGCCCAGCCCCTCCATGCCTCGCTCCGAGAAGCCCCGGCGCATGTAGTACATCGGGCCGCCGGAAACCGATCCGTCCGGGTTCTCATTGCGGTATTTCACGCCGAGCGTGCATTCGACGAACTTGGTCGACATGCCCAGGAATCCGGCCATGATCAGCCAGAAGGTTGCGCCGGGTCCGCCCACGGTCACCGCAACGGCGACGCCGCCGATGTTGCCAATGCCGACGGTTCCAGAGACCGCTGTCGCCAGCGCCTGGAAATGGGAGACCTCGCCCGCGTCGTCCGGGTTGGCGTAATCGCCCCGAACCAGCTCGATCGCGTGCTTGAATCCCCAGACATTCACGAAACCCATGCGGAAGGTGAAGAACACCGCCCCGACCACCAGCCAAAGAACCACCAGCGGTAATTGCGCGCCAAAAACCGGGACTTTGAAGAACACGAACGCGCCGACCGCAGATGCGATCGGGGCGGTGGCCGCATTGATGGTCTCATCGATCCCGGCAGCCGACGCTGCGCCGGTCATCGCCAGGACGCCCGCGATTGCCAATAAGAGCCGAATCATCTGAAACCTCCCGCATCGATCTGCGTTGTTGTGTTGGGGGGAACGCGTTCTTCAGGGGGCGAATGCCCCAGGGACGGCTGAAAACCGGGACTTCGCAGCAGAGGGCGATTTGCCGGGATACCGACCCGCAGGGGGCAGGCCGGCACGGCTGATCACGATATCGGAGAGGTTGGCGACCGGACCGCAAGCAGGGACGATCGCGGCAAAGACCGCACGAATGCATCGCGCTGTGCCGTTGGCCGAACCGATGAACCCCCCACGCATAACGCGGCACCCTGTTCGATGAGATGTGATTCTTGTCGGCAGTTTGGTCGCTTTGGAGGGAGTTTGTACAGCCGGATTTGCGGGCGATATGGATGAACCGGGACTGATCGAGGTGTCCTGGCAGCGGTACCGAACGCGGAGTCGGTCGTTGCGGGTGCGACGTGACAGGCGCGTGCCCACGCGCTAGCAATGCACCCGCCATTCATCGAATCGAAGGACCGGCATGACCCAGCTCGCGCCGGATGCCGGCCCGCCGCCCGCAACGACGACACCCGCATCGGACCGTCTCGGCATCTTTTCCTGGTGCCTGTTCGATTGGGCCAACTCGGCCTTCAACACGGTCATCGGCACCTTCGTCTTCAGCGTCTATTTCGCGCGGGGAATCTATGGCGACGAGATCGCGGGCAGCGCCGCCTGGGGCTATGCCATCGGACTGTCCGGGCTGGGGGTCGCGGTGTTGAGCCCGGTGCTCGGCGCCATCGCCGACCGCGGCGGCCGCCGCAAGCCCTGGATCGCCGCTTTTGTGGCATTGACCCTGGTCCTGACGGCCCTGCTGTGGTTCGCCGAGCCTGACCGGGCCTACATCGCCTATACGCTGATACTGGTGGCGGTCGCCAGCATCGCCTTCGAGTTGGCCGGCGTGTTCTACAACGCCATGCTGCCGGGCATTGCGCCGAAACCGTATCTCGGGCGCATTTCCGGCTGGGGCTGGGGGCTCGGCTATATCGGCGGGCTGGCCTGCCTGGCCATCGCCCTGGTCGCGCTGATCCAGGCCGACCCTCCGTGGTTCGGACTGTCCGAAGACAATGCGGAAAACGTGCGGGCGACCGCCCTGCTGGTCGCCCTTTGGTTCGGTGTGTTCTCACTGCCGCTGTTCGCATTCACTTACGACGAACCGTCGACCGGAATCGGCTCCGCGCAGGCCGTGCGCGAGGGCCTGTCGACACTGATCAAGACGGTGATCGGGCTGCGCCGGAACCTGGTCGTTCTGCGCTTTCTGGTCGCCAGCGCCTTGTACCGCGATGGTCTGGTGACCCTGTTCGCAGTCGGCGGCCTCTATGCCGCCGGGACCTTCGGGATGTCCTTCGACCAGATCCTGATTTTCGCGATCGGACTCAACGTGACCGCTGGTCTGGGTGCCGGCGGGTTCGCCTGGCTCGACGATTGGATCGGGTCGAAGAAGACCGTGCTGATCGCGCTTGCCGGGCTGATCCTGTTCGCCTCCGCGACACTGTCGACCTCGGATGCAGAGACGTTCATTGCGCTTGCCCTGGCGCTCGGGCTGTTCGTGGGTCCGGCCCAGGCCGCCAGCCGGTCGCTCATGGCCCGGCTTTCGCCGCGTCATCTGGAGACGGAGATGTTCGGCCTCTACGCGCTGACCGGCAAATCGCTCGCTTTCCTGGGCCCGGTCCTGTTCGCGGCGGCCACCGATGCCTTCGACAGCCAGCGCGTAGGCATGGCGACGGTCATCGGTTTCTGGCTGGCAGGCGGCGCGTTGCTGCTCACGGTCAAAGAGCCGCCTAAGGCCCGATAGTCGACCTTAACAGAGCCTAATGCCGGAAGTGGCGCATGCCGGTGAACACCATGGCGATGCCGGCCTTGTCGGCGGCGTCGATCACCTCCTGGTCGCGCATCGAGCCGCCGGGCTGGATCACCGCCCTGGCTCCGGCCTCGATGGCGGTGATCAGGCCGTCGGCGAAGGGGAAGAAGGCGTCCGACGCGACCACCGATCCGGCAATCGGTGATGGGCCTTGATTGCCGTCCATTGCGGCGATCTCGGCCGCCTTGGCGACGGCGGTCCGGGCGCTGTCGACGCGGCTCATCTGGCCTGCTCCGATACCTACTGTGCCGCCATCCCGGGCGTAGACGATGGCATTCGACTTCACATGCTTGACGACCCGGAAGGCAAATAGCAGATCGGCCAGCTCGGCGTCGGTCGGCGCCCGCTTGGTGACCACATCGAGCGCCTCGGCGGCGATGGATCCCGTATCGCGATCCTGCACCAGCAACCCGCCGGCCACGGTGCGGATGGTCGGCCCTCCGGCCGCGGAGTCGGGCATGTGATCGGTCAGCACCACCCGCAGGTTCTTCTTGGTGGATAGAACCTCCAGCGCCTCTTCGTCGGCGCCGGGGGCGATCACCACCTCGGCGAACAGCTCTACGATGGCGCTGGCGGTGGCGACGTCCAACGGCCGGTTGGCGGCGATGATGCCACCGAAGGCGCTGACCGGATCGCAGCCCAGCGCCTTGAAATAGGCGATCGCCAGATCGTCGGCGACGGCCGCGCCGCACGGATTGGCGTGCTTGATGATGGCGATGGCCGGCCGATCGAATTCGGCAACCAGCTCGAACGCGGCGTCGGCATCGTTGATGTTGTTGTAGCTCAGGGCCTTGCCCTGGACTTGTCGCCCGGTGACGATCCCCGGCCGGGCCGGCTCCGAGCGGTACAGCGCGGCACGCTGGTGCGGGTTCTCGCCATAGCGCAGGCTTTCGACCAGACGGCCGGAAACCGCCAGGCGCGGCGGGAACGGCGCCTCCAGCAACTCGGCAAACCAGCCGGACACCGCGGCATCATAGGCCGCCGTGCGGGCGAACGCCGCCGCCGCCAGACGCTGTCGCAACGCCGCCGTAACACCGCCCTCGCCGTCGATCTCCGCCGTGATTGCCGAATAGTCTTCGGGGTCGGTCACGACGGCCACGAAGGCATGGTTCTTGGCCGCAGCGCGGATCATCGCCGGACCGCCGATATCGATGTTCTCGATACAGGCCTCGAATTCCGCGCCTCCGGCAACCGTCTCCTCGAACGGGTACAGGTTGGAAACCAGCAGGTCGATTGGCGCGATGTCCTGATCGGTCATCGCCTGCCGGTGCTCGGCGACGTCCCGGCGCCCGAGCAGGCCACCATGGATCTTCGGATGCAGGGTCTTTACCCGACCATCCATGATCTCGGGAAATCCGGTGTGAACCGAGACTTGGGTGATCGGCACACCCGCCTCCTGCAGCGCTTTCGCCGATCCGCCGGTCGACAGGATCTCGACGTCGCGTTCAGCCAGGAAGCGGGCGAATTCGACGATCCCGCGCTTATCGAATACGGAAATCAGGGCGCGGGTCACGGCGAGGGGCGTGTCGGACATGGATCGGCGAGGTCGCTTGGTGCTGGAGGTCGCCGATCTTTTAGAGGGTTTGCACCCTATTCGCGAGCCTTCATCGCCCGTTGACGAATGCCGTCACATCGTCGAGCACCGGCGCGTCGTCACGATAACCGTCCGCCAGCGCCAGCACGATCCCGATATGGCCGACATCCTGGTAGATGCGCAACATCGCCGAGCCGCCCGCTCCGTTGGCGGCGGAGGCCAGCGATCGACTGTTGCGCGGCCGCACGGTGCGGTCGTCGGCGCCGGTCAGCAACAGCAGCGGCGGCGCGCGATGATCGACGAAGCTGATCGGCTGGGTGGCCGGCAGGTCGGGCGCCTCGCCGAACACCCGGCGGGTGACGCGGGTGTCCAGGGGCAGGAAATCATACGGCCCGGAGAGTCCGATCATGCCCTGGATCACGTCACGGTCGACCCCGGCCTCGGCCAGGTAACTCGGGTCCAACGCCAGCATGGCGGCGTTGTAGGCGCCGGCGGAATGGCCCATCAGGAAGATGCGCTCGGGGTCTCCGCCATACTCGGCGATCCTGTCGCTGACCCAGCCGACCGCGATGGCCCCATCGGACAGGAATCCGGGAAAGATCACGTCGGGGTACAGCCGGTAATCCGGCACTACGGTGACAAGCCCTCGCGACGCCAGGGCCTCGGCTGCGAACAGATAATCGCCTCGATCGCCGTTTCGCCAACTGCCGCCATAAAAGAAGACCACGACGGGTGCCGGCCGTTTCAGGTCATCAGGAACGTAAAGGTCGAGCCGATGACGCGGATCATCGCCATACGCGAGGTCCTCCCGAACCGAGTAACCGTCTTCGGGCACGGTCGCGTTGAGCAGGTCGACTGGCGAGCAGGCCGCCAGGACGATCAGAAGAAGTACCGCGGCGAGACCACGCAGGATCACGGTGTGCATCGGAATCCCGACTTGTTTTGACCGTGCTCTATACGAACCCCGAACCGTCTCGGATTACCACGATCAGTCCTTGCGCTCCCGGCGCAGCCCCCATTTGACGATGGTCGCGTCGCCCCCGGACCCTGTCCGGCCGGACAGGACGATCTGGCTGATTCGGCGCGTATCCGCGGCAACGCCGCAATAGACGCTGTCCTCGATGGTCAGCGCGGCGCCGGAAGCGCGCAGGCGCCAGCCTGCGCCGCTGCCAAGCCTGAGCAGTGCGGCAGTGCCGCCCCGCACAGCGGAGACCTGGACCGAAGGATGCAGATGGAAGCGCAGTGAGAACGGACGGTTGCCTCCGCCGTCCAGCCGATCCTCGCCGCGAATATCGTCCCCATTGGCGTTTATGAACAATCGCCGGTGATGGATCAGGCCGAATGGCCGGCGATAGCCGTCATGGCTGGCCTCGATCAGCGCCGCGCCGTCCTCTTCCTGACGCTCGACGCTGACTGTTCCGGGCCGGCGGCCGAGGCCGCCATCGGCAATTGCCTCGCTGGAGTTGGTGTCGTCGACCGTCAACGTCGAATGGGCCGCGGTGCCGCGCAGTGCCAGCGCCCAGGCCGCCGCCTCGGCGCCGCCAGGCGACGGGTCGAGGCCGGCCATCGAGCCGCAGTTCACGATCATCCGTTCGCGGCCGACCGACAACTCGAAGGACAATGTCCCGGAATGGGCGCCGGCGTCGAGCCCGGCCGGCGGCGGCGGACCGACATCCATCAGCAGTAGCGTCCGGCCGGCCTGGACCCGTTCGAAGCCGCAATGCCGCGCGCTCTTCAGGGGCCGGCCGGGGGCATCGGCCTGGGCCAGTGCGGTGTCGATCAGGACCGCCTCGCCCTCTCGGGTCCCGTTGAACAGGGCGAATCCGCCATCGCCATGGCGGAAGAACCGGACCGCCGGGGTCATGCGGTCGATGGCGTGTTGCAGAGCTTCAGGCACTTCGGCCTTGGCGGCGCGCATGACGGCCCGCAGGTCGATGAGATGGCGCAGCAGGTCGAGGTGGATCGCCGGGCTGCGCTGCACATGGCCGCCATCGGGCAGGATCTGCGCCTTCAGCGCCTGGGCCAGCAGTTTGTGCGCCGGTTCGATGCGGGTATCGGCGCCGGGCAGGCAGAGCATGCCGTAGAACAGCCCCTTCAGCGCGACCAGCAGCGGCGCCCCGTCCAGACGGCCCGGAAGGGACCGCGCCAAATGCCGGGTCTGGCGCGACAGGCTGGCGAAGGCTCGCGCCCGGAACCGGTCATCGGCGCTGGCACAGAAGAAATCATGGGTGCCGAGCCAGCCGGCGATCCTGAGGCCGAGCACATCCGGGCGCCAGATCAGCGGGTGCCAGCTGTCATGACGATCGATCCATGAGCCGACCAGCACCCGGGCCTGCCGCCGGGCGGCATCGCCACCGACGGCCCTCAGGTCGCGCAGCCAGTCGAAGCCGTGCAGATCCGCCAGGAAAGCCTCACCCACGCCGACCGGCTGCCACAGCGGAATGTCGGAGACCAGCGTCCGCCCGGCAAACCGGTATTCGCCGGCGCACAGCGCAGCACCGCGCTCGGCGTCGCCAGGCCACGGATCGGGCGGGACCACCTCCAATCGGGTCGGGCCGCCGCGGCCAAGGGTCAGGGAATAGAGCGGGCTGCCGAAGGCAAGGGTGCGCAGCCCTTCGGTGAAATTGCCGACCGAGATGGGTCCGTCGACCATATGCCGGCAGCTATCCTCTCAGATTTGCGATGTTCGCGGCATAGGCGGATGGTCCGCCGGCAAACCCGGCGGTGCCGGCGACCAGGAAATCGGCGCCGGCGGCAACCGCTCGCGGCGCGGTTTCGGTGTTGATGCCACCATCGACCTGGAGATCGATGGCGCGGCCGCTGGCGTCGATCATGCGCCGCAGGATGGCCAGCTTGTCGAGCACAGACTCGATGAATTTCTGCCCGCCAAAGCCGGGGTTGACCGTCATCGCCAGCACCAGGTCGACATCTCCCAGCAACGCCTCGACGGCCGAAGCCGGCGTGCCGGGATTGAGCGCAAGCCCGGCCCGCTTACCCTGGGCCTTGATCTGCTGGACGGTGCGATGCGGATGCCAATCGGCCTCCGGATGAAAGGTGATGGTATCGGCCCCGGCCTTGACGAAGGCGTCGACGAACGGCTCCGCCGGAGCGATCATCAGATGCACGTCGAACGGCGTCTGCACCAGGGGCCTGAGCGCCTTCACCACATCCGGGCCGATCGTCAGATTGGGCACGAAATGCCCGTCCATGATGTCGACGTGCAGCGCATCGGCGCCGGCCGCTTCCATGGCGCGGACCTCTTCCCCCAGGCAGGAGAAGTCGGCGGACAGAATTGAGGGGGCGATGCGAGTCTGCTGTTGCATGGTGTCGTCCTGATTCGAAGTATTTTAGCAGTCCGTGGCGAGGCGATCATCCGTCCCGGTGCAGCCGCGCGATATGAAACCCATCGAGGCCACCCCGATCCGCCCATTGGCACGGAAGTGTGCGCACATCACCGGTCACCGTGACGGCCTCGCCAAGCCCGCCAATCTCATCGGCCGCGATCGGCTTACGCCGGACCGGACCGCCCATCCTCAACAACCGGTCGATCTGCGCCTCGCCCTCCTCGGGCTGCAGCGAGCAAGTGCACCAGACAATCTGCCCACCGGGACGGACAAGCGTTACCGCGTGGGCCAGAAGCCGCGCCTGAAGATCAGCCAGCTTGGCAACGTCGTCCGGGCCTTTCAGATGCGGGATATCCGGATGCCGGCGGATCGTCCCCGTGGCACTGCATGGCGCGTCGAGCAGCACCGCATCCAGCGGTTCCGATGGCCGCCACGTCTCCGCGTCGGCCACGACGACCTCGGCTTCGAGGCCGAGTCGCTTGAGGTTGCTGTCCAGCACGGCGAGGCGCGGCTTCGACCGGTCGATTGCGGTGACATGCGCGCCTGCGGCGGCCAACTGCGCCGTCTTGCCGCCGGGTGCGGCGCAAAGATCGGCGATCCTGAGCCCGGCGACATCGCCGAACAGACGGGCCGGCAGCGCCGCGGCGGCGTCCTGCACCCACCAGGCGCCATCGGAGAATCCGGCAAGCTCGGCGACCGCACCGCCCATCGGTCGGCGAAGGCTGCCCGTCTCCAGCACCATCGCATCCAGCGCTTCGGCCCAACGCGCCGGGTCGGATTTCGCGGTGATGTCCAGTGTCGGGTCGAGCATATGCGCCACGGCGATGGCACGCGTGACCTCCTCGCCATAGGCCGCAAGCCAACTGTTCCACGCCCAGTCCGGCGTATTGAGCCGGGCGGCATCCTGCCCGGTCAGCGCTGCCTGGCCGTCGCGGGAAAACCGCCGCAGCACCGCGTTGACCAGCCCCTTGAAACGGCCGAGCCCGGCGTCGTCGACAAGTTCGACGGCGGTTCCGACGGCGGCGTGCGCCGGCGTTCCCAGAAACAGCAGTTGGGCGAGACCGACCCGTATCACGTCGCGTACCGCCACCGCATTGCGCGGCAGCGGCCGGCGCACCGCCTCGCCGATCAAGGCATCGATCTGCCCCAACCGACGCAGCACCGTCGCCGCCACAAGGCGGGCGAAGGCCCGATCGCGAGCGTCAAGCGCCGCCAGGGCCGGGGCGTCCAACGCCTCGTCCAGTGGCCGATGCCGGCCGAGCACGGCGCGTATGAGATCAAGGGCGGCCCGCCGCGCCGCAAGTCCGGACATTTCCATTGCCGCGGGGTGTACCGCGTCGCCGCGATCGCCGCAAACCCGCATTGCGCCACCCAGCTGCGCACACATTTCAGCGGCCGGGCCGAACCTCGCGGATCATCTCGGACAACGGTCTATGCTGCCGGCCGTCGGCATCGAAATTCGCCGGCGCCAGCCAGGCCTCGAAGGCCGCGCGAACCGATGGCCATTCGCCATCGATGATCGAATACCAAGCGGTGTCGCGGTTGCGGCCTTTGACGATCAGGTGCTGCAGGAAAGTGCCTTCATAGGCAAACCCGAACCGCTCAGCGGCACGGCGCGATGCAGCGTTCCCGGCATTGCATTTCCATTCGACCCGGCGATAGCCGAGATCGTCAAAGGCCAGGTGCAGCATCAGAAATATCGCTTCGCTGGCGGCGCGAGTGCGGCGCAACAGGCTGGAGAACCAGATGTGGCCGATCTCAATGACCCCGTGCTCCGGCTCGATGCGCAGGAAGCTGACCATGCCGGCCGCGCGGCCAGTCTCGGAGTCGATCACGGCGAAGAACAGCGGATCGCGGCTGGAGGCGCATGCCTCCAGCCAGCGCCGCATCTCCCGGTCCGATCCGAAAGGGCCCTTGGACAGATACGTCCAGATATCCGGATCATCCTTGCTGACGGCATATAGGTCGGAGCCGTGGGCATCGGGCGCCAGGGGCTCCAGGCGCACTGTCCTGCCGATCACGGCCTTTCGGGGCGGCGGTCCGACCGCCGGATTTGGCAACACGACCTTCTCTCCAACAGGGGTGGATCACGCGACCCTAGTGGAGAAGCGGTTGGCTCAGAAGAGCCAATTCGGACCGATTTCAGCAGACCAATCGACCGAATACCGGCCCTAACCCCACGGCCCGGCGGCACCGGCCATTGTTCGCAGGCGGGCGACGCGGTTGGCGGTGTTCGGGTGGGTCGAGAATAGGCTGTCGACCTTGTTCGCGTGCAGCGGATTGATGATGAACATGTGCGCGGTCGCCGGGTTGCGTTCCGCCGCCACATTGTCGATCTGCCGGGATGCCGACTCCAGCCGCTCCAAGGCGCCGGCCAGCCACAAGGGATGGCCGCAGATCTCGGCACCGATGCGGTCGGCCTCGTATTCCCGCGACCGGCTGATCGCCATCTGCACCAGCATCGCCGCAAGCGGGGCCAGGATCATCATCAGGATCACCCCGACGATGCCGAGCGGGTTGTTGCGGCTGCCGCCGAAGAACAGCGCGAAATTCGCCAGCATGGACAGCGCGCCGGCCAATGTCGCGGTGATCGTCATGATCAGCGTGTCGCGGTTCTTCACATGCGCCAGCTCATGCGCCATGACCCCGGCGACCTGCTCCGACGACATGCTCCGCAGAAGCCCGGTCGTCGCGGCGACTGCGGCGTTCTGAGGATTGCGGCCGGTTGCGAAGGCGTTGGGCTGGTCGGAGTCGATTATGTAGACCTTGGGCATCGGCAGGCCGGCACGGTCGGCCAGTTGGCTGACCATGCCGTGGAGTTGCGGCGCGGTGCGGCCGTCGACCTGCCGCGCCTTGTACATGCGCAGCACAACCTTGTCGGAGTTCCAGTAGGCGAAGGCATTCATGCCCAGCGCGATCATTAATGCGATCGCCATGCCCCCCTGGCCGGCCATGAGATAGCCTGCGCCCAGGAAAAGGGCCGTCATTGCGGCCAACAGCAGTGCGGTCCGGAAGTATCCCGACATCGTCGATGCTCCAGTGCCCGGCCGGGTTTGCCGCCCGGGCCGATTCTTTGGTTCCGGTTTTAGGTGGGATGGCACGCCACACGGTCAAGACCGTGATCGGCGACCGGGATTTCAAGCCCTGGGACGGTGCAATCCGGCCGGACCCGGCCTATGTTAGGCTCATGAGAAAGCCAATGCGCGAAGCCGCCGCCGACCGAAAGCCTGTGCCGGAGCGCCAGGACGGCGACCATCCGGCCGGTACGGCTGCCACGAAGCAGAAGCCTGGAGAAATCGGCGGCCGCACGGGACCCGAGCCGACCCGCTACGGCGATTGGGAAGTCGACGGCCGCTGCACGGATTTCTGACCGGCGCCGTGATCAGCCCTGACGCTGAGCCAGATTGACCAGCGCCACGCCGAGCACGACCAAGCCCATGCCGGCCAGGGCAAGAATACCGAACGTCTCGTCGAAGACCAGCCATGCCAGGACGGCGGTCGATGGTGGCACCAGATAAAACAGGCTCGCCACCCTAAAGGCCGCGCCGCGGCGGATCAGGACATACAGCAAGGTGACCGCGCCGAATGACAGCACGATCACCAGCCAGCCCAGGGCGAAGATGAAGGCGCCGGTCCAGGCGACCTCCCGCGTCTCCAGAGCCAGCGCCAGGATCCCCACCGCCAGGGCGCTGACCGCGAACTGGATCACGCTGCCGCTGCGCAACGGCATGTCGGCGCAATAGCGTTTCTGGTAGAGCGTGCCGGCGGTGATGCCCAACAGGGCGAAGACCGACAGCGCCATGCCGAATGGCGTGCCGATGCCCTGACCCAGCTTCTGCCAGACCACAAGGGTGACGCCGCAGAAGCCCAGGAGGAAGCCGATCCATTGCCGGCCGGTTACCCGTTCGCCCAGCACCGGACCGGCCAGCACCGCAGTCAGCAGGGGTTGCGACGAGACGATCAGGGCCGCCACGCCCGCTTCGACGCCCTTGTCGATCGAGGCGAAGACCCCGCCGAGATAGATCCCATGCAACAGAAGACCCGCCAGTGCGATATGACCGGTCTCGGCCCAGGTATCCGGCCAGCGGGCACGCATGACCAGGACGAGCGCGAGCAGCAACAGGCTGACCAGTGCGAAGCGGATGGTGAGGAAAGTCATGGGCTCGGCCCACGGCAGGCCCAGCTTCGCCCCGATGAATCCCGTACTCCAAAGAAAGACGAAGACCGCCGGCAGCAGCACGGCCCGGGAGTCGCGGTTTATGGCGGCATCGGTCATTCCGGCAGACTATACGGGCCGGCGCGCCGGTCGAAGCGTCGTGATGATCAAGGGCGCGGTCGGCGATCTGGAGGCGGCGCTGGCGGTCTTCGAACAGGCCAACGCACCGGTTCAGCGCCGGCACTGTCGGGCCGACCTCGACCGGATCCAGGTGCTGCTGGAGCGGGCCGCGCACATGGGGCCACGCGGCGCGGCCGAAGAGCCGTCGCCGCCTGGTCCGATGAAAACCCGCCCGGCCTGAACTAGGCCCGGTTCATCCGGTTGTCGACCAGCTCGTCGACCACGGCCGGGTCCGCCAGGGTCGAGGTGTCGCCCAGCGCGTCGTGCTCGTTGGCGGCGATCTTGCGCAGGATGCGGCGCATGATCTTGCCCGATCGGGTCTTGGGCAGGCCGGGCGCCCACTGGATCAGATCCGGCGAGGCGATCGGGCCGATCTCCTTCCTGACCCATTGCACCAGTTCCTTGCGCAGATCATCTGAGTGCTGTTCGCCGGCGTTCAGGGTGACATAGGCGTAGATGCCCTGGCCCTTGATATCGTGCGGATATCCGACCACTGCCGCCTCGGCGACCTTGTCATGGGCGACCAGGGCACTTTCGACCTCGGCCGTTCCCATGCGGTGGCCGGAGACGTTGATCACGTCGTCAACCCGTCCTGTGATCCAGTAGTAGCCGTCCTCGTCGCGGCGGCAGCCATCGCCGGTGAAATACTTGCCCGCGAAGGTGGAGAAATAGGTCTGAATGAAGCGCTCGTGATCGCCGAAGACCGTGCGCATCTGCCCGGGCCAGCTGTCGGCGATGCACAGATTGCCTTCGGTGGCGCCCTCGAGATGGTTGCCCTCACCGTCGACGATGACCGGCTGAATGCCGAAGAACGGCTTGGTGGCGGAGCCGGGCTTGGCGCCGATGGCACCCGGCAGCGGAGTGATCAGGATGCCGCCGGTCTCGGTCTGCCACCAGGTGTCGACGATCGGGCAGCGCCCGTCGCCGACCACATTGTAGTACCACAGCCAGGCCTCCGGATTGATCGGCTCGCCGACCGTGCCCAGCATGCGCAGGCTCTCGCGGCTGGTCTTGGCGACCGGGCCCTCGCCTTCGCGCATCAGGGCGCGGATCGCGGTCGGCGCGGTATAGAAGATGTTGACTTTGTGCTTGTCGACCACCTGCCAGAACCGCGAGGCGTCCGGGTAGTTCGGCACACCCTCGAACATCAGGGTGATCGCACCGTTGGCCAGCGGCCCATAGACGATATAGCTGTGCCCTGTGACCCAGCCGACATCCGCCGTGCACCAATAGACGTCGCCATCGTGATAGTCGAAGACGTATTGGTGGGTCATCGAGGCATAGACCAGATAGCCGCCGGTGGTATGCAGCACACCCTTTGGCTTGCCCGTCGAACCGGAGGTATAGAGGATGAACAGCGGGTCTTCCGCCCCCATCTCCTCGCATGGGCAGTCGGACGACACCTTGGCGCATTCCTCGTCGTACCAGACATCGCGGTCGTCGACCCACTGGATACCGCCGCCGGTCCGCCGCACGACGACGACGGTGTGGACTCCGTCGCATTGGGCAACCGCGGCATCCGCGTTGGCCTTGAGCGGGACCTTCCGGCCGCCGCGCAGGCCCTCGTCGGCGGTGATCACGCAAGTCGAGCCGCAATCCTGGATCCGGTCCTTCAGGCTGTCGGGGGAGAAGCCGCCGAAGACTACGGAATGGATTGCGCCGATCCGGGCACAGGCCAGCATGGCGTATGCGGCCTCGGGGATCATCGGCATGTAGAGGGTGACCACGTCGCCCTTCTTGACGCCGCGCGCTTTCAGGACATTGCCCAACCGGGCCACGTTTTGATGCAACTCGGCATAGCTGATGTGCTTGTGTTCGCTGGGGCTGTCGCCCTCCCAGACGATCGCGGTCTGGTCGGCGCGGGTGTCGAGGTGCCGGTCGACGCAGTTGTAGCAGGCGTTCAGCGCACCATCGTGGAACCAGCGGATGCTGACGTCGCCGGAATAACTGACGTCCTTGACCTTGGAATAGGGCTTGGACCAATGCAGCCGCTTGCCATGCTCGCCCCAGAAGCCCTCGGGATCGGCGATCGAGCGGTCATACATCTGCTGATAGCCGGTGGCATCGACCCAAGCGGATTCGGCGATTTGGTCGGGCACCGGATAAAATGTGCTGCTTGTCATGGAATGACGTCCCCCCGGAAGTGTGTACGGCCCGCCCCGATCGCTCTTGGCGAGGATTGGTGCGGTGCGGCGGACCGATTATCCATGGATGGACCGGGCGGCTCAACAGCAGCGGTGTCTATGAGTCCATTTACACCGCTTTAACGCGCCCGCCGGCATAGTTCCCGGCATGACTCATGGCAACTCTCTCGGGGAACTGATCGATGTCGGGCAATGATCCGATGAACCTCGACGCGGCCGAGGTCGACGCCCTGATGGGCAAGTTGAGCGAAATCAGCAACCGCACCAACCAGATGACGCTGGATGCGCTGCTGCGCGCCGTGCCGTCCAATGAGCACGGCTATTCCGGCGCCGCTGCCGCCGCCAAGGCCTTGGCGAACCGCATCCAGGCCAGCGCCTGCGATCTTCAGGAAAAACTGCCGCCCCGTTAGAGGCGGCTTGGAAGGATCTTGGATTCCGGATCCGACCTTGAGCGTCGATCCTTCGGGCGCGCGAATCTCGACCACAGAGACAGGTGCAATTCAGTTGCCGGAAACGCGGTACTGAAGATGCATGTCCCATAGGTCGTTGATATCGACGAAACCGTCATTGTTGGTGTCGGTCACCGCCTGGACCACGACGTTCCCGGGTTCCGCAGCCTGCACGATGCTCTCCAACGCCGATACCAGCGCCTCGAGATCGCCAAGCGTCCGCAAGACATCCGAATCGGTCCAAGGGAACCCATGTGCCTCCCAGGCCTCCTGAACGGCCGACGCATACGCGTTCTCGGCGCGATCGAGCATCTCCTGGGTGACCGCGCCGGAGATCGCAATGTGATCGGATGGATTCAGGGCATCGGCGCCCAATTCCTTGGCGATCTCGACCATGGCACGACCCCGCACCACGGCGCCTTCGGTCGGGGCTGTGCCCGGGTCGCCGTCCCGTCTGCCGATGGTGCGACCGATCGCCACCGCGCTGCGCGATTCCGGCGTCGCCACCATACGGTCGACTTCACTTCGGCCGCTTCCTCCTGACGAAGACCCGCGATTCTCCTGACCGCCTCTCTCGGGTCGGTCGCGATCCTCCCGACCGCCCCTCTCGGGTCGGTCGCGATCATTCCGCCCGCTTCCGCCGCCTCGTTCGATATCGCGTTCGGGACTCGCGCTACGCTCGTTCCCGTTCCCGTTCCCGTTCCCGTTGCCGTTGCCGTTGCCGTTGCCGTTTCCGTTTCCGTTCCCCCTGCCCCTGCCGTTCCCGTTGGAATTACCAAGCCCTTGAGCGGCTGCGGAGGCAAAGCTCAATAGGCCAGACTCAGGCGACACAGCGGGGCGAAGATCGGTCAGCAACACAGTCAGGAACACTGCCATGCTCAGCACGCACAGCAATCCGCCAGCGGGGCGACGACCCTGCCGGTGAGAAGCGTGTTCATGCCGATCAGACGCAATCATGGACGTATCCAATTCAGCGGCCTCGCAGTGTCACCCCATCGAGCGATTGGCAGATTGCCCGATGATTTGGGCATCGCGAGATTAAGTAAATCTCTCCCAGAATCGAATGTAGGCAATATACATTTATAAATCGTATATAAGATTTCAGAATTTAGAGAATTATACCTAATTTGCCATTAACCAAACCGGCAACTCCCGACAAGCAGGAATATTGCCTTCTCTTCCGCGGCTCAGAATTTTTATTGATTCCTGACCGACCGAGCCAATCTGTGTCTGCGGATCGATCGGCCGGTGCTAGTTGGGGTCGGTTTCCGCCATGCGACATACCAGATGCCATTCGGCCGCAGTGACCGGCTGGACCGAGAGCCGACTGTTCTTGACCAGCACCATCTCGGCAAGACTGGGATCGGCCTTGATCTGTTGCAACGAGACCGGCTTGACGAACGGTCGAACCGGCCGGACGTCGACGGCGAACCACTTTCCGGTCGGGTCCGTCGAATCGGGATGCGCCTCGGCGGCAACTTCAACGATGCCGACGATCTCGGTTCCGGTGACCGAATGATAGAAGAAGATCCGATCGCCCAGGCGCATGGCAAGCAGGTTGTTCTTGGCCTGATGGTTGCGGATTCCGTCCCACTCCTCGACCCCCGCCGCGACCTGCTGGTCCCAGGACCAGGTGCCGGGCTCCGATTTGATCAGCCAATACGCCATGATTTGCCCCCAGGTCCCGCAACCTTCGGAAGAGCGAATCTGAGACCGACCCGCCGATTCGGCGAACCATAATGCCAGTACTTCGGCGAGACCAGTCCCGGAGACGCCATCAGAGGCGTGCTATGTCATTGAATCACCTGGGCAGGCGATCGTCCAGCGTGCAATGCACCGCGACGACTAGCGCGATTTCTCCGCGCCGGGCCGGGAAATCACCCGCGAATCGGGCAGATGCACCACGGCGGTCGTGCCCTTACCCTTGGAACTGGCGAGGACGAGCCGGCCGCCATGGCGCTCGATGAGCGATTTGACGACGGGCAAGCCGAGATGGGTGCCGTTGATGGAGTCTCGATCGGCACCGTTTCCGGACGCCGTCGGGCTCATGAACGCGGATACGATCTTGGCCGGCATACCGGTGCCGGTGTCGGCGATCGCAACTTCGACGCCGCCATCTTCCGCCGCGCCGATTGACACCTCGATCTGGCCATTCGCAGGCGTGTACCGGACCGCGTTGGTCAACAGATTCAGGAAGGCCTGCCTCAGCTTGGTTTCGTCGGCCTGGACGCGAAATCCCGCACTCGGCACCGTGATTGAGATCGACGCAGGGTCACCGGCGGCGCTGTGTCGCGCGACCCGAATGCACCGGGCCAGCAATTCGCCGAGATCGAGCGGCTGCTCGGATAGCCCGAACTCGCCTGCAGAAAGCGTCGAAACGTCTTCAATGTCGTCGATCATTCCGAGCAGCGCAGTGCTGCCGTCGCGGATCGATTTGGCGAATTGCTGGTACCGTTGGTCGCCGAGTGGTCCATAGACCGCGCCGGTCATCGCCTCCGATGTATCGACGATCGTCTCCAGTGAGCCCTTCAGCGCCTCGCCGAAGGCGCGAAGAAACTCCGCTTTTGCACGATCGGCACACCGCGCCTCGTCGCGGGCCTGTGCCAGAGCAGCGGCAGATGTCGCGAGATCCTCTCTCTCGGCCTGATCCGCAGGCTTGGCAGTGTCGCCGCGATCCTGCCTGTCGCCGGGCACCTGCGCCTGCTGGGAATCGGCGGCCACCTCGGTAAACGTCTCCACCGCGCCGCCGTCCGGCAACGGCTGGTGAATGACCTCAATGACCCGCTTATCCGGAAGTGTGAGGCGATAGGTGCACCGGGCACGATTGGCCGCGAAACTCAGGCGGTCGTCGACCAGCGCCATCGTCTCGGCCTCGGCGGCCTTGCCCTGCGCGGCGACGTGGCTGATCTGGTCAAGGATCGCAACGCCCGGTCCGGTCAATTCGGGCGGCAGGCGAAAGATCTTGGCATAACGGCGGTTGCACAGAATCGAGTGCAGTTGGGAATCGAACAGGCACAGGCCCTGGGTCATGTTGCCGAGTGCGATGTCGAGCCGCCGAACGGTCTTCTCCATCTCGACATTGGCCGACTCGGCCCTGTTCTTGGCCAGCTGAAGCTGTTCCTCGCGCCGTTTCAGATCGGTTACGTCGGTGTACAGGACGATTGTGCCGGCGTCGCTTCGCCGTTCATTGATCAGGATCCAACGCCCGTCGATCAGGCGGCGCTCGACGCTGCTCTCCTGGTCGTCGTGGCGCCGGAGCCGATCGCGCAGCATCTGGGCGCCGGGCTTCGATCCGTCCGGTTCCACGCAGCCATCCGCCTCGGCCTGCAATATGGTGCGATAGTCCGTCCCGACGGCAATCGCACCGTCCAACCCCGGATACAAATCCAGCAGCTTGCTGTTCCATGTGATCAGGCGGTCTTCATTGTCGAAGATCGCGATGCCCTGGGAAATGCTCTCGACGATCGCGGCGCGTGTCCGCTCTTCAGCTGCGGCGGCGGCGAATTCGGCTTCCTTTATGCGGGTCGCATCGAGAATGACCCCGCTCCAGACCACCGTACCGTCGTCGCGGCGATGCGGCCTCGCGATCGCATGGGTCCACTTTTCCTGCCCGTCGGGGGTGACGATCTGCGCCTCCACATCCCACAGGGTCATGGATTTCGATGCCGCAAGTAGGCGGTCGCGGAACGTCTTGCGGTAATCTGGACCGTGACGGCCGAACAGGGCCTCGGAATCGTTCAGGATGTCTTCCGGCTCGACGCCGAACAGATCACGGGCCCCCTCGCTGATATAGGTGTACCGGATGTCACCGTCCGGCGTGACCTGCCGCTGGTACACGACACCGGGAATCGTGGCCGCCAGGGATGACAGCCGCTCGTTCGCGCTCTGCAGCTTGTCCAGCAGTTCGGCCTGCAGCCGGCTGGACTCTTCCGCAGCCTCCTTGGCGCGGCGCAGCTCCAACTCGGCCTTCTTGATCCGTGTCGCATCCAGGATCACGCCGTTCCACAGCACCGTACCGTCCGGTTGGCGGTGCGGGCGGGCCAGGGCATGCGTCCATTTCTCCTCACCGTCCGGCGTGATGATCTGAGCCTCCACATCCCAAAGCGTCAGGGATTTGGAGGCGTCAAGCAGGCGATCGCGGAAGGTTTCCCGGTAGTCGGGCGCAAACCGCTCGAACAAAGCCTGCGGCTCGGTCAGGACCGTTTGCGGATCGACGCCGAACAGGTCGCGGGCGCCTTCGCTGATATAGGTGTATCGAATGTCGCCGTCCGGTGCGGCGATCCGTTGGTAGACCACACCGGGGATCGTCGCGGCAAGCGAGGCGAAACGCTCGTCGGCGACCTGCGCAGCGAGGTCGCGACGGACCGAATCCACGGCGACTCGCGTGAGCGGCTCCAGTAATTCGAGATGACGGCGGGTGGCCGCGTCGAGCACTGGAACGGTGCCAAAGCTCAATAGGACCAGTCCGAGAACGGACTTGTCCTGTCCGCGGATCGGTAATGCCCATGCGGCCGCCCGGGTGCCGCGCCCCAGTAGCGCGCTCAGATCGGCCAGGTCGGACTTGTCCGCACCCGGTTCGATCTGCAGGGGTTTGCCCCAGGTGCGCACGGATTTCGCGACCCGCTCGACCAGCACTCGGCACTCGGCGGCCGGTTTCCGGGTCTCACGCTTTTCCCGGGGTGTCAGCACCAGCCCGTCACGGCCATTCAGCCCGTCGAAGATGAGATAGGTGCAGCGGGCCGCGCCCAGCACATCGCAGAATAGCGTGTCCAGCGCCGCGACAACGGCTGGCAGGTCCGCATGCCCGGCAACCAGGGACAAGACCTCTTGCTGTCCGGCGACGAGCGCCTCGAGGCCGTTTACGGGCCTCGCCGAAGAGGACCTGGATTTCGCACCGCCACGAGCCTTTGCCGCCGGTCCGGGTTTGGACCCGGCCCCTGCCGACGACTTGACCTTACTGTTGCGGCTAGATTGCTTGCGGGGCACCACGAACTTCCAGCTTGTCGGTCGATACGCGGACCGGTCTTCCGAGGGCACTGCCGGACACCTTGCGGTGACGCTATCCTGGCGGCCCGTTCCCGGCGGTCGGCAACGCGGAAGAATTGGCCGGATTGTATTAAGAATGGATTAGTCCAGCAGTTCCCATGCGGCGGAATTCGAACGCGTCGTGGTGGCCTCGGCCCGGCGCCCAGGCAAACCAATCGGTTCCGACAGCTCAGGAAACTCTGATTGTCTTGTGCCCCGCAGGCGATCCGGCTCGGCCTGTCGTGGCTGGGAGCCGTTCGTCAACGTGCGGCGCGGCGGCGGGCGCGGCCTATGACCCGCTCCTTCGGAAACACGACACTCACGCTCGTGCCGAGTCCCGGTTCGCTTTCGAACCCCAATTCAGCCCCATGCAGCTTGGCGATCGAAACCGCCAGCGGCACGCCGAGACCGCTGCCGCCATAGTGACGGCTCAGCGTGCCGTCGATCTGGCCGAACGCTTCGAATATCTTCGGCATGTCTTCCTTGGAGATGCCGATGCCGTCATCCCTGACCGTCATCGCCAGCTCCCCGGTCGGCAGGTACTCCGCACCGATCTCGACCCGGCCGTCGTCGGGAGTGAATTTCACGCCATTGGACAACAGATGAACCAGCATGCGGCGGACCAGCTCCTCGTCGCAGATCAGGATCGGCAAATTCACATCCAGCGAACCCACGATCTCGATATTGGCATCGTGAGTCAGGTCCCGCGCCTGGTTGACGGCAGCCTGAATGATCTCGGCGACCTGCACGGTGCGATCGTTGATCTCGACATCGAAGGTCTCGAACCTGGTGAATTCCAGGATGCTGTTGATGGTCTCCAACAGGCCGTGCGCGCTCTTGTATACGTAGTCGGCATATTGGACGTAATCGCTGTTGCCGAGCGGCCCGTAGACCTCGCTCTTGAGAATCTCGGAGAATCCGATAATGGCGTTGAGCGGCGTTCTCAGCTCGTGACTCATGCTGGCCAGGAACTGTGTCTTGGCACGGTTCGCATTTTCCGCCGCCTCTTTTGCGCGGCGCAATTGCAGTTCGGCCTCCTTGATGCGAGTCGCATCCAGGATGACCCCGTCCCAGAGCACCGAACCATCCGGCTGGCGATGCGGCCGGGCGATCGCATGGGTCCATTTTTCTTCGCCATCCGCCGTGACGATCTGCGCCTCGACATCCCACATCGTCAGGGATCGCGAGGCGGCCAGGAGACGCTGGCGAAAGGTCTTTCTGTATTCCGGCCCGTGATGCCGGAACAACGCCTGCGGATCGGCGATGACGGCCTCCGGCTCGACCCCGAACAGGTCACGCGCACCGTCGCTGATATAGGTGTATCTGATGTCGCCGTCAGGTGTCACCAGCCGCTGGTACACGACGCCCGGTATGGTGTGCGCCAGTGAGGTGAACCGTTCGTCGGCGCTGCGCAGCTTGTCAACCAGTTCGGCCTGGGCGCCATGGGCCAGTTCGGCCTCCTCCTTGGCCCTGCGCAGCTCGATTTCGGCCTTCTTGATCCGCGTCGCATCCAGGATGATGCCGGTCCACAGAACCGAACCGTCGGATTGGCGGTGCGGCTTGGCGATGGCGTGCGTCCATTTCTCCTCGCCACCCGGCGTGACGATCTGCACCTGGACGTCCCACAGGGTGAGCGATTTCGATGCCGCCAGCAGGCGCTCCCTGAATGTCTTTCTGTAGTCCGGCCCGAAGCATTCGAACAACACGTTCGGGTCGGCGAGAATCTCGGACGGATCGATGCCGAAAAGGTCGCGGGCACCCTCGCTGATATAGATATAGCGAATGTCGCCATCAGGCGTGACTAGGCGCTGGTAAACGACGCCCGGCACCGTTGCCGCCAGGGTGGCGAATCGCCGATCGGCGGATTGCACCTGCCGGGCGGATTCGATCGCGACCTTCGTCAGACGCGCCAGGGACCCGGCCCGTGATCGCCGTTCGCGGCCGCGACCCAGGGAACCATGGAGGGTCAGAAAACCTGCAAATTCGTCCTTGGCTGTCCGGATCGGCCACGGTACGCAATCGGGCATTCCCACATCCAGGCTTGCCTGTCGCACCGCCGCGGCCAGATCACCGACCGGTCCCTGGTCCAAATCTCTCGAACGCTTCTTTCGCTTGCCCCTGGATGTGCCGGCGTCAGCGGCGCCCGCAAGCAGCGTCATGCGGTCGGCGTAACCTATTGGAATGTTCGACGATGCCAGGGTTTGCAGACGCCCGTCTCGCCAATCGACCAGATCGATCGACACCGCCTTCAGGCCCAGCTGATCAAGGGCGATCTCGACAATGCGGTTCAGAACGGTCGCCAGTTCGGCGCCCCGAGCAATCAGTTCGAAGACGTCGAGTTGATGATCGGCCAATGTCGGCACCGGCGCGCTCTTGGCCGCTGGTCGTTTGTTGCTCGCCAAGTCCACGATGGGTCCGAACCCCTATGCCGCCGGTCCGGCGGTCAGGATCGGGTGCGGCCAACGCGCCACGCACATGATCAGTCCTGTGTGAAACTGGGGTGGCACGATTTGCCCCTTCCCGCGGACGCATGACGCGGATGCGCCAGGGTGCTGTTTGGTGCATCGCAGCCCGGTCACCCGGCGGCTGTCCCGCGCCGATTCCTTCGATGGTTAACGACCATGCTGAGCATTTCTTAAGAATCCGTGAGTTGCGGGAGTCTCCGCGCCACCGGACCGTGCGCAAACCTGCCTCTTCGAGCTTCTGTGGTCGATGACCGCCCAATGATCATTTCAACTGCATTCATCAAATCAACGATCAATTAAGGAGCTCCGTGCAAAGTGCACACGTCAAAAGACAGGGAAACCGCCAAGAGAGACAGTAGTTATGGTTAATGATACTGGTTTACAGAAAGTTAAAGAGGGACTTTTACTGTTTCTTAACTTTCAAAATAGACAATTTTCTTTAATTATAACCGGTATCTGAGCTAGCGCTGGGGGCGACATGGACGCATTGAGACTCGCAGGCAGTGCGCCACCGCATCGGCGCGCTGACGATGTCGTTGATTCTGACAGGCGGCGTGTTGACGTCGGAGACCTGCAGGCGCGGTTGGAGCGGCTGCTTCCCCGGTTGCGGATGGCCGTGGTCTATGGCGGAGACAAATCCTCTGAAGGTGCGGTCATCAACCAGACCGTCAATCGTCGGCCTTGGAAGAGCTATCGGTCGGTTGCCGAGGATATCGCCGGCGCCCTCGAGCGACTGGGTGTCGGTTCGGTCGAGGTGCTGCCGGACGATATGCGTCTCGGCGCCCATGCCGAGAAGCATGACATCCATCTCGCCTGGCTCAACACGGCCGGGGTCCAGGGCTTCCATTCCGTCTCGCACGCCGCGGCGATGCTTGAGATGATGGGAATTCCCTACGTCGGGCACGACCCGCTGACCGCGGCCATGTTGGACAACAAGGACGCGTTCAAGCGCCATCTGCTGGCGCTCGGCATCCCGACGACACCCTTCGTCACCTGGAACCTGGAGCGTGGTCCCTTCGCCCCTGACCTGAATAGCCGGTTCTTCGGCACGTTCGGGCATTTCCGCGGCCCATTCGTCGTCAAGCCGGTTTCCGGTCGCGCCTCGTTGCATGTGCATGTCGTCGAAGATGCCTCCGGCCTGACCGAGAAGGTCGCCGAAGTCTATGAGGCGACCGAAAACGACGTGATGATCGAACCCTACCTGGAAGGGCGCGAATACTGCGTCGCGGTGTGCGGGCCGGTGGTGTCCTCGGGCCGGGTGCTGTCGCGCCACGATGGACCGTTCATCCCATCGGTGGTCGAACGGGTTCTGGACTCGGACGAGCGGATCTTCACCTCGATGGACGAGAAGCCGATCACCACCGAACGGGTGCGGACCCTCGATCCCGTCGAGGATGCCGCGGAAATCAATCGGCTGCACGGCCTGGCCCGCGAGGTCTTCATCGAGTTCGGCCTTGAGACGCTCGTGCGTATCGATGTGCGCGCCGATGCGGGGGGCCGCATGTGCATCCTGGAAACGAACCCCAAACCGGATCTCAAGCGGCCAAACGGCACTGCTACCAGCCTGGTCTGCACGGAATTGGAGAGCCATGGCATGGACTATGACGACCTGATCCTGTCCATGCTGGCGGACCGGTTGGAATTGCTGATGCGCCGTCGACGCGGTGCTGCCCAGCGACTGATAGAGCTGGCCGGTTAATCCGGCGCCGCAGTCGAGAGGAATATGAGCGACATGCGATCGGCCAAATCGTTCAAACGGCGCCTGATCGACGCGACGATGATGTTCCTGGTGTTGGGGCTGTCGCTGATGCTGCTGATCTATGTCGGATTCAGCGAGGCGAAGCGCACCTACCAGCAGTTCCAGCTGGAGAAGCTGGAAGCCCAGGGCAAGATCACCCAGAACGAGCTGGAATCATTCCTGCGCGCCGGCCTGCCGCTGCGCCAATTCGTCGGCTTCGGGACGTTGGCGGGACCGATTCTCGAATCCGATCACAGCATCGCGGCAATGACCGTCTTCGATCGTACCGGACGGGCCATCTTCGCAGCGGGCGACGACACGATTCCGCTCCTTCCACTCGCCGAGACCGCAGAAAGCAACACGTTCGAATTGCGCAAGACCAGGCAATACGAGCAGGTCGTGCTGCCACTGCGAAACCGGTTCGAGACCGTCGGCAGTCTGGCCGTCACGATGCCGACTTCCGTCGTGACGGGCACCGTCGAATCGGCGTTCAAGCCGCTCCTGGTGGTGGCCGCGTGTTTGTCGGCGGCTTTTGCGATGTTCGTGTCGATCGCGCAGGCGCCGGTGACCCAAGGCCGCACACCATGGCTGCAGATCGTCTATGCGCTGACTTTCCTGGGCATGGCCGTGCTGGTGATCGCCACGCTGGTCAACCTCTACAAGGACGGCGCCACCACCCGAGCCCAGGCCGTCGCCGATTCGCTGGGCCAGCGGCTGTCCATCATCATGATGGTCAACATCAACATCGACCAGATCGACGGGCTCGACGCCATTTTCGATGATTATCGCCGGCTGTATCCAGACATCAGCGCTGCCGGACTGATCGTCAATGGCAAGGTCCACGCCCACACCGACCGCGAAGCCGCCGACAAGCCCTGGATGACCGACTCGGCCAACTATGAATACGAGGTCGACCTGTCGCGGCCCGAAGCCGGACGCAACGTCAAGGTCAAGGTTGCACTGCCGGCCAATATCGTATCCAACCGGGTGCTGCGGAGCGTGAAGAACTTCGCCGCGCTGTTCGTCGCCTCCGGATTCCTCGCCGGACTGTTCCTGCAACTCGCCGGATCGGTGCAGCAGCAGGCAACAGGCAGCAAGGCCGGGGACCGCGAAGAGCCTGACGCGACCGACCCGTCCGAAGGCGGCGGCTCGCAACGGGATATCGCGCTTCTTGACCTGGTCAAGCCGGTGTTCTTCGTCGCGGTCTTCCTGGAACACCTGAACTACGCCTTCCTGCCGCAATTCATGCATGAGGTCGTGGCCGAGTCCGGCCTCTCCTCCGGATATGCCTCAGCGCCATTCACGGCGTATTACCTGTGCTTTGCGCTGGCCCTGATCCCGGCCGGGCACTATGCCCAGAACTGGAGCGCCAGGCCGTTGATGTATGGCGGCCTAATCCTGGCCGCCTTCGGCGTGTTCGCGATGGCGCTTCCGACCGATTTCTACATCGTCACAACGGCGCGCGCGGTCTCTGGAATCGGCCAAGGCATGCTGTTCATCGGCGTGCAGTCCTACATCCTCGCAATCGCATCGCCGGGCGGCAAGACACGCGGCGCGGCGATCATTGTCTTCGGCTTCCAGGGCGGAATGATCTCCGGTATGGCGATCGGATCCCTGCTGGTCACCTATATGGGCGCCCAGGGTGTGTTCACGCTCGGCGGATTGATCGCCACGGGAATGGCGCTCTATGCGATCACCGTGTTGCCATCGACGGCGCCGCGGCGAGTCGCAGAGATCGGAATGGGTGCGACATTCCGGCGGCTTGGGCGCGACGTTGGCCAGGTGCTGCGCAGCATGCATTTCCTGCAGACCATGTTCTTCATCGGCATTCCGGCGAAGGCGGTGCTGACCGGCATCATCATCTTCGCGCTGCCGCTGCTGTTGGCTCACAAACACTATGCCCAGGAAGACATCGGCCAGATCATCATGGTCTACGCGGCCGGCGTCGTGCTGGCCAGCAGTTGGGTCTCACGCCTCGTCGACCGAACCGGGAAGACCGATACCATCCTGTTCTGGGGAGCGGTCATCAGCGGCGTCGGCCTCATGGCAATCGGCCTGATCGACTGGGATGGACTCAATAGGGGCGACGATGGCGGCCTGCTGGTGACGATGGTGCTGATCATCGGAGTCGCCACGGTCGGCGTCGCCCACGGTTTCATCAACGCGCCGGTGGTCACTCATGTGGCCGAATCGGAACTGGCATCGAAGATCGGCCCGACATCGGTTACCGCGACCTATCGATTCCTGGAGCGTATCGGCCACGTCGCCGGTCCGATGATCGTCGGCCAGATGTTCCTGTATTGGGGGCAAAGCGCCCTGAACCTGATGTGGATCGGGGTGGCGATTGCCCTTCTGGGCATCCTCTTCCTGTCCCGGTCCACACAGCAATGGGCCAGCACTGCCTAGAAAGGGAATAACCATGACTTCTCGCGGAATCCATCTGACACGCCGCGCCGCCATCGCCCTTCTGGCGGCGCCACTGGCGTTCGGCGGCCTGATCGGCACGGCCCGGGCGGACTCGGTCCCGAACTATGCCGACTGGTTCGGCTATGATGACCAGGCGACTTTGGCTTGGGACTTCATCGAGACTCCGGATGCGCCCTGGATCGTCACGATCCGGCGGAAGAACCGCATTATCGGCACGCCGCAGCGGGTCATGGTGATCTACCCGCGCCCCTCCTCGGCATACGATGTCGCCATCACCAAGGTGCTGGACGTCTTCGCCGAGAAGGACATGAATGTCGAATTCACCGTCTACAACTTCGCCAAATCCGACGACCGCGGCGTTCAAGCGCTCAGCATGGCCGAGGTCGGCGATTTTGACCTGATGTTCTCGATGGGCTCGGAATCGACTGCGTGGCTCTGGGAACACTATCGCGGTGGCGAAGTCCCGGTCGTGTCGGTCTGCTCCAAGGACCCCGTCCTGCTGGGGCAGGCGGAAGACTACGACACCGGCACCGGCACCAATTTCGCGTTCACGTCGCTGAACACGCCGATCGAGGTGCAGATGCAGTACCTACTGGCGCTGAAGCCTGACCTGCAAAACCTGGCGATTCTGGTCGACAGCCAGAACATCAGCGCCATGCAGACCCAGGCCGATCCGATCGCACGCTATGCCCGGCGCCGCGGCATCCAGGTGTTCGATGTCGCCGTGCGAGATCCGCAGAACGCTCGCCAGGAATTGTCGCGCCTGGTCCGCTCCACGGTCGACGACATGCGGCGCAACGATCCGACGCTTGACAACAGCGTATTCTGGGTCACCGGCAGCACGGCGGTGTTCCGGGAAATCCGTACCATCAATACCCATGCGAATCGGGTGCCGGTGATCAGCGTGGTGCCGGAGGTCGTGGCCGCCGGCGACGACAGCGCGGTACTGTCGATCGGCGTCAGCTTCCAGAGCAATGCCCATATCGCGGCTATCTACGGCGCCGATGTTCTGACCGATCGGGTCGATGTCGGCGATCTGGCCGTCGGCGTGGTCTCGCCGCCGGACATCGCCATCAATTTCCGCAAGGCGCGGTCCATCGGGCTGAACGTGCCGTTCAGCTTCCTGGAAAGCGCCAGCACGGTCTACGATTATGAGGGACGGGCGGTTCGAGTGGACGGCAAGTCACTGGTTCCCACCAACTGACCGGCTTTCGGGTCGGGTGAAGGGGCCGCCATTCGGCGGCCCTTTCCATGTCTGCGTACCGGTGCCGCTACCGGTGCTCTGCCTTGAACGGACGGGCGAGCAGAGCGAGAACCGATTCGTCGATCCCCGAGACACCCCGCAGCACGGCATCCACGGCGGAGGCGATCGGCGCCTCTACCCCATGGTCGGCCGCCAGCCGAACCACCGCCCCGGCCGTATAGACGCCCTCGCTGACGCTGCGCCGGCCGGCGAGGATCTCGTCGAGCGTCCTGCCCTGCCCCAGCGCGAAGCCCAGCGAGCTGTTACGCGATTCAAGGCTGGTGCATGTCAGCATCAGGTCGCCGAGTCCCGACAATCCCATCAGCGTCTCCGGCCGCGCGCCCATGGCGGCGCCAAGGCGCATCAACTCCGCCAGGCCGCGCGTCACCAGCGCCGCCCGGGCGTTCTCGCCGAGTGCGCGCCCCATCACCACACCGGCGGCGATCGCCAGCACGTTCTTCACCGCGCCGCCGATCTGGGCACCCAGAACGTCGTCGCTCCAATAGGGCCGGAATGTTGTGCTGCCAAGCGCCTGGACCAGCGCCTCGCCCAATCCCTCGTCAGCGCAGGCAAGTGTAACCGCGGTCGGCTGGCCACGCGCGACCTCGGCGGCGAAGCTCGGGCCGGACAGTATGGCGATCGGCGCCTTCGGGCACTCCGTGGCGACCACTTCCGACATCAACGCGCCGGTCGCCGTCTCGAAACCCTTCGCACAGACGACAAGCGGCCGCTCGACTTCAGACAGGCGCCTGCAGACCTCGCGCAGATGCTGGGCCGGCGTCACCAGCAACAGCGCGTCGGCCGCCCTGGCCTGATCCAGATCCTCCGTGGCGTCGATCGCCGGGTCCAGCGCGACATCGGGAAGATAGAGCGGGTTCTCCTGCCGCTCGTTCACGCTGCGGACCACCTCGGGATTGCGCGCCCACAGCACGGTGTCCCGCCCGGCCCGGCATACCGCCTGCGCCAGGGCGGTGCCCCAGGCGCCGCCGCCGACAACCGCTATTCTGCCAAAACCGGTCATGCCTTCACCCCCGCGCCGATGGCCGGCGCCGCCCCCGGATCGAGCGGCCAGCGCGGCCGCGGTGCAAAGTCGAGTTCGTCGGACTGCCCGAGCCTGAGGCGTTCCAGCCCGGCCCAGGCAATCATGGCGGCGTTGTCGGTACACAGGGTGGCCGGCGGCGCAACGAACGACAGGCCGGACTCCCTCGCAAGCTCCGCAAGCCGATCGCGCAGCGCCCTGTTGGCGGCAACGCCGCCGGCAACGACCAGGGCGCCGGCATCGCGACGATCGCGCCGGAATGCGGCGATGGCATTGCCGGTGCGGTCGATCAGGCAGTCGCCGACTGCGGCCTGGAATCCAGCAGCCAGATCATCGACGTCGCCGCGCTTGAGCGGGCCGGGCGGCAGGGCATCCACATGCCGCCTGAGGGCGGTTTTCAGCCCCGAGAACGAGAAGTCGCAACCGGAACGGCCTGCCATCGGCCTTGGCAGGGCGAAGCGGGCCGCGTGACCGTTGCCCGCTGCCCGCTCGATCTCCGGCCCGCCGGGATATCCCAACCCCAGGAGCTTCGCCGCCTTGTCGAAGGCCTCGCCGACGGCGTCGTCGATCGTGGTGCCGAGTCGCCGGTACGCGCCGACGCCGTCGACCACCAGTAGCTGACAATGGCCGCCGGAGACCAGCAGCAGCAGGTAGGGGAAGCCGAGGTCGTCGGTCAGTCGCGCGGTCAGCGCATGCCCTTCCAGATGGTTGACCGCCAGGAACGGCAAATCGTGCACCGCCGCGATCGCCTTTCCCGTCATGACGCCGACCATCACGCCGCCGATCAGGCCGGGGCCGCCGGTCGCCGCCACCCCATCCAGCGACTCGAATTCGATTTCCGCCTCGTCGAGCGCCTGTCGGATCAGAACACCGAGATAGGAGAGATGGGCGCGGGCGGCGATCTCCGGCACCACGCCGCCATAAGGGCGGTGGGCATCGAGTTGCGACAGAACCACGTTTGACAGGATACGCCGATCATCCGCGACCACCGCTGCCGCGGTCTCGTCGCAGGACGTTTCGATGCCCAGCACGATCATTGGGACACCCGAGCCATGGGAGATCGGGCTTCATAGCAGCCACCGGCCGCGCCGGGCAACGGGCCGCTTCGCGCAAACCGCCGGCGGCGATCCGACACCCGGCGTACAAGTCCTTTCCTTGCCATGGCCAAGGCAGAGAATACCGGCTACACCAGCGGCCATGACCGCACAGTTGAAGATCGGCACGCGTGGAAGCCCGCTGGCACTGGCCCAAGCGCGCGAGGTCGCCGACCGCCTTGCCTCGGCCCATGGCGAGCTGGCCGCGCCGAATGCGATCGAAACGGTGGTGATCCGGACGACCGGAGATGCGGTGCAGAACCGGCCGCTGGCGGAGATTGGCGGCAAGGGCCTGTTCACCAAGGAGATCGACGAGGCGCTGCTGTCCGGCGCGATCGATCTTGCGGTGCACTCCATGAAGGACGTGCCCACATGGCTGCCCGACGGCGTGTGCTTCCCGTGTCTGCTGCCGCGCCAGGACCCCCGCGACGCCCTGTTCGCCGGCAGCGCCGTCCGACTCGACGAGCTGCCGCAACAGGCCGTCGTCGGTACCGGCGCACTGCGGCGTCAGGCGCAGATTCTGGAGCGACGGCCCGACCTGACCGTGGTCCCGATGCGCGGCAATGTCGAGACGAGGTTGCGCAAGCTGGCCGAGGGTCAGGTTGACGCCACCTTGCTCGCGGCCGCGGGGCTTCATCGGCTGGGGATGGCCGATCGAATCACCGCCATCTTGGCGGTCGAGGAGATGCTGCCGGCGGTCGCCCAGGGCGCGATCGGCATCGCCTGCCGGGCCTCCGATAGCGCCGTTCTGGAGCTGCTTGCCGCCATTCATTGCGCCGATACCGGCGATTGCGTCGATGCCGAACGGGCGATGCTGGCCGAGTTGGACGGGTCGTGCCGGACGCCGATCGCGGCGCTCGCGCGGCTCGACCCGGATGGCCGAATGGCGTTGGAGTCCTTGATCGCCCGCCCGGACGGAAGCGAGGTGCTGCGGACCCGTCGCGACGGCAGCCGCGCCGATGCGCAAACCATAGGGCGGGACGCCGGGGCCGAACTCAAATCCCGGGCCAGCGACGATTTCCGTGCCTGGTGACCGGGCCGGCGATGCGATGAGCTGCTGGCTGCTGACGCGCCCGATGGCGGATTCACGATCACTGCAGGCCGAATTGCGGGCCCGCGGCCACCAGGCGGTGATCGCGCCGGTGCTGGAGATTGCATTCCGGAACCAGCCGCCTCCAAGCCTGGACGGTGTGCAGGCCCTGTTGTTCACAAGCCAGAACGGCGTGCGCGCCTTTGCCGCGGCCAGTCGTCCCACGGAGATCCGGGTCTTCGCCGTCGGGCGTTCCACAGCCGATGCCGCGATCGCCGCCGGCTTCGGTCCGGTCGAGAGCGCCGACGGCGATTCCGGCGCATTGGCCGCACTTGTCGCGGCACGGCTTGCCCCCGAAGACGGCGCGCTGCTGCATATCGCAGGCACAAAGGTCGCCGGCGACCTTGCCGACACGCTCGAGGGCGCCGGCTTCGCGGTGCGCCGGTTGGTGCTGTACGAGGCCCGCCCGGTCGACCACCTGCCCGAGACCGCCGCCACGGCGCTGCGCGGCGGCAAAGTGGCGGGAGCCCTGTTTTTCTCTCCACGGACTGCGGACGTGTTTGCTAGGCTCGTAGCCGCGGCAGGCTTGACTTCCAGGCTGCACGGGCTGGCCGCGCTGTGCCTCAGCAACGCGGTCGCCGAACGTCTGGGCGATGGCCACTGGGGAACGGTCCGAATCGCAGAGCGGCCGGAATTGCCCGCCCTTCTCGCCTTGCTCGACACCACCGATGCTCCGCCCGCCCGACACGCGACCAATCACTAGCCAACAGACCCAGGCATGACCTCCGATTCAGACGCGACGCCAGAGACACAGGACGCCTCGGACGACCAGCCATCGGCAACCGACCGGGTCGTCGCCGCCTTCGGCGGAATCCGGCCCATGGCCCATAAGCTCGGCATGCCGGTAACGACGGTCCAGGGTTGGAAGAAACGCGGCGCCATCCCGCAGCAACGCCATGAGACGATCCGCAGCGCCGCCCGCGAACACGGCATCGATCTCGACGACGCCGCGCTGACCGCGGCCTCTCCTCCGGACGCCCAGCCGGAGTCGGCTCACACGCCACGACGGCAAACGCCCCGGGCGGCACCCTCTCGGCCCTCGCCTGCCGGCGACACGAGGAAACCGGCGGCTGTCCCGTCCCAGCCGCGTTCGGCAGTGGCGTGGGCCGCCCTGGTGCTGGCGCTGGTCGCGTTGGCCGCGGCAGCAACGGCACCGCTCTGGACCGGCCCGATCTATGGCATGGCTGGCCTGCCGATCGGGCCGGGCGCGACGACAATCGGCGGACAGGCACAGCTGGCGCCGCTGGAGGCCCGGCTTGACGAATTGGAGAGGCGCACGGATTCGCTTTCGGCACAAAGTGGAGCCGGTGACGAATTCGCAGCGCTTACGACCCAGATGCAGGCCGTCGACCAGCAACTCGCGGCGCAGGGTGAACGGGTTACGGCAGTCGGAGGCGCGGTCGACGCTCTCGCCATCGACATCGCGCGTCTGGACGGCGCGCTGGGCAATCAGCGGATCGGCCTGACCGAGGCGTTGGCGATCGTGACCAGTCTGCAGGGGAGGGCGGACGCGATCGAGGCCCGCCTGGAGGAGATCGCGAATATCCAGGGTCGCGACGGCCGCCGGATCGAACGCCTGATCGCCTCGGACAGCGCCACCCAGGCGCTGGTGTTGGCGATCGGCCAGCTTCGGGTAGCCGTTGATGCCGGGCAGCCTTATGCGCAGCCTCTGGCTTCGTTGCAGGCGCTGTCGGCCGGGATCGACGAGACCGCTGGCGACCTTGCCGCCTTGGCTGCCGGCGCGCCGACCGGCATCGCGGACCGTGATGCCCTCAAATCCGATTTCCCGGCAATGGCCCAGGAGGTCCGGGACGCGGTCCTGTTGCCGGCCGATGCCCGCTGGTGGGATCAGGCCATTGCCAAGGTCGAAGGGCTGGTGACCGTGCGGCCGGCACCGGGCGAGGTCGACGGCGAAGACGTCGGCGCGGTTCTGGCGCGCGCCGAAGGCCGCTTGGAAACCAACGACCTGACCGGCGCGGTCGCCGCGATAGCCCTGCTCGAGGGCGACGCGGCAGCTGCATCGGCCCCCTGGCGGCAGCGGGCGGAGACCCGGCTGGCGGCAGAGACAGCGCTTGGCAACCTGACCAGCTTTGCAATCGCCCGGCTGGCCAACATCCCATCGGATCGGTGAGCGCGATGTGGCGATCGTTTCTCCTGATTGCGAAGATCGGAATTGCGGTCGTGGTGGCCGTGCTGATTGCCAACCGGCCGGGCCAGGTTCAGTTCGAGTGGCAGGGCTATATCATCGAGACCTCTGTCGGGATCCTGATCCTGATGGTGGCGGCGCTAATGGGCGTCACGGCTTTGACCTATCGTTTCTGGCGCGGCCTGATCAGGGCGCCAGGTGCGATCGGTCGAGCGCGATCGGGCTCGCGGCGGGAAGGCGGCTACCGGGCGCTGACCAACGGCATGGTGGCGGTTGCCGCCGGAGATCCGAATGCCGCCCGGCGCTTCGCGAAAAAGGCGGATGCACTCTTGGACGACCCGCCATTGACCATGCTGCTGTCGGCCCAGGCGGCCCAATTGACCGGCGACGACCAAGCGGCGACCCGGTATTTCGAGGCCATGCTGGAGCGGCGGGAGACGGAGTTCCTGGGGCTTCGTGGCCTGATCAACCAGGCCCTGAAGAGCGATGACAGGGTGAAGGCGCTGTCATTGGTGGACCGCGCCCGCAACCTGCGGCCGAATACCCCATGGGTGCTGGCGGCGGCCTTCGATCTTCAGGTCCGGCAGCGCAAATGGGCGGAAGCCCAGACGTCGCTTGCCGCGGCGGTCAAGGCGGGCGCGATCGATGCTGCCAGCGGACGGCGGCACAAGGTGGCCATCCTGATCGAGCGTAGCCGCGAGGCGGAAGCCGGCGGCCAGATGGCCGCAGCCATGACGCACGCCCACAAGGCCGCGACGCTGTTGCCGGACTTCGCCCCCGCGGTGGCCCGGGAGGCCCGGCTGCTTGCCGGCAACGGCAAGGAAAAGCAGGCCGTCCGGCTGCTCGAAAAGGCTTGGTCGCAGGCACCGCATGCCACTCTGGCGCAGGCCTTTCTGGACGTCGCGCCGACCGGCGAAACGGCACTGGACCGGGTACAACGACTGGACAACCTGCATAGGGGCCGGCCGGACTTGCCGGAGCTTCTGCCGGTGCTTGGCGAGGCGGCGTTGAGGGCAGAGCTCTGGGGCTCCGCCCGAGGCCATCTGAAGCACGCCCTGGCGACCGCGCCCAGCCGACGCATCTTTCGTCTGCTGGCCGAACTTGAGACCGGCGAGAACAACGACGCGGTCGCGGCGCGCAATTGGCTGACCAAGGCCGAGGATGCGGCCGACGACCCGGCCTGGATCTGCGAGAGCTGCGGCACCTCCCATGCGGTCTGGACCGCCTTATGCCGCCAGTGCGGCCAGTTCGATTCGCTGGACTGGCGCCAGTCGGCCGCCGCACATCTCCCGCCCCCCGCGCCACAGGTCAAAGGACCGGCGGCCCTGCCACCTCCCGTGGCCCCGGCCAACCAGTGATGTCGGTCACCGCGCGTTCGATGTGAAATGGATAGGGACGGTCGGCCGCCACATCATCGCTGATCGAGGGGAAGCCGAGGACCATGGCCAAGAACTATGACGAACTGATCAAACAGTCCAAATCCGGCACGCTCGGGCAGATCGATGAATGGGGGGCCGACGGGGTCAATTGTTATGCCTTTGCTGTCAATTGCAAGAACCCGGGCACGGCAAAACCGATCCCGGGCGGGAAAGCGCCGCCCGATGGCAAATACACCGCACAGTTCATACGCGCCGGCGCCCTGAAAGATGGGCTGAAGGCGATCTTCTTCCCCGAGAACAGCAAACAGATCAACGAGTTGAAGGACTATTATATGGTCGCCGGGTTCGTCAAAGATTCCTCAGGCGTCTCTGACCATCATTGGTATCGCGAGGCAAAAGGAGAGTATTGGACCCACAAGCCCGGCCCCCAGGGCATCAGGAACTTTGATGGCTCCAATCCGCCCAAGGTCCTGAACGGCAATCTGCTCAGCCAGCAATACGACCACAGCGGCTACACCTTCGTCGGCTATTTCTTCTGCCCGAAGAAAGGCCTGAAACTCGCCTGACCCCCGCCCCGGTCGTCGGCCGCTACGCCTTCGTGAGCCGGCCGGTACAGAGGAATTGACGGGCGCCCTGGCTGGGCGTAGCTTCCCGCCCGCCGGGCGAGCTTCCTGTTCGGATAGGCCGACGTAGCTCAGTGGTAGAGCAACTGATTCGTAATCAGTAGGTCCGCGGTTCGAATCCGCGCGTCGGCACCATCATCCGTACTGAATGGGCACCTGATCTCGGGCAGTCTTTGTGATTCGATTGGCGCAGGGGCGCATTGGCCCGGGCCGTCGCGATGGTCGGCGGCGTCAGCCGTAATACTTGTCGATGGCTTCGAATTCCGCGACCACGTCCTTGAAGCCCAGCGCCGACAGCAGGTCGCAAAGGACCTTGTCGGCGTCGATATGGGCCTGCTCAAGGTCGCCCAGCAACTGCAGCTCTTCCAGCCGCTCCTCAGCCTCTCGACCCGCCTTTACAACGGATTCCTTCTGGGTCTTCTGGGCCGCGTCGAGCTGCAGGGCACGGATGAATCCCAAATTGCTCATCGGTCGATTCGCCTTCCTTGCACTCGATGCCTGTCGGGCATCCGATAGACTTCCATCGAATAGGATATGGAGCACCATAAGACGAAGCTGGTTAAGGTTACATTAATTTGAATTGCTTTTGATTTATTAATAAATAGTTACCTGAGTCACGAAGTCATGCCGCACAGGCAGGCCTCACCTTTGTTACGCGAATTCTGACAAGAATGTGGCCGAGATCACATTTACTTGATCTCGACGCTTGATCTCTTGGGCGGCTGGTGTAAGCCGTCAACCGGCTTACGCGACCGAATCGATCCAACGGCGGTGCATCCAGAACCATTGCTCCGGACGCTCGCGGATCCAACCTTCGAACATCTCGTTGACGCTGGACATGATCGCCTTGATGTCGGCGTGGCGGTCTTCGGTCCGCGGCAGTTCCATGGGCGGGTAGAAGGTCATGCGGAACCGGGCGCCCCCGAGCCGCTCGACCCGGCCGGCAACGACGGCGCAGTCGAACCGCAGTGCGAACAGCGCCAGGGCCGGCGTTGTCATCGCGTCGCGGCCGAAAAACGGCACCGCAATGCCGCGATTCAGCTTCTGGTCGAGCAGCATGCCGAGATTGTCGCCGCGGGCAAGGACCTTCATGGCTCCCCTGGTTCCTTCCGGGCCCTTGCTGAACTGGACGATGCCGCTGGCCGCGCGGATGCGCCGGATCAGCCGGTCCGCGGCACGGTTGTTCGGAACCCGGTAGATGGAACTCATCCGGCCAACGTATTTCGCCGTCCACGAGGCCCCCAACTCCCAGTTGCCGATATGGGCGCCGATCACGATCCTGGAGCGCTGCGATACTTCGGGGCCATTCACGTTCTCGGCTCCGACGATTTCGACCCGGTCGCTGTCACGAATGGTCGGCAGATGCGGATATTCGCCGAAGGTGCGGCCGATATTGTCCCACATGCCGAGAACGATGCGACGTCGCTCATGATCGGACAGATCCGGCAAGGCAAGCTGCAGATTGTGCATGGCGCGCCGATTGGCCGAACCGAGCCTCGGGCCGACCGTGCGGCCGATCCAGCCACCCAGGGCCGAGGCCGCGTCCACCGGCAGCAGGCTGAACAGCCCATAGCTCAAATACAGCAGGACCGACTGGAGCGGATGATAGACCCAGCGGTCCAGCCGGCGTCGAATGGCAGACTTGCGGGCCATGCCTAGAGGTCCTCTGGCCGGCAGCCGCCGGCCGTGGCCTTCGCCGGCGCGGCCGTCATAGAACCTGGTCGGCCCATTCATACGGCTCCGAGTATGGCTCGCCGTAGACCGTCTCGATCATGTAGCGGCAGACCCTTTCGACACTGTACGAACCATGCGCCCGCCGCCAGCCCGCCTCGGCGACCCGACGCCGCGCCGCATCATCCTTGTGGAAACGCTGCACCTGTTCCACCAGATCGTCCAGCTGGTCGAAATAAATCACCTCTTCCGGCGTGAAGAGTCGCTCCATGCCCAGACCGCGCGGGGTGAAGGTGAGGAGCCCGTTGCCCGTCAATTGCCACAGGCGCGCGGACGAGCTCATCATATGATCGTTCCTGCGGCTGTAGTTCAGACCCATCCGGGACTCCGCCAGTTTCCGCTCATAATCGGCGCCGAAGACCAGGGGCGCTCCGAACAATCCATTCAGATCGAATCGGACGCCGTTCAACCGATCCCGCAGTTGCCCCATGAAAGAGGTTCGGTCGTCTGCATCCTGCCGGTTGGCACGGCCGCAGAACAGAAGATCGACCGGAAGATCGGCGGCGCTGAAATTGCGCAGCCGTTCGATCGACGCGTCAACCGGCGGCGGAAAGAATCCGACCCTATTGCGATCGGTCTTGAACTGCCGCATCGGTTCCCCGCCCGACGAAACGAAGATGGCGTCGAGGTAGGGCTTCCGGGCATGCAGATGGCCCAGCTTGTGGGTGTCCCACAGAGCATCGTGGTACCACAGGAGGGTCTTCACGAGCGGGAACCGCTCTCGGATTTCGGCTAGCGTCTCCGGCCGCACCAATTCGCTATGCCCCATGCAAATGAGGTCGGGCTCGACATTGATGCAGGCTTCCAACAGTCGCCGGTTCATCTTGTCCGTGCCCCATCTCTTGGAGCGGAACGGCGCCTCGTACCGGGCCACGTCACGATGGCTGAACGGGATGACCAGATGGCCGTTGCGGATCAGGCCGTTCGAAATCTTCGGCGCGACCGATGCGTTGAAGCGCGCGCCATACATTCCATAGTTGAAATTGGTCACATGCAGGATGCGCAGGGTCCGGTCCATCATCGCCTTCGGCCAAAATCGGGACTTCCAAGGGCATTTGGACGGTTCGAGCGGACACGGTCAAGCTCAAGGGCTGCACCGCACCCCGGCGTCGGGCAAGGACCCTGCCGTCCTCTGATGCAGCCGGCCCAACTGCCGGCCGACAGCATTCAGGTCTTCCGTTCGACCCCGCGGCAGGTCATTGAACCACCGCCGTTACGGAGGTCGCGATGCGGCGCAGGGTGGCATCGTCCATATAGGGATGCATCGGCAAGCTCAGTACCCTCTTGGCAAGCGCCTCCGATACCGGCAGGCCCTGCGGCCCGATCGGGTAATCCCGGTATGCGGTCTGAAAGTGCAGCGGACGTGGATAGTAGATCGCCGTCGGGATTCCCGCCGCCTTCAGCCGCGCTGCCACGTCGTCACGGGTATCCAGCTTGACGGTATATTGTGCCCAGGCCGAGGTCGTGCCAACCGGCGCCACCGGTGTTTCGACGATATCTCCCAGCGCTGCCGCATAACCGTCGGCGACCCTTTGGCGGGCTTCGATCTCATCTTCGAAGATGCCCAGCTTCTCCAGCAGAATCGCCGCCTGCACGGTGTCGAGCCGGCCGTTCACGCCGATCCGAACATTATCGTATTTGTCTGTGCCCTGACCGTGCACGCGCAGCGATCGCAGCGTTGCCGCAACATCGTCGTCGTCAGTGAACACCGCACCACCATCGCCATAGCAACCGAGCGGCTTGGCGGGAAAGAAGCTGGTGGCCGCCGCATCGCCGATCGATCCCGCCCGCTTGCCGCGATAGCTGGAGCCGAAGCTCTGCGCCGCGTCGGCCAGCAACCGCAGGTCATGGGATTCCGCGAGCGGCAGCAGCGCATCGTAATCCGCAGGCTGTCCGAACAGGTCGACGGGAATCACCGCTGCCGGCTTCAGACGCCCTTCGGCCGCCAGCGACGCGATGGCCGCCTCCAGGCTGGCCGGGTCCATGTTGAAGCTGTCTTCCAGGACGTCGACGAAGACTGGCGTTGCGCCGACCAGCGCAACCACCTCCGCCGTCGCCGCAAAGGTGAAGGCCGGCACGAAGACGGCGTCGCCCGGGCCGACACCCCAGGCCATCAGTGGCAGTTGCAGGGCGTCGGTGCCGCTGGCGCAGGTCACCACATGCTTGACGCCGGCGAACGCGGCCAGCCGTTCCTCCAAGGTGCGCACTTCCGGTCCCATGATGAAACGGCCATGCTCGAGCACCCGTCCAATCGCCTGGTCGATCCGGTTGCCCAGTCGATTGCGCTGCGCTTGCAGGTCGATAAATGCAATCGGGTCTTCCGCGAACGCGGATACGGCCGCTGCAGAGTCAGTCATCGGTAACCTCTTCAAGCCGGTCTGGCCCGGCCTCGCGATAGCGACGTCCGGTCCGCGGGCAGGTGAAGTCATCGTCCAACGGCTCGCCCGCGTGCCCGACCCAGCCAATCCGCCTGGCCGGGACTCCGGCCACCAACGCGTGAGGCGGAACGTCGCGGGACACGACGGCGCCGGCGGCAATCAGGCTGTAGTCGCCGATGTCATTGCCGCAGATGATTGTGGCATTGGCCCCGATGGTTGCACTGCGGCCGACCCGGGTAGGCAGGAACTCGCCCCGCCGGTCGATTTCCGCGCGCGGCGTATTCACGTTGGTGAAGACGCAGGACGGCCCACAGAACACCCCATCTTCAAGTGTGACACCTTTATAGAGGCTGACATTGTTCTGGATCTTACAGCGGTCGCCGATCACCACGTCCGGCCCAATGCTGGCATTCTGGCCGATCGAGCATCCGGCACCAATCCGGCAGCCGCTCAGCACATGACTGAAATGCCAGATTTTGGTTCCGGGGCCGATCTCCACCGGCTCGTCGATATAGGCGCTTTCATGCAAGAAGACGTCCGGAAATTCGGCCCTGTCCCCGATTGAGACCGGCTTTCCCGACGCGATCGAGGCCTCCGCCGATTGCAGAACCCGCAGCACGCGAACCGCCTCGGCGCCGTCAGTCCGCGGCGTCGTCTGCTGCGCGATGCAGTCCAGGAAGTGCCGGCACTCCAGCTTCAGCGGTTCGTCCGCCTCCAACGGCACCGGCACGGCCGCCCCCTTTTGCGGCTCCGGGCGTCCCTCACGCCATTCGATCTGGTGCGGATAAAGGGTCAGCTTTGCGTCCCAGGACAGCCCGTCGTCGAACACAGCCATCTGCCGGTCGCCAACCACGACCAGCTTCTGCTCCTTGAAGGGGTGCAGCCAGGACACGAAGATATGGGCATTCACGCCGCCAGGAAACCTGAGGTGCGTCGTGGTGACGTCGGCGATCTGGTGGTGCAGGTAGTTGGCGCCGGTGGCAAGCACCGCGTCCGGCTCCTCGTCGACCAGCGCCAGGATCATCGAGATGTCATGCGGCGCGAAGCTCCAGAGGATGTTTTCCTCGCGTCGGATCTTTCCCAGATTGAGCCGGTTCGAATAGATGTATTGCAGACGGCCGAGAGCGCCGTCGCGCACCAACTGCCGCAGCTGCAGGAAGGCCGGATGGTATTGCAGCAGGTGGCCGACCATCAGGACCTGGCCGCCAGCCGCCGCCTTGCGTTGCAGCGCCTCGGCCTCCGGCGCCGTCAGCGCCAGCGGCTTTTCAACGAAGACATGCTTGCCGGCGTCCAACGCCTGCCGGGCCATGGCAAAGTGCTGCTCGGCCGGCGTCGCCAACGCGATCGCCTCGATCGAACGATCCGCCAGCAGCGACGCAAAATCGCGAGACGGTACGCCGAACTCTCCGGCGTATTTCGCCGCCGTCGCCTGGTCGTTGTCCGAGACTGCCGCGAGCCCGTCCATGGCCGCGAAGTTGCGAACCAGGTTGCGGCCCCAATAGCCGCAACCGACCATGGCGACCCGCGGCCGCTCGATTGAAGGCGATGCCTTAGCGGCCAAAGGATCCGCCATCCTTTGGCCCGGACTCTTCCGGCCGGCCGGTTTGCCATGCTCGCTGTGTCATGCTTTGACAATCCTGTCACGACCCCTGGAAACATTGCGGGTCGCATTGCGCGTATCGACGACGATCGGAACCGCCGCCACCAGCCCATCGTAGTCCAGCGCCGAATGATCGGTGCAGATCAACGCCAGATCGTATTGGGCGAACCGGTCCGGTTCCCAGGAAACCGAGCGGCGACCGGCCAGTGCCGGATAGGCACGGGTCGGCGGCATCTCCGGTAGGAATGGATCATGATAATCGACCTGCGCGCCGAGCGCCTCGAGCCTCTCGATCAGCTTCAAGGCCGGGCTTTCCCGCAGATCGTCGACATCTTTCTTGTAGGCGACACCGATCAGGAGGATTCGCGCCTGGCTGATCGCCTTGCCGGCCCTGTCGCTCAAGGCCTGGACCACCCGCTCCACCACATAACCCGGCATGCGGGTGTTGATCTCGCCGGCAAGCTCGATGAACCGGGTCGGAATCTCGTGCTCGCGCGCCTTCCAGGTCAGGTAGAACGGGTCGATCGGAATGCAGTGCCCGCCCAGACCGGGGCCCGGGTAGAAGGGCATGAATCCGAACGGCTTGGTTTTGGCCGCTTCGATCACCTCCCAGACATCGATTCCCATGGCGTCGTAGATCACCTTGAGCTCGTTGACCAGGGCGATGTTGACAGAGCGGAACACGTTTTCGGTTATCTTCACCGCCTCTGCCGCGCGCGTCGATGACACCGCCACTGTCTTGCTGACGATGCGGCCATACAGCGCCTCGGCCAGCGCAAGGCTGGCTGGATCGTCCGCGCCGATCACCTTGGGAATCAGGTCGGTGCTGAATTTCGCGTTGCCCGGATCTTCGCGTTCCGGCGAATAGGCGACGAACATATCGCGCCCCGGCGTGAATCCGGACCTCGCCAGAACTGGCCGCAAAACCTCGTCTGTGGTGCCCGGATAGCTGGTCGATTCCAGCACCACCAGGCTGCCGGTCCGCAAATGCCCGACGATCGAATCGGCGGTGCGCTCCACATAGCCCAGATCGGGCTCGCGGTATTGGGTAAGCGGCGTCGGGACACAGATGATCATCACATCACAGCCGGCTGACTGCCCGAAATCAGCAGTCGCGGAGAAAATGCCCGCCTCCACGATGCCGGCGATCACGTTGGAGTCGATATGCTTTATGTAGGACCGGCCAGCATTCAGCATGTCCACCTTGGCCTGGTCGATATCGAAGCCGAGTGTCGGGAACCCCGCCTCAGCGAACAGGCGGGCCAGCGGCAGGCCGACATAGCCCATACCGACGATCCCGACGCAGGCCTGCGTCGCTTCGATCTTTTCCCGCAAGGCGGTGGCTGCGGGATTGTCGTGCACGCTCTGGGACATTGGTTCAGATCCTGGGCGTCGGGCTGACAGCCTTGGGCGAAACGCCAAGCTGCGCGCGGCGACGTTCGCGATGCTCTAACGCCGAAACCGGCATTTGGCAAGCCGGTGCCCAGGGGCCCTGTCCGGTGCACACGTCAGACCGGCAGCCTGATCTGGCAGCGCAGGCCGCCTTGGGGTGCGCGGCCCAGGCGCAGTTCGCCGCCATGGCCGCGGACGATATCGCGGGCGATGGTCAAACCCAGCCCGGTCCCTCCGGTCTGCTGGTTCCGTGAGGCATCGATACGGAAGAACGGCTTGAAGACATCGCCCAGATGCTCCTCTGCGATCCCCGGGCCATCATCGTCAATGACAATCTCCACGAAACGCGGACCGCTGGCCACGACGGTGACCCAGATCCGCGTGGCATGGCGGGCGGCATTGGACAGCAGGTTGGCAAGACAGCGTTTCATTGCCTGGGGCCGCAACGCCAGCCGAAGGCCGCCGGCGATCTCCGCCTGGACATCGGCATCCTCACGCCGCGCGCTGGCGACGACGTCGTAGAGCAGCCCGCTCAGATCGGTGGAAACCGCCTGCTCGTCGCCCTCGCCGCGGGCGAAGGCCAAGTAGCCTTCGATCATCGTCTCCATATCGGCGACGTCGGATTTCAGATCCTCGATCTCCGGCCCGTCGCCCAGCATGGCCAGTTGCAGCTTGATGCGGGTCAGCGGCGTACGCAAATCATGGCTCACGCCGGCCAGCATATCGGTGCGCTGCGTGATCTGGCGCTGGATACGCTCGCGCATCACCAGGAAGGCCCCGGCCGCCTGCCGCACCTCCAGCGCCCCTTCGGGCCGGAAGCTCGGCACATCACGACCCTTGCCGAAACTATCCGCCGCGGCCGCAAGCCGCAGGATCGGACCGATCTGCTTGCGCATGAACAGCAACGCCAGGGTGAAAAGAACGATGCCCGACCCCATCATCCACAGCATGAAGACCTGGCTTGTCGAGCTGAACAGACGCCGGCGCGGCACCCGGGTGTGCAGCACGCCATCCTCCATCTGGACCTGGATCAAGGCATAGTCCCGGGTGACCTGCGGGTCGAAGATGAACGGCTGCTCGATGCTGACCTTCAGCGCTTCGCGCAGCTGGGTCTGAAGGATGACGTTGCCGCTGATCCGCGGTTGCTCGGGCAGCACCGCCCCCTCGTGGAAGGTGATGACCAGCGCCATCGACCGGGCCGCCTCGGCGAAGATGGCCTGGCTCTCCTGCTCGCGCAGTCCCAGCTCCTCGATGACATAGGCGATCTCGCCGGAGACGCCGTTCGCCAGGCGCCGCGTCACCTTCTTCCAGTGCTGATCGTAGAAATAATAGGTGGCAATCACCTGCATCAGCAGAAACGGCGTGATGATGATCAGCAGCGTCCGGCCAAACAGGGTGCGCGGCAGGAACCTCTTGATCCAGTGCCGTGGCCGCGGCCAGAGAGCCAGCCGGTCGCGCTCGGGTGCTTGGTCGGCCGCCAGACCGTCTGCCAATGATCCGGAAGCACTCTCGTCGATCGCCATCCGTCGCGCATCCGTTGGTCTGAAAACTCGCCGGCGCCGTCGCGCCCGCCGCTCCGGACGGCGGCGCAACCCGGACACCGGACGATCATCCTACCACTTTTTGCCCGAACGATGGCCAACGCCGAAACCGGCCACAAGCCCGCGTCAGCCCGCCTCCGGCCCGCCCAGACAGTCGATCAGCGAGTCGGCCATCGTATTCATCAGCAGGAAATACTGCCCCGGGCCGGCGGGAAGTTCCGCGCCAAGCGGATCCAGCACGCCCGATTCGGCCTCCATGCCGTCGACCAGAGTCTCGACCAGCCGCGGCTCGAATTGTGGCTCGCTGAACACACACCGCGCCTGGGTCGCCGCCAGCGTCTGGCGCAATTCGCGCAACCGGGCGGCGCCGGGCTGTATGTCAGGGCTGACCGTGATGCTGCCGACCGCGTTCACCGCGAATCGGCCCTCGAAATACTGGTAGGCGTCATGGAACACGACGAAAGGCCGATCCCGAACGGTTGCGAGCCGCTCCTCCAGCGCGTGTTCCAGGGCCGCCAGATCGGCGTCGAGCCGGGCGGCGTTTGCGCGATAGGCCGGGGCGTTCTCCGGGTCCGCCGCGACCAGCGCCTCGGCGACCACCTGCGCCATGGCAGCGGCATTCCGCGGATCCAGCCAGACGTGCATGTCAAAGGCGCCATGCTCGTCGTCATGATGGATCTCGGCGTGATCATCGTGGTCGTCGTGATGATCCGCGTGCTCTTCATGATCGTCATGGTCCGCGTGATCGTCGTGATCGTTATGCTCCGCGTGGTCGTCGTGGCCCTCGTGATGTTCCGCATGCTCGCCGTGATGCTCGTCATGCTCGTCACCGGCGTGATCATGCGCGTCCCAGCCGCCGCCTTCACGAAGAGGAAGCAGGCGCAGTCCGTCCGACTCGGCCAGAGTAACGATGCGGGCATCGGCGGCCAGGGTCTCGAGCGGCCGCTCCAGGAAGGTCTCCAAGCCTTCGCCCACCCAGATGACGATTTCCGCCCGCTCCAGGGCGCGGGCCTCCGACGGCCGCATGGCATAGCTGTGCGGCGAGCCGCCACTGCGGATCAGCAGGGTCGGCTCCGCCACCCCCTCCATCAGGGCCGCCGTCAGGGAATGAACCGGTTTGATCGTGGCCACGACGGCGGGCGCATCGGCCAGCGCCGGCTGTGCGGTGATCATCGCGCCAAGCCCCAGCGCGGTCAGGAGGCGAATTCGAAAGGCGGTCATGATGGCCATTATCTGCGGATTGCCGTCACCGGCGGACCACAACGATATGTTATGTTATAACATATTGCAATGCCGACCGGGATGGGCATTGTTCGGGCATCACTCCCGCAAAGAGCCTCAGGAGCCGCCGCCATGTATTTCGACGATTTCGTCGTCCGCGCCATTGTCGGCGGCATCGGAGTCGCCTTGGTAGCAAGCCCGCTGGGCTGTTTCATCGTGTGGCGGCGCATGGCCTACTTCGGCGATTCCCTGGCCCATTCCGCCCTTCTCGGCATCGCGTTGGGGGTGGTGCTGTCGGTTGACCTGACCATCGGCATATTTGCCGTCTGCGCCCTGTTCGCGGTGGCCATCGTACTGCTCCAGGAGCAGCGGCGGTTCGCCACCGATACGCTGCTCGGACTGTTCGCCCATTCCGCCCTGGCGCTCGGACTTGTCGTGATCAGTTTCATGGAGACGCTCAGGATCGACCTGATGGGCTATCTGTTCGGCGACATCCTGTCGGTCGGCCGCGACGATCTGATTTGGATCTGGGTCGGCGGCGCTGTGGTGCTGGCCGGTCTGGCGGCCCTGTGGCGCCGGATGTTGGCGGTGACGGTGCATGAGGAGTTGGCACGGGCGGAGGGCATCAACGCGCTGGCCGTGCGGCTGGGTTTCACCTTGCTTCTGGCGACGACCATCGCCATCGCCATGAAGATCGTCGGCATCCTGTTGGTGACGTCGCTGATGATCATTCCGGCGGCGGCAGCACGCCGCTTCGCCGGGACGCCGGAGCGCATGGCGCTCGTCGCCGCCCTGATCGGAAGTGCCGCGGTCGGCGCCGGCGTGCTCGGATCGCTGCAATTCGACACCCCCTCCGGCCCCTCGGTGGTCGTGGCCGCCCTGGCCCTCTTCCTGGCCGGTCAGGCGCTGGGGGCCGTGGCGCGGGTGGGGGATGGCTGATCGATCAGACACGCGGGTGCCAATCGGTTGGACTTACACTATATTCATGGCTGCTGAGCGAGACTTGGTATCGGCCGCATCCCTGCCGCATTGCCGCATCAGAGTCGAGGGATCATGAGCGAGACATCCAAGCGCAACCGATTGGCCCGCACCACCGCCGCAACGGCGCTCGCCGTCGGCATGCTGGGCTGGACGGTGCCCGGCGATGCCCATCCGCATATCTGGATCGACGCCGCCGCGACCCTGGTCTTCGAACACGGCGTCCTGGTCAGCGTCGAGACGCAGTGGACGCTCGACCCCTTCGTCAGCGCGTTGCTGATCCAGGATTTCGATGCCGACGAGAACGGCGTGTTCGATGCGGACGAGGCGACGGCGCTGGAGCAGGCGACCTTCGTCGGCCTGAGCGAGTTCGGCTTCTACACCCATCTGCGCATCGGCGGCGTGGCCTATTCGCCCGAGACGGTGCAGGCATTCCAGCCGACCATCCGCGACGACACCGTGCTTTACAGCTTCGTTGTACCGCTACCGGAACCGATCGACCCGGCCCGGCAGTCGGTAGATGTCGCCTTCTACGACGAGACCTATTACACGGACCTCTATACCGAGGATGGCTGGATCGCGGTCAGCGGCGACCAGACCGCCGGCTGTGTGCCGACCCTGCGGCAGGACACCGAGACGCCCATCTATTTCGGCATGGTCTTTCCGGTAAGGATCGGTCTGCGCTGTGTGGAAGGATAGCCTGCGCGCCGGGCTCGCAGCGGCGCTGACCCTCGCTTCGACCTCGGCCACGGCACAGTATCTTCGCGGCGGCGAGACGGCGGCCCCGACCCAGGACCCGTCACTGATCCAGAAGGTGCTGTTCCAGGTCGCCCAGATGCAGGCTCGGCTCAATGCCGAGCTGACCGAAACGATCCGGGCGGCGCAAGACGGCGATTCGCTGGCCCCGGCACTCGCGATCATCGGCGCCGCCTTCCTCTATGGCGTGCTGCATGCGGCCGGACCAGGGCACGGCAAGGCCGTCGTCGCGACCTATTTTCTCGCCAACCCGGCGCGCTGGCTGCGCGGCGTCACCACGGGCTTCGCTGTCGCCATGATCCAGGCCGTCACAGCGATCCTGCTGGTCGCCATCCTGGCCATGGTGCTGGGCGTGGCGCTGACCCAGGTGCTGGACCGGGCGCTCACCATCGAGCTCCTGAGCTACGCGCTGATCGTTGGCCTGGGGCTCTACATGTTGTATCGCGTCGCGACCGGACAGGCGGCCTGCGGCCATGATCATCACGGCCACGATCATCACATCGATGCCGGGACCGGCCGTACAGGACTGCGTGGCTGGGTCGACCGGGCGCTCCCGGAGGATTTGGCGCCGCTGGCGGTTGCCGTCGGCCTGCGCCCCTGCTCCGGCGCCATCATCATCCTGCTGTTTACACTGGCGAACGGCATCTTCCTGATCGGCGCGCTGGCCACCTTCAGCATGGCGTTCGGCACCGCGCTGGTGGTGTCGCTGGCCGGGCTACTGGCCATCGCATTGCGCCGCTCGATCACGGCAAGCGACCGTAGTCACGCCTTCGTCGCCCGCATCCAGACCGGCGTCACCGTCGCCGGCGCGCTGGTCATCACCACGCTGGGCGGCTTGATGTTCGCCGGCGCCCTGCATCGCGGCGGTCTGCTCGGTATGTAACGACCGGCAATTCGCCGCCCTAGAGAAAATCCCGCAGCATCGCCACAAGCGGCTTGTCGGCCGGGGGCATCGGATAGTCGCGCATCCGCACCGGCCGGACCCAGGCCAGCGCCTGGCCCTCCTGCGGCATCGGCGTGCCCTGCCAGACGCGGCACAGGAACAGCGGCATCAGCAAGTGAAAGCCGTCATAGGCATGCGAAGCGAAGGTGAACGGAGCAAGGCAGCTCTCCACCGTGTCGATCGCCAGTTCCTCATGCAGTTCGCGGATCAGCGCGGCCTCGGGCGTTTCTCCGTCATGGACCTTGCCGCCCGGAAACTCCCACAGGCCGGCCATGCTCTTGCCCTCTGGCCGCTGCGCCAACAACACCCGGCCGTCGGCGTCCACCAGCGCCACGGCCGCGACCAGCAGTACGGCCGTTCCGCTCATGGGGCCTGGCTGCTCTGCCGGTAACGATGCACCGTCATCTCGGATTCGCGCAGCCGATAGTACCGGCGGGCCTCACCATCGCGCACGAAGCCGTTCTTGTGCAGAACCCGGATCGAACCGGCATTGTCCGGCAGCACCGATGCCCAGATCGGATCGTGTCCCCGTCTGCGTGCGATTGCAGCGACGGCTTCGGCAATCTCGGTGGCGAAGCCGCAGCCCCAGTAGGGGCGGCCCAGCCAGAACCCGATCTCCGCCCCGCCCTCTTCATCCGGATGAATGCCGGCCACGCCAATGATCTGCTCCTCTTCGGGCAGGCTGGCGATCAACCATTCATGACGATCGGGCTGGCCGTCGATCCAGGCCTCGACCTCGACGACGGTCAACGGATATGGCAGGAACGACAAGGACCGCAGCACGGCCAGATCGTTGCTCATGGCCGCGATGGCTGCGGCGTCCGACCTCGCAAGGCGACCGAGCGTCAACCGCTCCGTATCCGCGATGGCGAGACCGCTCTCAGCTTCGATAGTCGGCATTGATCGAGATGTAGCCATGGGTCAGGTCGCAGGTCCAGACCGTCGCGCGGCCGCGGCCGACCCCAAGATCGACGGCGATGTCGATCTCTCGGCCCTTCATGTGTCGGGCCACCGGCGCCTCGTCATAGCCGCTGACGAGTTGGCCGTCGCGGGTGATCTCCACACCGCCCATGGCGATCGACAGCCGGTCGCGATCGGCCTTCTCGCCGGACTTGCCCACCGCCATGACGATCCGCCCCCAGTTGGCGTCCTCGCCGGCAATGGCGGTCTTGACCAGCGGCGAGTTGGCGATGGCGAGGCCGACCCTGCGGGCCGCCCGCGCCGACTGGGCGCCGGTGACGGCAATCTCGACGAACTTCTCGGCGCCCTCGCCGTCCCGCACCACCTGCTGGGCGAGGTCGATCATCAATTCGTCGAGCGCCGTGCGGAATGCGCCCAGCCGGCGGTCTCGATGGTCCGTCACCGGCCGATGACCCGCCTTGCCGGTGGCGCAAAGCAGAACCGTGTCACTGGTCGAGGTATCGCCGTCGACGGTGATCGCATTGAACGAGCGGTTCGTCGCAGCCGCGAGGACCGGACGGAGCACCGACGCCGGCAACGCCGCATCGGTGAAGACGAAAGCCAGCATGGTCGCCATGTCCGGCGCGATCATGCCGGATCCCTTGGCGATACCGTTGATCGTCACCGGCACGCCGTCGATGTCGGTGGTCGCCGTTGCGCCCTTGGCGAAGGTGTCGGTGGTGCGGATCGCGTCGGCCGCCGCCTGCCACCCGGTCGGGCCGAGCCCCTTTGACAGTCCCGGCAGCGCGCCGGCGATATGGTCGGGCCCGACCGGCTCGCCGATCACTCCGGTCGAGGCCGGGAAGACCGCGCTCTCCGCACATCCCAGAATCCGCGCCGCCGCCTGGACCGTGTGCCGGACCGTGATGTCGCCGGCACCGCCGGTGAACGCGTTGGCATTGCCGGAATTCACCACGATCGCTCCCGCCGACCCGCCGGGAAGCGACTGGCGGCACCAATCCACCGGTGCCGAAGGACAGCGCGAGCGGGTCAGCACACCGGCAATGGCCGTGCCGGGGTCAAGGGCTGCCAGAAGCAGGTCGCGCTCGCCGGATTTCTTCAGCCCGGCGGCGGCGGCGGCGATCCGCACGCCGGCCACCGGTGGCATGTCGGGAAATCGGGACGGCGCGAGTGGAGACCGGGGAAGTTCCATCGCGTTGCCGTGATTCAGACCACTAGTTCTCCGGCACTTCGCCGTTCGGTCCATAGACCACAATATCGGCGCCCTCGCGAAGATTCTCGACAATCTCCTGGACATACTGGTCGGCCAACCCGCCTTCGAGTTGCGGCCGCAGATCGTCGATGCTGGGCGGCGCGGTCATCCGGCGGTCCTCCACCAGGATCACATGCCAGCCGAACTGCGTCTCGACCGGGACTTCGGAGTAGTTGCCCGGCTCCATCGAGAACGCGGCCTCGGCGAACGGCGCGACCATCTGCTCCTTGGTGAAGTACCCCAGTTCGCCGCCGCTGGGCCCGCTGGGGCCGATCGAAGCCTCGCTGGCAAGGGCAGCGAAATCCTCGCCCTCCTTCAGCCGGACGATGAGCGCCTTACCTTCATCCTCGGTCTCGACCAGGATGTGGCGCGCACTGACTTCCTCGACCGGCGGGTTGGCGGCCACGTATTCCGCATAGGCCGCCGCCACGGACTCATCCGTCATGCGGCTGTCGATCGCCTGCTCCAGCCAGACGTCCTGAACGATGCTGCGCTCGGCCTCGGCAACACGCTCCTTGACCGCTTCGCTGTCCTGCAGGTTCTCGGCATAGCCGCGCTCCGCCATCAGGCGGCTGGTGGCCAGCTGTTCGGCGATCGCCGGGATCAGGATCTCCGGCGGCATCTGCTGGATCTGCTGCGGCATGCGGCGAATGGCGTCGATCACCTCGTCACGCCGAATCTCTTCGCCATTGACGGTCGCGACCACTGGATTTTCGTCCTGGGCGGCCGCGAGCGGCGCCCCTGCGACGATGGCGATCATCGCCATCGCGGCACAGGCCGCGAGGCGGAAGGCCGGCATAGACATTAGTGAAACCCTTTCCGGAGGTGGCGAATGCCGAGAGGATCCGAACCGGGCGCCACCGCAATCACCGATCCGAACGCGCACGTAAAGCACAGGCCGCGATGACGGGCAAGCAATCCGCCGCCTCGGGGCCTGTTCGAGCAGGTTGGGTTTCGCACAATGATCGCGTATTGTGCCGGCCCGATGGCAGGGCGCGCCGTCGAACCGCCAGATTCCGCGCGCGTTATGGAACGCTGCGCGTTGAATCCACCGGCCGACGCGCTTAAGTGTCCAGGCTGGATCGCGCAGATTTTACCTATTCGTTGTTGAGGGTTCGATGCTCGGAAAAATTTTCGGTACCGCGAACGACCGCATCATTAAGAGTCTTGGCAAGACGGTCGCACGCATCAACGCCCTCGAACCGGAGCTCGAAGCCCTGAGCGACGATGCGCTGAAGCAGCGCACCCCGGCGTTCCGAGAACGCCTGGAATCCGGCGAGACGCTCGACGACATCCTGCCCGAAGCCTTCGCGACGGTGCGCGAGGCGGCGAAGCGCACTCTGGGACAGCGGCATTTCGACGTCCAGCTCAAGGGCGGCCTGGTGCTGCACGAGGGCAAGATCTCCGAGATGAAGACCGGTGAAGGCAAGACCCTGGTGGCGACTCTGGCGGTCTACCTGAACGCGGTCTCCGGCAAGGGCGTGCATGTGGTCACGGTCAACGACTACCTGGCCAAACGCGATGCCGGCTGGATGGGCCAGATCTACGAATTCCTGGGTCTCACCGTCGGCTGCATCGTTCACGGTCTGAGCGACGTCGAGCGCCGCGACGCCTACGCCGCCGACGTGACCTATGGCACCAACAACGAGTTCGGCTTCGACTACCTGCGCGACAACATGAAGTTCCGACTGGACGACATGGTCCAGCGGGAGTTCAATTTCGCCATCGTCGACGAGGTCGACAGCATCCTGATCGACGAGGCCCGTACGCCGCTGATCATCTCCGGCCCGGCGCAGGATTCCTCGGAGCTCTACACCAAGGTCAACCGGCTGATCCCGAAAATGGGCGAAGTCGACTACGAGATCGACGAAAAGGCCCGCACGGTCACGATGACCGAGGAAGGCCAGGAGAAGATCGAGGAGTTGCTGACGGAGTCCGGCCTGCTGGCCGAGGGCGGGCTGTACGACATTCGCAACGTCAATCTGGTGCACCACGCCCAGCAGGCCCTGCGCGCGCACAAACTGTTCCAGCGCGACCGCGACTACATCGTCAAGGACGACAAGGTCATCATCATCGACGAGTTCACCGGCCGCATGATGGAGGGCCGGCGCTTCTCGGAAGGCCTGCACCAGGCGCTCGAGGCCAAGGAAGGCGCCAATATCCAGCAGGAGAACCAGACCCTCGCCTCGATCACCTTCCAGAACTATTTCCGCATGTATCCGAAGCTCGCCGGCATGACCGGAACGGCGATGACCGAGGCCCCGGAATTCGGCGAGATCTATGGTCTGGAGGTCGTTTCGATCCCGACCCACATGCCGCTGACCCGCGCCGACGAGAATGACGAGGTCTATCGCACGACCGAGGAGAAGAACGCCGCGATCATCGAGCAGATCGAGGATTGCAACAAACGCCAGCAGCCGGTCCTGGTCGGTACCGTGTCGATCGAGAAGTCGGAAATGCTGGCGCGCGAACTGAAGGCGCACAAGATCAAGCACAATGTGCTGAACGCCCGGTTCCACGAGCAGGAAGCGCTTATCATCGCCCAGGCCGGCCAGCCGGGCGCGGTCACCATCGCCACCAACATGGCCGGCCGCGGTACCGACATCCAGCTCGGCGGCAACCTTGAAATGCGGGTCGCCGACGAAGCCTCGGACATCGAGGACGAGGCGAAACGGGCGGAAAAGATAAAGCAGATCGACGCGGAGATCGCGGCGCGGCGGAATACGGTCCTGGAAGCCGGCGGGCTGTGTGTGATCGGCACCGAGCGGCATGAGAGCCGACGGATCGACAATCAGCTTCGCGGCCGTTCGGGCCGTCAGGGCGATCCGGGTCTGTCCAAATTCTACCTGTCTCTGGAAGACGATCTGATGCGCATCTTCGCGTCGGAACGGCTGGACGGCATGTTGCAGAAGCTGGGGCTGAAGGATGGCGAGGCGATCATCCATCCATGGATCAACAAGGCCCTGGAGACGGCGCAGCAGAAGGTCGAGGCGCGCAACTTCGAGATCCGCAAGAACCTGCTGAAGTTCGACAATGTCATGAACGACCAGCGGCGCTCGATCTACGAGGATCGCAAGGAGATCATGGCCGCCAACGACGTGTCCACCATGATCGGGGACATGCGCCACGAAGTGATCGCCGAAATGGTCACCCATGCCATCCCGGAAAACAGCTATGCCGAGAAATGGGACACAGACGGTTTGGCAACCCAGATACGGCACGTTCTGGCGATCGATCTGCCGGTCCAGGACTGGGCCAAGGAAGAGGGAATCGCAGAGCCCGAGATCGAAGAGCGGGTGCGCGAGGCCGCCGACCGCAAGATGGCGGAAAAGGCCGCCAATTACGGCCCCGACCTCATGCGCATGGTGGAAAAGAGCCTGCTGCTGCAGCTGCTCGACCAGATCTGGAAGGACCATCTGCTGACCCTGGACCATTTGCGCCAGGGCATATCGCTACGCGCCTATGGCCAGCGCGACCCGTTGAGGGAATACCAGACCGAGTCCTTCGAGTTGTTCCAGTCCATGCAGGCGCGGCTGCGCGAAACCGTGACCCGGGCGTTGAGCGTTGTGGAAGTCCGGGCCCAGCCGGCCGAAGAGACGGTCGTGATGCATCCGCGTGCCCAGGAGATGCGCGAGTCGCGCCAGGACCCGGCCGTTGCCGGGGGTCAGGCCGTGGCCCAGCCGGCCCAGGCCACCGGAACCTATGGCGGTGGCGCATCGTCCGGCGCGGCCGGCCGGCCACGGAGCGGCACGGTGCGCCGTATGCCGCCGCCCGGCGTCACCTCCGATCCCGGCAAACCGGAGACCTGGGGCAAGGTCGCCCGCAACGCCCCCTGCCCCTGCGGCTCGGGCAAGAAATACAAGCACTGCCACGGGTCGGTGTAGCTCCGCCGTGGCGCCGCGGCACCACGGCCTGTTAGCCGTCGCCGAAATGCTCGATCTTGGCCTCTGAACCGCACCGGATCATCTCCGCGGCGTTGCGAAGTTCTCCGGCGATCTTGTCCAGCCTTGCGGCACTGGCCTCCCGGTCATCGGAATACCCGGCGTTATCGATGATCTGGCGGGCGCGTTCGCGGGCCAACCAGGCGACATGGCGTTCGTATTCCGCCGTGACCACATGCGGAGGATCGGCCAGGCAGAGCTGGTCGTAGCGGGTGAAATCCGGATACCGGAGATCGGTCGGCACATAGCCGTTCACCATGGTCACACGCTCACCGGGCGCCGTGAGTCCCTTGGCCCGATGCACCACCATGTTGCCCTGTTGCAGGATCGCATAGCCTGGCCCTGGCAGGCGTGGCGCCACGATGCGGCCCGCCGGCGGGCCATCACCGGATCGATGCAGGGCGGCCATCTCGTCCTTCGTGCCCAGGAAATACTCGAACTCGCCGCCCTCGACCGCGTTTGGATCGGTGATGAACATGACGTAGTCGATCCGCAGTGTGTCGACATGCCATTTGTCGACGCTGCGCCCGATTTCCAAGGGGTTGTAGTTCAGATGGCCAAGTTGATGCGGGATCGTATGCGGCGCCAGCGGCGCATCGCAGATCCGCGACAGCATTTCGGCGATCTCCGGCGAGAGACACAGATCACGCAGGAATTGCGATCGGTAGACACCACCGCGAACATTGCGTGCTATGCGCGGATTGCTGGTTGTGAAACGCTCCAGGCTGCGAACGATCTCCAGCAGGCATGCCACGCCCTCATCGCTGAGAACACGAAAGCACGATGTGATGCCGAGCGTTGTCGGGCACTCCACGATCGCGTCGGGCTCATAGCCAAGATCGGCCAGCGTGACGGTCTGCCCGGGCATCTCGAGCGCCAGATGACGCGCCGGATCGAATTGCGGCTCATTCTCCAGCGGTGCATAGCCTGACGGCCTGGTCTCCGGGAAATCCAATGGTAGGGCCAGTGACATGGCGTGCTCCTGTCACCCAATGGCGCGGAAATGCCGGCCCATGATGTCGGTGCGGATCGTCGTTGGGAAGCTGCTTTTGCGGGTCAGAGACCGTCGGCGGTGTCGACCAGATCGGGCGCTTCCACAGTGCTCGCGCCAGGATCCCGGCGGAACCGCGCGGACGGCTTACACGCCTCCGGCCTCCTGGCGATCGTCGAACGCCCTCGCGCATGGTCGGGACGTTCACCCACCGGATAGGCGCGAAAGATCGCGCCGCCAACCAGCATGTCGACGCGGTCCGGACATTCGCCGAGCGGCAGCAGAAGATGATCGGTCCGGCGATAGGATTCCGAGAGCGTCGTCACCGGGCCGGACAGCAGGACAGGGTGACCGGCATGAACCGTTCGGGCAGCCTCTCGAAACAGATCGGACACCCCGGTGCTCGGCAATTCGATCAGGCTGCGGCCGGTCAGTTCACCGCCATAGCATCCGGTCAGCACAGTGCCGGCGAGCCGGAACACAAGATCGAATGGTTCGTGATGCACGGCCACCAGGAAGATACTCGGCAGAAGCAAGGGAATGTCCACCGGATCGAGATCGCTGCGCCCCGGGAACGGCTTCCCGCCGCGCTTGTGGTTCCAATAGGCATACAGCCGCGACAGCATCGGATCGACGATCTGGCTGGCCGCAGCCACATCCAGGACCGTTTGCCCCGGCTCTGGCCCATCGGTCCGACGATCATCGGTTTGCACAGTCGATTCCCGCATCTGCCACCTACCTGACACCAATACACAAGATGTAGTGGCGACTGTGGGCCGGTAGGGTTAACAAAGTGTTACCGTGGTCGGGAGGAGGACCGTCCGGCCGATCGAAAGTCTCAGCGAGTATTTGAAGCCAATGCCCGCCAATCGGCGTCAGAGCGTGCGGTCGCCCATGGCGAGAAACTTCTCACGCCGGTTGTTGCGCAAGGTGCCGCCATCGAGGCCGCGCAGATCGAAAAGCGCACGGTCGATCGCGTCTCCGACCGCCTCGATCACCTTGCTCGGGTAACGGTGCGCTCCGCCCATCGGCTCACCGATCACATCGTCGATGACGCCAAGTTGCAGCAGGTCTTCAGCGGTCAGTCTGAGCGCCTGGGCCGCTTCGTGGGATTGGGTTGCGCTGCGCCACAGGATCGAGGCACAGCCCTCAGGAGAGATCACCGAATAGATCGAATGCTCCAGCATCAGCACCCGGTCGGCGGCGGCAATGGCGATCGCGCCGCCGGAGCCGCCTTCACCGATAATCGCGGCAATGATCGGCACCCGCGTGTTCAGGCAGACATCGATCGAACGGGCGATGGCCTCGGCCTGGCCGCGCTCTTCCGACGCGACGCCGGGATAGGCTCCGGCGGTGTCGACAAAGGTCACGACCGGCAGGTTGAAACGCTCGGCAAGCTCCATCAGGCGCTTCGCCTTGCGATAGCCTTCCGGCTTCGCCATGCCGAAATTGTGCCGCAGACGGCTCTCGGTGTCGGCGCCCTTCTCATGACCGATGATCATCACCGAACGGCCGCGCAGCCGGCCCAGGCCACCGACAATGGCGCGATCCTCGGCGAAGGCGCGGTCGCCGGCCAGCGGCGTGAATTCCTCGATCAGGGTATTCACATAGTCGCTGAAATGCGGCCTGTTGGGATGCCGGGCGACCTGGACCTTCTGGGCCGGCGTCAGCTTCTCATATGTGGTGTTGAGCAGCCGGTCGACCTTGGTCTGCAGTCGCGAGACCTCGTCGGCGATGTTGATATCGCCGCCATCGGAGAGATGGCGCAGTTCCTCGATCTTGCCTTCAAGCTCGGCGATCGGCTTTTCGAATTCAAGGAATGTTTGCATGCGGCGTGGAGGCATGGTGGGTCAGGACTGAGGCTCCCGTACCATAGTCGGTCCGGGCACCCGACACAAAAGGCCAGTCAACCACGTCAAAAATGGGGCGTGCCTGATGGCCCCATGAGGCGGGGGCCGGTGCCGTATCGATGAGACGTTCAGCCGCCGGCGATCTGCTGCGCCTTCTGGACCAGGTTTTCGGCCTGCTTGATCGAGGCGATGTCGATCAGCCGCCCGTCCAGCGACACCGCGCCCTTGCCTTCCTTCTGGGCCTGGTCCATCGCCTCCAGGATCCGCCTGGCGCGATCGACCTCGGCCTCGGACGGGCTGAACACCTCGTTGGCGAGACCGATCTGCGAGGGATGGATAGCCCATTTGCCTTCGCAACCCAGCACCGCGGCGCGGTTGGCCTGCGCCTTGTAGCCGTCGGGATCGGAGAAATCGCCGAACGGCCCGTCGACCGGCCTGAGGCCGTTGGCACGGGCGGCCACGACCATGCGGGAGATGGCGTAGTGCCACATATCGCCCCAGTGATACTCCCTCGGCGCGTCGCCATCCTTGTCGGTCAGCACGCCGTACATCGGGTTGGGGCCGCCGATCACCGTGGTGCGCGCCCGTGTCGAGGCGGCATAGTCGGCGACGCCGAAATGAAGGCTCTCATTGCGCTTGGAAGCGGCGGCGATCTCGTCGACATTGGCCATGCCGAGCGCGATCTCGATGATCAACTCGAAGCCGATGCGCTTCTTGCGGTCCACGGCGGCCTCGACCTGGCTGGTCAGCATGTCGACCGCGTAGACATCGGCGGCGGTGCCGACCTTGGGGATCATGAACATGTCGAGCCGCTCGCCGGTCTGCTCCAGCACGTCGACCACGTCGCGATACATGTAGTGGGTATCGAGCCCGTTGATCCGCACCGACAGGGTCTTGTTTCCCCAGTCGATGTCGTTGATCGCCTCGATGACGTTCTTGCGCGCCTGCTCCTTCTCGTCCGGAGCCACCGCATCCTCCAGATCGAGGAACACCACATCGACATCCGACGTCGCCGCTTTCTCGAAAAGCTTCGGATTGCTGCCCGGAACTGCCAGTTCGCTGCGGTTCAATCTCGCCGTGGCTTGCTCGACAATGGTGAAACTCATCGGGCACCTCCCCTGGTGTGCGATTTTGGAAGTCAATTTCACGATGCGGAACAGCTGTCATATGCCGGCTGCTCCCGGCGATGTCAATCGCCGCCTGTCGCAGCAGCGGATTTCGGCACCGTCAACCCCGGCGGCAGCGCTGTCAACGGCCCGTCCCGAGCCCAGCTCCGGGTCTCGGCCAGTTCCGCGATCGCGCTCTGCCGGTCGTCGGTCAGCGGATGGCTTTGCAAGAGTTCGGGGATCGCCTGGTTGGCGGCCTCGACCTCGCCTGCGAGAACTTCATAGAGGTCCTGCGCCCCGCCGATATGGCCGTAAAGCCCAACCAACGCCGCCAGCCCATCCCTGTCGGCGGCCCGCTCGGCGTCGCGGCCGAACCGAAGCAGCACCAGCAGGCTGGTCCCATTGGTGATGCCGTCGACCAGACCCGAGGACTGGCCGGAGACCGCGGCGGCGATCAGCGTCAGCAGCGCGCCGCTGCCGATATTGGCGGCGACATCCCGGTTGCGCACATGGGCGATCTCATGACCAAGCAACATGGCCAGCGCGTTCTCATGCGGCAGCCGCTCCAGGAGCCCGCGAAACACGATGACATGGCCGCCGACCGTGGCTGCCGCATTGACCACCGGCTCGTCCAGATAGTGCACCGTAATCGTCATGCCCGGAGGAAGATCCATATTGGCGGCAACCCGGTCAGCCAGCGCCTGCAGTGCCTGCTCCACTTCGCGATCGGCCGATGGAAGATCCAGAAGGCCACGGGCCAGCCCACGTTCCCAGGAAAACGGCATATGGCGCCCGAGAAATCCGCCCAGCAGGACAGCCGCCACCGCCAGGATCAGGAGTAGCAGCATCCCCTGCGCGGACAGGAGAACGAACTCTTTTAGCGGGTGACGAGTGCTGACATTGATGCCCTCGGGAATCCGAGGATTCTCATACTTCAAGACGTGCCGGTGGCTGCCGGAATCACCGCCGTGCCATAGGCCACCACCTCCACCGACCCCACTGTCTGCGACGCGCCCTTGGAGATCGAGGCGGTCTCCATGCGGACGTTGAAGACATAGGTTGCGCCACGGCTCTGCGCCTGCTCGCGCATTCGCAACTGCGCCTCCCGTCTGGCCCGGTCGATCAGGCTCTCATAAGCCAGGACCCGGCCGCCGAACAGCATGCGCAGCCCGGCCAGGAAACGTTTGAAATAGTCGATCGAGATGACGACGCTGCCGCGCACCAACTCGGTTCTCGGCGGCGGGTCGAGTTCGGGAGCGTTCCGTGCCGAGAAGATAGGCAGACCGCGAAACTGCTCCTCGCGGGCGATGATCGAGCGATAATGCCTCTTCTCGCGATAGCTGCCGATGCCGAATCCGAAGATCATCAGCAGGATCGGGATCCCGATCTGGAAAACCAGGCTGAGGGTCACCTCGACCATTGTCAGCTACTCCAGTTCGACCGCCGTTCCGTAGGCTAGCAGTTCAGCGGCACCTTGGGCGACGGAGGAGGTCGCAAAGCGGATATTGAGCACCGCATTGGCCCCGACCGCCTCGGCTTGCGCCTGCATGCGGTGCACGGCCTCTTCACGCGCCTGACTCAGGAGATCGGTATAGGCCTTCAATTCACCGCCGATGATGTTCTTGAACCCGGCCAGGATGTCCTTGCCGATGTGCTTGGCGCGCACGGTGCTGCCCTGCACCACGCCAAGATGGCGCGCCACGGTATGACCGGGCACGTATTCCAGGGTACTGAGGATCATCGGGGGGTCCTTCGAGAATGTCGTAACTGTTTGGGCGATCCGGTGGATTTAGGCAAGCGCCGGTTGCGGCGCTGCCACACTACCCACGAACATGCTTAAGGAAGTGTCAAATTCCGGTTGCAGGGTCTGCTGCTCCTAGCGGTCCTTGGCCAGCGGGTGGTGATCCTTGACAAGCCGGTTCAGCCGCTCGCTGAGCACATGGGTATAGATCTGGGTGGTGGAGATGTCGGCGTGGCCGAGCATCTTCTGCACCGAGCGCAGGTCGGCGCCGCGGTTCAGCATATGGGTGGCGAAGGCGTGGCGCAGCACATGCGGGCTTACCCGCTTGGGATCGATTCCGGCATCGATCGACAGTTCCTTGAGCAGCTGGGCGAAGCGCTGGCGAGTCAGATGGCCTTCCCTGGATCGCCGCGACGGGAACAGGAATGGCGCCTGCCGTGCCTGGCGCGATGGCACCAGGAACCGGTCGCGGATGCCGAGATACTCGGCGATCGCCGCCCGTGCCGGATCTGATAACGGCACCAGTCGCTCCTTGCCACCCTTGCCGAGGACCAATAGCACCCGGCCATCGCGCGCGATGGCGCTCAGCGGCAGCCCGACCAGCTCCGATACCCTGAGCCCGGTCGCATACAGTGTCTCCAACAAGGCGACCAGCCGCACCCCGTCCGGACCGGACCGACGCGCCGCGGCCGCCAGCAGCAGATCGACATCCGCTTCGCTCAACACCTTCGGCAGCGACCGCCCGAGCTTCGGGCTGTCGATGGCCGCCGCCGGATCGTCTGCTCGCCGGCCTTCGGAGACCATGAACCGATAGAACTGCCTGAGCGCCGACAGCCGCCGGGCGACCGTGCGGCCGGCCAGGGGCGTTCCGCCGGCGGGTCGCTCTGCCAGATGGCTCAGATAGTCGCGCAGATGTTCGGTGCCGGCTTCTTCCACCGTCCGGCCATCAGCGTGCAGATAGGCCGCAAGATCGGCGATGTCCCGGCGATAGGCATGCAGGGTGTTGGCCGACACGCCGCGCTCGGCGATCAGCATGTCGAGGAAGGCGTCGACATGCGGCGATTGCGACGATGCCAAATCCGGGTGGGTCAAAGCTGGGTGGCCCAGATCGCTTCTCGTGCCAGTCGGCGGGCGTCATCATCCAGCCCGCTGGCCACCATGGCCGCCAGTACCCGCTCCAGCAGCGCCGGGCTGATCCTCGCCGGCCCGCCATCGCCGATCGCCACCAGGGACATCAGCACCACCATGCCGACATTGCCGTCCCGCGCCGCCGCCGGCAGCCGCCACCAGATGCCGGCCGAAGGCAGGGACGCCGATTCACGGGCGTCGTCGACGCCGATCCGCTGCCAGACATCCGGGTCGACCGGCTCGCCCAGCGCGCTGAATGCCGCCAGCGCCATGGCGGCGCTGTAGGTGCCCGCCTCGCCCGAAATCGCGACTTCCGCCTCGATCCACTCCGACAGATTACGGGCATAGGCGACGCGGGCGGCGGCTGGCGCCGGCCCATCCAACGCGCCGGACAGCACCGCCAGCGGCCACAACCGCGTCAGACCCACCCGTTGGCTGGCGCCGCTGCCGGCCTGCGCCGCCACCTCGTGCCAGGCCCAGGCGCGTTCCAAATCTCCCGCCGCGTAGTAGGCGCGCGCCGCGTCGGCCGCGATGGCTGTGCCTTCGGCGGTCGGAGGGAGTGGGTCCAGCATGGCCAATATGATGGCAAGCGGCGCGCCGTCCGCACGGCTCACGGCGAGCATGGTCTCGTACAGCCGGTGGGTCGCCCGACCAGGTCCGGAGCGAGCCGCCGCGCGCACCAGATGCGCCCGCGCCATCGGCCCATCCATATCCAGCATCAGATCCAGAAGTTCGGCCATCCCCAGTTCGGCCAGCGGCGCGGCGGCGTACAAAGCCGCAAGTTCCGCCGGCGACATGGCACCCGCGGCCGTCGCCCCCTCGCCGGCCGTTAGCCGGACCGCGATCTCGTTGCCGTCGTTCTTGGCCACCGCCGCCAGACGTCCGGGATCCCGGATCAGATCGACGCCGGGAATGGCCAAGCCGGCCGATGCATATGCCGCCATCAGCAAGGCCTCCGGCGCCCGGTCTCCAGGCCAGCCGCCGCTCGGTGGCAGCACCGGCATCTCCTCGATCACCGCCTCCGCCAGCGCCACGAACACCGGATCGTCGGCTTCGCCTTCCTGCAGCAGCCCAAGCCCAAGCTGTGCGGCCGGCCGATTGCCGGCGACCGCCTGGCAGAACACCAGCGCCTGCTGCCAGAACCGCCCCTGATGCAGCGGCATCAGCGGGCGCAGTTCGGCACAGGCCTCCGGAGCCCGACCTGCCAGGAGCAGGGATTCCACCATCGCTCGGGCGGCCGGCTCGTCTTGGCGCAAGGCTGGGCCAGCGCGGTACAACTCCCGAAGGTCCTCCGCTCTGCCCAGATCCAGCAGGCGCTGGGCTCGCAGCGCCGGCAGGCTTGGATCGAGCGGCGCGCCCTGTGGCGGGCGGGCGGCGGTCAATAGGAGGCGCCGGGCGAGATCGCCCATCACCAGCGATGGCGCGGCCACCGGCAAACCCTCGAGCAACGCGGCAACCTCGGTGCGTCGCGCGCCACGCCATGCCGACGACCCAAAGCCACCCTCGGTCACATCAAGTGTGCCAACGCCGGCAGCGTCCTGGGGCGGTAATTGGTCGATCACCAGGATCTCGGAGCGGCGGAACCCGCCGTGACCCTCGGCGTCGGAATCCGCCGGAGGCAGCAATTGCAGCGGCTGGCCGACGGGGTCCTGCGCCAGCGCCAGCGGCGGCGCGGCAATTCCCGCCAACAGCGCCAAGGCGGCCAATGCTCCGATCCGGACTCGCGGGTTAGCGGGACGACCGGTCACCGGGAATGACCTTCTCGACGGATTGCGGTGCTGGCGCCACATTGACCAGCCCAAGCACCACGACGCCGGCCACCAATGCCGCAACGGCGACGGCGGCAATGACCAGCCACAGGCGCGACCGTCCGCGCGGTGATGAGCTCGATTCATAGTTTGAACGGCTGGACGGCACGTGTATTTCCCTTCCCCCGGCTGGCAACCGCAATCACGGATGGCTCGCTGAACCCAACACCCGCGTCTGCGACCTCGCCAAGCGTTGTGTTATTGCGTCGCCGTGGCGACAATAAGGTATGAGAGTTCAAGCGTCCAAATCCAACCGCGTTGCCGGGTCCGTCCCGCCCGGAAGCGCGGCATGACGTCGCGCAGATGAATCCGGGCGCGCCAGCCGCCCTGCCCCGGTCCCTGGTGCTGGTGGGCCTGATGGGAGCGGGCAAATCCGCGATCGGACGCCGTCTGGCTGCTCGTGTCGGACTGCCTTTCGCCGATGCCGATCGGGAGATCGAGCGGGCCGCCGGGCTGACCATCGAGGATATCTTCGAAACCTATGGGGAAGCGGCCTTCCGGGACGTGGAGCGCCGGGTGATCGCCAGGCTGCTGCGCGAGGATCTGCAGGTTGTCTCGACCGGCGGCGGCGCGTTCATGGACCTCGACACGCGCCAGATCATCGCCGAGCGCGGCATTTCCCTTTGGCTGCGGGCCGATCTGGACCTGCTGGTGGCGCGGACCGGGCGGCGCGACAACCGGCCGCTGCTGAAGCAGGGCAACCGGCGCGACATCCTGGCCAGGCTGATCGACCAGAGATATCCGGTCTATGCCCGGGCCGACATCACGATCGACAGCCAGGACGGGCCGCTGGAGGGCACGGTAGAGATCGCTCTGTCCGCGGTCACCGAATTCCTCGAGCAGGAGCAGGCGTCGGAGGAAGACCGTTGACGCCGTAATGATGGACAGCGGCAAGATCGGCGTGACGCGCGCGCCATCGCGATGTAAACAGCGCACTGTCCCGATCAAGCAAGGCAAACCGAGATCATGACCGAGATCGTGCGCGTTGCCCTGGGCGCGCGCAGCTACGACATTCATATCGGCAACGGCCTGATCGACGATACCGGCACATTGCTGGAACCGCTGATGACGGTGCCGCGCGCCATAATCGTGTCGGACGAGACGGTGGCGGCACTGTATCTGGAGCGTCTGGCCCACGCGTTGGACCGCGCCGGCATCGGCCACCACGAGATCGTGCTTCCGCCCGGCGAGGCAACCAAGGCGTTGGACCGTTTGGGCGAGGTCCTGGATCGGATGCTGTCTTTCGGCATCGAGCGCACGGTGACGGTGATCGCGCTTGGCGGCGGCGTGATCGGCGATCTGGCGGGATTCGCTGCGTCCGTGGCCCTGCGCGGCCTGCCCTATGTCCAAATCCCGACCACGCTGCTGGCGCAGGTCGACAGCGCGGTCGGCGGCAAGACCGGGATCAACAGCCGGCACGGCAAGAACCTGATCGGCGCCTTTCACCAGCCGCGGCTGGTGATTGCCGATGTCGGCGCCCTGGCCAGCCTGGCTCCACGCCAGCGCCGCGCCGGCTACGCCGAGATCGTCAAATATGGCGCCATCGACAATCCGGACTTCTTCGGCTGGCTCGAGGCCAATGGCAAGGCCCTGCTGGCCGGCGACGCGGAGCGCATTGCCCATGCGGTCCGGGTGAGCTGCGAGAGCAAGGCCGCGCTCGTCGCCGCCGACGAGCGCGAGACCGGCAAGCGCGCCCTGCTGAACCTCGGACACACCTTCGGCCATGCGCTGGAAGCCGAGACCGGCTATGGCGACACGCTGCTGCATGGCGAGGCGGTGGCGATCGGCATGGTGCTGGCGTTCGAACTGTCCGTGCGGCTTGGCCTCTGTCCGGCGGCGGACGCCGAGCGGTTGCGCGATCACCTCGTCGAAACCGGGCTGCCGGTCACGCTGCCGGACCGCGACTGGTCGGTCGAACGCCTGATGGCGCATATGGCCCGGGACAAGAAGGTGGCGGATGGCCGCATCACCTTCATTCTTGCTCGCGGCCTCGGCAGATCATTCGTCGCCACCGATATCGATCCCGCCGAAGCTGCCGCTGTCCTGGACGACGCGATCTCGGCCCGATGACGCTGCCGGCCGGCGAATGCCGCCGGACGGCGCCAATGCCCCTGGAGTCCCCTCGATGGATCTGACCCTTGCCCTCAGCCTCGCAGCGATCTTCGCCCTGCTGGTTTTGTCGGGTTTCTTTTCCGGCTCCGAGACCGCGATGACCGCGGCAAGCCGAGCCCGCATGTACACACTGGCCCAGGAAGGCGACGATCGGGCGGAGATGGTCAACACCCTGCGGCAGAAGAAGGAACGGCTGATCGGGGCCATACTGCTGGGCAACAACCTGGTCAACATCATGGCCTCCGCCCTGGCCACCAGCGTGCTGATAACCCTGGTCGGCGACGCCGCCGTGCCTGTCGCCACCCTGGTGATGACCTTGCTGGTGTTGGTGTTCGCCGAGGTGCTGCCGAAAACCTATGCGATCCACCATTCCATGACGACGGCGCTGAGCGTGGCGCCGGCAATGCGGATCGTGGTCTTCGTCCTGGCGCCGATCACCGCGGCGATCAGCTGGTTCGTCGGTATTCTCCTGAAGATCTTCACCTCCGATTTCCGCAATGTGAGCATGACCGACTACGTCGACGAGTTGCGCGGCGCGATCGAACTGCATGACGGCCCGGAGGAGGAGACCAAGCAGGAGCGCGCAATGTTGCGTTCGATCCTGGATCTCGCGGATGTCGAGGTCTCGGAGATCATGACCCACAGGCGCAACGTCGAGGCCATCGACGCCGACCTGCCAGCCGGCGAGGCGGTCGAGGCGGTGTTGCGGAGCCCGTTCACCCGATTGCCGATCTGGCAGGGCGACCCGGACAATGTGGTCGGAGTGCTTCATGCCAAGGACGTTCTGCGCGCCGTCACGGCCCATCGTGACGACCCCGACGCGCTCAACATCCGCGAGATCGAGACCAAGCCCTGGTTCATTCCCGACACCACCAGCCTGCAGGACCAGCTTCAGGAATTCCGAACCCGGCGCGAACATTTCGCCCTTGTGGTCGACGAATATGGCAGTCTGCAGGGCGTGGTGACTCTTGAGGACATCCTGGAGGAGATCGTCGGCGAGATCGACGACGAGCACGATCTGCCGGTGGCCGGTGTGCGGCGCCAGCCGAACGGCAGCTACATCGTCGACGGTACGGTCACGATCCGCGACCTCAACCGCGAATTCGAATGGCGCCTGCCGGACGAGGAGGCGTCGACCCTGGCCGGGCTGGTTCTGCACGAAGCCCGGCGGATCCCGGAGGTCGGCCAGACCTTTACCTTCTACGGATTCCGCTTCGAGATCCTGCGCCGGCAGCGCCACCAGATCACCTCGATCCGGGTTCTTCCTCCCGCCGAGGCGGAGGCCGAGGCAGAAGCCGAAGCGACCGCCGATGACAGCGCCGGGACTTGACCGGCCCGGCATCGCCGCTCAAATACAGATCGACCCTCAACGAATACGCCCGTCGCCCGGGCGATGGCCCCGGAGCCCTCCGTCATGCCCTTGTCTGCCGCCGCCGACCGTGAACACATCCACACCCGCAGCGTCGAATGCCGTGGCTACCGGCGGGCCGACGGGCAATGGGACATCGAAGGCCATCTGACCGACGTCAAATCCTACCCGTTCACCAACGACCATCGGGGCACCATCGTCCCGGGTGAATCGCTGCACGACATGTGGATTCGGCTGACCGTGGACGACACGCTGACCATCGCCGCGGTGGAGGCGGTGACGGACAACGCCCCGTACCACCTCTGCGGCGACATCACACCGAACTTCCAGCGCCTGGTCGGGCTGTCGATGCGACCCGGATTCACCCGCAATGTGAAGGAGCGGCTGGGCGGCGTGCATGGCTGCACGCATCTGGTGGAACTGCTCGGTCCGATGGCGACGACCGCCTTCCAGACGATCTATCCGATTCTGTTCCGGGAACGCGCCGAGCGCGGCGAGGACACGGCTCCCGGCAAGAAGCGCCGCCCGTCACTTCTGAACACCTGCCACGCCTATGCCAGCGACAGCGAGATCGTCAGGCGTCACTGGCCGGATTTCTACACCGGCAACCGCGCGGCGGAGTAGCCGAACTCCGACGTTATCGCTTTTCCGCCTCGTCCGGGGTCAGCGTGCGCAGCGACAGGGCATGCACCCGATCGGCCAGCTCCTCGGACAGAATGCCGTATACCTGACGCTGACGTTCGACCCGCGACAGGCCCGTGAAGGCGTCCGATACCACGACCACCGAAAAATGGCTTTCGCCGCGGCCGTCATGGCCGGCATGGCCGACATGGCTGGCACTGTCGTCGATGATCTCAAGCGCGCTCGGCGAAAGCGATTCGGTCAACTTGGCGCGGATACGGTTGGCGACTTCCATTAGGCTGCACCATTTGGTTGATACTCTGGGGTGACATTGGGTCTCCGGCGGACACTGGCAAGTGTGCTTCGCTGACAGTTTAACCCTCCCTTGAAGCCGTCGCCCTACCCTTGTCAGTGGCCCTTGCCACGACCATACTTGAGCGATGCGGACACAGAAGCGCGAAGCCAATCTGTCCTTCGATTTCCGGCCGAAATCCGTCGGCCGGCGTTGCGACCATCCGGGCTGCGAGGCGGGTGGCGAATTCCGCGCGCCGAAATCCCGGCACCAGCTGCGCGAATACTATTGGTTTTGCCTCGACCATGTTCGCGAGTACAACAAGCGTTGGAACTACTACGAGGGCCTGTCGGAACCGGAGATCGAGCGTATGGTCCGGTTCGACACCGTCTGGAATCGGCAGACTTGGCCGCTGGGCGGTTGGCGGGCGCATGAGGAGCGGCTCAAGGCGGCTCTGGATGGCGAATTCGGAGCCGGCAACGGGCAAAGTTACAAGGCGCCGCCCAGACCGACGCCGGCGACCGAAGAGGATCGCGCGCTGGCCGAATTGGACCTGGCCGCGCCGATCGAATTCGCCGCCATCAAGGCGCGATACAAGTCCCTTGTGAAGGAGCACCATCCGGACGCCAATGGCGGCTCGAAGGAATCGGAGGAGAAGCTGAAATCGATCAACCGCGCCTTCAGCGTTCTGAAGGCCAGCTTCGCCTCCTAGCTCCGGCCCCCACGGGGTTGCAAGGCCGCCATGGCGGCCCCGATACCCGACTGAAACCTCTTGATCTTGGAATGACGGCTTATGCCCCTGGAAATGACGCCCGAAAGCGTACCCGACCTGCAGGTCTCCATCCGCCAGACATTCGGATTCGACTCCGACATGCAGGTCCCCGCGTTCAGCGACCGCAACGAATACGTGCCAGAGGTCGACGACGCCTATCGTTTCGATCGCGACACCACCATGGCGATTCTGGCGGGCTTTGCCCATAACCGCCGGGTCATGATCCAGGGCTATCACGGCACCGGCAAGTCGACCCATATCGAGCAGGTCGCCGCCCGGCTGAACTGGCCTTGCGTGCGCGTCAATTTGGACAGCCATATCAGCCGGATCGACCTGATCGGCAAGGACGCCATCGTGCTGCGCGGCGGCAAGCAGGTGACCGAGTACCGCGAGGGCCTGTTGCCCTGGGCCCTGCAACACCCCTGCGCCCTGGTGTTCGACGAATACGACGCCGGCCGGCCGGACGTGATGTTCGTGATCCAGCGGGTGCTGGAGGTCGAGGGCAAGATGACTCTGCTCGACCAGAACAGGATCATCCATCCGCACCAGGCGTTCCGCCTGTTCTCCACCGCCAACACGGTCGGGCTGGGCGACACCACCGGGCTCTATCACGGCACCCAGCAGATCAACCAGGGCCAGATGGACCGCTGGAACATCGTGGCGACCCTGAACTATCTGGCGCACGACGCGGAATGCGAGATCGTGCTGGCCAAGACGCCGAAATACGACACCGATGAGGGTCGCGAGATGGTCAGCGCCATGGTGCGGGTCGCCGACCTGACCCGGGCCGGTTTCGTCGCCGGCGACATCTCCACCGTCATGTCGCCGCGCACGGTGATCACCTGGGCGGAGAACACCGACATATTCGGTGGCGACGTGGCGTTCGCGTTCCGCACCACGTTCCTCAACAAATGCGACGAGATCGAGCGGCCAGTGGTGGCGGAATTCTACCAGCGCTGCTTCGGCACCGAGTTGCCGGAGACCGGCCTGCAGATCGCGACGGCCTGAGCCGGTCATGCCCGAAGACGACAGCCCAGCGGATTCCCTGAAGCGCGCCACAGAGGCGTGCCTGAGGGCGATCGCAGAGCGCGACGACGTGACCGTCAGCTTCGGCGGCGAGCCGGCCGGCATCGCCGGAACCCGGGCCCGCCTGCCGGCGCCGTCACGAATGCCGACCCTGGAAGAAGTGTCGAAGCTGCGCGGCGCCGCCGATGCCGTCGCCCTGCGCCTGCGCTATCACGATGCCGAGTTGCACCATACCCGGATGCCCAGCGGCGAAGCGGCCCGAGCCGCCTTCGAGGCGCTGGAACAGGCGCGCTGCGAGGCGATCGGGGCGAGCCAGATGGCCGGCGTCGCCGGGAACTTGTCAGCTGCCTTGGAGGACCGGTACCGCCGACAGGGCTTCGACCGCATGACCGAGCGCGACCAGGCCCCGCTGGCGGACGTCGTGCGCCTGATGGCGCGCGAGGCCCTGACCGGCGCGGCTCCGCCCTCGGCGGCCCGTAAGGTGATCAGTTTGTGGCGCAAATCGTTCGACAGCAAGGTCGGCAGCGATTTCGGGGAGTTGAGCGAGGCGATGGAGGATCAGGACGCCTACGCCACGATCGCGCGCCGCCTGCTGACCGATCTGGGCATGGATGTCGGGCCGGAAGAACAGCCCGAGCTGGACGAGCAGGACGACGATAGCGAGGACGAGAACAACGCCGATACGCCGGATAGCGGCGAACGCCAGGGCGAAGAGGTCACCGCCGACGCCGATTCCATGGACAGCGAGCCGCAGCAGGGCGACGAGGCGGACACCGATGGCGAGTTCGAACAGACCGAGTCCGAGCTCGAAGAAGAGATGGGGCTGGACGATCCCGACGCACCGGGTCATCCCTGGCACCCCGATGGCGGCCGACGCAACGACCCGGATTCCCAGGGGTATCGCGCCTTCACCACCGAGTACGACGAGGTCATCGGGGCCGAGGAGCTGTGCGATCCGGACGAGCTGACCCGGCTGCGGCTGATGCTGGACCACCAGCTGGTCCACATGCAGGGCGTGATCGCCAAGCTGGCCAACCGGCTGCAGCGCAAGCTTCTGGCCAAGCAGACCCGGGCCTGGGTATTCGATCTGGAAGAGGGCATGCTGGATGCCGGCCGGCTGGCCCGTGTCGTGATCAATCCGCTGACACCGCTGTCTTTCAAGCAGGAATCCGACATGGAGTTCCGCGACACGGTGGTCACCCTGCTGATCGACAATTCCGGCTCGATGCGCGGCCGGCCGATCACAATCGCGGCGATGAGTGCCGACATTCTGGCCCGCACCCTTGAACGCTGCGGCGTCAAGGTCGAGATCCTGGGCTTCACCACCCGCGCCTGGAAGGGCGGCATGTCCCGCGAGCGCTGGATCCAGACCGGCAAGCAGCAGCGACCCGGGCGCCTCAACGATCTGCGCCACATCGTCTACAAATCCGCCGACGCCCCGTGGCGCCGGGTGCGCCGCAATCTCGGCCTGATGCTGCGTGAGGGCGTCCTGAAGGAGAACATCGACGGCGAGGCCCTGCTCTGGGCCCACAACCGGCTGATGGCCCGGACCGAGCAGCGCCAGATCCTGATGGTGATCTCCGACGGCGCGCCGGTCGACGACAGCACCCTGTCGGTCAATGCCGGCAACTACCTGGAACGGCATCTGAAGCAGGTCATCGAGTGGATCGAGAGCCGCTCCCCGGTCGAACTGGTCGCCATCGGCATCGGCCATGACGTCACCCGCTATTACCGCCGCGCCGTCACCATCGTCGACGCCGAACAGCTTGGCGGCACTATGGTCGACAAGTTGGCGGAGCTGTTCGACGAAGACGCCCGCCCGGTCCGCACGGCTCGGCCGAGACGAATGCAGGCGGCTGGCTGACTAGTTGCGAACAATTCGCATTTTCACTTGCGCCCGATCTGCGGCTCTGTATGATCGCGTCGAATTGCGAATGACTCGCATTAACGAAATCGAGCGATGACCATGACCTGCCCCGAGACCTCAAGCTTCCGCCCCCTCAGATTTGCGGCCGCTGCCGCCGCGCTCAGCTTGTTCGCCGGTGCCGCCCTGGCACAGGAGATCAATGTCTACTCCTCGCGCCATTACGACACCGATCTGTTGCTCTACGAGGGTTTCACGGACCAGACCGGCATCGCGGTCAACCTGATCGAAGGCAGCGCCGACGAGTTGATCCAACGCATCACCGCCGAAGCCCGCAACAGCCCCGCCGACGTGCTGATCACCGTGGATGCCGGGCGGCTGTGGCGGGCCAATCAGGCCGGGCTGTTCCAGCCGATCGCGTCCGATGTGCTGGAGAGCCGCATACCGGCTCATCTGCGCCATCCCGAGGGGCGCTGGTTCGGCCTGTCGAAGCGGGCCCGGGTGATCTACTACAACCGCGCCGACGGCCCGCCGGACGATGTCGCCAGCTATGAGGATCTCGCCGAATTCGACGGCAGCGTGTGCATTCGCAGCTCCGGCAACATCTACAACCAGTCCCTGCTGGCCTCGGTGATCGCCGCCCATGGCGAGGACGGCGCGGAGAGTTGGGCCGCCGGCGTGGTCGAGCATTTCGCCCGGGATCCGGCCGGCAACGACCGCGCCCAGATCAAGGGCGTGGCCGCCGGCGAGTGCACGCTGGGCGTCGCCAACAGCTACTACTGGGGCCAGATGATCTCCTCCGACGACGCCGGCGAGAGCGGACCGGCGGGCCAGGTCGGCATCCTGTTTCCGAACCAGGACGGCCGCGGCACCCATGTCAACATCAGCGGCGGCGGCGTGTTGGCGAACGCGCCCAACCCGGAAGCCGCCGTGAAGTTCCTGGAATACCTGACCGGCGCCGAGGCGCAGAGGCTGTTCGCAGAGGGCAACAACGAATACCCGATCGATCCCGGCCTGCCGATCAGCGGTCCGATCGCCGAATGGGGTGCGTTCAAGGAAGACACCGTCAACGCCGACCTGCTGGGCGCCGGCAACCCCACCGCCGTTCAGATCTTCGACCGCGTGGGCTGGCGATAGCCGCCGGTCCCTTCGCTCGGCGCGCCAGCCCATCAGGTTGGCGCGTTTTCTCTGCCGGCGCGGGACGGGTTGAATGAATCGCCGGCCGTTCAGCGGCGATGCACATCCGGATTGATCGACGACGATGCGATGGTGGCAGGCGCGCAGGGTGCGCAGGGCGCACAAGTCGCTCCCGGCCTGGAGCGAGTGATCGCCATGCTGAGCAGAACCACCGGGACCACTCCCACCGCGACGATGGTCAGCGCCGCCGTCGAGGCTTCCGCCAGCCGCTCGTCGGCCGCCAGGCGGAACGCCCGGACGGCCAGGGTATCGAAATTGAACGGCCGCACGATCAGGGTCGCCGGCAGTTCCTTCATGACATCGACGAAGACCAGCAGTCCGGCCGTCAGCAGCCCGGCCCGCATCATCGGCGCGTGCACCTTCAGCAGAGTGCGGCGCGCCGTCTGGCCCAGCGCGCGCGACGCATGGTCCATGCTGGGGCTGATCTTGCCCAGGCTCGACTCCACCGTGTTGTACGAGACCGCCAGGAAGCGGACCAGATAGGCGAAGACCAGGGCCGCGATCGAGCCGGTGAGCAACAGCCCGGTCGAGATCCCGAAGGTCTCGCGCATGATCGCATCGAGGCCGTTGTCGAATGCCGCGAACGGGATCAGCACGCCGACCGCCACCACCGAGCCCGGCACCGCATAGCCCAGCCCGGCGAGACGGACCGACAGGCGGGTCAGCCATGTCGGGCGCAGGCGGATGCCGTAAGCCATCAGAGCCGCCAACAGCACGGCGAGCCCGGCCGTCACCGCCGCCAGCAGGAAGCTGTTGCCGGCAAAGCCGAGAAATCGCCGGCCCCAGAGCGGATCACCGCCGCCGATCGTCAGATTTAGCAATACCGCCGCCGGCAGCAGGAACCCGAGCAAAATCGGCAGGCCGCAAGCCAGGCTGGCGCCAAGGCCCTTCAAACCGAGCAGCGTGCGCGGGGTCAGGATGCGGTAGCGCCCGGTAGTATGGAAATATTGCGCCTTGCCGCGCGACCAGCGCTCCAGCACCACCAGGGCGGCCACGAACAGCAGCATGAAGGCCGCCAACTGCGCGGCGGCCACCGGCGCGCCCATGCCGAACCAGGTCCGGTAGATGCCGGTGGTGAAGGTCGAGACGCCGAAGAAGCTGACGGTGCCGTAATCGGCGATGGTCTCCATCAGCGCCAGCGCCAGACCGGCGGCGATCGCCGGCCGCGCAAGCGGCAGCGCCACGCCGAAGAAACTGCGCCACGGCCCCCGCCCCAGTGTGCGGCTGACCTCGATCACGCAGAGCGACTGTTCCAGGAAGGCCTTGCGCGCCAGCAGATAGACATAAGGGTACAGCACCAGCCCAAGCATCAGGATCGCGCCCTGGATGGAGCGGATGCGCGGGAACCAGTAGTCGCGGGCCGACGCCCAGCCGAACAGGTCGCGCAGCAGGGTCTGCACCGGGCCGGCGTAGTCCAGCAAATCGGTGTAGACATAAGCCATCACATAGGCCGGCACCGCCAATGGCAGCAGCAGGGCCCATTCGAACACGCGGCTGCCCGGGAACCGGTGCATCGTCACCAGCCACGCCGTCGAAACGCCGATCACCGCCGCCAGGACACCGACACCGACCAGCAGGATCAGCGTGTTGATCACGTAGAGCGGCAGTACGGTCGAAGCCAAATGCTGCCAGACGCCGCCGGAGCCCGCGAACACCCGGCTAAGCACCACCAGCACTGGCAGGGCGACCAGCATCGCCACCGCCACCGTCAGCACGGTCCAGCCTCCCGTGCCCCGGATGCCCAGGGCCGGCCGTTTCACCTCGGATGGGAATGTTTCGGTCGCCACGATTTCTGCTGTTTGCGTCCTTCGCCGTGCCGTGGCCATGATTTGTATCAAGACCCGACCCCTCTAGATAATGCGAATGACTTGCGATTGCAATTGCGGCCTATTTCGGGCGAGCCCTGGGCCATTGACATGGCTCATTGTCCGCCTCCGCTCGAGATCGGAGCATGAACGGCGCCATCGACAGGTTTGAAGCGAACCAAACGTGTAGTGCCGAACGAGGAAAAAGCCCGGGCCAAGGCATTCAGACTTGGACCGGTATCGATCTCGATCACCCTTGCGACAAGCATGGGTGCGCTGGTGTTGCTTGGCATCGCGTCGGTCCTCGTGATCGGGGTCACGACCAGTCAGCGCAACACGCTCAGCCTCCTGAACCAGCAATCCCAGTTGATCGTGGCCGCCATGGAGACCACGGTCCACAGCCACATCGATCCGGCCATAGACCAGGTCGATTTCGTCGCGCGGCTCTTCGAGTCCGGGGCGATCGATCTGTCCGATAGAAACCGCGTCCAGGACATTCTGACCGGAGCCCTTGCCGGGACGCCACAGGTCGGCGCCCTCCTGACCTGGGACCCCGGGTTCGCAACGCACGGCGTCTACAGCGACATCGATCGGAATATCGGACCGATATTCACGGACTTCCCCAACACGCCCGATATCCTCCGCATGCTGGAGGCAATGGGCGAGGCGCCGGACCTGGTGTTCGGCGACCTCATGTATGTGGAAGGCAATACCTACGTCAATCTCGGGCGGGCACTGAGGCACGATGGCAGGTTGCTGGGGTATCTCGGCACAGGCGTGACCCTGCAGGAGTTGTCGCGGCTGGTAACCGAGGTCAGCGATCTGTTCGGCATCACGGCATTCATCCTGCACGGCCGGGAGCGGGTCCTGGCCCACCCGTTCATGGTCGGCGGTCACCCCGAGCAGTCGGCGCGGAATCCGACCGTCGGGCTGACCAGGGTCGGCGACCCGGTCGTCGCGGCCATCTGGTCCGGCGCGCCCACGCCCGGGTTCGAGGAGGCACGAGCCGCCGACGTGCATGTCACCACCGTCTGGCTGGGGTCGCGCGAATACATCGTCCTGTATCGGTGGATCGACCGCTACGGCACGGAGCCCTGGGCTCTCGCAGCGCATTTCCCGGTCGAGCTCGTCGGCGAGGAATTCGCCCGCATCGAGGCGTCGATCCTTGCCGGGATTGCCGTTCTGCTCGTCGCTCTGGTCGCAGCAGTCATTCTGGGCCGGGTGATCGCCGCGCCGATCAAGCGGCTGGCCGCGGGCGCCCAGCGCGTCGGCTCACTGGAGCTGGACAGCGTAGAGGCGTTGCCGCCCAGCGCCATTCGGGAGCTCAATGACGAGGCCCATGCCTTCAACACCATGCTGGCCGGGCTCAAATCGTTCGAAACCTACGTCCCGCGAACCCTGGTCGGCCGTCTGATCGCCAAGGGAGAACATCAGGACGTTCGGTCGGTGGCCCGTGAGCTGACCGTCATGTTCACCGACATTGTCGGCTTCACCGCACAGTCCGAGACCCTGCCGGCCGACGAAACCGCGGCCTTTCTGAACACCCATTTCGGCATGCTGGGCCGCTGCGTCGAGGCCGAGGCCGGTACCATCGACAAATATATCGGCGATGCCCTGATGGCATTCTGGAGCGCGCCGGACAGGCAGCGCGACCATGCCTCGCGAGCCTGCCGCGCCGCCCTTGCCATGGCAGCGACGGTGGCCGACGACAACCGCGGACGGGCCGAACAAGGTCTGGCGCCGATCCGCATCCGGATCGGGATCCACAGCGGGCCCGCCGTCGTCGGCAATATCGGCGCGCCGGGCCGGATCAACTACACCGCCGTCGGCGACACGGTGAACACGACGCAAAGGCTCGAAGCTCTGGGGAAACAGATCGACGATGGGGCCGAGGTCACCATCCTCATCACCTCCGCCACCCGCGCCCATCTCGGCGCCGAGTTCACGGTCGCGTCTGCCGGGGCCTTTCACGTCCCGGGAAAGGAGCACCCGTTGCAGGTGTTCCGACTGCTGCCCGATGCCGGGCGCGCGGGGGAGCGGGTCGGTGTCAATTGAACGGAAAGAAATGCGCTAACGTTCGGCGGCCAGTTCCTGCTCCACAAGCGCCGCCCAGAAGCTGGCACCGGTCGCCAATGCCTCGTCGTTGAAGTCGTAGCGGCTGTTGTGGTGCAGCCTGCCGTCCTCGGCCGGGCCGTTGCCGACCCAGACATAGGCGCCGGGTACCGCCTGGGACAGGAACGCGAAATCATCGCCGGCCGTGCTGGGCGGGAAGTCCCGCACGACCCTTTCGGACCCGACAACCGACATGGCCGCCCGGGCCGCCCGGGCGGTCGCCTCTGGATCGTTCACCACCGGCGGATTGCGGCGGATGTAGCGGTATTCCGCGGTGACGTCGTGCGCTGCGGCCACACCGTCGGCAATGCGACCGATCGCGACCTGCAGGTGGTCGCGCACCTCGGGCCGGTAGGCACGGGCCGTGCCGCGCAGGGTCACCTCGTCCGGGATTACCGACCACGCGTCCGGATCGCCGCCGAAGATGCTGCAGGCGCTGACCACGGCGGCGTCTAGCGGATCGATTCTGCGCGCGACGATGGTCTGCAACGCGGTCAGGAACTGCCCGGACGCAGTGATCGGGTCGCGGCCCAGATGCGGCTTGGCACCATGGGTGCCGACGCCCCGGAACACCACTTCCCAGCTGTCCGACGATGCCAGTTGCGGACCGGGCGTGACCGCGATCTGATCGGTCGCGAGGCCCGGCATGTTGTGCATGCCGTAGACGGCATCGGCCGGAAAGCGCTCGAACAGCCCCTCCTCGACCATGACGCGGCCGCCGCCGCGCCCTTCCTCGGCCGGCTGGAACACGAAATGCACCGTGCCGTCGAATTTGCGGCTGCCGGCCAGGTAGCGCGCCGCCCCCAGCAGCATCGTCGTGTGGCCGTCATGGCCGCAGGCATGCATCTGGCCGGCCCGGCGCGATGCATGGCCGAAATCGTTCTTCTCCGGCATCGGCAGGGCGTCCATATCCGCCCGCAGGGCGATCGCTCGCGTTCCGGTGCCGACCTTCAGTGTGCCGACCACGCCGGTGACGGCCAGGCCGCGGTCGACGACGATGCCCCATTCCGACAGCCGGTCGGCCACGATCCCGGCGGTCCGCGTCTCTTCGAAGGCGATCTCGGGATGGGCGTGCAGGTCACGACGGATCGACCGCAGCTCGTCGGCATATCCGGCGATCACCGGGTTGATCGGCATGATCGTCCCTCAGCCGGCTGGCAGCGATGGGACGCCGCCACGGACCGCGCCGGCCTCGACGGTCCCGTACAGCGCCTTGAACGGGGCCGGCAAGCGGCGGCTGTTCGGCATCGCCAGCCAGAGCCTCAGAAGGTGGCGGCGGCGCTCAGGTTCGGCATGGTCCTCGAAAGCACTGCGGGCATGCAGGGTCAGATAGCTGTTCAGGAACTGCATATCGCCGGGCTCGAAATCCATGTCCAGCGCCAGCGCGTCGGCGGTGCGGTCCAGCATGTCGAGCGCTTCGATCTGGGTCTCGGTCAGGCGCGGCACTTCGGCGAAGCGTTGCGCATCCTCGATATAGTCGCGCACATAGCGCACCGCGAAGACACCGTCCTCGGCCATGAAGACCGGCATTTCGGCCACCGGCGGAGCGCCGGGCGGCTGCTCACCGCGTCGGTCGCTGTAGAATGGCGCACACAGAGTCTCCAGCAGGTCCGGCCGCTCTTCGCCGATCGCCCGGTGCACGGCGACGGCGCTTGCGACCCGGCTGGCGCCGCCGGATTTCGGCTTGCGCAGGCACATCAGCGTGACGCAATCGCAGCGGTCGGTGTGGAACAGCAGCCGCGCCCTGGTCTCGTAGCCGCGCACCGATGGATCCTTGATATCGCCTCCCAGATCGCGGACATGTCCGAGTGTGTCGCCCTTGCGGCTCTGCGGCACGGCGGTGCCGAGATGGGTTCCGAGCCCCCAGAAGATCAGCGCCGCCTGGTCCTCGGAATAGCGTTCGATCGGCAGGCCGCGGAGCAGCACGAAACCGCGTCCGGCCTCGATCTCGCGGGCCAGGTCGGCCAGCACTGCAGCAGCGCCCGGCAGCGGGAATTCGGCCCTGCCGATCGCCTCGCGGGATCGGCCGAGCGATTGCGCATGGCGAAGCGCCGCGTCGATCTCCTCGATCTGCGCCGCTGTCAGCGTGACGATCCAGTCCCGTGCGCCGGATAGGGACGCACCGGTCCAGTCGGCCGGCGATGCGTGAACGACGTCGATTGCCAATGTGAACAGGCCCCATCCTGTTGAAATTCCAGTTTCGATGCCGCAAGCCTAGCCCGTACATCGGCCATGGGCCAAGGCCGCTGGAGAATCGTTCTCGGGAGGCCAAGCAATCCGTGACCGGCATCGGCGATGCGCGCTAGACTTGCGGTCCGGGACCAACAAAACGAAACGGTGCGCAGGGTACGGAACGGCGGCCCGATGACGATCGCCGAACCATCCAGACGATCGAGCGCACGCGATAAGGGGAGTGTCATGAATCATTGGATGAAGCGGCTTTGCGCTGCAACGGCCGGCGTGCTGCTGGCGACATCGGCCGGGGCGGCCGAGCTGGTGATCGGGTCGAAGGCGGAGCCGACCTCGTTGGATCCGCATTTCCACAGCCTGGTCACCAATATCGCCTATTCGCGGCACCTGTTCGAGCCGCTGGTCATCCAGGACGCGACCCAGCAGTTGCAGCCGGCCCTGGCAGAAAGCTGGCGGGCTCTCGACGACACGACCTGGGAGTTCAAACTGCGCGAAGGAGTCAGCTGGCATGACGGATCGCCGTTCACCGCCGCCGACGTGCTGTTCACGCTTGGCCGGGCCGGAGAGGTGCCGAACAGCCCGTCCTCGTTCAAGAGCTACACCGGCCCGATCACTGCGGCCCGCGCCGTCGACGACCTGACCATCCAGCTCGAAACCGCCCAGCCGGTGCCGCTGCTGCCGAACCTTCTGAGCCTGGTGATGATCGTGTCCGAGGCGCATGGCCGGGATGCCACCACCGAGGACTACAATGCCGGCACCGCGACCATCGGCACCGGCCCATACAAGCTGGTCGAATGGGTCCGCAGCGACCGGCTGGTGATGGAGCGTAACGACGCCTATTGGGGCGAAGCGCCGGCCTTCGAGCAGGTGACCTACAAGCCGATCAGCAGCGACGCCTCGCGGGTCGCGGCCCTGTTGTCCGGCGACGTCGACATGATCGACGTCGTGCCGCCGGCGGATATCGCCATGCTGCGGTCCAATGACGAGCTGGTCCTGGCGGAGAGCGTCGCCAACCGGCTGCTGTTCCTGATGTTCGACAGCGATCGCGAGCAGACGCCGATGGTCACCGGGCTGGACGGCGAGCCCATCGCCAACCCGTTCCTCGACGTTCGCGTGAGGCAGGCCGTGGATCTGGCCATCGACCGCGATGCCATCGTCAGCCGCATCTTCGAGGGCAGCGCGCTGGCGACCGGCGATCTGGCCCCGCCCGGCTATTTCGGCACCAGCCCCGGCATCCTTGAGCCGGCCGCGCAGAACCTCGACGCCGCCAAGGCGCTGCTGGCCGAGGCCGGCTTCGCGGACGGCTTCAAGGTCACCGTCAACGGCACCAACGACCGCTACATCAATGACAGCGACGTGGTCCAGGCGCTGGCCCAGATGCTGAGCCGGCTGGGGCTCCAGGTCGAGGCCCAGACCGAGAGCCGCACCACCTATTTCGGCAACGCCAACAATCTGGAATACAGCCTGATGCTGCTCAGCTTCTCGCCCAATCCGGAAGTGCTGGGCATGCTGGAGGTGCTGCTGCACACCCATGACCGCGATCGCGGCCTTGGCTGGAACAATCGCGGCCGCTATTCCAATGCCGAAGTCGACCAGATGATCGTCGAGGCACGCCAGACCGTCGACCCGGTCGCCCGCGAGGCCCTGGAGCAACAGGCCGCCCAGCTGGCGGTCGGCATCGACAAGGGCTTGCTGCCGCTCTACTTCCAGTACAACACCTGGGCGCTGCGCAAGGGCCTGACCTACGAGGCCCGCACCGACGAGATGACCCTGGCGATGAGCGTGAAGCCGGCGAACTGACAGCCGGGGCGTCCAGCCCTCACCCGGAGGGAGAAGGAACCAACGGCCGCCACCGGCACCCCTCTCCCCTCGTGGGAGAGGGAGGGACCCGATGCGCAGCATTGGGAGGGTGAGGGGGCTTGTTGCGTTCCTCTGGGAACGAGTCGTCACCCCGTCGTCACCCCACTGCGGCGACGCGACCAATGTGCGCGGCCGACGCCGCGAGACCCCTCACCCGGTTCGCTGGCGCTCGCCGACCTCTCCCACAAGGGGAGAGGTGATCAGACAAGCCCTTCTATGGGGCCAACGCCGCCAGTATTCGGTCCCGGCGGCCGTTGACCGCGGCCTTGATCGCCTCGGCGTCGGCTGTCAGCAGCCGGCGGTCCTCGACGATGATGCGGCCGTCGACGACCACCGTGCGAACATCCGCCGGCGTTGCCGCGTAGACCAGCGCCGCAAACGGATCGTAGAGCGGCGTCATATGGGCGCCGGCGGCATCGATGACCGCGATATCGGCCCGCTTGCCCGGCTCCAGCGATCCGACCCGGTCGTTCAGGCCTAGCGCCCTTGCGCCGCCGATGGTCGCCATCTCCACCACCATGCGGGCTGGCATCGCGGTGCGGTCGCCCGCGGTCAGCTTGTGCAGCTTGGCCACATAGCCGAGCTGGCCGATCACATCGAGGGTGTTGCCGCTCATCGGCCCGTCGGTGCCCAGGCCGACGTGGACGCCCGCGGCCAGCATCGCCGGCACTGGCGCAACACCCTTCGCCGCCTTGACGTTCGCGACCATGTTGTGCGCGACGCCGGCACCGCTTACGGCGAGGAGTTCGATGTCGGATGCATCCGCGTGGATGCAATGGGCGCCGACCAGGCGCGGCCCGAGCAGGCCCAGGGAGTGGAGATAGCCGACCGGCGTCAATCCGGCCCGCCCGCGAATTGCGGTCAGTTCCGCCTCGGTCTCACAGAGATGGATCAAGATCGGGGCGTCCGCGCTCTCCGACCGGTTCCCTACCGCCTCCAGTGTTGCCGACCTGAGTGTATCCGGCGCATGCGGCGCAAGCGCGGGCGTCACCAGCGGTTGGTCGCGCCAGGCGTCGCGCAGGGCGTCGAATCGGTCTAGCGCCGCGTCCGGAGTGCCGGCATCGGGCGCCGCATCGCCCATGACAGCCTGGCCGACAACCGCCCGCAGCCCGATGGCCGCGGCCGCCTCGGCGACCCGGTCGGCGAAGAAATACATGTCGGCGAAGCAGGTCACGCCGCCCAGCGCCATTTCCAGGCAGCCCAGCATCGCCCCGTCATGGACGCCGTCGCTGTCGACGACTCTGGCCTCCAGCGGCCAGATGAACCGCTTCAGACGGTCCGGCTCGTCATCGCCCAGACCGCGGAACAGGGTCATCGCCACATGGGTATGGGTGTTCACCATGCCCGGCAGCACGATGCAGCCGGAGGCGTCGACCCGGCGCCCGGCTTCGATGCCATCGGCGATCGCAGCCGGACCGACGGCGGATATCGCGCCGTCGTCCACCAGAACAACGCCCGGAGCGAACTCCCGGCCTTCGCCATCCATGGTCAGCACATGGCCGCCGATGATCGCGAGGTCGGCCATGCCGTCGAACGCGCCTATTTGGTGCCGAACATCCGGTCGCCGGCATCGCCGAGGCCCGGCATGATGTAGGCGTGGTCGTTCAGCCCGCGATCGAGCGCCGCGGTATACACCGGCACGTCGGGATGGGCGGCGTGGAAGGTGTGCACGCCTTCCGGCGCCGAGACCAGCGCCATGAATCGGATCTGCGCATCGTCGACGCCATGCTTGTTCAGAACGTCGACCGCGTGCACGCCGGAATTGCCGGTCGCCAGCATCGGGTCGACGACGATGAACAGCCGGCCCTCCGGCTCGGGCAGCTTGACCAGATATTCCACCGGCATCTTGGTTTCCGGATCGCGATAGAGCCCGACATGGCCGACCCGGGCCGAGGGGATCAGTTCCGCCAGTCCCTCCACCATGCCCAGGCCGGCGCGCAGGATCGGCACCAGCGCCACCTTCTTGCCGGCAATCACCGGCGCGTCCATCGGCTCCAGCGGCGTCTCGATCGGCTCGGTGGTCAGCGGCAGGTCGCGGGTGATCTCATAACCCATCAGCAGCGCGATCTCGCGCAGCAGGGTGCGAAAGCCCATGGTCGACCGGGTCCGGTCGCGCATATGGCTCAGCTTGTGCTGGATCAGCGGGTGGTCGACGACGAAGAGGTTCGGGAATTCGGGATGGATCTGCATGGCCTGCGGGGTGGTCGGAGAGAGGATTCCGGACAATAGCGCGCGGCAGAACGCGCGCCAAGGCGGCCCGGATCAATCGGCGACCCAATCCTTCTCCATCTGATCCAACGTGCCGGAGCGGATCGCCGCGCGGACATCGGTCATCAGCCGGTTCATGGTCGCCACGTTGTGGATCGACAGCAGGGTCATGGAGAGGATTTCGCCGGCCTTGATGAGATGATTGATATAGCCCCGGCTATAGGTTCGGCAGGTGAAGCAGCCGCAGCTCTCGTCGATCGGCGCCTCGTCGTCGCGAAAGCGGGTGTTGCGCAGATTGACCCGTTCGTTCTCCGCCCCCTTCATCAGGGCCCAGCCATGGCGCGCAACCCGCGTGGGATGAACGCAATCGAAGGTGTCCATGCCCAGCCGCACCCCGGCGAAGATGTCGCCGAAGCCGCCGATGCCGAGCAGATGCACCGGCCGGTCGGGATGGATATAGGGCGTGCAGTGGGACACCACCTCGTACATCTGGTCCTTGTGGGCGCCCAGCGACCCGCCGACGGCGGTGCCGAAGAACGGCCGGTCGGCGGTGTATTGCGTGCTCTCCCGGCGGAGGTCGGGATAGACGCCGCCCTGGATCACGCCATAGAGCGCCTGGCGGCCATCGTCGCCGCGATCGAATTCCTCCAGGCAGCGATCGCCCCAGCGATGGCTCATGGCCATCGACCTGGCGGTGTAGTCGCGCTCCACATGGAACGGTGTGCATTCGTCGAGCTGGACGATCAGATCGGCGCCCAGCTTGCGCTGGATCTGGATCGAGCCTTCCGGCGACAGGAACAGCTTTCGAGCCGTCGAGATAGGAGCGGAACTCCGCACCTTCCTCGGTGATCTTGGTGAGGGATGGCGTACGACCGCCATTGCCGGCACCATTGCCGGCTTTGGCATCGCGGTTGCGGCGGCCCTTGATCTCGTCGGCGACGCCGCCATGACCCATGGAGAAGATCTGGAAACCGCCGCTGTCGGTCAGCATCGGCCCGTCCCAGCCCATGAAGCCGTGCAGCCCGCCCAGCTTTGCCACCCGGTCGGCGCCGGGCTGGATCATCAGGTGATAGGTGTTGGCCAGGATGATCGCGCTGCCGGCATCGCGCATCTGGCCCGGCAGCACGCCCTTGATCGCCGCCTTGGTGCCGCAGAAGATGAAGTTCGGCGTCTCGATCGCCCCGTGCGGGGTGGTCAACCGGCCGGTCCGCGCACCGCTGTCAGGGTCGCGATGGTCGATCTCGAACCGGAAGTTCTCGTAGTCAGGCATACTCCTCCGGCATCCGGAATGTCTCCGGATGGATCGCGAACCGCGCCAGGTAGAGGAACGGCGTGTCCAGCAGCGCGACCAGCACCCGCAGCACATAGGTGCCCAGGATATAGGTGAAGATCAGCGGCTCCCAGCCCAGCGGAGTGGCGGCGAACACGACCCAGGCCAGCACGCTGAAGACGATGTTGTCGATCAGCCCGGACAGCAGGGTCGAGACGTTGTTGCGCAGCCACAGATGCCGGCCGCGGGTGACGACGCCGACCAGTCGGTACATCCAGATGTCGTGAAACTGGCTCACCAGATAGGCGATCATGCCCGCGGCGAACAATGCCGGGGCCGGCGTGAACAGGGTCGCCATGGCGCCGTGATTGCCCAGCGCCCAGGCAAGGCCGTCGCCCGCCTCGGCGGGGGTCAGCGGCCGGAAGCCCAGGGTCAGCACCACCAGCAGGGTCCAGATCAGATAGCCGGCAAAGCCGATCATCACCGCGCGCCGGGCAATCCGGCGGCCGAAATGCTCGGTCAGGATATCGGTGCACAGATAGGTCGAGGCGAACAGGATGGTGCCCAGCGCCACCGGATCGGACAGGAACGGCACCGAGAACTGGACCGGCTTGAGCACCTGCAGATTGGCGCCGATGATCGCGATGACGATGTAGACGTACAGCCCGGCCTCGCCGAACACCCGCAGCATCGCCAAAATGGTGAGGAAGCAGGCGGCCACCAGCAGCAGCCACATCGCCTCCGGCGGCAGGGCGTTCATCTGCGCGATGAGGTCTTCCGGCGACAGGCTCAACATGGCAATCGGCTCCGCACGGTTCGACAGGGTCCTAGGCCGTTAATGCAAAAAAGCCCGCGCCGGGCGCGGGCCTTGCCTCGGCGCTGGACGCGCGGGTCAGGCGGCGGCGTCAGCCTTGGCCTTCTCGATGCGCCGCTTCAACCGGCGCAACTCGGTCGGCAGTTCGGCGGCCTTGGTGCTCATCAGGAAGGCATCCAGCCCGCCGCGATGCTCCACGGTGCGGATCGCGCTGGCGGCCAGCTTCAGGCGCACGCTCTCGCCCAGGGTCTCCGACAGCAGGGTCGCGACCTGGATGTTCGGCAGATAGCGCCGGCGCGACTTGATGTTGGAGTGACTGACATTGTTGCCGGTCAACACGCCCTTGCCGGTCAACGCACACCGTCGTGCCATCGGTCGGATCCTCGAAATGCCCATATCGAAAGACGCCGGACAGCCCTCTGCCCGACGGACGCGGTGGTATAGGCGAGCGGCCGGCGGAGGTCAAGCCAAACCGCCGCTTTGTCCGGTCCGGCCGTCAGGCTTCGTCCCGGGTCTTCTTCAACGCCTTGCTCTCGCGCTTCAGCGGCCGGCTGACCGGACAGACGTCCTGCACGAATCCATTGAGGGTGTTGACCAGGCTGTCCTCGACCAGGCGGTAATGCACGTACTGGCCGCGCTTCTCGCTGGCGATCAGGCCGGCGGTTTCCAGCACGCTGAGATGCTGCGACACCGACGGCTTCGACATCTCGAACCGAGACGCGATCTCGCCCGCCGTCAGTGAAGAATGGGACAGGTAGGCCAGGATCTTGCGCCGCACCTGCGACGACAGCGCCTGAAAGATCCGCTGCGCCCCGGCGCCTTCGGCACCCAGCCCCTCACCCAATTCATCGACGCTCATGTCACCGTCCCGTTTCCATTTAATTTGGTAATTGCCTAATTAGCTAAGGTATGGCATATTGGTAATTAGGATATTCGCTAATTAGTGAATTAACGCTGCAATTGCAAGCCCCGACCGTTCGATCGGCCAGCGGCCTGCATGGGCCAGGCAAGTCAGGGAGGCGCGCAATGACCTGTTTCTCGACCTTTCGGATGATCGCGGATGAGAACAGCAGCGCCGTGGCGGGACGATTGGCCTGGTCGCCGGCCAAATCCCTTTGGATATCCACAATGACCGGCATCGCCCTGGTCTTTGCGCCGATCACCGCCAGTTGGGATGCGATCGCGTTGTTCCTGGTCACGACCATCATCACTCTCTGGGCCGGGCATTCGGTGGGCATGCATCGGCTGATCGTGCACCGCAGTTTCTCCGCGCCGGTCTGGGTCGCCCGCATATTGGTCTATCTGGGAACCCTGGTCGGCATGGCCGGGCCGTTCGGCATGATCCGGATTCACGACACCCGCGACTGGGCGCAGCGACAGTCGGCCTGTCATGACCTGTTCGCGCACCGCTATCCTTTCCTGAAGGACGCGTTCCTGCAGATGCATTGCGCTCTGCATCTCGATCGCCCACCCACCTTCGTCATCGAGTCCCGGATCCGCGATGATCGGTTCTATCGCTTCCTGGAGCGCACCTGGATGCTGCAACAACTGCCTTGGGCCTGTCCTGTTCTTTGCGGTCGGAGGATGGAGTTGGGTCGTATGGGGCATAGCGGTGCGTATCGCTGTGTCGCTGACCGGCCATTGGCTGGTCGTCCGCTTCACCCATCAAGGCACCGACCGGCCCTGGTTGGTCGATGGCGCCGCCGTTCAAGGGGTCAATATCGGAACTCTCAGCCTGATCACGTTCGGCGAGAGCTGGCACAGCAACCATCATGCCTATCCGGAGTCCGCCCGCATGGGCATCGAGCCCGGCCAGCCCGATCCCGGCTGGTGGCTGATCCGGGCGCTGCAGCTTCTGGGCCTGGCCGACGGCGTCAAACAGCCGGCCGACCTTGCGCCGCGCACCGAGCTGCGGCGGGCGGGCACGCAGAGTCCAAACCGGCCATTGGCGCGAAAACGCCCGGCGGCCGTCGGCTCAATGCCAACGGCAAGTGGAGACTCCGCATGAGGTGCCTGTCCACGCCCCGCATGATCGCAGGGCCTGACAGCGACGCCGTCGCCGGCACCGTCGTCTGGTCGCCCGGCAAATCCCTGTGGACCGCGGCCATGACACTGACTCGCGCTGGTGTTCGGGCCGCTGACGGCGAGTTGGGACGCGGTCGCCCTGTTCCTGGTCACCACCGTCGTCACGCTCTGCGCCGGGCATTCCGTCGGCATGCATCGGCTGCTGATCCATCGCAGCTTCCGGGTCCATATCTGGATCGAGCACATCCTCGTCTATCTCGGGACGCTGGTGGGCATGGCCGGGCCGTTCGGCATGATCGCCGCCCACGACATTCGCGACTGGGCCCAGCGCCAGGCAGCGTGCCACGACCTCTATGCCCATCGGCGCGGCTTTCTGACCGATGCGATTTGGCAGATGCATTGCACTGGTGCGCCTGGACAATCCGCCGGACTTCGTCATCGAGCCGAGGATACTCAACGACCGCTTCTATCGCTTCCTGGAGCGCAGCTGGATGCTGCAGCAGGCGCCCTGGGCAATCCTGTTCTACGCCATCGGCGGCTGGGGCTGGCTGATCTGGGGCGTACCGGTGCGCATCGCCGTGTCCCTGACCGGGCATTGGCTGGTCGGCCATCTGGCCCATCGCCGCGGGCACCAGGGTTGGCGCGTCGACGGGGTCGCGGTGCAAGGCTACAACATCCGCCATATCGGGCTGTTCACCTTCGGCGAGAGCTGGCACGGCAACCACCATGCTTTCCCGGACTCCGCCCGCCTCGGCGTCGAGCCCGGCCAGCCGGACCCCGGATGGTGGCTGATCCGAACGTTGCAGGCACTGGGCCTGGCCCGTGACGTCCGACTGCCCGCCGACCTCGTACGCCTCGGGCCGGGCTTGAGCGCGTGATGTCCTGACGAAGGACCCTATGCGGTAGCCGAACCTATTCGCTCGTCGTTCCGACGGCGCCGTT
>CBDBVB010000032.1:0-29764 GCA_965212545.1 Inquilinaceae bacterium
AGAGAGATCAGTCCCATCGGCAGATCCGCCACTTCCAGTGAGGCCTCGGTAGTCTCCCCGAACGCCCCGACAACAGACACCCGCCCGCCGCCGACGCTTATCTCCACTGGGTCCACGGAGACCGAACCCGGACCAACGGAGATCGAGGCCGGCCTTGCCAAAACAAAGGACTCGCCGCGGAACTCTCCACCCAAGGATTTCAGATCGAGCTGCCTGCGATCGCCGGCAACGACCCAGGCGCCGGAAATCTCTCCGGACAGTTCGGTCCCAGCGACTGCAAGGGACAGGGTCATCGCATCCGCCTGGCCGCTCAACTGTGCGTCGAACCGGTCAAATTCCACCCCGCTCGCCTTCACATCGCGGGCCGCCGCCAGCCCCTCGAGACGCGCGTCTCCGAGAAGATCGTCGATCGTCAAGTCAACCGACACAGTCGCTGCGGCGGCCTGGTCGCCGAAGGCGGCGCCAGCCATTTCCAGGGTCGCCTGCAACCGCTGCCGGCCCTCGGAGACGGACAGGGTGGCAAGAAGATCCGTCGATCCCGAAAGTGGTAAGTCGAATTGGCCGGCAAGCGGCGCGACATCTTGGGCACGTCCATCCAACTGGCCGGCAATACTGCCGTCGGGCAGCATATCGATCGCGCCGGTGACCGCCGATCCGGCGAATTCGCCCGCCACAGGATCGAACCGATATCCGCCATCCGCCAGAGCCTTGAGCCCGAACTGCAGATGCGCCGGCCGATCCGCGACCGATGCCTCAAGCCGGATCGTCCCGTCCGGTCGTCCGGCCAGATCTTCCAGCCGCGCGTGGCCGTCGAGGTCCGGGAGCGTTTTCCCGTCGAGCACTAGCTCCCGGCCGGCCACCTCGGACTCCAGCAGCAGGTCGCTGAGCGGCCCCAGCAGGCGTCCCGCGGCCTCCAACCGCCCGTCGAGTGCAATTCCGACGGTTTGGGAAACGGCGCCCAGGCTGGGGACCGATAGCGACCAATCCGTCGCAAGCCGCTGGTCGGCAAAGCGGATCCGGGCCGCGACCGCGTTCCCACCGCTTGTGACCTGAAGATCCGTGATATCGACAGCGCCATCCAAGCCGATCGTCGCGCTGGACCGCAACGCAACCGTATCGGCAAGCAATGCGTCGATCGCCGCCACGCCGGAATGCAGATCGCCAAAGCGACCGTCTGTCTGAAGAGCCAGCCCGAGATCGGAGGACGACGCCTGCCATGATATCTCGACTCGACCGTCGACCGGCAGATTGGCCACAGGACGAAGAATTTTGAGATCGGCGATGGCAAAGGAGCCATCTGCGGCGATCGCACCATCGGCGTCGACGACACCCGAACCGGCGATTGTCGTGCCGGCGTTCGCGACCACGAATAGCTCGATCGTCGCAGCGCCATCCGGTTGCCATTCACCAGATACGCGCAACCCGACCGTTGGTGCAAGCAGCGCATCCAACTCCGCTTCGCCGGACGACAGGCCCTCCAAGGACCCTTGCCCGTCGAACGGAATTGGAGCATCGCCGCGGAGGTCCGGATCGAGGACGAGACTTGCGGTAAACCGGGCAACCGCCATGCCAGCCGATGTGACATCCAGCGCCTCCGCGGCCACCTCGATCCGAGGAGTCTCCAACGGCCCGGAAACACGGATATCGGCGCCCACACGCTCCCAGCCGGTGCCCGGAAGGATCTGCGCGAAGACCTCGGGCGACCCTGCCTGGACGGTTGCCGCGACGTCCAGGATGCCACGACGCCAATCCGCGGAGCCCGCGAGGATGATCTCGCCGGCCGCCACCCGGAGCGTAACAGCGTCGAATTGGACAATTCCGTCCAGGCCGATCATTGCTGTCCCGTGCAGCGCGCTGCTGCCAGAGATCAACGCCTGGGCCGGACCCCGCGCAAGGCCCGCCAGGGTCGCATCGGCCGCGACGCCCAGTCGATAGCCCCCATCCGCCGCCGCCGCCAGGGTTAGTTCCGTTTGGGCCGCGAAATCCGGCCCGGCATCGACTGCGAGATTTGCCTGCCAGTCCTGGAGCGGCCCGTCGCCGGACAGTCCCACGGATAACGGCGGCAACCCCGGCAGTCGTAGAATCCGCGCGATGACACCACCGGCCGGCTCGCTGGCCGACATCTCGGCCGTCAACCGGTCCGAATCCGGGTCGTACGCGAACTCGACGGCCAGCGCCCCCGGTGTTGCGTCCGTGCGCCGGGCATTCGCCGCCATCCGGAACCCGGCTATCGGATCGGCCAGCGCGGCGGAGCCATCGATCGACAGGCGCGCGGCAGCACCCAGCACGGGTTCCGCCAACAGAAGGTCCGACACCTCGAACCGCGCGATGCGCAGAGCAAGCGGCATCGTGAACGAGTTGCCGGTCTCCGCTCCACCAGATGCATTCGGTGGCCGCTCCACGACCACGCCACCCAGCGACAGGGCCTCGACGTCCAGGCGTCCGGACAAAATGCCGAGGGGCGACCAATCCAGCGCCGCAGTGTCCGCACGCAGCCAGATGCCCTCGCCATCGGCGAGGGTGACCGCGCTCAGCCGCACCTCGAACGGCAAGACACCCGTGATCGTGCCAATGTCCACTGTCAGCGACTCGTCCGACGCCGCCCGCTCGATCAGGCTGGCGATCTGACGCTTGCCCGGCGGCGTCTGTATCCACGCGAACGCCGCCGCCACCACCAACAGCAGTGCCAGAACAGCGACGATCGTCCCGCGCCAGAGCTTCTGCATCCCGATCAAAAGGCCTGTCCCAAGCTTATGTAGACCGCCACATCATCGTCGCGGTCCCGGCCGTTGAGCGGCGTCGCCACATCGAACCGCAACGGCCCGAATCCGGTGGCATATCGGATACCGATACCAGCGCCATATTGCAGCTCGTCACTGAAATCCGGAAATTCGGATTCGAAGACCGTGCCCCCGTCAATGAAGGGGACGAGACTGAAATCGCCGAATACCCGTTGCCGCAGTTCCAGGCTGAAATGAAACAGGCTGCGCCCGCCAATCGGATCGTCATTGGCGTCCAGCGGCCCGACGCTCTGGAAGTCATAGCCGCGAACCGTGCCGCCGCCGCCGGCGTAGAAGCGCTTGCTGGCCGACACATCCTCCACATCCTCCCCGGCCAGGGCGCCAAGGCCGACGAGCCCTGCCACCACCGTCTCGCCATCGGTATCAAAATCGTAGTAGGTGGATCCGTTCGTGCGAAAGCGGAGTATATTCTGGGTCGATCCCAGGACCTCCAATAACGGATTGAAAACGGCGCTCAGTCTCGAGCCAGTGGTCGGATTCAGCAGATCGTCCGTTTTGTCCCAGCGAAACCCGATGGGCAGGCCGACGAAGGTGAAGTTGTCAGACCCTTCGATGTCGTCGGTGATTTCTTCATACTCGAAGGAAATTCCTGCATCGACGGTCAGTGTCTCGGACAGGCGCCGCTCCACCCCGATTGTCGACTTGAAACCGGTGCGGTCGAACGCGTCCGGATTCTCCTCCCGCAACTCCGCGGTGATCAGCAAACTCTGCTCGGGGATCAGGAATGCAGGCTTGCGGAAATTCAATGTGCCGCCGTAGTCGTAATCGCTCGAGTCGTTCTCCCCGATCCGTGCGACTTCGAGTCCGAGTCGTAGGCGCTCCGCACCGCCGAAGAGATTCCGGTGGCCCCAGAAACCGTTGACGCCAAAACCTTCCGACGTGGCGAAATCAGCGCCAAATCCTATGAATCGGCGCTTTCGTTCCCTCACGGTGATGGTTACGGGTATGCGCCCGTCGGCATCGAGCGACTCGGCGGACCGCACGCGCACAGAGCCGAACACGCCAAGTTCCGTTAGCGCAGTGCGGTATTTGGTCAGAGCGTCCGGCGAAAACCGGTCCCCCTCCTCGAACGTCGCCAGTACCGTCACCAGCCCCCGATCCACCTGCTCCAACCCTTCGATCTCAACGGCGCCGAATTGTGCCTGAGGTCCAAATTCAAGCAGATAGGTCACATCCATGGTCCGAGTCTCGAAATCAACCACCGCGCGTCGGTCGACGACCTTGGCAAAGGGATAACCATAACCCCGCATCTGCCGGGCGAGGCGCGACTCGGCGGTCAGGATCGCATCTGATCGGGCCGGATCGCCCGCGGCGATGCCGATTCCGGACATTTCGATCTGTTCCGGTAGTACCGGCGTTTCGTCCACCGCGTTGACCAATGCAATGAGGCTGATGGTGAATTCCGGTCCGGGCTCCACCTCTATCGTCACCTTCACCGGACCGGTTGCCGCCGATATCGCCGCGGCCAACCCGGGATCCCGCGGCGGCAGGTCGGCGATCGCGATCTCCACCGTGCCGAGATAATGGCCGAACGACCGCAGCGCACGTGTCACGCGATCGATATCGTCCTCGGACCGCCGGACCAGCGCGGCGAGGGTCGGCACGGCATCGTCCTGCAGCGCCACGAGCGTGGCGCTGTCCGAGATCGCTTGCAGGAGCTCACCCTCGGCGCCGCTGATCGTTGTCCGGTAACGCATGTCCTGCCCCAATGCGTCCGCCGCCGGACACAGCATGACCGCGAGAACGATGGTCGCAGTAAGGACAAGGTTAAAGGGTCTCACGGTACGATGGCCCCGATCGGCGGTTTGTCGATGCCCTACATTCGGCTTGTTATTGCCGGCCTTCAGGCCCATGTGCGTGCTTGCGGCGCGGTGACAACATCATATAGTGCCGCCGGCCGCGCGCCGCGAGACAAGTAGAACCGGCCGCGAGCGCACCCGCATCTCACAGGATCGCAGTCATGGATTTGCGAAACATCGCAATCATCGCCCATGTCGACCACGGCAAGACGACACTGATCGACGTACTTTTGCGCCAGAGCGGCGCGGTGCGCGACAACCAGAAAGTCGCCGAACGGGCCATGGACAGCAATGACCTGGAGCGAGAGCGCGGCATTACCATCCTGGCGAAATGCACCTCGGTTGTCTGGCGCGATCTGCGCCTCAATATCGTCGACACGCCTGGACATGCCGATTTCGGCGGCGAAGTCGAGCGCATCCTGGGCATGGTAGACGGCGTGCTGGTGCTGGTCGACGCCGCCGAGGGGCCGATGCCGCAGACCAAATTCGTCGTCGGCAAGGCGCTGGCGCTCGGATTGCGACCGATCGTGGTGATCAACAAGGTCGACCGGCCGGACCAGCGCGCCGAGGCCGTGCTGAACGAGGTGTTCGACCTGTTCGCAGCCCTGGACGCGGCTGACGATCAGCTTGATTTTCCGATCGCTTATGCCTCCGCCAAGCAGGGCTGGGCAACCCTCGACCTCTCCGCCGAGCGCCAGGACATGGCGCCCCTGTTCGACCTGATCGCAAGCCATGTGCCGGCACCGGACATCGACGCCGATGCCCCGTTCACCATGCTGGCGACGACATTGGAGGCGGACCCCTATCTCGGCCGTGTGCTGACCGGGCGCATTCAATGCGGCTCGGTGAAGCCGAACATGCCGATCCGCGCCCTGGATCGCGACGGCCAGGTCGTCGAGGACGGGCGCGTCAGCAAGGTCCTGGCGTTCCGCGGACTGGAACGGCAGCCGATCGAAATTGGTGAGGCCGGAGACATCGTCGCCATCGCGGGCCTCAGCAAGGCGACCGTGGCCGACACCGTCGGCGCGCCCACCGTCACAGCATCCCTGGCGGCCCAGCCGATCGACCCGCCGACACTGGCCATGACCTTCTCGGTCAACGACTCACCGCTGGCCGGCACGGAAGGCGACAAGGTCACCAGTAGGGTGATCCGTGACCGGCTGATGCGCGAAGCAGAGGGCAATGTGGCGCTACGGATCGAGGATGGCGCCTCGAAGGACAGTTTCGAGGTCGCCGGACGCGGCGAATTGCAACTTGGCATCCTGATCGAGACCATGCGCCGGGAAGGGTTCGAGCTGTCGATCAGCCGCCCGCGCGTGGTGATGCAAGCCGACCCGGAGACCGGCAGAACCTTGGAGCCGGTGGAAGAGGTGCAGATCGATGTCGATGAGGACCACAGCGGCGCGGTGCTGGAGGTGCTGTCCAAGCGCAAGGGCGAATTGGTCGACATGCGGCCATCCGGCGGCGGCAAGCTGCGCATCGTCATGTATGTCCCGACACGGGGCCTGATCGGCTATCACAGCGACTTCATGACCGACACTCGAGGCACCGGGGTGATGTACCGGCTGTTCCACGGCTATGTGCCGTTCAAGGGCGAAATCGCCGGACGGCGCACCGGTACGCTTATCTCCAATGGTCAAGGCACAGCGGTCGCCTATGCACTCTGGAACCTGGAGGACCGTGGGCCGATGATGATCGGGCACGGTGCGAAGGTGTACCGCGGCATGATCATCGGTGAGCACACCCGCGGCAACGATCTCGAGGTCAACGTGCTGAAAGGCAAGCAACTGACCAATATTCGCGCCGCCGGCAAGGACGAGGCGGTCCGGCTGACACCGCCTATGGCGATGTCGCTGGAAAAGGCCCTGGCCTATATCTCCGACGACGAACTGGTTGAGGTGACGCCGAAATCGATCCGGCTGCGCAAGCGCCTGCTCGACCCCCACGAGCGCAAACGCGCCCAGCGTCAGGCCGAGGCTGTTTAGCGCTCGGTGCCAGACCGCGTGTTGTCCCTCCAGGGCACGCCCTTCCACATTTCCCGGCGCTGATCGAGCGCGCTACCGGATGTTCACGTGCCTGTGAATTCTGCCAATCCGCGCACTCGGGCAGCATGGCCGCCGTGGCCGGTGTGAGAATTGCCGACCGATGCTATGATGGGGTCAGAACAAAAAAGAGAATTATGGAGGCAGGGATGTTTTGCAGAACCGCGACCCGGCGTGCCGGCTGGGTGGCCACGGCGGCTGTTGCCGCCATCGTGGCTGCCGCGCCAGCAGGGGCCGAGACCTTTCACTGGGCCGGCAAGACCGACCCGTCCACGATGGATCCGCACGCCACCAACATCGCACCGGTGCTTGGTTTCCTGAACAACGTCTATGAGGGGCTGGTGCGGCGCGGCAAGGACATGTCGCTGGAGCCGGCGCTGGCGGAACGCTGGGAAGCACTGGGCAGTGAAGGTTGGCGCTTTCATCTGCGTCAGGGCGTCGTATTCCATGAGGGGCAGGGTTTTGACGCCGACGACGTGGTCTTCTCCTACGAGCGGGCAAGTTCGGAGCAATCGGATGTGCGGTCGTTTTTCGCATCGGTCAGCGAGGTGCGGAAGGTCGACCAATACACCGTCGATTTCCTGACCAACGCGCCGAACCCGTTGTTTCCCGACGGGATCGCCAATTTCATGATCATGGACAAGGGATGGGCCGAAACCAACGGTGTCGAGAGCCCCGCCCGGGACCAGGAGAATTTCGCTACCCGCAGCGCCAACGGAACCGGCGCGTTTAAGCTCGCTGCGCGCGAGCCGGACATTCGCACGGTCGTGGTTCCCCATGGCGACTGGTGGGACACCGCCGAGCACAACATCACCGAGGCGACCTTCACGCCGATCTCGTCCGCCGCGACGTCCGTGGCGGCACTGCTGTCCGGCGAGGTCGACTTTGTGGAGCCGATCCCACTGCAGGACGTCCCGCGGATCGAGAGCACGGATGGTTTCACCGTGCATCGGGGAATCGAGGCGCGGGTGATCTTCTTCGGCTTCGAACACGAGGATGACGAGCTGCGCTATTCCGACGTTACGGGCCGCAACCCGTTCCAGGATCCGCGCGTGCGGCAGGCGGTCTATCACGCCATCAACGCCGACGCGATTGTCGACCGCATCATGCGGGGCAATGCCCAGACCGCCGGCCTGATCATCAGCCCGTCGGTCCGCGGCTTCCGGGCCGCATTGAATGAACGGCTGCCCTATGACCCGGACCGGGCTCGGGCGCTTCTGGCGGAGGCCGGCTATCCGGACGGGTTCTCCTTCGGCCTCAGATGCCCGAACGACCGGTATATCAATGACGAGCCGATCTGCACGGCAACGGCGAGCATGCTCGCGGCGGTCGGCCTGAAGGCCGAACTCGTGACCATGCCGGTCAGCAACTACTGGTCCGAGCTGCGCGATGACAAGTTCGACATGTACATGCTGGGCTGGTCGCCAGGCACCTTCGATGCTGAGCATCCGATCCGCTTCCTGATGGCAACGCCGAACGCCGAGAGGCGGCTGGGCAGCTGGAATTTCGGAGCCTATTCGGATCCGCGGGTCGACGACCTGTTGCCGAAAATCCAGGTCGAACTGGATGACGCCAAGCGCCAGCAGATGATCGACGAGGTCCACGGTATCCTGCGTGATGATGCGGTCTATGTGCCATTGCACGTTCAGCCGCTTGTTTGGGGCTCGAAGGACAACATCTCGCTCACCCAGCGCGCGGATAATTTCTTCCTGTTGCGCTGGGTTACGATTAACTGACGGTTGGGCCGGCATCCTGGCATGCGGCCGCCCCGCGCGGGGCAGTCGCAGGTGCCGTTTTATGCGAGCCTGGCCGCGGTCGCCGAGGACAATCAGTGGCAGAATTACGCGGCATATATGTGGATAGTTCATATTACGTGTGAAAATCCGACAGATTTTGCTAGTATTTGTTCTTTGCGGCCGAAGTTCCGGTTCGCCAATGACGGCTCCAGATAGGAAACGCCGGCTCCAGATAGGGCCTTGGCCAATGTTACTTGGCTGAGAACCGGCGACGTTAAGGCATGGACACGAGAAAACTCAGGTCGGCTCGCGATTTCATCAGGTTGGCCCGTCAGAAGACGGCGGAGAGCCACAAGGAAATCTTCGGCAATATTACCGATCTCTTTCTTGACGACAGCGTCCGCTTGTCCGATCGCGAGCGTTCCTTGATGATCGGTATCCTGCGGTCCCTGATCACCGAGGTCGAGACGGCGCTGCGGGTCGAGCTTTCCGGCAGCGTCTCAGAACGCAGGGACGTACCGGACGCACTGAAATCCGAGTTGGCGGACCGAAGTGCCGAAATCGCCCGCCCAATCCTGATGCAGAGCCAGGCATTGCAGTCGCCGGATCTGGTAGAGGCGGTCAAATTCCGATGCAGCGAACACCGGCTTGCAATCACTATGCGGCCGTCTCTGGCGACCGACACCGGCGATACAGGTCCGGAGCATGGTGACGAGGACGTCATCGAGATCCTGTTGCGTCACTCCGATCAGGACCTGGTACAGCGGACATCCGACTATCTGGTGGCCGAAGCCGAGCGGGTCGACCGCCTAAAGATGCCTGTCCTGCGCTCCGCGGATCTGTCCCAGGATCTGGCACGTCGCGTTCATTGGTGGGTATCGGCGGCCTTGCGCACGCACATCGTGTCATCCTTCTCGGTGAACCCGACCATTGTCGACACACTGATCGAAACGGCGACACAGGATGTACTGGAACGGCGTGCAACGGCCGGCCAGTCCGTCGCCGTGCTGGCGCAACGCCTGATCGATACGCTGGCGGAGACGGAACCGGTGACGGTCGACGTGGTCGTCCGGATGGTCCAGGCCGGGCGGATCCCGGCATTCCTGGCCGCACTGGCTCGATTTGCGCAGATATCGGAGATGACCGCACGGCGAGTAGCATTACGGGCGGACGGCGAGAGCCTTGCCATCCTGTGCAAGGCGACCGGTATCGACCGCGATGGGTTTCTGATGCTACATGAGGCCGTCGCCGGCGCGGCTGCTGGCACCGAACAGTTGCCGTCGGCCGCACGAAATTCCATACTGACGTTCTATGATACGATAACGAAGGGTAACGCCCGGGCGGCCCTGAACTTCTGGCGCCGCGAGCCCGAATTCGTCAGCGCTATCGAACAGGTTGGCCTTGCCGCAAAGGATCCGCCGGCGAGCGAATGACATGACGGCGCAGCGCAAAAAGACCTCAACCGGCAAAGGTGTTGCGACACTCCAGGCCCGTCATATCCAGGCGCGCCTGAAGCCGGTCGGCGAACAGCCCCGCAACACGCTGCGCGACATCATCAATGCGGATCTGGGCAATCTGTTCGATCTCGCCCTGCCGCCGCTCGCCATCTTCAACGCATCGGCAGAACTGCAGTTCGCCAATCAGCCCTTCGGGGACCTGTTCTGCGAGCGCGGCGGGCGTTTGGAAAGCAGCGACGCGTTCGCCGACTTGGTGGCCGTACTTCGCGCCGCAGTTCCAACGCTCGATCGCAGTTGTCCTAGACACACTGCCCGGCTGACATCGCTGCCGTCGGAACAGATCTACTTTGCCGATCTATGCCTCGTACCAAGCGGTACGACCGGCGACCCGTTGATCGTTGCCGCAATGCGGAATGTGACCGACCAGTATTCGGCCCTGGAGTTCTCCAACCAGGCACGCGGCCGCCTTGAGGATTTTCTCGAATGCTCGGCCGACTGGCTCTGGGAGGTCGATGCCGATGGACAATTGTCGTTTCTGTCGTCACGGATCACGCAGATCGCGGGGAAGCCGGCGGCCCTGCTTGTCGGCCGCCGATTTGGCGATATCGGCCGATTTGCCGAGCCGGCACTGGAAGATCTGAGCAGCGCCGAATGCTTCCGTGAGCGACAGCCGTTCCGTGATTTCCGCTTCCAGGTGGAGGACCGCAACGGTGAAGTCCGGGAACAGCAGGTCAGCGGTGTACCGGTCTTCGACCCGCTCTCCGGTCGCTTCCTCGGATTTCGCGGCACCGGAACCGATGTCTCACAGCAGGTTGCCGATCGTGATGCGCTGGACCAGTCGAACCGCCGCCTGGACGCGACCCTGCAGGCGCTGAGGGAAAAGAATACGGCGCTTGCCCTGGCATTCGACCAGGCGGATGCCGCCAACCGCACGAAGAGCCAGTTCCTGGCGAATATCAGCCACGAGTTGAGAACTCCGCTCAATGCCATTATCGGATTCTCTGAGATACTGCGCATGGAGTTCTTCGGACCGATCGGGAACGAGCAATACCGCAGCTATTCCAGCGATATCCATATCAGCGCCTCGCACCTGCTGGACCTGATCACCGACATTCTGGACCTCTCGACCATCGAATCCGGCAAGCGGGAACTCCGCTTCCGCGACGTCGCGCTGAACGACGAGGTGCAGTACGGGCTGCGCCTGATTCAGGAGCAATCCGACACCAAGGACCTGGCGATCGATGTCTCGCTGGATGCCGGCATGCCGATGATCCAGGCCGACCGACGGTCGATCCGGCAGATGGTCACCAACCTGCTGACCAATGCGGTCAAGTTCACACCGAGCGGGGGTCGGATCAATGTCGAAACCGTGAACGATGCCGACACCGTGTCGCTGACCGTTCGGGATACGGGCGTCGGCATTCCGCAAGAAGATCTGGATCGGGTCACCATGCCATTCGAGCGTGGCATCCAGGACTACAGTCGCAAGCAGGAAGGCACGGGACTCGGCCTGGCATTAACCAAATCGCTGGTCGAAATGCATGGCGGCGTGGTCGAAATCACCAGCCGAGTCGGCGAGGGAACCGCAGTCCGGGTGCGGCTGCCGGTACGACAGACGATCCTCTCTCCCCGGGGTTGACGGCCGGCGCCCGCCCGCCCTCGGTTAACCGCATCGTAACCCACATTAAATATACTGCCCTGAATTAAAACAAAATTCGGGCGGTTCGAATGTCCGCGGTTGGGGATTGGGTTCACGGCTTTTCAAGACTGCTCCTGCGGGTCTTTACGCCCACGGGCTCGCCACGGGGAGATGTCCGCCATGACATCCAGGCGGCCATCACGGTACAGTCCGAAGCCTTCGCAATCGACTGCATGACGATCAATGTCTCGACCAGTGGCTTGCTGGTGGACCGTGCCCTGGAGGCCAAGCCGGGGATGCGGGTGCGTGTCACCGCGCTCGGCGGCACCCAGGGCATTTCCGGGCGGGTGATCCGCGTCGGAGCCAACAGCACCGCGATCGGCATCGACGGCCACCGTGGCTCGGCCCTGATCGGCGCGCTGCGTGTCCATGCATCTCGCACCGGACCGGCCTTCGGCGGCGCGGCTCCACGCGCCGTCGCCAAGGAGCCGGCGGGCAAACCGACCACATTGCTGCCTTAGTAACCGCCTAGACGGCGTTGATCGACCGGGCGCGGCCCGGCGACGAGATGGAGGATGCCGTGCTCCCGTTCATGCTGCGGAAAATCGGCAGTGTGGTCGCATTGGCCCTGGCGGCAACCGGCGCCCTGGGCAGCTCGCAGCTATCCGCTTTCATGCAGCACTACCAGCAGAACCTTGCCGGACGGCTGGCGGAGGCCCGGATGGACGTGGCCGCCATCGCCGAGCGCGCTGGCGAGGCCGGCTTGCCGATCTATGCCTATCTGGACGAGTTTCGCCGCGCATCGAACCCGATCTTCGTGCGCGAGGGGGTCTGGCTGAAGACGAAGATCGACCGTGCCGCGTGGCTGGAATCACATCTCGACGCCATGCGCAATGCCGGCCCCATGGAGCGCCCATACACCTTCGCAACCCGAATGGACCGCGACATCGCGGCCGAGACCTGGGATCACTTCGCGCCGGCGGTTCCGCTGGACAAGGTGAGCCTGATCTATGCGGCCATCGGCGCGGTGATCGGTTTCCTGGTCTATGTCCCCACCGCCGCAGCCGTCACCGTTCCGGCCCGAATCATCGACAAGCGCCGATCGGCGAAGATCGCGCGGGACCGCTTCGCCCCGCGCGGTCAGGCCGAATAGGCGGTGTCCAGCATTCGACCCCAAGATTTTCGTTCGGCGCGACACATCACCGGCAAGATGTTGACCAATTGGCTACCTTTGCGCGAGTAGGTAGGTTTCCTGCACCGCATCGTCAGGGCATCTGGGTGTAGCGGTCGCCGACCCGTTCTCGAAGGTTTCCGCGCCAGCATCGACAACAGACAGCCGCCTGGAGTGATTCAAATTCCAAGACCGTTGCGCCAACCATCAAACAAGGGCCCGACAGTCGCCACCGTACTGCTCGCCTGCGCCTTGCTTGTCGTGATCGCCTCCGGACCAACTCCGGCGCTCGCGGCTCCTAGCGATGAGGAGATCAGAGAGGCCGTCGAAACTGTCCTGGCGGACAGTCGATTCCAGTCGGAACTGCCGAACGAAGCAGAGCCGGCCGAGATAATCGAACAACCTGAATCGGGTTGGCGATTCGATCTGCCCGACGGGGTGTTCGGCCTGGCGCGTCTGTTGATGTGGGTTCTGGTTGGCGCCGGCGGCGTACTGCTCGCGGTGTTCATCATCAACGAGGTCACCTCGCTGCGCCTGCGGCTCCGCGGCCGTGCGCCGCAAGCCGATGGCTCGGCGGCCGCGGTTCCCGGCCGGAATGGCGATCCGGGGTCCAGCACATCCCTTGACGAGGCCGACAGGCTGGCCGGCGAGGGCCGATATGGCGAAGCGCTGCACATGCTGCTGTTGGATTGTATCGCCCAGCTGCGGCGCATGCGGTTCGACTCCCTGATCGCGCCATCGCTGACAAGCCGCGAGGTCGCAAGCCGGCTGAGCCTCCCGGAGCAGGCGTCCGGGGCGCTCTCGGCCATCGTATCGGCGGTCGAGCTCAGTCATTTCGGTGGACGGGACGCCGATGCAACCGACTACCAGCAGTGCCGGGATCGCTATCTCCAGATCGCCACGGCCACAGCGGAGCCGGCGTGATGGCCGAACGGACGGTTTTCGCACCGCGCACGGTCTTCTGGCTGGTGATGATCGGCACGCTGTCATTCGTCGGCGCGATAATCCTCTCGGTACTCGCCGGGGATGGCGGCTCGGCACGATCACCGGACGCCAATTCCTTCTCTTACAGCGCGATCGGGCACAGGGCATTCGTCGAGGTTCTGCGAGAGGTGCAGATGCCGGTGCTGGTCAGCCGTTACAACTCTGCATCAAAGGCCGGCTCGTCGTCGCTTCTGATCGTTGCCGAGCCGCGCGCACCGACTGCCACTCCGGCGGCGATCAAGCGCATGTTGAGTGCCAGGAATGTCTTGATCGTACTGCCGAAATGGGACGGCGAGGTGAACGCGCTATTGCCCGACTGGCTACACTCCGCCGATCTGCTGCCCGCCAAGGATGCCGAACAGATGCTCATGGCCGTGCTGGCCGATGGTGAAGTGATCAGGCCGAATGGCGGACTGTCATGGCAGTCGGGCTCCTTCCCGGCCCCGACATTGGCCGCGCCCCAGCTCGTACGAGCGCCGAGGCTGGAATCGGTGATCGGCAGCGATCGGGGCATTCTGCTCGGACGCATCGAGCGGGGCTGGAACACCGTCTGGGTGCTGTCGGACCCGGACGTGCTGTCGAACCACGGGCTAGGACAAGGCGACAATGCGATCCTGACCATCCGCATGATCGACCACATCCGGCCGGGCAATGGCGCAATCGTCGTCGACGAGACGATCCACGGATTCGAGGCGGAACCGCGGCTGACCCGCGCGATACTGGAAACCCCGTTGGCCATCGCCGCGGTCATAGCTGTAGTGGCACTGGCGGTGCTGATGTGGGCCGCCACCGGCCGATTCGGCGCGCCGCAGCCGACCGCCCGGCCGATCAAGCCTGGCAAGGCCGGCCTGATCGACAATACCGCCGGACTGCTTGAGTTCGGCGGGCATGGCGTGGCGATCCTGAACCGGTACCTGCGGGTCGCCCTGAGGGACGCATCGCAGAAACTGCATGCGCCGCCGCACCTTCGCGGCGCTGATCTGGTTGCCTGGTTGGACCGGGTGGGACAGCGCCGCGGCGTCGGTGTGAGTTGCGCGGATATCTGCAACTCGGTCGCCGCGATCGCGCAACAGCAGAGAGTCGATGGCGCGCGGCTGGCCCGCGCGGCGCGATCCGTCAATCGTTGGAAACAGGAGATGCTGCATGGACCTGCAGGCCATTCAATCGGCCAAGACCGGTCTTAAGGAACAGATCGGCAAGGTCGTCGTCGGCCAGGACGCGGCCGTCGACCTGCTGCTGGTCAGTCTCCTGTCGGAGGGTCATATCCTCCTGGAAGGGGTGCCCGGCACCGCCAAGACCATGCTGGTGCAGACCTTCGCGGCTGCGCTGTCGTTGGATTTCGGTCGGATTCAGTTCACCCCCGATCTGATGCCGGGCGACGTGGTCGGGACCAACCTGTTCAACTTCCAGACCAATGAGTTCACCCTGACCAAGGGTCCGATTTTCACGCAATTGCTGCTGGCCGACGAAATCAATCGGACGCCGCCGAAGACCCAGGCGGCCCTGTTGCAGGCGATGCACGAGCGCGATGTGACGATCGACGGGCAGACTCATGATCTGGGATCCGGCTTCATGGTTGTCGCCACCCAGAACCCGATCGAGCACCAGGGCACCTACCCGCTGCCGGAGGCACAGTTGGACCGCTTCCTGTTCAAGCATGTGCTCGACTATCCGTCGCGCGAGGAGGAATGCGCCATCGTCTCCCGGCACGGCCACCGCACCTCAATGCCGCGGCTGTCGGACTTCGGCGTCGCGCCGGTTATGGACCTGCACGGGCTGACGGCGATCCGCACCTTCATCCAGTCGATCCGCCTGACCGACGATCTGATCGGCTATATCGTCGACATCATCCGCGCCACACGGGAGCACGCCTCACTGCAATTCGGCGCCTCCCCGCGCTCGGCCAACATGGTCGCGACAGCGTCCCGGGCGCTGGCGGCCGTCAACGGCCGGGACTACGTCATTCCCGACGACATCAAGTTCCTGACCGTGCCGATCCTGCGGCACCGGGTGGTGCTGGCGCCAGGGGCCGAGATCGAGGGTCTGAGCGTCGATCAACTGATCGAACAGATTCTGGACCGGACGCCGGCGCCGCGATGATCCGGCCCACGCCCCGGGCGGTGCTGCTGTTCGCCGCGGGCATCCCGATCTCTCTGGTGCTCGCACTGGCGGCGGAACGGCTCTGGCCGCTGGGTCTGGCCTATCTCGGTCTGGCGATCCTGCTGACCGGCCTCGACGCCCTGCTGTCGCCGCGCAGCGCCACGCTGTCCGCCGATGTGAAGCCGCCTGAGCTGCTCTACGCCGGCGACCATGACGATCTGGCGATAAGCCTGCATTCCGCCGATGCCCGGCAGCCGGTGCCCATCGAGTTGGTCTGCGACGTCGGCCCGACCCTGCAACGGCCGGACCGGCTGAACCTGCTATTGGCGCCCGGCGAGCGGGCCGAACCGACGATCCCGCTGGTCCCGCTGAGGCGCGGCACCGCCAGGATCGAACGGCTGTGGCAGCGCTGGCGCGGCCCCCTTGGGCTGATGTATCGCCAGCGGATCCTGCCGCTGGACCTGGACATCCCGGTGGTGCCCAATGTGCGCGCCGTGCGCGCCGTCGCCCTGCGGCTGACGACAATGGACGCGCCGTTCGGCATCAAGGCCCAGAAGCAGCAGGGAGATGGGTCGGAGTTCGATGCGCTGAGGGACTACGTGCCCGGCCTGGACCGGCGCTCCATCGACTGGAAGCACTCGGCCCGGCATCGCCAGCTGGTCTGCAAGGAATTCCGCACCGAGCGCAATCACCAGATCGTTCTGGCATTCGATACCGGTCATTTGATGAGCGAGCCGATGGCCGGCATCCCGAAGCTGGACCACGCCATCAACGCCGGCCTGATGCTGACCTACATGTCCCTGCGCGGCGGCGATCGGGTCGGCCTGTTTGGCTTCGATTCGATGGTGCGACACGCCACGGTGCCGGTCGGCGGCATGCATAATTTCTGGCGCCTGCAGCAGGCGTCGGCCGAGCTGTCCTATCGCCAGGACGAGACCAACTTCACGCTAGGGCTGACCGATCTCCTGAGGCGGTTGAACCGGCGCTCCTTGGTAATCCTGATGACCGAATTCGTCGACACGGTCACGGCCGAGTTGATGGTCGACAATCTGCAGAGGTTGTCGAACCGGCATCTGGTCATCTTCGTGACGCTGCGGGATGTCGAACTGGCGGAGACCATCGAGGCCCGACCGAATGCCTTCGGCGACGTAGCCCGCGCGGTGATCGCCGACGAATTCGTTCGCGAACGCACGATCGTTCTGGAGCGCCTACGCCGGCTGGGCGTCCATTGCATCGATGCGCCGGCCGAGGCGATCAGCATGGAGCTGGTCAATCGCTATCTGTTGATTAAGCGTCAGGATCTAATATAGGCCGCGCCCACCAGGAGATCGCTGAGCGCGATGTCGAACGACTATCTGAAGAGCTACTCCTTCCGGCGCGAACGCGAGCGGACCTGGCGCGAGTTGGAGACGTTGGTCGCCAAGACCGAGTCCGGCGGCGTGCGGTCGCTGTCGCCGAACGAGGTGATGCGGCTGCCGGGTCTGTACCGCGCGACCTTGTCCTCGCTGTCGGTGGCGCGCAGCATATCGCTCGACCGCAATGTGCTGGAGTATCTCGAGGCGCTGGCGGCGCGCGCCTATTTCTGCGTTTACGGCGCACGATCCGGGTTTCCGGAGGCCGTCGCCCGCTTCTTCCGTTCCGGGTTCCCCCAGGCGATCCGCACGGCGCGCTGGCATATCGCCATCGCCGCGCTGTGTATGACTCTTGGCGCCCTGGTCGGGTTCACATTGGTCAGCCAGGATGACGACTGGTACTACACTTTCGTGCCGCTCGAGATGGCCGGGGGGCGCACGCCGACCAGTTCGACCGAGGATCTGCGCGCCGTTCTCTACGAAACCGAGGAGAGCGATGTGGAGCAGCTCAACCTGTTCGCATCGTTCCTGTTCAGCAACAACGCCAAGGTCGGGATGCTGTGTTTCGCGCTCGGCTTCGCCCTGGGGGCTCCGGTCGTGCTGCTGCTCGTCTACAACGGGCTCATCCTGGGGTCGTTCCTGGCGCTGTACGACAGCCGCGGCCTGCTGAGCGAACTTTCAGCCTGGCTCCTGATCCATGGAGTGACCGAGCTGCTGGCGGTCGTCGTATGCGGCGGAGCCGGCCTGGTGCTGGCGGAATCCCTGGCCTTTCCAGGCCGCCATACGCGGCTTGCCAATCTCGCCCTGAAGGGCCGCATGGCCAGCCGCATCATCATGGGAGCCGTTGCGATGTTCTTCATCGCCGCGCTGCTGGAGGGCTTCGGTCGCCAGCTCATCAACGACCCGGCTTGGCGCTTCGGCATCGCTCTGGCGAGCCTGCTATTCTGGGGTGGCTATTTCGGATATTGCGGCCGAGGCGCGGAAGATGGCGACGACCGCTAGCGTACCGGCCGCAATCGCGGCGCACACCAAGGAACGGCGGGAGATCCTGACCCCGGAAGGTGTTCCACTGCACGTCTATCTGGCGGCGCGAAGCGATCGCGGCGTCGCGCTGATGATCGATCTGATCATCATGATGGCCGCCATTACGGTAATCGGTCTGCTGGCGGCCCTTGGTTTCGGATTCAGCGACGCATTCGCCAGCGGCTGGATCTGGTCCCTGGTCCTGTTGGCCTGGTTTCTCATCCGCAGCTTCTACTTCGTCTATTTCGAGCTGCGCTGGCAGGGCTCGACGCCGGGCAAGCGCGCCATGGGGCTGCGCGTCATCGACCGCCAAGGCGGACAGCTGCGGACCGAGGCGGTCTTCGCCCGCAATCTGATGCGCGAGATCGAGGTGTTCATACCGATTTCGGCCCTGTTGATGGCGCAGGTCAGCGGCACGTGGGCCAGCCTGCTGACGGTCATATGGGCCGCCGTGTTCATGCTGATGCCCTGTTTCAACAAGGACCGCCTGCGGGTCGGCGACATCGTGGCCGGCACATGGGTCGTCTGGGCACCGAAAGGGACCCTGTTGACCGATCTTGCCGGGCAATCTCCGGTGACGACAGCGCCTGCGGCGTCGTCCCTGTACCAGTTCACCGCGTCCCAGCTCGCGATTTACGGCATCTTCGAGCTGCAGACCCTGGAGACCGTGCTGCGCAAGAGCGGGCCCGACAGCAACGAGACCCGGGCGGCCGTGTGCGAACGCATTCGCAGGAAGATCGGCTGGACCGCTGACAACGGACAGAGGGTGGATCCCAGGGCTTTCCTGGAGGCCTTCTACGCGGCCCTAAGGGCGCATCTGGAGACCCGAATGCTATTCGGCGTACGCCGCGAGAATAAGCACGACAATGACGACGGCCGCCGGTCTTGATATGGCGCACCGTAGCCGACCGGCCTGCCCCGGTTAGTCGAAGACTGCGGCGAACTGGTCGATATCGAAGCCCTCATTCACAGCGCGCAGATCGTGGTAAGCGACTGCCGAGGCAACCGCGCTGAGCGCCATGAAGAAGGCCGTGACCAGAAGCCCCAGGATCTGGGCCGCGAGGAACCCGCCGGACATCATGACGTCCGGCCCTGCATTGACCATGCTTGCCATGAACGGCACCTGCACAATGCTGGAAGCGACAAGCGACAGAAGCGTGATCACGGCGTAGATGCCGAAGACCCGCCAGCGGTTGCCCTTGGTGAGTTCGGCACTGCGCTTCAAGCTGGCGATTACGCCGGGCCGCTCGACGACGGCCGTAGGGATGGCGACCCAGAACATGGTCATGACGATAAACATCGGGATCACAAGCGCGATCGCGCTCAACATCATCATCAATACGCTCAGCAGAGCGACGCCAAGGACGGGAAAAACAATGCGAAGGCCATGACGAAGGCTCGCGCCGATCGCCGCAGGGGCGCCACGCAAATCCTGAAATGTTCCGTAGACCATTGCCGCGGTCGCCAACATGCTCAGCACCATACCCATGAGCAGCAGCCCGATCATGGCGGCGAGCATCATGAAGAATCTCGCGACGGCCGACTCGTCACCATATTCGAGCGCCTGGATCGTCTTCGGGTCCATCATGCCGGCCTGGGGATCGACTATCACGGTCGCCAGAAACGTCGGCACGGTGAACAGGACGGCAAGCAGGCCGAACGGCACGATATTCCGGGCGAGGATCGCCATCGACCGGCTGAGAACCTCGCCGACCCGGAATTCGCCCATTGTCATCGATGCTACCGACATGATCTCACCCCATTCCAAAGCGGCCCGGTGCGAAACAGGCTTCGCGGCGCCGGATGCTTGTCTTCCTAGTCGAATACGGCTGCAATCTCGTTAACGCCGACTCCTTCCTTTTCCAACCTGAGGTCGTGATACGCGACCGCGGCGGCGACCGCCCCCCAGGCCATGAAAAACACCGTGATCAGATAGGCGACGACATTCGCAACGGCGACCGCCGCGTCGCCGGTCAGTGTCGCGAACGGCACAAGCACAACACTGTTGGCCACGCCGTTGAGCAGGCCGAGCACCAGTACGATCCCGAAGATCCGCCAGCGGTGACCCTTGGTCAGCCAAGCGCTGCGCCGCAAGCTGGCGATCACCCCGGGCCGCTCGACCACCGCGACCGGCACCGCCACCCAGAGCGCGACCCATATGATGATGCCAGGGATGATCAGCGCCATGGTCCCAAGGATCACCAGAATCGTGTTGAGGAACGCCACGCCGACCACCGGGAACACCGTGGACAATCCTCTGCGCAGACACTCGGCGACCCTGACCCGACTGCCGCGCAGGTCCTGGAATGTTCCGTACGCCATGGTGCTGATGCACAACATGTACATGGCGATCACCAGGAAGATGATGCCGAGCACAATCGCCATCACGATGAAGAATTCGACCGCGACGAATGCATCGACGGCACCGGCGGGGTCGGCGCCGGATGGAGCTTCGGCGCCAGGGTCACCGTCCGCGTCGTTCAGGAGCAACGGCCAGGTGAAGATCAGGCCCAATATGCCGAACGGCGCGATATTGCGCGTCAATACGGACAAGGAACGGCCAAGCACAGACCCGACCCGAAACCCGTCGCCCACCATCCTGTCCACCATGGTTCAGACCGCTCCGGACAGCCGCCGCGACCCTGGCCCTACTCGAACACCCTGGCGACTTCGTCGCCCTGAGATCCTTCGCGGGCAATCCTCAGATCGTGATAGGCGACGGCTGCCGCGATCGACCTCCACGCCAGAAAGAACGAGGCGACGACGAGGCCGAGGATGAACGCCGGCCAGCCGGGCGGGCTCAGACCCGCAGAGTTGGCGACAGAGTCCGTGAGCCAGGCGACGCCGAAATTCAGGCCGTAGAGAACCAGTATCAATCCGAAGACGCGCCAACGCTGTCCCTTGGTCATCGCGGCGCTCTTCTTCAGGCTGGCAATCGCACCGGCCGCTTCGACCACGGCGACGGGGATCGCAATCCAATACCGCGTGAAGATCATCGCGAAGGCAATGGCTGCGGCGAGCCCCGACAGTATCGCCCCGGCGGTGCCCATCCCCGCAGCAGCTGCCAGCCCGCCCGGAATCGCCGCCACAAACGATGACAGCACGATCATCAGGCCCAGCAATATGGTGATCCCTATCACCCGGAATATGGCCGGCAGTCCGCCACGCAGGCTTTCCCACAGGCTGGCCGCACCGCCGCGCAAATCGCGGATCGTGCCGTAGCAGAGGATTGCGGCCGCGACCGCCTGCAGGAGAAACAGCGCCAGGCTGCCCCCAAAAATGATCGCCAGGATTTTTGTCCCAGATGCACCGGACGGGTCGGCCTCGAGCACCGCCAATTCGCCCAACAGGAACTGCGAATAGGCAATCGCCGGCAGCGTGAAGGCGACGGCCACGATGCCGAATCCGGTCGCGTTCCGGCCAAGGATCAAGAGCGACTGTCGCAGGACGGAGCCGACACTGAACACCATCACCAAGCCTCATACCAAGGAGCATTCGGGCGCTTCTCCAGCCCAACAGAGACATTGGGGGCAATGAGCCACGCGATCCAGCCAAAATGCCAATGCAAAACGCGATCGGCAGCCGCCCCTCGCGGGACGGCCGCCGATCCGACCACCCTTGCAAGCGGCGACGGCTATGTGCCGGTAGTGGCGGCGACCGTGACGGTCACATCATCCTCGACATACAGCGCCGCGTCGACGCCAGCGACGGTAAAGACGTCGTAAGTCACATCATCGACGGTCGCCGGCCCGGCATTCTGCCAGTCGCCGACAACGGTGACCTGATCGACGGCATCGCCCGCCACGAACAGATCGTTGGTCTCGTCGGAGATCTGCAGCAGGTCGGTGACCGCCAGGGTCAGCGCGTTGGCGCCGCTGCCGGCCAGATCGACTCGCTCAACGCCTTCGATTGTGACGTCGCCGATCGCGGTCAGATCGAGCGACTGGCCGGCACCGTCCAACCGCAGCGTATCGTCGCCGCTGCCTCCATCGATCCGCGAGAAGTCCAGATCGCCGACCGACAGGATGTCATCGCCCTGGCCGCCATAGAGAACATCGGGCCCGCCATTTCCGACCAGGACGTCGTCGCCCTGTGCACCGATCAGCCTATCCGCGGCGGCAGTGCCGGCCAGGACATCGGATTGGTCGGTGCCGAGGGTCGAAACCGCACCGGTGAAGTTGTCGCCATAGACCACGTAGGCTTCGCCCTCGAAGGAGTAGTCGCCATCGCTGGCAAGGGGCGCACCAACGATCAGATCGTCGAATCCGTCGCCATCGACATCGCCGGCGCCGCTGACGGCAAAGCCGGTGAAGTCCAACGCGTCGGCGGCCACAAGACGGAACCCGTTCACACCGTCGAGACCGGTCAAATCCAGGGCGGCGTCGAACCCGCCGGCCTTGCCATAAACCACATAGGCTTCGCCGTTGGCTGAGGCATCGCCGAATTCGGGCGGCGCGCCGACGATCAGATCGTCATAGCCGTCGCCGTTGAAATCGCCGGCGGAACCGACCGACATCCTGGAGTTTCCATAAGGCAGGCCGTTTAGCCGGAAGCCGTTGGAGCCATCCAGGGCATTGAGGTCGAACTCGGCCGACCAACCGGACTCCCGACCGAAGACCACATACCCCGGCGCATCGTTGCTCGGCGGGGCGCCATAAGGCGCAGACTGGGACCCGACGATCATGTCGGCGATGCCGTCGCCATTGATGTCGCCGGCGGCGCTGACATCGATGCCGACGCCCTCGCCTCGGCTGGAATCATGGAGACGGAAGCCAAGGCTGCCATCCACATCCCCGATGCCGGCACCGGGCGACAGCCCATCGGAATTGCCGAAGAAAACATAGACCCCGCTCGATGGAACCGGTGCCGGGATCTGGTCGATGGTCTCTCTCGGTGCGCCGACTGCAACATCGTCGAAGCCATCGCCATTGATGTCGCCGAGTCCCGCGACCGAGCGTCCATACGCATAGTTACCTGGGTCGCCGGTCAGGATCGACTTGTCGGTGGCAGGCACCGCTGACATGTCCACCGTCGCGGTCCAGCCGCCCGTCTGCCCATGCAATACATAGACGTCGTCGTAGCCCTGGGACGTTCCAACAATCAGATCGTCGAGACCATCGCCATTGATGTCACCGGCGGACGCCACCGATTGCCCAAAATCATCGTCGGTTTCGCCGCTCAACAAACGGAAACCGTTGCTGCCGTCCAGGGATGCCAGTTCCAAGGCGGGCGACCAGCCGGAAGCGGCCCCGAAAACGACGAATGCCTCGTAGACATAGCCGCCGGCCGCAAGGGCCGCGGTCTGATTACCGCCGACAATCAGATCGTCATAGCCGTCGCCGTTGATATCCCCTGCCGAGGAGACGGCGCTGCCCTGAGCGAGGTAGTCGTCGTAACCGTTCAGACGAAAGCCGTTGCTGCCATCCAGCGTCGAAAGGTCGAGCTCCGGCCCCCAGCCTTCGGCCCCGCCGAACACCACATAGGCGGAACCGGCCTCGGTCTGGCCATTCGGGCTGGCCCCCGACTGCCCGACAAAGACGTCGGCGTACCCATCGCCATTCACATCCCCGGCCGCGCTGACCGCCGCTCCGAGATAGCCGGGGCTAACACCGGAAGTGAACGTCGTGCCGTCACCGCCATCCAACGCGCCCAGCAGGATCGCCGCCGGCCCGGCGACCAGCACATCCTCCTCGACATAGAGCGCGGCCTGGACATCATCCACGCCGAACGCGTTGTAGGTCACGCCGTCCACGGTCACGGGGCCGTCATCGCGCCAATCGCCGGTGAGGTTGACGCGGTCCCCGGCATTGCCGGCGACGAACAGATCGTTGCTCTCATCGGAAAGCGCCAAAAGATCGGTGACCTCAAGCGACAGGCTATTGTCGCCGGTGCCGGTCAAATCGATGCGTTCGACCCCTTCGATGACGGCATTGCCGGTCGCCACGAGATCGAGCGTCTCTCCGGCGCCATCGAGCCGTAGCGTATCGGTGCCGCTACCACCGTCGATCCGCGCGAAACCCTGATCACCGACCGCCAGCACATCGTCGCCGGCCCCGCCATACAGCACGTCCGCGCCGCCGTTTCCGGCCAGGATGTCATCGCCCTGCGCGCCGACCAGGCTGTCGGCGGCGACGGTGCCGTTAAGCGTGTCCGCACCGGCGGTGCCCAGGCCGGTTACTGAGTTGTTCAGGTTGCCGCCATAGAAGACATGCGCCTCCCCGGAAATAGCCCCGCCATTGATTGCCCATGGCTCGCCAATCAGCAGATCGTCGAATCCATCGCCATTGACATCGCCGGCCCCGCTGACGGCCATGCCGGCACCGGTGCCGACATCCGTTCCATCAAGCCTGAAACCGTTGGAACCGTCCACAAGCGACACGTCAAAACCGTTAGGCAGGCCACCATTCTGCCCATAAAGCACATAGACGGATCCCGGCCCGGGCGATCCGGTCGGTCCATTCGCATCGAACTGTGCATTCGCAATGATGAAATCGTCCAGGCCATCGCCATTGACGTCGCCCGCCCCGCTGACGCTCCAACCGTCGAAGACGCTGTCTGACCTGCCGACAAACGGTTCGCCGTCCAATCCGCCTATTTGGACCCCGCTGGTACCGTCGAATGTCGAAACATCGACGGTGGCTGGGAAGCCATTCGCGGCGCCGTAGAGGACATAAGCGTCGCTCTGCCGGGAATAGTCGTCGAACGTACTGATGATCAGATCGTCGTGGCCATCGCCATCGACATCGCCGATCGAGTCGATCGAGTTCATCGAAAGCGCGGCGGTCAGTCCGGTGATCTCGAAGCCGTCGGTCGGCTGGAGCTGGTCAAGATCCATATCTGCCAGCGGCGTCGCGGCACCGCCGAATATTACATAGGCCTTACCGGCCGGGGCGGGGGCACCAAACCCGCCCGGGCTGGGCGCCGTATATCCAGGGACGCCGATGACGAGATCATCATAGCCATCGCCATTAAGATCGCCGGCCTGCTTGACGAGGCCTGCAAATTCCTGCCCCTGCCCGGCATTGATCCGGAGCCCGTTGCTGCCGTCCAGTGTCGAGAGATCAAGGTCCGACGGCACGCCGGCGGCATTCCCGAACACGACATAGGTCGCTCCATCGGCGGAGGTGCCGGCGGCAAACGCATCGCCTATCGCTATGTCGTCATAGCCGTCGCCGTTGAAGTCTCCGAGTTCGGCAAAGTGGAAGCCTGAGCCATTGGTGGCCGTCTGGTTGACCATGCGAAAGCCATCCCCGACCGCGAGGCTGTCCAGTTCGACCACCGGCGTCCAGCCGGCCGCCTTGCCGAAGACCACGAAGCCCTCGTTCGGTTGTGGCTGCGGCGGAACGACGGGGAGCGCAGTTGGTGGACCCGGATCCATCGCGAAGAGCGAGGTGGCGCCCAGAAGTACATCGTCGTAACCGTCGCCGTTGAAATCACCGGCGCCGCTGACCTCGAATCCGAGACCGCCATAATCGGTGTCCGAACCGTTGATCCGGAAGCCGTTCGTCCCATCGAGATTCGAGATGTCCAAATCGCCGGTAAATCCGGCGGCGTTGCCGAAGATGACGTAGCTTGCCCCCTCGTTGACCGACAACGGACCGGCGGTCGCCAGCGGCGCCCCGACGATGATGTCCGCGTACCCATCTCCGTTGATATCGCCGATATCGCTCACCGAATAGCCAACCCCGGCATCCGTGGGTCCGGAGTTGAAAAGCGTGGAGAGATTGCCGCCGGCGGCCGAATCCAGGGATAAGAAGCTTCCGCCTTCAACCACATCCGCGACGGTGAGCGTGACCGTCTTGCTGTCCGAGAGCCCCTCGAAGTCGGTCGCCGTGACCGTGAGGGTGACCGTCGGCTCGGTCTCGAAATCCAGGGCGACGCCGTCCTTGAGCCTGATTTGGAATCGCTCCACCTCGAATCTCGGATCATCGACCGAATAGGTGAGCGGAGCGAATTCGGTGTCGCTCCAGTCCGGATCGTACGCCGACGCCAATCCCACGACCCGGCCGGCATCTTCCTCCGGCACAAATCCGGCCGCCTCGGCCGTCAGGACCGGAGCCTCCTTGACGTCGTTGACAGCGATGGTCAGCGGTTGGTCGACCGCCAGGCCGCCGCCGTCGGTCGCGGTGAGAACCAAGTCGACGGTCGCTCCATCCGCGCGGTCCAGCACAATGCCGGGCTTCAGCTTCAACACACCGTCGATCACCTCGAACCGGGCATCGTCCACCGAAACGGCATGGGTTCCGAAGGGCTCGGCCGGATCGTCCGGGTCGGCAACCGTCACCGCGCCGATCGTCGCACCGGCCGCGAGCTCGTCCACCGCGGCGTTCGACAGTCCGATCGACGTCGGCGCCTCATTGACGTCGGCGACGGCGATGGCGAAGGTCTGACTGCCGCCACTGGCGGTCGTCACCGTGATCGCGACGGACGGCTCCAACTCGTGATCCAGCGACTGACCGGGCCTGAGCTTCAGCACGCCGCCGACAACCTCGAAACGGGCATCGTCGACACTGAGGTCGTGGGCTCCAGCCGGCGTGACCGCCAGAGCGCCGATCGCAGCCCCGTCCGCGTTCTCGTCGACGACAGAACCGGACAACTCGATCGTGATCGGGACAACGGCGCCGGAAATCGCGATACCGGCCTCGACGAAGAGCTCCGCCTCGACGCCGCCGGCGCGAAAGACGTTGTAGGCCGAGCCGTCCACCGTCTCTGATCGGTCGAAGGTCCAGTCACCAACCAGATTTGCCTGATCGCCGGCATCGCCGGATACGAACAGCGTGTTGCTCTTGTCGGACATCGCCAACAGATCGGCGGCCGCGAGGGTCACGGCGTTGTCGCCGCTGCCGGTCAGGTCGATCCGCTCGATCCCCTTGATGCGCTCATTGCCCGTGGCCGTCAGGTCGAGCGACTGCCCGGCGCCGTCCAGCCGCAGCGTATCGTCGCCGCTGCCGCCGTCGATCCGCGCGAAAGACAGATCGCCGACCGCCAGCACGTCGTCGCCGGCACCGCCATAGAGCACATCGGCGCCGCCGTTTCCGGCCAGGCTGTCGTCGCCCTGGGCGCCGATCAGGCTATCGGCGCCGACAGTGCCGGTCAGGGTATCCGCAAGCTCGGTACCGACAGACGTGACAGCGGCATTGAAGTCGTCGCCATACAGGATATAGGCCTCGCCAAAACCCTCGCGACCGAAGACCTCGGCCTCCGGCGCACCGATCAGCAGGTCGTCGAAGCCGTCGCCATCGACGTCGCCGGCGGCGCTGACGGAATATCCGGCAAGGCCGCTTGGCACGCCACCATCGATCCGGAAACCGGTATTGGCCTCCATCTGCAGCAGGTCGACGAATCCGCCATGCCCGTCCTGTTGGCCAAAGACGACGTAGGCACCACCGGCCAGGAAACTCTCGAGACTGTTGACGCCCTCATGAACGGACAACGTCCCGACCAGCAGATCATCGAGCCCATCGCCGTTCACATCGCCGGCGGAGCTGACGGACATGCCCGTGAAATCGGGTCCGTCGGCAACAATGAATATCCCGGTATTGCCATATCCCGTGTCGGCGTCGATTTCCTCCGGCCACATGCCATCCCGCCCCAGGAGGACATAGGCGGCCGGGAGTCCGATGGACGTGGACAGGTCGAAGACCAAATCCTCAAATCCATCGCCGTTCACATCGCCGGCCGAGCGCATTCCGAAGGAGTCCAACTCATCGGAGCCCGGAAATCCGGCATTCGCCACATTATTGACTCGGAATCCGTCTGGGCCGTCGGGCGCATTGGGATCGACGACCGGCGACCAGCCGTCGGCTGCGCCGAATACGATCTGGGTTCCCAACTCCGACGAGCCGTATGGCCAGCCGTATGACGAGTTCTCGATCGCCCCGATGACCATATCGTCGAAACCGTCGCCGTTGATATCGCCGGCGCTGCCGAAGAAGCCGCGCGAGGCCCCGCTATTGCCGGGATCGAGGATGAATCCGTTGGTCCCATTCAACGCGGCAAGGTCAACATTCGCCGCCCAGCCATCGGATTGTCCGAAGAGCACATAGCCGTCACCCGGCCCGTACGACCCGAGCTGCGAGTCCGCATCGCCAATAATCAGGTCGCCAACACCGTCGCCGTTGAAGTCGCCGGCCCCGACCGACGATGCAAAATCTGCGGACGCATCTTGGGAGAACAATCGGAACCCGTCGCTGCCGTCCAAGCTGTGCAGATCCAGGTCGGTTGCCCAGCCCGAGGCCTTGCCGAATACCACGAAGGTCTCGGCGGGCTGTCCGCCCCATGACGACGCGACCGATACGAACAAATCCGCCAGACCGTCGCCGTTGATGTCGCCGGCGGCACTGACCTCGGTGCCGGAGCCACCAATGGACGCCCCGCCGACGCGGAAGCCGTCCGAGCCGTCGAGCAGTGACAGGTCGCGTTCAACGCCGAGCCCGGCCGCGCTGCCGAACAACACATAGCTCGCGTCGGGTTCCCCGCTGCCGCTGCCGCCGCCGTATCCGTATCCCACGCTGCCAGTGCCGACGGCGATGTCATCGAACCCATCACCGTTCACGTCACCCAGGTCCACAACCGACGTGCCGAACTGGGCTCCGTGATATGCATCGGCGAAGAGCCGGGTACCGTTGTCGCCATCCAGCGTCGCCAGCGAGATCACGCCATCTCGCTCGACGATATCGTAGACCGGCACGGTCACCGTCTCGGAGATCGAAAGCCCGCCCGAATCCGTGGCGGTCAGCGTGAGGGTGACCGATTGCTCGGTCTCGAAGTCCAGTGACTGACCCTCGCGCAGCCGGAGCAGGCCATTGCCACCGACTTGCGAGACCACTTCGAAACGGGGATCGTCGACGGTGATGAGCAGGTCGTAATCATTGACATCGGGATCGCTCGCGTAGGCCACCCCGACATCCAGCCCCGAGCTTTCTTCAACGATCTGCTCGCCATAGAACTGAATGGCGTTCGGCGCCTCGTTGACGTCGGCGACGGCGATGTCGAATGTCTGGCTGACGTTGAAGCCGTTGGTGGTGGTGACCGTGACCGTCACATTGTCCTGGCTCTCATGATCCAGGGACTGGCCGGGCTTCAGCTTCAAGACGCCATCGACCACCTCGAAGCGGGCATCATCGACCGTGAAGCCGTATCCGGCGACCGGGCCGCCGGAATCGCTCACGGTCAGGGCGCCAATCGCGGCGCCGTCGGCATTCTCGTCGATCGTCGCATTCGACAGGGCGACCGAGATGGCGGCCGAGGCCGGCACCACCACGTCGTCCTCGACATAGAGCGCCGCCTCGACCCCGTCTACGCTGAACGAATTGTATGTGACCCCGTCCACCGTCGCCGGCCCGTCGAAGTGCCAATCGCCGGTCAGGTTGACCTGATCGCCGCTGTCGCCGGCCACGAACAGATCGTTGCTGTGGTCGGAAAGCGCCAGAAGATCGGTGACCGCGAGGGTGACGGCATTGTCGCCGCTGCCGGTCAGGTCGATCCGCTCGACCCCCTGGATGACGGAGTTGCCCTGACTGGTCAGATCGAGCGACTGGCCGGCACCGTCCAGCCGCAGCGTGTCGGTCCCACTGCCGCCGTCGATCCGCGCGAAGGACAGATCGCCGACCGCCAGGATGTCGTCGCCCTGGCCGCCATACAGCACGTCGGCGCCGCCG
>CBDBVB010000033.1:0-183052 GCA_965212545.1 Inquilinaceae bacterium
GCCGGCACCTTGTTGCGCGCCCGCTCCGGCTTCCGTGGGTTCCGAATCAACTGGTTGATCGTCGGCATTTCAGACCTTCTCACAGCACAAACAGCAAAACCGGCAATGCACGATGCAGCGCCGGTCGTCGAGGGATTGACTTGGATCTCTACGAATTGAAAGCCCGACACCACGAACGCCGAAGCGACGGGGTGGGGCTTCTCTTTCGAAGCGTTCGGACGACGTTCGCCCGTCGCTCTCTAAGTCAGTCCATCAACGAGATCAGCGTCTAGGCCTGCGACCTACGGCCAGCTCCCGTTAAAGGCGCGCGGAATATACGGACGGGCCCTACCCACGTCAAGCGCCGGGTTCGAAAATTTCCAATCTGCGGACGTCCGGGCTCCGTCACCAACTCAGATAAAAACGGTGAACGCCGCCGAGCTTCCAGATGTACGCATAGCCGAGCTCACCGCCGAAGGTCCACGAATTCTTGCGACACGGACATGACTCGGGAGACGCTCCGGAATTCGGTGTGACCGAAGCCAGGAGTCGCCGACACATCTAACTCCAGCGCCCATTTCGGCGTGGCCTCAACGACATAGGCAAGGATGGGCGATTCATCATCGGAGCGGTTGTAGAAGACGAGGTCTCCGAACCGATATGCAATACTATGGCTTGCCTCCAGCATGGAGAGATCGCCGACAAATGGCCGCCCGTAGAACGGGCCATCGTCAAGGCCGGCTTCGAAAATCGGCGCATAGAAAGCTGCCGGAACCAAAAGCAAAGCAGCAACGGTCAGTCCAAAGGAATGGGCGACGCGATTGTGGAACGGTCGGCGACCGCGCAAGAGCAGCACGATGCCGCTCGTCGCCAGCACACCGAAGACCAGGACACCTGCCCAGCGTTCGATAATCATCGCCGACACGCTCAGTCCGAAAACCCCGATCGAGGTCGCCAGGAGCGCCAAGGCGGCCGTCAATCGTCTCAGCGCAAAGACTCCCGGCGATTCTGAATTTGGGTGCATAGCGCAATCGTAACACAATCCAGCGGCGATCTGCCGCCGCAGCCGACGCAATCCGCCCGAGCAGTCCATTTGGTCAGATCGGAGTTACGATAGTCCTAGGTTCTAAAGAAAAGGGCCGCCTCGCAGAGGCGACCCTCTCTATCCGTACCAAACTGGCGGAACGCGTCAGGCGGCGCTCGACTCACCTGTTTCGGGCTCCGGTTCGGGTTCCGCCTCGGGTTCCGGCGCTTCCAGGCTCTCGGCTGCCTCGGTCGCCGCCATCGCCGCCTGCATCTCGCGGTCGCGCTGGCCGGCAACCAGCTTGATCTGGTTGACGAAGGAACCGGTACCCGCCGGGATCAGACTGCCGACGATGACATTCTCCTTCAGCCCCTCCAGACGGTCGACCTTGCCGGACACCGCCGCCTCGGTCAGCACCCGGGTCGTTTCCTGGAACGAGGCTGCCGAGATGAACGACTTGGTCTGCAGGCTGGCCTTGGTGATGCCCTGCAGCACCCGGCTTCCCCTGGCATCCTTGAGATCGGCGCCGATCGCCTTCTGGTTGATGGCGTCGAACTCCTCGCGGTCGACCTGCTCGCCAACCAGGAAGGTGGTCTCGCCGGGCTCCTCGACCTCGATCTTCTGCAGCATCTGGCGAACGATCACCTCGATGTGCTTGTCGTTGATCTTGACGCCCTGCAGGCGATAGACGTCCTGGATCTCGTTGATCAGATAATCCGCCAACGCCTCGACACCCATCACGCTCAGGATGTCATGCGGCACCGGATTGCCATCCATCAACAAATCGCCCTTCTGGACGAAGTCGCCTTCCTGGACCGAGATGTGCTTGCCCTTGGGGATCAGGTATTCCCGGGGCTCGAGCTCCTCGTCACTGGGCACCACCACGATGCGGCGCTTGGTCTTGTAGTCCTTGCCGAACTCGACCCGCCCTTCGATCTCGCTGATGATGGCGTAGTCCTTGGGCTTGCGCGCCTCGAACAGCTCCGCCACCCGCGGCAGACCGCCGGTGATGTCACGGGTCTTGGAACTCTCCCGCGGGATGCGGGCCAGCACGTCGCCGGCCTGGATCACGGCACCGTTCTCGACCGACAGGATGGCGTCGACCGACATGAAATAGCGTGCCTCGAGACCGTTCGGCAGCAACACCACCTCGCCCTTCTCATCGCGCAAGGTGACGCGCGGCTTCAGATCCGCACCGCGCGGCTGTTGGCGCCAGTCGACCACCACCTTGGCGGCGATGCCGGTGGTCTCGTCGGTGACCTCTCGGACCGACACGCCCTCGACCAGGTCGACATAGTTCGCGATGCCTTCCTTCTCGGTGATGATCGGGATCGTGTACGGATCCCACTCGGCCAGCTTCTGGCCCCGTTCGACCATCACCCCGTCATCGGCAAGCATCTTGGCGCCGTAAGGCAGACGGTGCTTGGCCTTCTCCCGGCCCTGCTCGTCCAGCAGCTGCAATTCGCAATTGCGGCTCATGACCACCGGCACGCCCTGGCTGTTGACCACGACGTTGCGGTTGTTGACCTTCACCTTGCCGTCGAAGGAGGCCTCTACGAAGGACTGCTCTGCACCACGCTGCGCGGCGCCGCCGATGTGGAAGGTCCGCATGGTCAGCTGGGTGCCCGGCTCGCCGATCGACTGGGCGGCGATCACGCCGACGGCCTCGCCGATATTGACCGGCGTGCCGCGCGCGAGGTCGCGCCCGTAACACAAGCCGCAGACGCCACCGCGGCTTTCGCAGGTCAGAGCCGAACGGATCAGCAACCGGTCGACGCCGCCTTGCTCGATGGCGTCGACGGTATCCTCGTCGATCGGCTGGCCGGCCTTGGCCAGCACGTCGCCCGTCAGCGGATGGCGCACTTCCTCGCCGGCGGTCCGCCCGAGAATCCGCTCACCCAGCGAGACGATCACTTCGCCGCCGTCGATGACAGCGGTGGCCGTGATGCCCCGGTTGGTGCCGCAATCCTCCTCAACCACCACACAATCCTGCGCGACGTCCACCAGACGGCGGGTCAGGTAGCCCGAGTTGGCGGTCTTCAAGGCGGTGTCGGCCAAGCCCTTGCGCGCACCGTGGGTGGAGTTGAAGTACTCCAGTACGGTCAGGCCTTCCTTGAAGTTTGAGATGATCGGCGTTTCGATGATCTCGCCGGACGGCTTGGCCATCAATCCGCGCATGCCCGCCAACTGGCGGATCTGCGCGGCGCTGCCACGGGCGCCGGAATGGGCCATCATGTAGACCGAGTTCACCTGCTTGGTGGGATCGGTGAGAGTCGCGGACACTTCCCGCATCATCTCTTCCGCCACCTTGTCAGTGCAGCTCGACCACACGTCGACGACCTTGTTGTACTTCTCGCCGCGCGTGATCAGGCCGTCGAGGTACTGGTTCTCGTATTCTTCGACCAGTTCCTTGGCCTCGGAGACCAGGCTCTGCTTGGCGGCCGGGATCACCATGTCGTCCTTGCCGAAGGACAGGCCGGCGCGGCAGGCATAGCCGAAGCCCATCGACATCACCCGGTCGGCGAAGATCACGGTCTCCTTCTGGCCGCAGTGGCGATACACCACGTCGATGACGTTGGTGATCTCCTTCTTGGTCAACAGGCGGTTGATCAGATCGAACGGCACCGCCGGATGACGCGGCAGGATGTCGCCCAGCAGCATCCGGCCCGGAGTCGAGATGACCCGCCCGGCGATCTCATTGCCGTCAGCGTCAACCGTCACATAGCGGGCCTTGATCCGCGTATGCATGGAAATCACGCCAGCATCCAGAGCTTGCTCGATCTCTCCCATCGAGTTGAAGCGCGGCACCTGGTGGGCGACGACCTTGCCGTCCTGAAGCCGTTTCAGAAGCTTGGAATGGTCCTTGGTCGAGACCTCGTTGGCCGGGTCCTTGACGTCCTGCAGAACGATGTCTTCCCCGTCCAGCGCGGTCTTCAGGGAGTCCAGATCGTCAAACTTGACCTGCTGACCAAGCTTCTCGGCGCGCTCCATCGTGACATAGTAGAGGCCCAGGACGATATCCTGGGACGGCACGATGATCGGCTTGCCATTGGCCGGCGACAGGATGTTGTTCGTCGACATCATGAGGACCCGCGCCTCAAGCTGCGACTCCAGCGACAGCGGCACGTGCACGGCCATCTGGTCGCCGTCGAAATCGGCGTTGAAGGCGGTGCAGACCAGCGGATGAAGCTGGATCGCCTTGCCCTCGATCAGGACCGGCTCGAAGGCCTGGATGCCAAGGCGGTGCAACGTCGGCGCCCGGTTGAGCAGAACCGGGTGCTCGCGGATGACCTCCTCCAGGATGTCCCAGACTTCGGGACGCTCCTTCTCCACCATGCGCTTGGCGGCCTTGATGGTCGAGGCCATACCATAGAGCTCGAGCCGGTTGTAGATGAACGGCTTGAACAGTTCCAAGGCCATCTTCTTGGGCAGGCCGCACTGGTGCAGCTTGAGCTCGGGGCCAACCACGATCACCGAACGGCCGGAATAGTCGACACGCTTGCCGAGCAGGTTCTGGCGGAACCGGCCCTGCTTGCCCTTCAACATGTCGGACAGAGATTTCAGCGGCCGCTTGTTGGCGCCCGTAATGACCCGGCCGCGGCGGCCGTTGTCGAACAGCGCATCGACGGATTCCTGCAGCATGCGCTTTTCGTTGCGCACGATGATGTCCGGCGCGCGAAGCTCGATCAATCGCTTCAGGCGGTTGTTCCGATTGATCACCCGGCGATACAGATCGTTGAGGTCGGAGGTCGCGAACCGGCCGCCATCCAGCGGCACCAGCGGCCGCAGTTCCGGCGGGATCACCGGCACCACATCCAGGATCATCCATTCCGGGCGAGCGCCGGATTCGATGAAGGCCTCGATCAGCTTCAACCGCTTCACCAGCTTCTTGCGTTTCGCCTCCGAGCCGGTCTCGCGCAGATCCTCGCGCACGATCTCCATATCGTCGTGCAGATCGATCGAGGCCAACATCTTCTTGATCGCCTCGGCGCCGATCTTGGCCTCGAACGCCTCCTCGCCATACTCGTCCTGGGCGCGGAGGAACTCGTCCTCGTTCAGCAGTTGATGCTTCTTGAGCGGCGTCAGGCCGGGCTCGACGACGACGAAGTTTTCGAAATAGAGAACCCGCTCCAGATCCTTCAGGGTCATGTCGACCATCAGGCCGATGCGGCTGGGCAGCGACTTCAGGAACCAGATATGCGCCACCGGCGAGGCCAGCTCGATGTGGCCCATGCGCTCGCGCCGGACCTTCGACAGCGTGACCTCGACGCCGCATTTCTCGCAGACGATTCCGCGATACTTCATGCGCTTGTACTTGCCGCACAGGCATTCGTAGTCCTTGATCGGACCGAAGATGCGGGCGCAGAACAGCCCGTCCCGCTCGGGCTTGAATGTCCGGTAGTTGATGGTCTCGGGCTTCTTGATCTCGCCGAACGACCAGGAGCGGATGCGCTCCGGGCTGGCGATCGAGATCTTGATCTGATCGAAGGCCTGTGGGGTGGAGACCTGGCCGATGAAGTTCATCAACTCGTTCATGCACCGACTCCTGTAAATTCCATAGCGGCGCTGGGCGCCGTATCGGGCGGCAACGCCGCCCGCTCAATGACTCGCTTCGATCAGAAGCGCTGCTCGAGCTCGACGTCGAGGCCGAGCGATCGCAATTCCTTGACCAGCACGTTGAAGCTTTCCGGGATGCCGGTCTCGAAATTGTCGTCTCCACGGACGATCGCTTCGTAGACCTTGGTACGGCCGGACACGTCGTCCGACTTCACCGTCAGCATCTCCTGCAGGGTGTAGGCGGCGCCGTACGCCTCCAACGCCCAGACTTCCATTTCACCGAACCGCTGACCGCCGAACTGCGCCTTGCCGCCCAGCGGCTGCTGGGTGACCAGGCTGTACGGTCCGATCGACCGGGCGTGGATCTTGTCGTCCACCAGGTGGTGCAGCTTCAGCATGTAGATATAGCCGACCGTCACTTTGCGATCGAACATGTCGCCGGTCCGCCCGTCCAACAGGTGCACCTGTCCGGCACTGTCGAGCCCGGCCATCTCAAGCATGCGCACGATGTCGTCTTCCCGCGCCCCGTCGAAGACCGGCGTCGCGATCGGCACGCCGTTCCGCAGGTTGCCGGCCATCTCGATCAACTCGTCATCGCCGAGATCCGCGACATCTTCCTTGTACTGCTTGTCGTCATAGACCTCGTTCAGCTTTTCACGCAGCGGCTTCAACGCGCCGTTGCCCTGCTGGCGGTAGGCCTCGACCAGCTCGCCGATCTGTCCGCCAAGGCCACGCGCCGCCCAGCCCAGATGGGTCTCCAGGATCTGGCCGACATTCATGCGGCTCGGCACGCCAAGCGGGTTCAGCACGATATCGACCGGCGTGCCGTCCTCCAGATGAGGCATGTCCTCGATCGGCGTGATGCGCGAGATGACGCCCTTGTTGCCATGGCGTCCGGCCATCTTGTCGCCCGGCTGCAGCTTGCGCTTCACCGCCACGAACACCTTGACCATCTTCATCACGCCCGGGGGCAGCTCGTCACCGCGCTGCAGCTTCTCGACCTTGTCCTCGAAGCGCTTGCGCAGCGCTTCGATCGACTCGTCGAAATGCGCGCTGATGGTCTCGATCTCGCCCATCAGTTTCTCGTCGGCGACGGTGATCTGTCGCCACTGACCTGGCGTGAGGTCCTGTAGGTCGGCTTCACTGACCTTGCTGCCGGTCTTCATGCCCTTCGGGCCGCTGACCGACTTCTGGCCGATGAGACGGTCCTTGAGCCGGGCGTAGAAGCTGCGCTCCAGGATCGTCTTCTCGTCGTCCCGATCCTTGGCCAAGCGCTCGATTTCCGAACGCTCGATGGCCATGGCGCGCTCGTCTTTCTCGACGCCGCGACGGCTGAACACTCGCACCTCGACCACAGTGCCGGTGACGCCCGGCGGCAGCTTCAATGAGGTGTCGCGGACATCGGAGGCCTTTTCGCCGAAGATCGCCCTCAGCAGCTTCTCCTCCGGCGTCATCGGCGACTCGCCCTTCGGCGTGACCTTGCCGACCAGGATGTCGCCAGGGTTCACCTCCGCGCCGATATAGACGATGCCGGCCTCGTCGAGATGGCGCAGCGCCTCCTCGCCGACATTCGGGATGTCCCGGGTGATCTCCTCCTGGCCCAGCTTGGTGTCGCGGGCCATCACTTCGAATTCCTCGATATGGATCGAGGTGAACACGTCGTCGCGCACGATGCGCTCGGAGATCAGGATCGAGTCCTCGAAATTGTACCCGTTCCACGGCATGAACGCGCACAGGACGTTGCGGCCGAGCGCCAGTTCGCCCAGATCGGTCGATGGACCATCGGCGATGATGTCGTTCTTGTGGATGATGTCGCCGACCCGCACCAGCGGACGCTGGGTAATGCAGGTGTTCTGGTTCGAACGCTGGAATTTCGACAGATTGTATATGTCGACACCCGACGCCGCGGATTCCTCGTCATCGGTCACCCGGATGACGATGCGGGTGGCGTCGACCTGGTCGATCACGCCGCCACGCCGGGCAGCGATCGCGACGCCGCTGTCGCGGGCCACCGTCGGTTCCATGCCGGTGCCGACCAGCGGCGCCTCCGCCTTGATCAGTGGCACTGCCTGGCGCTGCATGTTCGAGCCCATCAGCGCGCGGTTGGCGTCATCGTTCTCCAGGAACGGGATCAGCGCCGCGGCCACCGAGACGATCTGCTTGGGCGACACGTCGATCAGCTCGATCGCGTCGGGCCGCACCATCAGGTAATCGCCGGCGGACCGACAGGACACGAAATCGGAGACGAATCGCCCTTTCGCATCGAGCTCGGCATTGGCCTGGGCGATGGTGTAGCGGCTCTCCTCCATGGCCGAGAGATAGACCACCTCGTCGGTCACGCAGCCGTTGACGATCTTGCGATACGGGCTCTCGATGAAGCCGTATTTGTTGACCCTGGCATAGGTCGCCAGCGAGTTGATCAGTCCGATATTCGGACCTTCCGGGGTCTCGATCGGGCAGATCCGGCCATAGTGAGTCGGGTGCACGTCGCGGACCTCGAAGCCGGCCCGCTCGCGGGTCAAGCCGCCCGGGCCCAGCGCCGACAGGCGCCGCTTATGGGTAATCTCCGACAGCGGGTTGGTCTGATCCATGAACTGGCTGAGCTGCGACGAGCCGAAGAACTCGCGCACCGCGGCCGCCGCCGGTTTGGCGTTGATCAGGTCGTGCGGCATGACGGTGTCGATGTCGACCGAGCTCATGCGCTCGCGGATCGCCCGCTCCATGCGCAGCAGGCCGACCCGGTACTGGTTCTCCATCAGCTCGCCGACCGAGCGGACACGACGGTTGCCGAGATTGTCGATGTCGTCGATCTCGCCGCGGCCGTCCTTCAGGTCCAGCAGGATCTTGACGATCGCCAGGACATCCTCCTTCCGGAGGACCCGCAGCTGGTCATCGGTCTCGAAGCCCAGCCGTGCGTTCATCTTCACCCGGCCGACCGCCGAGAGGTCATAGCGCTCATTATCGAAGAACAGGTCCTTGAACAGCTTTTCCGCCGATTCCAAGGTTGGCGGCTCGCCCGGGCGCATGACACGGTAGATGTCGATAAGAGCATCCTCGCGGCTGGCATTGCGGTCGATCGACAAAGTGTTGCGCAGATAGGCGCCGGTGTTGATGTGGTCGATCGCCAGCGTGGCGACCTCGTCCAGCTTCAATTCGGCGAAGCGCTCCAGCATCGCCTCGTCGACCTCGTCGCCGCACTCGTAGAACACCTCTCCGGTCTTCTCGTCGATGACGTCGGTGGCCAGATAGCGGACATGCAGGTCTTCATCCTGAACCAGCTGATCGGTCATGCCCTGCTCGATCAACTTCTTGCCGAGGCGCGGCGTGATCTTGTCGCCGATCTTCGCGACCACTTTGCCGCTGCCGGCATCCACCAGGTCGGCAAGCAGCTTTTGGCCGCGCATGCGCTCGGGCACGAACGGCGTCTTCCAGCCCTTCTTCGTGCGCGTGTAGACCACGGTTTCGTAGAAGTAGTTTAGGATTTCCTCCTTCGACATGCCCTGCGCCTCATAGGGCTGCAGCGACTGGCCCTCGGCCGCGCGGCTCTCGCGAAGGGTTTCGGTCTCGGCACTGTCCAGCGCCATCAGCAGGGTCGTCGCCGGCAGTTTGCGGCGCCGGTCGATGCGCACATAGGCGTGGTCCTTGGCGTCGAACTCGAAATCGAGCCAGGAACCGCGATAGGGGATCACCCGCGCCGCGAAGAGGAACTTGCCCGAGGAATGAGTCTTGCCCTTGTCATGGTCGAAAAAGACGCCCGGCGATCGGTGCATCTGCGACACAATGACGCGCTCGGTGCCGTTGATGACAAAGGTGCCATTGGCCGTCATCAGGGGCATGTCGCCCATGTAGACGTCCTGCTCCTTGATGTCGCGAATCGACTTCAGACCGGTATCTTCCTCGATGTCGAACACGGTCAGACGCAGCGTGACCTTCAGCGGCGCGGCATAGGTCATGCCCCGCTGCTGGCACTCCTCGACGTCGTATTTCGGCTGCTCGAGCTCGTAGCAGACGAAGTCCAGCTCCGACCGCTCGGAGAAGTCCTTGATCGGAAAGACCGAGCGGAACACCTCCTGCAGACCGACCACGGTGCGCTCCTCGGGCGCCTCGTGCATCTGCAGGAACTGGTCATACGAGCTGCGCTGAACCTCGATCAGGTTCGGCATTCGGGCGACTTCCGGGATGCGCCCGAAATCCTTGCGGACACGCTTACGTCCCGTGAACGATTTGGCCATTGAAGCCCCTCAGCGAATAGACGACGAGCGCGCCCGGACAACCGGGCGCGGGTAACCCCGTCGTGCCGGTGCCGGCACGGCGCGGTCGCGACGCGAGCAGAGCGGGCAGCCCAGCTCACGCAAAAAACACCCTTCGGCGGCCAACCGAATCGGTTGGCCGCCGTCAGGCGACGATATGTTTAGTACAAACTGTGGCACGCGGTCTTACTTAATTTCGACCGTAGCGCCCACTTCTTCAAGCTGTTTTTTCAGTTTGTCGGCTTCTTCCTTGTTCACGCCTTCCTTGACCGGCTTGGGCGCACCCTCAACCAGATCCTTGGCTTCCTTCAGGCCAAGGCTGGTGATCGCGCGCACTTCCTTGATCACGTTGATCTTCTTTTCGCCGATCGAGGCCAGGATGACGTCGAACTCGGTCTTCTCTTCCGCAGGGGCAGCCGCCTCGGCGCCACCGCCGGCCGCGCCGGCCACGGCAACCGGCGCCGCGGCGGAAACACCCCACTTCTCTTCCAGCATCTTGGACAGGTCCGCTGCCTCAAGAACCGTCAAGCTCGACAGATCGTCGACGAGCTTCTGCAAATCAGCCATGTCTTTTTACTCCTGACTCAAACTCTGGATCACAAAACGAAAACGGCGCTACGCCGCATCGCCCTTCTGGGCATAGGCATTGAGTACCCGCGCAAGCTGACCGCCAGGCGCCTGAAGCACTCCGGCAATACGGGTCGCCGGCGTGTTGATCATGCCGACGATCCTGGCCCTCAACTCATCGAGAGAAGGCAGCTTGGCAAGGGCTTCGACACCCTTTTGATCGAGTTCCTGCTCGCCGAACCCACCGCCGACGATCGTCAGCTTGTCATTGGATTTGGCGAAATCGACAGCCACCTTCGCCGCCGCCACCGGATCCTCGCTAAAGGCCACGGCGGTCGGACCGGTGAACAGGTTGTCCAGTCCCTCGAACTTGGTTCCCTTCAGGGCGATCCGGGCGAGCCGGTTCTTGGTGACGCGAAAGGTTGCGCCGGCCGCAAGCATCTGCCGCCTCAGGTCGGTCGATTCCTCGACCGTCATGCCGCTCTGGTGGGTCACCACCATGAGCTCGGCACCCTGAAAGGACTGATGCATATCGGCGACTTTCGCCTCCTTCTGTGCACGGTCCACGGATCGCCTCCGTTCAATTTGGCCGCGGCGTCCATCGGACACCGGACCGGATTGCACACTGAACCGACTGCCGAACAGTCGGTTCGCTTCGTCCTGTCCCAGAAGTTCGAGCCCTTGGTTGCCGGCACCCACGGTGCCGATCCTCGAAGCCATCACTCCCGTCTATGCAGGAAGATTATGCCGGGCGCTGGCCAATGGCCGGCGTCCAACCCCTGCAGTCTCGGACAGGTCGGGCGGGTTACCCCGCCCTCGGTCAACCGGCCGCCGGGCCTTCAAGGCCCGACGGCCGGCGTCCCGATTCCTTACGCGGCGCTGCCGGCGTCTGCCGCAAGCTTCGCGACATCAAGCTTCATGCTCGGCCCCATGGTCGAACTGATCGCCGCCTTCTCAACAAAGGTACCCTTCGCGCCGCTCGGCTTGGCCCGCAGGATCGCGCCGACAAAGGCGCGAACGTTCGCTGCCAGCGCTTCCTCGCTGAAACTGGCCTTGCCGATGCCGGCGTGGACGATGCCGGCCTTCTCGGCTCGGAATTCGACGGACCCCGCCTTGGCGGCAGTCACCGCGGCCGTGACGTCCGGTGTCACCGTGCCCAGCTTGGGGTTCGGCATCAGGCCGCGCGGGCCGAGCACCCGGCCAAGCCGGCCGACAACCGCCATCATGTCCGGCGTGGCGATGCAGCGATCGAAATCCATCCGACCGTCCTGAATCTCCTTGGCCAGATCTTCGGCGCCGACGATATCGGCACCGGCCGCCTTCGCCTCCTCGGCCTTGGCGTCCTTGGCGAACACCGCCACCCGGACCGACTTGCCGGTGCCGCTGGGAAGCTGCACAACGCCGCGCACCATCTGATCGGCATGGCGGGGGTCGATGCCCAGGTTCATGGCAATCTCGACGGTCTCGTCGAACTTCGCCGTGGCCCGCGCTTTCAACTGCTTGACCGCCTCGTCCAAAGCCAGGGTCTGAGCCGGGTCGATCCCATCGCGCACCTGGCGAGATCTCTTGGAAGTCCTTGCCATGCCCCTACTCCACCACTTCCAGGCCCATCGACCGGGCCGAACCCTTGATCATCTCGGCGGCCGCGTCGATGTCGTTGGCGTTCAGATCAGCCATCTTCGACTCTGCGATCTCACGGCACTGCGCCATCGTCACCTTGCCGGCGAAGCCGCGGCCAGGCTCGGATCCGCCCTTCGGCAGTCCGGCGGCCTTCTTCAGGAAGAAGCTTGCCGGCGGCGTCTTGGTGATGAAGGTGAACGAGCGATCCGCATAGGCGGTGATCACCACCGGGATCGGCATCCCCTTCTCCATGTTCTGCGTCTGGGCGTTGAACGCCTTGCAGAACTCCATGATGTTGAGGCCGCGCTGGCCCAATGCGGGCCCGATCGGCGGCGACGGATTCGCCGCGCCGGCCGGCACTTCCAGCTTGATCAGGCCGATAACCTTCTTCGCCATGTCCTATCCCTCAAACATGCGCGCCCATTCGGGCGCCGGGACGCGCGGTACGACCACCCCATGGACTTCCGGGGCCGTCTCCCGCGCAATTCAAGCGGCGCGTTCGCCGCCAACTGGTCAGGTCTTTTCGACCTGGCCGTATTCCAGTTCCACCGGCGTCGCCCGGCCGAAAATCGAGACCGCGACCTTGAGCCGGGCCCGCTCTTCGTCGACCTCTTCAACCAGCCCGTTGAACGAGGTGAACGGACCATCGCAGACCCGCACCTGCTCGCCGATCTCGAAGGTGATCGACGGCTTCGGCCGTTCGATGCCTTCCTGCACCTGCTTCACGATGCGGTCGGCCTCGGCGTCTGAGATCGGCGTCGGCTTGCCTCGGGCGCCCAGGAACCCGGTCACCTTCGGCGTGTTCTTCACCAGCTGCCAGGCTTCGTCGGTCAGGTCCATCTTGACCAGCACATAGCCCGGGAAGAACTTGCGTTCGGCATTGACCTTCTGGCCGCGGCGCATCTCGACGACCTCTTCGGTCGGTACCGAGACTTCCTCGACGAACTCGCTCAGCCCTTTCTGCTCCGCCTGCTCGCGGATCGACTCCGCGACTCGCTTCTCGAAGCCGGAATAGACGTGAACAACGTACCACCGCATCGCCATGGGTCAGGCCCCCAGCCCGATGACAAGGCGCACCAGCCAGGACGCGACCTGATCGACCAACAGGAAGAACACCGACATGATGGCCACGAAGATGAACACCATGACGGTGGTCACCGTCGTTTCCTTGCGGGACGGCCAGGTGACCTTGGTGCGTTCCTGGTTGACCTGCCGGAAGAACTGCAGGGGATTGCTCTTTGCCATAGCCGGTGTGTCTACTCTTGGCCCTTCTGGGTCCTAATCAATTCCGTACCGTTTTGCATGTTGGCAGGAGTGGAGGGACTCGAACCCACAGCCCCCGGTTTTGGAGACCGGTGCTCTACCAATTGAGCTACACTCCTCCATCGCCTCGGCCACGACACAAGCGCCCGGCAATACGCCTGGGCGCGCAAACAATCGCGATCGACTGAAAACGGTGCGGGGTTTTAGCGAGTTCCTACCCAAGTTGCAACAGGCATGACATGCCAAGACCGCCGCGCCCGAAGGCACGACGGTCCCGGCGAACTTGTCGGCGACGGGTCGCCGCCGTTATTCGATGATGGAAGCGACGACGCCGGCGCCGACGGTGCGGCCGCCTTCGCGGATCGCGAAGCGCAGGCCCTCATCCATGGCGATCGGCGCGATCAGCTCCACCGTCCATCGTCGTGTTGTCCCCCGGCATCACCATCTCGGTGCCTTCCGGCAGGTGCACCACACCGGTCACATCCGTCGTCCGGAAGTAGAACTGCGGACGGTAGTTGGTGAAGAACGGGTGTGACGACCGCCCTCCTCCTTGGTCAGGATGTAAGCCTCCGCCTTGAACTTGGTGTGCGGCGTGATCGATCCCGGCTTCGCCAGGACCTGGCCGCGCTCCACATCCTCGCGCTTGGTGCCGCGCAGCAAGGCGCCGATGTTGTCGCCCGCCTCGCCCTGGTCCAGCAGCTTGCGGAACATCTCAACACCGGTGCACACCGTCTTCACCGTGTCCTTGATGCCGACGATCTCGATCTCCTCGCCGACCTTCACGATGCCGCGCTCCACACGACCGGTCACAACCGTGCCACGGCCCGAGATCGAGAACACATCCTCGATCGGCATCAGGAACGGCAGGTCCTTCGGACGGTCCGGCGTCGGGATGTACTTGTCGACCTCTTCCATCAGCGCCAGCACCGAGCCCTTGCCGGTCTCCTCGTCCTTGTCCTCAAGCGCCGCCAGGGCCGAGCCCTTCACGATCGGAATGTCGTCGCCCGGGAAGTCGTAGCTCGACAGCAGCTCGCGAACCTCAAGCTCGACCAGCTCCAGAAGCTCCTCGTCATCCACCTGGTCCACCTTGTTCAGGTACACCACGATCGCCGGCACGCCCACCTGGCGCGCCAGCAGGATGTGCTCGCGGGTCTGCGGCATCGGGCCGTCCGCCGCACTCACCACCAGGATCGCGCCGTCCATCTGCGCCGCACCGGTGATCATGTTCTTCACATAGTCGGCATGGCCAGGGCAGTCGACATGGGCGTAGTGACGGTTCGCCGTCTCATACTCCACATGCGCCGTGGAGATCGTGATCCCACGCGCCTTCTCCTCAGGCGCCTTGTCGATCTGGTCATACGCCGTGAACTCGGCGCCGCCAGCCTCAGCCAGCACCTTCGTGATCGCCGCCGTCAGCGTCGTCTTGCCATGATCAACATGACCAATCGTTCCGATATTCGCGTGCGGCTTCGTACGCTCAAACTTCGCCTTCGCCATTTTCGTAATTCCCGTCGACCGACTGTCTCAAGAGGATCCCATACGACTGCACCGCCTGCCCTGGGCCCGTCCGATTGGAGCGGGTGAGGGGAATCGAACCCCCATAGCCAGCTTGGAAGGCTGGAGCTCTACCATTGAGCTACACCCGCCCAGATTGGCGACGAGTCGCCACCGGCCGGACCCTGGATATGGTGGAGGGGGTTGGATTCGAACCAACGTAGGCTAAGCCAACGGGTTTACAGCCCGTCCCCTTTAACCACTCGGGCACCCCTCCATGCCGCCGGCATGGAACCGGCAGAACGGCGTGCGGGAATTACGGGTTTTTGCCGCGTGTTGTCAACCGATTATCCGGGCAAATGCCGGGACGATCACCCGCAATGCGTCGGCGGCGATCAATACCGCCGTTGCGGCCGCCACGGCGTGGCGTCATAAACCGGCGACCGCCGCGATCCCGCCGATAAGGGGGCCGGCCGAACCCTTGGAGCCTTCATGCCAACAGCACCGCCCCGTTCAGGACCACCGCGAGCGCGACCAGCAGGCCGTCATAAGCCGCAGCGGCCGCGCTCCGGGTCCCCAAAATCCTTGGCCGGACCCGACGGTCGGCTGTTCGGGCTCCATGCGGTGCGCGAAGCATGGCTCAATCCCGATCGCCGGTGCCGACGGCTTTGGGCGACGGATTCGGGCCTGCGGTCCATCGCCACGGCCGTCGATCAGGCCCGGTCCGACGGCCTGAACCGGCCGGCCCCAGAGATCGTGCAACGCGGCAGGCTCGACAAGCTGGTCGGCGCCGGCGCCGTGCACCAGGGCGTCGTGCTGGACGCCGAGCCACTGCCGCCAACCGATCTCGAGGATGTCGGCCGCGCGGCAGAGGTCAGGGCTTCCACCGCGGTCATCGTGCTCGACCGGGTCACCGACCCGCACAATATCGGCGCCATCCTGCGCTCGGCCGCGGCATTCGGCGCGCTCGCCATGATCGTCACCGACCGGCACACGCCGGAGATCACCGGCACGCTTGCCAAATCGGCTTCCGGCGCGGTCGAGCACGTGCCCATGGTGCGGGTCCGCAATCTGGCCCAAGCGCTGGAACGACTGAAGGAGTTCGGATTCCGCTGCATCGGGCTGGCCGAAGAGACGCAAACCGATCTTGCAAACGCCGTCGACCAGGCGGCAAAGATCGCCATCGTCCTGGGCGCCGAGGGGCCCGGCCTCAGGCATCTGACCCGCGACACCTGCGATGCGCTGGCCCGGCTGCCGACCGGCGGCCCGATCGGCAGTCTCAACGTCTCCAACGCGGCGGCGGTTGCACTTTATGAACTGGCGCGGGAGCGCCCGGCCACCTAAAATGCTTCCAAAGCAAAGCAAATTGGAGTGCCTGATCATGTTCCCAGCCTCGACATACAAGGGCGGCGCCGTGCTTGCATTTCCCGATGTCTGCAAGACGCCCGGGCCCCCTGCCCCTGCGGTTCCGGCGCCCTTTCCGAATGTCGGCTCAAATCAGTCCGGCAAGGCCAGCAAATCGGTCGTGGGCAGTAAGAAGCAGGTGGTGTCGAAGGATGCGAGCCAGCAAGACCTGCTCGGGACGCTGGACGAATTGCAGGCTGCCCGCCTGGCACCATCAAGTCGATGTCGACCCAGGACGCCAACGCCTGGCATGAGGCGGTCGACAACTATGTGATGGCCGTCGCGGCGGTTTTCATGAGCGGCAAGAGCGTTACCAGCTCCGGCCGTCAATCCGCCTTCAATCGGTAGTCCGGGGCAGCTGGGGCGACCGGAGGCCCGGCCGCCCCATATTGTTGCCAATCAGTTCGACGGCGCCGTTCCCAGATCCAGCCGATAGACCGAGAAGCCGGCATCGTTGGTGCCGACCGGCTCCACATCGGTGCGGCCCTCCAGATAGGCTTGCGCCGCCGGGCCGCTCTCGAAGGTCACCGCCACTTCGCCGCCGACCGGCGCCAGCGACCAGTTGTCGTCGGCAGACGGGTCGATCTCGCCCTTCTGAATCAAGTAGCGGACGATGACGTCGCGATTGGTGTCCGGCGCCTCGATAATGATGTTGCTTCCGTCGAGATGCGGGAACTTGCCGCCGCCGCCGGCCCGGTAGTTGTTGGTGGCGACCACGAACATCTGTTCCGGGTCGATCGGCTGTCCCTGGAAGGCAAGATCCACGATACGGCTCGAATCCGGATTGGCCAGGCTGCCGTCGGTGGCGAATTTCGGCGGCTGGCTGACGTCGACCTGATAGGTGACGCCGTCGATCACGTCGAAATTGTAAGACGGGAAGTCCGGGTTCAGCAGCGCCTGCTCAGCGTCGGACGCCGGGTCGATGGTGTTGAACATGTTGGCCGACATCTCCAGCCAGTCCTTCACCTGGGCGCCGTTCAGCAGAACCGCCCGGACAGTGTTGGGATAGAGGTAGAGGTCGGCGACGTTCTTGATGGCGATCTCGCCAGCCGGAACGTCGGTATAGTATTCCGGCCCGCCACGGCCGCCGGCCTTGAACGGCGCACCGGCCGACAGCACCGGAATGCCGTCATAGTCGGAACCCTCGATCAGCGCCTCTACATACCAGGTCTGGGCATCGGTCACGATCTGGATCGACGGGTCGTCGGCGACCAGGGCGAAATAGCTGTTGATCGGCGCCGTGGTGCGGCCGACCGCGGCGCGCACGAAGTCGAGCGTCGCCTGATGCTCCTCGGCCACCGCCGCCAGGATCTCCTCGTTGGGATCGACCAGGGACACCACGGTGCGGCCGTCGCGGGTGTAGATCGGCCGGTTCTCGACCTTGGCGGCGGCCACCGACCATGCGCCGTCGGCGACCTCCAGGGTCAGATCGATGATGCCCAGATGACTGCCCCAGAAGCCGGGCATGACCGAGGGCACGCCGTTCACGGTGCCGGCGGCAACGTCGACGCCGTCCAGCGCGGCGAACTCGTCGCTTGGGAATACCCGGTGGGCATGGCCGAACAGGATGGCGTCGATGCCCTCCACCTCGCTCAGGAAGAAGCTGGCGTTCTCCTCCATGCCCTCGCGGCCGGAGGTGGCGCCCAGCGCCGAATGCGGCACCGCCACGACGATGTCCGCGCCCTCGGCCTTCATCTGCGGCACGAAGTGTTCCGCCGTCTCGACGATGTCCTTGGCGATCAACCGGCCCTGCAGATTGGCGCGGTCCCAGACCGTGATCTGCGGCGGGGTGAAGCCGATCACGCCGATCCTGATCGTTTGTTCCGCGCCGGCGGTATCGGTCACGGTGCGGTCGAGGATGATGTAGGGATCGATGAAGGTCTGGTCGTTCGACGGATCGTCGTCGCCATCGTCGATGTAGACATTTGCGGAGACGTAGGGGAAGCCGGCGCCCGCCAGGCTGGTCTCCAGGAACTCGACGCCGTAGTTGAACTCGTGATTGCCCAGATTGCCGACCGCGTAATCCAGCAGGTTCATGGCCTTGTAGACCGGATGCACCTCGCCCGGCTCCAGCCCCCGGATATTGGCCATGTAGTCGCCCATCGGGTTGCCCTGGATCAGGTCGCCATTGTCGAACAGAATGGCATTGTCCACCTCGGCCCGGGCCTGCTCCAGCAATGTGGCGATCTTGGCGAGGCCAACGGTGTCGTCCTGCCGATCGCGGTAATAGTCGTAATTGACCAAATGGACATGGATGTCGGTGGTCTCCATGAGCCGAAGCTCAACGGTCTCGGCCTGGGCCGGGATGGCGGCGCCGGCGGCGAGCAACGCCGCGGCCGCCACGGTGACTTGCAGATGCTTGATGGCCATTGATGCCTCCTAAGGATTATTGGCCGCCCCGGTCCCGCGCGGCAGGAAAGACCCCGCAGTTCGGTCGGCAGGAGGCGGATCGCATGGCGCCCGCCCCGTCTCACCGTGGATCGTAGCACCGCCGCGCGACGATTTCACCGGCTCGATCGAAGGGTGGGAAATCGGTGGGCCGCCGCCGCGGAAGGCATTTCTTAAAGACCCGGCTTTAGAAGTCTTGCGGCGGCGCAATCTCTTGCCGCACCACAATGACGGCGGTACTGTGCCGCCCAATTCGGCGCCGGATTAGCTCAGTTGGTAGAGCACCTGATTTGTAATCAGGGGGTCGCGGGTTCGAATCCTGCATCCGGCACCACAAAATCAAATACTTAGCCGGCTTTTGCTCCTCGCCAGATCGCATAAGGTCACAACTGAGGTCACAAGAATGTGATCGAAGTTTCTGGAATCCGCGGATCTGGTGGTTTGCACGCGATCAACTCAAGAATTGTACCGACCACGCACGGTGCGACAGCTTCTCAAGCTTGAGCGACCGCGATTACCGGGCGGCCGAGCTGGCGGCATTCTGGTGTGCCCCAACGGGACCCTCAAAAGGCCAGCTGGTGGAGCGCGAAGCGCCTCGAGGCGAGCCGATGTCGGCAATCGGATCGGAAATCGGTCGGCCAAATGTGGCGATCAGTCAGACAATCAATAGCCATATCCGGAAGTCGCGACCTCTTGGCCGTGTGCTAGACCAAACCGCTCATTGGTACGTCGCACGGATTGTCCCGGCGCGAGATTCCATCCTCACTGCCTCATCGGCGCGCCCGGTCTGTCGGAGTAGTACGGCAAAGCTCTCCAAGCTAGTGGCCACGTGAGGGTGCTCGGGTCCCAGGGCCCTTTCCGCGATCACCAGGGCGCGCTCATATAGCGGCTCAGCCTCGGCATAGCGGCCTTGGGCTCGATAGAGCCCGCCAGGTTGTTGAGGGCGAAGGCGACGTCCGGGTGATCGGCCCCCACAACGCCCTCAAGGATCGCCAAGTACCGATTGATAAGCGGCTCGGCCTCAGCATAACGTGCTTGGGCGACGTAGACATCTGCCAAAGTAAAGAGCAACGGCACTGTTCTGGGGTCTTTGGCGCCGAACTCCCGCTCACGGAGCTGCCACGCCTTTTCCGCTAGAGGAACAGCCTCCTCGTATCGGCCTTGCTCGGACAACGCCTCGGCCCGATCATATGCAGTACGCAGAGCGTCAGACTGGCCATGACCAGCCAGCGTCCAAAAGAGGAACCCCAACAGGGCGGCCAGCAACCGGGTCTTCCTGTAACAGGTCATCGGATGAGCCTGCCTCGCTCTCCTCGAATTCCGCATTGACATGCCTCAGGGGGCGAAGGACACCTCGCGAATTCCCACAGGCATCAGTATGAGGATTAGCGGTCGGGCTCTTGGTTCGTCGTCAGTTCGGGTCAGGTTCCTCCCACTTTGCATTGTCCAATGCGCATCAGCTCTGCGACGCTGAACCGACGACGGGCAAGAATGAGTACATGCAAGCACCGCGGGCTATTCCCGGCTGGCTATTGGTTTGGCTGTTCAACGGACTGCAACACCAACGCCGCATCGATGTCCGAGTAATTGCTGGGACCCCAAGTGCGGAACTCGTGAACATAATTGCATGAGATCGCGTTCAGAGCGGCTGAAATGGGTTGCAGCCGAACAGATCGGCAGTCTCTGTGCAAAGACTCGTGCCGCTGCGCTCGGCCGCCTCGCGGGAACTCTTCGCCTTGTGGCATTCGGCGCAACGTAACTTGAGATTGGACAACAGGAAGGACGAACGGCGCACCTTGTGCGGTAAATGCGCGACCCTCCACAATGGGACCTCATGGTCGACCTCAAGCGCCTAGTCACGCTCCCAAGAGGTCGGATCATTGCTAGGCCCGCAACCGCAATCGGCGCATTTCTCGCCGTCGCGACCGACAAGGTCTCGGTAAAAGTCCGATTGATTGGCGGCCGCCCAATATTCGAAGGCGCATTCGGGATGCATACTCCATTGCCTCGCGTGCGGCGTGCCGTCCGCCTTCATGCAGGGCTCGATTGCCTCGAGGCACCATCGGCAGCGGCCGAGCTGGCGAGGCGCCAGCGGAGGCTTCCGGTGTTCGGCATTCGACCAAAAGTCCAACGGCCAGATCGGCCCATGTACGCCAGGTCGCAGAGCGCCCTGGCGATCAGCGGCCACAAACCTCTGGACGACCGGTGGAGGGAATCGTGTGAAGTCGCGAGATCTGCCATGCGTTCGAGAGTTCTCCTTTGGCGAAACGGCGAAGAAGGCGCCGGAGCGAGGCCGATCGCCACTCACATAGGATGTTCTAACGCTTCTGACAAGTAAAAGTAAGCCTACTCGAAATTATTTTTAGAAAAAATGGGAATTATCATAGTTATTGCACAACTCATTACCAGTACTTCGTGGTATTCGTAGACTATTCTACCTATACACTGTCCTATCTATACACCGTCGCTCTTGTATACCATCGTATTTATACACGGAAGACTATGTACACAGGGATGTCCCCTACACAGGGGCGTCCCTCCAACACAGGAACCCCAAGGCATCGCTATGGTCTGAGCCGATCAGGTCAAGCAACGACGAAAAGCGGACGCACTCGGAGATCAGCTGGAACTTCGCTCCTTAGCCAGGCACGGAAATACTGCCTCCTGCCTTGGAGCGATGCCGGAGCCTGCGGTTGCCCGGCCCTGTGCAGCATCTCCAAGTTGGCGCAAGCCGCACTCCACCGCTGGAGCTAGACAACTACGGAAGCATCAACCAAACTGCCGCTTGCCCTTTCGCTCGCCAGCGCGAAAGTATCGTAGGGTCCCCTCCTAAGATCATGGTCCGTCGTGATGGTTACTTTCCTGCACGTAGCAGATCTTCATCTCGACAGTCCGCTGCGCGGCCTGCCGGACTATGAGGGTGCGCCGCTCGACGAGGTTCGGAGTGCCTCTCGGCGGGCTTTTTCGGCACTGATAGATATTGCGATCGAGCGGGACGTGGACTTCGTCGTGCTCGCCGGAGATGTTTGGGACGGCGAGTGGCAGGACATCGGAACTGGACTGTTCTTCGTCCAAGAGACTGGCCGGCTTGGTGCCGCCGGTATTTCGGTCTTCATGATCAGGGGCAACCACGACGCCGCAAGTCGCATCACCCAGGCCCTCTCCCTCCCCGACTGCGTCAAGGTCTTTGACGCGAAGCAACCGGAGAGCATTGAGATCCCTGAGCTTGGCGTAGTCCTGCATGGTCAGAGCTTTTCACGTCCGGAAGTCACCGATAACATCGCCCTCGCCTATCCGGAGCCGAGATCCGGCCGGATCAATATTGGGGTTCTTCATACTGCCCTTGAAGGGTATGCCAGCCACGCCACTTACGCTCCTTGCACCGTCGGCGAGCTGCGTGCCAAGGGCTACGACTACTGGGCACTCGGCCATGTACACGAGTACAATGTGCTTGCAGAAGGCACGTCCGCCGAGGGCGGAACTATCGCCTTTCCCGGCGTCCTGCAAGGTCGCCACGCCCGCGAGACAGGCCAAAAAGGAGCGTTGGTCGTCGAGATCGGCGATGGCGGCCCACGTCTGGAACGCCTTATAGTCGATGTCGTGCGCTGGCATTCCCTTGCGGTCGACGTTAGGGGCGTCGAACAGATGGAGGACATCGCCCGAAAGATCGGGGAGTCTCTTCGCGAGGCGGTCATTGGGGCCGACGCACCCACCTCTGAGCGCCTGCTCGCCGTACGCCTCACGCTGAAGGGCGAAACCCGGCTCAACGGACACCTTCGACTCCAGCATGAGAGTGTGCGCAACGAAGCACTCGGACAGGCCGTATCGATCGATCCAGCGGGCCTATACATAGAAAAGGTGCGCCTCGCCACCTCACCGCCCTCCGACTCCCCTGCACGCACGGAACGTCACGACGCTCTCGCCCAGATCCAGTCTTACATGACTGACGCCCCAAATGACCCCGAGCTGTTGGCCGATATCCAGACAGGCCTCCGGGATCTTCTCGGCCATCTTCCGTCGGACGCAGTGCGAGAGTTGAGCGAGCTTCGACCAGATTCCGTCGCCGCTATCGAAACGGAGTCGACTGAGGCCTTATTGGGCGACGCCAGTGTCTCCCTCATCGATTACCTCGCACGGGATTGAGATGCGTTTCCGTTTGTTTGATCTCACCCGGTTTGGCCATTTCACCGATCGGCAGCTATCGTTTCCAGCACCGGACGGCGAAGCGCCGGACCTGCACATCGTTGTCGGCGGTAACGAGACTGGCAAATCGACCTTCCGTGTGGCAATCAGCGACTTTTTATTCGGTATCCAACACCGGAGTCCCTACGACTTCTTGCACGCAAAACCCGATATGGTGATCGGAGCCGAGATTGATCACGAGGGGGGCGTCGAGCAGCTCAAACGCATCAAGGCGAACAAGGCGACGCTTCGGGGGCCGGATGATGCCGTCATCCCAGAGAATCGGCTGGCGAGCCTGTTCGGCGGCCTCGATCGCGACGGGTACGAGCGCCTCTTCGCCCTGGACCACGAGATGCTTGTGGCGGGTGGTCGCCGGGTCGTCGAGAATCGCTCTGACTTTTCACAAATTCTATTCGAAGCCGCGAGCGGCATTGCAGATTTCCACGAGCGCCAAGTTGCCCTCGAAGCCCGGGTTGCAGAGCTTTGGAAGCGTGACCGACGCTCCCAGACGACGATCAGCCGAGCGGAGAGGAAGGCGAAAGAAACGGAGAAGCTGCTCCGGTCCGAAACCGTCACCGGTCCGACTTACGAAAAGCGCCGCCGCGAAAAGCGCGCAGCCGAGAAGGCACGCGACTCGGCTGCCCGCAGATACGCCGAGCTCGATGCGGAGCGACGACAACTGGGGCGGTTGCGTGCCGCCGCTCCTTCGGTTAATCGGGTGACCGATGTAGAGCAGCGGCTCGCCGATCTCGCCGGCGATGGCGTCCTGCCACCGCTGCTCCCCGAAGATGCCCGGGCCCGTCTGGAGACGGCGCAGCGCACGATTGCAGGCCTGGACAGTAGGTTAAAGCATGATCGGGAGAAGCTCGCGCAGGATCGGTGTCAGCGCGAGGACATCCATCCCGACGGCGCAGTCCTCGCCACCGCAGACGAAATAGACGCACTTGTGGAAACGACCATCGCGGTGCGAGATTTTCCCAATCAGATCACGAAACGAACGGTGGAAGTCGAGGGCCACACCGCCCGAGCGCTGGAGACGGCCAAGCGGCTGGGCTGGAGCGCTAAAAACCGGGACGATCTTGCCTCTCTCCTGCCCGCGGCACCCGCACGGCGCGAACTGCGAAGCCTCAAGGAGCGGTTCGCTGCGCTTGAGACCGCGGAGAGCGCCGCTCAGGAAAAGGCGGAGCAGGCAAAAGACGATCTTGAGCAGGTCAATGAGGCGCTTGCAGCGCTGCCAGACCAACTAACTCCCCCGCCGGGCCTGGAGGACACGGTTGCCAAGGGAGAGAGGCTCGGAGACGTGGAAGAGCGCCGCGATGCCTTACGCCGTGCGGATGAAGAGGCCCGCCGCAAGACAGCAGCGCTGGCTCAGCGCCTGCGCCCCTGGCCTGGGCGGCCCGAGGAGTTGGCGGCATTGCCGACAATTGACGCTAACGAGGTGGTCCGGCTTATCGAGGCCGTTGAAGGACTGGAGCGGCAGATCGAGGATCACGAGCGCAGAATCGTCGAGGCATCAGCCGAGCTCAAGGAGGAAGAAGCCGAGTTGGGGCGGCGACGTGCACAGCGAGAGATCGTCGATCGTGAGACACTCGAGGCAGCCCGTGCAGCCCGAGATGGCCTCTGGGGCGACATGCGCCACGGGCGCGCGGCCATTGCGTCGGCCGCGGATGAATTCACCTCGCTCCTAGAATCTGCGGACGGCGTCGCCGACCGCCGTTTCGACGGCGCCCAGGCCGTCGCGGCAGTCGAGGAGAAGGAAATCGCCGCCGATCGCCTTGGTGCTCGCATCGATGCCGCGACGCAAAGGTGCGATAGAGTCCGGAACGCGCTGGAGAAGGCGGCTGAAGAATGGCGCACCCGAACCCAGGCCATGGGGCTCACCGGAATGACTCCCGTCGCCTACCGTGATTGGCTCGTGGCACGGGAGGAAACTCTGGAGGCTTGGCAACAAGAGATCGCGGCCAAGGAAGAGCAGGGAGCGTTCGCCAAGCGAGTTGCCCAAGCTGTTGCCTCTCTGCAGGCCACCCTGAAGGACTATGCAGAGGGGGCGGCCGAGACAATCTCTGCCGAGTTAGGCGCCTTGCTGCGCCAAGGGCGCGAGCGCCTGGAGGAGGGCCGCGCGGCAGCCAGAGAACATGACCGTCTGACCAAGGAACAAACTGAGAAGGCGCGACTGGAGCGCAAGGCGGCAACGGCACTCGAATCCGCGACTAGTCAGTTGACAACTTGGCGGGAGGCTTGGACAAGCGCACTTGCGGCCTGCTCCTTGCCCGGAACAACGGGACTTGAGGCTGCTGAGACCGCGCTCGAGCGCATGGAGGAGATCGAGCGCGCGCTCGATGAGGCCGCCCAGATAGAAACCAAAAACATCGCGACCATGCGACGGGACCTGAACGCCTTCAAGGCGGCGGCAACGGCTCTCGCGGCAAAGCTCTTGCCGGAAGCCCTCGACGAGGGCGCGCCGCTGATTTCGAAAGGGCTTCAGGAGCGTCTCGCGGCAGCCCGCGAGCTTGCGGCCGCAATCCAAAGAATCGAATCGGACATAGAAGATCTCGAAAAGGATATCGAGGATCTAGCAAACCAGAATGAACACGTGCTCGCAGACTTGGCGCCGGTGTTCGCAGCCGCCGGCATCGATGACAGGCGCGATCTCAATGCCGTGGCCGCGGCCGTCGAAGTCTCTGACGCTCGTCGCGATGCGGAGATGCGCCTCGAGGCCGCGCGCCGGGAAGCGCTTGACGTTTCCGATGGCGCCAGCATCGACAAACTGCGCACCGCCATGGAGGAAACGCCCGCCGAGCAGCGGGATATTCGGCTTGCCGAACTTGAAAGTGAAATAGAGGAAGCCGACCGCCAGAGGATCGCTACCCGAGACGCTTTCAAGGAGGCCTCCGACGCAATGGCCGCCATCACCGGCGGTGATCTCGACGGCAGTGGGGCAAGCCATGCAGAGGAGGAAAGGCAGCGTGCGCTGTCCGTCATCGTCGACGCTGCCGACGAATATATCGACATGTTCATTCAGGCGCGGATGCTGCGCTGGGCCATCGACCGTTATCAGGCCGAGAATCGCAGCCCCCTTCTCAAAGAGGCGGCTCCCCTCTTCCAAGTCCTTACCCAAGGTAGCTTCGCAGATCTGCAGGTAGACATCGGCACCACGCCGCCGACCCTGCTCGCTCGGCGCGCCGACGGGCGCTTGGTTGGAATCGATGCTCTCTCCTCCGGAACCGAAGATCAGCTCTTCTTGGCGCTTCGTCTGGCGGCCACGAAGCTGCGTCTTCAGGACGAGCCGGCAATGCCGTTCGTCGCAGACGATCTCCTGGTAAATTTCGACGACGATCGGGCGAATGCGGGCTTTCAGGTGCTCGCGGAGCTTGGACGACAGACGCAGGTCCTCTATTTCACCCACCACAAGCACTTGGTCGAGATCGCCCGGGAGGCCGCTGGCGATAACGTCAACGTGGCAAGGTTATAAACGCGAGGAACTTCCATTAATGGGATGGACCGGCTGCTCCCCAGCGGCAGCAGGTTAGTCTGAGAAGACTTCGACCTGCGAACGATAGGAGCAGCATTCCATGGCAAATGCGTCGAAGAAGGCCGGCTCAGAGTTGGCGTGTGTCGGCAGCGATATTGGCAAGGACGTGTTCCACCTTGTCGGGTTCGATGGGGACGGCAAAATCGTCCTACGGCGGAAGATCAGGCGTCTGTCCTTGGTGGCCGAGTTCAAGAAGCTGCCAGTCTGCATTGTTGGCATGGAAGCGTGCTTGAGCGCGCATTTTGTCAGCCGAAGCCTGCGCGAGTTGGGGTTCGAACCGCGGATCATGCCGGCGAAGTACACCAAGCCTTTCATCAAGGGGCAGAAAAACGACTACAACGATGCCGAGGCCGCGCTGCGCTCCAATCTTCGCTGTGTTCGCGAGAAGACCCAGGATCAGTTGGACTTGCAGGCGCTCCATCGGGTGCGGGCACGACTGGTTTCGCGCAGGACGGCGACGATCAATCAGATCCGCGCCTTTTTGATCGAGCAGGGCATAGCGGTGCGAAGCGGGGCGCATGCGCTTCGCGTGTCGCTGTTTGCCATTCTGCAGACTCGAGAGGACGAGATATCGCCGCGCATGAGCGACATCATCGTCGGGCTCTATGAAGACTGGCTCTGGCTCGACGAGCGCATTGAGAGCACGACAAGCGAGATCGAGTTGATTAGCAAGCGCGAGGCCAGCTGTCAGCGGTTGATGAGCGTTCCTTGCATCGGTCCGATCATATCGACGGCCCTGGTGGCGGCCATCGGAACCGGTGAGGCGTTCGACAGAGGACGCGACTTCGGCGCCTGGCTCGGTCTCGTTCCACGGCAATACAGCACCGGTGGCAAGCCCATCCTGGGCCGTATCTCGAAGCGTGGCAGCAGATATCTACGCACTTTGTTCGTGCAGGAGGCTCACATCATCCTGATGCGGCCCCACAATTGGGAGAGGTTCATTTTCGGGCCGTGGCTGGAGCAGGCATCCCAGAGAATGCACAAGAACAAACTGGCCGCGGCGCTCGCCAACAAGCTCGCTCGCATTGCCCGGAGTGTTCTCAGGAACGGCAAGGCGTTCGACAGCAACCGTAGCGAGGTGACCGCGGTCTAACTCGCCAAAGCCTCACCCGAGTACGCGATTGAGATGACTGCATGGAACGGACCAAGAAACGCACCCAAAGTCTGATGACCCGAATGGTTGCTGGTCAACCTGTCCGCTAATGAGACCAATGGCGCGTGCGTATTCCCATCATGGCCACGGCCCGCGAGCCGATCAAACAGGCCGGATACAAATCAGCGACTTCCGATATCCAGCAGAATCTCTCTTGCGATAAGCAGCCGGTCCATACATTGGGTCACGACTGCCCATCCGGCAATTTCTCTGAGCCGGCAGCTAAATGGTCGACAGCTGACACACCCAGCCACACCGTTTGCTCCGAGCCGCTTTCCTGCCCAGCTACTGGACTGGTGCGAACGGGCATTCATAGCCGAGGCTGTTGAAGAACTATTTTGAGGGGTCCGAGACGCAAGATTGAAACGCCCAACGATCCTCAAGGGAAAGAACGATTCACTGAGATTGCGGTTTCGATTCCATTCTTTCGGCAGGGTGGTCGCCACCGGAGTTCTTCAACAGCCTCAGCCAACAGCAGACCGAAAGTGCGTGCCTTTGAGACACCGGCCATGCTTTCGCTATAAGGTCCCTTTGTTTTTTTTTCCCTTAGGTGCCGAAACTACTAAGGTCGCTCCTCCTTTTTCAATGCGCGACAAGTAACGGTAAGAACTCTTCGCCTCCTCTTCGTAAAGCTTGGCGGCCGTAGAAACTCCATGAATCAGTACCCCGACTGCCAAGCCCGCCCCTGCACCCAGAAATACTGGCAGCGTCAGGCCCCCCACAAAAGCTGTCGAAGCCGTTGCTGACGCTGCAGGGCCTGCCACCGCTCCAGTAACACTTCCTCCCGCGACCGACTTCGCTAGAGTCTTTAGAAAATCACCCGCGTTGGCTCCTAGGCCGTTCCCAAAGAAACGACGGGCGAACTTCGACATTCCCCTTTTGCTCTCTTGCCAGCGCTCAATTACTTCATCCGCTGCCTCGCTCAGGTACTTGTCTCGTCGCGCACGGTTCTCCATCGCTGGAATTTTGGCAGCCATATTGCCGATCTCTTCCTTCAGCGTGAACAATCCTTCGCGGTCTTTCGACATACTAGCAATGTCTTTAGCGGTAAGTTGGGACGCATCAAATCGTGTTTGTATCACCAGCTCGAGCAGATGGTTCGAGACCTCGGATTCTTTCGGCTTCGCGAACAGCTGGCGCCCCCTTACAAGTCGATCGTAGATCGCATCTTCGTTCTTCAGAGCGAGCGCTGCATGGACAGGGCCAGAACTAGTAACGATGTCCAGTCCATCATTCTTTGCCACAGCCGCCGCCATTGTCGACATGAAGGCTTCGCCGAGTATCGGATGCACTGCGACCCAGTGATATTTCCGGTTAGGAATAGATGGTTCCCATGCGAGGCTGCTAAATTTAAGAAAATCTAAGAGATCAGAGGAGAATTTTCCCCGGTGTATCTGGAATGCGTTTTCCCCATCTGCGTATTCTCTTCTGGCCCGCACTAGCGAGAATTTCTCGTGTAGCTGCGTTCCTGCGTTTTCGTAGTCAATTTCGAGTCTCTTCCTAAATTTATCCTGCGCCTGCCACACCGCTCCGCTTTCGAGCCGCGCTTCGTCGAGTAGCGGCCGTTTCTGTCGGCCCTTCGTCCTGCTAAACGGGCGCGCTTCTTTAGTGTCATTGACTGAGAAGCCGCTGGGCACCATTCGGAACACGTGCGGGAAGCACAGCAAAGTGCCCTTGAGCCAATTGATGTCCCGCACGTGAATGTAGGGGTAGTAAAGGGCGTCGCGTTCTTTCATCTGTTCGACATCCAAAGGTAATTACAGAAACGCGCAGAGTTCAGGTAGAGTCCGGTTCAATACTCGTCATCCGGTCTAATCTGGCACCCTAACGTCCGCAAGTTCGGCGGTTTGCGGGATCATGTATGAGCGTCACGTCCATGACATCGCCGCGCTTCGAGTTTCGAAATGGAATCTTAGGACTCATCTATATTCACTTCAATAGCTCGAGAACCAGACAGCAAACACCCTACCGCCTGAAATTACCTGGTCATATGTTCTGCATTGATATGCTCGCCATCCGGCGCCGACTCTCGATTAGGCGCTTCGCACAAAAGCAGTCAATCCGTATCGGTTCACCATCGCTGGTTTAATCGCTCAGCCTCAACAATCTGCCCGGGAGTCATGGTCGCGGCAGCCCTTGAATCTGTCAGGAAGGGTTGCGTGGTCAACTCAAGATCAATTACCCAACAACACAGTTTGGAAGATCAGCCCGACTGTCAGCGGCGGGTCAACAGCCGTCCATCAGGGCATGCCTTTGGCACGACTGCAGTTTGGCTTATGCGGCCAAAGCCAGCCGCTCTGTCCGCTCTGACCCGCATTCCTGACGGACTGGTAAACTCGTCCGATCAGGTGTTCGTAGCCATCTGTGGACGGCCGGGGCGTCTTGAACCTATTGGATGAGGTCTTTGAGTTTGCCTTTCTTCTCAACCTGAAAACAGCCCCGCAGACACATCTTTTTGGGCCCAAACAAACGTTCATTAGGCTCATGAACGACGCTCTGATTCATGTTATCGCCATAGTACCGATCACACACAGCGCCCCATAGATCTATGACGAAGTAAGACTTCTTATCCAGGTTCTTAAAGTAGAATCTTTCATTAAACCCGATTTTCCCTCTAGGTTTCGACTCGGTGCTAAGTACCACGATGAAGTGGCCATCAAAATCAGGGTTACCCCTGGCAACCAAATATAACACGCACGGTTTCCCAAGTTCTTTGACCTCGCGTAGAGCAAGCACGGCAGATTGCTGGCACCACAACGGCGTACAGAGCTTCTTCGGATTGACCGATTTCAGCTCATTAGTTTCTTCGTCCACTACGACATCCGGGAATTTAAAGCCTTTTGTTTTCCTCATGGTCGCCTTCAGCATACCTTCAAGATGTTCATAATTGTGAATATCTTTCCTTCCGGACATTACCTTCTGTTGGAGTAGTGGCACTCCTTTTCCACGTTGGTACCACTTGTCCTTGTCAGGATATTTCTTCTTTTTGAGTTTCCCATATCTAGTGCAGAGGATGCCAAAATAATCGCCAACCATGTAAATGTCTCTCATCGGATCCATTGTCTTCTTGACAAGTTTCTTTATATTATTGAGATCTTGTTTTTTGAAGAGGCTGGGGAGCTCAAAATCTTTGCTTTCACTTGGCGAAAGGAAACTCATGCGCTGCCTCCTAACTTAGGATCGTTCAGTTTCAGACCTACTGGACCGAGGTTGGCCTGGGCCAAACCGCGTGAAGATTGCTGGTACAACAGGTAGCGGGAGGCATAATCCAGGATCGCAGAGCTACCCACACAGCAGTGCTCTAAATGGCAACGACCGAACCGATCATGCCGTTCAACCGCTAACGTCAAAATCCTAATGTACTTGGGCCGAATTACCTTGATGCATATCATCCATGACGGGAAATCTGACAACCAATCGCGCAGCCATGAAGTCTAGGCCATAGACTCATTATGCCGCATCCATATTCGCATAGACGCGAGTTGGACTGAGGCGAGGAGGTTGTCGTCTCGCTTGTCGTATCGGGTGGCGATTGCCCGGTACTGCTTGAGCTTGTTGAAGAAGCGCTCTACGAGGTTTCGGTATCGATAGAGGAAGGTGCTGAAGACCGGTATGCGCTTACGGCCCGGCATCGGCTTGATGTTTGCCCATGCGCCGCGCGCCGCCATCTCGGTCCTGAGGGCATCGCTATCATAAGCGCGGTCGGCGAGCAGGATGTCGCCGGTGCCCACGGTGTCGAGCATGTCTTGCGCGCTGCGTCCGTCGTGGGCCTGACCTGCGGTCAGCTTGAGCGCGATCGGCAGGCCATTGGCGTCGACCAGCGCATGGATCTTGGTGGTCAGGCCGCCACGCGAGCGACCCATGCAACCGGGTCGGTCTTTTTTTGGGCGTTGGCGCCGTGCTGATGAACCCGGATCGAGGAGCTATCGATCATCTGGATATCACCCTCATAGGCGTCGGACACAGCCTCCAACAGCCGCGCCCAGATACCCGCCCTGCGCCAACGGTTGGAACCGGTTCACGCATGTCGTGTACGGCCCGTAGCGCGCCGGAATGTCCGCCCACGGCGCGCCGGTTCGAAGCCGCCAGAAGATCCCGTTCAACACCCGCCGGTCATCCGCCCGAGGCACGCCGCGGACCTTCGTCGGCAACAACGGCTGGATCACCGACCACTCGAAATCCGTCAGATCGAAACGCGCCATCCACTGTCTCCCTTCCAGGAAACTGAATCACGTCAAACCTGATTTGGGAATCCTATTTATGGGTATGTGGCCTAGGCCCTCCGCGTCGCCAGTTCACTCTTTCAGCCATGGCAGCCGCCGTCAGTTCTGGGTCACGAGCGGCAGACGACGCCCGTCCGATGGGAGGTCCGCAGCCAGAGAGAAAGCTGACATTTGGGCTCTAAGGTCGGCTTGCTGCAAGTAAGCGGCCGCGCGTTCCTAGAGCCGTTGAGGCGTGCTCATAGCCAAATTCGGAAGCCGCGACATCTTGGCCGTCTGCCAGACGGAACCGCTCATTGGGACATCGCACGGATCGACCTGGCAAGCTCTTCCATCCTCGCAGCCTCATCGGCGCGGGCGGTCTGTCGGAGTAGTGCAGCATAGTTCTCCAAGCTCACGGCCACGTCCGGATGCTCGGGTCCCAGGGCCTTTTCCCTGATCGCCAGAGAGCGCTGATAGAGCGGCTCGGCCTCCGCGTGGCGACCTAGGGCTTGGTAGAGTAGCGCCAGGTTGTTGAGGCTCATGGCTACGTCTGGATGCTCGGGTCCGAGGGCCTCCTGCCAGATCGCCAGTGAGCGCTGGAAGAGCGGCTCGGCCTCCATATAGCGGCCTTGGGAGTCATAGAGTCCCGCGAGGTTGTTGAGGCTCTGGGCCACATCCGGATGCTCGGGTCCCAAGGCCTTTTCCCTGATCGCCAGAGAGCGCCGGTAGAGCGGCTCGGCTTCTGCGTACCGGCCCTGGGAATCATGGAGTAACGCCAGGTTGTTGAGGCTCATGGCTACATTCGGATGCTCGGGTCCCAGGGCCTTTTCCAGAATCGCCAGAGAGCGCCGGTAGAGCGGCTCGGCCTCGGCGTAGTGGCCTTGGGTTCGATAGAGTTCTGCCAGGTTGTTGAGGCTCTGGGCCACATCCGGATGCTCGGGTCCCAGGGCCATTTCCCTGATCGCCAGAGAGCGCCGGTAGAGCGGCTCGGCTTCCGCGTAGCGGCCTTGCGATTGGTGGAGTAGCGCTAGGTTGTTGAGGCTCGTGGCCACATATGGATGCTCGGGTCCCAGGGCCTTCTCCCAAATCGCCAGAGAGCGCTGGTAGAGCGGCTCGGCCTCCGCGTAGCGGCTTTGGGCTTCGTAGAGTCCCACCAGGTTGTTGAGGCTCGCGGCAACATCCGGATGCTCGGGTCCCAGGGCCATTTCCCTGATCGCCAGAGAGCGCTGGTAGAGCGGCTCGGCCTCAGCGTAGCGGCCTTGGACTTTGTAGAGTCCCGCTAGGTTGTTGAGGCTCGTGGCCACATATGGATGTTCGGGTCCCAGGGCCCTTTCCCAAATTCCCAGAGATCGCTGGTAGAGCGGCTCGGCCTCCGCATAGCGGCCCTGGGATTCATAGAGTAGCGCCAGGTTGTTGAGGCTTGAGGCCACATCCGGATGCTCGGGTCCCAGGGCCTTTTCCAGAATCGCCAGAGAGCGCCGGTAGAGCGGCTCGGCCTCGGCGTAGTGGCCTTGGGCTCGATAGAGTTCCGCCAGGATGCTGAGCAGGGTGGCGGTGGTCGGATGATCGAGGCCAAACTCTTGCTCGCCCAGCCTCAGCGCGTCCTCGGCGAACGGTAGGGCCTCTTGGTAACGGCCTTGGGCGTACAACTCCCCGGCCCGGTTGAAGGCGCTCACAAGCTCCGCAGACTGGCCCTGGGCCGCAGCGGGCCACAGGATTAGGGCCACCAGGACGGACAGCAGCCAAGTATTCTTGTGCGTGGTCATCGAACCAGTCTGCTCTGCGCACATCGGATTCCGCATTGACATGGCACAGCGGGCGAAGGAGACGGAGCGCAATCCTCCAGACATCACCGCACTTCATAGCGGGGGCGATTGGCTCGGCGTCAGCAACGGGTCACGACCTGCCAATCACGCCCATCCTCTGAACCGTCGGCTATGGAGTCGACAGCTGACAGACCCGTCCACACAGTCCGCTCGGAGCCGCTTTTCTGACCAGTTGCTGAACTGTTACGAACGGGCATTCATAGCCATGACCGGAAGATCTGTCGCAACGGAGCCCATGTAACCACGGCTACGCGAGCCTATCCACGAGATGCTTTTGTTGGATTTAGGTCAGGTGTGTCGAAGCCCTCGGAGAACCAGTGGTAGATCGGAACGATTTGGACTGGGACCGCTCTATCATTCCGACCTGGTTTCTCGAGGCCCATGCTGCAGAGCTAGGACGCGCTGCGTACCCTCTCCGACCGAGAGGGCGCGCCCTACTCGATACCTAAGCTCAAAGCTATTGTGTGGGCTTCCACTCGCTGATCAATCGCTCCGCCTCGGCCAAATCCTCGGGGGCCATGTCTTCCTCAAGCCACCCAATTATGGATACCATGAGGTCTTTGTGGGGGGCCACCTTGAGACGCGCAGCGGCCAGCTTCGCCCACTTGTACGCTCGTATACGCTTTGGCGGGGAAGTGAAATAGTACATGGCGGCAAGTGCATATTGCGCCGTTGCATAGTCTTGATTGGCGGCTGTGTGATACAGCTCCAACATCTTTTCGCGGTCTTCGCAGACGCCCTCGCCATCCCGGTACCGGTTCGCGAGAAGAACCTGGGCGACAGGGTGACCTTGTTCAGTGGCGCGCCGATACCATGTAACCGCCACATCATGATCTTTAGCCGTGCCCCAACCATCCTGGAAGAGCGCCCCCAGCAAAACCTGTGCGTTGGCGTCTCCCTGTTCAGCCAGCAGGCGAGCATTGCGATGAGCGGTAATAAAATCATCGTTCCAAACGGCTTTGGTGATGGCCTCATCAATACTATCTCGGAGTGGATTGTCCTCGGATAGAACTATGCCCCGGACGCATGTTTTGACTTCCATAATCTATTCCGATCTCAAGGGTCCAAACCGGCCCACTCGCAAGCAATATTTCCTCGGCTGACCTCAATGTGGGAACTCGGGCAATCCTCCTTAGCTTCAGACCGTGGGCTCCAAGAGCGATGGTCGCCCAACAACACCCGATCCTCTGAGCAAGCATGCCGGTTCACAAACTGAGGCAGCCGGTTACGGAAACCGGGAATGGCAAAAAAGGTTCCGTTACGGCTGCGCCAACAAACAGCGGAACCAGGATTCGATGCGATAGCTGCCGTCGGGTTGGCGGAAGGGAGCGATGGCTCTGGCGTGGGCCTCCGAGACGGCTTCCTCGCTCGTGTTCTCCATCGCGCGTGCGGAGACGCCCGACGAATTGAGGCCGCGAAGCGCCGATTCTTCATCGCCATAGAACCACGGGCTATCGACGTCGAAAATCTCGACCGGCTCGAGCCCTGCATCCTCCGCAAACTGTCGCAATGCGGTCTCATCCGAAAGCGCAAATGGCCCAGGAGCTCCGGGCGGAGGAGCCGGCATCAGAGGTCGAAGTGCCGCAACCACCGAGGCCGCCTCCATTCCATCGGGATCGCCCCATGTCATGATGACGACCAACCCGCCGGGCTTGGTTACGCGCCCGGCTTCACTGAGCGCCACAACCGGGTTTCCCGCGTATTGGAACGAGTTGAAACCCGAAACAACGTCAAACGTCTGATTGTCATAGGGCAACTCTTCCAGATCGCCTTGCCGAAAATCGGCGCCGGGCACGCGAGAGCGCGCAATCGAGAGTAACGCGTCCGCCGCGTCGATACCCGAAACGCCAGCACCCCGAGATCCAGCGATCTGCGCTGCCATCCCAGCTCCGCAGCCGATGTCGAGGTAACGCGTACCAGATTGGACGCTGGTCCGCTCAAGGACCGATTCGTAGACCGGTCGGACTGTGCCCTCCTGAATTTCGGCCCAGTCTTGCGCGCGCGCTCCCCAGAGACGACCGTGGATTTCCGAAGACCTAGGCTTAAGATCTTTGGCCATGGTGCGCCTCCAAATCAGAGTTGTTGCAAGAGGGCACAAACACCGTGCCGAGGTCTTACAGGTGACTTGTCCTCTGCAACGAGACAGTACCACTCTCCTGTGGCGAGCGGAACGGAGGGGATAAGTTTCTTGATGGCTAGCGGCGGTAACCGGCTGAAAGAACCTGGTGGTTTCGTATTTCCGCCATGGGTCATTTTTCCCCGTACACCGGCTGCGTCAGCTACGTCCGAACCTGAGAGCACATCGGATGAAATCAGTGCGAATCCCGACATCGCAGCCAGAAAGTCCGAAGATGAAGGCGAAGCGGACGCGGATCGGACATCGCCGGTACGGGGAAAAGTAGCGAACAGCGGATTTCAAGGAAACACTGAGAGCTCCTTCGCATAATGTCCTATCTAAGAAGGGCGTTCGAATAGAACCCCCAACACCGGCCAGATGGTCTGTATGTGTGAAGCGGCGCCAGGCTTGTCAGCCAGGACAACTGGTGGAAAGTAACCGCCGATTTCCAAGCTCTCCAGGATTACTAGGCCATCACCTCCGGATCGAAGCCGCTTAAAATAGCGACTGCCCGATGAATCCTCGGCAATCACGGGCTGATCTTCGAGCTTCTTGCACGCCTCAAGCGTTGGCATTGAGTTTGCGATAATGAGAAATTGCTTGTCCAGAGCATGTGGTTCAGCGCTATGCCCTCCGACCTCGACCAGCCCTTGCATATTCGCGAAAGCCGCTTTGACGTAAGAGTCGCCGCCACAGTCACACACCTCGCCATCAGCGGCCGTACCAAACGCTGATTTCCCGTGATCGTACAGAACCCCGATAATTTTCTGCATCGTCAATGTCGACAACTTCGCCACAACGGGCGCAGAAATCATGCGAGGGTTGATCGCATTAGCCGTCAGGACCGCGACGTCGGAGTGATTGTCGGCGATTTCCAGCCGCCGCGCCATAAGCCGGTCTTCGCTGCGGGCTACAACGAGCGATTTCGCGCTCGGCACTTTGAATTCGCTGACCAGGAGCAAGTCGCCGGGAAGCGCGACCGGCTCCAAGGTCGGCGTTGTTAGGCGGTAGATCACGTTGCTCTTGAGTTCAATTGTTTCCTTCGCTTTGCCGTCGATCTGAAGATTGACGCAGCCATCCGCGGCCTTGCCATTACTCAGTGCGGCCGCAGACCCGACTAAGGGCAACTTGATGGCACCGACGGCAGCCTTTCGGCCTTCAGGCAAGGAAACAGTCGGAGGCATCGCATGTAAGGCCGTCAGGCCACCGTGCAATGCCCGGTGCTCGCGCACGATCCTGAAAGCCCTTTCGAGAGCGGGCCGTAGCGGCTTTGTCCAGTACGCCTGCACGTCGGTAGCTTCTGCCATCCCCAGTTGCGCACCACCGGAATGATGGGCTTTTTCGATGAACTTTATCTCCTTCACGTTCTTTCCAAGTGCATGCGCTAGCGACCGAATCTCCTTGCGTGCCCAAGGCTCGTGTTTAGCATTGTGGAGGACAGTGAGTTTTTCGCGAGAATCCCCCAGAACAAAGGTGGGTACGTTCACGTCCTCACCCCGCAACATCTGCTTAAGCATGCCTTCAATGTATACTCGCACTGCGGCCATATAGTCCTGGGCTGCTTTTTGCGTCTTTTCCTTTTGTACACGCTGCCATCGTCTGTCTAACTCGTCGCCTTCGAAGACGCCTATATGGCCCAGCTCAGGCCCGGCGGATGCGATGAGCGCGTTTCGGCCAACGACTCCGTCAACTGCGAGAAATGAAAGGAACTGTTCGTCATGCGAAGTAAGGATGATTTGTACGCCAGGAGCTTTGGCCTGGAGCGTGGCGATGTATTCCGCCCACCTATGCCGATGAATGGTGTCAAAGGTCTGCTGCGGGTCGTCCATGACCATAAGGGGGCATCTATCACTGCCCATCTGCTCGACAGCCTCTTCCCGGAGGGCAAATATGAACGACCACAAGACACCTCTGATCCAGGAGGTGTTGGCTACTAGGGTTGCATCAATGCGGATTTCAGAGCCCAACTGGCCCCGAACGACGAGCCCCGCCTTCTTTTCGAGTGTTGCGCGCTGGAATTTGAGGGTGTCGGATAGGTAATTGGCACTATGGATCTGGCCAATTCGCGCGGAGAGAGCGTCAAGTGCGTCTCGTGCCTGAGCCTCTGCCATATTCCCAAGATTCTTGAGCGGAGCCAACGCATCGGCAATCGCCCGCCGCTGTTCGAGCTCCTTTTCGATCTTCCGAGCGGTCACACCCTGCTTCCAGGCAACTCGCATGGCCTCAGCACCCAGCCTAAAGGGCTCCGCCTCTCCCAACGACTTTGCGATCCGACCGACATGGGCTGACAACGTTTCAGGGTCTGTCGCCGGAAAAGTCCCATCGGGTAGAGGGTCAGCGGCTGACAATGCCTTCCACCATTTCAACCAAGGCGACCTTTCAACTTCAAACCAAGTCGCGAGGTTCGACAGCTGTTCTAGCCTTGCGATGCGTTCCAAGATTACCCCAGTTCCAACAACAGACTCCTTCTCGAGGGCAGGCGCCTTCATTTCCGTTGATGGCGCGGTCGCCAGTGCGGCTTTTGAGAGCGCACCGCACTTTGAAAGGTATTTTTTGTAGCGATCTGCATTCACAAATGCCGCCTCAAAGGCCCAAACCAGATCCGAACGAGGTTCTGTGGCGACGTCCTCGGAAAGATAGCGCCGCATGGCCTGCGGGACAGCTGCTTCTAACTCCGCCATGATACCAATCACGTTGTCGGACAACTTTCGGGTGGCAGCTTCACCTGCGCTCTGCAACTCGCCTAGCTCAGCCCGCAATGCGGGATTATCCTTAAGCGAGTTTTTGCAAGTGGGACATTCGTCGATCTCTCCGCCGCCATGCTCCGCATGCCATCGTGCCGCAGCGGCCTTAAGTCGATAGCGGGTGTCCGCTATCGACTTGTTGTGGAATTCAATTGCAGAAGCGAGGGCGTCCCTCGCGTTTGCTATGGCCTGCGCCAACTCCTTTCGGACCTCCGTGGGTAACGCGTTGGATATGTTTTCAAATGTCTTCCATTTCTGGAGTCCGGCCAATCCAGATTCGATATCGCCTTCGGCTCCTGACAAAGCAATGGCGATTTGCTTTTGTATCTGCACGTCGGCCAAGTCCAGGCCGGGCGCCAAGTCATCCGCAATGACTTTCGTCAGACTAACGGCCTTATCGATCTGTTCCTTTCCGAACTTGGTCATGGCGCCATTGGGATCGTCGGTTTCTGCGATCTTAAAATCGGGAACGACGATACTGACCGCCGCCAGCGCGGTTTTTGCGGCCTCTAACTGCTTTTCGAATTCGGAATTGGCCGTTGCCAGCTCGGTCTTCTTGTAGGAGAGGTAATCGCGTCCGCTGTGGCACAGGCCCTGTATGAATGCGCCCAGTTCGACAAGCTCGTCGAGCCCGGTCAGCGTCTGGACCGCGTCGGTGAGCTTGCCGCGGCCCTCGTCGAAGCGAAGTTTGGGTAGCCGCGAAGGCATCAATAGGCCGGCTTCCAGCAGAATAGGAGGGATATTGAGTTGGGGATCGACCGAATGCGACATTTTTTTCCCGTCGATTGCTCGACAAACGACGGCAGTTGTTCCGGTTGGATTGGTGAATGTGAGTTCCACGCTAACCTTCGGACCAAGCAGAACTTCCGTGAGTTCCTGGGGGTAGGTGGCTATCGGCGGCCAATCGCCGGCCTTCTCATCCGCTGTGCCGAAGACGGGCTTTGCTTCATCAGCCGGAGATTCCGCTTGATCGCGTGGACGTTCCCCAGATAGCGCCCAGATGATCGCCGCGGTGAGCGAGGATTTTCCGCTTCCGTTTGGCCCTTCCAGTAGAATGCTGTCCCCTTGGAGTTCGAGTTCGAAAGGCGCGCCCTTCCAGGCATTCACACCGCCGAATCCCTCGGCCTTTATAGAGTGAAGTTTCCATGGTCCGGATTGGGCGGCTGTGCCTCCTGCAGAGACCTGCTGCGTCGCAGGGTCGCCAACAGCGGAATAGGCCGAAGCGAGGCCCTCCACGCAGTCTTCGGGTATGCCTTTGACTTCCCGGACCGTTGAGGACAGGAGGTAGGCGAAGAGCCTTCGTTGTTTCGGGCTGTCCAACTTGATGGATGTCTTCTTGCCCGCAGAATCCTTCCACTCAATTTTCTTGCCTGCTAGAAGGCTTTGCTCAATCTCGGTTTTTGTCAGACGCGCCATTTGATCGATCCTACCATTCAACTGTCAGTATATGTCGGTTGCGCGACCTTCGGAAATCCCGTCCATCGACTTGGGTGCCGATCATGAATGCGTCTGGTCTGGTGGCGAAGGAGGCCTCTTCAAAGCCGATTCGATAGTGGAGTGAGGCGCAAGTCGACTTTAGGGACAGAAGCGAACTGCCGACACGCGGCATTTTCAACTCGCTACTCGCGTTCCAAGCTAGCCGCGCGCTTTAAGTTGAGACGGCACGCCTGATGTCCGCTTAGGGTCTTGGTTGTGTAAGAACTATTCTTGGGCCGCCGAAACGAAACATTGATTCATGAAGCTCACCTTCGTCGCAACGATGATTCGCCAATGCTATCTTTGCGGTTCAATCATTGCGTGGAAGGTTTCGGCGTCCGGGTTCTTACACAGCCTAGGTCAACAGCCGTCCATCACGGCATGATTGTGGCACGTCTGCAATTTTGCTCGTAGCGGCCAAAGCCAGCCGGCGCTGTCCGCTCTGAGCCGCATTCCTGACCGACTGGTGGGCCGGCACGAAGGGGCGCTCATAGCCAAGATCGACAATATATCAATCTTAATTTGGTTGATTCCTGGCCTACATCGCCGCCGTGCCGCTTCCGGTGGCACTCTTACAGAATTCCGAGGTATCGCCATCGTGTGCTCTTGTCCGCGGGTGAGCGCGCACCACCATTAGCAGAATTTCTTGCCCTGGTTGCCGCAGGGTTTATGGTCGCGGTGGGGAGGTTCGCTGTGACCGATGTATGGTCGTTTTTAGGCGACGCAAGCAACCGCGCGGTGCTGACTTGGGTCGGTGGCGGGCTGGTGATCCTCGCCGGCGGTGCGTGGACGGTCTTCAAGTATTTCGTCAAACCGAGTCGTGGCGGCACCGAGCAAGCATCAGGCGGCGGTGTTCTCGCCGATAGGGGTGGCATCGCCGGCGGCCGCGATGTGACGATCACCACTAGCCATGGTCTTTCCGGCGCCCAGGTCGTTCTCCTCGTCCTCGCCGTCGCCGGGGCTATAGTGCTTGCCGCCGGTTTGTTCGGCGATCGGATCACGGCAATTCGGGGCGTGGCAGCAGGTGGGGACGTGAAAGGGTCCACGATTAGCATCGACGGCGGCGAAACAGGCGCCGCAGACCCATAGCGGTGCGAAAATTGGTCAGCGGAGCTCTCGCGCTCACGCTAGCCGTCACTGGGCTTGGCCGGCCCGGTCTAGCGCAAGTCTTAGGGGATCTGATCGAGGCCAACTGCGGCGTAGCGGTGGGCGACGACATCACCGACAGCACGGTGACTGTGGTCTGCGGCATGCCGCACGAGACGGTGGCAGAGTTGGTTCGCCTATCTGCGTCTCCCGTGGCGGGCGATCGGGCAGAACTGCTGACGCGGCTAGACGCCTTGGTTCCGGAGACTAGCCGTTTCCGCGTCGAAGCGATTGCCCGCTTTCTTGAGATCCTCGGAGAATCGTACGTTGAGCCAAGCCGGCTGTCCGACCGATTTGCCCAGATCGCCGAGGAGCACTTGCGCCTCCTGGAACAAGTGCGAAATCTGCAGGTGGATGATCCAGAGGTACAGTCGCTGCGCAATGAAGCGGCTGATGCTATTGAGTTCGCCGATCACGACACGGCGCGCGCCATGCTGGAAGCGGCGCGCGGCGTTGTCCGCGCCAAACGCGAAGCACTTACTCAAGCGATTTCTGACCAATTGCGTGAAGAGGCCTCCCTTGTCAGCGACCAAGCACGGGTCGAAAGGGCGCGCCTCGCCTACGCCGAAGCGGCCCGGTTGTTCAATGAAGCTGCCGGACTTTTGCCCATTAACGATATCGCACAACGTTGGGCATATCTCGTCCATTCGAGTTTGGCTTGGCATAGTCTGGGCAGTGAGTTAGGTGATATTGCAGCCCTCCGACTTGCCATTGACAACTACCGTGTCGCGTTAAGCCTTGCCCCTCGTTTAGAGCGGCCGGCCGACTGGGCGATGACTCAGAACAATCTCGGCGCTGCCCTCTTGACCCTGGGCGAGCGGGAGCGCAGCACTGCCCGGCTCGAGGAGGCTGTCGCCGCCTACCGGGCGGCGCTCGAGGAATGGACTCGCAGGGGCAACCCGTTCGACTGGGCGATGACTCAGAACAACCTCGGAAACGCCCTTTCGATCCTGGGCAAACTTGAGAGCGGCACCGCCCGGCTCGAGGAGGCCGTCACCGCGTACCGGGCCGCGCTTGAGGAACGGACCCGCGATCGCGTTCCGCTCGACTGGGCGGCGACCCAGACCAACCTCGGCAGCGCCCTTTTTGCCGTGGGCCAGCAGGAGAGCGGCTCGGCCCGGCTCGAGGAGGCCGTCGCCGCGCACCGCACGGCGCTTGAGGAACTTACCCGCGAACGAGCACCGGTCAACTGGGCAGCAACCCACAACAACCTTGGCAACGCCCTCTCGATCCTGGGCGAGCGAGAGCGCAACACCGCCCGGCTCGAGGAGGCCGTCGCCGCGTACCGGGCGGCGCTTGAGGAACGGACCCGCGAGCGCGTTCCGCTCGACTGGGCGGCGACCCAGACCAACCTCGGCAATGCCCTTTCGATCCTGGGCGAGCAGGAGAGCGGCACTGCCCGTCTCGAGGAAGCCGTCGCTGCCTACCGGGCGGCGCTTGAGGTACGGACTCTAGAGCGCGTCCCGCTTCACTGGGCCTACTCCAGCTACGAATTGGCGCACGCGCTCGAAGCCCTCTCGATCCGCAACAAAAATCCGGTCCAAATGGAACAGGCGATCGAGCAATTGCAGGGAGCTGCGGAGATCTACCGAGAGGGCGAAATCGTCCACTGGCTGGCATTCGCGAAGGAGAGTCTATTGCGGATGAATGCTGCGCTCACGGACATGGAAGGGCCTAGCGCGATAGTGAAGCCGCGCAATCGGCACTGACTCTCAGTTAGTTGAGACGCACGGAGCGGAGTCACTTTACGGCTTGCTCCACCCTGCGGCCATAGTCGGCTCAGGGTCAACTTTCGACTCTTGGCCTCCTCTCACAAATGACCTTCTAGAGCCCCATAACGGCACAAGGTCGCAACAACGCGGTACCGGTTCTGGGAACAAATCCGGGCCATGTAGGCCCGGCGACCTCTGGCGCTTGGATGTTTCGTGAAGTCAGATCACCGGGGCCGGCCATGTGATCGTGCCCAGCACCGCCCGCACCGCCGCCGCATCGGCCGCGTCGTCGATGTCCTTTTTCGCCTGCAGCCGGATCCGCTCGATCTGCGCCCCGGCGGCGATCCACTCACTGTGGCGCCGCTGCACCAGCGCAACAACCCCGGCCAGGTGGGGCGCCTGCATGCCCACCTCGGCATTGAGCAACGGATGGTCAGCCGGCGCCGGCGTGCCGGCGGCATCGATCACCGCCTGGTAGGCATCGGCCTCGTGCACCTTGTGCAGATACGTCATCGCCTGCCCGGCACCGAGCTGACCTCGCCGGCGGTGGTCGAGTGGACCAACCGAACCGGCATCGAGTGGCACTACATCGCCCCGGGCAAGCCGAGGCAGAACGCCTTCCTGGAGAGCTTCAACGGCCGCTTCCGCGACGAATGCCTGAACGAGGAGGTGTTCGCCAGCATCGCCGAGGCGCGAACCGTCATCGCGCGCTAGCGGCGGGACTACAACTACGTGCGGCCGCACTCAGCCCACAACGGCCTCACCACTAAGACCGCGCGCATCCGATCCGTGGGCAATCGGCTGCGCAATCCCGACCAGCTCCGCCGATCGCCCGCTACCTACTAGGCGGCGGAAGCGGTATGAAACCCAGGACTCTCATTATCGGTGAGGGACCGACGGGGAGCAGGTCAGCAGCGCCCCGATCGCATAGACGCATTCTAACCTACAAATACCAGACTGTGCGGCAAGCGATCGGTTAGACCAAGGAGCCGCTGAGTTGACCCCAAAGCCTAGATTGAGAACCAGAACTCTACATCAGGCAGCAAGCCGATCCGGTCATCAGTGAGGACTGTTTTATTCGGCCGCAACGACACTCTCATCAGAATAGATGGCGTCGCGAAGAGACGTCATCATTTCCTCAGCTATCTCTTGCGCCATCAGCGGAGGAACCGCGTTGCCGATCTGTCGGAACGCCGGATTCATAGTGCCTGCAAAGACGAATCCATCTGGGAAGCTCTGGAGCCGTGCGGCCTCGCGTACAGTGATCACTCGTCCTTGGGTGCTGTCGTAATGGATGTGTGAGTAGGTATCTTTGCTGATGTGCGCCATGACCGTTCGTGAGGGGCCATGCTTGCGAAGCTTCCACCATCGGTTCGGGAAGTTATGCACCGGATAGGGAGGGACCATCTTGCGGTACAACTGTTTCCAGTCGGCCCCCCCTCTCTTGAAACCCTGTCTCGCCGCCTCCTTTTCAAAGAGCTGGGTCGCGACCAGATGGGCCGCAGGATACTCATCCCCCTGCTTCATATGCTCGAAGATGGCCGTGTCCCGCGGAAGATACCTGAGGACGTGGTCATACACGCCGTCACCGCCTTCAAATCCGGTCCAGGTGCGCATATTCCGCGCATAGGCCGGCAATTGGTCTACTGGGATATTTCTGTAAGGCATTAGTTCGGTGAAGCGTCGGGCGCCTCGCTTGAGTTTGCCTTCTTTGTGGAGCGTTATCGGCGGCAGGTCGCAAAGTGCCTCACCTGCGGTGATGGCTGGTGGTAGTTCATCATCACCGAGATCTGGCTCGACGTATCCATGACAGCCCTGCTGGTCGATCAGCTTGAGTGCGACAGCTCTCGTTCCCCGGTACCCGGACGGCAGTCTGTGACTGCGGGCGGCGCGAGGAAAACGAACCGCAGCACCGAGTTCTTTATGAAAAGCAATCATGAACACACGGTAGCGCATTTGTGGGACGCCGTGATGGGCGCTGTTGATCAGGGAGTATCTTGCTTCGTACCCCATTTCTCCCAGTGTCTCGACCATCTCCTCGACGATGTTGTGACCACCGTGGTTGAGGATGTCTGGTACGTTCTCCATGAGCAGAGCCAGAGGCTTCAGTCGCTCAATATACGCAAGGTATCGAAGGTAGAGGTTCGCCCTTGGGTCAAACTTGAATGCCTGGGGGTGGGCGGCAACCTCCCGCAGCTTTGCCCGGCCTACGCGAGCGTATGCCTGACATGGCGGGCCACCGACGATTACGTCAACCGCATTCGCTGTGTCACCAAGGCCAAAATCCTCTACCAGCTCTTCCGGGTCGATTTGGGTAATGTCACGAGGCATCGCGTGGTGTGCGACCACTTCTTCGGATTCGCTGCGGCAGAAGTTGAGGGCATGCGACCTGGCTGCGAGATCGTCGCTTTCGATCGCAGCGACGACCTCGAACTCGGCGGCGTCAAATCCGAGACTAAGGCCGCCACATCCTGCGAAAAGGTCGAGGACTCTGGGGCGTGGGGCCGGGTTGGAAACAAGGCGGGCGATCTTCCGGGCGATCGCCGGGTCAGACGTTCCACCCATCATGAGCGACTCCAGATGCTGGAAGCACTGTTGCTTGTTGGACCTAGAAATCCTATCAGTCGCTCTGTGATAGGGTCCGAATTCCTGAGTTCGCATTCCCAGATCACCATCACCTCCCAACCTTTCTCTTGCAACTGACGCTGTGCGCCCAAGTCTCGGGCTACGTTGCGCTCGAACTTCTCCATCCAGAATTCTGTCCTGGACTTCGGCGTATATGCATAGCGGCATCCTGGATGGCGGTGCCAGAAACAGCCATGCACCATCAGCGCCTTCCGCCTTCCCGAGAAGACGATATCAGGCGTCCCGGGCAGATCCCTCCGGTGTAGCCTGTAGCGGTACCCCAATCCGTGGAGCAGGGATCTGACGGTGATCTCGGGGGACGTGTCCTTCCCTCTGATCCTCGCCATGTTCCTGCTACGCTGGTCGGGTGTGATCCTGTCCACCATCTGGACCTTTTTGTACAGTTTTCCCTGTGACGCTGCCCTTGGCTCGGGAAGAAATGCGGGACGGATTGCGGTACGCCACATTTCATGCGGCAGAAGACCCAAGCGCAACCAGTTCACTACCAAAAAAGGGATGGCAGAGGTTACCTCCGCCTTCAAGCAGCCGCTCTCAGGGACTCGGTGATCCCCTTTTCTAGATGTGTGCGTCCGGCCTGGCCGCTCAGACCTTCGCGCACTGCACCCTCAAAAGTTTGCCTTCGCTCTTGAAGAAAGCATCGCCCTTGCCGTTCAGTGTCTCGGCACCTGTCTCATCCATCACGACTCGGCTCTCAGTAGCGCTCTTTACCTTGAGGGCAATCTGGGCAGGAAGGTTGGATCTGAGATTCGTGCTTATCACTTCGGCTGAGGGCTTTTGAGTGGCTATCACGACGTGTATGCCGGCGGCCCGTGCCTTCTGTGCGAGGCGACGCAGGTGTGATTCGATCAACTTCTTGGCATCGGCGTCCGATGTCAGGTCCGCGTACTCGTCGAGGACGATGAGCCACCAAGGAATGCGGTGTCCATCTTCCTGGATTTCGTTGTATTCGGGCAGGGTGCGTGTACGGGCTTCCTTGAAGAGCTGGTAGCGCCTCTGCATCTCGATTACGGCTCGCTCGAGTAAGCTGTTCGCGTCCTGCTCGTCCCAGCCGATGTCACCCTCCAGATGCTCCGATGCCGCGAGATGCTGTAGCTCCGTTCCCTTAGGGTCCACCAGCATAAGTCGGAGCTCGTCAGGGCCATAGTGCTCGGTCAGTCCCGCGAGGATCGTGTTCAGTGCCTCCGACTTGCCGCTGCCAGTGGTCCCGCCGATCAGCAGGTGCGGGCTGTTGCTTGACGAGAAGTTCAGCACGACCGGCTCGCCAAATCGGTCCTCACCGATTGGCACGCTGAGCATGTCCTCCTGCCTCTGCCAGCGCCCCCACAGGTCGGCGGCCATGACGAAGTAGCGGTCGACCGCGCTCTTAGGAACATCGATGGTGATGGATCCCCTGTCGATGCTGAACCTGACCCGCTGCTCCTCTTCGAGCCTGAGGTTGAGCCGCAGCACGTCGGCCTTCTCCGAGATCTTTTTGGGGTCCACGCCATGCCCTGGGCGGATCCTGTAGAGCACCGAGGCAGGCCCCTCCACGAATTGATCCTCGTAATTCTCGGGCTTGCGGACTGCGGTCCCGAACTCCGCGTAGGTGTCGAGGATCAACTGGTATCGTCCCTCTAGCTCCTCTCGCGGCAGCTTGCCACGCGCCGCAGCGACAACCTCCTCTTCCCTCTCTTCGGCGGCCTCCTGCTTTTCGACGGCTTCCTGCTCGTACCCGGCTTGCTGTTCTGCCTGCGCACTCCCGGCTTCCTCGTCTCGTTCCAAATCGCCGGCTTTCTTGCCATCCGCCATCTGTGATGGCGCCTCCTCGCCGACCACAAGAGAGAGAAGCTGGCTGCCTGAAGAGCGGTAGATCATGATACCGGGATGATCCGCGGACGTGCGCACCTCGTGTCCTGCGGACCTACCGTAGGTGCAGATGGAGTAGACCCCGCGCAGGGCCCGGAGCTTGAAGTCCCCATCACGAAAAACATTGCGCATTCCGACGGGGATCCGGTGAGGCTGGGTATCCACATCCTCGATGAGGTCACCGGCCACGTGCACCGCATCGGTGTTCGCCGTCTCGATCGCGGAAAGGAGCACTTCACGCCACAGACGCGCATCGATGCAATCTTCACCGTCAGAGTCAGCCGGCATCATGTCTCGGAATAGCGACATGGTCGCCTGAACCTGTTCCACCCCGTGCGGGTCGTACCCTTCCTGGCGCAGCTTGGCCTCCAGAATCAGGATCTCCACTTCGAGTCCGTTTTCACCCTCCTCCATGACGATCCGGCAGAGATCAGCGCGGGTCGAACTGCTCCCACCGAACCAGTGGGAGTGCTCGTCCAGCGAGATCCAGGCCACGATGCCCTTACCTACCGACACGGGGAACTGCTGCTCGAGTAGGCTGCGGCCGACGGCCAGCCCGAGGATCTCTTCGGTCACGCGCGAGACCCCCATCGCCTTCAGTGCCAGCCTGGGAGCGATCTCGCGCGTCTCATCGTAGATCCGCTCGGCGAGCTGACGATTAGCGACGCCAGGGTTCCCGCCAGACCTTTCTACAATCGAAACAAGCTTCCGTTCCAGTCTCCTCACGATAAACTTACGGCCGGCGTTGGACGAGACGATCAGCGTGAACATGCCGCCGGGTCCCACCCTGTCGCGAACAGTCAGGATTTCCGGCCGGCTGTCCAGCTCCTCGATCTGCTCTCTAGTGATGTACCGTTCGAGAGTGATAACCCAGTGCGATCGCTCGTGAAGGTCGGCGAAAAGGCGGGATGCCCTCTGGAAATTGATCCGGAGCTCGAGGAAATCGATGTTTTCCGGTTGCTGCGGCGCGACCGGTTTGTGCCGGTGCTGCCTGACCACAAGGCTCGACCACGATGCCAGTGTCAGGTCAGGGTTTCTGGGCCTCTGGGAAACTGAGATCGCCCCACCCCTCGTGCCACCGTAGATGAAGGTCGGCCGGTCGAGAAGCGGATCGAAGGACCCCCCCTCGCTGTCCGGCACGGGCTCCGTATTCTCCTGGATCTCGGGCGCCCCATGAAAGAACTGAGGTACGATCGAGAGATCGACCTCCAGCGCATCGAACAGCTCCCCCGCATCCTGGTCTGCGCCGAACTCGTGCAGTCTGAGCTCGAGTGGCGGGAAGATATCATCGCCACTTGTCATCCGGTTATCGGAAGGAACGGCTTCGAAGAACCTCGAGGACGCCTCCCATAGATTCTTCGGCGTCGCGAGGTGAAGGGTGATCCGAAGATCCGACCATTCGCCCTTGCGAATTGCTCTCACCAGATCGGCTGCGAAGCGAGGTGCGACCGGGGAAACAAGCAGGATCGAGAGCCTGTCTCTCTTGTAGGGATGTGCTTCAAGGTAGGCGACCACCTGGCTGACGATCTCTGCAGTCAGCGGTGGTGCGATGCTTTCGCCCTGCCCGGAACCGGGCGTCTCACTGGGTACAAAGAACTCCTCGGTCAACCCGGCCTCGGTACTGGCGAGAAGTCGCTGCCCTGACGGCGATACGTGAATGGCTGGCTGCTGCTGAGGTGACAGGTGCGAGACCCAGTTCAGATACATCGAATCGTTCTGGCTGTTGAGCGACAGGGCCCCCTCCAGAGAGGAGAGTGCCAGTGTCTCCGACATGCGCAGGTACTTGGACAGCCAGCGCAGGCGCAGCGGGTGGGTACCGAGCATCAGCATGCTGTCATCCGACCCACCGCGTATGCAGTCGTACCCGAGTATCGCGGACAGATGAGGATCAGCTTTTCCGTCTGGTATGAACGTTTCCTTGGCCGCCTGGAGCAGCTTGTTCCAGTCGTCAAAGCTGCTGCTGAGAACGTCCGAAGAGAGCCCGGGTGTCTGCACCTGCTCTTCGAGTGCTGTTCTTATCGCGATCAGCTCCGCAATATGCGGATGAGTCAGGATCTCGGGCTCGATCTCTGCCCGTTCGCAGCTATCCAGGGGTGTCACCCGGGAGACCACTTCATCTATCCAGGCGTCGTAGGTCATCTCCTGCGGCACACCGAGCATCGCCACCGGGCCCGGCCTGTCATCCGCGCATAGTGTCAGCCAGAGCAGCGCGAGACGCTCCAACGAGTCCGGGAGCCATTCCAGCGCTGTCTCGAGTTCGATCTCTCCGTCCTCGTCCGTCGCGAACAGGGCAAACTCGACCGGTACCGCCGCCCACTCAAGCGTTTCCACGGACTCGTCGTCAGACTCTTCATCGCGCCCCTCGAGGAGCGGCGGCGGTGGCTGCACATTGCAGAATAGAGAATCAGGAGCGAACTCGAAGCCGTCGGCCGAGAGGCTGCTCGCCTCCGCTACGGCCTGCAAGGTCGGTCCGTAAAGGAATGCCAGCAGACCTATCGCAGGGTTCGCTGTGTCAGCGTTGCGCGCGAGACGCATCTCGAGCCTGTAGTCACCGCCACCCTCCCGGGATTTAATACTTGCGCGCATGGCGTTCGCGACTTGGGCAAGTTTCAGAAGCGGATTCTTGAACTTCTCCGGGTTGGGATAGGCCGCTTTCTCGACCATCCGGCGCGTCTGCTTCGAGAGCAGGTCTCGGAGCGCGCTCTCTTCCTCGTCTTCCGGCTCCTTGTCCAGAAACTTCTGCGCATCGTCACGGTCCCTGCGGTCCAGCCCCGCCTTGACGGCGAGCTGTTCGAACTCCTCGATCCTGTCCGGGGGGCGCTGGTCGATCTCCTGCCGCACGCGGTCGCCGAGCTTCAGTCCCTTCAGGTCACGGGAAAAGAGCTGCTCGAAGACGAAGTACGGGATCTGCTCGCGGATCTCACGTCGTGGATTCCCGCAGTATTCCGCGCAAAGCTTGCGCCACTGATCGCGCTCTTCGGCCGGAAGGTCCACGCCTTCGGCAGAGCGAAAGTTCATCCTCTCGCACTGCTCAACCAGCTTGTCCTGATCGAGATCCGCGGCCTGAGAACTTGCGAGCTCCGCGTGTAGCAGGTTCTGGCTGAGACGGCGAGAGATCCGGCTGGTGCTATGATCCCGCCGCCAGTACTCATCCCCGAAAAGGTCCAGCGAGACAAGGTGCCGGCCAAGGAGACAGTCCATCTCGGTGGCCTCGAGGCTACCCGGTTTGCCTGCGAGGGACTCTGCGGCCGCAAGCGCGAAGGACGCGAACTTCCTGACCGGGACAGCCGTGCCACCCTGTTTCAGGCCCCTCAACACTTCGAGAACACGCTCCTTGAAGAGCATTCGCGCTGGATGTTCGTCGGCCGAGGTGATCTTGAGAGCGCCATCCGCGAGCGCCCCCGGCACGCTGAATGTCTCCGTGTCGAACGCCCCGTCGAGAAAGTTCACGTCTCTCAGTGTGAATAGGTTCTTGAGACCTTGCTCGTCACTCTCGACTTTTGTCTCAATGTATAGGAGGGGCTCCATGCTGTTCCGGTAAGACGTGATCGTCGTGTCCGGATTGGCACGGTAATTCGCCGGAAACAAATCGCTGGAGTCACTCGCGACCACCACTCTGATGTGAGACAGACGGTCCTCCAGGGCCCGGGAGTCCCAGTTCTGCAGGAGGGCAAGCGCCTCCCTGTGCGTAAGGTTCTTGACCCGGAAGCATTCCTTGTCCTCACCGGCCCCGCGACCGAAGCCCTCCCGCACGATCTCGTAAGTGGTGGCGCCCAGGAGCTCGTCGCTGCTGCTCAGTTCGGTGCTCATCTCAGGCTTCCGGTACCCACCATCCGCGTGGCGTCGGAGTAGGCAGTCAGAAGGCCGGCGGCCCCCATCTGCTGTGCAAGATGGTTTTCGTTATCCTCAAAGACGCTGGCGTCGATTGAGGAGAGAAGGCCGGCACGCTCTGCCGCAGAACGTCCGACGACCAGACCGCAGTCATCGAAAAGCCTGTCGGACACGAACTCCTCGAAGCTCATCTCCCTTGTGGGCCCGGTCGTTGCCATGACCAGGGTCTCTATGGCACCTATGCCCAGCGTGAAATGCCTTCGGCCGCGCCACGCGTTGAGTAGTCCGATCGTGGCCGCGCTCGCCCAGAAGAAGCCACGTACCTTGTTCAGCGTTGTCTTGCTGACATGACCTCCCTTTTCAGATGCGGCCGCCGTCACTGCATCCATCACCATGGATTGCATTTCCTTGAGGCAGCGCTGTGACGCGCGCCGCAGCTGAGCGTAGCTCGATCCACAGTCACAGATCAGATGTCCCCTCCCCCGGCTCAGCTGCTCTGCTGCTCGGGCATGCTGCATCAGGACAAGCCAAAACGCGGTCCAACGCATCAGCGCGCGTATCCGTACGACCGAGGCCAGATCCGTATGCTCGAGGATCGAGCACGTGCCATCACGGTAAAGGTTTTCGAGGCCATCGCTACGGCTCTGGCTGAGTGGCTCAATGTCGTCCTTTCTCGGTTCCTCGTCGCGACGCCCGTTGCTTGCCAGGACCTTCGCAAGGCTTTCCAGCGAGCTGTCGTCATTTCCCTCGAAAAGCTTTTGGAAACCTGTCCTGCATCTCTCGAGTCTCGCCTTGTCTCGATCCATTCGCAGAATTTTGAAGGCGAGCGCACCTCCTCCGCGGAGGTACCGCCGTTCTATACGTACCTGGCCGCCCACGCTGCGCGGTCTGCGAGCATCCCAGTGAATAAGTGAGCGCGTGTACGGGAAAAAATGGGCCCGCTCCCAGGCAATCGACTTGCTGGTGCTGCTGGGGATCTCAAGCTTGAGACACTCGAGCAGCTTTCGCATCGCTTCCTCGCTCTGATCATCATAAAAGACCTGCTTTCTCCTCGGGTCGTCGGGGAAATTCTCCTCGTCCCAAACCAGCATCCTTGCAAAGTCGTGAGCGCGGCGCCTGAAGTAAACCTCCTCAGTATCGGGCAGGATGATCGTGTTTCCATCATTATCTGTTGTGCCGAAGACAAAGTTCATGAGCTCAAGGCCGGGATAGTGCCCGGCGCCGTCATAATCAAGAACCCCACCAAAGATCTCTCGCGATATCTCCGGGCCTTTCAGGAACCGGCCGCCGCCGTCACTCATGCTCAGCTACCTCCACCCACCTGGATCAGGTCCTCATCCAGCGACACGGAGTGTCGACGACCTTCAAGGAAAAGCGTTATCCGGTCATCGGTCCGTTTTCTGGATTCTGCAAGCTGGCCCAAGAAGCTGCTGATCCGTCTGATGTCGTGAGCATAGAACTGCTCAGCCACGTACCCTCCTGCGCCACGGACGATACAGTCGAAGATCATTAGGTCGAGCGACAAGTCGTGGGCCATCCCGTCCTCGTCCGTTATCCGCAGGACGAGGTGCCTGTCGATCCAGTCGACGGTTCGAGGTAGCGCCGAACTCTCGCTCTCCTCGCTCACGGACCACTTCTCCGCGAGCGGGATTATCTGCATGTGGTTGGCCGGCACCGTGTCGGCGATGATCGCGGCATGTGTCGTTGCATTTCCGAATGCTGGATCGACGAGATACAGCTCGGTCTGCGATGCCCCCAACTGCAGACCCTGTATCGTGTGCAGCCCCGCGAGGACTTTGCGCTTGAGCTTGGCCATATTGGCACGCGGCACATCAGCATCGAGAACATCAAGAAACGAGCTGCCGTCTCCGAACCCCATTCTCTCGAGGATCAGGCGTGAAGAGACCGCCTCGTCATCGAAGAAAGCGCGGCGACGCAACGATCTCACCACGGAGCGGACTTGGTCCGCCTCCACTTGGCGTTCCTTTCGGTTCCTGGGATTTCCCAGGATATCGTCGATACCCTTCGCGGCGTCTATCAGGTCGCCACCCCGACGCAGCGTGTCGGGGAACTGAAGGTCGAGTTCGCCTTCGGGGAAGAGCTGCTGATCGTTAATTATCTGCTCGTCTATCGAGCGGCGGGCCTGCATTCCCGGGTCAAGCCGTCTTATCTCGGCAAGCACCGGGATCCGCCTGAGCTTCTCCCCAACAACATTTGGGGGAGTTTGGAACAGGAGGTTATAGAAGGCGTGCTGGGGCTGCCAGCCCGGTTTTCTCCGCCTCAGGTGCGTATGGATGTCCTTGCAGCGAAAGCCGGAAGTCAGCATGAAGGCCACTACCATGAGCATGTCACGGATCGTGATGACCACCCCCAGCCGCTCCAAAGTAGCAAAAAGAGCCTCCACCTTCCTGCGCCTGGAATCGGCCCTGCCGTCCCCTCCCTGGCTTGCAAGCAATTCCCGGTTATGAGCGAGCGGACAGCCCGGCCGGGAAGAGCAGTCACGGCAGGCAGACCACCTCGTGCCCGAGGTCCAGTCGTGGACAGCTCGATCCACGAGGCTCCGCCCTTCGGCACCCGCCGCAACGGACTGGAAATTGAGATTTATCAGGTGTATCAGACCGTCCCGGCTCGCGAGTCCGTCGTGAAATGACTTGTTAAATCCCTCAAGGATCTCTCGACAGACGTCACCCGCATTTGCAGACTCGAGAACCGCTCTCAGCCGCCCCTCGTTCGCGCATACCACAGTCACGGCGCTGTCGTCCCGCAAAGCAGCCTCAAGACTTCCCGCCGCCAACTTGACCGGAAGCTCGGAAAAGTCCTTGAAGATCCTCAGGTGGGGCGCACCGGGTGCATCCTCCGGCGGCCTGATCACATGCCTGCCGTCACAGCGCTGGTTTAAGAGCTCTCGAGCGTCGTCCTCGCCATAACCGTGCAACTCTTCCAGGAGCCGCCGGCACAGGTGTGTCTTGCCATGCCCCGCGTCGCCCGTGAGGACGATCATCTTAGCCCCCTTTCTGATCGCCTTGGCGGCGTAGGACAGGGCTTTCGTACTGAGGTTCAGCGAGTCATCTGATTGCTGAAACTCTTCGAAAATCTGGTCGTGCGCAGGACTGAACGGGAGGAAGCGATTGAGTCTCTCCACATGCTTATTGATATTCTCTGGCATTTCCCCCGACGCTTCTCTTCTTCTGGAACGGCAAAAAACCGCACTCCGCTGCAGCTCATACTGACCCTATATGATGCTGTAGTTCTTGCACAGATTGCATTGTTCAGCCAATCACGAGACTAATGCGTCGTGACATCAGAATGAGAACTGCAGCGAGTCCGTTTTTGACGGCAAACCTGCTGACTCATAGTGTTCCGATAGCGGAATGGCGGGCGCGTCATGCGACCACACACTTAGGCCGGTCCCTGCGATCGCAGCTGCGGCAGCAAGAACGCTTGGAACTCGGTCGGCGCCCCGGCCAGGTCGCCTTGTTCCGATCCTCGACTAAGGCGCAGCAGCCGCGTGACCTCCGCCGCCGTTTCCTTTTGGATCGCCGTCAGCCGCCGGCGCTGCTTGCTGCGCTCGCCCTTCAGCGCGTTTGTACGCTCGCGGTCGGTCGGCATTAGGCGGCCCCAACGCCGGCTCGCCCATCTCCGACGCCGCCGCCGCGTGCGCGCGGTGAACACCTCCTCGGACCCGTTGAAGATAATGCGGTAGCGCCGCGCCCTGCAGAAATCCCGAGATCGACACTCGGGCCTCCAGGAAGGCCGCAGACCCGAATTTACCCCTCTCGGTTCACACAGACTCCGACACTCCCGCGCTCGCTGCCCCGGTTTCTGACGGCCGGTATGCTCGCGGAGAGGATCCGCGCGTCCTGGCCCTGCCTGTAAAGCTCGGCCAAGCGCTTGCGTGACAGCCTGTAGCGCACCTGCAGAATCTTCTATGGCACCAGCTGGACTTGCTCGCGCGCCGCCGCCAGCTCGGCCTTGAGCTCGGCGATCTCGGCCGTGGTCTGGCCCGGCCGGCGGGCGCCGTTTCGCGGCGGTCCTCGCTGCGCCTGGTGGTCGAGCGCGTCCATCACAACTCTTGCCCGTCGATCACGCTGCGCACTGCGTCCGGATCCCATGGTACCCGCTGCGCGCCGAGCGGCAGCGACCGAACCCGGCGGGTCCGCAAGTCGTCGCTGACCTCAGCCGGCACTCCGCCGAAACAGAACTCGGCGGCCTCGATCACCGTCCAGGCCACGCCACCGGCGATCTGGCCCGCCATCACCGCGTCCAGAACATGCTCCACCGGCTCCGCCGTCTTGCAGAACCAAACCCCTGGCCAGCCAATCATCGGGTCGAACGGCGACAGCGCGCCGATGATCTCGATATGCCGCTCCGTCGCCGGCGCCGGGTGGCAGATCACGGCGACATTCCGCTTCCGCGTGCCGACCACCGGCGGTCGCAACAGCCGCAACGGGTCACCATCGGCGATCTTGAGCAGCTCGGCGGCGATCATCGCGTCCACCTCGGCCAGCACGGCCCGGGCCTGGTTGACCGCTTGCCGGACCCCCGGTTTCTGCATCAGCACATAAGCCTGGCGAGACGGGAAAGCGGTCGTATAACCGGCCAGCCGGACCGCCTCGGCGCGATTGCCGGTCCGGGCGCAGTGCACGGCGAACGCGGCATGACGCGGTTTCAACCGCCGCCGCTTCGTCGGCGCCGTCGACACGCCGGTGGTCAAGCCGAGAGCTGCCTGCGTCTCGGTTACCATGCCCACCCGCCCCGTAGAGCCGGCGAAGCCGGTCGAATTTTTTCTGAAATTTCCGAAATCGGTCGCAGGCTGGGGGGAAGGACAGTCGCGCGGGCAGCTTGGGGGGTATCGCCCCCGCCGTCGCGGCGCCCGGCAGCATCGAACCGGGCTCGATCCGCAGGCCGTCCGGCGGCCCGGCCTGATCGCGCCGGTCCCGCGCCGGAATCGGAGCCGGAGCCGAAGCATCGAGGTTGAGACCGCCAAGTGGCCGAGCAGCCCACAATACCGCGACCGCCGGCGACGACGCGCGCTGCCCGATCCGCCGGCCTCGACGACCGGCGTTCGCTGCGGTCCACACCCTCGATCGACCTGGCCGCCTCACTCATTCGAGCCCTCATCGTGACCTTTGCGCCCGAATCGGCACACTGACCACAAAATCTTTTCAATGTTTTCAACGTTCTGTCAAGATTGATCGTCTGATGGTTAGTCATAGATCGCCAGAGATTGCCATAGCCCGTCACAGGCATCGAGCCACCCGGTCGGCAGCAGTTCGACCAGCTCGCCCAGCGCCTCAAGGATCCCGACCAGCCCGCCGCCGGCATCGAGGATCCCGACCAGCCGCCGCCGACCTCCTCGAGTTCTGCAGGCAGCGACTAGGCCGAGCCTCGCCGCCGCCGCTGCTACCCACACCCTATTTTATCGGCCTTCCAGGCCTCAAAAGCTGATGACTTTCATTGATTTACCGCTCGTCCGCGCTTTCGCTCTCGCTTGGTAAGCCCTCGTCCGCGCCTCCGCCCTCGCTTGGTAAGCCCTCGTCCTGGCCTTCGCTTGGTGAGTCCCCTGGTCTATCTCCGACCCCTGCCTGCCAAGCCTCCTCCCCGGTCAGCATCCCGGCGTCGATCGCCTCCCGGATCTCATCGAGCGGCGGATACGGCACATGGCGGCCCCGGACCCTCCATGCCACGCTCTCGAGGTGGGCGCGCCTGGCCTGGTCGCCGGTTGAATCCGTCGAAGGGGATAATAGGGGTTTCTCTATCTCTTTCTCTATATAGTTTGAGTTTCGTTCGCGTTTCGTTGGAACAGTCGTTCGGCTTAACCCTTTGTTTCCATTGCTTTCCGCTGCCGACTTAGGGCGTCGGCTAACCCCGGAGCTACGGCCGGCGTATCGCGCACGTATGGTCGTAGCTAGGCGCTCAGCTAGCACCACATCTGCCCGTCGATTGCGGATCCGGCCATCACCAATCTGGATCTTGTCGAGCTCGATCAGCTTGCGCTTCAGGCGCCTCCAAACTCGGATATCGACACCGAGGTACCCGGCCAAGAATCGGTCGTCGTCGACCAGGTCGCCATCTTTCTCATAGATCAGATCAAGCACCGTGATGTAAGCGCCGCGCTGCTGCAAATCGAGCTCCCTCATGCCGGTCAGCGCGTCATCGGTGTAGCGCTTGTAGTAGGGAAACTTAGGCACGAGATTTCGCCGGCGGGCCGATCGGCGGCGGCGCCTCGGCGCGGGCGGCACGTTTGCGGGGCATCGGTCGGGCGCCGCCTGTCAGGCGGCGGTTCCGGCGTGACCTTCAACCGCGGTGCCGCGCTTGTCGGCCTGCCGCCGGATCCAGGCGTCGAGCTCCTCGACCAGAAAGCAGACCTTCTGCCGGGTGACCCGGACCGGCGCCGGGAAATCGTCCTCGGGGTCCAGCCCCTTGCGCATGACGGAGCGGATGCTGTAGCCGGTCCGGTCGGCGGCCTCTTGTTTGGTTACCAATCTCATCAGACCTCTCCACGCTTGGCGGACCGGGCATAGCCGGCCCTGGAAGGTCTTGACCAAAGCGTGGATTGAAGGCGGCGGAAAGTGCGAAATTGGCGGAAATTGCGCGAATTAATTTCCGCCGTTTTCGCCGGCGAGCTTCTTGTGCCGATCGTGAATGTGACCGACGTACTTTCGGACCGTTGTGGTGCTCAGCACGACCTTGGTACGGGCCCGGTACCTGTCGCGGACGGCGTCGAGGTACGCCGCTTTTTTAATTTTCGAGCCGTACTCCGCTATCACGCTTTCGGCGTCTTGTTCGATAGCCTCTTGATCAACGATGGACGGTCGACCGACGGGATTATTGTTCGACGGTTTCGACGTCTTCGACGTGAGAGCGGGCGCCCAGGCCTCGAGTTGCTCGGTGACGACCAGGTAATCCGGATCGTGCAGATGGGCGCCGCGGCCGCGCTCGGCACGCCACCACTCCGCCGGGATCGTGCCGGTCTGCCGGTCCCGCGGATCGACCTCCACGTCCTCATAGGCCGGGCCCGGGTCGCCGTAAAGCCAGGTAAGTTCCTCGTCACTGAAACAACCACTGCGGGTCGACTGCCGCTGCGTTGTCACACAGCTGTCGGACAGGGGTTTGACCTCGATGTCACCGCAGCTCACGGCGACAAACAGCGATCGGCGGGCCGCGTTTTCGTCGCAGCCGAACCGCTGCGCGATCAGCTTGACGGCGGCGGGGGCCGGGGTATACCGGCCATAGGGTGTGGAGGTCATGGGCCGAGAGCACCCCCTGTGCGGTGCGCCTGCATGACAAAAGGGGCGCGGCGGGCCGGATACAGGCTCCCGGTGATTCGGCCGCTAAGCCTAGCCGCACCGTGGTTCGCCTTATCATGCAAAGAGCAAAAAGGCTCCAAAATTATGGAGCCTTTCGCCGGGCCGCCGGCCACAGCCGCGGTCATGTCACGAGAGCAGCCGCACACCCTCGCCGGTGACGGCCTCGTCGACATGCCGGGCCCATTTCTCGAGCAGCTCGCGTTTCAGCTTGATCGGCACGCCGTGCGAATAATTCCGCGTCGCGCCGCTGGTGCCCTCGTGGTTCAGCACCAGCTTGCGCTCGTAGTCGCTGGCGCCCTCGTTCTCGAGCCAGGTCGCGATCGTGTCGCGGCAGGCGTGGAAATAGAAATCGGCGACGCCGGATTCCTTCTGGATCTGCCTGGCCAGGGGCGAGCCAGGGTCCAGCGGCTTGCCGTGGTGTCGGCCGGGAAAGACGATGTCGCGCGCCGCCTCGTCGTCACCGATCACCGGCAGGCGTTTGAGGATGCGCTGCGCCAGGGGCGGCAGGGGCACCACATAGGTCCGCCGCGCCTGGGTCGATTTCTTGGTCTTGGTCCGCTCGTGCGGGATCACCCAGACGGTCGGGTTTTCGGGGTCGTCGAGCTCCGATCGACGCATCTTGGCGAGCTCGTTCTTCCGCACACCCAGCAGCAACACCAGCTTGAGATAGCCGCGCTGGATCACCGGCAGCGCCTCGGCGCCGTCCCACAACGCGCGGATCTCGTCGGTGCTGTAGTGCCGCGCCCGGATCCGGGGCTCGACCTCGATCTGTACGCTGTCCATGATCGCGGCCGAGACGATCTCGCGCTGGGCTGCCCACCGCCACAGCTTGACCAGCCAGGCCCGGGTGACCCGCGCCTTGGGGCCATGACCCTCGGCGATGAATCCGTCGAGCAACGCATAGGCGTCGGTGCGGGTGATCTCGCCGATCGGCCGGTCGGCCCAGGCGGCACAATTCCTGAGCAGGACGCGTCGGGTTTCCGACCAGGTCCGCTGCCGCGGCTTGGCGTATTTCTCGATGAACGCGTCGACGACTTCGGCATAGGTCTGGATCTTGGGCGCCGCCGGAGCCGGGGCGCGCTTTGCCGCCAGCTTCTCCTTGGCCGGGTCGCCGCCCTCCTCGATCTGCTGCAAGGCAGCGCCGGCCTTCTCGCGCGCGCCCCTTCAACGAGAGTTCGGGATATCCGCCGATGGTATAGCGCCGCTGTTTGCCCTTCTCGTGGCCGTGCTGCACGCGGTAGCGCAGCACCCAGGACTTGCGCCCCTGGTGGGTGACGCGTAAAGAAAACCCGCGCACTCCGCCGGCGCCGTCGGCGATGTCGACCTGGCCGCTCACGGGCGGTTTGGCCTTCTTCACGTGTAGATCGGTAAGCATCTGATTGCCCCCAAAGGTCACAGCAAGGTCACAGTTTGGCGTGACTTGGCGTGTCCGGCCATGATGGCCATACCGCGTTATATGGCGGAAATGCTGGGTTTTGCAAGGATAGATGGCCAGCTTTGACCAGCGGCGCCGACGTGATATTGTTATTTGTAATCAGGGGGTCGCGGGTTCGAATCCTGCATCCGGCACCAGTTCTTCCCGATCAACTAAACTGCGCGGACGCAATTTCCAATTCCGAAAACCGGGATTGAACAAGCCGTCACCGGAATTCAGCGGCTCACCATGACGAGACTTGAACAGAAGCTGCAGGAACGCGCGATACTGGACGCCTACTTTCGTGTCTCTGGAATTCATGGCGAGGTTAGCGCTCAGGAACGACCGGACTTCGTCATCAGGTCCGGCGGCCGTCGAATTGGGGTAGAGGTTACCGAGTATCAACAGCCCAAGAATTCCGGCGACACGTTCCAACGAGCCGAGGTGGAGTCCGAATGGAGAGGTTTGTTGCGCGCAGTAAGGTCCATATCGCGATCTCAGCACTGGGTTGGAAAACCTAAATGTTTTGTTGTTCTTCACTGCTCTCAAAGTCCCTAGTAAGAGACTGCATCGTCAATTTATTCGGGCGGTGCACGCCGAAGTAGAGCGGCGAAGATCCGATTTGAGCAAACAATTCACAACAATCCAAATCAATGACCAACACCCTGAAGTCCTCCGCCTCTACCTCAAAAAGATCATAGTCCAGGTCGTCAATTGCTATGTGGATTGGGACTGGAATCACAGTTCCGGCTTCGTCGGAACGTCGGAAGACGAACTCATCGATTGTCTACGCAAGAAATTGCGAAGGAACTTTTCCGATGAGTTTGATGAAATTCACCTAGTGGTATATGGGAGCGGCCCCACAGTAGGAAGCTACATCGGCTACATCAGCCCAGGAATGCTTAATAGTTGGGACAGCCTTAATGCAGCGTTGGACCAGAGCACTTATGACATTGTTGCAATTCTCAACTACGGCGAGAGTTGTATTTGGCGCAGGTGTCAGGGCTGGTCCGATTTACGGTGACGAGAACTAATGAATATCAATCGACTCTGACCCACTGCTATCCCACCAAGTGCATGGATAGGGCTTAGATCCGTGGTCTTTGTGACGCGATCAAATCAACGAGGTCAGAGTCGATTGATCCTCTACATGTCAATCGACTCTGGCCCCTTTGATTGGCAGTGAGAATCGCCTGATGCCGAAGCGGCCTAATCCAGATCAATGTTGCTCGGTCCGGGATCGCGTAATTTGGCGCCTTGCCGGCATATCCACGTCAAGAGCAACTCGTTGATAAGCCCGCAGATGAATGAACGTGGCGCCGATCCAAAGCCGTGAGGAGCCGCAGTGATTGAGCCAAAGAAACTGTTGCCCTATGCGATTCTGGCGGCCCTGGTGCTGGCAGTGATGGTGTTCAGCGCGCAGCAGGGCGAGCGCGAAACGGCAATTGACCTGCCCTACAGCGCGTTCAAGGAACAACTTGCATCCGGCAATGTGGACGCGGTGGCATTCCAGGGCGACGAGTTGATTGCCCGGCTGCGTGAGGGCGTGGCGGCTGGTGATCGGGGGATGCTCTCTGAAGTGATCAGATCGCGCATTCCCGCATTCGGCGACCCGACGTTGCTGGCGTCCTTGGAGGCTCGGGACGTGGAAATCTCCGTGTTGCCGGCAGAGACGGGCGGCGCGGTCGAATGGATTGGCGGCCTGCTGCCGTGGCTGCTCCTCATCGGAATCTACTGGTGGATGTGGAACCGGTTCTTCCGCAACGTGACCGGCCGGTTGGGCGGCCGCGACGCCAGCGATTTCCTGGCCGGTTCTGCCAAGAAAGAGGAGAAAGGCGGGTCCCGAGTAACATTCAAGGACGTCGCTGGGCAGGAGAACGCCAAACGTGAGGTCGAGGAACTGGTGGCTTTCCTGCGCGATCCGGAGCGGTATCGCCGGCTGGGCGCGGAGCCGCCGCGCGGAGTGCTGCTGGTCGGCCCGCCAGGGACCGGCAAGACGCTGCTGGCCCGCGCCCTGGCCGGCGAGGCGCGTGTCCCGTTCTTCCACATCTCCGCCTCGGAATTCATCGAGATGTTTGTCGGCGTCGGCGCCTCCCGGGTGCGCAAGATGTTCGATGAGGCGAAGAAACGGGCGCCGGCGATCATCTTCATCGACGAGTTGGACAGCGTCGGCCGGGTGCGCGGCGCCGGCCTTGGGGGCGGCCATGACGAACGCGAGCAGACGCTGAATCAGATCCTTGCCGAGATGGACGGCTTCTCGGGCCACGAGGCCGTCATTGTCCTGGCGGCCACAAACCGACCCGACGTCCTGGACCCGGCATTGCTGCGTCCGGGACGGTTCGACCGCCACGTGACGCTGGACCTTCCGGATCGCAAAGGCCGCGAGGAGGTTCTGAAAGTCCACACGCGCGACGTCCCCTTGGCGGCAGACGTCGATCTGTCGCTGGTCGCAGCCGGAACGCCCGGCTTTTCGGGCGCCGACCTGAAGAATGTCGTCAACGAGGCGGCGATGGCTGCGGCACGAGAAGGCGCCAAGGCGGTCACCATGCAGAACTTCGACGATATGCGTGACAAGGTGATGATGGGATCGGTGCGCACCCTGGCGATTCAGCCCGAGGAACGACACCGGCTGGCAGTGCATGAATCCGGACACACGATCGTCGCCTATCACCTTCCCGAGGCCGACCCGATCTACAAGGTCACGATCATTCCACGCGGACGCGCACTGGGCGGAACCCATATGCTGCCCGAGGAAGAACGCCATACCCTGCCCGAATCCTACCTCAAGGTGCGATTGGCCTTGATGCTGGGCGGCCGAACGGCCGAGCAGCAACTGCTCGGCGGCGTCAGCTCCGGCGCCGACGATGATATTCGTCAGGCGACCCAGCTTGCCCGCGCCATGGTTGCCCGATGGGGTATGGCCGAGGAGATCGGCCCGGTTGATCTTCGGCAGAGCGAGGAGCACCCGTTCCTGGGCCGTGAGATCGCGCAGCCGCGCCGTTTCAGCGAGACGACGGCGCACGACGTCGACAAAGCCGTTGGCCGCCTGTTGCGGGAGGCAGAGGCCATTGCGACCGAGGTGATCACGCGCCACAGGAACCAGATGGAAGCGCTGGTGGCCGCATTGGAGGCCAATGAAACGCTTGACCGGGAGGCGATCGAAAAGTGCCTCGGGCCGCCGGCGAAGAACAAACGACAATGCGATGACGCCGCGGCTTGACCGCCCCACGGCGGCCACACCGCATGGTCGACGAAATCCGACCATTCAACGCACTGGCCTAAGACCATAATCTGGCTGAAATGGCTGTCTTGGCGCCTCGCTGTCAGCAAGCTTGCCCGTCGCCATGGCTTCCTCGATCCGATCGCCCTCTTGGCACGGCTGCATGGCTTCGCGCTGCCGTCGGTGGTCGCCGAGCCGATCGAGCTTCTGCGTGCCGGCGTCGTGCTCCGTGCACGCGGACTCATCAACAGTCGCATTATCCAACACAACCTTGACTGGGTTTGGCCATACCGGGTTGAGCGGCAGTTCAAACCGGGCGACCGGCTTTCATACCGCGTGCTTTCTCGATCACTCTCATCAATCTCACGCACAGAAATTGGATTGCCTTAGGACAGCCTGACTGATCCGAGTAGCCGATCGTCGATCCGAGGGGATTGGTGACGTCGAATACCCTATCGGCCCGGCTTTCCGCCCTGTCGCGGCGGCTGCGGCTCGCCCGGCTCGACCCGTTCGATGCCGGCGGCCGAGAAGATCACGTGCTCCTCTGCCAGGTCCGGTTCGCCGCACTGCTCGAGCATTTCGGCGCGGGTGTCGTCGCGCAGGCGGACCGCGGCGGCGAAGTCGCGGCCCTTGGGATGCAGTGGGTGACCGATCGAGACCGACACCGCCGACCGGCGCGGGAACCATTGGTCACCCCGCAGCATCGACCGCGTTCCACGGATCGTGATCGGAACCACCGGCGCCCCGGCTTGCGCGGCGATCGTGAAGGCACCCATACGGAACGGCAGCAGGCCAGGGATCCGGGTCAGGGTTCCTTCAACGAAGAACAGAAGGCGGCGGCCGGCTTCGACCAAGGCGAGCGCCCTGCGGGTATCCTCCAGACCGCCCTCCGGATCGGCCCTCTCGACAAAGAATGCATCCAGCCGATCGAGGAACAGCCGGGCGAAGAACTGTCCGGTCAGCTCCTTCTTGGCCACGATGCTCATGCCGCCGGGCAGCGCCGCGGCCAGCACCATGCCGTCGAGATAGCTGGCATGGTTGGTGACGAGGATTCCGCCCTGGTCCGCGAGCCGTTCGGCCCCGCTAACGGCGAGCGGCGCCCCCAGCAGACGAAGCCCCACGCGCGACGCACCGCTGAACACCGACCAGCGCCAACGACTGCGCGGCAGCAGCACGACGAGCGGCCAGACCAGCGCCGCCAGCATCCCCATCACCAGCCACCAATAAGCCGCGTAGCACAGATCGGCAGCGGCGTGCACCCAGCGGCGGGCCTGGGGCAGTAGGCCGGCGACGGCCAACCGCGCCACCTGCCACCACAGGCTGCGTGGCCGGGCGCCAATCCGGCCGCTCTCGTAGATTTCGCGGGCGGCGGCGCGGCGCAGCTTGCCGCTCGACGTCTTGGGCACGGTGTGCGGCGGCGCCAGGACCACCTCGTCGGGCGGCACCTCCAGCAGGTCGGTTGCCGCCTCGGACGCCCGGTCCCGCAGTTGCGCCAAGGCCTCGGCTCCGGTCTCGCGGGTCTCGGCCAGCAGCACGATGCGCTCCGTGCCGGTCTTCGGATCGGCGCTCCCGAACACGGCAACGCACCCCTTGCGGATGCCTTCGATCTCGCCGACGACCGTCTCCACCTCGTGCGGGTAGATGTTGCGGCCGGCCCGCACGATGATGTCCTTGACCCGGCCGGTGATGTAGACGTCGCCCCCGGCCATATATGCGAGATCGCCGCTGTCCAGCCATTCGCCGTCGAACAGCTCTCGGGTCTTCGCCACGTTGCGGAAATAGCCGCTGGTGGCCGAGGGGCCGCGCCACTGCAGGCGTCCCTCCCGGCGCTCGCCGACCTCGTGCCCGGTGGCGCCGACGAGCCGGGTTTCATGTCCAATCAGCGGCCGGCCGCAGGCGACGAACTCGACCGCGTCCGGATCGTCGGCGGCGATAGGCAGCGCCTCACCGCGCCGCGCCAACGCATTGCGCTGCACCCGGTCGATGATCGGCGGCCGGCCCGGCGGCGGGAACGCGAGGCCGACGGAGTTCTCCGCCAGGCCGTAAACCGGCGCCATCGCCTCCGGCCGAAATCCGTAGGGTGCGAAGCGCTCGCCGAAGCCGCGGATCGTGGACGGGATCACGGCCTCCGCCCCATTCGCCACCATTCGCAGCGAGCCGAGATCCAGCCCCGCAATATCGCTGTCGTCGATTTTCTTCAGGCAGAGCTCAAAGGCGAAATTCGGCGCCGCCGACAGGGTCGCGCGATGGCGATGGATCGCCCATAGCCAGCGTTCGGGGCGCGCCAGGAACGCCAGCGGCGACATGATAACCAGGGGGGCGGCGAAATACAGGCTGCCCAGCCATGCGCCGATCAGCCCCATGTCGTGATAGAGCGGCAGCCAGCTGACGAAGACGTCGGCGGCGGTCACATCCATGGCATGGCCCATGGCGCGGATATTGCTCAGCAGATTGGCATGGCTCAGCACCACGCCCTTGGGGTCGCCGGTGCTGCCCGAGGTGTATTGCAGCAGCGCAAGATCTTCGGCCTTGGCCATGGCCGGCAGGGCGGCTTTGCCGTCGGCCCGCAGCCCGTCCACGCCTTCGACACCTCGCAGGCCCTGGGCCAGGCCGCGCAGCAGGCCGGCGATCGGTCGCGCCTCGGCGACGGTGATCAGGATCGCCGCCTGGGCGCTGTCCAGGATCCCCGCCTGGCGGCGCAGATGGTCTTCGAGCTGCGACATCCGCATCGGCGGATAGATCGGCACCGGAACGCCGCCGGCATACAGGATGCCCAGGAAGGCCTGGAAGAATGCCGGTCCGGTCGGCAGCATGATGGCGGCCCGCTCTCCAGGCTCAAGCCCCCAGCGGCGCAGGCCCCGGGCGACGTCCTTGGCGGATTCGGCAAGTTCGCCATAGGTGATCGCCGGCTCGTCGCCGGATTCCGACCACAACAAAAGGTGTGGGCGCTGGGGATGCGCGCGCACGTGCCAGTCGAGGACATCCGTCAGTGTCGTGGCCTCGTATGGCGCCGCTTCCGACGGCTCCAAGGCGATCCGCCGGATTGCCGCCCGACGAGATCGTTCGCCGGGATGCGCCCGTATCACGGCCTCCAGGAGGTCGTCCGGCGTCTCCGATGTGGCGAGGAGGCCTTCCGGCAGCGAGACCTTGAAGATCCGCTCGAGGCGGAGCATCAATTCCGCCCGGGCAAGGCTGTCGAGGCCGAGATCGCGATCGAGATCGCTTTCGAGGCTCACGCGCAAGGCCCGATGGCGATGCGGATGCAGTTCCAAGACCAGGTCGCGCACCGTCGAGAGGAGCACCTGCTCGGTTGCGTCCGCCGCCCCTTGGGCCTCGATCGCAGCCTTGCCCGACCCTTGTCGACGGGTACGCTGGGCGGCCGGGCGACGCACGGCCATGCCTTTTCCTCTCCTCCGGTACAATGGGCGTGCCGTTACGGCCGATCTCGCTTCCGTCCGAATAGGGCCAGGTGCAGTTGCCTACGGCACTCCCCCGACGTGGAAACGGATGCCGGCCGCCTCATCCGACCACGGCACATCCTCTTCTCGGCGGACACAACCCTAGCGCACAGGCGTCCGTTCGCGTTGACGCAAGTCAACCCGGGCCGAGGCTCCCGGTCATGATCCGCGCTCGGAAAACCGAGCCGGAACGGGCGGAATCAATGGGGTCGGAGTCGATTGACGGTGCGCTCTTTCGCGATGGCCGTCGTGAGCACTCCGCTCAGCCCAACCCAATCGGCCAGGTGTCCCCGATCCGGTACCCCTCAGGCCAGGGATCCTGCGGGTCCAGGGTGTGCTGGTGGGTTCCGGTGATCCAGGCGCGGCCGGAGATCGAGGGGAGGATCGCAGAGGTGCCCGCGATCGTGGTCTCGCTTTCGATGCGGCCGTCGAAGCGGGAGTCGATGATCGAGCGGGCGATCAGGCGGTCGCCGGGCTTCATCCGGCCCTGGGCGTGCAGCACCGCCATGCGGGCGGACAAGCCGGTGCCGGTCGGCGAGCGGTCGATCTTACCGGGCCGGACCGTGACGGCGTTGCGCATGGTGAGAGCGCGCTCGGCTGGATCCGGTTCGATCGGTCCGGTGATCTGGCAGAAGGAGATATGTCGCCAATCCGGGTTGGCCGGGTGATGGAAACCGAGCTGCTCGTTGGCCGCCCGGGTGATGCGCATGCCGGCCTCCGCGATCTCGCGCGCCTCGTCCGGGGCGATGGCGAAGCCGAGCGCCGCAGCGTCCACCATTACGAAGCTGTCGCCGCCATAGGCGGTATGCACCGTGAGGCTGCCCAGCCCCGCCACCTCCAGCTTGGCGTCGAGCCTGGCCGCAAAGGAGGGCAGGTTGAGCACTGTGATCCGCTCGGCCTTGCCGTCGCGGCACCGTGCGGTGATTTCGACCAGACCGCCGGGGGCTTCCAGCACCATCCGGGTTTCCGGTTCGGTCATGGGCAGGATGCCGGTCTCGAGCAGCACCGTAGCCACGCAGATCGCGTTGGAGCCGGACATCGGCGGCGTGTCCTCCGGCTCCATGATGATCCAGCCCATGGCGGCGCGGTGGTCCCTGGGCGGCACCAGCAGGTTCACATGGCGGAACACGCCGCCGCGAGGCTCGTTCAGGACGAAATTGCGCAAGGTCCCATCCCGGGCGATCCAGCGTGACTGCTGCCACAGGGTATCGCCCTGGGGCGGCGCCACGCCGCCGACGATCACGTCGCCGACCTCGCCTTCCGCATGGCAGCTGACCACATGGATCACCTTGCTCGCCTGCATGCCTCTCCTACCCGGCCTTCCTGGCCACGATGAACACGGCTTTGCCCTTGCCCGGCTGCCAATGGTGGTCGATGTCGAAGCCGGCATCGGTGATGCTGTCCGCCATTTCCCGCGGGGTAAAGGCCTTGACCAGCGGCAGCAGGCCGAAGAACCTCCCGATCGGTGCGATCAGCGTTATGAAACGCAGCATCGAATCGCCGAGGCATACGGTGCTGCTGACGAATATGCCGCCCGGCTTGAGCAGCCGGTGGACCTTCGCGATGGCCGCGTTGCGGTCCTCCAGCAGGTGCAGGACACTGAGCGCCAGGACCGCGTCGTAGGATCCGTCGGGCGCGCCGAAATCGTCGACGGTCGATCGTTGGAAAGTAATGTTCTCGATATTGTCCGCATCGGCCTTGCGCCGGGCGATCTCGATCATCTTCGACGAAACATCGATCGCCTGGATGTGCTTCACATGGGGCGCATGGAGGATAGCAGTCGATCCGGTTCCGCAGCCGATCTCCAAGACCTCCATATCCGGCCGAAAATACCCGCGCGTGACGTTCAGCTTCTTCTGGTAGGCGGCTTCGTCGGCAACCGGATCTCTCGAGTAGCGCTCGGCGATCCTGTCCCAGAATCTTGCATCATTGACCATCGTCACACTCTGCTTATCTGCCATGGAGCTTAGCCGGAGATGGGCTGATTGATCTCAGCGGAGTTTTCTGGGGAATCCAAAGGCGGCGCCGATCTCCCGGCCCGGTTCGCCGGCCGCAGCTAGCTGCCCGTCCCGGCCAGGGCATCCAGCCACCCGTCGATGCGCGCCTTGTTTACGCCGAGATCGCTGCGGCCGTAATGGGAGCGGCTGAAGATCGCGAGGGTCGAGCGGCCCTCCTCCAGCGGCAGGAAGCGGACGGTGATCGTGTCAGGGAAGCGCATCAGCTTCGTGCGCTGGACGAAATCATATTGCTGGATATCTTCGTCGGACGAGACCCAGTCGGTGCGCGGCTCGGCGCCGATCATCGAAAACCAGCTATTGCGCAATTTGGTGGCTGAGATCGCGAAGATCGGGCTGGTTCGGTCGGGCTCTTGCGCGCAGAGGCCGGGCGGGCAGACCAGATAGGTGTTCTCGCGGCCAGTCGTATCGATCGTGGCGAAATTGACCGGCGACGTGTCGATCGGTCCGAAGATCATCTCCAACGACTGCTCGCGCCCCACGATCACCAGGGCGATGGCCACCACGATGACGATGCCGGCCAGGGCCAGCATGGTAATTCCGAGCCCCTTCACCACCGGGGGTCCCTCCCTTCGTTGATCGCGGAGCGGTTCTACGACCCGGGGGCGACCGGCGCCAGCACTTCCGGCTCATGCTCGATCTGGAGCACGTCGTTGAAGCGGTTGAAGAAGCCGGCGAGTGATATGCGCAGGGTCAGCTCGACGATCTGGGCGTCGTCGAAATGCTGCCGCAGCCGGTCGAACAGCCCGTCGCGGATGCGTTGCGGATCCTGGGTCACGGCCATGGCATATTCGACGACCAAACGGTCGACATCGTCCAACTCGTCGTGATCCCGGTAGTTGAGGATGCGGTCGACCCCGTGCTCGGACAGCCCTTCGACGGTCAGCATAGGAGCATGATGCGCAATGCAGTATTCGCAGGCGTTGAGCCGCGACACGGTCACCACGGCCAGTTCGATATGACGCCGCGCGACCTGCCCGCCCTGGCGCAGTTCGATCAGCATCGGCATCAGGTGGCCGAGCGCGGCCGGCACGTGCGACAGGGCGCCGAGCTGATTGCGGAACGGCCCGCATTCGGTGATGAACTGGAGATAGGTTTGCCGCAGCGGATCGGGAAGCTCGTCTGGCGGAATATCCCGAACGCGCGGCATGGAGACCTCCTGGCATTCAATGGGTGCCGGTCACGGTCTGACCGGCGCCTTTTTGATACATAATCGCTTTGCTGTCGAAAGAAATAATACCAACGGCAGCGCAAAAATAAATGGCCCCGCCGAAGCGGGGCCAAAGTCATGAGCGGCCTTGTGAAGTCGCGGATGACCGGCGCAATAGCGCGGGTCGCCGGGACTCCGGTCGTCTACCCGAGTATTCGTTCCAGCGCGTCGAGATCGTTGATCACGCGCCACTGGCCGCCGCCCAGTTCGACCCGCCGCTGCCAGTCTTCCAGACGCAGCAGGTATTCCCGGGGGTCGATGTTGTCACTGCGCAGCTTGGTCACGTTCAGCGCCACGACCTCGTAGTCGATGATGTCGAATGTGATCGCGTCGCGCCCGGCGCGGTACTCGGGATCGAGATCCTCGGCGAGGTCGGAGAAGACCAGGATCGTCTTCTGGCCTGGGTCCTTCTCGTTGAGGTACTCGGTCGCCTGCAAGATTCCGCCGGTGATGTCGGTGTGTCGCGCCGGGGTCACGGTGCGCACGAACTCGGCGATGTCCTCCTGGAACTGACGCTTCTGCCGGTTGGCCACACTCGGCCGCTCGTCGAAGGTCGTCCTGGCGATTATGTCCTTCTCGCTGAAGCTGCCGGTATCGATCCGCGCCACCGCGAAGCTGTCACCCGGGTTCATCCGGCTGAGGACAAAGCTGATGATCTGGGCCGCCTTGTCCAGTTCCTCGGTATAGGTCCCGGAGGTGTCGATCAGCATATAGACGCCGTGTCCCTGCTTCGGCGGATCGCCGCAGCCGGACAGCGCCAGGGCGGCGATCAGGGCCGCCGCAGCCATAATCCGTTTCATCACAAGGCCTCTTTCATCGTTGTGTTCGGGTTCTTGGAATGCCGAGCCTTGCGCTCGGCCCCGATATTCGCCTTGACCATGCGCTCCAGCCACAGCGGCAGGGCGACAAAGGCGTCGTAGACATTGACCATGAACTCGCCGAGGAAGCGGAACGATCCGCCCAGGGCGCGAAGCGAGACCGCCGTTGCCCGGATCCCTCCCGCCGCGACGACGCCCGCGACAGTGCGGACCGACGCGAAGAACATCTCGAGCGGAATGGCCACGAGGGTCAGCGCGAACGGCAGGATAAAGCCCATGCCCATCTGCGCGACTGTCGTGATCCAAACGAACTCGTTCGTAGCGATCGTGTCGGCCGCCTCGCCGCCGCGCAACACCGCGCTCGTCGCCAGTTCGTCCTGCAACAGGATCTCGCGCATATAGGCGAGCGCCGCCTCGATCGTTGCGAGCGAGGTCAGGAGGGTGAAGGTGACGATGGTCATGATCCGGCGGAACTTGTCGGGCAGCGCGCCAATCAACGGGAACAGCCGTGTGATGCGCAGCGATTCCATGAGGAACAGCCCCATGAAGATCTCGATCAGGATGATCACCATGGCGGCGATCTCATTGATCTTGAAGCCCCCGACCAAGGCGTTGCCACCGACCATCTCGGCCAGCGGACGGGCGATCAGCGTGAAGTTGACGCCGGCGCCACCGATCGCGATAGCGAGCGCGAAAAGGGCGATCATGAATTCCTTCATCGAAGAGGCGGAAAGCCGGCGAACCGCGGTCTCGGTCCCCTTCTTGATCGTCTCGTACTGCTCGATCTTGGAGTCGATGATGTTGGTCCGGGCCAGCAGGGCGTCGACCTTCTTCTCGACGATGCCCATGAGTTGGTTCAGCTCTCGCCAATACGGTTTCATCGACGACAGGCGCTTGTGACGCTCCTCCACCGTGTCGCGGTAGCTGGAGATCGCGTCGTCCTGTGCCTTCACCAGTGATTTGTGGATCTGCTCCAGGATGTTCGCCACCATCGGATCGCCTTTCGACGGGATGTTGGCGACCGCCTCCACCGCATCGATCCATCCCGGCGGCGCCGGCGGCACATTGGTGCTTTCCTGATGGTCTTCTTCCACCATCGTGACCTGCTCGGACATTCGCCGGTGAACGACGGGGCAGGCAGACAGGTCGCGCTTCACCGCGGCATCGATGCGCTCGAATTCGCGTTCGAGATGCCGTTCGGCCTCTTCCAGACCCGCAGCCAGCAGAACCTCGCGGTTGCGCGCCTTCATACGGGCCTCGGCATGCATCAGCGAGGTCGCCGAGATTCGGAGAACCTTGTAGAGCGACCGGCTCAGCGACAGGATCGCCCGATGTGCCGGCACCCGCATCAGGTACATGCCAAATATGATTGCAGCGGCGACGATCAGCCAGCCGAACACCGAGTTCGGGGCGGTCGTGAAGGTTTCCGCGAACGACATTAAGGTCTCCTGCATCCTGTCTGGTAGAGCTTTTGGGACAGCAAGCGGCGCTGCCGTGCGTTGCTACGGACCGGACTGGTACCGGCGTGGCAATCCTGGGGCGAGAAAGATAACAGTCGGTTAAACCTCAAATGCCGGATGGGTTTGTCTCAAACGTCGGATACAGCCCATAATTCGTTGAAATACATTGTAAATTCCATCGGCAGGCCCGCATGGCACCGCCGGACCGTAGTAGAAAGACTGCCGGCCGTGTCCGGGATGCCCCAATTACGTCCGATCGCCCCGGCGAACCGGCCTATGGCCATGAATTCGGCCGGGCCACCGGCGCGGCAAGCGCGTTCGCGGGCTTTGACCTTGCCGAACACGGTTAACGACACGACGTAATTGCTATGGCAGTGGTTTCACCGACATCGCCGCAGCCGGTCCAGGCGGTCGTGGCCCCGACTCCGGCGCTGAAACAGGCGCGTGGGCCGCAGAACGTGAGGACCGAGACGGCCGAGGCGGTCGACGCGCCAGACGAGACCGGCGTCGAACCCAATCCGATCCAGCGGCAGAAACAGCGCGGCGGCAAGCTCGATATCCTGGTTTGAACCGGACGACACCGAGCCGATCTAGGCCGCCTCACTCTGAATGAGATCGTCCAGCTTGCGCAGCAGGAAGTCGGAATCCTCGATCCCCATCCCGTCGAACTGCGTCAGGATGCGCTCGATCATGACCCGGCCATAGCTGTCGCGGTCGTAGTCGGCGTCGCGGAAGTCGGTGTCGCGGATGACATCGACGGCAGTCCGGAACGCCGGATAGAGGGTCTTGGGCATGCCGGCCTTCTCATAGAGCGAATTGAGGCCCAGCTTGCCCTCGTCATGGATCAGGGTGCGAGCGTTGAGGAGCGGGACACCCGCCATCGCCGACATCGCCGCCTCGAAGAAGGCAATGTCCCCGGTGCACAGGCTGCGCAACACCAAGGACGGCGTCAGCCGCCCATTGGCGATCAATTGCGCCACCAGCTTCTCAACATCCTTTTCGTCGGCGTCGTCGGTCACCAGCGTGACAGTGGCCCGTTCGCGAGACCGCATAATAAGGTCGTCGGCCAGATCGGCCGACAACTCGTGATGGGCCACCAGATAATCCTGCAGCTGTTCGGACACCATGGTGACAAGGCGCTCGGAGATCGTCAGCGGCAGCGTACCTCGCTTGACCATGTTTTCCTGCAGCACCTCGGACTCGCCGAAGCGATTGAGCGCCCGGTCGAACGACGCCTCGTTGATCTGAGCGCCGGCATTGCCGACAAGCGTTTCCACCGCTGACTTGCTGCCCTTCTCGACCAGCACCTCGGAGAGCGTCTCCGACACGGTCGCGCGGCTTGCGATCGCCACATGCTGGGAATCCGGGACCCGTTCCAGCAGCTCGCTCAAATCGTCGTCGGTCAGGATTTCGGAGTACTGCAGCACCGGCATCGCGATGCTGTCGATGTCCTCGGCAAGCATCATTGCCACATCGTGCGGCAGGTTGCTGGACGACTTCAGGTTGAGTGCGACGGCTTCTCGCACGATCTCCGACGCGTCCTTGGCCATGCGCCGGACGATGTCCTCGGCGATTCCCCGCTCCTGCTCGGACAAGGCGGTGCCGTCGAGCTCGCCGGCAACCTTGGCAATCATGTCTGCTCGGCTATCCGGCGATTTGTCAGTCAGCAGGCGGGCGACGTCTTCCGGCTTCAGATTGCTGCTCATCGGTCCCGTTATCCTGCCGTACCGTTGCTGCCCGGGTCGCTCGGAAAGGCTCCGGCGCATGCGCGCGAAAGTGGCATAGACTGATTAACTCTCGGTTAAACAAGGGAAATCGCCGGTCAGTGCGGATGGCTCGCCCGGCATTCTTCATGGCGGTCAAGACACCGTCCAGAAGGGAGGCGCGGCTCCGCAGAGCGCTTCGGGTAGGTTGCATGACCAATCGATTGACAAAGGGATCGGGTATGCCGCGAATATCAACAGATTCATCATTGGCGATCGAGCCGGCATTGATGTCGGCTGTTCATCGCCACTTCGGAAGCGTCCGCGCCTGCGAACATCGAGAAGAAGGATAGGACCCTCATGCCGAACTACATCATTGCCTATCATGGCGGCAGGGAGCCGGAGAGCCCAGAAGAGGGCGCAAAGCAGATGGCCCGATGGAAGGAGTGGCTCGGCGGACTTGGCGACGACGTGGTCAACCCCGGCACACCTTTGGGCAAGTCCAAGATCGTCAGCACCGATGGCATCTCGGACTATAGCGGGCCGAACTCGCTGACCGGATTCTCCATCGTGAGAGCCGATGACCTGGATGCCGCGCTCGAAATCGCCAAGGCATGCCCGTTCGTTGAGATGGGCACAATTGAGGTCGCGGAAGTGAAGGAAATGGGGTGACGGGACCGTTGTCACAGGTTTCACGACGCCGGCCGATCGGGACCGCCAAGTTAGGCACCCTGGCAGGCCAGGCAGGATATGCCTTTGTCGGGACAGCCGGATGGCGCGGACTTCGCGGCCTGTACGGTCGCCTTCGATCCCTGCTCCCGATTCTGCTGACTGCTCTGGCGGTGGTGCCGGCCCCGGCCATGGCGGACGAGCCGCTGCTCGACGCGCAGGCGGCCCACGCAATGTCGGCCGAAGGGCGTTTGACCCTTGTCGACGTTCGCACGCCGCCGGAATGGCGTGCCGATGGACGTCCCGACGGCGCGGCATTGGTGTCGCTGAACAGCGCCGGCGGCCGACAGGCATTTCTGGAGGGAATTCTGGACCTGGTCGGCGGCGACCGCGACCGGCCGCTGGCGATGATCTGCAACACCGGGGTGCGCTCGTCCGCAGCCCAGGCATTTCTGCGGCGAAACGGGTTCAACCAGGTCTACGACGTCGCCGGGGGGCTTCATGGTAGCGACCACGGCGCCGGATGGATGGCAGAAGGATTGCCTCTGGAGCCCTGCGAACGCTGCTGATCGCAGGCGTTCGATCTCGGGGGATCAGTCTCGGACGACCATCACCGATCGGTCGGCATGGCGCACCACGCGGGACGCGTTCGGACCCAGCAGGTAGTCCTGAAGTTCCGGCCGATGCGACCCCATCACGATCAGATCGGCGTTGATGGCCCTCGCCGTGCCCAGGATCTCTTCATAGACGGTGCCGTGGCCGACAATATGCTGGCAGCTGGCCCCCTTGGGCAGGTGCTTCTTGGTGAAGTCGTGCAGCGCCGCGGTGGCGGCTTCCAGCGCCTTCTTCTCATAGTCCTTCGGGAAATAGTTTGCGACGATGGACATGCCGAAATCCGGCACAACGGTCATGATGTGCAGTTGGGCGCCAAATGCCTTCGCCAGCTCCAGCGCACAAGGCAGAGCCTTGCGCCACGAGCTTTCGTGATTCAGGTCGATCGGCAGCAGGATTTCCTTGTACATCTGGGGTCTCCGCTGGATTACGCGGCCAAGGCCGGACGGTCGGATGTCTCGCGGCGGCGACGCTGGATCAGGATAATCACGCCCAGCAGCAGAAAGGCCGGGATCCACATCAATCGGGACGGCGGCACGTCATTGTCCACCAGCACCGACTTGACCTCGAAATCCCATTGCACGCCAAGGCTCTCTGCCGGGCTGCCGAAATCGACCAGATCGACGAGCTGACGGCCATCAGGTTCCTGGCGCAGGGTGATGCCGGCCTCCGCCAGCCGCTCCTCACCAGTGCCCTCCGCGCCGATCGGCAACAGGACCGTCTGCGTGACGATCTGCAAAGTGTCGAAATCCTCGCCTTCCAGCACAACCCGCAGCCCCTCGCCGGCATCGCGCGCCTCGGCCTGCTCGTAGATTTCGGAGCCTGGTCGGGCATCGGTCGGTGGAAACACCATGTCCATCCAGAAGCCCGGTCGGAAGATCGTGAAGGCGACCAGCAACAGCACGGCGGACTCCCAGTACCGGGAGCGGGCGATGAAGAATCCCTGGGTCGCCGCCGCGAATATCAGCATGGCAATGGTCGCGGTCACGAACACGATGGACCCGTCCAGCAGATTGTCGACGCCGTACAGAATCAGGTCAGTGTTGAAGATGAACAAGAACGGCAGAGCAGCCGTCCTGAGCGAGTAGTAGAACGCGGTGAACCCCGTTCGCATGGGATCACCGCCGGACACCGCGGCCGCCGCGAAGCTGGCCAGACCGACCGGCGGGGTCACATCGGCCATGATCCCGAAATAGAAGACAAACAGGTGGACCGCGATCAACGGCACCACCAGCCCGGCGCCCGCCCCGACATCGACAATCACCGGCGCCATCAGGCTGGAGACAACGATGTAGTTGGCGGTGGTCGGCAGACCCATGCCGAGGATCAGCGACAGCACCGCGACCAGCAGCAGCATGATGATCAGATTGCCGCCCGACAGAAACTCGACGAAGGCCGACATCACCAGGCCGATGCCTGTCAGGGTGACGGTGCCGACGACGATGCCGGCGGTTGCCGTCGCGATGCCGATGCCGATCATGTTGCGGGCGCCGGTCACCAGCCCGTCGAACAGCTCGCCGCCGCCTTGCCGCGAGGCATCACCCATCGATTGACCGTTGCCGCGGAAGACCGCGAAGAGTTGGCGCTGGGTCACCAGGATCGCGATCATCAGCACGGTCGCCCAGAATGCGGACAGAGCCGGCGATAGGCGCTCGACCATCAGGCACCAGACCAGCACCAGGATCGGCAACAGGAAATGCAGCCCGGATTTGACGGTCGGTCCGACCTCCGGCAGCGAAATGATCGGCGCGTTCGGGTCGTCGAGTTCAAGCTCGGGATAGCGAGACCCGAACCACATGAGCCCGGCGGCCACCGCCGCCAGTAGGACCGCCACGACGAAGCCGAGCGACGAGCCTGCCGCAAGCTTGATGAGCTGCATCGCGTGGAACAGCCCAACGGCGCCGATCACCGTATTGCACAGCACGATGCCGCCGACAGAGATGACGCGCGCGACCTGCTTTTTGGGCAGGCTGCGACGGATGGCGCCGACCAGGATGAATTGCAGGGCGAAAATGGCGAGCACGGCGACCACGACCCAAAGCGACTGGTCGAGCAGGGCCGCGATCTGGAAAATCCAGTACAGCGCCCCGGCGATGATCATGATAGAGGCAACCGTGACGCCAAACGAAATGAATGCCCATTTCGGCGCCAGCGGCTCGCCCGGCTTCGGCAGCCCCTGCATGCCGGTCTTCACCGCTTCCAGATGGACGATGTAGACCAAGGCGATGTATGAAATGATCGCCGGCAGGAAGGCGTGCTTCACGACGTCGATATAGGGAATACCGACATATTCCACCATCAGGAACGCGGCCGCGCCCATCACCGGCGGCATGATCTGGCCGTTGACCGATGACGCGACTTCGACCGCGCCGGCTTTCTCGGAGCTGAAGCCGACCCGCTTCATCAGCGGCATCGTGAACACCCCGGTGGTGACCACATTGGCGATCGACGAGCCGGAGATCAGGCCGGTCATACCCGAGGCGACCACCGCCGCCTTGGCCGGACCGCCGCGCAAATGGCCGAGCAGCGAGAACGCCACCTTGATGAAGTAGTTGCCGGCGCCCGCCTTCTCCAGCAATGCGCCGAACAGCACGAACAGAAACACGAACTTTGCCGACACGCCGATGGCGATGCCGAAGGTCCCCTCGGGGCCCAGCCACATGTGGCTCATGGCTCGATTCAGCGAGGCGCCCTGGTATTTCACCACATCCGGAACCCAGGCCGCGTCGCCGAAGAAGACGTAACAGAGGAAGAACAACGCAACCATCATCAGGGGCGGCCCGAGCGCGCGACGCGTAGCCTCCAGCAGGATGACCAAGCCGGTCGCCGAGACGACAATGTCGAGTTCAGTCGGCAGCCCCGGCCGGTCGGCCAGGGCATCGTAGTTCAGGAAGCCATAGGTGGCGCAGTAGGTGCCCAGCAGCGCCAACGCCCAGTCGACAAGCGGAATGCGCGTGCGTGACGTCTGCAACGCACCGAATACGATCAGCACGCCGGCGCCGATGACCAGCGCCAAGGGGAATACCATCTCGCCGGTGGGAATTTCGCCCGACAGCACCACGAGCACGAACATCAGCGACGGCAATATCGCCAGGGCAATGGCGACAAACGGTATTTTGCCGTCGGGATCCTTGGACAGGGCCGGGAAAGCCATGAAGCCGAGAAAAACCGCGAATCCGAGATGGATCGCCCGGGCCTCGGCATCGTTGACGATGAAGAAGCCGAGCATGAAAGGCAGCGGCGATGCGTACCAGAGCTGGAACAGCGACCATGCCAGCGCCACGAAGACCAGGATCCGGGCCGTGAGGGCATTGCTCGGCTGACGGGCACCGGTATCGCTGCTGGCGACCAGATCCTGCAGATCGTCTTCGCTGAGCTGGGTGCTCTTCGACTCGTCGCTCATGCGCCGCCCCGTATGTTGGTGTTGTTGTTGGCGGCCGGCCGGGCTACCCCCGGGGCCTTTGATGACTCGTGCGATCGATCAGAAAGCGAACGGGCGGGGTTGTCAAACGCCCCGCCCGTCCCGGGAATTACATCAGGCCGGCTTCCTGATAGTAGCGAGCCGCGCCGTCATGGAGCGGCGCCGACAGCGCGTCGACGATCATCTGGTCCTTCTCCAGCACGCCGAACGCCGGGTGCAGCCGTTTGAAGTCATTGAAGTTCTCAAAGACCGCCTTGACGACCTGGTAGGCGACGTCGGGATCCAAGTCCGCCGAGCTGACGAAGGTCGCCTTCACGCCGAACGTGGTCACGTCGTCCGGATTGCCCTCGTACATGCCGCCCGGGATCGTGGAATAGGCGTAGTAGTCATTGTCGTTGACCAGCCGGTCGATAATGTCGTTCCTGGCCGGCACCAGCACGGTTTCGCAGGTGGTCGTGGCCTCCTGGATCGAGCCGCTGGGATGGCCGACGGTGAAGACCATGGCATCGAAATTATTGTCGCACAGAGCCTGGCTCTGCTCCGAGGATTGCAGCTCGGAGACTTGGCTGAAACTGCTTTCGTCCCAGCCCATGGCGGCCATCAGCACCTCCATCGTGCCACGCTGGCCGGAGCCCGGATTACCGATATTGACACGCTTGCCGGCAAGATCCTCGACCGTGCGGATGCCACTGTCGGCGCGGGCGACGATCGTGAACGGCTCGCCGTGGACCGAGAACAGCGCCCGCAGATCCTTGTTGGCCTCCGGGAACCGCTCATGGGAGCCATTGTAGGCGTGATACTGCCAGTCGGACTGGGCGACGCCCATGTCCAACTCACCCTGGGCGATGGCGTTTAGATTGAAGACCGACCCGCCGGTGCTCTCCACCGAAACGCGGATGCCATGCTCGGCACGGCCACGGTTGACGAGACGCTGGATGGCGCCGCCGGTCGGGTAGTAGACACCGGTAACGCCGCCGGTACCGATTGTAACGAACGTGTCGGCCACAGCCGGTCCGCTGGTGGCGGCCAGCCCGGCTGCCAGGGTCAGTGCCACAGTCGTGGCAGCGAGTTTACGCATAACTTCCTCCGAATGCTTCTGTTGTCGAGATTTCGAGCCGACGCGCGCCGGCGCCGGTCTCGCGACCGAGATTTCTGTTGCTTGGTATCGCTCGATCGCTTCGGCCGGCAATGCCGGTCCGCGTTAGAGAACCTCCCCTCTTGCCGCATCGGCGTCGGCGATGGATCGTCCGACCTGCCGTGCGGCGGCTACCGCTTCGGCCACCAACGCCGCGTTATCAGGTGCGGTCTCTCCGGTGGACAAAGTCAAATTATTCTCAAATCCCACCCGACTATGCCCGTCGAGCGCCGCCGCCGTCAACGCGCAGACCCCCTCCCTCCGGCCGAAGGCACACATCGCCCAACGGTCCATCGGATCGGCCGCGCCCAGAAACGGCAACAGATCGCGCGGGGCGGATTGCTGCCCCGGGGTGTAGCGGCCAAGCACGAACAGCAGGAAGGCCGGGCCACCCGGGATCACACCCCGTCGGCGCAGGGCATTGAACCGGTCGACGTCAGCGGACTCATACAGGATGTATTGCGGTTGAATGCGCTCGGCGACGAGCCAGGCGAAGAACCTCGCCGCTTCGGCCTCGCGCCCGGCATCCGGCACCAGTTCGCGAACCGCCAGCGACACCGCCTCCGGCCGCAGGTCGCGCACCATCGCCATCTGCTCGTCCGGGCCATACCGGCCGACCGCCTCCGTGGTCACCTGGCAGACCATCCTGTCACCGACCGCCTCGCGGACAGCCGCCAGCGCCGAACGATAGGCGTCGGCGTCCAGCGTATGTCCGCCATCGCGATCGCGCACATGCAGATGGATGGCGGCCGCGCCTGCCTCGAAGCATGCGGACGCCGCCTTTGCCAGTTCCGGCGGCGTCATCGGCAGGGCCGGATGGTCGGCCTTTGTCCGCCGGGCGCCGTTCGGCGCAACCATGATCAGGCACGGCGCGTCGTGGCTCACTGACTTCTCCCCGCCCATGAGAATTGCCAGCGACCCTAACACAAGCTCAAATACCTGTAGGAACAGGATGCAACGATGCCAGCAAGGTCATGATGCCGAGCACCTCGCCAACCGCGAACTTAAATTGGAGCGCGATCCCCGGCCTCCTGCTTGGGCTTTTTGTTCTCCTGACCTGGCAGTCTCGAGCCTCGGCGCAGGCGGATGAGCAAGACAGTCATGCCCGCTTCGAGGCGCTATGCGGAGAATGCCACGGGCATTCCGGCCCGTTTGCCAGGGACCACCTTGAGATCGCCGACGGGCGGCTGGTCGGTCGCAGTTCGGGCCGGCCGGTCGAAGCCTTTCTGCGCCGCCACCCTGGCGGACTCTCATCGACCGACATCCGGCTGTTTCACGACGTGATGTATCGGCAGGTTGAATCCGGCGGCATCTTCGCCGAGCGTTGCGCAATCTGCCATGGCCGCGCCGTGGAGTTGGCGGCAGCCAATCTGATCATCACCGACGGCGTCCTGCTGATGCGGTACAGCGGCATGCCCGTCCGAGACATTCTGCGTGACCACGGGCGTCTGAGACCGGAAGAGATCGAATTCGTCTACCGGGCCCTGTTCGAAAGCACCAATGGAGGCTGACGAGGCGGCTGTCAGTCCTGATTCGTAGGCGACGGCGAAGCCAGATGCTGCGGCAGCCCATCGGTGATGCGGTAGTAGTCGCCCTTGTCGGCGACGAAGATATGGCTGACGGTCTCCAGGCCGCTGGGCGGATCGAGCGTGCCGGCCATGATGCTGACCTGCCGAATACGGGAATCGTCCCAGAACAGGCTCGAGCCGCAGCGCCCGCAAAAGCCGCGTCGGATGCCGGGCGACGATTCAAACCAGCGCAGTTCGGTATCGCAGTCGATCTGCAGTTGCTCCTGGTTGGCCGAAGTCGCGGCGACAGCATACCCCGACCAGCGCTGGCACTGGTTGCAATGACAGGCAATCACGGATCGCAGGGGCCCGCGCACCCGATAGCGGACCGTGCCGCACAGGCAACCTCCCGATTTCTCCATCTCGCTCATGTCGGCTCCGCCAGCGCCGCATCGACGGCATCGCCGAGTTTCTCGACGATCTCGGATATGTGATTCGGCTCCAGTATGAATGGTGGCGCCAGCAGGACATGGTCGCCGCGCCGGCCGTCGATCGTGCCGCCCATCGGGTAGCACATGAGCCCGCGTTCCATGGCCGCGGATTTGATCTTGGCGTGCAGCTTGCGGCCGGGATCAAAGGGCGCCTTGGTGGAGCGATCCGACACCAGCTCGATCCCGAGAAACAGGCCGCGGCCGCGAATGTCTCCGACATGGTGGTGATTTCCGAACCGAGCCTCGAGCGCGCGCCGTACGGAATCGCCCATCAGGCGTACATTCTCCAGCAGCCCGTCCGCCTCGATGGTGCGCTGCACCGCCAGTGCTGCGGCGCAGGCGATCGCGTGGCCCATATAGGTGTGGCCGTGCTGGAAGAAGCCCGATCCAGCACGGAACGCGTCGAAGATCGTATCCGTGGCCAGAAGCGCGCCGATCGGCTGGTAGCCTGCGCCCAGCCCCTTGGCGATGGCGACGAGGTCGGGAGCGATGCCATCCTGCTCGCAGGCGAACAAAGTTCCGGTGCGGCCCATGCCGCACATCACCTCGTCCAGGATCAGAAGTATGCCGTGGCGATCGCAGATCTCACGCACGCGCTTGAAATAGCCGGGCACCGCCGGCACCGCCCCGGCAGTGGCGCCGACGACGGGTTCGGCGATGAACGCCATGACGGTCTCCGGCCCGGCGGCCTCGATCGCCGTTTCCAACTCGTCGGCGACACGCCGGCCATAGGCTTCGTCACCCTCGTCGTCACGGCGGTCACGATAGGCGTAGCACGGCGCGATGTGGATGGTATCGGCGAGAAGCGGTTCGAACGGATTGCGGCGCCATTGATTGCCGCCGGCAGCCAGGGCACCCAGCGTGTTGCCGTGATAGCTCTGGCGGCGGGCGATCAGGGTGCGTCTCTCGGGCTGGCCAACCTCCAGGAAATACTGCCGCGCCATCTTGATCGCCGCCTCGACCGCCTCCGATCCCCCGCTCAGGAAATAGACCCTGATCGAGGCGGCCAGGCGCGCGGCTGGCGAGGTATTCGGCAAGCGCCTCCATCGGTTCGGTGGTGAAGAAGCCGCTATGGGCGAACGCCAATCGGCCGGCCTGCTCCCGGATCGCCGCGATAACCGCCGGGTGGCTGTGGCCGAGACATGAGACAGCGGCCCCTCCGGAGGCATCGAGATATCGCTTTCCGGCGCCGTCGACGATGTAGACACCGTCGCCGCTGGCCGCGACGGGCGGGTCCATCGCGGTGTGACGATGAAAGACGTGGGTCATGGACGCTGGTACTTCCCGGTGGTGTAGGCGCTCGGCCCCGCCGAGTTTCATGCCGGACTATTGCGGTACACGGTCCAGGCTGCAATAGTCGGGCACGATCAGGAAGATCGAAAAAGCCGAAGAACGGCTGCTGGTCGAACAGGTAGGGATGGCCATGATCAGGAAGATGCTGGCCGCTGCGGCGCTTGGAGGCGCCGCGGTTCTGGGCCTTGGCGGCATAGCCACCGCGGACGGTGTGACCGCCCAATACTCATTCGACGACCCGGCGATCAACGAGTTGTTCGCTGCCGAAGCGGGTTGGGATAGCTGGGATGCGTCGGAGTTTGGCTCATGGACGATCGGACCGTCCGCCGGACTCAGGGCCGGGAGCCCGGAGACCACTCTGATCGGTAGCTTGGGATTCCGCGGCGCGGCCAAGCTCGACAGCCGCATCGGGGCGGTCTATTCGCGGCTGAGCCTGTCCTTCCAGCAAGAATTCGAGGCCAATGGCGAAGGCGTGATCAGCGGCTTGTCGGGTGGAGCGAGAACGGGTACTACGCCGACCGATCCGAAGTGGATCTGATGACGCTCGATGCGGATTTCGCGCTCAGAATGTCGTCCAAGGTTATCGGATTTGTCGGCTACGATGCCGACATCGATCCCGGCTCCGCGACGGAGCACCAGGTCATGCTGCGGCTCAAAGTCGAATTCTAGCGCCTACACCGTCCCGGATAGATCTACAGCCACCGGTGTGATTGGCGCGATCGCACCTGAGCGTGGTATTGACGGGAACTCAGGATTCACCTGAGTTCCTTACCTGCCAATGTGCCTGGCCTCTGGACAAGGTCCACTCCACCAGACGCTTGAGCACCTTGCCCAACGCGTCGTCGAAGGCGAGAACGATAGCGTCCAGCGAGTTGTTCGTCGCGGAGGTGGTTGCTTCGAAATTGTCGCCGGCAATGATGGTGCGTCGTGGAATTTCGACCAACTTGGCATTCATCCGCACCCGGATCGTCGGCGGCGAAGACAGGCCGTTCTCGACATATTCGGCCTGAAACTCCCGCAGTTCCGTCTTCAGCACATAATTGGCCCTGAGGCCGATGGACTCCCGGCCCACGGAAACGATCCGGCCGGAGTTCTCGAAGCTCTCAACGATCAGGGTCTGGACCATCTGCGGCGCCCGGTCGGTCCAGGCGACGTCGGCGAAATAGTCAAGCTTGAACGGCGTACTCTGCAGCGCGATGCGCAGCGAATCCAGCCCGGCTGCGGCGGCCGGCGGCTCGACCAACAACTGCCATTCCACCGCTGGCAAATTCGCCGAGAACGAGCTCTTCGGTGTCAGCGTGTAGAGTTGCGGCGGCGCCCGAAGCGCGGAGATGCCACAGGCGGGCAAGGCCGCCGCTCCCAGGCCGACCAGGGACAGGCGCGCGAACTGTCGCCGACCGGTTCGCATCGATTTCGTCATTCGACCCTGATCCCTTGATCCGAGCTGCCAAAAAGAAATTGCGCCGGATCGCGCTCGATCCGGACAGCAACGCGCGACAGATTGGTCGCCAGTGTGCGCAATTCCTGAACCATCAGCGTGAATTCGTTTATCCCGCTACTGGTGAATTCATTGATGCCTGGCCGGTTCTCGCGCATGAAGGCCGTGATCTGGTTCGATGTGGCGGTCGCGGCCCGTGCCAGTTCACGCAGTTCGGCGGATGTCAGGGTCAGTTCGGTGTCGACGGTCTGCAGGGTCGTGTCGACCCGATCGCTCAGCCGCGCCAGATCGACCCGGGCCTCGGCCACGATGCCATCGACGTTGACCGCCAGGCTTTCCAGCCGCTCCACGGCGCCGGAGATCTCCTGCGAACGGTCGGACAGGGTCTGTGTCAGGGTGTTTACGTTCTCCAGAATGCCGGTCACCGCATCCAGGTTGTCGTCGCTGAGGAAGGTCGATGCGGAATCAGCCAGCCGCGTCGCGCTTTCCAGCAGGCGCGGGAAATTCTCCAACAGCTCGGCCAGGGAACTCGGCTGCGAGGGGATCACCGCCATGCGCTCACCGGGTTCGGGCTGCAGCAGCGCGTCGCCCTGCATGCCGCCGACAATCTCGACAAAGCTGGCGCCGGTGATGCCTTGGATTGCCAGGGTCGCAACATTGCTGGAGACGATCGGCGTGCCGGGCTTCACATCGACCATGACACGCACTTGCTCTACATTCTCGGGGTCGATGCGGATATCCGTAACGGTGCCGACCGGAATGCCGCGATACCGGACCGAGCTGCCATCCTGCAGTCCGGTAACCGAGCCGGTGAAATTAGATCAGATAGCTGTCGAATTCCCGATCGATGCTGACCTTGCCAAGCCAACTCGCGAACACCACAAGACCGATGGCCGCAGCAATGACGAAGGCGCCGACGGCGACGTAGCTAGCTCTGGTTTCCATGCCCTATGCCGCCCCTGCCGGGCCGTTCGATGCCTGGCGTGCCGCCCGCCCGCGCGGACCGTGGAAATATTCCTGAATCCAAGGAATATCTACCTTCAAAAGGTTTTCCATTGTGTCGACGATGACCCGTTTGTCGATCAAAACGGCAATCCTGTCGCAGATCGCACCCAGGCTGTCGAGGTCGTGGGTCACCATAAACACAGTAAGATTAAGGCTTTTTTGCAGGTTGGAGATGAGCTGGTCAAAGGCCGCTGCACCAATCGGGTCCAGCCCGGCGGTCGGCTCGTCGAGGAAAACAATCTCAGGATCCAATGCCAGAGCCCGGGCCAGGCCGGCGCGCTTGCGCATGCCGCCGGACAGCTCGGAGGGGTATTTGGCGCAGGCGAAGGATGGCAGGCCGACCATGCCGATCTTCACGCCGGTGATTTCGTCGATCAAATCCTTCGGCAAGTCGGTGTATTCCTTGATCGGCACCTGGATGTTCTGGCCGACCGTCAGCGAGCTGAACAGCGCCCCATCCTGGAACAACACCCCCCATTTCTGCATGTATTGCTTGCGCTCGGCGCCTTCGAGCCGGGTGATGTCGGTCCCGAAGACCTGCACCGAGCCGGCGGCCGGCCGCATGAGCCCGATGATCTCCTTCAACAGCACGGATTTGCCGGTCCCGGAGCCGCCGACCACGCCGATGACCTCGCCACGGCGGACATCGAGGTCGAGGTTGTCATGGACCACCTGAGGGCCGAATTGCGTGCGCAGCCCGCGCACCCGGATGACAATATCGTCGGCGGCGGCGGCACCATTGCCGGGCGGCGCGGTTGTCGTGGCTTGGGTCCGGGTCACGCTACAATCCCAGATTCACGAAGATGATCGAGAAGATCGCATCCAGCACGATCACCAGGAATATCGATTCCACGACCGACTTGGTGGTCATCCGTCCAACGCTCTCCGCACTGCCGGAGACCTTCAGGCCTTCGTAGCAGCCGACCATGGCGATCGCGAATGCGAACACCGGAGCCTTGACCAGGCCGATCCAGAGCTGTTCGATGCCGACCGCGCCATTCAACTGCCTGAGGAATTGGCCGAAGGAGATGTCGAGGGTGAAGTAGCTCATGATCGCGCCGCCGGCCAGGCCCACGATGTCGGAAAGGAATGCCAGCATCGGCAAGGTGATGACCAGTGCGGCGACCCTTGGCAGGACCAGGATTTCAATCGGGTCGATGCCGATGGTGCTCATCGCGTCGACCTCCTCGTTGACCTTCATGGTGCCGATCTGGGCGGTGAAGGACGATCCGGACCGGCCGGCGATGATAATCGCCGTGATCAGGATCCCGAGTTCCCGCAATATCGATATGCCAAGCAGGTTGACGACGAACAACTCGGCCCCGAACTGGCGCAGCTGCTCGGCGCCTTGATAGGCCAACACGACGCCGATCAGGAACGACAGAAGCGCGACGATCGGTATCGCATTCAGCCCGACCTGCTCCATGTGGTAGACGGTCGATGTGAAGCGCAGGCGGCTGGGCCGCAGGATGACGCCGACCGATTTGACAAGCAGCAGGCCGAAGAACCCGATCAGATCGCGAGCCTCATTGGCGATCTCGAAGCTGGTCTCGCCGACCCGATTGGCGATCTCGATCAGCTTGGGCGGCATCGGGCTCTCGATCGGCACGTTCGGATCGGATCGCCCGACATCGTCGAGCAGAGCCTCGAAGGCCGGTCTTGCATTCGCCAGCGCGACCTCCAGCCCACGGGATCGATAGGCATCCATGGTCCGTCGCATCAGCCATGCCCCGGAGGTATCGAGCACCTCCACGCGGCCAAGGTCGACGGTCACCGACGACGGCGTTTCGGCCGACTCGATTGCCCGCAACGACCGGCTGAGGTGGCCGGCGGATTTGATGTCCCAGCGGCCGCCGGCGGTGACCTGCAGCACGCCGTCATCACTCTGCGTCTTTACCCATGCCGAAGACGGGCTCGACGGATCGGCGGCCTGATCGCCCAATCGGTCTGTGGTCTCAACGGCCATCTGTCACCCACCCGTGGACGGAGTCGGCGTCTGGAAGACGAACCTCGGCTTGCCGTACATTCGGATATCGTCTAATTGGGCGCGTGGTGGCCGAAACCAGGTCGCGCATTGGCACAGGATTGTTCCATGGACCTCAAAGACCACATCGGCAGCATTCCCGATTTTCCCAAGCCAGGCATCCTTTTTTACGATATTTCGCCACTATTGGCCCACCCAAAGGCGTGGCGCGCGACCGTGGAGCGGCTGGCCGACGCAATACGGCCGGAGAAACCCGATCTTCTGATCGGCATCGAATCGCGTGGTTTTCTCACCGCGGCCCCCTTGGCCTTCGAACTCGGATGCGGTTTTTTGATGCTGCGCAAGAAGGGGAAGTTACCTGGAAAAACCATTCCATATACTTATGATCTGGAATATGGCCAGGATACGATTGAGATTCAGGCCGACGCCATCACACCGGGCCAGCGGGTCGTGGTCCTGGACGATTTGCTTGCGACAGGCGGCACTTTGGAGGCCTCAATCGCCTTGCTGCGCCAGGTCGGCGCCGATGTCCGATCGGCGGCCTGCATCATCGAGCTGACATTCCTCAACGGGCGCAAGCGGATCGACGTGCCGATGACGGTCCTGATGCAATACGACAGCTAGCGCAATATCCGCTGATGCGGAATCGGCACCGGGCGGGCGAGCGGGCCGGTGCCGTATGAACAGAGAATGCGCTGATCCACTCAGCGCGAGGCCGCCAATCCGATCGACCTGGGCATGGACCAGGTGTCGGCCCAGTCGCAGAGCTGGTCGGCCGGCATCGGGTGCGCCAGGCAATAGCCCTGGGCAAACTGGCATCCCAGTTCCGTCAGCCGATGCAACTCGGATCGGGTCTCAACGGCCTCCGCGACGGTTCTCAGCCCAAGATCCTCGCACAAGACTGATGATCGATCGGACGATCGCCAGATCGGCATCGTCCGTCGCAAGGTTCCTGATCAACGAGCCGTGGATCTTGATCTCGGATATCGGGAGTTCCTTCAGCTTGCCGAACGTGCTGAGACCGGCGCCGAAATCGTCGATCGCGATCGATACCCCCATCGCCGCGATCTTCTCGAGCATCGCGGCCGAGCGATCAAAATCACCGACCAGACCGGATTCCGCAATCTCCAGGGTCAGCTTTCCCGGCGGAAACCCGGACTCCGCAAGCGTCTTCTCGATCATGTCCGGCAGGGCATCGTTGCGGAAGGCGTAGGTGGAGAGGTTCACGGCCAGGGAAAGTTCGTGCCCGGCAGCGTGAAATCCGACCGCATGCTCAAGTGCCTTCGACAAGGTGGCGATCGTCATCGGCTCGATCGCCGCGGTCTTCTCCGCCGCCTCGACGAAGGCGGCCGGCGTCAGGCAGCCGCGGTCAGGATGGTGCCAGCGCGCCAACGCCTCCACGCCCCATACTGTCTCGGTCTGAAGATCGATGATCGGCTGATGGTGGATATCCAACTGGCCAAACTCGATCGCCTGCGGCAAGCCTCCGGCCAGCATGGCGCTGTCGATCGATTTCGCGCGCTCACCATCGCCGGCGATCGCAAAACCGGTTCCGGTCCGCTTGGCCTGGCACATCGCTTCATCGGCACGTTTCAGGATGCTGTCCAGATCTGCCCCGTCAATCGGATAGAATGCGATACCGACCGACAATCCGACACGCGCCTCGCACTCGTCCAGGACCACCGGGCGATTGGTGATATCGACCAGTCTCTCCGCCATCGCGATCGCGGCCTCTATTGACGACGCCGTCGGCATAACCGCCGCGATCTCGTCGCCGCCGATGCGCGCGATCGTGTCCGATGCCCGCAGAATGGCCTTGGCGCGCCGGGCGATCTCGGTCAGGACGGCATCTCCCGCGGCATGGCCGAAGGTATCGTTGACCGCCTTGAAGCCGTCGAGATCCATCATAACGACAGCGAACGGGCGGTCTTCCCGATCGGCGAGCTTGATCGTCTGTTCGAGACGATTGTGGAACAGGGTGCGGTTCGGCAGTCCGGTCAGCGGGTCCTCGAAGCCAAGTCGCTCTAGCCGTTCTTCGACGCGCTTGCGCTCAATGGCATAGCGGATCGACCGTTCCAGCTGCGATGCCGTGATTTCGCCCTTGACCAGGTAATCGACGGCGCCCGCCGCCAGGGCATCCAGATCGGTCTGCCGGCATTCCTGACCAGTCAGCAGAATGATCGGCGAGCGACACCCGCGCAGCAGGGCCTGGCGCACCAGTTCCAGGCCATCTCGCTGACCAAGCCGATAGTCAACCAGGCAGGCGTCGTATCCGCCATCGACCAGCGCCGACAGGCCACCTTCATAAGTACCTTCCCAATCGGGCCGCTTGCCGATCGCAAACGCGTCGCACAGCAGGTCGCTGAGTAGGATGTTGTCGTCCTCGTCATCATCGATGATCAGGATCGTCGGGGCGGTGATCTTGGCCATTGCTTCCCTCACCCGCTTGGCAGCGCGACCGTCTCGAACCAATAGGTATCGATGGCCCGCAGGATTTCGACCAGGCGCTCGAAGCTGGGCGGCTTGGTGACGAAGGAGTTCGCGCCCAGCTGATAGGCCCTGCGAATGTCGACCTCGGAACTGGAAGTCGAAAAGATGATAATCGGCAGGCGCCAGAAGCCCGGGTCGGATTTGATCTCGAAAAGCGCCTCTCGGCCGCCCTCGATCGGCATGTTCAGGTCGAGCAGCAGCAGCCGCGGCATCGGGCTGTTGATCAGATCGACATAGGGCCCCTGCCGGCGCAGGTATTCCAGCAACTCGACGCCGTTATCAACGAATTCGGTCCGAATGGCCGACCGCACCTCGGCCATTGCGTCCTTGATCAGAAGCTGATCGTCCGGATCGTCATCGGCGACCAGAACGGTGAAGCTGTCCGAGATTGCGGCCATCAGGCTACCTTTCTCACGATATCCCCCCCGGGCAGGACGACAATGAATGTGGCGCCACCCCCAGGCCTGCCCCGGGCGATGATGCTGCCGCCATGGCGCTCGCAGATCTTGCGGCAGATGGCGAGACCCACGCCGGTTCCCTCATAGGCGGACCGGCCGTGCAGGCGTTGAAAGATGCCGAAAATCCGCTCTGCATATTCCTGTTCGAACCCGATGCCGTTGTCGGCAATCTCGATGGAGCAGGTGCCGCTGCCACGGGGGCGAGTGGCGCTGATGCGTAACAGCGGCGGCACACCGTCACGGCGGTATTTCAGACCGTTGCCGATCAGGTTCTGGAACAGCTGGCGCATCTGTAGCGGGTCGGCCTTCACCGTTGGCAGTCCTTGCAGGTCGATCGTTGCGTCAGTCTCCTGAATGCGGATCTCCAGGTCCGAGAGCACGCTCTTGACGACTTCACCCAGATCCACCGCCGCGTATCTCAGCTCGCCCCGGCCGACCTGGGAGAACGCCAGCAAGTCGACGATCAGCGTCTGCATGCGGCCCGAGGCGGAAACGATGCGGTCCAAATAGTCCTGTCCCTGCTCGTCGAGCTGGTCGGCATATTTTGTACGAATGCGCTCGCTGAAGGCCTGCACCTTACGCAGCGGTTCCTGCAAATCGTGAGATGCCACCCAGGCGAATTGCTGCAGTTCGGAGTTCGAGCGCACCAGTTCCTCGGCCCGGCGCTTCAGCATGCGTTCGGCTTCCCTGCGCTCGGTGATGTCCATCAGAACGAAGATGCGATCCTCGCGATGATCGCCGTCGCCGATCATGCGCGATGCCGAAACCAGGACCGGAAGTGCGCCGCCAGACTCGGTCTTCAATTCGGCCTCGATCGACATCACCTCGCCGCGGGCCAGTCGACGCAGGCCGTCGTTCCGGTCGATCAACATCGCCTCGATCGACCGACCGATCAGCTTCTCCTGCGAGCAGCCCATCATGCGCACGAAGGCCCGATTGCAGCGCCGGACACCGCCCGGCCCGGTCACAAGCAGCATCTCACTGATCGAATTCAGAACGCTGTCGACATAGTCGCGCGAGGTCGTGGTTTTCTCCAGCCGCTCCAGCATGGTGTTGAAGGACAGGGCAAGGGAATGCAACTCGGCAAAGCCGGATGGTTTGGCTCGGTGGCTCAGCGTCTCGACTCCGCCGATCCGGCGAACATCCTCGGCGAAGCGCTCGATCGGTCTGGCTGTCAGCCACGCCGTTGCCAGAATGCCCAGAGCCACCGCGGCGATGCTCAAGACCAACCCCAGCCCGGAAAGCAAGTAGAGGTGCTTCACCGACCAGAAGGCATCGGCGCGCAATTCCCCGGCGACGAATTCAAGATCGGGCATGGACGGTACGCTGGCGTCGGCCGCGACCCATTGCACCCCGTACACGCCACCTTCGCCGCGCCCGGCATCGAGGTCCTGAATCAAACTGTGGTCCGATGAGTACAATACCGTGCCGTCAGACGCGCGGATGGCCATTGCACCGACCAGAACCGGCACCGAAAGCAGACGCGATACCGCATCCGGCGCCAGTTCCACCACCACGATGCCTTCGGGCCGACCTGAGATCTCCACGGGGACTGCCAGGACCATTCCGCTGCCGTCGATCTGGGTCAGACGCTCGCCATTCATGACCGTCTCGACCCAGGCCTCGTCCTGGTAGGATCGCGACGGCGCGTTGGAGGCGAGCGTGCGACCGCGATAGTCGGTCAGCGTCACCAAGGCTCCCGCGGGACCGGGCAACTGAATGCGTCGGAAATAGACCGGCAGGTAATTCTGTCGCTCCTCGACGTCGATCAGGCCATTGGCCACGAGGTCGTTTGCGGCAACGCCAGCGGCGGCGTCGATCAGCGCCTGAACCTTCACGGAAATCGCCGCCGCGACCTGGGTCGCCTGTTGGTTTAGCCGCTGCCGGACTTCGTCCTCGAACGTCCGACGCACCAGATAGGATTCCGCCAGCGATATCCCCAGCAGAACAAGGATAGTGGCAGGCAACACATGCATCAGAACATGGCTCAGCAAACGCGCCGGCGTTCGCCTAGTGCGACGAGGCCCCATTTCAGCCCCGTTGTCGACCGCCGGTGCGGTCTGCCGGTCGCGATCGATCACCGCAGCGGCAGCGGAATGATGGCCCCGTCTTCACCATATCGGCTGAGGCGGAAATCAGCCGCGTCCAGGGCGTCGTGCCGATCGTTGGCGAACGGCGGATCGTAGTTGCGCATCAGCCCCTGATGAGGCCCGAGGTTCTCCAGAGCGAGACGGACCCGGTCGCGATCGATGCTGCCGGCCTGCGCGATGGCGATGCGCAGCAGATGGATCAGATCGTAGGCATGTGCCGTGCCGACAGGCGACGGTACGCGTTCCGGTGCGTCGCAGTCGTCGAAGCGTTCGCAATAGGCGCGATACACATTGCCTGCGCGATCGGGAAACGGCGGGTCGGCGAACGAAAAGGTCTGCAGGAAGGTCAGATCGACATCGTCCAGAGTGGACCCGAGCGTCCGATGGATGTTACCGCTGGTGATGCCCCAATGGGATATGAACGGCACTCGATCTGTGGCCGGGCGCGATGCCATCTCGCGGATCGCGACGATGCCGTCGGTGGCGCCGGAGACCAGCATGATCGCGTCGACTCCGGCGCCGACCAGAGCATCGATCTCGGCCGACATATCCTTCTGACCCGAGTTGAACCACTGGATTTCCGCCGGCTCCATGCCCAGCCGGTCGAGTGCTGCGGTCATCGCCGCCTCGTTCGAACGCCCCCAGGCGGTACGCCACAGCAACAGTCCCAGCCGGCCGTACCCACGGTCACGAGCGGCGGCGACAAGGAAACCGCCGGCGAATTCATCGCGGACCGACACCCGGAAGACGAAGTTGGGATCCCGTCCGTTGTCGACAATCGCGGTTCCGGCCGCCCAGGGGCCGAGATAGATCAGGCGATGGCGATGAACGGCGTCCAGCAGGGCCAGGGCGACCGGGGTGAATGCGCCACCGACGACGGCGACCAGATCATCCAGCGTTGCCAGCTCTTCGATGTTGTCGATCCCGCGCGCCGGATTGCCGCGATTGTCCCGAACGACGAGTTGCAACGGGCGCCCGAGGACGCCGCCGGCTCCGTTGATCTCATCGATTGCAAGGACAATGCCCCGGCGGATCGCTTCGCCGGCTCTGTGCGCCGACATGTCGGCATCCAGCCCGATCAGGATTGGCCGCGCCGGCGGCGTTTCGCCGCGCAACGGGGCGGGCATCGCAAGGCAAAGGCTTGCGGCGAAGAACAACAGGATCGGCGCCGCGCGCAGACGCGGCGCTCGCAGATGTTCAATCATACCCAGTCGTGGCTCTCGTAAAGTAGCAGACACGCCTGCTTTTACTATTTCCGGAACTGGTCAAGAATCTCTTAAATCGACGGCTGCCGGACCCGGTCCGAGGCTCTCTTTCTCTGGGAATTCCCGGCTAACGGAAGGGCCGCGGCCCGAGCCGGCACGCGACCGCCAGCAATGTGCGATCGCTTCCTGGACCACCGACCAGCGAGATGCCCAGCGGCGCACCGTCCACCACTGACGCTGGCATCGACAACTGCGGCAGATAGGCGAGCCCTGCGATGCACAGGATGCCGAGCGCGCGATTCCGGTAATCGACCACCTGATCCTGCGGCAAGCCCTTGAACGGCGCCGCCCCGGGGGCGGAGGGAATGACCAGAATGGCATTATCGGACAGCAGGGTTTGAAGCCGTTCGGCTACGTCGCGGCGGAACGCCGTCGCCCGGGCGACGGCGTCGTCAGAGACCTCGGAGGCAAGCCGAAAGCGTTCGGCTAAGCCGGGGCCGAATGTCGGATTGCGGTTGGTGACCCAGGCGCCGTGGCTTTCCCAGATCTCGCGCCATTGCAGGGCCTGGAAATGGGTCAGCCAAGCATCCAGCCCCTCATCGGCAACCCTGACCGACTCCGCCAGTCCGAGGGATCCCGCCAGCCACCCGGCGGCATCGTCCAGCGCCGGCCGGGCGCCAGGCAGGGCGCGATCGAAGGCGTCGGCGGCATAGAGCAACCGGCCGGGTGGCGGTGCATCGCCTGGGCCGAGCAGCACATCGCCGACCCGGTTCAGGCACTCCGCATCGCGCGCGAACCAGCCCACCGTGTCGAAGCTGGGCGCCAGAGGCATCACACCGGCAAGCGATATCGCCCCGTGGCTGGTTCGCAGGCCATACAAGCCGCAATAGCTGGCTGGCGCCCGAACCGACCCGCCGGTATCGGACCCAAGCGCAAAGTCCACCAGCCCGCCGGCCACCGCCGCTGCCGAGCCATTCGATGAGCCGCCGGGAATCCGGTCCGGTGCCGCAGAGTTCACCGGCGTACCGTAGTGGTGGTTCTCGCCGTTGAGGCTGAAAGCCAACTCGTCGGTCAGCGTCTTGCCGACCAGGGTCGCGCCAGCGTCCAGCAAGGCTGCCACCACGGGCGCGGTGCGTTCGGCGGGCGCGTGCGACTCGAACCAGTCCGGGTTGCCGCAACAACAGGTGTGCCCGGCAACGTCGTAGATATCCTTGGCCGCGAATTCGAGACCGGAAAGAGGACCGTCCGGAGCGCCTTCCATTCGCAGGTCGACATGGCGGCAGAATGCGCCCAGGTGATCGTCCACGGAGATTCTCTTTCCTTGAGTTGCTCAAGGTCTGAGTCTAGAGCATTGGGCGCCGTTGCGGCACCGGCCGCCGACCGCTTTAATCCAGATCAATGCGGCGGCCCGTGGCGCCATCCAGGATGACAGCGACTACGAATTCGTAACAAGCAACGGATCAGCGAATGGAACTTCCCTTGGAGATCGTCTTTCGCAATATGGACCGGTCGGACGCGATCGAAGCGCGGGTGCGCGAAAAGGCGCAGCGGCTGGAGCGCTATTTCGACAGGATTACTCGATGCCGCGTGGCCGTCGAGGCACCGCACCGCCACCAGAATCATGGCAAGATCTATCAGGTCGGCATCGAGATCGGCGTTCCGGGCAAGCGCATTATCGTGAACCATGCCGGGCCCGGCCACCCAGCGCATGCGGATGTCTACGTGGCGATGCGCGACGCCTTTGCTGCGGCGACCCGGCAGCTGGAAGACTACGTCCGAACAACTCGCGGCAAGGTGAAAGCCCATGAAGTCCCGCCGCATGGGCGCGTCCTGCAAATCTCCACCGAAGAGGGGGAAGGAGTCGTCCAGACAGCCGATGGCCAGGAGGTGCTGTTCAATCGAAACAGCGTGCCCAATGACGGCTTCGACCAGTTGGAAGTCGGAACTGAAGTTCGTGTCACGGTCGCCCCTGAGGCGACTAGCCAGGAACCGCGCGCGCAATTCGTACAGGCCGTCGGCAAGCATCACCTTATCGAGCCGTAAGCGGCTACGGGTCGCGAAGTCTCATTTCCCGACGGGCGCAGTTCTGATACGGTTCGAGGGTCATGAGCCAGGAGCCGGAATTCGCGGATCTGCGTCGCGAGATGGTCGCCGGGATCGCCATCTATACGCGGCTGGTCTCCGAGGAGATCGGCGTCGACCAATTGGGCGATCGGGTCATGGCTGCGATGGCGAAGGTGCCGCGCCATGAATTCGTTCCAGATACGCTAAAGCCGGTCGCCTATTTCGACAGCCCGTTGCCGATCGGCCACGGCAAGACCATCGCACAGCCTTTCATCGTCGCCCTAATGACCGATCTGCTGGAGATCCAGCCGGAAGACACGGTGCTGGAGATCGGCACCGGCAGCGGCTATCAGGCGGCGGTGTTGGCCGAACTGGCTCGAGGCGTCTACACGGTCGAGATCATCGATGAGTTGTTGGCGATCGGAAAACGTCGGCTGGACGGGTTGGGTTACAGGAACCTCCACTATCGGCTGGGCGATGGCGCCCAGGGATGGGACGAGATGGCGCCGTTCGACAAGATCGTCGTGACTGCCGGCCCGGAATTGATTCCTTCGGCGCTGATCAACCAGCTCCGGCCGGGTGGTCGCATGGTGATTCCGGCGGGCCCGCCCGGCGATCAGAAGCTCATGTTGCTGGAAAAGGGCGATGACCGGCAGGTCCGCACAGCCGATCTGATCAGCGTGAAATTCGCACCGATGATCACGACGCACTGACGGCCGCTCGGCATCCGGGTGACCCGTCGCATCTTCTTCCGCTCAACCCCGACGTCTTCGCTCGCATGTCCTCATGACAATTCGCGCCGGCGACTGTGTCGGCAACCTGGCGGGCATCGCCGAGAATCTGGACCAGATCGCCGGGCTTTGGAGTAGATGCGGTCTAGATATTGCTGAACACCGCTATCGAGCGCTGGTCCGGTGGCAATTCGGTATTATGCGAATTCGTTCTGACGAACCGGCCAGTGCAGGAACGGTTCAGAGGTCTTGAAGAATGCCTAGCAACCGGGAATTCACCGACTATGTCGTCGACCGGCTAATGTCGTTGGGAGATGTCCGCGCGCGGGCAATGTTCGGCGGTCACGGTATCTTTCTGGACGACCTGATGTTCGCGCTAATCGCCAGCGACACGCTGTATCTGAAAGTCGATGACGGCAATCGCGCCAGCTATGAGACGCTGGGAATCAAGCCGTTCAGGCCGTCCGCAGATCGGCCAATGACGATGTCCTACTACCCGCCGCCGGAAGACGTCTTCGAGGATGAGGAGAAGCTGGCCGACTGGGCCAGGGCGGCGTTCGAAGCTGCCCTGCGCGGTCGGCCCAAGGGTGGGGCGCGCAAATCGAATCCGGCGGACCGCCGGTAGGAGACTGTTGCCACGGCCGTCCGAAGACGGCCGTCAGGAGATCGGCCTGGCGACCGGACCGCCGAAGGTCAGGCCGAGGGGTCTTCCCCTGCCTTGAGCTGAAGCTCTTCCCAGGCGACGCCGCTGGCGATCAGGCAGGTCAGGCCGCCGGGCGTGGACACAAGCATCGTCCAAGTTCCGGACGGTGCGGCCAGCACCTCGAGCACGCGACCTTGGGCATCGAGGCCCATGGCGATCGGCTTCTCGGAGTAGCCGTCTTCCAGATGTGACATGATCGCAGTTCGCTCACCGCAGGGAACACGCTGCTGCTGCTGAGCGGAAGCAGCGGTGGAGGCAACCAGGGCGCCAGCCAATGCTGCGGCAGTAACTGTCTTCAGCAGTCCACTCATCCTAATCTCCTCTCGACCAATGTGCGGCCGTTCTATTGGCCCTCTCCCTGGCAGGCCGCGGACGAAAGAAGCGAACAATTACCTTGTGTCGGTACGTTATTGCTGCGTCGCCCAGTTGGCACGCTACAATAGTATGAAAATATTAGTTTCATACTAACTGCTGCGATCCGACAATTATGATGAGGAAAAAAGGTTAACGGCGCATTAAAGAAATACAAATCTCATAAGTTGAATGAGTAACGCAAAAGGAAACGCAGGTAATACTTTGTTAAGTGCTTTGGCAAAAGTTCGTCGAGAATAAGGCGGTATTCGCGACTGCTGCCACTATTCGGGTCTCGAGATCCATATCCGCCGGGCGCGACTTCACGGAGAATTGACCGTGGAGGCAGCCGGTCGCTATCCGGCTGCTCGTCGACGGTCCCCTGCCTGATCCGCGCGCTGAACACATCGCCGGGCGACTGTAAGTCATCCTTGCCCATGAGGCGCAGGATATGGGGCCCGGTGCTGTGACTGACGAGCGGAGCCCGGGAGCAAATGGAAAGGGTGGTTGCCCGCCGATCGACACCATGCATCGGTCAGAGGAAGGCCGACCCGATGGTTGGCGAAATGGACTTCGCGACTGCGATGGGCCGCTTTAAAGCAGGCGGTCGAACATGCCGGCCCGATAGCCGTCCTGCAGTATGCGCAACACGGTCTCGCGGTCGAGCAGCATGGAGATCAGGTCGCCTTGGTCACCCTCGACGTCAATAACGACGTGGCTGCCATTGGCGCTGATGGACGGTTTGTCGGTAAGCACCGATTTCCGTGTGCTTCCCACTGCGACCGAAATCTTTGTTTGCATCCCCAGCCGTTCGTCACGTCGGCAGTCGGCAGCCCGACCATTGGTCGGGGCACTCGCGCCGGGACCTCCTGCCGCACGTTGCGAGACGTAGAGTGTGCGCCAGGACACCTAACAAGCCGTTAACCGAATTCCCGGACGCAACCCGGCTACGGCAGTCCAAATGAGACGAAACCCCTCTCGTATGAGAGGGGTTTCGTTCGCAAGATCGAGCCATGCCCGATGGCGGAATCGCCACCGGAGCCGGGCGGTACAGGAGGGAGTGTGCGATCAGCCGCCGCTTGCCGGGCGCAGGGCCGCGACCTTGTCCTTTTCGCTGGATTTCTTGCTGCTCAAACGGGCAATGCGACCTTCGATGGTCGCGCCTTCGTCGACCTGAAGAGTCTCGTGGTAGATGTCGCCGCTGACCTTGGCGGTCCGGGTCAATACGACCTTCCTCGCCTTCACTTCACCGCTGAACACACCGCAGATGCGTACTGTGTCGGCCTCGACCGAACTGTTGATGATCGGGGCCTCGCCGAGGGTCAGGGTGCGGCATTTGATATTGCCCTCGACCTGGCCTTCAACCGTGATATCGCCGCTGCTCTCAAGGTCGCCCTTGATCTTAAGCTCCGCACTGATGATCGAATGGCGCGGCGGCTGGCCGTCGGCGCCCTTGCCCGAGGGGATGGTGGCGGACTGTGCACTGGTATCCTTGTCCGACTGGAATATCATTCCGGAAGACTCCTGTGATGCAATGCGGCGTCACCGTGATAGTCCAGTTTGGTTAATATTTGCTAACTAAGATTGACAAAATATTCACCCCCTGGCGGGCCGCCGGGTGCCGGATTGGCGGGCTCCCGCCGGATGCAATCAACCCGAGTCGCCCTTTGGAGTTAGGAGGTACACCTCGATTTGCGCGGCCCGGCCCCGCAGCGTCGGCGTTCCCGCCGACCGGCTATCACCCACGGCGTCCGCATCGTGTGCCCGCGCCGCGGTGACGGTTGCGGCGCTGGCCAGAACCACCGCATCGATCCCCTCCTGCAGGCCGACACCGAAGGCCTCGATGCGGGCCGCCGCGTTCACCGTGTCGCCGACCGTGGTGTAGTTGTAACGGCTGGTCGAGCCGATATTGCCGACCACCGCCGGACCTGAATGGAGTCCGATTCGAATGCGCACCGGCGGCAGGCCGGTCCGCCGCTGATCGTCCGCGGCACGACCCACCGCCGCGCCGATGGCGCGGGCCGCCCGAACCGCGCGGGCGGCATGGTCGGGCTGATCTTCCGGCGCGCCCCAGAACGCCATGAGGCCGTCTCCGGTGTACTTGTCGACGGTGCCGTCTTCCTGCTCGACACAGGCCGCGATCAGCTCAAAATGCCGGTTCAGCAGGGTTGCCGTCTCGCCAGCCGAACGATGCTCCGCCAAGCCGCTGAAGCCAATGATGTCGGTGAACATCACCGTCACGTCACGCTCCTCCGACCGGACCGATGCGCCCACACCGCCACGGATCATGCGCAGCACCAGGGTCTTCGGCACATAAGCCTCGAACCAGCGCAGCCCCGCGACCATGGTGTTGAAGGCTGCGGTGGCATTGGCGATTTCCCGGATCCGACTGTCCGGCAACAACGAGACCTGGTCGATGTCGAGTGTGCTCAGGCTCTGCGCGGCCGAAGCAATCTGGCTGATCTTGCGGCTGGTCGGCAACGCGATCAGCAGAGCCGCCACGACCGAAACGACCAAGATGGCGAAGCTGACGCCGACCGCCCGGATCAGGCTCATGAATTCGTCCTCGACTTCCTCGGTCAGGAAGCTGACGCCCAATGTCCAAGTCCCGCTGCCATAGGCCGGCATAGGCCGCATCAAGATGAGATATTCGGGCTCTTCCAGGTCGCTGCCGGCCGGCAAGAGGACAAAGTTGCCGCGCCCGTGTTCGATGAGCTCGTGCTCCGACGTTTCAGACAAGGCGACAGCCAACAGCGGTTCGCCAATCTGACCAATGGCCGGCAGCGGCGGACGATCGCCGGTGGCCGATAGATCGAGGTTGAGGTCCGGCAGCGAACGATGCGCCAGCACGTATGCATCGTTGTAGATCAGGAAGCCGTCCAGCCCGGTTTCCACGAACAAATCCGAAAGGAACCTGGACAGATCGCCGATCGATACGCCGACCATCAGGACGCCGACCGCGACCCCGTCACGACGAACCGCCTGACGCAGCGACAGGATCGTCACTCCGAGTTGCGGTTCCCAGAGTGGGTCGGCCCAGAATGGCGCACCACGGGCCAGGGCCTCGTCGGATAGCGCCCGCATCTCGTCAACATCGCTCAGGTTGCCGACGTAGGTCAGGATTTCGTCACCGAACCGGCCGACCCGTACTGCGTTCAAGTCCAGATCGGTAAAGCTGATTCCGGTGACCTGCGGGGTCGCCGCCAAAGCGGCCTGGAAGGTGGCACCCATGACCTCGGGTGCGCCGATATCGATATCCCCGGCGACAATCATGTCGGCCAGGAAGCGCGCCTGGTCGGAGATCGGGTCGAATTGATGGCTCACGCGGATCGCCACGTTGTCCAGGGCGAGATTTGCCTTGTCGCCGAGCAGAGTCAGGGCGCTGCGGCCAACGCTGGTCACGCCCACGATCAGCACACCCAACACCGCCGCCAGCACAAGGCCGCCGAACCCGGCAACCAGGATCGTCCAGATCGGCAGGCGCAGGCGTCGCCTCAGCCCGGGGGTCGTCGCTGCAGCTTTGGCCATGCAATGACAATTTCGTGCGGCGGCTTGACTGGCAACAGTTAATACGCCGATGCGAGATCAATCGACGGGGCGTTTCGATGCGGCGATGCGGTCAGTCGACCGCTGGCTGTTGCTGCGTGATGCAATGGATGCCGCCCCCGCCGACAACGATATCGTGCGCCGGGACCTGCACGACTTGCCGATCCGGAAAGGCCTCGCGAATGATGCGAAAGGCCCGGTCGTCCTGATCATCCTCGAAGTCCGGGATGATCACGCCGCCATTGGCGATATAGCAATTGGCATAGGATAGAGTCATCCGCCGCCCATCCGGCTGGCCGCGTCGCCGCGGGGTTGGAAGCTCGATGATGTCCAGCGCGCGACCCTTCGCGTCGGTGGCCGCCCGCAAGCGCTGCAGGTTCGCCTGGAAAACCGGAAAGTTCGGGTCGCCCTCATCGTCGGTGGCGCAGACAAGCACAACACCCGGCGCGGCAAAGCAGGCTATTTCGTCGATATGGCCGGCGGTCTCGTCATCCTCATAGCCCTGTTCGAGCCAGATCACCTGGTCGACTCCGAGATAATCCTGCAAGTGGCGGTCCATCTCGTCGCGGGAGACACCGGGGTTTCGATTCGCATCGAGCAGGCATTGTTCGGTCGCCATTGCGGTGCCGTCGCCGTCGACATGGATCGCACCTCCCTCCAGCACGATCGGCGCCTCGAAACAGCGAATCTCGAGCCTCTCGGCCATCCGTGACGCCAGTTGGGCGTCCTGGCCATAGACTTCGTAGACCTTTCCCCAGCCGTTGAACCGCCAATCGACGGCGGCGAGCGTACCGCGTCCGTCGGTCACGAAGGTCGGCCCGGTATCGCGCATCCAGCTGTCGTCGATCGGCAACGACAACACCTCGATTCCGGCGCCGCAGGCAAGCGACACCTCGGCCACATCGGACGAATTGCAAACCATCGTCACCGGCTCGAACTCGGCGATTGCCTGCGCCACGTTCACATACGCAGCGCGAGCCGCCTCCAGCCGATCGCCCCAAAGGGATTCCCGGCATGGCCAGGCCATCCAGCAGCGGTCATGCCGGGTCCATTCGGCTGGCATCGAGAAACCGGCGGCGCTCGGTGTCGACATCGATTTTTCGCCCTTGAGTCAGAACGTTATTCTATCCGGGACGGATCATTAGCGTACCGGCGCACTCGCCGGTTTACAACTCAACCGCGTCGATTGCCGGGTGGCGCAATCCGTAAGAACCGGGTTTACTTGCATTTTCCGGGCTACGCGATGCATTTCGCTGCAACCGGGTGGGAAGCCGAGAGATTCCAGGGGGTGGGGAACCGGGGCAATGGCGACAGAGACAGCGGTGCTGAGACGGCAAGGCAGGGACGTTGGGGCCTCAAAGCGGGCGGCCCCCTTGCCGCGTGAACGGTTCGAAACAGACGACGGCCGCAAGGATTTCATGATCGAACGGGACGGCCATGCCTATGCCGGGACACATCTGATCGTGGATCTTTATGATGCCTCCGACATCGACGACATTGCCCATGTCGAAGCCGCCCTGATCGATTGCGTCAAGGCTGCCGGCGCCACCTTGCTGCACATCCACCTGCACCATTTCACGCCAAACAATGGCGTTTCCGGGGTCGCCGTACTGGCCGAATCCCATATCAGCATCCATTCCTGGCCGGAAACCGGATACGCCGCCCTGGATGTGTTCATGTGTGGCGATGCCGATCCACACCGAACGATCGACGTCCTGCGGCGCGCGTTCCGTCCCGGGCGGATCGAAGTTGACGAGCATCTGCGCGGCGGCGCTTCGTGACCCGCTGGTATGACGAAGAGCCGTATCTTGGCTCCCGTCTGCAACTCCGCATCGACAAGCTGCTTTACGAAGACCGCACCGAACATCAGCATCTGGTGGTGTTCGAGAACGAGGCGTTCGGCCGCGTGCTGGCCCTGGACGGCATTGTCCAGACCACCGAGCGCGATGAGTTCATCTATCACGAGATGCTGGTCCATGTTCCGTTGCTGGCCCATGGCGCGGTCCGGCGGGTGTTGATCGTGGGTGGCGGAGACGGCGGCAGCCTGGAAGAGACCCTCAAGCACCGAACGGTCGAGCAGGTGACGATGGTCGAACTCGACCCCGTCGTTGTCGAACTGAGCCGCCGCTTTCTAAAGTCGATCGGCGGCGATGCCTTGGACGATCGGCGCACCGAACTGGTGATCGGTGACGGCCTGGAGTTCGTTGCCGAAGGCAAAGGTCGGTTCGATCTGATCATCGTCGACTCCACCGACCCGGTCGGTCCGGGCAAGGTGCTGTTCAGCGAGGCGTTCTACCGGAATTGTCGGGCCCGCCTGGAGCCGGGCGGCATCCTGGTGACCCAGAACAGCGTCCCATTCCTGCAGCCCGAAGCCGTCGGTGAGCCAATCCCGGTCCTCAAGCGGCTGTTCGCCGATGCGACCTGCTATCTGGCGGCAGTGCCGAGCTATTTCGGCGGAGTCATGGCGTTCGGCTGGGCCAGCGACGATCCGGAATTGAGGCTGGTTCCGGTCGAAGAGCTGGAACGCCGCTACCGGGCGGCAGACATCGCAACGGATTTCTATTCGCCCGACGTCCACCAAGCCGCCTTCGCGCTTCCTCCGCACCTGGCCCGGCTGATCAGCTGACGCGATCTTCGATCGAACCTTCCCAGGCACCCACCTTCACGCAGCGCCCAAGGACCTTCGCGGACGCGGCCTTGCGCAGGCTCCAGAGCGGCTCATGCGTTGCCGGCGGCCATCTGCTGGTCGAGCTGGCGACGGCGTTCCTGGCGGTTCGCCATCCAGCCGACCAGCACGATGCAACTCGCCACCAGCAGCACGATGATGGTGGCGAGCGCATTGATCTCCGGGCTGACGCCCAATCGCACCTTGGAGAAAATCACCATCGGCAATGTCGACGCGCCTGGGCCTGACACGAAGCTTGCAATCACCAGATCGTCCAGCGACAGGGTGAAGGCCAGCAGCCAGCCCGCCACCAGGGCCGGCGCGATGATCGGCAGGGTGATGACCAGAAACACCTTGGCCGGGCGGGCGCCGAGATCCATCGCCGCCTCCTCCACCGACGGGTCGAGACCGATCAGCCGCGACTGCACGATTACCGCCACATAGGCCATGGAGAAGGTGATGTGGGCGATGGTGATGGTGGTGACGCCGCGCGCGCCGGGCCAGCCGATCAACTGGTCCAACGCCACGAAAGTCAGCAGCAGCGACAGACCGGTGATCACCTCCGGCATCACCAGCGGCGCCGCAATCATGCCGCTGAACAGGATGCGACCGCGGAACCGGCCGAACCGCGCCATGACCAGTCCGGCCAGGGTGCCGAGCGCCAGCGCGATTGTGGCGTTCATGGCGGCAATCCGCAGGCTGAGCCAGGCGGCCGACAAGACCTGCTCGTTGCGCAGCAACTCGCCATACCATTTCGTCGAAAACCCTGCCCACACCGTGACCAGCCGGCTTTCGTTGAACGAGAAGATGATCAAAAGCAGGATCGGCACGTACAGGAATGCGAACCCGAACACCAGGAAGGAGAGCATCAGGATTGGCGAGCGCTTCACGACGCCCGCTCCGCCTGCCGGCTCTGGACGTGCTGAAAGTACATGATCGGCACCACCAGGATCAGCAACAGGGCGATCGCGACCGCCGAGGCCACCGGCCAGTCACGGTTGCCGAAGAACTCGTCCCACAGCACCCGGCCGATCATCAGGGTGTCCGGTCCGCCGAGCAGGGCCGGTATGACGAACTCGCCGATCGCCGGGATGAACACCAGCATCGAGCCGGCGATGATACCGGGCATGGACAGCGGCAGGGTCACCGTCAGGAAAGCCTTCCAGGGCCGGGCGCCCAGATCCATCGCCGCCTCGAGCAGCGACTCGTCCAGCTTCTCGAGGGTTGCGTAGAGCGGCAGCACCATGAAGGGCAGGTAGGAATAGACGATGCCGATATAGACCGAGAAATCGGTGTGCAGCATCGAAATGGGCTCGTCGATGATGCCCAGTCCGATCAGTGCGTTGTTCAGCAGCCCGTTGTTCTTCAGGATGCCGATCCAGGCATAGACCCGGATCAGGAACGAGGTCCAGAACGGCAGGATGATGCCCATCAGCAGCAATGTGCGATAGCGCAGCGGCGCGCGGGCTATCGCATAGGCCAGTGGATATCCGACCAGCAGCGTCATGACGGTGGCCACGCCGGCGATCTTCGCCGAATTGAGATAGGCGATGATGTAGAGATTGTCGGACAGGATGAACTGGAAGTTTTCGAAGACCAGGCTAATCTCCAGGCGAATCCCGTCCGCCCATTGCAACAGCGGCGAATAGGGCGGCTGGGCCACCAGCGGCTCGGCCAGGGCGATTTTCAGCACGATTGCGAAGGGCACCAGGAAGAACAGCAGCAGCCAGACATAGGGGACCAGGATCACCATGCTGCGGCCGCTTGGGCAGGATCCGGGTAAGCATAGCCAGCATCCGCCGGGCGATGGCGCCCCGGTTCCCCGTGGCGCCGTCCGGCTGCGAACTGACCGCGGCGGTGTCGGTCATTCCGTGAGCACCACGCCGCTATTCGGCTCCCACGAGACGAAGACGATGTCCTCCCAGGTGACCGCCCGTTCGGCCACGCGGCTGGCATTCGGCACCGTGACCCTTACCGTCGCTCCGGACTCCAACCGGACATGGAAGATCGAGAGATTGCCGATATAGGCGATCTCCCAGACCTCGCCCTTGGCGGCGTTGTATGCGCCGTTCGCCGGCGGCTCCTTGCTCAGGGATACTTTCTCCGGTCGCACAGCGACCCAGACCGGGGTCCCTGCCGGCAGTGCGACCGTATGATCGATCTGAAGCTCGCAGCCCGCCTCGTCGGAGCCGATCACCGCATGATCGGCCCGGCTCTCGACAACGTTTCCCTGGAACATGTTGATCGAGCCGATGAATTCGGCCACCGAGCGGGTGCGCGGAAACTCGTAGACCTCGCCCGGCGTGCCGATCTGGCGGATCTCTCCGGAGTCCATCACCGCCAGGCGCGTCGACATGGTCATCGCCTCCTCCTGGTCGTGGGTGACGACGATGAAGGTGATGCCGACTTGTTCCTGGATGTTGACCAGCTCGAACTGGGTCTCCTCGCGCAGCTTCTTGTCCAGCGCGGCCAGCGGCTCGTCGAGCAGCAGAAGCTTGGGCCTCTTGATCAGGCTGCGCGCCAACGCCACCCGCTGGCGCTGACCGCCGGAGAGCTGGTGCGGCTTGCGCTTGGCGAACTGACCGAGTTGCACCAGTTCCAGGGCCTCGTGGACCCGGTCCGCGGTTTCGTCCCGCGGCACCCCGTCCTGGCGCAGCCCGAAGCCGACATTGTGCGCCACCGACATATGCGGGAACAGCGCATAGGACTGGAACATCATGTTGACCGGCCGCTCATAGGGCGGAAGGTCGGTCACGTCGACGCCGTCGATGAGCAGCCGGCCGGAGGTGGGCTGCTCGAAGCCCGCCAACATGCGCAGCAACGTCGTCTTGCCGCAGCCGGAGCCGCCCAGCAGCGCGAAGAATTCTCCCTGATAGATCGACAGGCTGACATCGTCGACGGCGGTAAAGTCGCCGAACGTCTTTGTGACCCGGTCGATCTGGACATAGGGACGAGCCTTGGGGTCCCGCCAAGGCTCGGTCAGGCTGGCAGGCTGGTGCCTGCCGGCCCGATCAGCGCTATCAGAACTGGACATGAGCGGCGGCCCCGCCGGTCAGGTGCCGGTCTTTATCCGGGTCCAGATCCGGTTTTGAGTGCGCGTCACCCGCGGCGGCTTGACGTTGTCAGCGAACAGGTTGGCCAGCACATCGTCCGGCGGGTAGATCGTCGGATCGGATAGGATTTCCTCATCGATGAACGCTTGCGAGGCCTTGTTGCCATTGGCGTAGTAGACGTAATTGGTGATCTCGGCCACGACCTCAGGCCGCATCAGATAATCCAGAAACTGATGCGCCTCGGCGACATGCGGGGCATCGGACGGGATCGCGAACAGGTCGAACCAGATGATCGTCCCCTCCTTGGGGATCGAGTATCCGATTTCGACGCCGTTATCCGCCTCAACTGCCCGGTCCGACGCGATGATCACATCGCCCGACCAGCCCACTGCGATGCAGATGTCGCCATTGGCCAGATCGTTGATGTATTGCGAGGAGTGGAAGTATTTGATGTAAGGGCGAATTTCCGTCAGCAGCGCCTCGGCCTCGTCCAGACCCTCACCCCTGGTCGAGCGCGGGTCATGGCCGAGGTAGTTCAACGCGATGCCGAGCAACTCGGTCGGTGCGTCCAGCAGTGTCACGCCGCAATCGGCGAACTGCGACACGATCTCCGGATTGAAGATCAGATCCCAACTGTCGACCGGCGCTTCGGGCATGCGCGCGGCGACCATCTCCGCGTTGTAGCCAATCCCGGTGGTGCCCCACATATAGGGAATGGCATGGGCATTGCCGGCATCGTGCGCGTCGACGCGTTCCAGGATGGCTGGATCCATATTGCTGAAGTTGGGAAGCTGCGATCGGTCGAGCGGCTGGAAGACGCCGGCCGTAATCTGCCGCTCGAGAAACGAGCCCGACGGCACGACCAGATCGTAACCGGTGTTTCCGGCCAGGAGCTTGCCTTCCAGGACCTCGTTGCTGTCAAACACGTCATAGGTGACATCGATGCCGGTCTCGGCCTCGAAATTGGCGATCGTGTCCTCTGCGATATAGTCGGACCAGTTGTAGATGTGAAGCGTGCCATCCGCCGATGCCGGGCCGGTCGCAAGCGCGATCAAGGCCGCAAGGGCAAACGCAAAGCACGGCGCTTTAGGCCGGCCAAACTGGCGTGTCGTTGTCATGGTGTCGATGCCTTCCCAAATCCTGCGCCCGCCATTCGACGGGCGTGCCTCCATTGGGATGCAGCCAACCATTGCGAGCGCCGACATCCCTTGTTTTCAAGGATGAAAGCGCCCGCTGGCAGTCCTGTCAATTGCTGCCGGACGTTTAGCCCGTATAGGGGCGAATATAGAGCTCCACGCGCCGATTCTGGTGCCGACCGGCGGCCATGGAATTGTCGGCGATAGGACGGGTTTCGCCGTAGCCGCCGGTATTGATCCGAGGCGGGATCACGCCGCGGGCGGATATGTAGTCGGCAACCGACAGTGCCCGCCGTTCCGACAGGGATTGGTTATAGACAGCCGGCCCGGTGCTGTCGGTGTGGCCGACGACGTCGACATACGTCTGTTCGTAGCGCGCCAGGGTCTGCGCCACTTCGCCCAACGTTCCCTGGAATTCCCCGCGGATCGTCGTGGAATCGAAGTCGAAGGTGACGTTGCTGGGCATGTTCAGAACGATATTGTCGCCCTGCCGCGAGACGCCGACGCCGCTGCCGGCAAGGTCCCTGCGCAGTTCGTCTTCCTGACGATCCATGTAGGCGCCGACCGCGCCGCCGGCGAGCGCGCCGATACCGGCGCCGATCAAGGCTCCGCGACCGTCATCGGCGATTCCTCCAACCGCAGCCCCGCCCAATGCACCGATCGTGGCCCCAAGGCCGGCACTGGACATCTGCATTTTGCCGGTATCCGGATTGCGGACACAGGCGGCGATTACGAGGCCGGACAGGATCACGGCAGTCGCAGCTTTCAGGTGCATTCGAAGCTTCCCGAGAAGTTTCAATTATCTGGCGAATGAGTGGAATTCAAAGACGTATTGCGCATCTCTTTGCGCCGACCGTCTGTCGCGCCTGCATGCGCGGTCGATACCCGCTCCATGGGTCATGTGGGCCGCGACCTGTCTGGAGAGTCAGTATGGCGTTAGTTTGACGACGTCGCCTTGGGCGCCTTGCCGGTGATATCGGCCACCTGGCTTGGAGCCGGCTCGTCGAGCTCGGCATAGACGGTTCCGTCATCCGGAATGTCAATACAGACAGGCTGGTCCTGGATGATCCGCCAAAGGGCGCAGTCCTCGTCGAGGGCCGCCGACAGCACGACATCGGACACGGTCTTGCCCTGATCGACAAGGGTGAACCCGGACAGGGCATAGCCAGCCGCGGCAACGGTCACAGGAACCGCGCACCCTGATACTGAAAATGCTACGGCAAAGCCGACCCCAGCACGAATAACCGCCTTGCGCATGTCCCCACCCTCAGCTGCATACGGCAGCGGGACCGTGCCATGGGGCCGTTAACATACTGTTAATTGTTTAAAAACGACGCCAATACTGCCCCAGGGTGTAGACTCCCGACTACGACACGCCGAGTTCGCGTGCGGTATCGTCGACCGCCGATCGGGCCAGTTCGATAATCTCATCGATCTGCGACCTGGTCGTGGTCAGCGGTGGCGACATGACCATGGCGTCGCGCACCGCGCGCATCACCAGATTGCGCCGGAAGCAATGGTCGCGGCACTGGCTGCCCACGTCGCCGTTTTTCGGGAAGTGCTTGCGCGTCTTCTTGTCGGCGACCAGTTCCAGCGCCGCCAGGAAACCCACTCCGCGGACCTCGCCGACCAGCGGGTGGTCGGCAAATACCTCCTGCAACCGCCGTTGCAGGTATGGCCCGGTATCGTCCCTCACCTGGTCGACCAGCCCCTCCTCCTCCAGGATCGCGATATTGGCGAGGGCCACGGCCGCCGCCACCGGGTGCCCGGAATAGGTGAACCCATGAAAGAACTCTCCGCCCTCCCCGATCAGCGTCTCCGCCACCCGGTCCCCGACCATCACTGCCGAGAGCGGCACATAGCCCGAGGTGATGCCCTTTGCCATCGGCATCAGATCCGGCTTCAGACCATAGAGATCGGACCCGAACCAATGACCGGTACGGCCGAAGCCACAGATCACTTCGTCGACGACCAGCAGGACGTCGTATTGCCGGCAGATGCGCTGCACCTCCGGCCAATAGCTGTCGGGCGGGATGATGACGCCTCCCGCCCCCTGGATCGGCTCCGCGACGAAGGCCGCAACCGTCTCCGGCCCCAGTTCCAGGATACGCTCCTCGACCGCCCGCGCCGCCTGGCGGCCAAACTCGTCCAGCGACAGTTCTCCACCATGATCGTACCAGTAGGGCGGCATGACATGGACGAAGCCCGGCAGCGGCAGATCCGCCTGGCCATGCATCGGCGACATGCCTGACAGACTGACGGCGGCGACCGTCGAGCCGTGATAGGCGTATCTTCGGCTGATGAAGGTCTTCTTGCGATGGGCGCCCTTCAGGTTCCAATAGTGGCGCACCATGCGCACCACCGTGTCATTTGCCTCCGAGCCGGAATTGGCGAAGAACACGCGGTTCAGCCCGTCCGGCGTCAACGATACCAGCTTCTCCGACAGGGCGATCGCCGGCGGCGTCGCCGTCTTGAAGAAGGTGTTGTAGTACGGCAGTTCCAGAATCTGGCGGTGCGCCGCGTCAGCCAGTTCGCGGCGGCCATAGCCGACATTGACGCACCACAGCCCGGCCATGGCGTCGACGTACCGGTTGCCGTCGCTGTCCCAGAGGTAGATGTCCTCGGCGCGCTGGATAATCCGGCTGCCGCCTTCTTCGGCCAGCGATTTGTGGTCTGTGAACGGATGCAGATGATGGCTCGTGTCGGCGTGTTTCCAGTCGCCGGTGGTGCGGTCGATTTGGGTCATGGGTCGGCTCTTCGATGGGGATGTTGGGCGTAGCTGGGAATCAAGGCCGAATTCGGGGCCGTCATTCGGTGGCGGCGCTGTCTGACGCCGCTCCGCGTCACGCCGGCGGGTTGAAGCCGATCCGCGCGCACAGGATCAACAGCTCCGTCTGCCGTGACAGAGCGCGCCGCCAGCAGCACCTGCTCACTCTGTTGTAGATCGAAGCCCGCCGGTCCATCGCTCAAGCTTACACGTTCAGCAGCAGGTTTTCACGCTCCCATGAGCTGATGACCCGGTGATAGCCGTCGTATTCCGCCTGCTTCACGTGCCAGACCGCGTCGACCAGCTTGTCGCCGAGACCGAGCGCAACGGCTTGGAGGCGCGAAACTTCTCCAGGCTGTCCCAGAGATGCCGGGGCAGCGTGAATTTCAGGCGCTTGGCGCTGCCGTCGACCGCATTGGACGGTTCGATCTCCTGGGTCATGCCGAGCAGGCCGCAGGCAAGCGAGCCGGCGATCATCAGATACGGGTTGGCGTCGGCGCCGGCGACCCGGTTCTCGACCCGCCGCGCCTCCGGCTCGGAAACCGGGACGCGGAACCCGGTGGTGCGGTTGTCCAGCCCCCAATGCACATTGATCGGCGCGTCGCTGTCCGGGTCGAGACGGCGATAGGAGTTCACATTCGGCGCGAAGAGCGGCATCGCCGGCGGCACGAATTTCTGCAATCCGCCGATGAAAGACAGGAACAACGGCGAGTTGCCGCCATCGGCCCCGGCGAACAGGTTCTCACCGGTTCTGTTGTCCAGCACGCTCTGGTGCAGGTGCATGGCGCTGCCAGGCTCGTCCTGCAACGGCTTAGCCATGAAGGTCGCGTAGATGTCGTGCCGGAGCGCCGCCTCGCGGACGGTCCGCTTGAACAGCAGGACCTGGTCGGCAAGATCCAACGGATCGCCATGATTGAAGTTGATCTCAATCTGGGCGGCGCCGGCCTCATGGCTCAACGTATCGATGTCGAGCCCCATCGCCTCGCAATGGTCGTAGACATCCTCGAAGATCGGGTCGAACTCGTTGACGGAATCGATGCCGTAGGCCTGGCGCCCGGTCTCGGCCCGGCCAGAACGGCCGATCGGCGGTTCCAGCGGATTGTCAGGGTCGGTGTTCTTCGCCACCAGAAAGAACTCGAGCTCCGGCGCAACGACCGGCTTCCAGCCGCGCTCCTCGTACTGCCGGAGCACATGCCGCAATACGTGGCGCGACGAGATCTCCACCTCGCCGCCATCGGCATATTCGCAATCGCAGATGACCTGGGCAGTGGGCTCCTCGTACCAGGGTACGGTGCGGATGGTGTCTGGGTCGGGGCGCAGATAGACGTCGATCACCGCATCGTTGGTGACATCTTCATCGTCCGGATACTCCCCCGTGACGGTTTGCACGAATACCGCTTCCGGCAGACGTAGCCCACGATTGGCCAGGCCTTTGATGAATTTCTCATCCGGCAGGATCTTGCCCCGCGCGATGCCGTTCATATCCGGCACCAGGCACTCGACCTCCGTGATCCGGTGGTCCGCGATGAATGCTTCCAGCTTACCCATGAATCTATCGAGCGGTGTTGCGCCGCCCGCCATCACCTGTGTTGTCGGCTGAAGGGCGCGGCAATTCCCGCCGCCGCATCGCCCGAATGAATGAACCCGGCTTGACAGCACGGCGCGATGACCCAGGATGGCCAGAGACCGCCGTTACAACTCGGATCCGATGTCCTCCAAAACCAGGTCCGCCGTCAAGGCGGCCGAAGCCGAAGCCCGAGCCTTCATGGCCGCCAATCCCGAAATAACGCAGGTCGACGCCATTCTGGCCGACAGCTGCGGCGTGCTGCGCGGCAAGAAGCTGCCGATTCGTGGTTTGCCGAAACTTTATGGCGAAGGCGTGGGCTTCCCGGGCTCGATCTACGCCACTGACATCACCGGCGACACTGTCGAGGAAACCGGGCTCGGCCTCGACGAGGGCGACGCTGACCGGCCATGCCGCGCGGTTGCCGGCACTCTGGGGCCGGTACCGTGGGCCAGGCGCCCGACGGCACAGGTCATGCTGTCCATGCAGGAGGCCGACGGTTCGCCGTTCTTCGCCGATCCGCGCGGCGTCCTGAAGCGCGTCGTCGGACGGCTTGACGCGGACGGGCTGCGCCCGGTCGTTGCCATCGAGTTGGAATTCTACTTGATCGACCGGCGCCGCACCGCCGAGGGCAGGCCGCAGCCGCCCCGCGCGCCGGAGACCGGCCGACGCCAGGACACGACTCAGGTTTACGGAATCGACGAGTTGTACGAGTTCGACGACGTGTTGAGCGCCATCGACGAGGCGGCGCGGGCGCAGGGCTTGTCGGTCGACGCGGCAGTGTCGGAATACGCGCCGGGACAATACGAGATCAACCTGCACCACTGCGACGATCCGGTCCGCGCCGCGGACGAGGCGGTGCTGTTCAAGCGGGTCGTCAAGGGCGTGGCCCATCGTCACGGCATGGATGCCACCTTCATGGCCAAGCCCTACCCGGATCTGTCGGGCAACGGCCTGCATGTGCATATGAGCCTGCTGGATGCCAAGGGCACCAACATCTTCGCGGATGAGAGGCCGACCGGTACGATCGCGCTCAGGCATGTGATCGGCGGCATGGCCGCAACCATGCCGGACGGAATGGCCTTGTTCGCGACCAATGCCAACGCGTTTCGGCGCTTTCAGGCCGGCAGCTATGCGCCGCATGCCGCGACCTGGGCGGTCAACAACCGCAGTTGTGCGCTGAGGGTGCCGGCGGGGCCGGCGGCCGACCGCAGGGTCGAACACCGGGTGGCGGGGGCAGACTGCAACATTTATCTGGCCCTGGCCGCGGTGCTGTCCGGCGCCCATCACGGACTGCTGCACAAGCTGGATCCCGGATCGCCGGTCACAGGCAACGCCTACAAGACCATTCCGGCATCGCTGACGCCGTCCTGGTACGACGCGCTGGCCAGATTGGAGGCGTCGGCGGTGTTCGCCGACTATCTGGGAAAGGAGTTCCTGGAGGTCTATCTGGCCCTGAAGCGGGCCGAGCGCGAGAAATTCCAGGCCGAGATCACATCCCTTGAATATGCCTGGTATCTGGAAAAAGCATGACCGGACAGCCGGCAGGTCGCACGCAGGAACGTGGGCGCGGCACGTCGCCACCTCGGTGGCCGGATCAACGGCGCGGCTCGGCCACTGTCAGAAGGGATCCTTCTTCGTCAAATCGCGCTCGCCGATATACAGCTCGTAGAAGTAGTCGAGCTTGGCAAGGTGCAATGCGGACATTTCCTGATTGAAAAAGCTCGCTCGGAGCTCCAGGAATTGCGGCAGGTCGTCGGCCGCCTTCATGAAGTTGCGGTTGGCGTCCAGTTTGAGGAGCTTCATCTTGGTCTGCGGCTGGAAATCGCCGCCGCCGCCGGACACCAGATCCTGCCAGTGGATATGATTGTCCCGCAGCAGCGCGGTGATCTTCCTGGCGGCAACGAGCACCTCGTTATCGTTCTCTTTGCCGAGTTGTCCCAGCAAGGAGACCAACAGGTTGCGATCGAGTTTCACGGCACGCCTTTCTTGCCATCTGCAGAAGCCGCGACCGAAGGCGGTCGTCAACTGACCGAACAGTATGGGTAACCTTGGCTAACGCATGGTTAATCCGAGTACATCCGGCCTGGCCCGGCCCAACACCCGCTACCTTCAGGGCGGCTGCAAATGACCGGATCGGCCCATCCGATGTCGTGGTATGCGGCCACCGCCAATGCCTCGACGCCCTATCCCGCCCTTGCCGGCGAGAGCCGGTGCGACGTTGTGGTGGTCGGTGGCGGCTTCACCGGGCTGTCGACCGCCCTCGTCCTGGCTGAGCGCGGGTTCGACGTCGTATTGCTGGAAGCGCGGCGGATCGGCTGGGGTGCGTCGGGCCGCAATGGCGGCCAGATCGTCACCGCCTACAACCGCTCCATGGGCGAGATCGCCACCCTGGTCGGCCAGGGCGATGCCCGCCGGCTGTGGGAGATGGGCGAGGAGTCCAAGGCGATCCTGGGCCAGCGGGTGGAGCGCCACCGCATCGACTGCGATCTGAAATGGGGATACCTGCTGGCGGCGATCAAGCCGCGCCAAAGGGACGAGCTGTCGGAGACCTGCGCGGAATGGATCGAACACGGCTATCATTTGGGCCGCATGGTCGGCCGCGACGAAGTCCGGGCGCTGGTCGCAGCACCACGATATATCGGCGGATTACTGGACAGCGGCGGCGGCCAGCTCCACCCGCTGAACTATGCCCTGGGCCTGGCCGAGGCGGCGACCGCCGCCGGCGTCCGGATCCATGAACAAAGCCCGGTCGAACGGCACGAACAGGTCGGCACCGATCAAGTCGTCATGCACGCTGCTTCCGGCACGGTCCGCGCCAACTACGCCGCACTGGCGGGCAACGCCTATCTGCCGTCTATCTCGAACACCGTCGACGGTGCCGTGCGGCCGACTATCATGCCGGTCGGCACCCACATCATCGCCACCGAACCGCTGACCCCGGAGCATGCGGCACGCGTTCTGCCGGCCGACATCGCCGTCGCCGATGTGAACTTCGTGCTGAACTACTACCGGCTGTCGGCCGATCGACGCATGCTGTTCGGCGGCGGGGTCAGCTATTCGACGCTACAGCGGCCGGGCCTGGCCGCCGGCCTGGCCCGACGAATGGCGCACTATCTGCCGGATATGGCCGGTGCGCGGATCGACCATGTCTGGGGCGGCAATGTCGCGATCACCATCAACCGCCTGCCGCATTTCGGCCGCGCCGCGCCGAATGTCTTCTTCGCGCAGGGTTTCTCGGGACATGGGGTGGCGCTGACCGGGCTTGCCGGCACGTTGCTGGCCGAGGCGATCGCCGGCACCGCGGAACGCTTTGACGTCTTCGCGAGCATTCCGCACAGGCCGTTTCCGGGAGGCCGGCTGCTGCGCATGCCGGCCCTGGTGCTGGCCATGGCCTGGTACCGCCTGCGCGACCTGCTTTAGGACTAGGCCTTACAAGGCAGCCCGCACGGCGGCAGACACGTCGGGCCGCCAAGTCGGCATTCGGGTGCCGATGCCGGTCCACAGGCGGGGGTGCTATGGGCGAAGAAGGCCCTCGGCCTTGAGCCAGGCATAGCTATCCTCGATCATGGTCTTGAGGGGTACGGGCCGATAGCCGAGCTCCCGCTCAGCGAGCGTCGAGACGACCTTCGCACGGATGCACACCATCTCGAGACCTTCGGGCGTCAGTTCGGGTTCTTGTCCGGTCACGGCGGCCAGCATGGCATTGAGTCGTGCCGCCAGGCGGAACACGCCGGCCGGCAAGGCGATCGTCGGGGCTCTGCAGCCCGTGACGTCGCCGATGGTCTGAAACACTTCGAGCAGCGTGGCGAAGTCACCGCCGAGAAGGTGGTTCCGACCCACCCTGCCACGCTCGGCGGCGGCCATGAGCGCTTTGGCGACTTGCTCGGCATGGCAGAATGTACCGGCGCCCGGAGGGGCTCCGGGAATCCACCTGTTGCACAGGTCGATGATGATCCTCGCCCAGCCATGGCTGTCATAGCGGCCCATGATGTGGCAGGGGTTCACGATGACGGCCTCCAGGCCGCGCGCAACGGCGTCCCGCACCTGCTGCTCGGCCAGGAACTTGGTGCGGTTGTAGTTGATCCAGGAACCGCCCCCAAGTTGCGGCGTCTCCTCGCTCAACTCGCCCTGCTCCAGGCCGTAGGTGTTCCAGGTGGAAGTGTGCACGAAGCGCCGGGCCTCCGCCGCGAGCGCAGCCTCCAGGATGTTGGCCGTGCCCTCGACGTTCACGCGCGTCTGTCGCGCGTTGTGGCGGGACCAGAACGAAATGTCGGCCGCCAGGTGAAAGACCGCATCGACGCGCCCAGGGATGGCGCGTCTCAGGGAAACCGGGTCGAGCAGGTCCCCCTCCACCCATCGCACCGCAAAACCGTCGAGAGCACGCAAATCGGAGGTCGGTCTGTGGAGTGCGACAACGGTCCAGTCCGGCTGTAGCTGCTCAACGAGATTGCGGCCCAGAAAGCCCGTGGCGCCTGACACAAAAGCTGTCTTTCCCATGAGGCGAGACTACCCGGATCGGAGGGCGCCGTCCCACGCGGCACACGCCTGCCCGGATCTCAGCTTGTCATGCCGTGGGCTCGGCACCTACTGCGTCGTTCAGCCAACAGCGCGCTAATGCGCCCGCACCTGCACCGTCTCACCGACAGTGTCGAGGATCTCGCGCAGCGAGTCGTAATCGGGGTGGCGGAGGCGCATCCAGGCATTGGCCATATAGCCCGCCTCGACCGGCTGGGTCGGCGTGCCGGGCTCCGGGAAATGGCTGGCGACGATCTGCTTGCCGAACCGGCGGAAGATCTCGTCGACGCCCTCATAGCCGGCGATGCGTCCGTCGCGGTCGGGGCGCAGCGCGATCATACCGCAGGCGTAGCGGCGTGAGGGCGGGTGTTCGGTGCAACCCTCGGTCACTGCGAGCGCCCATTCGCGATAGAGGTCGAAATCGTTGGCGGCGCAGTAGGCGTCCCATTGCCCGACGCCCGGCGGCCGGCAGCCGATCTCCGAGAAGCGGAGGCCCTTGGCGCCGAAGAACCACTCCATATGCGTCGCCGAGGTGCCGATGCCGAGCGTCTCGATCACCCGGCGGCCCATCTCACGCAGTTCGCCGTAGTCGGGCGCGTCCATGCGGTTGGTGACGACCATCTGCGGCGAGATCCAGCGCGTGCGCATCGCCTCCAGCACGTTGGGGAAATAACGGGTGATGAAGTCGTGGGCGATGCCGCCGTCGATCGAAAGGGTATCGTAGTACCCTTCATGGCCATCGACGAACTCCTCGATGGCGATCGCGGCGCCCTCGTCGACGGATCCGAGCACGCGGTCCAGCGCCTCGACGGTGTCGACCCGATGGATGCCGGCCGCGCCGGCGGCGTCGCGCGGCTTGAGGATGAGTGGGAAGCCGATCTCATCGGCGAACGCCTTGGCATCGGCGCGGGAATCCACTGCCGCCGAGGCGGCGCAAGGGATGCCGGCCTCACGCAGCGCCTGCTTCATCGCCACCTTGTCCCGGCACAGGAAGGCGGTGCGCGACGATGTGCCGGGGATGGTGCAGGCCTCGCGCACCTTCGCCGCTACCAGCACATGGGCCTCCACGGTGGCCTCCAGCCGGTCGACCCATCCGCGCCCTTGCACGCGCTGCACCGCCTCGCGCAGCGCCGCTTCATCGGTGACCGAGGACACCTGCTCATAGCCCGCTAGCCAGCCCTTGAGATCGTCGCCCAGCCAGTCGGCCGGGCGCTCGCCGATACCGGTCACGCTGGCGCCGACCGCATGCAGAGCGCGGACAAATTCGCGCTGGTTGTCCGGGAAACCGGGCTCCACGAAGATCACGTTCATGCGGTTCCCCTTCTTCGAACGGTCAGGCGGGCGGCACGCTCACTGCGTGAACTCGTCGAGATAGTGCGGCGCCATCTCGCGCCAGGTCGGCCAATCGTGGTCGAAGTCGGGACCCCAGTCGTCGACCCGGTTGGGCACGCCGCGATCGCCCAACACCCCGGCCATACGCCAGGTCTCGCCGGAATCCTCCCATCTGCCCCGGCTGGTGGCGAGCAGCACGAAGCGCCCTCGCAACGCGTCCAGATCCGGCCCCTCGCCAAGATTGGGCACAAACAGCAGCGGCGAGGCGTAGTAGAAGCCGCCATCGCCGGTGAACCCGAGCAGCTTCTCAAGGTCGTATGTGCCGCTCATGCCGATGGCGACGCGAAACACGTCCGGGTGCCGGCACAGGGAGGCGACGGCATTGAAGGCGCCGATCGAGGGGCCGAGGGTGATGATCTCGATGTCGGAAGAGTCGCAGTCGGCCCGGATAGCCGGCACGACTTCGCTGTAGACGAAATCGTCGAAGCGGTTCTGCAGCGTCGAGCAATACTCGACCGTGTGCTGCTTGGAGACCCACGCCTGTCCGGCGACGCTGTCGCATGTATAAACCTTGATCCGGCCCGCCTCGATCAAGGGCTGCAGGGCGCCGATCAGGTGCATGCGCTCGGCCTCCTCGGCGTCACCGCCGGCGGTCGGGTACAGCAGCGCCGGCGCACCGTAATGGCCCCAGCGCGCCATCGTCACCTCGCGTTCCAGCCGCGGCGAGCGCCAGTTAAAAAGTTCCTTCATCGCCGCGTGCGCCCTCGGTGTCGCGCCAATGCTGAATCCGGCTCCAGAACAGTTCGGTGAACTGCTCGATCTCGTGGGTCGGGAACAACGCGGTTACCTTCTCCCGGACCGCATCCTTGACCAGATCGGAGCCGAACATCTCGTGGGCGACCTCGTCGAGATGGCCGAGATGGGTTGAGCAGAATTCTCGGAAGGCGTCAGTCTCGAAGCGGTCGCGCGCGACCTTGGCATAGGCGCTGAGCCGCTCGCGATAGGGCAAGTCCTGCTCGGCGATCTCGAAGAACGGGGCCCAGTCGAGATTCGGTCGCATCGGCCGCCCAGTCGCGGCGCAGAACAGCGACCAGCGGACATTGGCCTTGATCAGCCACGGGAAATGAAAGTGCAGCGACGTCACCTGGGAGTCCGGACAGGCATTGGCGAAGTCGATCGGATACCAGACGCCATCCTTGCGCAGCGCCTCGCAGGAGTTGAAATCCCAGCCGAAGAAGCTGTTGATCGTCAACGTCATATCTTCGAGCAGCGACTCGTCGTCGGCGTCGATGAAGCCGGTGTCCAGGGTGTAGCGGTCGTGCAACGGCGCGCCGGGATCGTAGTTGACACGCCGGGTCTGCGGCCCGAGGCCGACGCAGCGCACGAAACGGTCATGGGGGTCGACGCTGGCCTGCAGGTGCATGACCAGGGTCCCGCTTCGCTCATAGGCGGCCCGCAGTTCCGCCTCGTCGTCGATCTTGTTCACGCCGACCCAGGCGCCGCCGTCATAGGGCTTCATGAACATCGGATAACCGAGCTTGCCGCCGACCTCGCCGAGGTCGAAATAGCGGCCATAGCGCCGCAACGTCGGCTCCAGATCGGCGCTCTCCTTATACGCCTTGGGCGGGATCAGCCAGGTGTCGGGGACCGGCAGGCCAAGCCGCATCATGGCGCAATAGGTGGTCTGCTTCTCGTTCGACTGCAGCGACCACGGATTGTTGAAGACGTACAGGTCGTTGAGGATGATCGCCTTTTTGATCCATTCGCGGCTCGGCTGGTACCAATGGGTGAGCCGGTCGATGATCACGTCGTAGCGGCTGGGCTGGCGCAGATCGAACGGCTCGATGGTCACCCGCTCGACGTCGAAGCGAAGGGTGTCACCATCATGGGGGATCGACAGATTCAGTCGCCGGATCAGCTCCTCGTAGCAGATCGGCCAGCAGATATCCGCGCCCAGTGAGAGGCCGATCCGTCTGGTCCTGTCCGGCATGGTCCGCGCCCCTTCTTTTTTTCATTGCCGCGTCCGGACGCCGCCAGTCCTAGTCGGCTCGATCCGAACCGCCGCCGGCGTCCGGCGGGTCGGGAAACACCCAGGCCAACCCGGCGCGCAGCTGATCGCGCCAATTCTGCCAGTGATGGCCGTCCAGCGCTTCGACGAACAATACATCCGCACCATGCTCGCGCAAGAACCCAACCATTTCGCGGTTCTGGTCGATCAGTCCCTCATACAGTCCGCAGCTAACAAAGATGCGGGAAGCCACCGCACCGGGGGCCGCGCGGAACGCCGAGATCACTTGGTAGATGGTCTCGAACAGGGGGTCGCGGCCATGAAAGCTGGTCTCGGTGACCATGAACGAGCCGGATTTCAGCAGCAACCGGTCGAAAATCCCGGGGCGGCGCCAGGCGGCGGTGAGCGAGGCGACGGCGCCGAGGCTCGCTCCCATCAGGGCACGCTCCGACGGATCGTCATGCAGCGGGTAACGCCCTTGCAGCGCCGGCAGAAGCTCGTCGCACAAGAACGCCGCATGGCGCGGATCGTCGATGTACTCGCGCATGCGGTCCGGCGATTGGGTCAGGGCGACGATCACCGGCCCGATATCGCCGCGCTGGATCAGATTGTCCAGCACCGTCGCGAGACCGGCATAGGCCTCGAAATCCTCGCCGTCATGGGCCACCACGAGCGCATAGCGCCGGTCCTCGCGGAAGTCGGCGGGCAGGTAGACCCGCACCTGGCGCGGACCACCGAATGACCGGCTGTCGACGGTCAACTCGTCGAGCCGACCCGACGGGGCGGCGTCGTCGGGCAGGCTCCACTCGGGGGTCTCGTAGCCATGGGCCTGGCAGACCGAATTGGCGCCGAACGGGTCCTCGGCGAGCAGCGGATTCAACGGATCGTGGATCCAGCTATGTGTCCCGTCATGAAACACGTCGAACTTGTACTCGATGCGGGATCCGGCCGGCAGCGCCACGGTGAGATGCCACAAATCGGTCGCGCCGAGCCGCTCCAGTGCCGGCGCCGCCACGGGCCCCTTCAGCCAGTGGCGCAGGTAGACCGCGTCGGCCTCGCCGCGATAGACGAATGTGGCGGCGAACCGCTCGATCAACGGAAACGTGTTCGCGGCGATGAACCGGTCGATGTCGTCCTCGGTGAGCGCCGGATTCCGTTCGAGTTCGCGGATCAGCGGATGCGTCACGAAGGTTGGTCCGAAGCGTCTGGGATCTTGCGATGGACGTCATTCCGCATTTGCGGGAGCTCCTGCTTTCCATATCCATGCGGCGCCTGTGTCGCCGTCACCGAGGCGCGGCAGGGCAGCCTGTCCATGGACTGCGGATGGCACGGAATTGGTAGGCGGTGTGACCGGATTCGTTCAAGCAAAACCTGCACCGCGTGCACCAGACGATCTGCGTGGCCTCGCGGTGAATTGCAAGCTCAACGCGGAGGCGTCATTCCTCTGTCATCTCTATGGTATCGGGTGGCGCACGGTCGACCGATGGCTCGAAGAGCACTTCGGGGACGTTGGGGTGCGCACAACCCGGCGGCCCGCCTTCGTGCCGCAGGAGAGCTTGAAGCCCGAGCACATGCCGGAAGGGTTCGAACGGAGGGACCTCTAAATGATCGACATCCTCGCAGTCCTCTTGGCACTCGGCCTGCTGATCTTTCTCGCCTTCCGCGGGGTGACCTTGCTCATTCTTGCCCCCGGCATGGCGCTGCTTGCGGCGCTGCTAACGGGCGGACTGCCGTTGCTGGCGGCCTATACGCAAATCTTCATGACCAACACGGGCGATTTCATAATCGCCTTCTTTCCCCTTTTCATGCTGGGCGCCATCTTCGGAAAGTTGATGGACGACAGCGGTTCCGCCAAATCGATCGCGCATACGGTCATCGCCTGGCTGGGACCGGAGCGTGGCATCGTTTCAGTCGTGCTGTGCTGCGGTGTGCTGACCTATGGCGGGGTCTCCCTCTTCGTCGTGGCCTTTGCCATCTTCCCGGTAGCGGCGGCTCTGTTTCGGGACGCCGACATTCCAAAACGCCTGATCCCCGGCACCCTGGCGCTTGGTGCCTTCACCTTCACCATGTCCGCGCTGCCCGGGACCCCGGCCATCCAGAACGCCATTCCCATGCCCTTCTTCGGGACGACCGCCTTTGCCGCGCCGGGGTTGGGAATTATCACCGGGCTCATCATGTTCCTGCTCGGGACAGCGTGGCTGAGCCGCCAGTCGGCACGCGCGCGGACGGCGGGTGAAGGTTACGGGACCCACGAAGACAGTTTGCCGGTTCCCGATACGGTGATGCGCGAACGCTCGCAGAGCGAGGGCTTCGACATTGCCGAAATCCCGGAAGAGGACAGGACCACCGAGCAGCCCCCCGATTTCCTGCTTGCGCTTGCGCCTGTCGTCATCGTCATCGTGGTGAACTTCGCATTCGTGCAATTCATCGTGCCAAGGATGGACACGGACTATCTCGCCCTGCCCCTGTTCGGCGCCACCACCATAGAAAGCGTAAGGGGCGTATGGGCGATCATCGTGGCCCTGTCCGTCGCCATCCTATTTCTTGTCGCTTTCAACCTGAAGCGCTTGCCAAGCCTCAAATCAAGCCTGGACAAGGGCGCCGACGCCGCCGTGCTGCCGATCTTCAACACGGCCAGCCTGGTCGGGTTCGGGGCGGTGATCGCCGCCCTTCCCGCCTTCGAGACGATTCGCGAGGCCGTGCTTTCGATCGGCGGCGGCAACCCGCTGATATCACTGGCTGCGTCCGTGAACGTCCTGGCCGCCATGACGGGATCCGCCTCCGGCGGCATGAGCATCGCGCTGGATGCCCTGGGCGCGACCTTCGTCCAGTTGGCGGCGGACACCGGCGTTTCCCTGGAAGCCATGCACCGGGTCACGGCCGTCGCCTCCGGGGCGCTGGATGCCTTGCCCCACAACGGCGCCGTGATCACGATCCTGGGCATCTGCAAGCTCGGACACCGCGAGGCTTACGGGGACATCTTCGTGGTCGCGGTCGTAGTCCCGATGATTTCGCTGATCGCCCTGATCCTGCTCGCAACCCTGTTCGGGGCGTTTTAGAGCATGCGCCGGTTACGGCCACTTCGCTCTTTATCCTTATCCGTGCATCCGAATGTCCGAAAATGGCTATCGCACGCCTTGTCGGCCGCACGAGAGTCCGACGGATTTTCGGCCGCAATCCGACCTTCGAGACCAATGGCTAGCTTTCATGTCCTGGAAGGCCGGTGTACCTCGGGTTGCCGACGCCGCTAGGCGAAGCCCATCAAGACCGGGTATGACCCGAAGCCGACATTCGACTTCAGGGGCAGAGTTCGACCGCATTCGGCGCTCGGCTATCTCACACCGACAGCCTATGCCGACAGACGGGCAGCTTCGCTCGAGCTATTCGGGGGCTCCGCTCAGCCGCCCTTGGATGCTAAAACCAACCAGGAAAACGCTTAGACAATGTGGCCTGATCCAGGGCGAAGGTCACGGTGACCAACCAAAAAACCACCTGATCTCATTGTCCTACGCCTCCACCACGGTCGGCTCATGCCGGAATCGGTTCTGGGTACGCAGGCAGAATTTGACCAGCGCCAACATCAGCGGAACTTCGATCAGTACTCCGACCACTGTGGCGAGTGCCGCTCCAGAAGACAATCCAAAGAGCATTGTCGCGGTAGCGATGGCTACCTCAAAATGGTTGGACGCACCAATCATCGCAGTGGGTGCAGCGCTCTCATAGGTCAGGCTCATCACCTTCGATAGCCCGTAGCCTAAAGCGAACACCAACACGGTCTGTATCGATAGCGGAATAGCGATCCAGAGAATCGTCAAGGGGTTCTGGACTATTGTTTCTCCCTTAAAAGAGAAGAGGAGGACCAGCGTTACGAGCAACGCAGTGATCGTTACGGGAGTGAGATAGCGAAGGAAACGCTCTCGGAACCACTGTTCACCCTTGGCGGCGATCAGCCACCTTCGGGAGAAATACCCAGCCGCAAGTGGAAGGGCGACGTAGATGCCTATCGAGAGCAGTAACGCTTGCCATGGTACCGGCAGCTTTCCCACGCCAAGCAAGAAACCGCCCAAGACCCCATAAAGAATCAGCATTGTCAATGAGTTGATGGCAACCATGACCAACGTATGGCCGGCGTTCCCCTTGGCAAGAGATCCCCACACGAGCACCATGGCGGTGCACGGTGCGATTCCCAGTAGGATGCACCCAGCGAGGTAGCTTCTCCACAGCGGCACCTCGAGCATTTTCGAGCCATCAACGAGCACGACCCTCCCTGAGCCATACTCCGATCCGACCGCCAGGCTCTCTCCCAGCGGCATCTTTACGTGGTCAACGGCGTCTGGGCCGATGAAATTCAGGAAAAGTGTCCCCAGAAAGAAGCTGGCGATGGCGTACATCGTGAAGGGTTTGACGGCCCAGTTTACGAACAAGGTCAGTCCAACCGGACGCACGGCTTTTCCGGCTCTGAGCACCTCACCGAAGTCGATCTTCACCATGATCGGATACATCATGAAGAACAGGCAAACCGCGATCGGAATTGAAACGACGGGCGCGTCGTTCACATAAAGCGCCATCTGATCGAGCCTCTGAGCGACCTGGGGGGCGATCTTGCCTAGAGCGATACCGGCGACAATACACAGAGCTACCCAGACCGTTAGATAGCGTTCAAAGAAACCCATGCCCTTTCCATTGGCGGTTAAACCGTCATCACGGTTGGGCATCTTGAAGGTTCCTCTTCGAGCTCATATTTCGATCTTGCCACGCGAGCCAGCCATAGCCGTTTGGGTTGGATCCGGAGACAGTCGCGCCGCCGCACCTCATAGCCGAGCCAATCGCGTTGCAACCGAGATGAACAACTTTACGCGTACGATTTCTGCCACTCGTGCTCGATAGCTGTTTGAAGCAATAGCTTCGCCATGCAAAGGCGGTAATAGTGCTCGAACTCCTCGCAGTCGATACAGTCGTCCCACTCGGCGATGTTGGCGTTCATCTTGCGACCTGACCGAGCGAGCCCGATACGGTCGAGTTCAAACGAAAACACCTTGCCGCGCACCGGCACGTTCTCCTGGAAATGCAGCGTTTCGTAGAACATTGTTCCATATTAGGATTTGTGCGTTCGGGTGGTCATTCATGGTCTCCATACATTTGCATTAAAGCGGCTCTAGGGGGACGGGTCCGCCAGAATTGTGGGCGAAATATCATTCATTGGATGGGCGATGTGAGACGCATTGCAAAGACCCAGCTCAGTGCGGCGAACAGTCCAGCGGTCGCTAGACATCCGGCGAGACCGAGGAATTGGTAACTTAGGCCGGACAACAACGTGCCAAGCAGTCGTCCGCTGGCGTTCGACATATAATAGAAACCCACATCGAGGGTGACGCGGTCACCATGCGAGAAAGCGAGAACGAGGAAGGAGTGCAGTGCTGAGTTAAGGGCGAAAACGACGCCGAAACACAGTAAGCCGGCAATCAATACGGCGGTCAGCCAAGGTGATGGCTCGCCTGCTGTGCCGACGACTGCGGACAAGGCGAACGGTATCGCGGTGAGAATCAGCACCCAACGTTGTGCTAGGCGGATGGTGTCTCCGAGAACCGCCTCGCCCTGTCTTAGTATACGCGGAGCAAGAGCCTGTACGGCACCATAGCCGATGATCCACAGCGCCATGAAACTACCAACGACGAAAAAGGCTCGGCGCATGCTTTCAGGTGTGCCATCCGACAGCACACCGTAGAAGTAGATGGGGATTCCCACAACGAACCACACGTCGCGAGCGCCGAATAAGAAGAGACGCGCCGCCGATAGCCAGTTGATGTTCGCCGACTTGGAGAGGATTGCCGAGAATGGCACTTTGGCCTTGCCCGTGGGCAAACCTGGAGGCATTAGAAAGAGCGTCCCGACGAAGACCAGCGCAAGCACGGCCGCCATTAGAAACAGGGCGGCCTGGAAGCCGAGCGTGGCTAACAAGCCGGCACCGACAAGAAACCCGAGACCCTTGACCGCGTTCTTCGAACCGGTGAGCAGGGCTACCCAACGAAACAGCTGGCCGTGGGCGTTCTCCGGAACCAGATGTTTCACAGCACTTTTCGCGCTCATTTTTGTGAGATCTTTAGCGATGCCCGCGAAACCCTGTATAGCCATTACGAAGACTACCGAGGCGGTTATGGCCCAGCTGGGATCAAGCTGAGTCAGGGCGAGCAATGCGAGGATTTGCAGGCCCAGACCGGTGTATAGAGTGGCGGCAAGACCAAACCGAGCGGCCAACCATCCGGCGCTCAGATTGGTGACCATGCCCATGAATTCGTAAAGAAGGAAGAGGTAGGCAAGCTGGATAGGCTCGAATCCTAGAACATGAAAGTGGAGCAGTACCAGCATCCGCAGGGCGCCGTCCGTGAGCATGAAGCTCCAGTAGGCGGCGGTGACGACGGCGTAGGCCGCAAGGCCACTCCTCAGCTTAGCGGTCGCTCGGCTCATTTCTCGGCTAACCCTCTCACTCTAGAGACTCCTCGACACCATGCGCGTCACATCCGCGAGGCGGCAGGCATAGCCCCACTCGTTGTCGTACCAGGCGTAGACCTTCACCTGCGTGCCGTCGATTACCATGGTGCTGGGACCGTCGACGATCGAGGAGCGGGGGTCGTTGATGTAGTCCGCCGAGACAAGAGGCCGGTCCTCGAAACCCAGGATGCCCTCGAGCTCCGGGCTCTGGGAGGCTGCGCGGAAAAGCTCGTTAACCTCCGACTCGGTCGTGGCGCGTTCGACCTCGAAGACGCAGTCCGTGAGGCTTGCATTCAACAGGGGCACGCGGATCGCATGGCCGTTCAGCCGTCCCTCGAGCTCGGGATAGATCAGGCTGATGGCCTTGGCCGAGCCGGTCGAGGTAGGGATGAGCGAGTTCAAGGCCGACCGGGCGCGACGCCAATCCTTGTGCGGCCGGTCGACGATCGTCTGCGTGTTCGTGACGTCGTGGATCGTCGTCATGGTCCCATGTCGGATTTGCAGGTTCTCGTGGACGACCTTGACAACGGGCGCCAAGCAGTTGGTGGTGCAGCTCGCCGCCGTGACCAGATGATGCCGGTCGGGCTCGTAGAGGTGATGGTTGACGCCGTAGACAAGGTTCAGCGCCGCGTCATCTTTGATTGGGGCTGATACCACCACCTTCCTGACGCCGGCTTCGTAGTAGGGGGCCAGGGCTGTCGGGGTTTTGAACTTGCCCGTGCAGTCAACCGCGAGGTCGACACCGAGCTCGGCCAGCGGCAGCGCGGCGATGCTGTCGACTGTGGCGAAGCGCATGCGTCTATCCCCGATCGTCAGGCTCTGGTCATCGTGGGCGAAGGAGGCGGGCCATCGGCCGTGGACCGTGTCGAACTCCAGCAGATGTGCATGCAGGGCCGAATCGCCGTCCTTGTCGTTAAGGAGAACGATCTCGCCGTCGAAGCCGTCGTCGCAGAGAGCTCGAACCACGAGCTTGCCCATTCGGCCGAGGCCATTGATCGCGACTCTTGCCATGTTCCGCCTCCAGCTGTCTCGCTCCGGTGCTTCGCCTCAGCCCGCTATGCGCAGACCAGGTCCTCGAGGAAAGGCCGGCAAGCCTCGGGATGTCCTCCGCAGCAGTCCTGCATGAGGAAGGCAAGGAGCCGGCGCATGCCGTCTAGGTCGGCGACGTAGCGGATACTCCGCCCTTCGCGCTCGCTGCGCACCAAGCCGGCCCTCGCCAACACCCCCAGGTTTGTCGACATGGTGTTCTGCCGCACGCAAAGCCGCTGCGCGATCTCGCCGGCGTAGAGGCCGTCCGGCCCAGCCTTCACGAGCAGGCGAAAGACATCCAAGCGCGTTTCCTGAGAGAGCGCCGACAGCGCTTCCAGGGCAAGCATCTTATCCATTAATCAAGACTTCTCGATATATTGAACAGTGTCAAGCACGAACTCTATTGACTGTCCAACGAGCTTGGGTAGAGCCGATCCCCTGTTGGACAATGTCGTCTCTGCGATCCGGAAGCCGACGTTCGCGTTGGTCAGCGGCAACGACCGAGATGGGTCGATTCCGGCCTTTCGGATGGAAGGAATTCGACCCTGGAGAAATCCCGGATCTGGCTAAACGGCGACATGCAGTGCATCGGGAAATCAGTCCGGAGCGCCTTCCATAGCGGACGAATTCGGCGCGCCAGGTCATTGCCAGCGGATGCAGGGTGACCTGCCGGTACGGCCACCGATAGTCGAAACTCGGCACCCTCGACGTTGTTCGGCGAATCAGGCGCTACCCGCACAGGCCCCTCGCTGGCGGCGGCCCGCTGTACCGCATGCCGGCCCTGGTATTGGACATGACTCAGTACTGCCTGAGCGACCGGTTCTGATTTTGTGGAACCAGTATTGGGCCGGCGTCAACGCTCGGTGTGATCGTCCGAACATAGCTGAGAACCGGACGTGGACCGCCCGGGTACTGACAACAATGCCCGACTGGAATCCGACGTGCGAGCGCAAGGGCTTAGAGGTGCAAGAACAGGCAAGATCAGCTTTAGGAATGCGCCAATATATGTCAGAGTTTCTGACACACTTTTCGGCACAAAAGAAAGCGGCGCAAATTAATCTTCACCCAATGAAGCGGCAAATTACAATCATTCGACCAAATGCTGACGATGGACAGCGATTGACCAATTTCAATGATGAGGCGTAGAGTAATACGATACTCGAGGGCAGGTTGCCGATACTTATCCCTCCGGGATCAAGTAAGTGTTTGAAGTACAGTCATTCTTGAATGCAATTCTGGTGTCGCCACACCGGAAGAACCGGATTGCCACTACCGCCGATCCCAATGGGGATCAGATGGCATTTCTGTCTGAAAATGGCTTTGGGTGGCGTGAATTCGGCCGTCAGTCGCTCGTGCTGGTTGCAACGGCATTCGTCATCCAGTCGTGCTCTATTCCGCCGCCTCGGTACGACATTGTAGTTGAGCAATCGACACCGGTTGAGCGACCTGCGGACATAGCGCAGATCCCAATTTCGATTGGTGTGTTCTACGATCCCGCCTTTTATTCATACACGAACAAGTCGTTTTAATGGACGCAAGGTACGAGTTTCCGGTCGGAGCGAGCGTTCGGCATCTCGATCAGGTCTTCACCGAGATGTTCGGCAATGTCAATCTGGTCAATCAACGCCCACCGATACCTGGCGATAGGTCAGGATTTGGCAGCTGTAATCGAACCAAGAATCGATTACTTCAATTACATTCACCCACCTCCACTCACAACAAGTGTTTCCGCGGTCGAGCTGACGTATCGATTCATAATCTATTCGCCCGCTGGCGACCATAGCGTCGTGGTCCGTATCCGGATCCTCGCAGAACATCGAGTGGACGGACAACTAACAGTTGCTGGTGAGCGCACCGATGCGGCAATGCGCGACGCGTCATTCAAATTTATGAATGGATTTCAAGATGTTCCGGAGGTGCGGAGCTGGCTAGCCCGGATTGGCGGCGCGGCCGCCGCAGACTAGTCAGACGAAGGCAGCCAAGAAAAGGCTGCCAAACGTATGGGAGGAATGCAAATGCAACCGATCGCAATCCGTTATTTGTTCACAGTCCTCGCGGCAGCCGGGTGTGCGTCCTACGACGGCGAATCCGTGCCATCGAGCGACGCTCAGGCAACGCGCGTAGCTGAGGTTACTGCGCAGGGAAGCATCCGCGGTGTGACGATGGTCGATCCCTACCTGCAGACGGATCGGCAAATGAATGTCTTCGACGCCGACTTCACCGGAGAATATTCTCGGTCTACGTCACCGTGACGAACAACGGTGCAAGACCGGTGCTGGTCCGGAGTCTGACATGCTGTCAACCGGTCGGGAAACATGCTGCTTCCCCAGGCCTCGAGCCTGGTGGCGACCAAAGCGGAACCAGAGCACAACGTACACCCTGGCATTTGGTTCGGATCGGCATGTTTGCTCAAAGCGCCACGGAGGGCCGATGCCCGACAAGCCAGGGATGCTGACTACCGTTTGAAGCAGTTCAGCGACGCAACTCCCGAACGAGTCGGCGTCGGATTCGTCTACTTCATTGCAAGAGAGGACACCCCCCGTTTCGAGAGCGCTACGATCAGGGTGCGGGTGGTGGACACCGATGCCGGAGAGAGCGTCGATGTTGCCATGCCATTCGGACAGGAAACGCAAGGAATCATCGCATACAATCCCACAAGGGACACCCCACCTACCGAATCCAGTCTTGCGCCCATGGCCGTCGCTCATGGAACCCAACAAGCGCAAGCCCCAACGGAGAGTGGATCAAGCCTTCCGCCAATGCGGTCAGGACCTGTCGTCGCCAATGTCACGCCGATGCCCAGCGGCTACCACGGTGCGATCGCTATCAGTACGAAAACCGTCTTCCGGTCAGGCGCGTGCGTCGATCAGCCCAGCGCACAACTGGCAGAATCATGCGCGCTTAGGGACTGCGGCTCCTTCTGCGAGATCCGCGTCGTCTTCGGCAGTGGTCAATGCGCGGCCATAGCGGGAACCAGACGCCGGAGTAGGCCGGAGGATGTCGTTGTTGGCTCATCAAGCACAGCTGCAAGGGAAGCGGCAATGTCTCAGTGCCGCAGCCATCCTCGGAGTGTCAGTTTTTCGTCGGCTAGATGCGAACATATGGCGCCAACGATCTGCAATCTCGCGCCGGAAATGCAGGACACGCCAGCGGTCGGTGTTCGCACTGCTGCGATCGAACCACCGAATGCCGGCGTCAACGCCATGACCGCCACCGGCAGCCAGTACGGTGCTATCGCAGTCAGCACGACATCGACGTTCAAGTCGGGCGCGTGTGTGAATGAGCCTTCCCCGGTTGCCGCGGAATCGTGCGCGCTTAGAGAATGCGGCCGACACTGCGAGGTTCATGTGGCGTTCGCGGCCGGACAGTGTGCAATGGTCGCCGGAAGGCGCGGCGGCCAGGGGGTGCGAAGTGACGATCCTCGGAATAGATGGCGGCTCGGCGATGCCGGCGTCGGGAACTCGCCGGCGGCAGCACGCGAGTCCGCCATGGCTGAGTGCCAGCGCGATAACCGGAATTGCAGAGAACTGGTGAGTCCCATCTGCAACGGCTAGCGGAAGAACACAGGTAGCGAATCGATACGCTGCCAATGGCCCTACCGCAGACCTTAGGAGGGGAGCGTCTCGGCCAGTGGGTATCACACTGCTCACAAGCAGCCGCGTGACTGTGGGAGGCCGTGCAGCGCGGGCTCTGCATGAAATCAGTCCGGGGCGCCTTCCATAGCGATTCGGCGCGCCAGATCAATGGCCAGCGGGTGCAGGGTGGCCGGTAGGGTCACCGATGATGGAAACTCGGCACCTGCCGGTCGTTGTTGCGGATCAGGCGCTACCCGCCCAAGCCCAGCACCCGGAACAGGTCGACCAGGCAGCGGGCCAGCGGGATGTAGTCGGAGTTGGGCAGCGAGAAGCTGCGCAGGAAATAGGCCTCGGTAATGCCGCCGGTGGTGAACTCATGCAGGAAATAGGCGCTGACCGGATGCATGCGCTCCGGCAACTCGCAGAGGGTCACTTCCATCTATGCGGCTCCCACTCCGGCGTGATCGGGCGACCCATGGCAGTCATCGCGCGACCCATGGTCGTGGAGGCGAGCCTAAGCCGCAAGTCCTTAACAGGTTTCAACGCCGCCGGGCTATCCGGCGCGCCGGGGCCAGCTCGCGGCCCGAACAGAAGCCAGATGAGAAATCCGATAAACGGAAAGATCAGAACCAGGAGGATCCACAGCACCTTGCCGCCGGTGGACGCCCGGCTCTGACGATGCTGACGATCGCCCAGATCACCAGACCCAGAAGGATCAGGCCGAACAGCCCCTGCACCTGAATGTCGATCATGCGCCCTCCTCCGCGCGAAATCCCGCCCGGCGGTCAGGCTATCATGTCGGCGGCGGTGCGGGCTCGCCGCGTCAGTCGGTCTGTGGTTCGAATGACGGCGTGGCCAGATGGCCGAGGAAAATAGGCGGTGGCAAGATCGGTCGACAGAGCGGTCTCGCCGCATTTCGGGCATTCGACGCTCGGGCCCAGCGTGCGGACGATGAAGACATGGCCGGCAGCGCAACGAATCCGGTGACCTTCCGTAAGTCGCGATTCTATCAGCATGGCGCCCTCCTAGACGCCGCGAACCTATCGGAAAAGCGTTAAGAGTCAACAAAATCTAGGGCAGTTTTGCGAAAGCGAGCGGAAGCCCTTCGCACCTGCAATACGCAAATTTTCGCAAGGATCCGGAAGCAAGACACCGGGCCGGCCACCGCAAGTCGCGAGCGCCGGCCCCGGTATTGATCCCGCTACTCTACGGCGCGCAGCGCCTCGCGGATGGTCTCGACCAGCTGGTCGATCTCCGCTTGTTCGATGATCAGTGGCGGTGTCAGGGCCAACGTGTCGCCGGTGGTGCGAATCATTGCGCCCGCCTCGTAGCATCTCAGGAAAACATCGAAGGCGCGCTTGACCGGACGGCCGGCAATCGGCTCCAGCTCGATCGCCCCGACCAGGCCAAGATTGCGGATGTCGATGACGTTCGGCTCGTCCCTCAGGCTGTGCAGCGCCTTCTCCCAATAGGGCGCCATCTTGGCGGTGCGCTCGAACAGGCCCATCCTCCTGATAGGTGTCCAGCGCCGCATGGGCGGCGGCGCAGGCCAGAGGATGGGCCGAATAGGTATAGCCGTGGAACAGCTCGATGGCCTCTTCCGGCCCCTTCATGAAGGCGTCGTAGATGTGCTTGCGCACGAATACGGCCCCCATGGGCACCGCGCCGCTGGTCAGGCCCTTGGCGCAGGTGATGAGATCCGGGGTGACGTCGAAATACTCGGTGGCGAAGGAGGCGCCGAGCCGGCCGAACCCGGTGATCACCTCATCGAAGATCAGCAGGATGCCGTGCTTGTCGCAGATCTCGCGCAGGCGCTGCAGATAGCCCTTCGGCGGCAGGATGACACCGCCCGAGCCGGCGAATGGCTCGACGATGACCGCGGCGATGGTCGAGGCGTCGTGCAAGGCCACGATGCGCTCCAGCTCATCGGCCAGATGGCCGCCCCATTCCGGCTGGCCTCGGCTGAAGGCGTTGTGCTCCAGATTGTGGGTGTGCTGCAGATGATCGACGCCGGTCAGCAGGGTGCCGAAGAACTTGCGGTTCGGGACGATGCCGCCGACCGAGATGCCGCCGAATCCGACGCCGTGATAGCCCTTCTCGCGGCCGATCAGCCGGGTGCGGGAGCCGTTGCCCGTCACGTTGTGATAGGCCAGCGCGATCTTCAGGGCGGTGTCGACCGACTCCGAGCCGGAATTCGTGAAGAACACGTGGTCCAGATCGTTCGGCATCATCGCGGCCAGGCGCGCCGCCAGATCGAACGCACGCGGATGACCCATCTGGAACGGTGGCGCGTAGTCAAGCTCCGCCGCCTGTTCCTGGATCGCCTTGACGATGCGCGGGGCCTTGTGCCCGCAATTGACGCACCACAGCCCGGCGGTGCCGTCGAGCACCTTCCGGCCGTCATGGGTGTAGTAGTACATGCCTTCGGCACCGACCAGCAGGCGCGGATTGCTCTTGAACTGCCGGTTCGCGGTGAACGGCATCCAGTAGGCTTCCATATTGTTCGGCGGCGGCGTGGCGCCCCGGGGGATCGCATCATCCATCAACAGCACTCCCTTGGTTTGGGAACGGCGCGGTGTCCGATTTCAAGTGCATGAAATCTAGAAGTGTTCGAAAATTCGGACAAGAGGAATCCCCCAGACGCCCTCAACGATAACAGATTGTTGCGTCGAATGGCGTAGGTGTTCAATATATCGAACACTCTTAACACTTGGGGTACGCGTCAATGGAGATCGACGTCGGTGGGCGGCTGCGCCGGCTGCGGGAAATGCACGGGCTCAGTCAGCGCGAACTGGCCAAGCGGGCCGGCGTCTCGAACGCCACCGTCTCGCTGATCGAGCAGAACCGCGCCAGCCCGTCTGTCGGCTCGCTGAAGAAGGTGCTGGACGGCATTCCGGTGAAGATGGCCGAGTTCTTCGCGCCGGAGGAACCGCCGCGCCGACGCGTGTTCTATGCCGCCGAGGATCTGGTCGAGATCGGCGGCGACGGGGCCCCAGGCGGGTTGTCGTTCCGCCAGATCGGCCGCGACCTCAGCGACCGGGCGCTGCAGATCATCCATGAGCGCTATGCCCCGGGCGCCGATACCGGCCAGACCCTGCTGCGCCACGAATCCGAGGAGGGTGGCGTGGTCCTGCGCGGCCGGGTCGAGGTCACAATCGGCGATCAGCGCCGGGTGCTCGGCCCCGGCGACGCCTATTATTTCGACAGCCGCCTGCCCCACCGCTTCCGCAATGTCGGCGACGACGAGGCAGAGATCGTCAGCGCCTGCGCTCCGCCGACATTCTAATTCGCCTTAAGAGCGGCAAGCGCCGCATCAAAGCCGCGGAGCCAATCGTTCGACACGCTGGCGTGCGACGACCCGCTCCCTGTGCAGGGTATAGAACCCGGTGGCGACGATGATCAGCGCGCCGATCCAGGTCCACAGGTCGGGCAACTGGGAGAACACCAGATAGCCGTACATCGTGCCCCAGATCAGCAGGGTGTATTGCACCGGGGCCACGACCACCGCCTGTGCCACCTCCAGCGCCTTGATCACCAGCAGCTCGGCAAGCGCGGCCATGATGGCGATGCCGACCAGCAATGCGATCTCCACGGGCGAGGTCGGCCATTGCCAGACGAACGGCAGCGGCACGGTCAGCACCAGGCTGCCCACCAATGCCGTATAGGCGAGCGTCGTCACGGTGCGGTCGGAACTGCTCAACACGCGTGACAGGATCTGACGCAGGGCGAACAGGGTGGCCGCCAGCAGCACCAGCATGACCGCCGGGTGGATGACGCCCAGACCCGGCCGGATCACGATCATGGTGCCGAGAAATCCGATCGTGACGGCGGCCCAACGGCGGATGCCGACCGGTTCCCGCAGCATCAGGGCGCCGAGCACGGTCACGATGAAGGGCGCCACGAAGCTGACCGCGACCGCATCGGCCAGCGGAACGAAGCTGACCGCGACGATGAACAGGGTCGCGGAACTTGCCGCCAGGCCGCCTCGCAGGATCTGCAGACCCGGATGCCGGGTGTGCAGGATGGAGACGCCACGCAGCGCCAGCAGAATGAGCACCCCGATCAGCAGACCCAACTGCCGCGACCAGACGATCTGGATCGGGTGCAACGTGGCGGTCAGGAACTTGGCCTGCGTATCCACCGCCGAGAACAGGAACATGCCGGCAGCCATGTAGGCGATGCCCAGGCCGCTTTCCGACCGTCTCGGCCCCAGGCGGGGAATTACCGGGGATGCTGGATCGATCGAAATGCCGCCAATTCCTTCTCCATCGCGCCCTGCGAAGGAATGGCCCGCCGCAGCCGCCGAAGCAACTGCGCCGACGATAACCTCAAATCGGCGGCTTGCGGCGGACATAGAATCGCATCGGCGCCTGATCGCGACAATCGGCAACTGAGCCAACGTCCCAGCTGGCAAACGGCCGATTCACGATCCATCCGCAGCCCTTCGGATCAGGCTGGCGATGCTGGCAGCGTCACCCGCGCGATCAGCCCGCCGCCTGGTCGATCCACAAGCGTAATGTCGCCGCCGTGGCGGCGGATGATGCTGCGGACGACGGCGAGGCCGAGGCCGGTGCCGCCGGTCTCGCGGCTGCGGGAGTCTTCCAGGCGATAGAACGGCGCGAAGACCTGCTCGCGCTTGTCGGCCGGGATGCCGGGGCCGCGATCGGCGATCTCGACGATGATGTCGCCGGCCATCGCGGCCAAGGCGACTCTCGCCTCGCGGCCATAGCTCACCGCGTTGTCGATCAGGTTGGCGAATGCGCGGCGCAGGACTACCGGGCGGCACACCAGGGTCAGGCGATCCGGGCCTTCATAGGTGACGGCCTGGCCGGCGTCGGAGAGATCGTCGCACAGGGTCTGCAGCAGGGCGGCGATGTCGACCTTGGTGCGGTCCTCCTCGGCGGCGTCGTCGCGGGCGAAGGACAGGGTCGAATCGAGCATCGTGGTCATCTCGTCGAGATCGGCCAGCGCCTTGGCCTGTTGTTCCGGATCGTCGATGTAGTCGGCGCGCAGCCTGAAGCGAGTCAGCATGGTGCGCAGATCGTGGGAGATCGCCGCCAGCATCAGGGTGCGGTCGGCGATCAGCCGGCGCAGCCGCTCCTGCATGCGGTTGAAAGCCTGGGTCGCCCGGCGCAGCTCCTTCGGCCCTTTCTCGGGCAGCGGCGGCGCCTCGACATCCACCCCCAGCCGGTCGGCGGCCGCCGCGAAGCGGGTGATCGGCGCCGTCACCCGGCGCGCCGCCCACACGCCGATCAGCGCCACGATGGCGATCGCCACCACCGACCAGAACAGGGTGCGCAGCACCCAATCGCCGGCGGCGTATTGCGAGGAGACGCTGAACACCAGCCAGCTGCCATCGTCCTGGCCGACCGAAATCAGCAGCTTGCGCCGGCTCGGCTGCAGGTCCGGCGGCGGCCCGAGCTCCGGCCGGTCGCGGTCGTGCCAATCCCGCCAGTGATCCGGCACGTCGATCCGGATCGGCCGGTCGCCCAGTGGGCGCAGGTATCCGCGAATGGTGTCCTCGAACGGCACGTCGTGGCGGGACAGCGGCGGCGGCCGGTCCGACGGCGTAACCCACAGGGTCGGGCTGTTGACCGCCTGCAACAGGGCGGCGCGATCGGCGGCCGGCGTCGCCTCCATCAGATCGACGATCGCGGTCATGCGGTCGACCACCGATTGTGCGAACACCTGCGTCGTCTCGACCCAGCGGTCACGGGCGAACAGCACGAATCCGACCGCCTGGATCGACAGCACCCCGACGATCAGGATGACCGCGACCCGGCCGACGACGCTGCTGGGCCACAGCCGGATCATGGCCGCTCGACGGAGGCGGTGAAGATGTAGCCCTCGTTGCGTACGGTCTTGATCAGCGTCGGGTCCTTGGGGTCCGCCTCGATCTTGCGGCGCAGCCGGCTCAGCTGGACATCGATACTGCGGTCGAAGGGCTGGGCCGAGCGTCCCTTGGTCAGGTCGAGCAAGCTGGTCGCGGGTCAGCACCCGCCGCGGATGCTCCACGAACGCCAGCAACAGGTCGAACTCGCCGCTGCTCAGCGGAGTGAGCACGCCGTCCGCGCTGCGCAGTTCGCGTTTCGCCTGGTCCAATCGCCAGCCCTCGAAGCTCACCGTGACCGCCGAGACGTCGGAATCGGGGCGCCGGGCGATGCCGTCGGCACGCCGCAGCACCGCCTTGATGCGGGCCAGCAGCTCGCGCGGATTGAACGGCTTGCCGAGATAATCGTCGGCGCCCATCTCCAGCCCGACGATGCGGTCGGTCTCCTCGCCCAGCGCCGTCAGCAGGATGATCGGCAATCCCGACTCGGCGCGCAGCCGGCGGCACAGGGACAGCCCGTCCTCTCCCGGCAGCATCAGGTCCAGCACCAGCAGGTCGAAGCGGCCGGCGGCCAGCAACCGGTCCATCTCGCGACCGTCGGCGGCGGTGTCGACCGGTACCCGTGCTTGACCAGGAACCGGGATACCAGATCACGGATTTCCCGGTCGTCGTCGACGATCAGCAGGTGCGGTGAGCGGCTCATGTCGCGGGCATTATACCGGCCGGGAACTCCGGTCCGCCGGAATCTTGTAACACTCGCGTTACGGCCGGCAGGTCGCGCAACGGGACGTTACACTTTCCCGCATATTCCGACATTCCGGCGCAACATCGGCCGACTACCGTCCCATCGTCGCGGCCATGGTCGCCGCCCGGTTCAAACGATGGAGAGACGCCATGAAATCCACCAAGGTCGTCGTTATCGCCGCCGCATCCGCCGTCGGCATCACCCTTGCGGTCACCGGATTGCACGCAATGCAGAGTCCCATGCCCAGCAGCGAGTCGATCGCGGCCCCGGAGCTCATTCGATTCGGCCGCGGCTGGGGCCATGGCGGCCAGGCCCGCGCATTCGAACACATCTGCGGCGAGGAGCGCGACGAGCGCCTGACGCAGATGGTCGGCTTCGTCGAGAGCTTCGTCGATTTCACGCCGGAACAGGTCGGCGCCTGGCAGGGCCTGGTCGACGCCCTGCGCGGCGGCAGCGACATGGTCGGCGAATCCTGCGCCAATCTGGAGCCTCTGCCGGAGGATGCGTCGGCGCCCGAGCGGCTGGCCCAGGTCGAACTGGTCGCATCCACCGGCCTTGACGTGCTGCGGCAGGTCCGGCCGGCCTTCGACAGGCTGTACGCCGTACTGGACGATGATCAGAAAGCCGCCCTGGACGGACTCATCAACCGCCGGCACCACCGGTAAGGGCACCCTGGCGGGCCGGCGTTCGAACCCTCTGCGCCGGCTCCACCTATTCCTGCTCATTGCACCGGGCAGTTGATCCAGCGCATGGCCAACATCGCGGTGGGCGCCAGACTGTGCGCTCAGAAAACGCGCGGACGCCGTGGCGCGCCGGTCAATCGAGGGGATGTCAGATGAGCAAGAAGTACCTGGTTGCGGTCGACGGGTCCGAACATGGGATGAGAGCCCTGGAACTGGCGGCCAGCCTGGCTAAAACGTCCGATGCCGAATTGCTGATCCTGCACGTGGTCCCGTACGAGCCGATGCCGGAGGGGCTACAGCAATATGCCGAAATGGAAGGCATTCCGGTTGAGGAGATGAATGCCCGTTTCCATCACGGAAAGGCGATCGGAGACCGGATCACCGGCGAGGCTGACGAGTACGCGCGGATGAACGGGCTCGCCCACGTGACCAGCGAGGTCGTGGAAGGCAACCCCGCCAGCCAGATTGTCGCCGTCGCCCGCGGGCAGAAGGTCGACATGATCTTCCTGGGGAGCCGTGGCCTCAGCGATGTTGGCGGCCTGTTGATGGGCAGCGTATCGCACAAGGTCATGCATCTGGCGGGCTGCACCTGTGTCGCTGTGAAATAGGCCTGCCGGTAATGGCGCGCACAACACGTTCGTCTGATAGTGTCCTGCATTCGGACACACTATTCTACTGGCGATGCGACCGGCGATGCCGCCCCCCTGGCCGTTCCTCGATCATCCGGCGCCGATTGCCTTTGCCCATCGCGGCGGCGACGAGTCGGCCCCGGAAAACACCATGGAGGCGTTCGAGCACGCAATCGGGCTGGGCTATGTGTTTCTCGAAACCGATGTTCACGCCACCCTGGACGGCCGGCTGGTCGCCTTTCACGACGACACGCTGGATCGGCTGGCGGGCCGGCACGGCCGCGTCGACCAGCTGACTTCCGACGAGCTGCGCCAGGTCCGCATCGGCGGCCGCTGCCGCATTCCGTTGCTGGAGGAATTGCTGTCAGCCTGGCCGAACACGCGGATCAACGTCGATCCGAAGACGGATCACGCGGCAGAGTTGTTGCCGGCGGTGCTGACCCGGGCCGATGCTCTCCACCGGGTTTGCGTCGGCTCGTTCTCAGGCCGACGGCTTGCTCGTTTGCGGCAGCGAATGGGTCCGGCCCTTTGCACCTCGATGGGCCCACGGGACGTGCTGCGCCTGTGGCTGGCCGCCAAGGGCGCGCCGGTTAGCCGTTTCGCGGCCGGCTGCGCCCAGGTTTCGCCGACCCATCGCGGCCTGACCATCGTCGAACCCGGCTTTCTGACCGAGGCCCATCGGCGTAGTCTGGCGGTCCATGCCTGGACCATCAACGATGAGGCGGAGATGACGCGGCTGCTTGACCTGGGTGTCGACGGGCTGATGTCCGACCGGCCGTCGCTTCTGAAACGCGTACTCCTGGAGCGCGGTCAGTGGACGGGCACGTAGAAGCGCCACTGAACAGCGAAGATCTGCGGGATCTTTATCGACGATCGGATGCCGCCGGCGCCCGGCAGCTCGTTGGCCATGCGGCGTTCATAGCCGCGACCGCAATCGCCGTGACGCTGAGCGGCGGATCCTGGATGCTGACGCCGGCGTTGTTCCTGCATGGGATAGCGCTGGTTTTCCTATTCGCACCGCTGCACGAGACCATCCATCGCACCGCGTTCAAGAACCGTCGGGCAAACCTGGCGGTCGCCTGGGCATGCGGGCTGGTCCTGGCAATCCCGCCGACCGATTTTCGCGCATTCCATTGGGCCCATCATCGGCACACCCAGGACCCTACGCGCGACCCGGAACTGGCGACCCCCAAACCGGCCACCCTGGCGCAGTATCTCGTCCAGCTGAGCGGCCTGCCTTTTTGGCGGGACCGAGCGCTGGCGCTGCTGCGACAGGCTTCGGGACATCCCGCGATGCCGTACCTTCCGGCCAAGGATCATCGCAAGGTTGTCTTCGAGGCCCGAGCCTTCCTCCTGATTTATGGCTGCGTGGCCGCGGTCGCGGTCTTGACCGCGAGTGGCCTGCCGCTGGTCTACTGGCTGGTCCCGGTGCTGTTGGCCCAGCCGGCGTTGCGCGCATTCCTGCTGGCCGAGCACACCGGCTGCCCGGCGGTGCCGGAGATGACCCGCAATACCCGCACAACGCTTACCGTCCGGTTGGTCCGGCTCCTGGGCTGGAACATGCCCTATCATGCCGAGCACCATTTGCACCCTTCCGTGCCTTTCCACGCCCTGCCCCGGCTGCATGCCCGCATCGTTGACCGGCTGGCCCATGTATCGCCGGGATACCGGGTGGCCCACCGCGAAATTCGCGCGACCTTTCCCCGGTAACGGGCCAAGATAAGGTTTGGGGATGGCAAAGCTCACGCCCGGCTTTCCTTACGTGGCCGGCGTATGGGATACTTTCGGCCAACAAGGACAACGCGTGCGCCGAGCGACAGGGAGAGTCGACCATGATGATCTTCGGGAATGAACATCACCTGCCCAGGGCTGCGGCGCTGGCGGTGGCGATCATGGTGTTGCCACTCGGCGCGATGGCCCAGGATACACAGCCGGAAGAGTCGACAGGACGAACCGATCGCGACCTGGCCGTATCCCAGCAATTCATGGTCGCGGCAGCAAACCCGCTGGCTGTTGAGGCCGGCTACGAGGTTCTGAAGAGCGGTGGTACCGCGATCGACGCCATGATCGCTACCCAGCTTGTGCTGAACCTGGTCGAGCCGCAGAGCTCGGGCATCGGCGGCGGCGCGTTTCTGTTGTACTACGACGCCGAGACCAAGGGCGTCACCGTCTATGACGGCCGCGAGACCGCGCCGATGGAAGCCGACGGCACACTCTTCCTCGGTGAAGACGGCGAGCCGTTGGGCTTCTGGGATGCGGTGGTCGGCGGCCGTTCCGTCGGCACGCCAGGCACACTGCGGCTGATGGAGGAGGCGCATCAGGATCATGGCGCGCTGCCCTGGAAAGGCCTGTTCCAGTCGGCGATCGACCTGTCCGAAGAAGGCTTCGAGGTCTCGCCGCGGCTCGTCGGATTGCTCGAAGGCAGCCGAGCAGAGAGGCTGCGCACTTTCGCGACAGCGCGGGACTATTTCTTCCCCGGCGGCGATGCACTGCAGGCCGGCGACATTCTGCGCAACCCCGAATTCGCCGAAACGCTCCGCCTGATCGCCGATAACGGTTCGGAGGTCTTCTACAGCGGCGAGATCGCTCGTGACATTGTCGCCACGGTGCGCAACGCCGAGGGCAATCCCGGGCTGCTTTCCCAGGCCGATATGGAAGCGTACGACATTGCCCGTCGCGAACCGGTTTGCGTGACTTATCGCGGCAACGATGTTTGCGGCATGGGTCCGCCAAGTTCCGGCGCACTCACCGTCGGGCAGATCCTCGGCATCCTCGAGCATTTCGACCTGCCTTCCATGGGGCCGGAATCCGCCGAAGCCTGGCACCTGTTCGCAGAGGCATCCAAACTGGCTTACGCCGACCGCGCCCTGTACATGGCCGACAGCGATTTCGTACGGGTGCCGACCGCCGGCTTGGTAGATCCCGGCTATCTGACGGTCAGGGCTCAACTGGTAAACCGAAGCGTCGTCATGGAGACACCGGCGGCCGCCGGCAATCCCCCCTGGCGGGAGGCGATGCTATGGGCGCCGGATACGTCGCTGGAACTGCCGGGCACCAGCCACATTTCCATCGTGGATGCCGAAGGCAATGCGGTTTCGATGACCACCACCATCGAGAGCGGCTTCGGGTCGAACCTGATGGTCCGCGGCTTCCTGCTGAACAACGAATTGACCGACTTCTCGTTCCGTCCGGAGAGAGATGGGCGGCCGATCGCCAACCGCGTCGAGCCCGGCAAACGCCCGCGCAGTTCGATGGCGCCGACACTTGTGTTCAACTCCGATGGCGAGCTTCTCATGGTCGTCGGATCGCCCGGCGGCAGCCGGATCATCGAATATGTCGCCAAGACTCTGGTAGCGACTCTCGATTGGGGCTTGGACGTGCAGTCGGCAATAGATCTCGGCCATGTGGTCAACCGCAATGGCGGCACTGATCTGGAGGCTGGCACCGAGGCTGAAGCGTTCCAGGCAGCGCTGGAATCACGCGGGCACGAAATCAATGTGCGCGACCTGAACAGCGGACTGCATGCCATCATGATCACACAGGAAGGTCTGGTCGGCGGCGCCGATCCGCGTAGGGAGGGCATTGTCCTTGGCGACTGAACCGAAGGCGACAGCTGAACCGAAGACGGAAGCTGAACCAAAAGTGGCAGTTGAACCGAAAGCAGCAGCTGAACCGAAGAAGACCACAGCGGCCAAATCCAGCGGCAGGTCAGCCAAATCGGCAAAAGCGGTGCCTGAACCGAAATCCCAGGAACCCGAGCGCCCGGATCAAGCGGACCTTGAGTCGCGGATCTCGGCGCTGGAATCCGGGCTTGATGCGGCAGAGCAGCGTCTGGCAAAGCGCGACGCTGCGCTCGAGGCCCGGATTGGTGCGATGGAGAAAGGGGAGGCTGCCGCGCCGAAGGTGCGCATGCCAGCGGGTCTCGTGGACGGTACGCGGCAGGCAATCGATCGCGCCGTGGATTGGATCCGCCACAACCCGGTTACGGCCCTGATCTTGATCGTGGCTTTTCTGCTGGTCGCTATTTTCAGCTGAGTACTGCCGGCGCGGCAGGCAGAAATGGATGTCCGGCGGATACTCAAGCGGCCCGTTCCCCCGAAGGACCCCCCGCATCCGCCGGACCATGGGGATGTCATGCGCCTCAATCCCCACACTCGAGATTGCCAGATTGTGCGTGATTCCGCCTTGACCTGGATCAACGCACAACCAGCAGGTATCGCAGAATGACGGCAGTCCATCCTAAGGGCGGGGTGGTCGCGGCCGGGGACCGGCAAACGGCGGCGGCGGCGGTAGAGATACTGCAGGACGGCGGCAATGCCTTCGATGCGGCGCTGGCCTCGCTTGCTGCCGCCTGCGCTGCAGAGCCGATCCTCTGCGGCCTGGGCGGAGGCGGGTTTCTGCTCGCCCGGCCGGTCGATGCCGAGGCGACACTGTTCGACTTCTTCGCCCAGACCCCGAAGCGTAAACGCCCGCCCGGCGAGGTCGATTTCCGGCCGATCGTCAGCGATTTCGGGCCGGCGACACAGGAATTTCACATCGGGCTGGGGGCAGTCGCCGCACCCGGCATGGTCAAGGGACTCTTCACCGTCCATGGCGCACTCGGCCGGCTGCCAATCGCGCGGATTTTCGAACCGGCCATTCGCTTGGCGCGGCAGGGCGTGTCGCTGGCGCCGATGCAAGCCTATGTGATCGACATCGTCAGCCCGATTGCCACCGCCGACCCGATCGGTCGAAAACTGTTCGAAAGCGCCACCGATCCCGGTTCGACAATCGTCGCCGGCGAGACCTTCGCCTGGCCGGCGCTAGCCGACATGCTCGATGCGCTGGCCCGGGAGGGCGAAGAGCTCTTCTATCGCGGCGAGATCGCGGCGGCCATCGCCGAGGCATGCCGCAGTGGGGGCGGGCATCTCACCGACCAGGATCTGTCGGGATATCGGGTGGAACGTCGACGGCCGCTCGACCGCAGCTTTGCCGGGGCGCGGATCCTCACGAACCCGCCACCGTCGGCCGGCGGCCTGCTGATCGCCTTTGCCCTGGACCTGCTGAGCGATGCCGGACTGCAGACGCTTCCAGCCCACGGCGTCGAACACCTGCGCGCCATCGCGCGCGTCATGCGGCTGACCAACGCAGCGCGCAGGGCCAGCGGGTTGTCGGACGACCCGGATCGAGCGGCCGAGTTTCTTGTCGATCCGGAACTGCTGTCGCAATACCGCACCGAAGTCGCGCAGGTCCCCGCCTCCCATCGCGGGACCAGCCAGATCAGCGTCATAGACCGGGCCGGAAACGCGGCCAGCTTGACCGTCTCCAATGGCGAGGGTTGCGGCGTCATGATCCCTCCGATCGCCGGCATGATGCTGAACAACATGCTCGGAGAGGAGGACGTCAACCCGCGCGGCTTCCACAACTGGCCGGTTGACACACGGCTTTCCTCGATGATGGCTCCGACTGTGGTGATCGGCGCGGATGGCGGGCTGACGGCGTTGGGCAGTGGCGGGTCGAACCGCATCCGCTCGGCGATCCTGCAGGTACTGGTCAATATCCTGAGTTTTCGAATGCCGCTTGATCAGGCGGTGGCGGCGCCGCGACTGCACATGGAAGGCGAATTCCTGAACGTCGAGGCGGGGTTGAGCACCCCCGGCCTGGCCGCCGCCCTCGCCGAGAGCACGGCACATAAGCTGTGGCCCGACCGCAACTTGTTCTTTGGCGGTGTGCACGCAGCCGCGAGCGGCGCCGATGGCGACTTGATCGGAGCCGGCGATGCAAGGCGCGGCGGCGTGGTCGTAACGGTTTAGCGCGATTGCCGTGCCAATGCCGCTTCAGCCAGCGCAGAGAACCCAAGCAAATCACTACTAAAAGTAGCAATACTCGATCGAACGATCGCGCATTCAATTAATACTACATTAAAGTACAACTGAGACTATTTGCCATGATCGTTTGGACGATTTTCTCGCACCTTTAGACCTTCCATCAGCTGACAGCCAGTATCCATTGAAATGCGGCGACCACGTTGGACAATCAATCAGGCCACACGCGACCTGATTACCGCGACGATTGCGGGCGCCGCCCTGTTCATGCTGGCGGCCGCCAATGACGTTAACGAGCGTTATGTCCAGTGGGCCGAACACCACGAGAAATTCGATCTGGGCGAGGTTCCGATCGCCCTGTCGGCCCTCGCGCTCGCCTTCGGCTGGTACGCCTTCCGACGATGGCGCCAATACTCAGCGGCCGCCAGATACGCGGCGGATTTCAACCACCAACTGCAACGTGAAATCGATGAGCGCAGGAGCGCGGAATCAGCCTTGCATCTGAGCGAGCAGCGTTTTCGCGATTTTGCGATCGCGGCTGCCGACTGGTTCTGGGAGACCGACTCCGACGACCGGTTCACCTACATCTCGCCCAATGTCGAACGCATGCTCGGCGTGCCGCCGGATTGGCACTACGGAAAGCGCCCCCAGGATATCGACCGGCATGATTTCGATGAGGATGCATGGGCGGAGCATGAGGAGTTGTTCGCCTATCGCAGGCCGTTCCGGGATTTCCTGTATCGACGGATCCTGCCCGACGGCGAGTTCCGCTGGCTGCGTTCGAGCGCCAATCCTCGATTTGGCGAAGACGGTGAATTCCTGGGTTATCGCGGCTCCACCAGCGATGTGACCGATGCGGTCCGCGCCGAAGGGGCGCTACGCGAGAGCGAGGAGCGGTACCGACGGCTGGTCGAGTTGTCGCCGGACGGCATCATCCTGCACTTTCGTGGCCGGCTGGTCTTCGCCAACCCGACCGCCCTCCGCCTGCTGGGCGCGGAAAGCGATCAGGAATTGCTGGGTCGGCGGACGGTCGATTTCGTCCGTCGCGATTATCGGCGGGCCTTCCTGACCCGGACCGAACGCGTGCTGTCCCATGGGCTCGTTGAGCCGGAATCGGAGCAGGTGATGCTGACGACCGACGGAAAGGAAGTGCCGGTCGAAAGCTCGTCCACGCCGATCATCTATGAAGGCAGTTCGGCCGTTCTGATCGTGTTTCGCGACATCAGCGAGCGCAAGAAGGCGGAAGCAGCGCTGACGCAGCAGAAATCGCTGTTCGAGTCGATCTTCCGCAGCGTGCCGGATGCCGTGGTCGTCGCCGGGTTGGACCATCGTATCCGCATGTGCAATCCGGGCGTGACCCGGGTCTTCGGTTATCTGCCGAAGGAGATCATCGGCCAGCAGTCCTCGACACTGTATGAAAGCCGTCGCGAGTTCGAGCGGTTGGGCAATCTCCAGGCGGATAAGGCTGGGCAGGAGACCCCGCGCCTTGACGAGGGTTCGTTCCGGAACAAGACCGGCGATGTCTTCCCGGCCGATGTGGTGTGCTCGGTGATCCGTGACGCCGAAGGCGAGCCGATCGGTTTCATCGATTTGATCCGCGATATTACCGGGCGCAAGCAGGCCGAATCCGAGCAGGTCGCGCTGCAGGAACAGATCCACCAATCCCAGAAGCTCGAATCCCTGGGCACCCTGGCCGGCGGCATCGCCCATGACTTCAACAACCTGCTGGCCATCATCAACGGCTATGGCGAACTGGTTGTCGATGAGTTGGAGACCGGCTCCACGGTCCGGCAGAATGTCGAGGAGATCCTGTCGGCCGGCCGCCGCGCCGAGGATTTGGTCCAGCAGATCCTTGCATATAGCCGCAACGATCGGCGCGAATTCAAGCCGTTACGCCTGGACCTGGTGCTGAATGAAAACCTCGGCATGCTGCGCGCCACGCTGCCGTCCACCATCACGATCCAGCCCGATATCGCCAAGAACCAGTCCCTGGTGCTGGCGGATCCGACGCAGATGCACCAGGTCGTCATGAACCTCTGCGTCAATGCGGGACACGCCATCGGCAAGTCGCCGGGCGAATTGAAGATCCGCTTGCGCAATCGCAAGGTCGGCGGCGGGCGGGATGGACACCTGAAGCCGCTGCTTGACGAGTGGCCCGGAAATCTGCGGCGCATCGACGAGTTGTCGAGCCGTCGCGGCGGCCGCATGTGGATCGGCCGGCTACGCCCGGGCCGCTATGCTGTGGTCACCATTCAGGACAATGGTTGCGGCATGTCCTATGCGACGTTGCAGCGGGTCTTTGATCCGTTCTTCACCACCAAGGGCGTGGGCGACGGAACCGGGCTCGGCCTGTCATCTGTCGAAGGCATCGTACGATCCCATGACGGGGCGGTAGTGGTCGAGACCGAGGCCGGCAAGGGCACGCAATTCGAAGTCTTGCTGCCGATCGACGACCAGAAGCCGGCTGTCCAAAAGACGACGGACAAGTCCAAGTCGAAGGGCAATGAGCGGATTCTGCTGGTCGACGACGACGACGCCCTGCTTCAGTCGATTCGCGCCGGCCTCGAGCGCCTGGGCTACAATGTGACCGCGATGGCCGATGGTGCGGCGGCGCTGGACGCGTTTCAGACTTCGCCGTCGGACTGGGACCTGGTCGTCGCGGACCAGGTGATGCCAGGGCTGAACGGCGTCGACCTGGCCAAGCAGATCCTGGATATTCGTCCCGAAGTGCCCGTCGTGCTATGCACGGGCCTGATCGATTCAGCAACCCGGACTAGCGCTATCGCGGCCGGTGTCCGAGAATTCCACGTGAAGCCGGTATTGAGTTCCGAGCTGGCCGATTGCGCCCGCCGGATTCTCGACGCCGCGGCGTAACCAACCGAGGGAGCGGCCGACATGGCGAAGATACTGGTAATCGACGACGAGGCGGCGATCCGCAACCTGCTTCGCCAGGTGCTCGAACGCGCCGGCCATGACATTGTCGAGGCCGAGAATGGCCGCGAAGGCATGGAGATGCTCGACTCGATTGGCGTCGACATGGTCATCACCGATATCGTGATGCCCGAGAAGGAGGGTATCGAGACGATCATGCAGATCAAGCAAAGCGCACCGGATACCAAGATTATCGTGATCTCCGGTGGCGGGCACCGGCTGGCGATGGACTTCCTGCCTGTCGCTAAGGAACTTGGTGCCGACCTGACCTTCCCAAAACCCTTCAAGCCGGCCGAGATCGTCGCGGCCGTAGACTCCCTTCTGGGTCGCGCCGCCTGACTTTCTCAATCACGCTCAGGCCTCAGGCGGCAACGTTCGGACGCGGTCCGACATAGCGGGATTGCGGCCGGACCAGCCGGCCGGTTTGTCGCTGTTTGCGCTTGGACGGGCGGTAGGCTGGATCGGACATGCGTTGGAGCAATACGCCGGCCATCGGCTGATCCGGCCCCGCGCCCGCTATACAGGTGTGCATCCCTGATCCGCCGACGCGCAACAAGACAGGGCCCAGCCACCAAACCGGCGGCCAGGCCCCAGCCTCCACAAGTCCAAGCGATCTGAAGATGCTAGCCAGGATCAACCTATCGCCGTTGACGGTCGGCTTGAACCCGGTCGATCACCTCAGCCTATCGGGCTGCATTGCGGCCAGCAGTCCGACAAAGCGAAATCCGTGGCGGTCCAACGGGCGGGAGTGGTGCCTACCTCCCCTCGGGGTTGGAGGAGCATGAAGGCGAGGGACCCCCTCCCAACACCTTCCGCAGCCCCGCCCGTTGGCGCCAAGGACCGGGTCATTCGACCACGGTTCATGCTGATAACGAGCGGGGCAGGTGATTTATTCCAGATTTTCTTCAGACGACCGGAATGCCCAGATTTCCGGGCGAAACGGCGGCATAGGGACATCCCGGCCATTGGCGAGTACCGGCCGGCCGAAAACTATGTCGCGGATTCCGCCCGGCAGGTGGGCGCTCCCTGGATCAACCCCCAGCCGAAGACCGGATCCCTGCCCGGCGCGCCGAGATCCCGTGCCGTCGACTGCAACGCATCCAACGCGCCGTGGACGGCGTCCGTGCCCTGACCGCGGACCACGTCGGCAATGATCGCGGAGGCATGGGCCGCGGCGAAGGAGGTGCCGGTGCGATGCCGGCCAGAGCCTTCCGGCCCTGCCGACCAGATCTGAACGCCGGGCGATGAGAAACTGATATAGCTGCCGCGGTTCGCCATCCCATAGGGTCGAAGGTCGCGGTCGACCGCGGTGACCGACACGACCTCGCCATAGGCCGCCGGGTAAGCCGGCGGCGCAAGCGGGCCGCCATTGCCTGCCGCGGCGACGACGACGATACCGAGCTGATTCATTCGCGTGACAGCTTCCTCCAGCAAGGCGTTCGGCGGTCCCGTCATGCTGACATTGACAACAGACACACCACTTTCGACGAGCCAGTCGAACCCCTGGACCAGACTGAGAAGCGTTGAATAGCTCTCGCCCGCATTATCGGTATGGAACACGTCAGCCGCGAAGAGCTCGGCGCCCGGCAGCATGCCGGGGAAGCCGGAATTGGCATTCCCGACCAGCAACCCGGCCACTGCGGTGCCATGATCCGGAACCGAACCCTCGCCGTAGGGGTCGAACACTTCGGTGCGCAGCGCCCGACCACGCAGGGCGGGGTGGCTCGGGTCGACGCCGGTATCGGTCATGCCGATGCGGATTCCGGTGCCACAGGAATCGGCGATCTGCTCCCATCCAATCAAGGTGGCGACACTACAGTCGGGCCCCTGGCAATCGCCCAAGAACGGCTGACCCGCAGACCGATAGATGTAGTTAGGTTCGAGGATCGCGTCGGGCACCAGCGATCGCGACTGGCTTAGGGCCAACGCCAGGCTGCTGCCGGGCGGCAGGCTGAAACGCCATGCACCAAGGCCCAGCGCCGTAAGATACGGCCGGTCGACCAGGCGGAAGCCGGCCTGCTCAAGGGCAAGCATCTCGTCGGGGTCTATACCCAGCGCCAGCAGTTCATTGCCGACTGCCTCGCCTGCATTCGGACGTTGCCGGCGGCCGGGCGGTCCTTCGGACTGCTCGCCTGTGACGCTCGCTGTCTGCGCGGATCCGCCGGATCCTGCGGCCTTGTCTGCGTCCTGTCGCCAGTTGGATCCGCCGCCCAAGCCGGCGCCGGGAAACCACACGACTGTCTCCGAGGACTCGGTGCCGACCGGACTGATAATCTTGGAGTTGCTCTCGGACCCGCGCCCGACGTGACGGTCCCGGCTGTCATCAGCAGCGCTGACGCCACTGCGACCGCCGCTGTCATCGCTGCCGTGTCCAACCTGGTCCCCGCCGTCGTCTTCGCGGTCGCTGTCTTGGTCGCCGCCGACAGCATCGTCGTCGTTGTCGTCCCTATCGTCGCCGTCCTTATCGTCGCCGTCATCGTCATCGTCGTCGTCGTCGTCGTCGTCATCGTCGTCATCGTCGTCATCGTCGTCCTTGTCGTCATCATCCTTGAGGTTGCGGTGCTGAGCGTCGAACTTGCCGGCCCACGCAACGCCCTCGGCAGCCGATCCCCACGGATCGATCGGCGGCGAAACCGCTATGCAGAGAATCAGGATGGCGGCCAATAGCCGCAAGAACCCCAACACGGACCCCATGAGATCGCCCCAGTTTCCGCCGGGCAGGTGCCCAGCGCGACCATCCGCCAATATTTCACGGCTTGGTTTATCAACCATTAACGATCACCAGGTTTCCTTGATGAGTTGGGCCGCGCATCTCCGGGCGCGGCGGTCGAACTGCCCAGGATCCTGCGTCTCGGATCTCAGCGGACACGGCAACTGGAATAAACCGCCCCGCCGGCCGTTATCCCGTCAAAGGCCTAGAGTGGATGATGTTGGAAGACCTACCACAACAGATCGTCGCGCTGCTGCCGAGGTTGCGGCGATTCGCATACTCGCTGACCGGCTCCAGGGATGACGGCGACGACATCGTCCAGGCCGCGTGCGAACGCGCCCTCAGCCGCCTTCACCAGTGGCGTCCGGGCACTCGATTGGACAGTTGGATGTTCAGGATCATTCAGACGACATGGATCGACCGGCTGCGAACGCGCCGCGTCCGCGGCGAAGACTACGCTCCGGAACTGATCGACACCCTGGTCGGTGAGGATGGCCGCCGCCTGACAGAGGCGCGGCTGATGCTGAGCCGGGTCCGCAAGGCGATCGCGCGATTGCCGGAAGACCAGCGATCGGTGCTGGTCCTGGTGGCGGTCGACGGCCTCTCCTACCGCGAGGCATCCGACATACTCGAAATACCTCTCGGAACCGTGATGAGCCGGCTGGCCAGGGCGCGCCGCCGGCTGCACGAGTTGATGCAGGAAACGACAATCGTGGCCTTCCCCCGGCCGGCGAGCCAGTAGAAGGGAAGAGTGATGACAGAGCTTAATGACGAATTGCTGGTCGCCTATGCCGATGGTGAATTGTCACCGGAAGACGCGGCCAAAGTCGAGTTGGCCCTGCAGACCGACCTACGGGTCCGCGAAGCCGTCCAGATGTTCCGTGACACCGCCGATTGGTCCCGCCGCGCCTTTGACGACGTGCTGCGCGAACCGGTACCGGAGCGCCTGCTTCGCGCCGCCGCCGGACAGCCGGACGCCGCGGAGGCGACCGGTGCCGAACCCTCGTATGAGGGCCGGCGCGCGAAGCCGGCTTTTCAGGGCCGGCTCGCTGGCTTGGCGATGGCGGCATCGATTGCCCTGGCGATCGGGGTCGGCGGCGGGTTTGGCCTGTCGCAGTGGTCGGTGCCGATAGAGGCCGGGTCGGCAGGCATCTCGCAGATTGGCGCCGTCGACAGCCACGGCGCCTTGCATAGCGCGCTGGAATCCGGAGCAAGCGGAGCATTGACCAAGGTCGGCACCGGGGGCGATGTCATGCCGCTGACCACATTCGTCGACCGCGGCGGACGATATTGCCGAGAGTTCCTGACGACGCTCGCAGACCGTTCGGGCACCAGTGCGGCCTTCGGAATCGCGTGCCGACAGCCGACGGGAACCTGGCTGGTCGAAGCTGTCGGAGCCGCACCAACCCCGGGACGGGGAACCGGTGATCGCTTCGTCACGGCTACCGGCCCGCAAGAGCATGTTCTGCAGGCCGTGATCGGCGCCATGTCCGATTCCGGCCCCCTCGCGCTCGACGACGAGGCTGCGCTCTTGGCCACCGGCTGGAAATAGCCTGACCCCGGCCTGTTGCCGACCCGCCGGACTTCCGTTCAGGCGAACTTGGCGGTCAGATCGACGGTGTGGCGGCGGCCGACTGAGGAATAATGCTTCTTCAGCCAGCCATCGGCGGCGGCGCGGCCGCAATCGAACAGATGGCTCAGCATGCCCCAATCAGGCGACATCTTGCTGCCGTGCCCGAGCTTCTCGGTATAGCTGGCCGCCTCGATATGGTGGAAGCGGTGGCCACGGATGCGCCGCCGCAGCCGGCCGCCGATTGCAATCCCTTCATTGGCCACTTCTCGGCACTGGGCGATCAGCTCGACTTCGCGCCTGAGCGGCTCGTTGAAGACGATACGGCTGATCCGGGCGGCAATTTCCTGGGCATCGGTTGGTACGGTGTTCTCGGTGATCGGGTTGATCTGCACCAGCAGCGTGTCGGCGGCGACTCCGTCCCGGACCAGGGGCATGAGCGATGGGTTGGAGGAATAGCCGCCATCCCAATAATACCGCCGGCCGACCTTCACGGCCTGGTGGATGTGCGGCAGGCAGGCCGAGGCCAGCACGGCATCGACCGACAATTCACCGGTCTCGAAGACCTTGGTCTTTCCGTCCGCGACATCGGTCGCCGAGACGAACAACTGCACCGGTGATTGCCGGCGCAGCCGCTTGAAATCGATGCTGCGCTCCAGAAGGTCGCGCAGCGGGTTGTAGTCCATCGGATTGAACTGATAGGGCGACATCAGGCGCGTCATGACGTCGAACCAGACATGGCTCGCCGATGCCGACTTGCTCTCGCCGAATGCGTCGCCGGACCGCAGCGGGCTGAAACGGGCCGCCTCGCTGATACCGCGCCAGAACGCCTCGAGCTTGGCGCGCGCGACCTCCGGCCCACCCTCCATCAATCCGTCGGCTAGGATCACCGCGTTCATGGCGCCGGCGCTGGTGCCACTGACCGAGCCGAACGAGCAGCGGCCATCCTCCAGCAGGCGGTCGAGGACGCCCCAGGTGAACGCACCGTGGGCGCCGCCGCCCTGCAAGGCCAGGTTCAGCGGTTTGGTCGACAGCCCGCCGGCCGCCAGTCCGACGCCGTCGCCCTCGGCCCGTGCCCTGTCTCCGCCGAATACGCCGCCGAAGAACGATCGAGGCTCATCGTCGGCCGTCGGTGCCGACACGCTTTCCAGACGGGCGCCCGGAACGGGCGAGAAAAATTGTCGGAGCGCGAGCATGAAGCTCTCCTGTACGGGTCCATCGGTTCGTCCGCGCACGTGGATCGCCCCTCGCTGCCGGTGCCTTTTTCGGCGTGGCAGTCGGACCGGCCCAACCAGCCGGTCGCTTGTTGGCGGCAGCTTGACGGGTCGGTCGAATTCGACCCTGCGGCCACGATCCTCAACTAGCGTCAGCGGTCTTAACAAACGATAAATTTGGGACATCGGATGGCCCATGCGAGCGCGGGTCCGATCACGCGAATCGATGATGTTGTGCATAAACGTCCGCAAGGCACGCCAAGAGTGAGCCGCCATCCGTCACAGTTACACTCTGATATTATTCCATAATTCGTGATCATTTCCGTCGGACATTGACGGACTTGAACCGGCATGCGAGCTATCGGGTACCATTGGGTACCAGACAACGCGCGGAGCCGCAGGAAATGCCGACCCTCGAATTGACCGATATGACCGTCGCCACAGCCAAAGCCACGGCGGCCGGACGGACCGAGATCTGGGACGCCGCCATACCCGGCTTCGGCCTCAGGGTCAGCAAGGCGGGCCGCAAATCCTGGGTGCTGATGTACCGGGTCGACGGCCGCAAACGGCGCCTGACCCTGGGCACCTTCCCCGCCCTGCCGCTGGCCGCCGCCCGCGACGCCGCACGGCTTGCCCTGCTCGATGTCTCGCGCGGCAACGACCCGGCAGCGCAGCGGGCGGCCAGCCGCGGCGACCGGCTGCAGACATTCGCCGGATTGGCGGAGGAGTATCTCGATCGCCATGCCAGACGGCACAAGCGCAGCTGGCGGCAGGACGAGCGACTACTGACCGTCGAAGTGCTGCCGTCCTGGGGTAGCCGGGCCGCGGATTCGATTACCCGCCAGGACGTGATCCGACTGGTCGAGGCCGTGGCGGATCGCGGCGCGCCGATCCAGGCCAATCGGGTCCTGGCGCTGGTGCGCAAACTGTTCAACTGGGCCGTCGAGAAAGACCTGGCCGCCGCATCGCCGGCGGTCAATGTGAGGCCGCCGGCACGGGAGGGCCGCCGCGACCGAATCCTGTCGGACAGCGAGATCGGCCGACTTTGGCAGGCCTGGAATCAGATCGGCTATCCATTCGGCCCCTGGTTCCAACTGCTGGCGGCGACCGGCCAGCGACGCGAGGCGGTGGCCGCCATGCGCTGGTCGGACATCACACCGAAAGACGGGGTCTGGACCATACCGGCCGGGCAGACCCGGGCCGGCCGACCTCACGCCGTTCCCCTGTCGACGCTGGCGGCGGAGATCCTGATGCGACAGCCGCGATCGGGAAGCGCCTATGTGTTTCCCGCACGCGACGATCCGGACCGGCCGATCAGCGGCCACGCCCGGGCGCGGCAGATCGCCGTCACCCGGTCCGGAGTGACCGATTGGCGGCTGCACGATCTGCGACGCACAGCGGCCCACGCGATGACCCGACTCGGCGTGTCGCCGACGGTCTTGAGCGACCTGTTGGACCTCCCACAGCAGCCGCTTCTCGGCCTCCCAATGGCGCCGCCGTCGGACACCTCCATGGCCGCAAAACGACAGGCGATGGAAGCATGGGCCAAGACCCTGGCCGCCTCCGAACCATCTCCCTGACGGTGCGAATTCGGCGGCGCCGACCAGCAGCATGAAACGCTGACCGACGGCCTGGAATCGCACGCCAGACGCCAAGTCTCGATGGGCCTCGCCGCACGAATTACGACAAATCTGATGGTACCCAGTCCGGAACCCAATACTGTCAGACTTCTTTTCTCGACTTCGGAATTCAGTATAACATCATGTTTTAATGACGAATCTCTCTCTGTTGTCGCTTGTTGAACGTCTGATTTTCAATCATCTATTATCCGAAGAGTCCGGCTGACGCGTGCGGCCTCACTCAAGGCCTTCGGCTCGGTCACATGCGCCTCCAAAAAGCAGGCAATGGACGGAGTCGTGATCGCCGTCACAGAGCGTCCCCGCCCCTTTGTGCATACTAGATGGCGACGCAGATAGGGCGCGATAACGCCCAGGGCATCGGAGACCGGAGGCGCAAGAATGAGCACGGGCCAGACACTCAATAATCTGGAGGCGATCCTCGACAGGCTGCTGGACGAGATCTCCCACGCCTCGATCACCTTGCAGGTCAAGGGCGGCATTCCGAAGCCGACCGACATGAGCTATCACGACTTCTGGGACAAGATCGCGGGCTACCAGCACCGGCTGGCGCGCATCGTTCGCGACCTGAAATCGATCGAGCACAATCTCGATTTTCGCTCTCGGCTGGCCCGCAGGATGCCGCGCGAGATGCGCTACCGCGCCAACCAGTCCGTGCGCAGCCATCGGGGTCATGCGCAGCAGGTCTATGAGAAGGCGGTGCGTGTCGAGGAGGCGCTGCGCGACTTCATCGTACAGAGCCAGACCCCGACGACCGGCGACATCATGAAGGGTGTCGACAAGCTCGCGAAGGAGCTCCAGAAGACCCTCACCCAGCAGGACTACGAGGCGATCACCGAACAACTCGCCCAGGGTCGTCCGCAGCTCGACACCATCTCCCGGGACAGCCCGGTCGTGCACGGCTCGCCGCTGTCGCTGATCGTCACGTTGATCGTGATCTGGATCGGCGTCCGTTCAAAAAACAAAGGCGGCGACGACAACAAGTCCTGAGCCTCATGGTCGGGTGCAGCAGTCGCGGTCCTCCTGGATCGGCGGGCACGGGACGTCGCCATATGAGCAGTAGACGCAGCAATCGCCTTTCTTGGGCTTCAGGACGCGACCGCAACCCTGGCAGTCGTAGAAATACTGACAGGCGTCCGTGGGCATGGTTTCGGCTTTCTCGAAGCCGCAATGCGGGCAAATCAGACGGGAGGTGAGGACCACTGCGGTCATGCCCGTTTCCGCCTCCGTGCCAGCGCATAGATCGTTATTCCGGCGAAGACCGCCAGTGCGGGCAGCAGCACGAAATCCAGCCAGCCGAGCATCGCCGACAATCCGACGGTGCCCAGCAGCACCACCAGCAGCGGCGTAAAGCAGCACAGCGCGGCGACGACCGTTCCAATGATCCCGGACAGGAGCAGCTTGTCCTTCATCTTCGCAACATAGCGCCTATCTCTGACCGTTGTGTTGACGTTTCCGCGACCGCCCAGTTCAAGCTGCAGTCAGCTGAGACCGTCGAGGCCGGAGAGATATTGCCGACCCCGGCGGGCCATCCCCTGATGGGGATCGGCGGCTGACCGAACCGGACCGGACCGCCGGCCAGCGTCCGTATTGCGCCGACCCTTTGACCGCGCAAGAGTGTCGTCACAGCCACCGAGGATCGCCGATGGGCAAGCTGCTGGACGGAAAGTGGGTCGAAGACGAGGTGAGCGCGACCGATGCCGACGGCAAGTTCCGTCGGTCGAAGGCGATGCTGCGCAACTGGGTGACGGTCGATGGCGCACCGGGCCCCACCGGCGATGGCGGCTTCGAGGCCGAGGCCGGGCGCTATCATCTCTACATCGCGATCAACTGCCCCTGGGCGCACCGCGCGGCGATCTTCCGCAGGCTGAAGGGGCTGGAGGACGCGATCTCGCTGTCGGTCTGCGCCCCGCGACGCACTGACCAGGGCTGGGTGTTCGATCCGGACGACGAGCGCTACCGCGACCGCCTGCTGGGCAAGAGCACCATGCATGAGGTCTATACCGCGGCCTTGCCGGACTATTCCGGGCGGGTGACGATGCCGGTGCTGTGGGACAGGCAGCGGCAGACCATCGTCAGCAATGAATCCGCCGACATCATCCGCATGTTCAATGGCGCGTTCCAGGGCATCGCCGGGGACGACACCGATTACCGCCCGCCCGGCCTCATCGCCGAAATCGACGCCCTGAATGAGACGATCTACAGCACCGTCAACAACGGCGTGTACCGCGCCGGCTTCGCCCGCACCCAGGAAGCCTATGAGGAGGCCGCCACGGCCCTCTTCGCCACGTTGGACGATCTTGAGCGGCGGCTGTCGAAGACCCGCTATCTGCTGGGCGACCGGCCGACCGAGGCGGATTGGCGGCTGTTCCCCACCCTCGCCCGGTTCGACGTCGCCTATTACGGCGCGTTCAAATGCAACCTGCGCCGGCTGATCGACTATCCGAACCTGTGGCCTTATGCCCGCGAGCTCTACCAATGGCCCGGCATCGCCGATACCGTCGATCTGGAGATCTACAAGCGCGGCTATTTCTCTCCGAGCGCCTTGAGAAATCCGCACGGCATCGTGCCGAAAGGTCCGGCAATCGATTTCTCCGAACCGCACGGTCGCGGCTGATCAGGGCGGACAGGCCAAACCGGCTGCCCATCCATTCGTCGATCTTGTCGTGTTATCAGAACGTTAACCATGATGTCCGAATTTGAACGGCGTTCGAGAATCTAATTGAACCTAGTTCAATAATCCCCATGTGTCGATCTTGAGTGTGAATGCGGCTGAGGGGGCACCGATGGCGTATCTGATAGGGATGATCGCATTCGGCGGCTTGGCGGTCGCCGTCCTCATGCTATGGGACCGGCTTGGCCGGCTGCAATTCGAGGTCAAGCGCCTGCACGCTGCGATCCAGGAGGTCCGGGAAGCGGCAGACGCGGAACCGGCTGGCCCGACCGGCATGGAGGCGGCTGCCGCCACGTCGCGGCAGCCCCTGTTGCCGCTCGAGCTACCAGGCGAGGCCGACGCCTCGACCGCCCCGCCACCGGAGCCGACGGCTGCACGCCCTATGCCCGAACGCGAAGCGGTACCGGCCGCCGCCACCAGCACCGGAATTGCGGACCAACAGAAGCCCGCTGCCATCGCGTCCGACGCCGCCGAACGCGTGGCGCCCATCGCTGCCGAAACAGCCTCTCCGACCCCGGACCGCGCCGAGCGCGGTCGCGGCTTCGAACAGCTCTTCGGGGCAAGGCTGGCGGTTTGGGGCGGCGGCATCGCGCTCGCGATGGCGGGTTTCTACCTCGTCAAGTACTCCGTGGAGATCGGCCTGATCACGCCGCCGGTGCGCATGATCCTCGGCGGCCTGTTCGGCCTCCTCTTGCTGGCGGCGGCGGAGATCGTGCACCGGCGACCCGGCATGGCCAACGGCGCCCGTATCGCGCAATCCCTGGCCGGCGCCGGCATCGCCGTTCTGTATGCGGTGCTCTATATCACCACAAGCATCTACGGGCTGATCCCGGATTTCGTAGGTTTCCTGGGCCTGTCCGCCGTGACGGCTCTGGCGCTGCTGCTGTCGCTGCGGCGCGGTCCGCCGATCGCCGTCATGGGCCTGATCGGCGGCTTCGCGACGCCCGCCATGGTCAGTGCCGAGGCGCCAAACGTGCCCGTTCTGATGCTCTACCTCTTCCTCGTCATCGGCGGGCTGATGCTGCTGATCCGCCGCCAGGGATGGTGGTGGCTGGCAATCCCGGCCGCGCTCGGCGGATTCGGCTGGGTCGGTTTGATCCTGACCAGCGACATCGCCGCCGAGAACAGCATCTGGCTCGGCCTGTTCCTGCTGGCGATGACCGGCATGGTCTTTGCAACCAGCACCCAGGACAGCAGGATGCCACTGGGGCAGATGCTGCGCAGCGTTCGGGCGCTGATGCCGATCCTCACCGGCGGCGTGGCCCTGGCGCAGTTGGCGGTAACTGTCAGCATCGCCGGGTTCTCCTGGATGGACTGGGGCCTGTTCGCGCTGCTCGCCGCCGGCTGCGTCGTGCTGGGCGCGCGCAACGCCAATTGCGCCTTGCTGCCGCCGATCGCACTGACCGTCGCGCTGACGCTGCTGGCCCTGTGGCCGGCGCCGGACACCCTTCGGTTCACCGTCATGGCAGCCGTGTTCCTGGCCCTGTTCGCCGGTGCCGGCTATTGGCTGACTTGGCGGGATGAGCGGCCCTACCTGTGGCTCGGGCAGGCCATCGCGGCCACGCTCGGCGTGTTTGCCATCGCCTATGTCCGGTTCTTCCCGGAGCCGTCGACCCTCGCCACCGATCTTGCCTGGGCGGGCTTGGCGCTGGTGCTGACGGCCCCGGCACTGGTGACCGCCGCCGTCGCGCAATCCCGGCGAAAAGACATGGCCGGCACGGCCGACCGCCTCCTGCTGATGGCCGGCGGAACCGTGGCCACCCTGGTCGCCGCCGCGCTCTTGCTGGCAGTGCCGGCCGAACACCTGCCGCTGGCGTTCGCACTTCAGGCTCTGGCCACGGTCATGATCGCCAACCGCATGCGCGCCGACATCCTGAATTGGATCGCCAACGCCGCCGGCGTGATGTTCGCCGTAGCGCTCTTCACGGCTCCCGGCGGCGCGGCGATCGAGGCCATGTTCCGGCTTTTCGGCGTCTTTGTACCGTTCGCATCTGCCTGGATCCTGGTGCTTCCCATCGCACCGCTGGCCGCGGTCGCCTGTCTTACCACCTGGCGATCGCAACGACTCGGATTCGCCTGGGCCGGCATGGCGTCGACCACCCTGGCCCTTGCGTTGACTGTCGATCCGTCACTGCTGCCGTTCGCCCTCGCGGTTGAGGGCCTCGTTCTGATGCTGCTCGCCCGCCGCTACGCAGGGTTTGGTCTTTTCGCACAATCCCTGACGGCGGCCGGACTGTCCGTTTGGCAGACCGTGGAACTGCTGGTGCCGCTGGTTGCCGTCGCCGCCCCGAGCCTCGCCGGCCAGCCGGTCTATGCTGCAGATCTGCCAGCTCTCGGGGACGTCGCGATCACTCTGGCGTTGCCGGCCCTGCCACTCGTCGCCATGGCCTGGTTCTGTCCGCCGGGACGGGACCGCCGATGGCGCATTGCGCTCTCCGCAGCCGCAGCGGTCGCAGTCGCGACCCTCGGCTACGTGGCGGTGAAGACGCTTTTCGGGATCGAAGGGCCCATTGAGTTCGTCGAGCGGGGGTTCTTCGAGCGCGCGATCATCACACAATCGCTGTTCGCGCTCGGGGCCGCGGCGTTCTGGACCGGAAGCCGGGTCCGCCAAGGCGCCATTGTCCAGGCCGGGCTGATCCTGACGGCAGCGGCCCTGGCCCGGCTGATCTGGTTCGACCTGCTGGTTTTCAACCCGATGCTGGTTTCGCAGAACGTTGGTGGATGGCCGGTCCTGAACGGCCTGTTGTCGGCCTACGGGCTACCGATCCTGTGGCTCGCAGTCTTCCAGCGATTGCGGCTGCCGGAACTGATGCGCCTTGTGCCAGTCGCCAAGGCCCTGTCGCTTGCCCTGATCCTGGTCCTCGTCCTGGCACTGGTGCGACAAGCGTTCCACGGCGGCTTGATCATCGCCGGCGCGGTCGGCACGGCGGAGCTTTACACCTATTCCGCGGTCGCATTGGCGACGGCAGTCGGGTTTCTGCTCTGGGGAGTGGTCCGCAACGACCAGATGATCCGAATGGCCTCGCTTGGCCTGATGCTGGCCGCCATCGCCAAGGTGTTCCTCTACGACGCCTCGGCACTGATCGGTCTATGGCGCATCGCCGCTTTCGCCGGCCTCGGCATCTGCCTGCTGGGGATCAGCTGGCTCTACGGCCGCTATGTCTTCGGGGACCGGCGCACGGCCACCGAGGCGGCGCAGGGGCACCAGGCTCCGGATGGGCTGGCAACCGAACAGGGGTAGCCTTGCGCTCGTCCATGCCACCGCAGTAGTTCGCCCCGGCCGGCCGTCGGGCGCATGCGTAAATCCGCATTCTTGACTCCCGCCGGGCATCGGAACACCGTAGATTGTGCTCCGAAGGCAACACCCCAAATCGACGCAGGTAGCTGAACCCCCGACGGGAGGAAGACATGGCACTAACCATCGGCGAAACGGCGCCGGATTTTGAGGCGGAGACCACCGAAGGCCACATCAGATTCCATGACTGGATCGGCGACGGCTATGCGGTGCTGTTTTCGCACCCCAAGGATTTCACACCGGTCTGCACCACCGAACTTGGAACCATGGCCGGGCTGAAGCCCGAATTCGACAAGCGCAACTGCAAGATCCTCGGCCTCAGCGTCGATGCGGTCGGCGATCATGAAGCCTGGTCGCAGGACATCGCCGACGTAACCGGCCATGCACCGAACTACCCGCTGATCGGCGACAATGAGCTGAAGGTGGCGAAGCTGTACGGCATGCTGCCGGCCGATGCCGGCGATACCTCCGAAGGTCGCACCCCGGTCGACAATCAGACCGTGCGCAACGTCTTCGTCATCGGGCCGGACAAGAAGGTCAAGCTGAGCCTGGTCTACCCGATGAGCACCGGGCGCAATTTCAATGAGATCCTCCGCGCGATCGACTCCATCCAGCTCACCGCCAAGCACCAGGTGGCGACGCCGGCGAACTGGGAGGACGGCGAGGATGTGATCATCGTCCCGGCGCTGTCCAACGACGCCGCCAAGGAAAAGTTCCCGAACGGCTGGGAGACGAAGAAGCCCTATTTGCGGGTGGTGCCGCAGCCGAAGGGCTGACCGGCAATCGATCTTCGCGGGCCGCGCTGAGAGCGGCCCGCGTTACTATCGCGCGCTACCCTGCCGCCATCTTGAAAGCGTGATCCAAATCGGCGATCAGATCGTCCGGGTGTTCCAGGCCGATCGACAGGCGGACCAGGCCTTCGGTGACGCCGGTCTCCGCACGGACGTCTTCCGGCACGCCGGAATGGGTCGTCGAGGCCGGGTGGCAGACCAGGGATTCCGTACCGCCCAGGCTGACCGCAAGCTTGAAGAGTTGCAGTGTGTTCAGCAGCCGGAACGTGGTCGCCCGGTCGGCATCGATAACGAAGGAGAACGTCGAGCCGGGCCCGGTGCATTGCCGCTCATAGACTTCCAGGGCGGCCGGGTCGGGATCGAACTCCGGGTGCAGCACATCGGCCCTGATGTGGGGGTTCGAGGCCAGCCAGTTGGCGACCCGCCGGCCGCTTTCCGTCGCCTTGTCCATGCGCAGCACCAGGGTTTCCATGGAGCGCGCGATCATCCACGAGGAATGCGGGTCGAGTTGCGAGCCGAAGGCGCTGCGGGTCAGCCGCACCTGCTTCAGCAGATCCTTCGAGCCGGTGATGCCGCCGGCCACGAGGTCGCTGTGACCGCCGACATACTTGGTCAGCGAATAGACGCACAGGTCGATGCCGTGGCGGATCGGCTGCTGATAGACCGGCCCCAGCATGGTGTTGTCGCAGACCGAGACCGGCCGCGACCCGTGCGCCTGCTCGTGCGCGTCGATCACCCGCTTCACCGCCGCGAAGTCGATCATCGCATTGGTCGGGTTTGCCGGGGTCTCCAGATAGACCATCTTGACCGGCCCCTGCCCCGCGGCCTCCTCCAGCGCCGCCGCCATCTCCGCCTCCGAGAGCCCGTCGGAGAAGGCCACGGTCTTGATCCCGAACCCCGGCAGGATCTTGCGGATCAGCGTCTCGGTGCCGCCATAGAGCGGCGTGAAGTGCAGCAGCACGTCGCCGGGGCGCAACATGGCCAGGAAGATCATGCTGATCGCCGACATGCCGGACGACGTGACCAGCGCCGCTTCGGCGCCGTCGAGCAGCGCCAGCCGGTCCTCGACGATCTCCAGATTGGGATGATTGAAGCGGCTGTAGACCAGCCCGCCTGCGCCCTGCCCCTCCGGCGCCGGCTTGCGCCCGGCCACCACGTCGAAGAACTCCGCCCCCTCCTCGGCATTGCGGAAGGCGAAGGTCGAGGTCAGAAACACCGGCGGCTTGACCGCCCCCTCCGACATGAACGGGTCGTAGCCGTAGGACATCATCTGGGTGGAGGGGTGCAGCCGATGGCCATCGAGGTGGGTCTTGCGGAACTGGCAGTCCGGCATTGGGAAGACTCCCGAATCGGTAGAGCGACCGTATCGGGGCTTTCTGGCACGCAATTGCGGCAATTCGAGCGTCGATGCGGCGGGAAGGCTGTCGCCGCCGCGACGGCCAATCCAGCCGGTCACTTCTCCCTAAAAGTAGTGGGCGCGTTCGGCGCCGTCATAGCGTTTGGATTTCAGGCAGCAGCGCTTGAAAGGAGCGGCCGGAGGCGCAGGGGCATGGGTCCTTGCGGCCGAGCTTCTCGACCAGTACGACATCGCCATGCACCACCTGGTCGCCGCGCTTGACCCGTGTTTCGGACGGGTAGGATTTGCGGCGCTTGCTCATGACCTCAAAAGGAGGCCTGGGCCTCGTATGGGATGTTCTTTCGCATGACACACCTCCAACCGATTTCGGCCGCACTGCGGCTTTGGAACAAAAAGACGTCGGGGATCGCGGGATTGGTGGGCGCACAAGGACTCGAACCTTGGACCCGCTGATTAAGAGTCAGCTGCTCTGCCAACTGAGCTATGCGCCCAACCCCTCGCGGAGCGGGGCATATAGCAGAGCGTTCGAAGGGCCGCAAGGGTGGCGCGGCGGTGGCGGCCCGTCGGGGGCCTTCTTTGAAGGCGATTCTTCAGAAAACGGAGCGGCCATCGGTCGCTAGAAATAATCATCCTCGAAGGCGCGGCGGCCGATGCGGGCGTCGCGGTGGATGAAGACCGAGATGATCAGGCCGATGCCGAACATCACCGTCAGCATGGCGGTGCCGCCATAGGAGATCAGCGGCAGCGGCACGCCGACCACCGGGATCAGACCCATCACCATGGCCATGTTGATGAATACGTAGAGGAAGAAGTTCACCGTCAGGCCGAGCGCCAGCAGGCGGCCGAAATGGTTGCGCGAGCGCAGGCCGATGGCGATGCCGTAGGCGACGATCATCATATAGAGCAGCAGCAGGCCAAGCCCGCCCATCAGCCCGAACTCCTCCGCCAGCATGGGAAAGATGAAGTCGGTCTGCTGTTCCGGCAGGAAGTTCAGATGGCTCTGGGTGCCCTTCATGAAGCCCCGGCCCCAAACACCGCCGGAGCCCAGCGCAATGGTCGACTGGGTGATGTGATAGCCGGTGCCCAGCGGGTCGCTCTCCGGGTCCAGGAATGTGAGGATCCGGTTCTTCTGATAGTCACGCAGGAACTGCCAGGCGACAGGGATCGCGCCGAGACCGAGCACCGTGACCACCGCGAATTTCCAGAGGCGCACCCCGGCGACGAAGAACATGGCGCCGCCGACCATCATCAGGATCATCGCGGTGCCGAGGTCGGGCTGCTTCAGCACCAGACCGACCGGCGCCAGCACCATGAACAATGGCAGGAACAGCCTCGTCGGGCGCCACAGTTCCTCCAGGGTCGGCCCGTGGAAATACTTCGCCAGCGCCAGCACCATGGCGATCTTCATCACCTCGGACGGCTGCAGGTTGATGAATCCGAGATCGATCCAGCGCTGGGCGCCCATGCCGATGGCGCCCTTGAACTCGACCAACACCAGCAGGGCCAGGCTGACGAAATAGATAGGATAGGCCAGGGTCAGCCAGGTGCGAATGTGCACCAGGGCGGCCACCAACAGGACGCCGAGGCCGACCGCGAAGCGCAACATTTGTTTCGAGGCCCAGGGCTCCAGGCTGCCATTGGCGGCGGAATACAGCATGGCGAAGCCGATACCGGCGACACCGCTGACCAGCAGCACCAGCAGCCAGTTGATCTGCAGCAGCTTCTCGCCGAGCGAGAACTCCGACCGGCTGCCGACGAAGAAATCGTCCCGCATCATCGGCAATCAGCCTTCATCGGACGGCCACATGCCCGGCGGGCGGGCATCGGCCGAGACGATGCGGCGGGCGATGTTGCGCAGCTGGCATTCCTGCAGCAGGTCGCGTGCGATCGGCGCCGCCGCCCGGCTGCCGCCGCCGCCATGCTCGACCACCACGGCGGTCGCATAACGCGGCGCCTGCACCGGGGCGAAGCCGATGAACAGCGCGTGGTCGCGCCGCTCCCAGGGCAGATCCTCGTTCTTGGTGACGCCGGCGGCGCGCTCCTCCGGGGTGATGCGGCGCACCTGGCTGGTGCCGGTCTTGCCGCCCATGCGCATATGCTCGATGGCGATCTGCGAGCCGCGCGCGGTGCCGCGCGGTCCGGACGTCACCTCGACCATGCCTTCGACGATCCGGCGCAAGGCGTCTTCGTTGACCCCGAGCGACGGTCCGCGCTGCGGCAGGCCGTCGGCCGTTGCAACGGCGCCGACGACGCTGGAATCGTCCGGCGGCCCGACCCGGCGCACCACATGGGGCTGGATCATATGGCCGCCATTGACCAGCTGCGCGGTCATCCGGGCAAGCTGCAGCGGCGTTGCCAGAACGAAGCCTTGGCCGATGGCCGTGATCAACGTCTCGCCGCCCTGCCAGGACTCGCCGATATTGGCCAGCTTCCAATCGCGGGTCGGGATCAGGCCGGGCCGCTCGCCGGGGACGTCGATGCCCGAGGTCGAGCCCAGGCCGAAGCGCTGCGCCATCTCCGCGATGTGATCGATGCCGACCTGCTTGGCCAGCTCATAGAAATAGACGTCGCAGGATTGGGCGATGCCCTGCAGCAAGTTCATGCTGCCGTGGCCGCGCTCGCGCCAGCAATGGAATCGGTGATTGCCCAGCACCATCGAGCCGTTGCAATAGACCGTGTCGCTGGGGTCGACCAGGCCATGCTCCAGCGCCGCCAACGCCACCAGCACCTTGAAGGTCGACCCCGGCGCGTACTGGCCATCGATCGCCTTGTTGGTCATTGGATGGTACGGGTCGCTGATCAGCGCGCTCCAGGCCTCCGGCTCGATACCCAGCGCCATGGTGCTGGGATCGAAGCTGGGGCTGGACGCCATCGCGTAGATCTCGCCGGTGAGAACGTCGATCGTGACCGCCGAAGCGCTTTCCTGCTGCGCCAGCCGGTTCTGGGCAAACCTTGCAGCCCGATATCGATGGTGAGCTGGACCTCTGAACCCGGATCCGCTTCGACCCGGCCTTCGTCCAGCTCACGGATCACCCGGCCGACCGCATTGACCTCGACCTGGCTGGTGCCCGACTGGCCGCGCAGATCGAGGTCGAGCAGCCGCTCGATACCGGTCTTGCCGATGCGGAATCCAGGCAGGCTCAAGACCGGCTCGTCGGTCAGCTCGGCTTCGGTGACGGCGCCGACATAGCCCAGAAGATGGGCCGTCGCCGCGCCCGCCGGGTAGTAGCGGAGCTCACCCTCCTCAATGGTCAGCCCGGGCAGCTCCGGCGTATTGACCTCGAAACGGGAGACCTCTTCCCAGCTCAGATTCTCCTTGACGGTCACCGGGACGAAACCCGGGCGCCGCCTGAGGTTGCGCATCACCGTCTGCCAGTCATCCTCGGTCAGCGGCACGTAGGCAGACAGCTTGTTCAGCGTCGCCTCGACGTCGCCCGCCTGCTCGGCGACCATGACCAGCCGGAAATACTGGCGGTTGAGCGCCAGCGGCTCCCCGAAGCGGTCGACCACCAGGCCCCGGGACGGCGGCAGGAGGCGCATGTTGATGCGGTTCTCCTCCGCCAGCATGCGGTAGCGCTCGCTCTCGGTGACTTGCAGGTAGTACATGCGCCCGGCCAGCGTGCCGAGCAGGCCAAGCTTCAGCGCCCCGAGCACGGCGGTTCGCCGGGTCAGGGACCGGAAGCGATCGGAATCCCGCTCCATCATGGCCGCAACACCGATCCGGTCACGTTCGACGCAGCAGGCCGCGCTGCATCTGCAGCAGCAGCCAGGCGATCATGGGAAACAGCGCCATGGTGATCATCCCGGAAATCAGCGCCGGACCGATCGACTGGATGTCGTTGGAGTAGATCCCGAAGGCCATCCACTCCAGGAATGTCGCCAGCAATTGCACCACGACGAACCCGCACCACAGAAACAGGAAGGGCTGACCGACCAGCAGGCGGCGCTGGGTCACGACCAGGAAATGGCAGATCAGGAACACGAAGGAATGCAGGCCCAGCGGTCCGCCGGCCAGGATGTCGAGCAGCAATCCGGCGACGAAAACGACGGTGAACGGCAGCAGGTCCGGTCGGTGCGTCGCCCAATAGTATATCGCGATCATCGGCAGCGCCGGCGCGACCGCGCCATAGGAGGGGATCGGCAGCGGCGTGACGCTCAAGAAGACCAGCAGGAAAGTCGCCAGGGAGGGTGCGGCGTGGCGTAGAAACTGCTCTAGTTTTTGCCAGGCGAGATCCGTCACCAGCTGTATCCAGGGTGAAGCTGCATCTGACCGCCGCCCTCGCCCGGCCGGAAATCGGTGATCCGCACATATTCGAGCCGCCCGAGATCCTCGATCGGCTCGACCCGCACCAGGCCGCTATCGACCGACGCGACGGTCCCGACGGCCAGGCCCGGCGGGAACATGCCGCCATGGCCGGACGTCACGACCCGGGCGCCGATCTCGACCGCCGTGTCGGGTGGCAGGTACATCAGGCGCGGCCGGTCGGAGTTGTCGCCGCCCAGCACCGCGCGCTGGCGCGTGTCTTCCAGCACGACTGGGATGCGGGCGTTCAGGTCTGTGATCAGCAGGATACGTGCGGTGTTCTCGCCGGTCTGCACGACGCGCCCGACCAGCCCGCGGGGGCCCATCGCCGCCTGGCCGTCCTGCAACCCGTTCTCGGCGCCGATATTGACCGCCAGGCTGCGGACGAAGGCGCCGCTGTTGTCGCCGATCACCCGTGCCGATAGGAAGGCGTGCGGTACGGTTGGGCGATAATTCATCAAGGTTCTGAGGCTGAGATTCTCGGCCTCGAGCCGAAAGGCGGCCTGCCGATACTCCTGAAGGGCGACGTTTTCGGCCAGCAATGCGTCGTTCTCGGCGCGCAACCGCGCCAGATCGTGGATATCCTCGGCGATGTCGCCGATGCTGGCGGCCGGTTGCGTGAAGATCGCCATCAGCGGAGAGAAGGCATCGGTGATACGGGTGCGCAGGCTCTCGACCGAGGTTGGATCGACCCGGCCCAGGACCATCAGGGCCACGGCCGCCATCACCAGCAGCACGAAAGAAAAGCGATGCGCCAGCGCCCGAAGCGCTGCGATGCGAACCATAGGCCTGGTTCGATAGACCACCCGCGTTATCCCTACCGTCCCTGCCGTTCAGGGGCTCCGCTTAGCGGCACCAGACGTCGCCCCAGACGACAGATCATTAACGAATCACCATCGATGGACGAAATCCTAGTACATATTTATTAACACATTTCGAAAGTTCTTCTTCTCTTCCAAGGCCCTACCCGTCCCCAGGGCGACGCAGGACAAAGCGTCGTCTGCGATCGATACCGGCAGGCCGGTGGAGTGCCTCAAAACGAAGTCGAGATTGCCCAGCAGGGCCCCGCCGCCGGTCAGGACGATGCCCTTGTCCACGATGTCGGCGGCCAGTTCCGGCGCGGTATGCTCCAGTGCCACCTTGATCGCCTCGACGATGGCGCCAACCGGCTCGGCCAGGCTTTCCGAGACCTGCCGTTCGGAGATCACCAATTCCTTGGGCACGCCGTTCATCAGATCGCGGCCCTTGATCTCCATCACCCTGCCCTCGCCGTCTTCCGGCGGGCAGGCGGAGCCGATCTCCTTTTTGATCCGCTCGGCCGACGCCTCGCCGACCAGCAGATTATGGTTGCGGCGGATATAGGCGATGATCGCTTCGTCCATCTTGTCGCCGCCGACCCGGACCGAGCGGGAATAGACGATGCCGCCGAGCGACAGCACCGCCACCTCGGTCGTGCCGCCGCCGATATCGACGACCATCGAGCCGGTCGGCTCGGTCACCGGCAGGCCGGCGCCGATCGCCGCAGCCATCGGCTCCTCGATCAGCCCGACCTTGCGGGCGCCCGCAGATTCCGCCGATTCCTGAATCGCCCGGCGTTCCACCGCCGTGGAGCCCGATGGCACGCAGATGATGACCTGCGGGCTGGCGAAGCTACGTCGGTTGTGCACCTTGCGGATGAAGTGCTTGATCATCTCCTCCGCCACGTCGAAATCGGCGATGACGCCGTCGCGCAGCGGTCGGATGGCTTGGATGTTGCCGGGGGTGCGCCCAAGCATCTGCTTGGCCTCGTCACCGACGGCCAGGACCTGAGTCTTGCCGCGCCGGGTGGCGATGGCCACCACCGAGGGCTCGTTGAGAACGATGCCGCGGCCCTTGACGTACACCAGCGTATTCGCGGTGCCGAGGTCGATGGCCATGTCGGCGGACAGGAACCCTAGAAGATTGGAGAGCATGTGACCGTATGCAGGTTGCGATGGCGAGGTCGGGATTGGTGATGTGGCGACGTAGCGCCAAAGCGGCATTTCATGGGTGTCATGCTGGCCATGCCCAAAGCGTCATCGGCCCGGCCGGCGGCGGCGCTGCAAGGCCGAATGCGATCTCAATCATGGCAATGCGGTCCGACATGTCGCTGTCGCCGCCTTTCTCGTTCCAGGCCCCATGTGGACATGCCCCCCGCAGCCCGGTACCGCGCAACTGAGGTTGCTTGGCCCCCGGGAATCGGCGCGCGACCTTACGAAAGGGCAAGATCACGGATTCCAGGACCAGACAAATCAATCGCCCGACCCGCAGGATGCGAGTAGCAGGAAGAGCGCCGGCCCGGGACCAACCGAAGGCCGCGGGCCGGCCGATCGGAACAGGTCACGTTACCGTTGGTCGATCGCGGCATAGCCACGACAGGCACCCTCCAAACGCGGCCCGTCCTGGGCCTAGTTCGTCTCCAGCTTGCCGCCGTTAGGGTTAACAAAATCTGAAGACGGAGCGCCTGATGCGCACGAATCCATGTCTAGGCGGAACGCCGCCCGGGCGCAATGAATTTCCGTCGCCCCAACCGCTTTGGAACGGCTCGATTCCGGGCCTTGCGGACGATTCGATCGGAAGCCGGACAACCCCAGATGGCGGCCCGTTCGCACCACCCTGCCGGGGCCGACAGCTGTCGGCCATTCAGGAAATATTCACCAAGACCGCGCATCATCGGCGGCCCGAATTCCGAATGGCCGAAAGGGCAGCAGACCGATGGACGACGCAATCTCCCACACGCTGGTCGACGACATCATCGCCAAAGGCACCATCAGCGCGGACGATGTGCTGCAATTGCGCCGGACCATGTTCAGGGACGGCCTGATCGACCGCGCCGAGGCCGAGCAGGTCTTCGCCATCGATGCCGCCTGTACCGTAAAGGACCCGGCCTGGGCCGAGTTCTTCGTCGACGCGCTGACCGATCACGTGGTTTGGAAGGTGGAGCCGAAGAAATACGTCACCGACGAGAAGGCCGATTTCCTGATCAGCCACATCCTGCACGACGGGCACGTCGACGGCGAAACCGAGCTGGAATTGCTGATCAACGTGGTGCACTGGTCGGTGTCCTGCCCGCCGCCCCTGGCGCTGCTGGCGATGCAGACCATTCGTGACAGCGTGCTGCAACCCGAGACCGCCTGCTACGGCTCGAACCGTCCGCCGGCGGTGATCAGCCCGTCGGACGTCGCCCTGATCCGCAAGGTCATATATGCGCCGGGTAGCCCCGGCGGCTACACGGTCACCGGCGAGGAAGCCGAGTTGATCATCGCGCTGAACAACGCCACCAAGGACACCGAGCGGGCGGAGAGCTGGAACGATCTGTACGTCAAGGCGATCGCAAATTTCCTGATGTTCCCCGGTTCCCCGCCATCGGTGCCGAGGGCCGAGGAGGAGCTCAGCCGCGAGCGCTGGCTGAATGAGCGGCGCGGTGTTGGCGGTTTCATGAAAGATGTCGGCACGTCCTTCCGGCGGCTCGACATGCCGGTCAAGGACGCCTGGCGCGAGGTCGACCCGTTCGGCAGCGCCGCCGCCCGCGAGGAGCAGGAGAAAGAGCGGGCCCAACTCGCGACGGCCATGTCACGCGAAAGCATCACGGAGGCGGAGGCGCAGTGGCTGCTGTCCAATGTCGGGGCATCGGGAACACTTGAGGCCAACGAGAAGGCCCTGCTGGCGTTCATCCGGAAGAACGCACCGCAGATCGACCCGGCGCTGGAGCCTCTGCTCGACGATTCGACTTCATGTCTGAATCCCGCTCTAATTCAACAAGTCAGACCAAGATTCAGACGCGAGGTCGAGTCGACTTCACGTCATCTTGGTCTGGGCTGGCGGCGAAGACCTTCGCCGCCATCGCCCCTGCCGAAATCAGTCACCGGCACAGCGACAACCCTGCCGGCGTTACATGCCCGGGTCGATCGGGTGGTCGATCTCGCCGCCGGGTTCCGCCCAGTCGTTGAAACTCCGCCAGGTTCCTGACATCGGTGTAGCCGAGATCCTGAAGCGCCTTGCAGGCCAATGCCGAGCGGCCGCCGGACGCGCAATACAGGATCATGGTCTTGCTCTTTTCGAAGGCCTCGTGGTGGAACGGCGAGTCCGGGTCGGCGCGGAATTCCAGCATTCCGCGGCTGACATGGACCGCTCCCGCGACCTTGCCGCTGGCTTCGACCTCCGGTGCGTCGCGCACGTCGACGACCAGAGCGTTGCCGCCGGCGATCAGCTCGCGGGCCTCCTCATAGGTGACCCTCGGCACGACCGCGTTCGCGGCCGCCATCATGTCCTTCACGGACGTCGCCATTCTCGTCTCCCCAAGCACGAAGTGTCCGGCAAATCGCACCGGACCGACCATAGGGCCGCCACGCAGCATAGAGGCCGCCACGCCGGCGGCAAAAGCCGGATCGGCGTCCTGGGCGACCGCGAGTTGGCAGACGGCCGGGCAATCGCGACAACAAATAGGGCCATCGCGATCATTGCGACCGCCCGCCTTATTGCCTCGATGCTCACAACTGAGTCTTTCAAAAAGGCAGCCGTCTTCAGTACAAGGCATTCCTTATCCGCCGCACGGCGTCAGGACCATGACATCGGTCAAACGCCAGATGCTGGAGTCTCGGCCCTGCGGGACGCCTCGGCCGATTCAGCGACAGGGATGACCGCCGGCTCTCCAAGCCCCTTCCCAGAGCGCGGATTGCGTTGCACGGTGCGCCGGGGTTCGATGCTGGCAGCCATGGCCGCGAACGCCGCCATCGGCCGACCGGGAGACCTCGATTGGCCACGGACCGTAGGGGAGGTTTGACAGGTTCGATGAGTGTGGAAGCAGAGGTTGGCGGAGCTGGGGATCACGCTGCCGGCAGTACCAAAGCCAATGGCCGGAGTTTCGGTCTCGCGGGACGCTTCGACCGATTCACCAACTACGTGCCATTCGTCAGGGCCGGCGGGCTGGTTTCGATGAGTGTGGAAGAGAGGTTCCTGTCGGGGCAGGGGCCGATCGGGCCGGACGGCACCTTGATGACCGGCAAGGTCGGAGCGGAGGTGGACACCGCCGAGGCGGCCCGGCACGCCCGTCTGACCGGACTCGGGCTGCTGGCGGCGATGCGCGAGGCGGCAGGCGGGTTCGACAAGCTGACCCGGGTCGTAAAGCTGCTTGGCATGGTCAATGCGGTGCCGGATTACGGCGACCATCCGATGGTGATCAACGGCTGCTCCGATCTGATGGTCGAGGTCCTCGGCGAGCGCGGCAAGCACGCCCGGTCGGCGGTCGGCATGGGATCGCTGCCGCTCGGCATCACCGTCGAGATCGAAGCGGTGATCGAAGTGGCGTAGCGGATCCCGCTAGTCAGGCCAGGCCAGCAGGCGCGCCATGCGTTCCCGGCGGCTGCTCGCGGCGACCGCCGGCGGGCCCGCCTCCAGACAGGCGATCAGGCGGTCGGCGACGATTTCCGCCTCGCCCGGATGCAAATTGCACGGGTCGAGGAAGAAGTAGCCGCGTTCGACCTCGTGGTCGCGCACGATCACCGGCGGATCGCCGGCCGCCAGCGCCGCCGCAAGCGCCGCGGCGTCGAAACCGGCCGCCGCCGGGTCGACATGCAGGCGCAGCCGATCGAGTGGATTGTCGGTCGGATCGGGCACGATCTCGGCGCGAATCCCGGCCCGGCCGGCCAGGCGGTCGCGCCACAGGGCGAGATATCCGGACTCGCGCTCGCGCACCGCCGCGTGGTCGCGGGCGTCCCAGGCCTCCAGCGCCGCCATCGCGCCGACGATGCCCTCCTTGCCGACCTTCATGCCACGGCCGATGCCATGGTTCTGGAGATATGCGGCTCGGACCAGATCCTTGCGCCCGGCGACGATGCCCGGCGGTCGGCCCGCCAAGGAACTTGTGTGCGCTGTACACCACCAGATCGGCGCCGGCGGCCAGGAATCCGCGCAGATCGTATTCCGACGCCGCGTCGACGATCACCGGCACGTCGCGCTCATGGCAGATCTCGACGAACTCCGGCAGCGGGATCTGGCCGTAATCGACACAGTGGTGCGAGACGACATAGACAGCCGCCGCGCTGCGCTCGGTCAGGCTGCCGGCCAGCTGGTATGGCCGCGCATCGGTCGCCTGACCGACCGGCACCACCCGCGCCCCGGTCAGCCGCATCGACTGCTCGACCGGGGCGCCGTAATTGACCATGTGACCGGCCTGGATCACCACCTCGTCCTTCAGCCCGTCGGTATCGGGCAGCCGCTCGATGCGCGCCAGATCGGCGCCGGTCATGCAGCCGGCGGTCGACAATGAGATGCCGGCCGAGGCGCTGGCCGTCACCATGCCGGCCTCGGCACCGGTCAGTCGTGAAATCACCGCGCCGGCCTTGCGCTGCAGATCGTCCATCTCGACGAAGACCGGCAGGATGCCGGCTACGGCCTCGACCGCCTGCGGCACGCAAATCGACGCGCCCAGCGCGGTCATCGTGCCGGACACGTTGATCACCGGGCGAAGGCCGAGGCCGATGGCGCGGGTCAGTCGGTTCGGTCGACATGGATGGAGGGCCTCCTCTCTCACTTCCGCGGCCTTCAGCCGCGACAGGAAGGATTGCAGGCGTTCGTGCTCCGGGTTCACCAGCACGGTCTTGGGATCGCCGGAGACCAGGATACGGCCACTCCTCCATGAACACCACCCGGTCGCTGAGCTCCTGGGCGAAGCGCATCTCGTGGGTCACCACGATCATGGTCATGCCCTCGGCGGCGAGTTGGCGCACCACCGCCAGCACCTCGCCGACCAGTTCCGGGTCGAGGGCGGAGGTGATCTCGTCGAGCAACAGCACCTTCGGGTTCATCGCCACCGCCCGGGCGATGCCGACGCGCTGTTGCTGCCCGCCGGAAAGCTGCGGTCGGCAGGGCATCGAACTTGTCGCCGAGGCCGACCTTTGTCCAGCCATCTCTCGGCGATCGGCCGCGCCTCGCGACGCGACATGCCGCGCACCTTGGTCATGCCAAGCAGCACGTTTTCGATCGCGGTCAGGTGCGGAAACAGATTGAAGAGCTGGAACACCATGCCGATATCGGCGCGGATCGCAGCCAGCTCGCGCTCGCCGCGACGACGCCGGCCATTGCCGGTATCGCGGTAGCCGACCTCGCGGCCATCCACCTTGATGCTGCCGGCATCGTAGGGCTCCAGCAGGTTGATGCAGCGCAGCAGCGTGGTCTTGCCGCCGCCGGACGGGCCGATCACCGACACCACCTCGCCGCGTCGGACCACCAGATCGACGCCGTCGAGCACCGTCAGCGTCCCGAAGCGTTTCTCCACACCGGCGATCTCGACGATGGCTTGGCCGTCGCTCACGGGCTTACTCCCTGACAAAGGCATACCGCACCTCCAGCCGGCGGCTGAGGGTCGACAGGGCATAGTTGATCGTGAAATAGATCAGCGCGCCCAGCACATAGAGCGGCATCGGCTCGTAGATGCGCCCGATCACCTGCTGTACCGCCAGCATCAGATCGACGACGCCGATCAGCGAGACCAGCGCGCTGCCCTTCACCGCATCGGTGACGGCATTGATCCAGGGCGGCAGGAAGCGGCGGATCGCCTGCGGAAAGATCACATAGACCATGCGCTGCCCGAATGTCAGGCCGATCGCCTTGCCGGCCTCGGTCTGGCCGTGATGGATCGACTGGAGGGCGCCGCGGACGATCTCGATCACATGCGCCGTCATGAACGCCGACAGGGCGGCGACCGCGGCCCAGTATTGTCCAGATCGACGCCGATCGCCGGCATGCCGTAATAGACGAAGAAGATCAGCACCAGCACCGGGATGCCTCGGATCAGGTCGCTGAAGCCGCGCACCGGCCACGCGACGGGCCAACGGCCCATAGGTGACGCCGACTCCCATCACGAGGCCGAACCCTAGCGACAGTCCCACCACCAGCGCCGAGACCTCCAGCGTGACCAGCAGGCCCTGTCCAAGAAACGGCAGCGAATAGGCGATCACCTCCATGTGCTACCGCCTCAGCTCGAGGCGCCGCTCGACCTGGCGCAGGCCGATCAGGATGGCGTAGCCGGTCACCAGGTACATGGGCGTCACCACCATGTAGACCTCGATGATCCGGAAGGTGTTGAAGTTGATCCACTGCGCCCCGTAGGTCAGCTCCGGCACCGCGATCACCGAGGCGATCGAGGTGTCCTTGAAGAGCGAAATGTAGGTGTTGCTGAGCGACGGCATGACGATGCGGAACATGGTCGGCAGCCGGATATAGAGCAGGCGCTGGAACGGCGTCAGGCCGATCGCCTTGCCGGCGTCGATCAGCCCCTTGGGCACCGCGTCGAAGCCCGGCGCGGAACACCTCCACCAGATAGGCGCCGGAATAGACCGACAGGGTGATGATGAAGGAGGTGGTCGGCCCGTAGGCGAAGCCGCCGATGGTCGGCACCCCGTAGAACAGCAGGTAGACCAGCAGGATCAGCGGCACGTTGCGGATGAATTCCACATAGCCGGCCACGATCATCCGCGCCGGCCGGTTCGGCCCGGTCGCCACCAGCGCCAGGGCCAGCCCGATCAGCATGCCGATCAGGATCGACACCAGGGCCAGCACGAGGCTGAGCAACAGGCCCTCATACAGCCGGTCGAAATGCCGCCAGATCAGGTTGAAGCTGAAATGGTAGTCCAAGGCGTCGCCGCTCCCCCGGCACCGGCGCCATCGCGATGCCGACCAGAACACCCCTCGCCCGCCCCGACCGTTCGCCGAAGCGAATGGCAGGGGGGTCGCGACCGAGGAGCTCCGGTCCGTTGCCAAACCGCTAGATGGCCGGGAAGCCGGGCTCGCGCGCCGGCGGCGTCTGGCCGAAATAATCGGCGAAGGCGCCATCGTAGATGTCGGTCTGATGGCCGTGCATCGCCACGTCGAAGGCGGTGTTCACATAATGCAGCCAGTCCGGGTCGCCCTGCGGCACCGCGGCGCTGTACAGCATGCTGAACCAACGCTTGCCGGCATCGAAATAGCGGTCGGGATCCTGCCGCACCAGCCAGCGCACGGTCGACAGATCGACCGCGGCGCCGTCGGCCCGGCCGCGATTCCAGCGCCTGGATGACGTTGGCCTGGGTGTCGATCAACAGCACCTGGGCCTCCGGCAACACGGCGTGCACCGATTGCTCGGCATCGACGTTCTGCAGGATCGAGATGCGGGCATCCGATCCGGCCGCCAGCAACTGGTCAAAGGTCTTGACGTCGGCGTCCGGGCGGGCCAGCAAGCGCGATGCCCTCGACATAATATGGCCGGGTGAACGCCACCAGCTGGGCGCGGCCGGGCGTCACGGTCATGAACTGGGCGACGATGTCGACCTTGCCGGTGACGATGTTCGGGATCCGCGCCGCCGGGTCCTGGCGGATGTACTCGACCTTGGTCTCGTCGTCGAACAGGCCCTTGGCCAGGATCTTGGCCATGGCGATGTCCATGCCGACCAGCGCGCCATCCTCATCCTCGAAATGCCACGGCGCATTGGTGCTGCCGGTGCCGACGATCAGATGGCCGCGATCCAGAACCTTGCGCAGCAGGCTGTCGGACGCCGATTGCGCCGCCGCCTGCTTGGCGGTCAGTGTCACGCCGGCGCCGGCGGCAATGCCGGCCGCCGCCAATCCCATGCCGCCGGGATTTCAACAGATCCCTTCGTTCCATCTGTGTTTCCTCCCCAGTTCGATTCGGACAGCCGGTCATGCATTGCCCAGCCGCCCGCCGCCGACCCCATGGCCCGCGATCGGCGCCCGAGTTCGACAAATAATTCGCCGCAATACGCTGCTGCCGGAAGACGGTAAGGTTACCAGCTGTGCCGCCTGACTTCGCGAAACCGAGGTCGTTGCGAACATGGCCGCCATGCGGAAAACCGCTCGGAAAGAAGTTATCCAGGCCGCGTAGTCGGGAAACCTGCTGATATAGTCCGGCCCTTCGTTGCGATTGAGGAGCCCCCCCATGCGGGTCGACGAGTTGGAAACCCCCTGCGATTGTGATCGATCTCGACCGGGTCGGGCGCAATCTGAAACGGCTGCAGGAATATTGCGATACCCATGGAATCGCCAACCGGCCGCATATCAAGACCCACAAGATTCCCGGACTTCGCCAAGCGGCAGGTCGAACTTTGGGCGCCAAGGGCATCGCCTGCCAGAAGCTGGGCGAGGCCGAGGTGATGGCCGATGCCGGGCTGGACGACATCCTCATTCCCATACAACCTGGTCGGGCCGCAGAAGCTGCGCCGCGCGGTGGCGATCTGGCCCGGACGCATCAACGCTTTCGCTGACCTGCGACAGCGTCCGAGACGGCAGAGGGGCTGTCAAGGAGGCTTTCGACGCCACCGGCCTGTCGGTGTCCGGTGCTGATCGAATGCGATACCGGTGCGCCAAGCGCTGCGGCGTGCAGAAGCCCGGCCGAGGTCCTGACGTCATTGGCGCGGCAGATCGATGGCCTGCCGGGCATCGCCTTCACCGGGCTGATGACCTATCCACCGCCAGGTGCGGCAGCCGGCGGTGCAGGCCTTCCTGGCCGAGTCCCATCGCGGAGTGCACCGCCGCCGGGCTGGAGGTGCCGGTGGTCAGCGGCGGCGGCTCGCCGGATATGTGGACGGCGCATGACGGTGACGGCGGCCACCGAGCACCGCGCCGGCACCTACATCTACTATCGACCGCTCACAGGTGGAGTACGGCGCGGCCACGTCTTGAGGATTGCGCGCTCAGCATCCGCGCCACCGTGGTCAGCCGACCGACCGCCGACCGGGTGATCGTCGATTCAGGCTCGAAGACGCTGTCGTCCGACGTGATGAACATCCGGGGGCACGGCACCGTCTTGGAGTTTCCTGCCGCCCGCCTCTACCAGATGAGCGAGGAGCACGGGAACCTGGACTTTTCAGGCGCAAGCGGCCGGCCGGCGATCGGCGACGTCCTGACGATCATCCCGAACCACGCCTGTGCCGTCACCAACCTGCATGATGTGGTGCACGGTGTCGTGGGCGACACGGTCGAACGCAGCTACCCGGTGGCGGCGCGCGGGCGAGTGGCGTAAGACGACCGCCTTGGCCGGGCCGGAGTTACCGCGCGACGGCGTATCGGTCCCTTGTAGTACCTGCCGAACGCGCGGCGTCACCATGGCTGTCGTTGAGGAAATGGTGGATGTCCTCCGCCGCACCGACGCCGCTCTTCCAGGCGCCGTGCACCGCCAGCGGCTGGTAGGTCGGATCGTAGGCCGGCGCGGTGGCCTCGCCGGCCCAGAAGACCGGCAGAGAGTCGCGCGGGTCCTTCAAGGCCTCGCGCGCCGATGACGCAGCCATCTTGCGCTGACGCTTGGGGACGAAGCGCAGATAGGAGTTCCCGCCTTTTGCGAACGGGTCCTTCGACCAGTCCTGGCGCATGAAATTGGCGACGAAGGCGCCGCGCGGATGGTCGGGGCTCCTGACAAGCAGGTCCTCCTGCTTCCACGACCGGCCCTTGCCATAGATCCGACCGAGCGCGGTGAACACGTGGTCGATCGCCTGGGCATCGGTCATCTTGGCGATGCGGCGGTGGTCCTGATTCATCAGCAGGCCGGTCAGCACATGCGGCCCGTGATGCTCCTTAGGGTAGTTGGAGAAGAAGGTGCGGGCCTTGCCGCGCGGATTGCTGAGCACCGACATATGGGCTGCGGCCGCTGATCGTCATTCCAGATCCGCTCCTTGAATTCCAGTCCGAACTTGGTGATGGCGCCCATGCCGATCATCTCCAGCGCCCTTCGTTTCGCCGGCGTCAACAGATCATCGAAGATCGCCCCGCCATCGCCCGTGTCCGGGTTCAGCATGCCGGCAGAGAACGTGCACAGCGCGGCACTGGCGTGGAATGTCTTGCCGCCCTCGGTGGTCACCTCGACCCTGCCGTCGGGCCGCCGCTGCACCTTGACGATCCGGCAATCGGTCTTGCCGAAGCGGCTCTTCTTGAGCGTGCCACCGGCCTTCTTGAAATTCCTCAATATGGCGTCGGGCAACCGGTCGAATCCGCAGACGTCATGGCGCTGGGAGCTCTTCAACTCCATGCGGTATTCGGTCGGCTCCATCAGTTGGTCGGGGATCGCATCCGACGCGATGCCAGCAATGCTGAGATCGTCGATCATGCCCGGCGTGTGCGCCGTCAGCGTGTAATCCAGAAGCGCGAAGGCACGGGGCGCTGAGCTTCTCATCATGGCGGCAGTGGGCGGCGAATTCCTTCGCGGATATGTCGGCCGAGCGCTTCCAATCGAAGTCGCGCAGCTTCTCCAGGCAGGCCTGCACGCACCATAGATCCGGCACGAAGACCACCTCGGCCAGCATCTTGGTCTGTTTCCAGGAGGGGAAGAACAGGCGATTGCGGGGAACACGAAAATGGCCGGTTCCGCATTTGTGGAGCGACGAGGCCGTGAAGCGATGGCTGTGCACCTCGTCCCAGAATGCCTGATAGCGTTCCGACGGCTCGACATGGATGTATTCCGCGCCGGCTTCGGCCGGGATCGGCTTGCCATCCTTTTTCACGAAGTCCCAGACCGAATACATGCGGCCCCCGACCCGGTCGGAGCCCTCCAGCAGCAGGACCTTCAGGCCGGCCTGCTGCAAGTCTCGGCGGCAGTGACGCCGGCAATGCCGGCGCCGAGGACGATGCAATCGAAGGCGGTTTCGGACCGGGTGCTGGGCATGTCGACTTTCCCCAAGACTGCCCGCTACCTGCGGATAAATGGAATTTGAAACAAAATTGCATTGAATAAATCACAAAATACACTCTTGTGCGTCACAGGGCCATGGTTGAGGTGCGGCGGCGCGGCAATGGCCCCAGCAAGCGGCAAGTCTTGGGTGGATTGTCGTGCAACGCGCAGGGCCGAACCGCGAGACCACGACGCATGAATGCCGACGGTCCGGGCGGGTCCGGCCTCATCCTTCGACGGGCTCAGGATGAGGGTTCTATCGGCCTGATTGGTCTTTCAAAGCCTCATGTTGAGCTTGTCGAAACATGAGGCCGGCACGGTCAGGTCGGTCGCTAGTTCTTTTCTTTGTCGACCAGCTTGTTGGCGCCGATCCAGGGCATCATGGCACGCAGCTTCTCGCCGACCTGCTCGATCTCGTGCTCGGCGGAACGACGGCGGGTGGCCTTGAAGCTGGTTCTGACCGACCCGGTTCTCGAGCATCCAGTCCGGGTGAATTTGCCGGTCTGGATTTCGTCGAGGATACGCTTCATTTCCGCGCTTGGTCTCGTCGGTCACGATCCCGCGGTCCGCGCGTGTAGTCGCCGTATTCCCGCGGTGTTGGAGATCGAGTAGCGCATGTTGGCCATGCCGCCCTCGTACATCAGGTCGACGATCAGCTTGACCTCGTGCAGGCACTCGAAATAGGCCATCTCCGGCGCATAGCCGGCCTCGACCAGGGTCTCGAAACCGGCGGTGGATGAGGGCGGTCAGGCCGCCGCAGAGCACCACTTGCTCGCCGAACAGGTCGGTCTCGCACTCCTCCTTGAAGGTGGTCTCGATCACGCCGGCGCGGCCGCCGCCGATCGCCGCTGGCGTAGGACAGCGCCGATCATCCTGAAGGCGGATTGCCCGCTGGGGTCCTGGTGCAACCGCGATCAAGCAGGGCACGCCGCCGCCGCTTCTGGTATTCCGAGCGCACGGTGTGGCCCGGGCCCTTTGGGCGCGATCATGAAGACGTCGATGTCCGGCCGACGGCTCGATCAGGCTGAAGTGGATGTTGAGGCCGTGGGCGAAGGCGATCGCCGCGCCGTCCTTCAGATTTGGGCCGATATGCTCGTTGTAGATTTCGGCCTGAAGCTCATCGGGCGCGCACATCATGATGACGTCGGCCCAGGCCGCGCCGTCGGCCGGGCTCATCACCTCGAAGCCTGCGGCCTCCGCCTTCTTCACAGTCGCCGAGCTGGGGCGCAGCGCGATGTGCACATCCTTGACCCCGCTGTCGCGCAGATTGGCGGCGTGGGCGTGGCCCTGACTGCCATATCCGACGATCAGGACCTTCTTGGTCTTGATCAGGTTCACATCGGCATCGCGATCGTAGTAGACGCGCATGGCGGACAATCCCTTTCTGTTGTCTTGCTTTTCTGACTTTTCTTGGCCCATCCGCCGTGCCGGCAGGCCGGGGGGCAGTCCATAGCATTTCATATGGCGGGAATCCAAGCGCGGAGGTGGCGAGGCCAGTATGAGAAGTGCAGGCTAGTCGAAGCGCGAGACGATCTCGGTCGGGCCCGGGCCCTGTCCGGTCATGCCGGCGCCCGGATGTCCGTCAACTGAGTCACGGCGGCGGCCGTAGCCGCGGTCGCAAAGAGCAGGAACGCCCAACTGGTCACGCTGTCGGCCAGGGCGCCGAACACCGACAGGCCGCCGGACGCTGCCAGACTGCCGTTCACTTGGATGCCGAGCCCGGAAAACAGCGAGGTGAGCAGGATCACCAGCAGGTACGCGGGGATGAAAAGCAAGAGCAGGCGCCAGAAATTGCCTTCCGTCTCAGTCCAGCGCTGCGGCAGATCCCAGGGATTTCCAAGGCTGATCGCCGGAAAGACAAAGACCAGCCGGATCGACACGAACATATAGGCGGCGAATATCACCAGTTTTACAAACTGCCAACTCGGCGACCGGCCGGTGATCTCGGCGTAGTTGACGACAAGGCTGGGGACATTCATCAGCATCATCAGGGCGATGTTGAAGGCCAACAGGCTGACATAGATCGCCCACATCTTCGATCCGGGCAGATCCGACCCGGGACCGAGCAGGAACAAGCGGTAACAGGCCAATTCCAGCACCGTCCATACCGCCATATGGAGCACGTCCCGGATCTGCCCGGCAACCACGATACCGGTCTGCCACTCGGCGTCCGGAGCAATGGCCAGAATCTGTTCCAGCCCTGCCACATAGGGCCGGGCCAGCAAATCGATCACCGCCACCAGCAGCACCGGCACCACCGACAGGGCCGCCAATGGCCGCCGCTGCAGCCAGATCGAACCGCAAGCGGTCTTCAGCGCCAATCCGACGTCAAGCTTGTTCATGCCCTGGTCCAGATCCCCTGCCATCCGGCGCCGCATCCATGCGGCCGGCAGCGGCACCATCCGAACTGTCGACCGCTTGCGCAAGCCGAAAACTGCTATTCGAAGACGTTCGCCAGTTGCCGCGGCGAACGCTCGGTCCCGGGTATGGCGCGGGTGCATGCCCGGTCGCCGCCACATAGGCGACGGCGACGACTGTGAACGTAACGATCGCCGTTGGAATCTCGTGGACCGATTTCAGCAGTGAAATGACAAAGGAAACCTGCTGCGCATCCGCAAACGAGCCCTGCTGGAAGACCAGAACCGTCAACAAAATGCGCATGATGACGAACGGAACTGGGATCATGACGAACAACAGGAAGAGTCTCGCCGCCAGGCCACCGGTGTCATGCCAGCTTCGCACCGGCAGTAGCGCATTCCTCACTGCCGCGTTCGGATAGACGAAGCAGAGCTTAGACATCGCGAGCGCATAGCAGGCAAAGATTGCTCCCCTCACCAGCGGCGACACAATCCCAATTGTCTCCGTGTCGATCAGGCCGTCGGATTCGGCCTGGACGATCGTGAGCGACAAACCGTAGTCGAGTGGGAACAGAATCATCGTCCAGGCGATCTCGACAACCAGGACCAGCAGAACCGGGACCACGAAACCGGCCTTGCCCCGAGCCCCTGCACCGGGGACCGGCGCAAGCAGCGCTCGCAGGAGGACACCCACGAACACCGCCCGAACGACGTCTCGAACGAGTTGCTCTGGCAGAAGAAGGAAGATCTGGAACCATCCAGAGAGGAACCAGTCCAGATGAATGACGTCCAGGACACCGGGTGGCAGCATCAACCCGTATGGAGGATGGAGGGCATTCAGATAGCCGAGCAGAAGACCGTCCAGCACCAGCCAGGCAACCATGAGTCCAAGCACAGTCCACCGCCGGCACCACAATGCGCCGACGGACCGGCCGATAATCTGTCCGATGCTCAACA
>CBDBVB010000034.1:0-18576 GCA_965212545.1 Inquilinaceae bacterium
GGGCTGTCGAAGCGGACATCGCTTCCATCGACTTTTATGCTGCCCGTGTCGGGCCGATGGACGCCGGACATGATCTTGATGAGGGTCGATTTTCCCGCGCCGTTCTCGCCCAGAAGCGCGTGGACTTCGCCGGCGCGCACATCGAAATTGACGTCGCTCAGGGCCCGAACGCCGGGGAACGATTTGCCGATTCCGGCAAGCTCGACGGCCGGTGTCTCCGGCATGGCCCTAAACCTCCCGCTTGGGGCTGCGGGTGCCCGATTTCGGAGAGGCTCTCACGTCTGCCGCCTCCAGGCGCGCGCATAGGCATCGATGCCGGTGATGGGCATGGCGGTCGCAGGCGCTGCCTCGCTCTTTTCGGACTGTCCTTGTGCGCCCCATGCGACGAGGTGTACGGCGCCCGATACTGTTCCTGTGCCCTCGTCCGCGGCGAATACCGGTTGGGTCGGCCGGAGAGCCGCAAGCAGGCCGAGATAGGCCGGATTCTTCGTGAAGCGCCCCTCGACGTAGATCGGACCCGCAGCGCCCATGCGGTTGAGGCAATCATCCGTGACGAGGGCGCAGTAGAGCGCCGCCAAGGCGGCACGTGCCACCGGGGTGTCGGGGATCTCGCCGGTGATGCGGCCCTGGCGGCCCTGGTATGGTCCGCTGTCCGGCGCGAAACTTGGCAGCGCGAAGATCTCGGCGTCGATCAACGCCTGGACATCGTCGGCACGGACCTCACCATCCGAGTCTTGCTCCCCGGCGATGGCGGCGAATTCGCGTCCGCCCATGAAGCGAGAACACGGGACCGGGGCGCCGGTTGCGTCGACATTCGCCAGCATGTCGCGGGCCTCGTCCAGCCTATCGAGATCGCCGCCCGCCGCCATGCAGATGACCCAGGTGCCTGTGGACACCACCGTAAAGGGCGGTTGCTGTCCGATCAGATGCGGCAGGTAGGACGCGTTACTGTCATGGATCCCGCACAGCACACGGCAGTTCGGGTCGACCCCGGTCGCCCGGAGAATCTCCGGGCGGAGCGGGCCGAGGCTCTCCCAGGCCGGGCGCACCGTCGGCAGGAGCTGATCGAAGCCTTCGCGTCGGGCAAATGCGCTGGTCTCACACTCGCCCGGTCGCCACAGATGCGTGTGGCAACCCAGCGAGGTGACTTCCGAAGCCACGACGCCGGTCAACCGCCAACTCCAATACTGCGCCCACATCAACAGATGTCTGGCCTCGGCGAATCCGTCGGGAAAGGCGTGCCGCTGCCAGTAGACCTGCTTGCCGACGTTGAGCCCCAGCGGCAGCAGCGGGGTCAGCGTCTCGGAGAAGGGATCGATCGCGGCTGCATAGGCGTCATGTATGCTGTCCGGCCCGTCATGTTCATAATCCAGGACCGGCAGGACGAGACCGTCGTCGTCGATCAGCACCGAGCAGGCGCCATGGGCGACCGGCACCAGGGTATCGATGGGCGTTTCCCGAGCGACGCCGGCAAGCTCGTCGATCAGCCAACCCCAGATGGCATCGACATCGCAATGCGGATAGGGCGGTCCCGGCCGTGTCGCATTCGGACGCGTGACGCTGCTCAGCTCCCGGCCATCCTCGTCGACCACCACAAGCTTCACATTGGTCTTGCCGACGTCGAGAACCGCGGTGCTCATGGCCGTTGGAAGAGTTGGCGCGGCGGCGTGGCCACTGTCGCGGTGCGGGGATGGGGCTCCAGGAAGCCGGCCATATGGGCCGACCAGCCAGGCATGCTCCCGGTCGATCGCGGGTTGTCGACGGCGTGATCGGAGGTGCAGTGCAATACACCGGACAGCGCAACGGCGACCTCGTCGAGACAGATCGAGATCAGCGGGCCGGGCACATCAAACAGCTCCGATGATTCCAAGACTCCTATGACCGCTCTCCCTCTTACTGCGTGTTTGTCACGCAGACATCATTCGGTGCTGCTGAAAGCCGATGAGCCGCTTGTCGGCGCGATGATCACATCGACACCGGCCCGGTCCAGCATGTCCAGCGCCTCGTCGGGCGCGTCGTTGTCGGTGATCAGCCGGTCGATCCGCTCCAGCGGGCAGAAGATGAGACTTCCGCGCGGCTGGAACTTACTGCTGTCGACCAGTACGATCAGCTCCTCGGTCTGGCGGATCAGCTTCTGTTCGCCTTTGATCAGGAGCGGATCGGTTTCGATCAGCCCATGGGCGCGGACAGCGTAGGCGCCCATGAACAGCTTTGACGCATAGAAGTGATCGATGGTCGTGTCGCTCTCATAGGCGCTCAGGATCAGCTGCGGGCCCGCGTATATCTCGCCACCCGGCAGGATCACCCGGTTGCCGCCCAGCGCCATCAGCCGGTTGGCCATGGCGAGGGAATTGGTCAGGACCTGCAGGCTCCGCCCGGCGAGGTGATCGCACATCCGGTAGGTCGTCGTGCCACCGTTGACGATGATCGACTCGCCATCGGCGATCAACTCGGCCGCCTTGCGGGCGATGGCCCGTTTGCGCTCGGCGTGGCGCGGCTCGCTGTCGTGAAACCCGTTGGCATCCAGCCTGGGTTCCTGAAAGGGCTCCAGCGCTTCTGCGCCGCCGCGTACCTTGCGCAGCTGGCCACTGGCATCGAGCTGGTTCAGGTCGCGGCGAACTGTCGCCGGCGATGCGCCCAGCAAATCGACGAACTCTGCGACGGTGACCAGGTCACGTTCCGACACGGCGCGCAGGATCGCGGAATGGCGTTGGCGTTCGTGCATACGAAATCCCATAGCGACGCAGTTTTGGCAGCTATCGGTCCATTGTCAATCAATTTCAATCATATTGCGTCGCAACATGGCTCTGATACGACCAATTATGATCAAACATGATTGACATTGCGCCCGCCGCTTTGTAGTCCTGAGCCCGTGGAATTGCCTTGAGGACGCTTTGATGACGGCACCAACACCACCACTCGCCAATCTTTGGGAGGACGCAAAAGCAGCCGGGATGAGCGAGCCCGAGCGTTTGCGCTACCGTTCGAACCTGCTGGGGGCGGACAAGCGGATCACCAATTACGGCGGCGGCAATACGTCGGTGAAACTGCCGATGCCCGATCCGCTGACCGGCGAGGACGTCGAGGTGCTGTGGGTCAAGGGATCCGGCGGCGATCTGGGCAGCATGGGGCTCGACGGCTTCGCTACGCTCTACATGGACAAGCTGCAGCAGATCAAATCCCGCTATCGCGGGATCGACCATGAGGACGAGATGGTCGGCCTGCTGCCGCATTGCACGTTCAATCAGAACCCGCGCGCCGCCAGCATCGACACGCCGCTGCACGCCTATCTGCCGTACCGCCACGTCGACCACATGCATCCCGACGCGGTCATCGCTATCGCCGCGGCAAAGAACTCGCAGGCGCTGACGGCGGAGATCTATGGCGACGAGATCGGCTGGCTGCCCTGGCAGCGGCCAGGCTACGATCTCGGGCTGAAGCTCGAGGCGCTGGCCCGAGACAACCCGCACCATGTGGGCGTTGTGCTCGGCGGACATGGCCTGTTCACCTGGGCGGAAGACGCGAAGGGCTGCTACGAGACCACTCTCAGGATCATCCAAAAGGCTCAGGACTGGCTGGACCGAAGCGCGTCTGGATCGGCGTTCGGCGGCATCCTGGTGCCGGCCGTCGCCGCCAATGACCGGCAACTCTCGGCACGGACATTGATGCCGCGCATCCGTGGCCGCATCGGCCAGCACGAGCCGAAGGTCGGGCATTTCGACGAAAGCGACACGGTGACCGAATTCGTCGGTTCGAAGGAATTCGCCGCCCTGGCGGCGCTCGGGACGTCCTGTCCCGATCATTTCCTGCGCACCAAGATCCGGCCGCTGGTGCTGCCGGCGGATACCGACGGTGCCGCGCTGGACTCCCTGCTGGACGGTTACCGGACCGACTATGCCGCCTATTACGAGCGCTGCCGGCATCCGGACAGCCCGGCCATGCGCGATGCCAACCCGGTGATCTATCTGGTGCCGGGGGTGGGCATGATCAGCTTCGCCAAGGACAAGGCAACCGCGCGCATCGCTTCGGAATTCTATGTGAACGCCATCAACGTGATGCGTGGCGCTTCGGCGATCGACAGCTATGTCGGGCTCGACGAGCAGGAGGCCTTCAATATCGAATACTGGCTCCTTGAAGAGGCCAAGCTGCAACGCATGCCGCCGCCGAAGAGCCTGGCTGGGCGGGTGGCGCTGATCACCGGCGGCGGCGGCGGCATCGGCAGGGCGGTGGCCGAGCGGCTGCTGGACGAGGGCGCCTGTGTCGTCTTGACCGATATCGCGGAGGGCGCGCTGGCCGAGGCCCAGGCGCAATTCGTCGATCGGTTCGGCGCCGACCGGGTGCACGGGCTGGCCGGCGATGTCACCGACGAGGAGGCCGTACGTGCGGTCGTCGCCGGGACCGTCGATCGTTTCGGCGGCCTCGACATCGTCGTCGCCAATGCCGGACTGGCCAGTTCCGCGCCGGTCGAAGACACCACGTCGGAGATGTGGGACCGCAACATGGACGTGCTGGCCAAGGGTGTGTTCCTGGTGGCCAGGGAGGCTTTCTCGGTGATGAAGACCCAGGGCCTGGGCGGGTCGATCGTCACCATCGGCAGCAAGAACGCACTGGCGGCCTCGCCGGGCGCGTCCGCCTATTGCAGCGGCAAGGCCGCAGCGCTGCATCTGACCCGCTGCCTGGCGCTGGAGGGGGCGCCCCTGGGCATCCGCGCCAACACGGTCAATCCCGATGCAGTGCTGCAAGGCTCACGCATCTGGTCCGGGGAATGGCGCCAGGGCCGGGCGAAGGCTTACGGCATCGCCGAATCCGAATTGGAGGAGCACTACCGTCAGCGCTCGCTCCTGAAGCGCAATGTCCTGCCCGAGGATATCGCCCAGGCGGTATACTTCTTCGCCAGCGACAGATCCCTGAAATCCACTGGCAACGCGCTGAACGTCGATGCCGGCAATTCCGGGGCCTTTACGCGCTGAGCCGACACGATGCACGCTCGGCGGCAAGACCGGTCTGAGCGTGAGCCGGGAGGAGAGGCAGGCATGGCAGGAACTCTTATCGACGACGCGCTGATCGAGCGTTCGAATGCGGCTGCGCGCGCCGAGCTCGATGATGATTACGACGCGCTTGGTGGACGGCTTGCCCGCCGCGACATCGATATCGAGGCGATCACCGCCAGCGTGCAACGGTTCGGTGTCGCGATCCCGACCTGGGGAGTCGGCACCGGCGGCACCCGTTTCGCCCGATTCCCGGGCCCCGGCGAGCCGCGCAACGTGTTCGAGAAGCTCGAGGACTGCGCCGTCATCCAGCAGTTGGTGCGGGCCACGCCGACCGTGTCACCGCATTTTCCCTGGGACAAGGTCGACGATTACGATGCGCTGATTGAGACCGCCGGGTCATTGGGTCTGGGATTCGACGCGGTCAACTCCAACACCTTCCAGGATCAGCCGGGCCAGGCCCTCAGCTACAAGTTCGGCTCCTTGACCCACACCGACAAGACGGTCCGCGAGCAGGCGGTGGCCCACAACATCGAGTGCATCGAGATCGGCCGGAAGCTGGGATCGAAGGCGATCACCGTCTGGATCGCCGACGGGGCTAATTTTCCCGGGCAGCAAAGCCATGGCCGCGCCTTTGAGCGCTACCTCGACTCCCTGTCGACGATCTACGACGCGCTGCCCGACGACTGGCGGGTGTTCCTGGAGCACAAGCTGTTCGAGCCCGCCTTCTACGCCACTGTCATCAGCGATTGGGGCAGTTCGTTCCTCGCCGCCTCCACCCTGGGACCGAAGGCGAACTGCCTGGTCGATCTCGGACATCACGCGCCGACGGTCAATATCGAGCAAATCGTCTCGCGGCTGATCCATGCTCGCAAGCTGGCCGGTTTCCACTTCAACGACAGCAAGTACGGCGATGACGATCTCGACACCGGGGCCATCAACCCGTTCCAGCTCTTTTTGGTGTTCCACGAACTCGTGACCGCCGAGCTGGAGCAAAGGCCGGGCTTCGAGCCCGCCTACATGATGGACCAGTCGCACAATATCACCGACCCGATCGAAAGCCTGATGACCAGCGCGATGGCGATCCAGCGCGCCTACGCGCAGGCCCTTCTGGTCGACCGTGCTCGATTGCTGGCGCTGCAGGACTCCAACGACGCCCTGCTGGCGCTGGAGACCATGAAGCGCGCCTACGAGACCGATGTCGGGCCGATCCTCGCCATGGCGCGGCTGCGCGCCGATGGCGCGGCGGACCCGCTCGCGGTCTATCGGGAGAGCGGCTACCGCGCCCTCAAGGACGAAGAACGTCCGCAGAAGGCCAGCCTGGGCGGCGGCATCGTATAGGTCGGGCCGGCGGTTGCCGCAACTTTGTAAGTCGCCCAATCGTCGATTTTCGCGCAGGGATTGAGCGCGGCCGTAAGAGAGCGCATCATCCAGGATGCGCAGGTCAGCGCGAAGCAGACAATCTGTCCGGCATGGCCGCAGGATGGCGTCAGACCGGCTCGGCGAGTTTTGGGGGGCGCGCGATGACTCGTTTTCCGATCATGGTTCTCGGTGCGGCGATGATGGCCGCGGCAGTTTCCACGGCGCAGGCCGACACCACCGACGTCACTTGGCAATCCGTGGTGCGGGTCGAAAAGTCCGGCGATTTCTGTGTCGACGATCCGAACTGCTTCAATCGCTATCATCCGCTGATCGAGCCGGTGGCGCAGGCCAGGCCGGGCGAATTCATAGTGTTCGAGGCGCGGGACGCGCTGGACAGTGGCTTGACGCTGGAGTCGGTGGTGGACGACGTGACGGCCATCGATCTCAACCTGGTTCATCCCATGACCGGGCCGGTATTCATCGAGGGCGCGGAGCGCGGCGATGTGCTGGCGGTCACCCTGGTCGATATCGAGCCGGACCAGTATGGCTATACGGTCATCGTCCCGGGTTTCGGGTTCCTGCGCGATCTTTACCCCGACCCCTACATCGTGAACTGGCGCCTGACTCGGCTGGCCGCCACGTCCGATGGAATGCCGGGGGTGCGCATTCCGTTCTCCGCGTTCATGGGGTCCGTCGGGGTGTTGCCGGGAGCGCCGGAGACCGCCGCATGGCTCGCCCGGGAATCCGGCCTCGGCGCGGTCGGCGGCGTGGCGCTGCCGCCACAGCCCGTCGGCGCCCTGCCGGCCGACATTTGCGGCCCGAATGGCAGCAACAAGGACGAGTGCCTGCGGACCATCCCGCCACGCGAAAACGGTGGCAACATGGATGTGAAGCAGATGCAGATCGGAACCACCCTGCTGCTGCCCTGCTTCATCGACGGCTGCGGTCTGTTCGTCGGCGACGTCCACTACGCCCAGGGCGACGGCGAGGTGTCAGGCACCGCCATCGAGATGGGCGCGACCGTGACGGTGGTGACGGAACTCAGGAAGGGGCAGGGCTCGGTGATCACATCGCCGCACTACGAAGGCGGCGATCAGTTGAAGGACATCGCGCCCAACGCATTCTATGCGACGGTCGGCTTCCCGCTGAAGGCGAGCGGCGAAATCCCACCCTTCCTGACTTATATCGACGGCGACAAGATAGGCGCCCTGGAGAATCTCTCGGAGGACCTGACCCTGGCGGCGCGCAACGCGCTGATCGACATGATCGACTATATCGTGCGCGAGCATGGGCTGAGCCGCGAGCAGGCCTATGTGCTGTCCAGCGTCGCCGTCGATCTCAGGGTCGGGCAGGTGGTGGATGTCCCGAACTACACCGTTTCGGCGGTCCTGCCGCTCGACGTGTTCGTCGAGAGATGAGCCGATACCGGAATGGATTGAGCAGGAGGTCCGCGCTCCGCCTGGGAAGCGCTGCTGCGGCGGGGCTGATCTGTTCGGCCCACACCCCGTATCGGCAATGGGTGGTCTATCGCCGACGCGTTCTGCTGATCGGCAGCAGCCGGGACGATCCGGACGGTTACGGGCTGGGGAGGGGTATCGCCGAGATCCTGGCGATACAACTGCCTGAGAGCCGGTCGCGGGTCAGCAGGGCACCGACGCGGCAGAGGCTGGCCAGCCTGATCGCCACCGATCAGTTGGATGTGGCGGTGCTGCCGCGAGCCGATGGGCGCGCCTTGGCGGAAGGCAGACCGCCCTTCACCGAAATCGGTGCGGTGGCACTCAGTGTCCTCTACGGGTTCGAGAACCACCTGCTGCTCTGCCGCGTCGACTTTCCGACGAGCCATGCATATCTGGTCAGCAGCACCCTGGATGAGTCTATGGCGGAGGTACCGGGGGCGACGCTGAGCGTGGCAGATTCGGACGGCAAGCTGGAGTTGCATCCCGGAACCCGGGACTACTTCACGGGACGGCCCTTGCCGGAATTCGAGAAACTGGCGGCCGAGGAACACGACCATTCGCATGGTCACGGCCATTGAATGGAGAGGTGGCTTTCACTACAGGCCCCGTTCGGTTTCTTCGATCAGCCAGTCGACCGCCCGCATCAGGGCATCCCGCGCATCGGCGCCGTCCGCCACGGCCTGCCGGTAGATTTCGAGCTGCCGGTGTGCGCTGGTGCCGCGGGCCAATATATCGCGGGCGTTCTCAACCTCGGCGACGCAGTCCAGGGCCTCGGCATCCTCGCGGATCGCCGCAAGCAGCCGGTCCAGCAATTGGTCGAAGGGAACAACCTGGCCTTGCTCGGCGTCGATCAGCCCCTCGTCGAAACCATATCGCTCAGCGCGCCAGCGGTTTTCCTTGATGAGGTGGGTCTCCGCCGACAGGGCGTCCGATTCCCCGCGGCCCTGCCGATCGAGCATGCGCAGCAGGCATAGGAACAGAGCGGCGATGGTCAGCGCGTCGTCCAGGCGCGAGCACATATCCGCAATGCGCATCTCCACGGTCGGGAACCGGGCGCTGGGCCGGACATCCCACCACAACTTGGTCCCGTCCTCGATCACGCCGGCGCCGGTGAGAGTGTCCACCTGCTGCTGGAAGGCAGCGAAGCTGGGGTAGAAATCCGGAATGCCGGTTCGCGGCAACTCGCTGAAGGCGGCCAGCCGGTAGCTTCTCAGGCCGGTCTCGAAACCCTGCCAGAATGGCGACGAGGTCGACAGGCACAGCAGGTGCGGCAGGTAGCGGCGCACCTGGTTCATCAGATCGATGCGGCGGTCGTCGCCGGCAATCCCGATATGGACGTGTTGCCCGCAGATCAGCATGCGTTGTATCGGAGTCGCCATGTCCTGCGCCAGCTTGTTGTAGCGCTCCTTGTCGGTGTGCTTCAGGGCATGCCAGTCGGCGAACGGATGGGCCGAGGCAGCAATGGCCGCCAGCCCGTGATCGGCCGCGATCCTGGTGACCGTGGAACGCAGATGGACAAGATCGTCGCGGGTCTCCGCGACGGTGCGACAGACTTTCGTCCCCACTTCGATCTGGCAGCGCAGGAATTCCGGATTGACCTGATCCTTCAGGGCACTTCGGCAGTCCGCCAGCAGGCTGGCCGGCGGGTCTGATGCGACGTCCCGGGTCTCGCGGTCTACTAGGAGGTACTCCTCCTCGATCCCAATCGTGAAATCCGCTTGCGCTGATGACATCATGGCCGATCTAGCGGCCGATCGCCGCCGACTGCCATGATCCAACTCAATTCCGGCGGGCGGCTACCGACTCCAGACGATCAGCATCGCTCCGCTGAACAGCATCGCCACGCCGACCGCCCGCGCCAGGCTGATCGGATGGCTGGACGTCAATATGCCGAAATGGTCGAACAGCAGCGATGCCGTCATCTGGCCGAGGATCCCCAGGGAGATCATCGCCGCAGCCCCCAGACTCGAGACGGTCGTGGTCGCCGCCACCACGTAGAAGGCGCCCAGCAGGCCACCCAGCCACGCCCAGGCCGGGACTGTCGCCGCTTGCTCTAAGGTTGGGAAAGGACTGCGCAGTACCAGCAGATAGGCGAACAGCCCCGTCGTTCCGACTGCAAAGGAGATCGTGACCGCCCAGATTGGGCCGTTCATCATGCTGCCGAGACGTGCGTTGATCAGGGCCTGCAGCGGCAGCACTGCGCCTCCCAGGGTCGCAAAAGCGACAAGTAGCATTTTCATGGATCGCTCCGTTCTGCAGGCATGGGACGCAATGGCTGAAAGATATGCCGATTCGGCTATCCGGTCCTTGCGCTCGCGGGCGCCGGTTGACCCACATCAAGGCCATTCGGCCGCCAATCCAATCTAGTCCCCTGATGGATCCCCACCTTCTCGAGAAATATGATCGGCGCGTCCCGCGCTACACCAGCTATCCGACGGCGCCACATTTCAAGCCGTCGGTCGATGCCGGAACATATGATCGCTGGCTCATGTCGCTGCCGGCATCGGTGCCGCTGTCGCTCTATCTGCACGTGCCGTTCTGCGACAGCCTGTGTTGGTTCTGCGGTTGCCACACGAAGATCGTGCAACGCTACCGCCCCGTCGCCAGTTATGTGGACCTGCTATTGCGGGAAATCGACCTGGTGGCGGACCGGCTTGGCCATGGCCGGCCCGTCAGCCACCTTCACTGGGGCGGCGGGTCGCCGACGATCCTGGCAGCCGCCGATGTGCTCAGGCTCGGCCATTGCCTGCGCGACCGATTCGCCGTTGAGGCGGATGCCGAGTTTGCCATCGAGATTGACCCACGGGATCTCGATGATGTGGAAATCCATGCGCTTGCGGAGATCGGGGTCAATCGGGCCAGCATCGGGTTGCAGGAGTTGGACCCTCGGGTCCAGCAGGCGATCAACAGGGTGCAGTCACTGGAAACCACGGCATCCGCCGCCGAACGGCTGCGAGTCGCCGGCATCCGGGCGCTCAACCTCGATCTGATGTACGGCCTGCCGCACCAGAGCGTGCGCAGCGTGCTGACGACGGTCGAGGCTGCCTTGTCGCTGTCGCCGGATCGCATTGCGCTTTTCGGATATGCGCATGTGCCGGACATCAAGCCACATCAGCGGCTGATACCGGAGGACGCCTTGCCGGACGGGCATGAGCGCCTGGCGCAAGCGGATGCGGCGGCGAATGCGTTGATCGCAGCCGGCTACCAGCCGGTCGGGCTCGATCATTTCGCGCGCCCGGATGACCCGTTGGCTCTGGCCGCCCGCGACGGCCGTCTGCAACGGAACTTCCAGGGTTACACGATCGATCGGGCGCCGGCGCTGATCGGCTTTGGGCCTTCGGCGATCGGCGCGCTGCCCGACGGCTATGTCCAGAACGCGACGCCCATGCACCTCTATCGCGACGCGGTCGAAGGCGGCCGGCCAGCCACGACGCGTGGCGTCGTCCTGAGCCGGGACGACCGGTTGCGCCGGGCGGTGATCGATCGGATCATGTGCGACCTGCGGGTCGACCTGGCCGAGATGTGCGCGTCGTTTTCCGAATCCCCAGCTGTGTTCGCGCCCGAAATCGAGCGGCTGACGCAATTCGCGGATGACGGAATCGTTGACATCGCCGGGCCGAACATCCGGGTCAATCCCGACGCAAGGCACCTGTTGCGCTGCGTGGCGGCGGTGTTCGATGCCTATCTGGATCCGACCGGCGGGCGCCATGCCCGCGCGGTCTGAACGTCCGCGACTGTTTCGAGCTACCAGATCTCCTCATTGCCGTGATTGGAGAACTGGTCGCCTTCCGGCTCTCGTCCTCTCAGCGGCAGCATGATCGACACGTTGATCAGATCGCCAGGCGCTGACTCGGTGCCGGACTCAGATGCCGGGGCCCCGCGAAAGCTGGTGAAATGGAACAATTGGTCGGGCGCCGGTCCGCTATCGGGCGCGGTCCCGTTATTGGTCTCCGGCCGGTCATCGGGTTTCGGTTCCGACGTCTCCCCTCCATAGCACCCATGGCTCAGGCAGATCACGAGGTCGTCTGCCGGCCTTGAGCCGTTGTCCGCCCGGTCGCCATTCCCGCCGGTCGGATTGTCCTGGCCGTGCCCTTGTGCACCGTTCGGGTCATGAGACGGCACGCCTGGCTCCGGCCGGTTTGTCGCGGGACCGTTGTCGACCAGCCCGGCGACGGCCGTCGGTCTGACGCCGCCAAGCACGACAGTGCCGTTGTTGATCTCGAAGGTCGTGGCCGCGACCACGCCTTCGACATTGATGACGCTGTCCAGGACGCGGTTGGCGGTATTGGTGGCCATGGAGACATGCTGTCCGACCAGCCCCTCAAGGGCGTTTCCGCCACGCTCCGAGGCCTCGGCCGGTACTTCGACGATCCCAGGCGCAATCTCGAAATTGATCAGCCCATCACCATCGAAATCGACCGTCAGGCGAGACACGTCGGCGTGCGCGGTGCTGCCGATCCGGGCCACAACGACGTTGGAGTTCTCCGTTCCGGGTGCGACCAGTCGGCCAAGCCCGGTGGCCGCGGCAGTCACCGGCCTGCCGGGGGCCACGATGGTCGGCGGCACGGCCGGGCCGGTGATCGCCGGTGCCACGCGGGTCGATTGGATCGACGGAAGCGCGCTGGTCGCCAGGTTCGGAGCGATCTGTGTTCTGCTTGGTACCAGTGTCTGTGTGATCGCAGGGGTCACCATCCGTGTCGGATTGCTCAGCTGCAAATTCGGCTGGATGACCGAGATCGGGGCAGCGAGTCTCACAGAATTGGTATTCAGCGATTGGCCCAGCGCTGTCGCCGGCAACGCAGCCAGCAGAAATGCGCCCAGTACCGGAATTCGAACGGAAACGGGGAGTAACGGGCGGCACACGGGAGTGTCGGTTTTCAATACGAATTGGGTCTTTTGCATTTTCGGCCTCTAAAATCCAAGGCCCCACCGTCAATTACTTCTTTGGTTCTGCTCCGAGTTCGTCAGAGGATCGACAAAAATGCCATCGGGCGCTGTGATATTTCGCACAGCGGAGGCAGAAAGTTCGACAATTCCGCCCGGGCGCGAAGTGAATTATCGGTGGTTTTTTGAGGCCGTGTCGCCGATGACGACGGCAAGGCCGCTGATCCCGAGCGACAGCACCATCAGGATGATGCCCAGACCCAGCGCCAGCGCCAGGTTGCCCTTGCTGGTTTCCAGTGCGATGGCGGTCGTCATGACGCGGGTGTGATGGGCGATGTTGCCGCCGACGATCAGCACGGCGCCGACTTCCGCGCTGGCGCGCCCGAAGCCGGCGAGAACGGCGGTGACGAGGCCAAGCCTGGAATCCCAGAGCAGGGTGCGAACCGCCCGCCACGGCCCGGCACCGAACGAGCAGAGCTGTTCCCGGTATTCGGAATAGAGCTCGCGCGTCACCTGGTGCGCCAGGGCCGCTATGATCGGGGTCACCAGAATGCACTGGGCGATGATCATGGCGGCCGGCGTGAACAGCAGTCCAAGCACACCGAGCGGTCCGGAACGAGACAGGATCAGATAAACGGTGAGACCGACCACCACCGGAGGGAGCCCCATCAGCGCGTTCAGCAGGATGATGACCGCCCGCCGGCCGGGAAATCGAAAAACGGCGACCATGGCCCCGAACGGCAGGCCAATCGCGGCCGCAATCCCGACGGCAGTCAGGCTGATCGCCAACGAACGCCCGACGATACCGGCCAGGACCGGATCGAGCGAGACGATCAGGTCGAGCGCCAGCCCAAAGGCGGCGAGAATCTCATTCATCGTCCGGCCTAGACCCTGTCACGCGGGATCGGTCGTCCGGCCGCTATGGAGCCCAATGACAGCATGGCACGATGGCCCGATCGCCGGCTCAACTAGAGCCGTACATTGCTGGACTGATAGACGGATGCCGAGTCCCAGCCGAGTCCGTTGAGGATGAAAGCGGCCGCGACCGCGATCAGGATCGTGGCCACAACACTCAACACGAACGACCTCATTCGCAGTCCTCCCTTTCGGCCTGGTCGGCAGGCCGAAGCTTATCACCGCTCTTTGGCATTAGTCTCCCCCGTGTCGGCCCCCCATCCGGACCAGAAAGCGGATCAGCTCGGCGCGGTCCGAGGCGTCCGGGATGCGCTGCAGCGGCATTTTTGAACCGGGTGTCAGCCGGTGCGGGCCGATCGCGAACAGCTCGCTGATCGTGGTCTCGTCCCAGACGATGTTGCTTTGTGCCAGGGCCGGCGAATAGCTGTATCCCGCCACGCTGCCCGCCGGCCGGCCGATCAGGCCATGCAATGTCGGTCCGGCCCGGTTGCCGCCATCCGGCGTCAGCGTGTGGCAGGCACGACATGTGCCAAACAACTGGGCACCGCGGCGCAGTGACGGATCGTCCACCGTTACAACTTCTATCGGGCGAACCGCCGTGCCGCCGCCGTCGATGGCGGCGCCCGTGGCGACATCCCAGACCCTGGCCACCTCGTCGATCCCCGCGGACAACAGCCTTTGCCCGTCCGGCGAGAAGGCGAGCGCCCACACCGGACCCTGATGGTCGATGTCGCTGCGGAGAATTCCACCGTCGTCGCGCCGCCAGAGCCGGACCCGGCCGTCGGCCCCGCCGGAGGCGGCCAGGTTGCCGTCCGGCGACAATGCGACCGCGAAGACCGGCCCTTCGTGGCCATGAAGATGTTCCAAAGTGGTTCGGGAGGCAACGTCCCAGAGCCGGACCGTCTCGTCCGCCGAGCCGGAAATCGCCACAGTGCCATTCCTCGACGCGGCGATGGCATTGATGCCGAAATCATGGCCGTCCAGGCGTCCGGCGCGCACGCCGTCCTCGACTCGCCAAAGGTGAAGCACGCCCTCGCGGTCGGCGCTGGCCAGCGTTTCCCCGCCCGACAGGAAGACGACGCCGTTGAGATTGCTGTCGTGGACCAGGACCGTTGCCGGAGCGCTCGGATCGTCCAGTTGCCAAAGCCTGACGGTCCGGTCCCACGCCGCCGATGCCGCCAACCGGCCATCAGGGGAGACGGCGACGGCTGTGACTTTCGCGGAATGACCGTTCAAGCGTTGGCGCATCATGCCAGTCGAGAGATCCCACAGGGCCACGGTGCGATCGTCGCTGCCGGAGATGGCAAGGTTGGTTCCGGATACGAAGGCGACCGTGTTGACGCCGGCGTCATGGCCTTCCAGGCGGTGAAGGACGGACTGCCTGTCGAGGTCCCACAGGATGACGCTGTAGTCGAAGCTGGCCGTCAGGGCCCGGCTGCCGTCATCGGATATCGCGATCCCACGAACCGGGCCACCATGGCCCACCAGATCCGCGTACGCAGGACCGGCGCCGGCCAGGAGTGCCAGCGCGCTCAGCGCCGATGCCAGAATCGTGGCCGCCTTTGCCATCCAGATTTGACGTCGCCTGCTGCTGTCGCTCTTACGGTCGCGTGCTGCGTCTGCGGAGGGCAGGGCCATCCACCTCGGTTGGCGGCACGTTGGAGGGCGCACCGGAGAACTCATGCCCAGTGGGAGTGTGACGGTATTGGGAGATCAACTCGCCGGTTCGGGCGTCGACCAGCAATGTCGTTACCTGGAAGGCACCGTTGAAATCCCCGCCCGGCGCCATCACGGTCACTGCATAGGCCGCCCGTCCGTCCGCGGCGCGCATCTCCTGAACCCGCAATGCCTCCACGCCATAAGTCTCGGCGACCTTCTGCGCGGCTGCCTCGCCGGTCAACTGCTGGGCCGATGCGGGTGTGCTGCACAGGGCAATACCGACGCTGAGCGCAATCGCAATGGCTGACGGAAAGGCAAAGGACAGTGCCACGCCGCGGATCCAGGATGTTGGTCTGATATCTGCCATGGCTGTGCATCGTCCTGATGTCTGGTCCGGGCCGGCAGGGGCGGACTCAATCGTCTCCGGCCGCGGGTTTGGTCCCGCCCTGGAGATCCTTTTCCCACAAGCTGTGGTGCTCGCGCGCCCAATTCCGGTCGACCATGCCGCTGCCCATGGCATCGAAGGCCCCTTCCATGCCGATTGAACCGATGTAGATGTGGCCCACGATCACCACGATCAGGATCACGCCGACGATGGTGTGCCAGATCTGCGAGAGCTGCATTTCCTGCATCGGTGTCAGAGAGGAAGGCAGGTCGAAGCCAATGATATTCAGTACCGCGAATGTCGGCTCGAACAGGACCAACTGGAACGGGAACAGCAGCGCCAGGCCCGACAGGCTGCTCGACAGCCCACCCAGAATGACCAGCCAGAAGATCAACTTCTGACCGGCGTTGAACTTCTTGGCGGGCGGATGGCTGTGCTTCGTGAACAGCCCGCCGGCCTTGGACAGCCAGACCAGGTCGGTCTTGTCCGGGAAATTGTGTCGCACCCAGAGCACGAAAATCAGCGCCAGCCCGACCATGAAGGCGAAGGCCAGGTAGTTGTGGGCAAATTTTCCGATCATCGTCAGCCAGGCAAACGCCTCCGGTCCGATCACCGGGGCCAGAACATAGCGGCCATACAGCATGTTGAGTCCGGTCAGTCCAAGCACGATGAACGAGCCGCCCGTCAGCCAGTGGCCGAACCGCTCGATCCCGTTGAAGCGCTCGACAGTCTGGTTGCTGGGCCCGGACTCGATGCGGATGCGTCCCCGTATGGCGAAGAACAGGGCCAATACGATGAATATCCCCAGCAGTGCCCAGCCGCTATACACCGAGACTGGCCCGTTGCGGATCGCCCGCCAGTCTTCTCCCTCCGACTGGATCAGCACGCCGGCCTGGCGGTCCGGGATCGAGACGTTGCCCTGTGCTCCTTGGCGGACGGCTCGCCAGATCTCCGCGTCGCTGGCGGCACCCAGCGAGCCGCCGGGCACGGTGCCGCCCGGTTCGGCGGTCGCGGTCGCCGGTGCGCCGGTCTCTTGCGCCAGGGAGCCGGCGACGATGCTGAAGCCAAGGAAGATGATGCCCATCACGAGGATCGCTGGCGCGAGGCCGGTGAGTAGATAGCGCAGTCGACGCATTGCGAGTTCCCCCGACCGTCAGAAGTTCTGTTGGCTGGCGCGGAAGCGCAGCTCGCGGAGCTGCTCCTCGCTGAGCGGCTGGTCCGCCTGTCCCTGATAGACGCCCTTCTGCTGCATCAGAATCCGGTCCTGCTCTTCCTCGCGGCAGGCGCCGAGGACAAGGATCGAAAGCGCGGCGAGGGATAGCGCCAACCGTCCCATTCGGGTGCCGATCATGCTCTGCTCTCCATCAGAGTATCGTCCGAACCGGTGCGCAATGGCCCGCAACCATGCAGGCCGCATGCGAAACCGGACGGCGGCCTGAACCGCCGTCCGTAACGCTTCATCAGGACGTTGCTCCCGTCAACCGCGCGGGGCCTTCAACTCGTAGGCGGTGCCCCAGCCCCAGGCGCCGGATCCGAAGCCACGGGCGACGATGCGCTCGCGATAGATGTCGGATACCTGATCGCCATCGCCGGCCAGCAGCGCCTTGGTCGAGCACATCTCCGCGCACAGCGGCAGTTTGCCCTCGGCCAGTCGGTTGCGGCCGTATTTCTGGAACTCTGCAGCGCTTGCGGTCTCTTCCGGTCCGCCGGCGCAGAAGGTGCATTTGTCCATCTTGCCGCGGGACCCGAAATTGCCGGCTTGGGGATATTGCGGCGCACCGAACGGGCAGGCGTAGAAGCAATAGCCGCAGCCGATACACAGATCCTTGGAATGCAGCACCACGCCTTCGTCGGTCTGGTAGAAGCAATCCACCGGGCAGACCGCCATGCAGGGCGGATCGGAACAGTGCATGCAGGCCACCGAGATCGAGCGCTCGCCAGGATCGCCGTCATTGATGGTGACCACCCGGCGGCGGTTCACGCCCCAGGGCACCTCGTGCTCGTTCTTGCAGGCAGTTACGCAGGCGTTGCACTCGATGCAGCGCTCGGCGTCGCAGAGAAATTTCATCCGTGCCATGTCTCAGCTCCTTACGCCCGCTCGATCCGACAGAGCGTTGCCTTGGTTTCCTGCATCTGGGTGACAGAATCGTATCCGTAGGTCTGGGCCGTATTGGACGATTCGCCCCAGCACGTAGGGATCCGCCCCCGGCGGATACTTGCTCCTCAGATCCTCGCCCTGGAAATGCCCGGCGAAGTGGAAGGGCATGAAGGCCACGCCCCGTCCGACTCGGTTGGTCACCATGGCCATCACCCGGACCTTGCCGCCCTCCGGACCGTGCACCCAGACCATCTCTCCGTCGCGAATGCCGATGGTGTTGGCATCGAACGGGTTGATCTCGACGAACATGTCCTGCTGCAGCTCGGCCAGCCATGGGTTCGAGCGGCTTTCATCACCGCCGCCCTCATATTCCACAAGGCGCCCGGAGGTCAGGATGATCGGGAAGTCCTGGGAAAAGTCCTGCGCCTGGATCGAGGCATACAGCGTCGGCAGGCGATAGGCCCGACGATCCTCATAGGTCGGATAATCCGCCACCAGATCGCGCCGCGGCGTATAGAGCGGTTCGCGGTGCAGCGGCACCGGGTCCGGGAAGGTCCAAACTACGGCGCGTGCCTTGGCGTTGCCGAAGGGGGCGCATTCATGGGCGATCGCCACCCGCTGGATGCCGCCGGAGAGGTCGGTCTTCCAGTTAGTGCCGTCGCCGGCCACCGCCTCGATGGCGGCGCGCTCATCCGTGGTGAGCTCATTGTCCCAGCCGAGCTGCTTGAGCATGGCCATGTTGAACTCGGGATAGCCGTCGGTCAGGTCCGACCCGACCGAATAGGCACCTTCGGCCAGCAAATTGTCGCCGTCGCGCTCGACCCCGAA
>CBDBVB010000035.1:0-115000 GCA_965212545.1 Inquilinaceae bacterium
TCATTCCGGCTCAGTCAATCAATCCAGGCGGATGGCCTCACTGATTGCGTGCCGTCAGCCTTTCGACCGCCGCCAGAAGACGCGGCACCGAGTCGGGGGCGAAGGTCGCCGGAAATCCGTAGTAGCGATGCGCCTCGTCGATTTCGTAGCCGCCATGGGCGAATTCGGACTCGGGGGCGATGTATCCCGGATTGCCTTCTGCATATCCCAGCACGAAGGACGGGTGTCCCGGATCGGACAGGGCGCGGATGGCGTGAGCGGTCTCGGCGAAAACTTCGCCCGGCAGGGCAGTCAGTCGAACCGCCCCCCAGTCCAAGACACTGACGCGCGCAGTCCAGGGCTCCGGCGTCCTAGACGCGATGGTCTCGGCCCAGAGAATCCACTGTGCCAGGAGCGCGGCCTGGGCGGGTCCGACCGATTTGAGATCTTCTTTCCATCTCGCGGCGAGTGCCTCGGGCGGATGCGTTTCGCGCCGCGCAAACCGGAGCGAGACCAATTCGTCCCGAGCGGAAATGCCGTCGCCGGCGTCCTGCAGCGTCGCTCCGGACGCGCAATCGGCAATATGCCGCCCGATCCGTTCCGCCTCGGCGAAACTGCGACGAGGATCCGCCGCGAGGGACACTGACGCTTGCGCGGAATGGCCGGTATTGGCGTCCGCCGCGGCGCCGGTCATGAAAACGGCGACGGAACCAGGATTGTCCTCCTCCAGGCCCAGTCGGACATAGTGCGGATAGTCCGCCGTGTAGAACAGATTATCGGCACCGAGCACGACCGGGTGGCAGGCATAGGACAGCAGCACCGCGACCACAGTTCCGTCCTGCGCCGCGATCTTCACCACCGGCAGGCTGTCGTCGACCGTGCCACCGTCGTGCCGGCGGTTTCTCGCGATGCCGGGATCGCGGCCGTATCCCGTCAGCAACCTGCAGGGCCGGGCCCGTTTTCGTGCATGTGCGACCGCGGTGACGCATGCATCCTCAAGCCCCTGCAGGAAAGCGGGTGACGCATCGTTCCCGCCACGGCCCGGCATGGAGGCCGGCGCACCATGGGTATGCAGCGCCGCGATGATGATGTTGTCGGCCGGCAGCGCGCAGCGGGCACGGATGCGCGCGCTCATCTCCTCATTCACACCCAGCACATCGCAGACGATCAAGGCGGTATCTTCGACCGCCAACGCGCGCACGGTCAGGGGATCATGAGCGCCAACGGCCGGCTCCGTCCGCGCTACGAAGCCCGACATGGCAAATCCGGGACCGGGTGTCACGTCGACCACCGCGGCGCCGGCTTGGATCATTTGCCGTATACCTTCTCGCCACGCACATAGGCCTCCCGTATGACCAGACTTCGCGCGCCGCCCTGCCAGTCGAACAGTATGACGTCGGCGTCGGCGCCAACCGCCAGCCGGCCACGCCCTTGCGCAAAGCGGCCCGGATTCGATGTGGCCAGCCCCAGCGCATCCGCCAGTGACAACTCCGCCATCGAAATGGCAGCCGCCACGCCATCGCACAACGGACGGGCGGCGCCAGCCAGGTAGGGCGTACCTTCGATGCCGAGCCGACCATCGGCGGTGAGAACCACGCGGCCACCAACCGGCTGATCATAGGTCCCGGGCGAGAGTCCGCCCAGGGCTGCAGTATCGGATATGAGAATGGATCGCTCCAGCCCCTTGGCCCGCAGCATGGCTTTCAGCGTTTCGGCCGGCAGGTGGTGGCCATCGGCGATGAACGATGCCGTCAGGCGGTCATCGGCCAACTGGCTCCAGATCAGGTTCGGGTGACGCGGCAACACCGCCGCGGCGCCGTTGCCCAGATGGGTCGACAGCACGGCACCCGCATCGGCCGCTCGCGTAATCTGGTCGTGGTCCGCCTGGGTATGGCCGATGGCGACATGCACGCCTTGCGAAGAGACGGCACGGATGAAGTCCGGCGCCTCGGGCCAATGGGGCGACAGCGTCACCATGCCGACGAGGCCGCCGCAGGCCTCCTGCCAGCGGTTGAACTCGGTCACGTCCGGCGGACGCACATGGTCGGCCGGATGGGCGCCACGGGGCCCGTCTTGCGGTGAAACGAAGGGCCCCTCGACATGTGCGAACGGGATCATGTGGGCGAGCAACGGCTCGCTTTCGCGAGCCTGCGCGATGACTCCCAGTGTCGTCGCGATCCGCTGTTCGCTGGCCGTGATCACCGTCGGCAGGAAGGTGGTGACTCCGCATTCCAGGAGCTTATGGGCAAGGGCGACAACGGTCGCCGGTGTCAGCGCACCGTCATTGAGATCGAGCCCCGCGAACCCGTTGACCTGGAGGTCGACCAGGCCGGCGGAGAGGAAGGGAGCATCTGGAAAATCGGCGCGCTCGACGGCGGCGATGCGGCCTCCGTCTACCGTGACGGCGATGACCAGTTCTGTCGCCGGGTCGCGGCCGCAGATCCGAAGCATGACTACAACGCTCTCACCCGGTGTCTGAAGCGCCCGATGAACCGCCCATTGGCTTCATCGCCGCCCGGCGCATTGCCACTCCGCCAGACCGGCGGCTCGATCCCGCGCTCCAGCAGCTTGGCGACGGCGCGGATCACCAGGCAGTTGAGCGCGAACGCATTGGCAAAGGTGGACACGGCTGCAATCCGTTCGCTCATGCCGTCCAGCGATACGACCGCGTCACCGATCGCGACCTTGCAGTCGATTGCGATATCGACAAGATCCTGCAGGTTGTTCTTGGTGGGATGGCGTGCCGGGTGATCTTCGGCGGTCTTGCGGGCGTGTTCGTGCGAGTTCACACCGATCAGAAAAACACCGCGCGATTTTGCCTCCAGAGCGGCGTCGATCAGGGCAGCGTTTATGCCATAGGCATTGACCAGGATCAGCAGATCGCCGTCGCCAAGTTCGCGGTCCCGAATGACGATCCTGCCGTAGCCAGGCGTTCTTTCGATTGCCATGGACCGCAGAGCGCCGTTCGACAAGAGTGTTCCCTCATCCAGAATGGCACTGACATGCATCAGGCCGCCGGCACGGAAAAAGATCTCCTGCGCGGCCAGGTTCGAATGCCCGCCGGGCCCGAAGACGTGCACAAGGCGGTCGTTCGCGATCTGGTCCGCCACGCGGTCCGCCGCCAGGTCAAGGGCGCCGGCTTCCTCCGTCAAGATGCGCTGCATCAGCGCGTGGGTCTGCTCCAGATAGTCGCCGCAAATGGCGTCGGCATCGAAGCGGGCGGGCTGATCAGGCATCGGGGTCGGACTCCGCATCGAGATAGAGAGTGCAATCGGGATGAGTCCGCAAGATGCTTGCCGGACAGTTGGTCGAGATCGGGCCGGTCAGGGCGGTCCTGACGGCATCCCGTTTCCTGGCGTCCGGGACCATGCAAAACAGCCGCCTGGCCTGCATCAATGCCGGAATTGTCAAGGTAATGGCGCGATCAGGCACGTCGGAGAGCTGCTCGAAGCACTTGTCGTCGACCTGCTGCTGCCGGCTGACCGCGTCGAGCGTTACGGTCCTCACGCTCAATGGATCGTCGAAATCGGCAAGCGGCGGGTCGTTGAAGGCGATGTGGCCGTTCACGCCGATCCCGAGGCACACGAAATCGATCGCTCCCTGGTGCAGAAGGCCGGCATAGGCCTTCGTCTCGGCTTCCGGATTCCCGGATGAATCAATGAGATGCACCTCGCCGATGTCGATGTGGTCGAATAGATGGGTTTTCAGCCAAAGACCGAAGCGCTGCGGTGCATCCTCTGGCAGCCCGATATATTCGTCCATGTGGAAGGCGGTGACCCGCCGCCAGTCGATCTCCTGTGCAGCGATCAGAGCCGAAAGCGTCTCGGCCTGGCTGGGCGCGCTGGCGAAAATCATCCGCACCCGTTCCTGGACCTGCAAGGACGAGCGAAGCGCCGTCGCGATGTCATCCGCCGCCGTTGCGCCCAATCGATCTCGATCGGGTGAGGTCTTGACAATGAGCTGACCGGCCTGTCGTTCGGCGTCGGCTTGGAGGACCATGTTCCCTGCCCTGAACGTTGGCGCTGCGGGCCTTGACGGCCGAATTGGCTTCGCGGGTTACCGATTTCGACAACATTTCTATGCAACCGGTTGCATGTCAAGTCCCTTACGCTAAGATGGCGAATACGTGAGAGACGAGAGGGTGTTGCCGCCGCATCGATGTCGCATCTGGTTGGCCCAAAGGTACCGAGCACGCCGGTGACCGCGCGCCTTCACAGCTCGGTCGGCGCTCAGGACAACAAGAATGATCGACAAAACGAACCGCAGACCGTCGCCGACGATTAGCCAGGTTGCCACCGCGGCGGGTGTCTCGCGTTCGACAGTGTCGCGGGTGTTTAGCCGTCCGGACAGCATCAGCCAGGCAACGATCCGCAGGGTAAAGACGATCGCCGAGCAGCTCGGCTATATGCCGAACCAGACTGCCCGGGCCCTGAGCACAGGACGTCACCGCAACATCGCCGTCATCGTTCCGGATGTGGCCAATCCGTTCTTTCCGCCATTGATCGCCGCGGCGCAGGACGAGGCCGACCGCCATGATTACTGCGTCTTTCTCGGCAATTCGGGTGAGAATGCCGAGCGGGAGGACCAGCTTGTCCACCGCCTGGGCGGTCAGGTCGAAGGTCTGGTCCTCGTTTCGTCGCGCATGAGCGACCAGCAGATTTCCGGTCTCGCCGAGCGAAGACCCTTGGTGCTGGTGAACCGTGATCTGGCCAATATCCCCCGGGTGCTGATCGACAGTGCGAAGGGCACCCAGGCATCGGTCGAGCATCTGGCGTCACTGGGCCATAAGAGCGTGGTCTATGTGAACGGACCCGGCGCGTCCTGGTCCAACCGGCAGCGGCGCAATGCGGTGCGCCGGGCCGCGGCGGCGAACCAGATCAAGATGAAAACCGTTGCCTGCCAAACGCCAACATTCGAGTGCGGCAGGCAGGTGGTGCCTCAGATCGCGGCGACCGGCGCCCGTGCTGTGATCGCCTTCGACGATCTGGTGGCGCAGGGCATCCTGGCGGGGCTTGCCGAGAACAGCATCAGAGTTCCGCGGGACTTCAGTGTCGTCGGCTGTGACGATGTGCTGGGAGCGGCCACGTATCCCGCGTTGACAACGGTTTCGAACTGTTCGGAGGCGGCCGGCAGGGCAGCATGCAGGCTGTTGATGGACATGCTCGAAACCAGCGCCTTCGCGGATGTTCGATATGTAATGGACACGCATCTTGTCTTTCGAAGCACAACCGGGCCGGCCCCGAACCCTTAGACGATCGCGCGAACGTCCGACACGGCGCGCATTTCGATCGGCAGCCAACTCGGCGCGAACGGACAGCAGACAGGCCGCCTTGGCTTGCCGGGACGAGTTCACGGCGGGACGAGTTCACGGAAGGAAAAGCGGCTCCGGGGCCCGCTACCAGCGTTATCTGCAGAGAGCCGAGGGACGAAGGGGATCTGGAGCGAGGCCATGAAAATCGAGAGCATCGAGTCGTTCTGCAATGAGTTTGTCGGCCTCGTCCGGGTCACTGCCGAAGATGGATCGCAAGGTTGGGGACAGGTCTCCACCTATTGCGCGGACATCACGGCTCAAGTGCTGCACCGGCAGGTGGCACCATGGACTATCGGCCAGGATATGACCGATCTCGACGACCTGCTCGATCTGGTGACCGAGCGCGAGCACAAGTTCCCCGGATCCTATTTGCGCCGGGCGATGGCCGGCCTGGATACGGCGATCTGGGATCTGCGCGGCAAGGCCGCCGGCAAGCCGGTTGCGGAGCTACTCGGTGGCTCCCCCGGGCCGTTGCGCGCCTATGCATCCAGCATGAAGCGCGACATAACGCCAGACGAAGAAGCCGAGCGGTTCAAGCGTTTGCGCGGCGAGCACGGCTTCGATGCATTCAAATTCCGAGTCGGCGCCGAGGTCGGTCGCAACCGCGATGAATGGCCGGGCCGCACCGAGGAGATCATTCCGCTCATCCGGCGCGAACTCGGAAATGATGTGGACCTCCTGGCTGACGCCAACAGCTGTTTCACGCCGGAGCGGGCGATCGAGGTCGGCCGGATCATGGAGGACAACGGTCTCATCCATTACGAGGAACCCTGTCCCTACTGGGAGCACGAACAGACCAAAGAGGTGGCCGATGCCCTGGACATCGCTGTTGCCGGCGGCGAGCAGGATTGCGACCTGACGATCTGGAAGCGGATGATCGGCGGACGCGTCGTCGACATCGCCCAGCCGGATGTCTGCTATCTGGGCGGCATCGCCCGGACGTTGCGCGTCTGCCGCATGGCGGATGCCGCAGGCCTGCCGGTTACACCTCATTGCGCAAACCTCTCCATGGTGACGCTGTTCACCATGCATCTCCTGAGGGCCATACCGAATGCAGGAAAGTACCTGGAGCTCTCCATCGAAGGACCCGACTACTATCCTTGGCAGGAAGGGCTTTTCCTGGGCCGGCCATATGGCGTCGAGGACGGCAAGGTGACAGTGACCGACAGTCCTGGTTGGGGCATTGCTGTCAATCCCGAGTGGTTGGCAGGATCACGCTATGCGCAATCGTCGATATCCTAGACCCTGATGACCTGAGGTCGGTTCGACTTCACGCCGGGTGAGTGCAGCTCACACGGCCACAATTCTCGCAAAGCCAGCCTTAATGGAATTCGCCTGCGTCGCCGCCGTACCAATCGACCCGCAACACGATGTCGCGCCAAGCCGGACCGGCCGGTGCGTCCGACGGGCCACGAAGTTTGCGTTTCCCGCGCCGTTTCCGCAGTATAGCCACTGGTCCCTCGGCGGCTTGCGCCTGCGGTTGGTTTCACCGTCGGCAAGAGCTGCAAAGCCGAAAATGGCGTATGCGGGCCTTTGCAATGCTGGGAGGCAAGAATAATGAAGAAATTGGACCACTATGTCGGGCTGCTTGCGGCCGGCAGGATTTCGCGCCGCGCGTTCATGCAGCGCGCCGTCGCGCTGGGCGCCACGTCCGCACTGGCCACCTCGCTTGCGGGCCGTGCGGCCCACGCGGCGCCAAATCGAGGCGGCAAGCTGCGCCTCGGCATCGGCCACGGCTCGACCACGGACTCGCTCGACCCGGCGACCTGGGAGAACCTCTATGTGCAGGTCATGGGCGGCGCGCTTCACAACAAGCTGAGCGAGATCGGCAACACCGGCGAACTGGTACCCGAACTGGCCGAGTCCTGGGAGCCGACGCCGGACGCGAAGGAATGGCGCTTCAATCTGCGCCAAGGCGTGGAATTCCACAACGGCAAGACACTCGAAGCCGATGACGTGATCGCGTCATTCAATCACCATCGCGGTGAGGATTCGACCTCGGCGGCCAAGCCCATCGTCGATCCGATCGCGGAGATCAGGGCCGACGGGAAGAATACCGTGGTCTTCACGATGGAGACCGGCAACGCCGATTTCCCGTTCATCGTAAGCGACTATCACCTGTCCATATTGCCGTCCAAGGACGGTGAGATCGACGCCACGTCGGGCATCGGAACCGGCGGCTATAGCCTGGAGAGCTTCGATCCCGGAGTTCGGACCACACTCAAGCGCTTCCCGAATTACTGGAAGAGCGGCCGGGCCCATTTCGACGACGCCGAGTTGCTCTCCATCATCGATGTTACGGCGCGCACCAATGCCCTCACCACGGGCGAGATTGACGCCATGGACCGGGTGGACATCAAGACCGCCCACATGCTGGCACGCCACCCCAACGTGAATGTCGTCGAGACCAGCGGTACGGCGCATTTCACTTTCGCCATGCGTACAGATACGCCGCCGTTCGACGACAACAACGTGCGGCTGGCGCTCAAGTATGCGCTCGACCGTGACGCGATGCTTCAGACCGTCCTTCGCGGCCATGGCGTGGTCGGCAACGACCATCCGATCGGCCGCTCCAACCGGTTCCACGCCGACGATCTGCCGCAGCGTGAATACGATATCGACAAGGCCAAGTTCCACCTGAGGGAGGCTGGCCTCAGCACCCTGAGTGTGGACCTTAGCGCAGCCGATGCCGCCTTTGCGGGCGCAGTCGACGCAGCGGTGCTCTACAAAGAGCACGCCGCCCCGGCGGGCATCGAGATCAATGTCGTGCGTGAACCCAATGACGGCTATTGGTCCAATGTCTGGCTGAACAAGCCCTGGTGCGCGGTCTATTGGGGCGGCCGCCCCACCGAGGACTGGATGTTCTCGACCGCCTATGCCTCCGGAGCTCCCTGGAATGACAGTTTTTGGGAGCACGAGCGCTTCAATTCGCTGTTGATCGAAGCGCGGGCCGAGCTCGACGAGGCCAAACGGCGTGAGATGTACGTCGAAATGCAGCGGATCGTCAGCGACGAGGGCGGCGTCGTGGTGCCGATGTTCAACAACTATGTGATGGGCCTCTCCAAAGCCGTCGCGCATGACGAGATGGGGGCCAACTGGAGCTTCGACGGATTCAGGGCCATCGAGCGCTGGTGGTTCGCATGATCGCGCAGGGGTCCGTCAGGCCAGCCCAGTAAGCGACGATGAACAAGATCGTCCGGATGGTGGCCCAGCGCCTGGCGCTGGGCTTCCTCACCCTGTTCGTCGTCTCGCTCATCATCTTCCTGGGCGTCGAACTGCTGCCCGGCGATCTGGCTCAATCCATCCTCGGGCAGGCGGCGACGCCGGAGACGGTCGCAGCGCTCCGGAGCGAGTTGAAACTCGATCTGCCCGCCTATGAGCGCTATTTCGACTGGCTCGTCGGCATGATGCAGGGGGATTTCGGCCGGTCCCTGGCCAACAAGCGGGAACTCTCGGAGCTGCTCGGCGGCAGGCTGGTGAACACCTTGTTCCTGGCTGCGCTGGCCGCGGCGATTTCCGTGCCGCTGGCCATCGCCTTGGGCATCCTCGCCGCCCTCTACCGCGGCAGCTTCTTTGACCGCGCGATCAACGTGGCGACGCTGAGCTCCATCTCGTTCCCCGAGTTCTTCATCGCCTATATTCTGATTCTGTTCTTCGCAGTGCAGGCAGGGATCTTTCCGAGCATCTCGAACATCGCGCCCGACCTGCCCTTCGCCGACAGGGTCTATCGGACAATGCTGCCAGCGCTCTCCCTGACGCTGGTAGTGGTGGCGCACATGATGCGCATGACCAGAGCTGCAATCATCAACCTGCTGGCCAGCCCCTATATCGAGATGGCGCGCCTTAAGGGGCTCAAGCCCGGACGCATCATCCTCAAGCACGCATTGCCGAACGCGCTTGCCCCGATCATCAACGTCGTCGTGATCAATCTCGCCTATCTGATCGTCGGCGTGGTCGTTGTCGAAGTGGTCTTCGTCTACCCGGGCCTGGGGCAGCTGTTTGTCGACTCGGTTTCCAAGCGCGACATACCCGTGGTCCAGGCCTGCAGCCTGATCTTCGCCATGACCTACATCCTCCTGAACCTGCTCGCGGACGTGCTCTCCATTCTGAGCAACCCGCGGCTGCTTCACCCGCGCTGATCTGGGATTCGCGCCATGACCGCTGCCGCTATCCACGAACCCGGGCCCGCCGCCACATCGCCCTGGCCCAGCCGGCTCGCTGTGGCGGCGGTGCATTTCTTCATCGTCATATTCTTCCTGCAGAACGTGCAGGCGGACACCTGGGCGGCGATCCTCGGATTCCTCCTGATACACCTCTACAGCGCGGTCGTGCTGCGCTACTGGAGCAATCTCAGGCGCACCGTCGCCGGTGATACCATCATCGTCACGCTCACATTGGAGTACCTGCTGATAGCCGTCCTGTTCTGGGACGGCTTCATCGCCTGGCCATGGTCCACTTTTTTCGGCCTGATACTGGTCCAGGTCTGCGCCTTCTCCCTGGTGCGCTTCTGGAAGGAGTTGCGTCAGGCCCCGCCGACGGCGTGGTTCGGACTGGTGGTCATCCTGATCTATGTGATGGTCGCGGCAACCGCACCAATCATCGCCCCGCATGGCGAGACCGAGGTGGTGGGCGCCGAATACGAGCCCTGGAGCGCCCAGTTCCTGCTCGGCACCGACAATCTCGGCCGGGACATGCTGACGCGCCTGCTCTACGGGGCCCGCAACACGGTCGCCATCGCTTTCGTGACGACGGTTCTGGCATTCGCGATCGGCGGGTTCACCGGCCTGCTCGCGGCGACACTGGGCGGCTGGGCGGACCAGGTGCTCGGCCGGATCGTGGACGTTCTCATGGCGATCCCAACCCTGATCTTCGCATTGATGATCCTGACCATCGTCGGAACCTCGGTGACGTCTCTGGTCCTGGTGATCGCCATTCTCGATTCGACGCGGGTGTTCCGCCTGGCCCGGGCAGTGGCGATGAATGTGGTCGTGATGGAATATGTCGAGGCGGCGCGGCTGAGGGGCGAGAGCCTGCTGTGGATCATCCGCAGCGAGATCCTGCCAAACATCATGCCGCCGCTGGTCGCCGAATTCGGCCTGAGATTCTGTTTCGTGTTCCTGTTCATCAGCGCTCTCAGCTTCCTCGGCCTCGGCATTCAGCCGCCGACCGCCGACTGGGGCAGCATGGTGCGAGACAATGCGACGCTGATCACCTTCGGGGACATCACGCCGTTGCTGCCGGCGGGGGGGATCGCTCTTCTGACGGTGGGCGTCAACTTCGTGGTCGACTGGTTCCTGCAAAAGACGAGTGGGCTTAAGGAATGACTGAGCACGCCCAGAAGCCCGAGCCGGCCAAGCAAGGCGATGTCCTGCTGGTCATGCGCGGCCTGCGCATCGAAGGCCAGGCGGACGAAGAATGGCACGAGATCGTCCATGGCGTGGACCTGACCCTGCGCCGGGGCGAGGTGATCGGGCTGATCGGCGAATCCGGCGCAGGCAAGTCGACGATCGGCCTTGCGGCCATGTGCTACAGCCGGGACGGCTGCCGGATCTCTGGCGGCTCCATCATCTTCGATGGGGTCGAGCTGATGAAGGCCTCGGATGCGCAGAAGCGGGCACTGCGCGGCTCCAGGATCGCCTATGTGGCCCAGAGCGCTGCAGCCTCGTTCAATCCGGCGCACCGGCTGATCGACCAATACTGCGAAGCCCCGGTCCAGCACGGCATCAAGACGCGCTCGGAGGCCGAGGCTGAATCCAGGGAACTTTACGGCCGCCTGCAACTGCCGGACCCGGATGGAATCGGCTTCCGCTATCCGCACCAGGTCTCGGGCGGTCAGCTACAGCGGGCCATGACGGCCATGGCCATGTCCTGCCGGCCCGATCTCATCATCTTCGACGAGCCGACCACCGCGCTCGACGTGACCACCCAGATCGAGGTGCTTGCCGCGATCAAGGACGTGGTGCGACAGTTCAACACGGCGGCGCTCTACATCACTCATGATCTCGCTGTCGTGGCGCAGATGGCCGACCGGGTCATGGTGCTGCGCCACGGCCATCTGGTGGAGGAGAACGAGACCCGGCAGATCATAGAGGAACCGCGCAAGGAATATACCCGTGACCTCCTGGCCGTACGCACCTACCGCAAGCCGGCCGTCAACGAAGCCAAACCGGACACGCCCCTGCTGCAGGTCGACGGTGTCACGGCCGCATACGGTCCGGTCACGGTGCTGAACGAGGTCTCCATGTCGGTCCACAAGAAGCGCACGGTGGCGGTTGTGGGCGAGTCGGGCAGCGGCAAGAGCACGACGGCGCGCGTCATCACCGGACTGCTCCCGCCAAGCGAAGGGCAGATCCTTTATGACGGGCAACGGCTCGCACCGGATTTCCGCAAGCGCAGCAAGGACGAGCTGCGCAAGTTGCAGATGATCTACCAGATGCCGGACACGGCGCTCAATCCAAAGCAGCGGGTGCGGGACATCATCGGCCGGCCGCTCGAATTCTACCTGGGCATGCGCGGAGAAGAGCGCGAGAAGCGGATGATGGAGCTGCTCGACATGATCGAGTTGACGCCGGAATTCGCCGAACGTCTCCCCGACGAACTCTCCGGCGGCCAGAAGCAGCGCATCTGCATCGCGCGTGCGCTGGCTGCCGATCCGGAGCTTATCATCTGCGACGAGGTGACTTCGGCGCTCGATCAGCTGGTCGCCGAGGAGATCCTGAAACTGCTGCAACGGCTGCAGAACGAGCTCGATCTCGCCTACATGTTCATCACCCACGACCTGGCGACGGTCAAAGCCATCGCCGATGAAATCGTGGTCATGCTGCAGGGCCGGGTCGTCGAGCAGGGGGAAAAGGACGAGGTTCTACGACCACCGCATCACGAGTATACGCAGCTCCTGCTGTCCTCGGTTCCCGAGATGGACCCGGATTGGCTCGACACCCTGTTGGAGACGCGCGGAGCGGCAGAGTAGCGCCGCACGACGGAGACAGGTTGGGATCGCTAGCTGCCGGTCACTCTCTCAGTCCAGTGACTATTTGCCCTTCCAAACCGGATCGCGTTTTTCCGCGAAGGCGCGGGCGCCTTCAAGCTGGTCTTCGGATGCGTAGAGCGTATCGACTGTGGGCAACTGTCGTTGAGTGATGCGGTTCATCGCATCCTGATACTTGCTGTCTTCGGCGTCCCGGACGATTTCCTTGATTGCCGCATAGACCAGTGGAGGGCCTGAAGCGATCAGGCGCGCCATGTCCCATGCCTCGTTGATGAGGTCGGCGGGCGGAACTACCCGGTTCACGATTCCCCAACGATGTGCCTCCTCCGCATCCAGCCAGCGCCCGGTGAGAAGAAGCTCCATGGCGATGTGGTAGGGAATGCGTTTCGGCAGCTTGATCGAAGCGGCATCCGCGACCGTGCCTGAGCGAATTTCCGGCAGCGCGAAGGTGGCATGGTCGGCGGCCAGGATGATGTCGGCCGAAAGGGCGAGTTCCAGCCCGCCGCCACAGCAGATGCCGTTCACCGCGGCGATGACCGGCTTGTTGAGACCGCGAAGTTCCTGGAGGCCGCCGAAACCGCCTACGCCATAGTCACCATCGACCGCTTCGCCTTGCGCCGCGGCCTTCAGGTCCCATCCCGCGGAGAAGAATCTCTCTCCCGCGCCGGTGACGATGGCGACACGCAACTCGGGGTCGTCGCGGAACCCGGCGAACGTATCGCCCATGAGCCGGCTGGTCGCGAAGTCGATAGCGTTCGCCTTGGGGCGATCCAGCGTGACCTCCAGAACACCGCCCTCACGGCGGATCTTGATCGGGGAGTCCGTCATGCCGCGTCCTTTCCCATCCGTATCAGCACATCTGCGGCGACCGCGGATGCGGGGCCGCACAGTAGCGGGTTGATTTCGATCTCTTCCAGCGAATCCGCATGTGCCAGAACGAAGTCCTGGACCGCCGCGACGACCGCGAGGATCGCCGACAGATCCGCTGCCGGACCGCCGCGATAGCCATTGAGAAGACTCGCGATCCTGAGACGTTTCAATGCGGACAAGACCGCCGCTTCGGAGCTCGGGACAAGCAGAGACTGGCTGTCCCGCATGAGCTCGGTGAGCGTGCCGCCGGCGGCAAGTGTCAGGACAAAGCCATGCACTGGATCGTGGACCACTCCGACCAGCAATTCGGCGACAGTGCCCGTGATCATCTCCTCGACAAGAAAGGTCTTCGCGGCCATGGCCGCTGCCGCATCCCGAACCGCTTCAGGTGTATTCAAGTCCAGGGCCACGGCATCGGCTTCGGTCTTGTGGCTGATGTCCTCGCCCTTGAGCACGACCGGGAAGCCGATCTGCGCCGCCTGCCCTGCGGCATCGTCTGCGTCGACCGCTCGCAGGAATCTGGGGACGGGGATTCCGGCATCGGTGAGTAACGCCTTGGCTTCGGCCTCGATGAGCGTTTCGGACTCGACAGGCGCCGGCCGCAACACCACCGGCGGCGCCAACGGTGGAGGATCGCCGAGCCGTGCTGCGGCTTCGGCCGCACCGAGCGCTTCATCGACGCCCATCAGCGGGATGACGCCTTCGGCGATCAGCCGGTGGGACACAGCCTCTGACATGTTCTCGGGCAGAGTGGCGACCATGGCGACCGGACGGCCCGAAAGCTTGCGGGCAGCCAATGCGGCGTCGATGGCGCATCCCCAGGCCTCATCCGAGCAGCGGTCGGCGCGGGGAAAGTCCACGACCAGCAGCGTGAGGTCCACGGGCTCGTCCATCATTGCGGCCCAGGCCGTCGTCATCGCCTCCGTGTCCGCCCAGATGTAGGTGTGGTAGTCGAGCGGGTTCGCAAGCGCCACCATCGGCCCCAGGACCGCGCGCAGGTTCGCCGTCTGGCGGTCGGTGAGCGGCGGGAATTCCAGATCTCTTCCAACGGCGCTGTCGGCCATCAGCCCGGTCTCCCCGCCGGAGCAGCTGATGGCGGCAATGTTGTTGGATGCGAGCGGGCCGCTCACATGGAGCAGCTTGAGGGTCTCGATGAGTTCCGGCAAGGAGTTGAGCCTCGGGATGCCGAGCCGGTCCAGGAAAGCCTGGGCACCGGCGTCCTCTCCGGCGAGCGATGCCGTGTGGGAAACGGTTGCGGCGCGGGCCTGATGGGTCCGGCCGATCTTGAGCGCGACGATCGGCTTCGCCAGAGCCCGCCCGGTCGCGGCGAGAGCCTCGAATTGACGGAGATCGCCGAAGCCCTCGATGTGCAATCCGAGCGCGGTGACCCGTGGGTCGGACAACAGCGCCGCGCTGATCTCGGCGATGCCGAGCTGTGCTTGATTCCCGGCGGCGGCGACATAGGCGATCGGCAGGCCGCGACGCTGCATTGTGAGGTTGATCGCGATGTTCGAGGACTGGGTGACGATGGCGACGCCGGTCTCTTCGCGCCGTCCCCCCTGCTGATCAGGCCACAGCAGGGCGCCATCCAGATAGTTGATCAGACCATAGCAATTGGGCCCGAGGATCGGCATCCCGCCCGCCGCCTCCAGCAGACTGCTGTGCAACTCGGGGCCCACGGCGTCTTCCTGTTCGGCCTCGAGGAATCCGCTGGCAAAGCACACCGCGCCGCCCGCCCCCATGTCCGACAGCCGGTCGACGATTTCGACCGTGGCGTGCCGGTTGACGCCGATGAAGCTCGCATCCGGCGCTTCCGGCAGGTCTGACACCGAGGAGACAGCCGCCACGCCGGCGAATTCGGCGAGCTTCGGGTGCACTGACCACAATGCGCCCTCGTAGCCCATACCCTGGCACTGATTGATCACGTTTCGGCACCAATCGCCGCCGCCGATTACGGCGATGGAGCGTGGGTGCAGGAGCCGCGACAGGTCAGCCATGGCCTGGCGGGTGCCGATCCACGGGTCTCATGCGCCGAGCGGCCGCAAAAGCTCGCGGCTGATGATATGGCGCTGGATCTCCGACGTACCGTCCCAGATCCGCTCGACCCGGGCATCCCGCCAGAAGCGCTCGATCGGAAAATCCGCCATGAGCCCCATGCCGCCATGGATCTGGACCGCCGCATCCGTGACGCGGGCCAGCATTTCCGACGCGAACAGTTTCGCACTGGCGATCTCGCGGTTCGCCGGCAGGCCCTTGTCGAGCCGGTCCGCGGCGGCCAGTGTCAGATAGTCGGCCGCGTCGATCTCAGTGATCATGTCGGCAAGCTGGAAGCTGACGCCCTGAAACCTGCCGATCGGCTGGCCGAACTGCTCGCGCTGGGTTGCATAATCAAGCGCCAGGTCGAACACCCGACGTGCCCGCCCGACACACATGGCCGCGACAGTAATACGGGTGGCGTATAGCCATTCATTCATCACCGCAAAGCCGCCATCGACCTCGCCGAGGATTTGAGCGTTGGTCAGACGGCAATCGTCGAAATCCAGGATCATGTTCTTGTAGCCGCGATGGGAGACGGAATCGTAGCCCTCACGGATCGTGAAGCCCGGCGTGCCGCGATCGACAAGGAACGTGGTGATCCGCTTCTTGGAGCCCTTCTCGGTCTGGTCCTCGCCAGTCGCCACGAAGACGATCACGAAGTCTGCGTGCTCGGCGCCGGAGATGAAATGCTTGGTACCGTTGACGACCCAGTCGCCGCCATCGCGAACGGCGGAGCATTTCATGCTGCGGATGTCGGAGCCGGCGCCGGGCTCGGTCATGGCCAAGGCGTCCATCTTCTCACCACGGATGGCGGGTTGGAGATAGCGCGCGCGTTGCTCGTCATTGCAGGCTATTAGGATATTCTGCGGACGGCCGAAGAAATGGGTCAGGGCCATCGAACCCCGGCCCAGTTCCCGCTCGACCAGCGCGAAGTCCAGATGGCTCAGTCCGGCACCCCCTACCTCTTCGGGGAAATTGCAGGCGTAGAAGCCGAGTTCCAGGGTCTTGCGCTTGATCTCGGCGCCGATCGCCGCCGGGACTTCTCCGGTGCGTTCGACGAGATCCTCATGGGGATAGATCTCCTTCTCCACGAAGCTCCGCACCGTCGATACGATCATCTCCTGTTCGGCGTTCAGTCCGAATTGCATGCGATGTTCTCCACCTAATCCGGGGCGGGCAGCGCCGCGTGGCCCGCCGCGATCTCAGACAGGCGGGCCAATACCGCGGGAGCCGGCTCCGAGGAGCGCCGGGTTTCCAGGTTCACATGGATCAGCAACTGTTCGCCGGTGGCCAACACTCGCCCGTCGGCGTGACTCAGCCGGTGGAACAGTCGCATCTTCTTGCCACGTCCCTCCAATACCTGGGTCGTCACGCTGAGCGGGTCACCTGCATGCGCCTCGTCCAGAAAGCGGATCCGGATATCGACGGTGAAATAGCTCATACCGTTCGCAACATAGTCCTCATCCGCCCCGATCATCACCATCATGGCATCGGCGGCATCGGAGAAGACCTGGCCATACCGGCTCTCGTTCATGTGGCCGTTGTAGTCGGTCCAGTCGAGCGGCACGGTCCGCTCGATGGTGCGGATCGGCTGCGCGATGTCGACCTCGCCATTCACGGCCAGCCGCCGATCGTGCTCTCGCAGAACGGCCCCTGCGGCCTGGTTCTGGGCCTTGAGCGCCCGCATCATCACGACGAGGTTGATATCGCGGATCCGCTCCAGTTCACGGATCGAGAGGTGGCCGGACTGCGCGTCGGACTGATCCGCGATGGTGCGCACCAGCGCATCGGACAGTTCCGGCACATCGGTGAGCTTGCTCCACGGCCAATCCAGCGCCGGGCCGAACTGAGCGATGAAATGCGCCATTCCGGCCTCTCCGCCGGCGATACGGAAAGTCTCGAACAGCCCCATCTGCGCCCAGCGCAGGCCGAACCCGAGTCTTATCGCGTCGTCGATCTCCTCGGTCGTCGCGATGCCGTCCTTGATCAGCCACAGCGCCTCGCGCCAGACCGCCTCCATCAAGCGGTCGGCAATGTGTGCATCGATCTCGTGGCGGACATGCAATGGCTTCATGCCGATTCCGGTCAGAAGCACCGTCGCCTTTTCGATCGTCTCCAGGGGCGTCAAGGCGGAGCCGACAAGTTCGACCAGCGGCAGCAGATAGACCGGGTTGAAGGGATGCGCCACGACGATCTGCCCCGGTCGTGCGGCGCCCTCCTGAAGCTCGGAGGGTTTGAAGCCCGATGTCGACGAGCCGATGATTGCGTCGGCCCGGCAATGGGATTGAACCTCGACGAGGATCTCGCGCTTAACCGCAAGCCGCTCCGGGACGCTCTCCTGGATCCAATCCGCATCGGTCACCGCTTCGGCGATTGTGGCGACGACATTCAGTTGCCCTTCCGCGGGCATGGCGACATCCGCCAGGGCCGGTAGGGCGCGCCGGGCGTTAGCCAGGACCTCGCCGATCTTGCGCTCCGCCTCGGGGTCGGGGTCGAAGACGCGCACGTCCCAGCCCATGAGCAGGAACCGCGCCGCCCAGCCGCCACCGATGACGCCACCACCGAGGATCGCCGCGATCTTCGCCATGCGACGCTATCCGGCGGCAGGCGCGCGCTTTTCGAGCCCGAGCCTGTCGCGGACCTCTGCCGGCCCGACCACCCGGGCGCCGAGGGTCTCGATGATGGTCACAGCCCGTTCGACGAGCTGTTCGTTGGTCGCGAGCACGCCCTTGCTGAGGAACAGATTGTCTTCCAGGCCGACCCGGACATTGCCGCCGGCCAGCACCGCCGCCGCCACAAACGGCATCTGGTTGCGCCCCAGCGAAAAGGCCGAGAATGTCCAGTCCTCCGGCACGTTGTTGACCATGGCCAGAAATGTGTTCAGGTCGTCCGGCGCGCCCCAGGGCACACCCAGGCAGAGTTGCACCAGTGCGGGGCTGTTCAGCACGCCGTCCTTCACGAGCTGTTTCGCAAACCAAAGATGGCCGGTGTCGAAGGCTTCGATCTCGGGTTTGACGCCGAGTCCGGTCATCTGCCGGCCCATCTCCTGCAACATGCCTGGCGTGTTCATCATCACATAGTCGGCTTCGGCGAAATTCATCGTGCCGCAGTCCAGCGTGCAGATTTCGGGCCGGCATTCGCGGATATGGGCCAGCCGTTCGCTGGCGCCGACCAGATCGGTTCCGTCCTGCGACAGCGGCAACGGGCTCTCGACCGGGCCTGTGACGATGTCGCCGCCCATCCCGGCGGTCAGGTTCAGCACCACATCCACATCCGCGTCGCGAATGCGTTGAGTGACTTCGCGATAATAGTCCAGATTGCGGGACGGCGTGCCGCTGTCCGGATCCCGGACATGGCAGTGCACGATCGCAGCACCGGCCCTGGCCGCGGCGATGGCGCTTTCGGCGATCTGCCGTGGGGACCGCGGAACATTCGGGCTGCGATCCTGCGTCGCGCCCGCACCGGTGATGGCGCAGGTGATGAAGACGTCCCGGTTCATCTGCAATGGCATCTCGGCCCCAGCCTCCCTTGTGCGATACCAACGCCGCCCATGATAACGGCCTTGCCGTACGGTACCGCGCGAAATTAGAACCGAACCATGGCAAAACCTGATAGATGCCGATCGGATGTTACGACCGACCGTCGGATTGCGGCCCCGGAATGCCTGAATCGGGCGGGTAATTCGGGAGATCGCCGCCGAAGTCACGCGCCACCAACGGGAATCAAACCCTCGTATGGGTGCGCAAGCGGGTGCATAACGGGTCCGATATCCGGTCGAACAACGTTACGGAGTGAAGGTCGGCGATGGAACTCGATTCGGTTTCGGTGCTTCCGGGCAGTCATGCCCTGCAGGTGGCCTGGAAGGATGGAAGCAGCGCGCGCTTCCATGCCATATGGCTTCGGGACAACGGGCTCGACGCCGGCACTAGGAGTCCGGCCAACGGCCAGAAGCTGATCAGCCTGCTCGACCTGCCGCGTGGTGTGTCAGTTGCGCAGGCGCGAGTTGACCCGGATGGAGGACTGGCAGTAACGCTCGCCCCCGAGATGACCGAGCTGACGTTCCCGGCCGCATGGCTTCGCGCCAACGCGTACGATCTGGCAGCCAACACCGAGCCGGGTTGGATGAGCCCGGCAGTCGAGACCTGGGACGGCAGCATCCAGGACCGTGTTTCGCCGGAAAGCTGGAACCGGATTTCGCAGTCGCAATCCGCGCTCGCCAAATGGCTCGCCAGGGTCCGCAGCCACGGTTTCGCGACGTTGCGCGATCTCCCGACCGATCCCGGCGCCGTGTGCCAGGTCGCGGAGTTGTTCGGATATGTCCGCGAGACCAATTACGGACGCTGCTTCGACGTGCGCTCCGAGGTCAACCCGACCAATCTGGCATACACCAATCTCGGCCTGCAGGCCCACACCGACAATCCCTATCGCGATCCGGTGCCGACGATCCAGTTGCTTTCATGCCTGCAGAATTCGGTCGAAGGCGGTGAGTCCGTCGTGGTGGATGGATTCCGCATCGCCGAGCGGCTGAGATCGGAAAGCCCGCGCGAATTCGATCTCCTGAGCCAGCACTGCGCGCGCTTCGAGTATTCCGGCGCGCCGGGCGTGCGTCTGCGATCGCGCCGACCGGTGATCGACCTCGCACCCGATGGCGAACTGGTTGGCATCCGTTTCAACAACCGTTCAGCGGCGCCGCTCACGGACATCCCGTTCGAGGCCATGGAAGACTACTATGGCGCCTGCCGCCGCTTCGCCGAGATTGTCGAGGATCCGGCGATGGAGGTCACATTCCGTCTTGCGCCCGGCGAATTGTTCATTGTCGACAACACCCGGGTGCTCCATGCGCGAAAGGCGTTCTCCGGCTCCGGCATGCGCTGGCTACAGGGGTGCTACGCGGACAAGGATGGGCTTCTTTCGACCCTTGCCGCCATCGAAGAGCAGCAAGACCTGGGAGACGTCGCATGACATCCATGGCGCTGGACAGGTCCAGCATTGTTCCCTTCCTCGCCGACATTTTCGAACACCACGGTGCCGAGAGCTATCTGGGCGAGCCCGTGACGATAGCCGAACATATGCTGCAGAGCGCATGGCTGGCGGAGCGGGACAATGCGTCTGACGAGCTTGTCGCCGCCGCCCTCCTTCATGACATCGGCCATTACGCAGGCGACTTCCGGCACCTATTCTCCGGAGGACAAGAAGGACAGGCACCATGAGGACGCCGGAGCGGCTGCGCTTGCGCCCTTTTTCCCGCCGGTGATCACGGAATGCGTCCCGGATGCACGTCGCGGCAAAGCGGTATCTGTGCGCCACCGTTCCGGAGTACTTCGATCGGCTCTCGCCAGCCTCGGTTCACTCGCTATCGCTTCAGGGCGGACCGATGAACGAAGATGAGATTGCCGAGTTCGAGGCGAACCCGTTTCATCGGGAAGCCGTGCGGGTCCGGATCTGGGACGACGGCGGAAAGGTGGCCGGGATGGCGACGAAAACCTTCGCCGACTACGCCGGGCAACTCCAGAAGGTCGTCGATGCACATCTGGCGGCGCGGGCTTGACGCAGGTGGGAGTACTGTTCGGCTCGACGCCGCCACCGCTGGATGGGCACATTCCGATCCGGCCGCGCTGGTCCCGTTAGCTGGAGGAAGGCGATGAATTGGAGCGGTAACGGGGAAAACTCGACGGCGTACGGTCGTCTCAAGCAGCGCCTGGATGCGGGCGAGGTCGTCATACTAGACGGGCCCACCGGCACCGAGCTTCAGCGCCGCGGCGCGCCGATGGACCCGGCCGCCTGGTGTGGCCCGGCGACTCTCGACAACGACAAGCTGCTGACCGAGATCCATGCCGACTACATCGCCGCCGGGGCCGAGATCATCACCGCCAACACCTTCGCCTCGTCGCGGGTCATGCTGACCGGCGCCGGCTTTGGCGACCAGGTCGAGGAGATCAATCGTCGCGCCGTCGAGGCGGCGCTGAACGCGCGCGAGAGCACCCCCGGTGCCGATCGGGTGGTGGTCGCCGGCGCGCTGTCACACATGGTCCCGCTGATCAAAGGTAAGGCGGTGGGGGATCCCGACCGACTGCCGGACGACGCGGAAATCGCCGCCGCCTTCAACGAACTTGCCCAGATTCTCAGCGCAGGCGGCTGCGAATTGATCATTCTTGAGATGATGTATTCTCCCGGGCGAATCCGCCTCGCCCTGGACGCCGCGCTGGCGACCGGCCTTCCGGTCTGGTTTGGACTGAGCGCGCGCCGAGGGCGGGACGGCCACGTCGTGAGCTTCCTTCAGTCGGAGGATCTGCCGCTTGAAGAGCTGACGGCGCTGATCCCCAGACAGGGCGTCGATGCCGCCGGCGTCATGCACAATGGCGCCGAGATGATTGCGGAAGCGCTTGAGCCGGTGCGTCGATCATTCGATGGTCCGCTGATGGCCTATCCCGATTCCGGCTATTTCGAGATGCCGGATTGGCGCTTCGTCGACGTCATGACTCCTCCGCGTTTTGGAGAGTTTTGCCGCGACTGGATCAGATCCGGCGTCCAAATCATCGGAGGCTGCTGCGGCCTTACCGTGGAGCACGTACAGACCGCACGGCGTGCTCGCGATGCAGTCGCGCAGGAAGCCGCAGCCGATCATGAACCGCAATGACGTGGCGAGTCGTCCTTTGGGCCGGGCGGCGCTACCGCAGGACCAAAACGGAACATGGCGCTCGGCGCACGACGCGGGAAGCCGTAGGTGAAGCTGCCGGCATTGGCCTTGGATTGCGCCTGACGCACCATCATCCAGGACACCGGGCAACCCGGGCCGGCGCGTCGACATGGTCGTCATCGTGCGAGTAGATGCCGCAGGAGTGACACTTGCCGCCGACCTCGTATATGGCCCGCACGATGTCGAGTGCCTCGTCGAACGTCTCGGGGTGATAGAGCGCCATCAGCGTGGTGAGCTTCTCCTTGGAGAACTTGTGCCGCGGGCCGATCTGGCCCTGGTTCTCCACCATCAGGAATTTGCGGTCCTCGGGGATCGAGAAGCCCGCGGCCCCGGCGGTCTGCTGCGGGCAGCAGGCGATCGTCGGGAAGGTGCGGTTGCCGTTCTCGTCCCACATCGCCTTTTCCTCGGAATTGCAGAGATAGCTGCCCTCTGCCTCCAGCGCCTTGACCATGCGATCGTAGATTGACCGTTGAATGATGATGTTGCCGTCGGCCGAGCAGCCGGACCCGAAGTCCGAGGTTTTCGACATTCGGGTATTGGCCGCCGCGATCTCGATGGCATCGAACCCCGCCGGCGCTATTGCCGACAGCTTGGCGGCAATGTCACCGGGGACGGTCAAGGTTGCGATCGATAGGGTCATGATGTTCCGCCGATCACCACCTTAGCGGGACCCTCGACCTCTAAACCTGATACCCCAACAGGCGCGGCAGCCATAGCACGAGATCCGGCGCAAAGATCATCGCCAGGAGCGCTGCAACCAGAACCACCAGGAAGGCCCAGATCTCGCTGATAATCTCTTTCAGCGGGATGCCGGTTACCGCGTTGATCACGAACAAAAGGATGCCGTAGGGCGGCGTGATCAGCCCGATCATGCTGTTGACCACCACCAGCACGCCGAAATGCACCAGGTCGACGCCAAGCTCGCGGCATGTGGGGATGAACAGCGGCACGATCACAAGGATGATCGTGGTCGCGTCGAGGACGCAGCCCAGAAGCAGGACCAGCAGGTTGACGCCCAGCAGGAATACGACGGGCGGCACGTCGAGGCCGACGAGGGACGCCGCCACCATGCCCGGAATGTTCTCCGAAACCACCACGAAGTTGAGGATCAGCGCACCGCCGATCACTATGCCGACCGCGGCCGAAGACCGGGCGCTTTCAACCAGGATGCTGTACAGCGCCCTTATCGACAGCGCGCGATAGAAGAGAGTGGCGAGCACCAATGCGTAGAATGCGGCCACGGCCGCGGCCTCTGTCGGCGTGGTGACACCGCCATAGATGCCGTAAAGCAGAATCACCGGCATCAGCAGGGCGGGGAACGCGTTGGCGGTGTGCTTCGGCAGCTTTCGCAGCGGCACCGGCTCTTCCAGCGTGAAGCCGCGCTTCGTCGACAGGTAGGTGTTCATGGCCATCAGCACGACGCCCATCAGCAATCCCGGCACGATGCCGGCAAGGAACAGCGCACCGATCGAGCTGTTCGACACCAGCGCATAGAGAACCATCGGGATCGAGGGCGGGATGATCGGCCCGATCGTGGCGGACGCGGCGGTGATCGCGGCGGCGTAGCCTTTGCTGTAGCGCCCGTCCTTGGTCATCATCTCGATGATGATCTTGCCGATACCCGCGGCATCGGCCACCGCCGACCCGGACATGCCCGAGAAGATCAGCGACGCGACGACGTTCACATGGCCCAGACCGCCACGGAACCGCCCCACGGCCGCCACGCAGAACTGCAGGAGCCGATCGGAAATTGTGCCCGCATTCATGATATTGGCGGCGACGATGAACAGGGGCACCGCCAGCAGCACGAAGCTATTGTAGAGACCCTGGAGAATCTTTTCGCCGGTCAGGGCCAGATCGAGCCCGGCAAATCCAAGATAGACGAGAGATGCCAGGATGATCGAATAGCCGATCGGCGTTCCGACACCTGCCAGGGTGAAGAGCGTGACCAGGCAGAGGGCGAACTCCAGGCTCATCCCTCTTGCCCCACATGGATCGTGTGGGCCTCATCCGGCGGGCCTTTGCGCAAGACCCGGACGAACCGCCATATGTAGCGGGCGGCCACGGCGACCATGAAGACGGCGTAGATCGAGAATACGGTGCGCAGCGGTATCTTGAGCGTCGCGCTTTTCCGGATCTTCAGCCAGTCGATGTAGTCCCAGGTCGGCAACAGCGACCAAAGCATGCCGATCACGATGGCCGCGGCGGAGATCAGCGCCAGGATCTGCCGCCCCCGCCGCGGCGCGGCAAGATAGAAGATGTCAAAGGAGACATGGTCACGCTCGCGCACGATGAAGGCGTTGCCGAAGAAGACGATCCAGACCCACAGTGTCAGACACAGCTCTAGGGTCCAGCCGAATGGCGCCTGCAGCACGTAGCGCGAGAAGATCTGCAGAAGAAAGGTGGCAAACATCGCCGCAAGCATTGCCGCGGCGATGAACTCCGTACCACGGGTGAACCAATTGGTCGGTTTCAACATTGCTTGATCCTCCCGTGGATTGGCTTGGGTTCAAACGGTCGCACAGTGACCCGGCCCGCAATTCGCAGAAGTGAATTGCAGTCTCAAAGGGACAATAACCGCTTGATTCCAGTGTTATTCGGCTTCCGAAATCCGGCACAAGAAATGTGCCGGATTTCGAACCTGTGAGAGGAACTAGTTGCCGAGCGCGTTGACTCTCTCGAGCACGCCGTCGGGCCAGGTCGCGGCGAATTCGCTTTCCAAATACATCGACTGGACCTGGTTGCGGAAAGCCGCCAAATCCGGCTGATAGATTTCCAGGCCCTGCTCCTCCAGGTAGGCCACGAGTTCGGCCTCCTTCTGAAGCTGGCGCTGACGGCCGAGTTCGGCTGCTTCATCCGCCGCTTTCTGGACGATTGCCTGCTGCTCCGGGGTCATGCTGTCCCACACGGCCTTGGAAAGCGCGATGTAGTTCAGGTCGACCAGGTGCGACGTCAGAATGATCTGATTCGTCACCTCGAAGAACTTGGCATCAACGACGGTCGGAAGCGGGTTGTCCTGACCGTCGACCGCGCCGGTTTGCAGCGCGGTATAGACCTCGGTGAACGCCATCGGGGTCGGGGACGCGCCGAGGGCCTTGCCCAGGAACTGCCAGCTGTCGGTGCCAGGCATCCGCAGGTTCACGCCCGCCAGATCGGCCGGAGTCATGACCGTCAACTCATCCTTGGGCTGGCGCAGATTCACATGACGGCGGCCCAGATACATGACCGACAGCAACTTTACGCCGAGCTCTTCCTCGGCCAGCTCCTTGAACGGGTCCATCAGCGGGTCGTTGAATACGGCCACCTGGTGAGCGGCGTCCTGATGGACGTACCCGGCGGTGAAGATCGAGAACTCCGGGAAGAACTGCCCCAACTCCTGTGCCGAGGTGATCGACATTTCCAGATTGCCGCGCGAGATCGCCTCGAGCTCCGTGCCTTGGGCGAAAAGCGTGGCGTTGTAGGTGGCTTGATAGTCGGCAAACTCGGCGACGGCGGGGCCGAAGATCTCTGCCATGGCAATCGACCGCTGGTCCGTCTCCGAGCCGGCCATCGACAAGCGTAGCCGGATTCTATCCTGCGCCGCGGCCGTATCTGCGGCGCCCGCGGCAAGCCCTGCCGCCAACAGCGCGCACAGCGCGGCCCTGCGTGAAAGATTAAAGCTCATCCTTGGTCCTCCCTGACTTTGATTGAGAGCCGCTGAAACGGCCCAGAGGAACTGTGGCCGTATCCTTCAAAAAGTTCAAAATGTTTAGGAAAAAATCGGATATTCTTGATTTTATCTGTTCGTCCCGATTGGGTTCGGGCCCATCGGATTTCGGGCCTCCATAGCTGGCGCGCCCGGCTGGCACTCGACCAACACGGTCTCACCGCGCCGCGCGGCAGTCTCGATGGCCTCGATTACTCGGAGGGTCCTCAGCCCCTCCTCTCCAGACACCAAAGGCTGCTCCTTGCCGGAGATCACACCGGCGAAATGGGCAATCTGATTGTCCAGCGGGTTCGAAGCGTTGCGCGGCACGTTTGTCGCATTGATGGGGTTCCACCAGTTGCGGTCGCCCTTTTGCGTCCAAAGCGTGATGTCGGGGATCGACAGCGACCCATGGGTGCCGCCCACCAGGAAGCAGCTTTGGGAGGTCGACGGATATACCGGGTACTCCCGCGCGGTCAGTTCCCAACTCCATGGTGACACGACCGAGTCCGAGACGGTAATCGTCCCGATGGCGCCGCTTTCGAAGCGCAATACCGCGGCTGCCAGATCTTCATTCTCGTATCCACGCCGGGAAGGCGCCGCCTGCGCCTGAACGCTGACCACCTCGCCGCAGAGATGGCGGATGAGGTCCACATCGTGCACCAGGTTCACCGAAATCGGCCCGGCACCCTTCAGCTTGCGCCAGGGCGCCTCGTCGAAATAGTGATCCGGCTTGTAGAACCAGCAGGTTGAATGAACGGCGCGGATGTCTCCGATCTCGCCGGACCCGATCACCTCGCGCGCCTTTTGGATCAGCGGGTTGTGACGCCGATGGTGCCCGACCAACAGGGGGACGCCGGCGCCTTCCGCCGCGTCCACCAGCCTTCGGGCGTCGGCCGCCGACGTGGCCAGCGGTTTCTCGACCAGCGTCGGGCAACCCTCGGCAACGCATTCCAGACCCTGCTCGACATGGAGCGGCGTCGGCGTCGCCAGGATCACACCATCCGGCGTCAGTCCGGCGAACATCCCGGACAGCGATCCGAACCAGGGCAGGCCCCAGTCCGCGGCATGGCGTTGGGCAGAATCGCTGGGATCGACAATCCCGGCCAGCTCGACATTCTTCAGGCGGCAGATCGCCTCTGCATGGCGTTTTCCAACCAGACCAAGCCCGGCGATGACCAGTTGGGTGGCGGCACTCATGACGGAGCCCTCACCGATTGTCCCACGCAATCCAGCATCTCTTCCCTTCGATTTGTCGCCGTTGCGCGGCGGGTCGGTCCGGTCCGTACCGAAGGCCCTGACGCCAGGGACTCTACACGTATTGGCAGATATTCACATTAATATCTGGTATTTTTGATGCCGCTCTATATTGCCCGCCCTTGAGAGCTATCAGGTGAAGTGGTAAATACAGGTGATTCAGTGAAAAATCTGGTGGCTCATGGTCATGGAAAAGCAGGTGCGGACGGTCGGCTCCAGCACCTACGAGAGAATCAAGCGCGACATCATTTTCGGACGCCTCTCGCCGGGCTCGAAGCTCAAGCTGGATGTGCTGAAGGACCGGTACGAGGCGAGCATATCCACGCTTCGAGAGTCGTTGAGCCGGCTTGCAAGCGAGGGGTTCGTTTCGGCCGAAGAGCAGAGGGGCTTCTTTGTGACGCCGGTCTCCAAGGAGGACATGATCGAAATCGCGAACCTGCGCATCCTTCTGGAATGCTCAGCCTTGAGAGCTTCGGTCGAAAACGGAGACACCGATTGGGAGGGTGACCTGGTCGCGGCCCATCACAAGCTGCACCTCATGGAGCAACGCATGCTCTCCGGCGATCACTCGGAGAAGGAGCTGTGGAAGCGGTACGACTGGGAATTCCATCAGGCGATGATCCGGGCCTGCAACTCCAGGAATCTTCTAGCTCTGCATGCGATCATCTACGACAAATATCTGAGATACCAGATGCTGGTATTAACGCATCGCGGCGGCGATGCCATCGCGGAACACAAAGCCATGTTCGATGCCGCTTTGGCCAGGGATGCCGAGCGGGCCCAGAAGCTGCTGGAAGATCATATCCGGCGCGGACTGGACCACACGCTGTCGGCCATGCGCGATCCGGAAAGCCAAATCAATCGGGCAGCCGCAGGTCTCGGCTGACGCCCAACCTGCACGCGGCTCGTGGCAAGCAAGAGCTCGATGTTGAACCGGGTTTGTCCTGGTTTGGGCCTGGTGGGTCGTTGCTGACTCGTTAGTCGCAGACGGTGGGCGCCGCGACCTGCCCGCTGGCCAACGAGCACCTGCCATTATTGACCTTTGCTCGCAGATCGATCGAAGACTCTGCCTGTAGCGGCAAGGTGTTGCGCAGACGGTCGATCCTTGCCCCATGCCGATTTCAAGAACGCCGCCATATGGCAGAATGTCGGCACGATGACGTCGAAGACGCGATTCAATCCGGTGGCCAGGTCGACCGCATCCGGAGAGCGACTTCGACGCCGGGTTTGGAGAGCGCGATGACAACCGGACCAATCGGCGAGAGAGAAGTGTTCGGCGGTCCTCCGCCCGCGTCGGCGGGTTGCGGCGCGGCCTTGCGGCCGCTTTGGGCCCTGCAGGACGGCATCACCTACCTCAATCACGGAGCCTACGGAGCGACTCCGCACGAAGTGCTCCGCACCCAGTCCGAAATCCGCATGCGACTTGAGGCGCAGCCGTGCCGGTTCATGGCTGACGAGCTTCCTGCCGCTCTCCGGTCGGCCGCCGCCGAACTGGCGGAATTCGTCGGCGTGCAGGGCCGGGATCTGGTCTTCGTCGAGAATGCCACCGCCGGGATCAATGCGGTGCTTGGATCGATTGACTTCGCCGACGGCGACGAAGTGGTGATGTCCGATCACACTTATCCGGCCGTGCACAACGCGCTTCGCCACCATCTTCAGGGCACCGGCGCGAGGCTCGTGACGGCAGGCCTGGGACTCCCGGTGGCCGGTCCGGAGCAGGTCCTGTCGACGTTCCGGCAGGCGGTGACAGCGCGCACCCGGCTGGTGGTGATCGACCATGTCGGCTCAATGTCGGCGGTAATCTTTCCAATCGACCAGATCGCCCGATTGTGCCGCGCGGAGGGATGCCAGCTGCTGGTCGACGGAGCGCATGCGCCGGGCATGCTGGACCTGGATATCGGCGCCCTCGGCGTGGACTGGTATGTGGGGAACTGCCACAAATGGCTGTGCGCTCCGAAGGGCGCCGGATTTCTGTGGGCCGATGCGGCGGTCCAGCCGGGTCTTCACCCAACGGTCATCTCGCACGGCTGGGGGCAGGGATTAACTGCCGAATTCGATTGTGTCGGGACCCGCGACCCGAGCGCCTGGCTCGCAGTGCCGGCGGCGATCGCCTTTCACGAACGCCTCGGTGGCGGCCGGCTCAGGGACCGAAACCGAGCCCTTGCGGCCGAAGCGATGGGGATGGCGGCGGCGGCATTGGGCACCGAACCCGGAGGGCCGCCGGAGCTATTCGGCTCGATGGCGACAGTGCGGTTGCCGCCCGGTCTGCCGGCCACCCAGGATGCGGCGATGCAGCTCCGGCACCGCATCTGGGAGGACCATCGCACCGAGGTCGCGATCAACCGGCTCGGCGACGCTCTCTGGCTGCGTATCTCGGCCTACGCCTACAATGACGCGCAGGACTATGTCGCGCTCGGGCCGAACATCCTGGAGTCGATCCGCTCGGTCCTCGACACGGGCTGATCCTTGATATGGGTCTCACACCCCGTCGCGCGGAATGCTCTCTAGCCAGCTGCGGCTGAACACCGGCCGGCCGTCCTCGCGCACTTCCAGTGTGGCGTGAAGGTGGAAATCGGTCTCGTCGCTGGTGACGGTGTTGGTGGTCTCGATCCAAATCTGGGGGCCGCCCTCGCGCCCGTATTCCCGGACGCCATGCAGCTCGATGCGGGCTGAATTCGGGTCGCTCGGCCGCACCGACATGCGCCGGGTGGCTTTGCCGCCGAATTCCCAGCCATGGCTATCGATCCGGACTTTGCCACTGTCCTCCTCATGCACGAAAGTGACCCGGTCGTCGATGATGTCGCGCTCCAACCGCATCACGGTCTCCTCCGGCACACGCAAGACGGTCCGGGGTTGTCGGGCGCTCTTCTCCGGCGGCGGCAGGTCTGCGATATCGGAATCCTCGGGCCGCGGCGCGCGGATCGGCAGATCGATCCCGCTGACGCCGGCATGTACCATCAGCGTCACCGGCTTCGGCGACGGCCACAGAATCGGCCAATGGCCGGTCGCCACGGCCACACGAATGCGGCTACCGACCGCAAATACATGGGCGATATCGTTGCACTGGATACGGACACGGTAGCGCCGACCCGGCTCCAACGGCGAGATCTCCTCGTGATCGTCGCGATGGGTCAGGTTCAGCACGCCGTAGGTGATCTGGGTCGAGGCCCCATCCGCCAGCACCTCGCATAGCCGCACCGCCACCAGAGCGCTGGGCTGGTCCGACGACAGGTCCAGTTCGACCGCGGGGGCGCCAAGGATCGACAACGCGTCGTCCAGCGGCGCCGAATCGAAACACAGCGACCGCGCATCGTCGGCACGCTGGTCGCTTGGGCATTCTGGCGCGCCGTCGCCATTGTTGCCCCAGATGACACTGCACTCGCCGACATTCTGCGGGCAGGAGACGGTCAGCGGTCGCTCCGGGCCGGCGGTCGGCGACAATCCGTCGGCGTTCAGGGCCATGCGCCGGTTCTCGATGTTCGGTGACGGCCAGGCCGGTTCTGCCACCCATTGGCCGGGGCGGGTGCCGTATCCGGTCCGCGGCGGCACGCTGTCCTGCATCCAAACCCGATAGGCCGGTTCGTCCATGACGCCGTTGTCGTCGTCCTTCAGCCAGTGGTCCCACCAGCGCAGCGCATCCTGCAGGAAGCCTGCCGACGGACCCGGGTGAGCCTGGTGTGGGTATTGATGCCCCCACGGGCCGACCAGGCCCTTTGCCGGCACTGAAAGACCGGCGAGCAGGCGCGGAACGGTGTTGCTGTACGGATCGGCCCAGCCGCCGATGGCGTAGACCGGGCACTGGATGTCGTCGAACGCCTCACAGACCGAGCCATGTTTCCAGAAGGCGTCGCGCCGCTGATGGCGCATCCAGTCGATCACCCAGGGACGATTGTGCTCCAGGCGTTCCCGCCACGTTTCCCGCCAGCCATCGCCGACCAGCAGCGGATCGGGGGGGCGTGCGTTCATGCCGAACATCGTGAATGCCCAGATCGGGTTCTCCGCCAGCATACAGCCGCCCATGTAGTGGATATCGTCGGCGTAGCGGTCGGCGGTCGAGAACACGCTGATGATGCAACGCAGTGCCGGCGGTCGCCGAGCTGCGACCTGGAGACCGTTGAACCCGCCCCAGCTCTTGCCCATCATACCGACCCGGCCGTCGCACCAGGGCCGCGCCGCGATCCAGGCGATGACCTCGACCGCGTCGTCCTGCTCCTGTTTCAGATATTCATCATGGAGCAGGCCGTCGGATTCGCCGGCGCCGCGCATGTCGACCCGGATGGCCACGTATCCATGGCCGGCGAAATAGGGGTGCATGACCTCGTCGCGGGCGGCAGTACCGTCCCGCTTGCAGTAGGGGATGTACTCCAGGATGGCGGGAACCGGATTCTCATCGGCGTCCTCGGGCAACCAGTAGCGGGTGGCCAGACGGGTGCCGTCCGCCAGGGTGATCCAGGCGTGCTCGACTTCGCGGACGCGATGCGGGAAGTCGTGAACGATCTTGGCCGGCTGTGGCCGTTCGTCCCACGGCGCGGAGTCGGATGGATGGGAATTCGTCATTGCTGCTTCTCACTGGTTGAGCGGGAAATGACACAGTGCGCCGTGACCCGCGGATAATTCCCGGTACCTGGGCGCTTCGCTGCGGCATCTTGCCTGGGCATACCGGCACCGAGTGTGAAACTCGCAGCCGGACGGCCGGTTGTTGAGGCTTGGCACCTCGCCCTCGATGGACACGAGTTCCCGACGTTTATCGGGATCGGGGACCGGCACGCCCTTGACCAGAGCCTCGGTATAGGGATGCGCCGGGCGCTCGAAGACGGCCGCGCAGTCACCCTGCTCGACGATGCGGCCGAGATACATGATCGCCAGGCGGTCGGTGATGTGGCGCACCACCGGCAGATTATGGGTGATGATCAGATAGCTCACGCCATGCTCGCGCTGCAGGTCGCCCATCAGGTTGAGGATCTCGCCCTGCACCGAAACGTCGAGGCCGGCGGTCGGTTCGTCGGCGATGATGAGGCGCGGTTCCAGGGCCAGCGCCCGCGCGACGCCGATCCGCCGCGCCTGGCCGCCGGACAGCTCATGCGGATAGCGCGACAGCATATCGGACCGCAGGCTGACCATGGCGGCGAGGCGCTCAGCCTCGGTGCCCGGATCGCGACCGTCGTAGCCGTGGATGGCGAACGGCTCGGTGATCAGGGCCCGGACCGTCTGCCGCGGGCTGAGCGATCCGACAGGGTCCTGGAACATCATCGCCATGTGGCGACGCAATGGCTTGAACGCCGTGGCGGGCAAATCCGTGAGTTCCTGGCCGTCGAATTTCACCGAGCCGGACTGCGCCTTCACCAGCCCCAGCACGGTCCGGGCCAGGGTCGTTTTGCCGGACCCGCTTTCGCCAACCAGCCCGACCGTTTCGCCGCGTCGGACCGCAAGCGACACGCCAAGGATCGCGTCGACAAAGGGATCGGAATCGCGGTCGAACAAGGCCCGGAGCGCGCCCTTGCTGCGGAACCGGACACGCAGATCCTCGACGGCGAGCAATGGGTCGGGAATTCTGGAAGGCGCGCCGGCTTTCGGCGTGGCGTCAGCACTCGTGGCAGGCGGATATTCAGTTGCCGCCGTTGCCTGCGCGTCAAGCAGATGGCAGCGCGCCAGCTGGCCATCGGCAATCGTATGATCGTCCGGCCGCGTCGTCCGGCACCGGTCGAAGGCCTTGGGACAGCGTGGCGCGAACACGCACCCCGGCGGCACCAGGAGCAGGTCCGGCACATCGCCCGGGATCGTTGGCAGGTGGTGGACCCGGCCCGCAACACGGGCCGGGTCGCACTCCAACAGCGCCTGGGTATAAGGGTGCGACGGCCGATGAAATATATCCCGCACGGCGCCGCGTTCGACCACCTCGCCGGCATACATCACCGCGACCTCGTCGCACAATTCGGCGATCAGGCCCAGATTGTGGGAGACCACCATGATCGTCGTCTCCAGGGCGTCCTTCAATTCGCGCAGCAGGAGAATGATCTGCGCCTCCATCGTCACGTCGAGTGCGGTCGTGGCCTCGTCGGCGATGAGCAGCGCGGGATCCATCAGCAGCGCCATGGCGATCCCGGCCCGCTGGCGCATGCCGCCGCTGAACTGGTGCGGGAACTGCCCGACCCGCTGCTCCGGATCGGGGATGCCGACCCGGCGCATCATGTCGACCGCGACGCGGCGTTTGTCTGCTGCCGTCCGGTCGCGCTCACGGTATTGGATGTCGGTCAGCTGGCGGTCGTAGGACAGCACCGGAATCTGCGACGTCATCGGGTCCTGGAAAACGATCGAAACCTGGTCGCCGCGAAAGCGCTCAAGCTCGCGGTCGGAATATCCGAGCACGTCGCGGCCGCCGAACCGTACCTCGCCGCCGCGGATCACCGCGTTGTTGGCCAGCAGCCGGGTGATGGTCCAAACGATCGTACTCTTCCCTGAACCGCTCTCGCCGACGATCCCGAGGATGGTATTCTCCGGCGCCGACAGGGTTACATCGCGCAGTGCGTGCACACGACCCCTGGGAGTGCGGAAATCGACGCTCAGATCGCGGATGTCGAGAATGTCGGCCATGGCTCAATGGCCCTTCCTGAGCCGTGGATCGATAACGTCGCGAATCGCCTCGCCGAGGAACGTGAAGCCGAGTGTGGTGAGGATCAGCGGAACGCCGCCGGCGATCACCGGCCATGGGGTATCGCGGATGACAAAATAGCCTTCGTTGAGGATCGTTCCCCAACTCGCGGTCGGCGGCAAGACTCCCAAGCCAAGAAAGCTCAGGCCCGCCTCGACGGTAACCACCACCGGCACGTCCATCGCCGCCAGGATCAACAGCGGCCCGAGCACGTTGGGCATGACGTGACGGCCCAGCACCCGAACGACGCTGGCGCCCATCGCGTGCTCGGCGATGATGAACTCGGCGTTCTTGATGGCCATCGTGCTGGTGCGAGCGAGCCGCGCATATCCCGGGATCGACGTGACGATGACGATCACCATGACCATTTCCAGGCTCGGGCCGGTCAGCGCCACCACGGCAAGCGCCATGACGATGGTCGGAAACGATCGAATGGTGTCGAACACCAGCAACAGCGTGTTGTCGAGCCACCGCGGTCCGTAGCCGGCCACCATGCCGAGCACCAGGCCGATCAGCAAGGAGACAGAGACGCCGATCGCGGCGATCTTGAGCGCGACACGGCCGCCATAGAGCACCCGGGAAAAGGTGTCGCGCCCGAGCTGGTCGGTGCCCGCCAGATGCTCCAGCGACGGCCCGGACATGCGGGCCGGTATGTCGAGCTTGTAGGGATCGTATGGGGCGACAAGCGGTGCGAAGATTGCGCTGGCGAAAAACAAAACGACCAGGATAAGCCCGACCATGCCCTGGGGGTTGCGCAGGAACAGGCGCCAGGCGCCGCCACGCGGCGCTTCGGCGATGCCGGCCGCCAGGTCAGATGGCATGGCGGACACGCGGATCCATCCAGGCGACCACGAGGTCGGCGATCAGTGTTGTGAAGACATAGAGTATGGCGGTGATCAGCACCGCCCCCTGAACCACCGGGAAGTTGCGCGTCATCACCATGTCGAAGATCAGCTTGCCCACCCCAGGTCGGGAAAAGATGATCTCGGCGAAGACCGCGCCGGACAACAAGTTCCCGAAGCCGATGCCAACCAGGGTGATGGTCGGCAGGACCGCGATCTTCAGCGCGTAACGGTAGACGACGACGCGCTGAGGCAGCCCGAAGGCGCGTGCCGCTCGGATGTAGTTCTCACCCATCACCTCGAGCATCGAGGCGCGCACCAGCCGCGCCAGGTAACCGACCCAGCCGAGACCGACGGCAAATGCCGGCAACACCAGATGCCGCGCCTGGTCAAGGAAGTCGCCGGACTCACCGGCCCCGATCACCGGCAGCCAGCCCAGCACGAGGGCGAACAGCAACAGCGACCAGATTGACACCAGGAATGACGGGACCGCGATCGTGCCGACCGAGATGATGCCGGTGATGCGGTCGAGCCAGCTGTTGGGCCTGACCGCCGAAATGCAACCAAGCGGTATGCCGACCAGCGCTGACCAGCCGAGCCCGGCGATTGCGAGCACGACGGTGTACTTCAGTTGACCGAGTACGGTCTGCAACACGCTGCGCTCGGAGAAGATGTCGACGCCCAGATCACCACGCAACGCGTTGCCGATAAAGATCGAGAGCTGCACCAGCAAAGGCTCGTCGAGATGCATCTTGGCGATATAGCGGGCCTGCGCCTCTGGCGTGGCGCGCGGCCCGAGCGCAATGGAGACCGGATCGCCCGGGACCAAATGCAACAGGCTGAACAGCGCGATCAGGGCACAGGCGACGATAATCGCCGCCAGACCGCAGCGCTTGAGGGCGTAGAGCCACATTCCCGCAGGGCATCCGGCGCCCGATTGCGGGCGCCGGATCTCCTTATGCCGGCGTGAAGTTCCGGAAATTCATCTGCCCGTCCGGCGAAATCTCCGGCTCAAAAGTGTCGCGATGGACGAAGGTCTCCGATTCATGAGTGATCCAGACATAGGCGCCGGTGTTCTCCATGATCTCCTGCATGCGCAAATAGATGCGATGGCGCTCGTCGGAGTCGGTCTCGATCAGGCCCCTGTCGTAGAGATCGTCGAATTCCGGATCCGACCAGCGCTCCCAGTTCCACACGCCAACCTGGTCCTTCACGAACCATTGGAAGGGCTCATACGGGTCCGGTCCGGAGCCAAAGCGCATGAGCCAAAGCTCCAGGTCCTTCCACGCCTCGCCCTTGGATTCCTGACCCATGTCCCAGAATGGGCCGGAATCCATCGGGACGACCCGTGCCTGGATGCCGACATCGGCCAGGTTCGCCTGAATGACCTGGGCGGAGAGCATGCGCTCCTGCCGGTTGAGTGTGCGCAGATCAAGCTCGAGCCCCGACATGCCGGCGGCGCTCAGCAACTCCCTTGACTTCGCCGGGTTGTAGTCGAGCGCGGTCTCGTTGCGCTTGCCCACGAACCCAGGCGGCACGATGCCATAGGCCCGCTCGGTGATGCCGGAATAGGCCCCTTGAATGATCGAGTCGACGTCGATGGCGTGTTGGATCGCCTGACGCACCCGAATGTCCTGCAGCTTGGGGTGCTCGGTGTTCATGCCGAGCCACATGTATTGCAGCGCCCCGGCCACGCGGAGCTTGCTGTTCGCCGGCGGGTTGGCGGTATAGCGGGCAACGGTCGCCGGCGTTATGAGCGCGATGTCGACCTCGCCAGCTTCGTAGGCAAGCTCCGCCGCCCTGTCCTCCTCGACGACGATATAGTTCACCTGGTCGAAATAGGGCGCCGGCCCGATCCAATCCGGATTGCGCGTGAAAACGATCCGCTGCTTCGGTGTCCAGTCGTAGACATAGGGTCCGCTGGTCGCCGGAATCTCGGTGGTGTATTTGCCGCCGACCGACTCCGTCGCCGCCTTGCTGACGATGTACCCGGTGCTGCCGCACAGCGCCGAGAGCCAGATCGGTACGAACGGACGCTTCAGCACGATGGTGCCGCTGTATTCACCGTTCAGCTCGACGCTCTCCAGCGCCTCCCAATCGCCGCTCCAATCGCTCTCAAGCAGGCGCATGAGAGAGTACTGAACGTCGACCGCGGTGACCTCGCCGAAACCGTTGCTCCACTGGAAGCCGGGCTTGAGCTCGAATTCGATATGCAGCGGATCGCGCTGGGCAATCTGGGCGACATGCGGTGTCGGCGTCCAACCGAGCCGGCCGCCCTCATAGCTGTATTCGACCAGGCGCGGCATCAAGGCATTCTGAATGTCGATCTCGGCGCCGCCGACCATATAGCCGGGATCGAGGATCGACATGTCACGCTGCATCCGCGCGTTCAGGACCCGCTGGCCTTGCGCGAATGCCACCTGTGCGCCGGACCCGAAAACGGCCGAAGCGGCCAACCCGGTCGTGCCGGCGAGCAAATGTCGTCGGGAAAAGTTCGCTCCTGTCATTGCTGCCTCCCTAGGCCAATTATTCAGTCTATTCAGATGGTCTTGCCTGTCTTGGGATCGCCATGGCCCTGGGCATTTCCCATGATGAGCATTATAGGCGCATTTTGAGGTCGAACAGAAATCGGCTTCACCCAACCGGAGAGAAGCCGCGTCAGGTTGAGGGGCCGTGGGGCCAGGATCGCCACGCATCCTTGCTGGCCTCGGTGAGATTCGGTCAGATTCGACCGTCGTACCGGCCTGATCTGTTTGACCGGTCTGGGCATGATGGCGACCATCGCCCTCGACCTGGTCGACCTCGCGCTTGGGTTGCTGGCGTCGGTTGCTCCGCGATCAGTCGGCGGTAATGTCGTAACGGTCTCGGCTCATCATCTTCTGGACGTGCCGCGCCGTGCTCTCTAGCGCGTCCTCGACGTCGGGGCGCACCTCTTCGAAACGAGTCGTAGGGACTGGAACCGAGATCGAGTGCAGGTCGCCCGACCAATCCCTGAATGCGATGCCCACGGCAGAAATCCCCGTGGTGTATTCATCGAGGTCGTACGCCAAGCCCGTTTCACGGATCCTCTCGAGCTGCGACATGAATGCGGCAAGATCGCCTTCGATGCCCTGACGGCCCCATTCTTCCGTTGCCAGCTTTTGCGCCTCATCCTCGTGCAATCTCGCGAGGCAGGCGCGGCCGTTTGCCGTCGTCGTCAGGGGAAAAGCCTCACCCACCGATGAAACCGTGCGCAGCCTATGGGTGCCTGGGACCTGGTCGAGGAAGATCATGGCCGATCCGCGCAGCACCGAGAGATCGGTCGTCTCGCCGGTTGCCTGGGACAACTCGGTCAGCAACAGGCGGCAGCTTTCCACAATATTGTACCTCGCGGCTTCGGCGAGGGCGCTCAATTCGGGGCCCAGGCGAAGGCTGCCGCCATTTGCGCCGGATATGACCAGCCTCTCCTTCTGCAGGGCGCCGGCGATCCGCTGGACAGTCGAGCGGGGCAGATTCACGCGCTCGGCGATTCTGCCAAGGCTCAAGCCGGTCGGATCATCCTTCAAAGCACGCAGGATTGCGGCAGCCCGAGCGATGACCTGGATGCCGTGCCGCCCATTCTTTTCCGTTTGGTCAAGCATTTGCGCTCTTCCCATCAGTCGCCGGCGATTCCGATTGCCGGAGCCATGTGCAGAGTCCTTATGTCCCACAATGTGGTACAGGGCAACCGCATTGTAAACTTCTTATTGACCGCATTGTGGGCGTAGTGTATCACAATACGGGACAGAGGAGAGGGTCTTCTCTGCAGGTCCGAAAAGCAGAACGCCGGCCCGCCGGCGACTAGGGGAGGTGATCCGATGGTCGAAATCCGCGGCATCGAGTTCCAGGGAAACACTGACAACGACATGGGGTTGCAGTTTCACAACCTCAGCCACCGCTTCGGATATCAGTGCCCCAACTGGCCATATTTCCGCGACGTGCGGATCGAACGGATGCACTACATGGCCAAGTCTGGCGTTCTGAGCCAGACGCTCACCACGACCATGCACGTCACCACCCACATCGACGCGCCGGCGCACGTGGTGCAGGGCACGCCGTTCATCGACGAGGTGCCGCTGCCGCATTTCTTCGGATCGGGCATCGTTGTTTCGATTCCGAAGCAGAAATGGGAGTCGATCACCGCCGACGATCTGGAAAGAGCCTGCGGCCACGCGATCCGCAAGAACGACGTCCTCATCATCAACACGGGCTGGCATCATCAGTACGAGGATGGCGACTATTTCGCCTATTGCCCGGGACTTGTGCCCTCTGCAGGAGAATGGATGGTGGAGAAGGGCGTCAAGGTGGTCGGGCATGACACCCAGGCCAACGACCACCCGCTGTCCACCGCGATCGGCCCGCACCGCAACGGTCCGCTGCTGCCGCATCTTGCCGAGGAGTACAAGGAATGGTCGGGCGGCCGCACATGGGATGAGGATTTCCCGGAATGGGAACCGGTGCATAGGATACTCTTCAAGGAAGGCATCCTCGGCATCGAGAACGTCGGCGGCGACCTGGATGCGGTCACCGGCAAGCGCTGCACCTTCGCGTTCTTCCCCTGGAACTGGGATCGCGGCGACGGCTGCATCATCCGCCTCGTAGCGATGATCGACAAAAGTCAGAACTACCGGATCGAGGCCGGCGAGGAATTCTGAACCTGGAAGCTGCCGGGCAAGCGGCGGCCCCGAAACAAACGCCTGCGCCTGAGGAGGAGAGCCATGCATCTGAAGCGTTTTCAGGACGCGCAGCCCTATGAGGCGCCCAATCATTTCGGCGTCGTGGGCCTGCGATTACAGGGCTTCGAAGAAAACGGCCCCACCAACCAGTGGCTTGGCCTCAGCCAGTTTCTCCCAGGCGGTGGCGCTGGACCGGATGCGACGCCGTTCGAGAAGGTCTACGTCGTGCTCGAGGGCGAGATGACCGTAATCGTTGAAGGGCAGGAGACCGTTCTCGGCAAGTATGACAGCTGCACCATTGCCCCGGGGGAAGTCCGCAAGATCGAGAACCGGCGCAATGATGTGTGCACAATGCTCGTCGTCATCCCCTATCCACCGGAGGCATGAGAGATGAATGTCATGGCAAATCCGCTCTCAATGTTCGACGTAAAGGACAAAGTGGCGCTTATCACCGGCGCTTCGGGAGCCTTCGGGATGGTTGCCGCCCGCGTTCTGGCCGGAGCCGGATGCAGGCTTGTGTTGGCGGCGGGCAACGCCGGCGCGCTGGCTGAGATTGCCGATGAATGCCGCGAGACCGGCGCCGATGTGACCGAGGTCAACACCCGCCCCAATGACGAGACCGCATGTGACGCGATGGTCGCGGAAGCACTGGCAGCTTACGGTTCGCTGGACATCCTGGTCGTTGCGTCGGGCATGAACAAGGTTGCGTTGATCAACGACATGGCACCCGAGGCCTTTGCCGCGGTCATGGACGCCAATGTGACCCAGAGCTGGCTGCTGGCCAGGGCCGCCGCCAAGCAGATGAAGGCGCAGGGCAAAGGTGGAAAGATCGTTCTTGTGTCCTCGGCGCGCGGATTGCTGGGTCATCCGGCGGGCTACACGGCCTATTGTGCGTCCAAGGCGGCCGTCGACGGAATCACCAAGGCGCTTGGCTGCGAGTTGGGGCCGACGGGTATCACGGTCAATGCGATCGCGCCGACCGTGTTCCGCTCGCCACTCACCGGCTGGATGTTCGAGGACACCGAAGACGCCAAGAAGGTTCGCGACGGTTTCCTGACCCGCGTGCCGAAGGGCCGGCTTGGGGAGCCAGAGGACCTCGCCGGCCCGCTGCTCTTCCTCGCCTCCAAGGCGTCGGATTTCTACACTGGTCATATTCTTTACGCCGATGGCGGCTACACGGCGGGCTGAACGATGGAGCGCGACATTCGGACGGCGGTGATCGGCGCGGGGCTCATGGGCCACGGCATCGCGCTTACGCTGGCACGCGCCGGGCAGTATGTGGCGATCACCGACCCGCATGACGAGACACTCGCCAGCGCGCCTGCCCGTATCTCCGACAGCCTTAGGGCGCTCGGCGCGACCGAGGCCGAGATCGAAACGACGCTGGAGAGAATCGAGCTCTGCAGTTCGGTGAGCGCAACGGTCCGGGAGTCCCTCTTCGTGTTCGAGGCGGCGCCGGAGAAGCTGCCGCTCAAGCAGCAGATATTCGCGGAGATCGAAGAGCACGCGCCCGCGGATGCGGCGCTCGCGTCGAATACCTCGGTTATTCAGATCACGAAAATAATGGCGGGGCTGAAGAGCCGGCATCGGGCGCTTGGCACCCATTGGTGGAACCCGCCGCACATGATACCCCTCGTCGAGGTGGTGAAAACAGAGTGGACCGACGACGGCGTCGCGGCCCGGATGATGTCGCTTCTGAAGGATGCCGGAAAGACGCCGGTGATGGTCGAGAAGGATGTGCCGGGATTCATCGGCAACCGCCTTCAGCACGCGCTCTGGCGCGAGGCGATCAGCCTTGTCGAGAACGGGATCTGCGACGCCAAGGCCGTGGACACCGTCATCAAGTCGAGCTTCGGCCGGCGCCTGGCCGTGCTCGGACCGCTCGAGAATGCCGACCTCGTCGGGACCGACCTTACGCTCGACATCCACGAAAACGTACTGTTCGACCTGGAGAGCCGACCCGAACCGTCCCCGTACCTCCGAAAGCTGGTCGAGAACGGCCGTCTGGGCATGAAATCCGGACAGGGCTTTCGGACGTGGACCGAGGACGAGGCGAAGTCCGTGCGGGACCGGGTCACCCGACACCTCAAGAAGCTCGAGGGCATTCTGAACGGTTAAACCGAACGACTAATCGAACACTCGGGACCAACCCGGGACACTTGGGAGGAGACCATGAAGAAGACGATCCAACACCCCACGCGACGCGGCCTGCTGATCGGCGGGACAGCGGCGCTCGCCGCGCCCGCGATCCTGCGCGGTACGCGAGCCTACGCCGCCAATCCCACCCTGCGTATTGGCCATGTGAGTCCGCGCACCGGTCCGCTCGCCGGATTTGCCGAGGCCGACGACTATGTGCTTGAGGCGATCGGCCGGACCTTCGCGGCGGGTCTCGAGAACAACGGCAAGACCTGGGAAGTCGAGATTATCTCGAAGGACAGCCAGTCGAACCCGAACCGCGCCGCGGAGGTTGCCGCGGACCTGATGCTGGGCGATGAGGTCGACATCATCGTCGCAGCCTCGACGCCCGACACCACGAACCCCGTGGCCGACCAGGCCGAGGTCAACGAGGTGCCGTGCATCACCACCGATTGCCCCTGGCAGCCCTATTTCTTCGGCCGAAACGGCGTGCCGGGTGAAGGCTTCGAGAACACCTACCACTTCTTCTGGGGACTCGAGGACGTGATCGCCGCTTTCCTCGACATGTGGGGCAAGAGCGGTGTGTCCAAGACGGTCGGGGGGCTCTTCCCCAACGACGCCGACGGCAACGCCTGGGGCCATCCGGAACTGGGCCTCCCCAAGCCTTTGGCGGAGGCGGGCTATTCGCTTACCGATCCTGGCCGCTACCAGCCGCTGTCAGACGATTTTTCCAACCAGATCGCGGCCTTCAAGGCGGCGGGCTGCGAGATCGTCACCGGCAACATGATCCCGCCCGATTTCGCGACTTTCTGGTCGCAGTCGGCGCAGCAGGGTTTCAACCCCAAGGTCGTGACCATCGGCAAGGCGCTCCTTTTCCCGTCGGTGATCGAGTCGCTCGGCCAGCGCGGCGACGGGCTTAGCTCCGAGGTCTGGTGGTCGCCGGCGCATCCCTTCTCGTCCTCGCTGACGGGCGCCAGTGCGCGCGAGCTGGCCGAAGGTTACATGGCGGCATCCGGCCGGCCCTGGACCCAGCCGATCGGCTTCAAGCACGCGCTTTTCGAAGTCGTGGCTGATGTCATCAAGCGCTCCGAGGATCTTGAAGACCCGACGGCCATCGTTGCGGCCATCGCGGCGACCGACCTCGACACCATCGTCGGCCCGGTCAATTGGGCGAACGGCCCGATCAACAACGTGACCAAAACTCCGCTTGTTGCCGGTCAGTGGCAGCGCGAAGGAGATGGGTTCGACCTGAAGATCGTGGCGAATTCGGCGGCACCTGAGATCCCGCTCACGGGCGAGTTGAAGCTGCTCTGACTCCGACAGCACAACGCGGCGCCGGATCGCCGGCGCCGCCGCAGCACCGAGAACAGAGGCGACAATGTCCGCAATTCTCCGGCTGGACAATCTGACAAAGGCGTTCGGGGCCGTGAGGGTCGCCGACGACCTCAGCTTTGACCTGACCGCCGGCGAGGCGCTCGGGGTCATCGGCCCAAACGGCGCGGGCAAGACCTCGATGTTCAACCTGATCACGGGGACGCTGGCGCCGAACAGCGGCCATGTCCAATTCGACGGGCGGGACGTGACCGGGCTCAACGCCGCGACCCGAAGCCGCATGGGCATGGCGCGGAGTTTCCAGGTGCCGCAACCTTTCTCCGGGCTGACAGTCTTCGAGAACGCCATGATCGCGGCCACCCAGGCCGCTGGATTGCGCGGCCACGAGGCCGAGCGGCTGTGCCTCCAAGTGCTGGACCAGACCGGTCTTCTGTCCAAGGCCAACAACATCGCCGGCGGCCTGACGCTGCTGGATCGCAAGCGTCTGGAGATGACCCGCGCGTTGTGCGCCAGACCGAAGCTGTTGCTCCTCGATGAGATCGCGGGCGGATTGACCGAGGCTGAATGCACTTCGCTGGTGCAGACCATCAAGGACATTCACGCATCTGGCGTTTCGATCATCTGGATCGAGCACGTCGTGCACGCGCTGCTGGCCGTGGTCGACCGGCTGATCGTGATCGATTTCGGGAAGATGATTGCCGAGGGCGACCCCAAGGAGGTCATGGAAAGCCGCGAGGTTCAGGAAATCTACCTGGGGATCGAAGTCGATGCCTGAGCCGATCCTGAGCATATCCGGGCTCAATGCCCATTACGGCGACTTCCAGGCGCTCTACGATCTGAACCTGATGGTGGCCGAGGGCGAAGTATTGGCGATCATCGGAGCGAACGGTGCCGGGAAGACGACGCTGTTGCGCTCGATTGCCAGCCTGATCCACAACGAAGCGGAGCAGATTCGCTATCGGGGCCAGGCCATCGGCGCACTCCGAGCCGATCAGGTAGCTGGATTCGGGATCGCTCTGGTGCCCGAAGGGCGGCAGCTGTTTCCGTCTCTTTCGGTCGAGGAGAACCTGTTGCTCGGGGGGCGCATCAAGCGACCCGGTCCATGGTCGCTGGAGGCCGTATTCGAGCTCTTCCCGGTCCTCAAGGAACGCCGTGCGCAGGCCTCGACCTCGCTCTCCGGCGGCCAGCAGCAGATGGTCGCGATCGGCCGCGCGCTGATGGCGAACCCTGACCTGATCCTGTTCGACGAAATCAGCCTCGGTCTCGCGCCCATCATCATCAAGGACATCTATGACGCCCTGCCCGGCATCGTCGGCGGCGGCATGAGCGCGGTGATCGTGGAACAGGACATCACCAAGGCCCTCTCGGTCTCGTCGCGGGTCTATTGCCTGCAGGAGGGGCGCGTATCGCTGGAGGGTGTCTCGGACGCTGTCTCGCGGGAAGACATCTCACGCGCCTATTTCGGGATCGAATGACATGGAGTGGCTGAACGCGATCGTACAGGGCACGCTGCTCGGAGGGCTTTACGCGCTCTTCGCGGCGGGGCTGTCGCTTATCTTCGGGGTGATGAGGCTCGTCAATATCGCCCACGGCGACCTGATCGTTCTGGCCGCATATCTCGGGCTGACCACCACTGTGGCCCTGGGACTGCACCCGCTTGCCGCACTTGTGATCGTGGTCCCCGCCATGGCCGCAATCGGTTACGCGCTACAGCGCGGCGTGCTCAATCAGACGCTCGGCGACGACCTGCTGCCGCCGTTGCTGGTGACTTTCGGCCTGTCTGTCATCATCCAGAACGCGCTACTGGAGGTCTACTCCGCCGACCCGCAGAAGATGGACGCCGGCGCTCTGGAGACGGCGAGCGTCGTAATTGGCGGGATGGCGCTGGGTGTGCTGCCGCTACTGACCTTCGCCGTCGCTGTCGCGGTGATCGCCGGTCTCCAGTGGACTTTCTACCGCACCGCGCTCGGCCGGGCGTTCCGTGCGGTCTCCGACAATCAGGACATCGCCCAGTTGATGGGGCTCAACAAGCGCCATGTCTTCGGGCTCGCCATGGCGCTGGCGTTGGCCGTGACTGCGGTGGCCGGCATCCTGCTTGGCATTCGCACGAGCTTTGACCCCTCGATCGGCGGCGGGCGGCTGATCTTCGGCTTCGAGGCCGTCATCATCGGGGGGCTGGGCAACCTCTGGGGCACGCTTGCGGGCGGTGTCATCCTCGGCGTCGCGCAGACGGTCGGGGCCAAGATCGACCCCGGCTGGCAGCTCCTCTCCGGTCATATTGCCTTTATTCTTATCCTCGCTCTGCGCCCGAGCGGCCTGTTCCCGAGGGTGTCCGGATGACCTGGCAGGACATGCACGTCACCCGCACGTCGCGTGCCGCCCGCGTCGCCGCCGTGCTGGGACTCATTGCCCTCGTCATCCTGATCGCCGCGCCCTGGTGGGCAGGGCGGGCCGACATGCGGCTGATGGGCGAGCTATTCCTTTACCTGGCGCTTGCAAGCCTCTGGAACCTCATGGCGGGCTATGCCGGTCTCGTCTCGGTCGGCCAGCAAGCCTATGTGGGATTCGGCGGCTACATGCTCTTTGCGCTGACGATGTTCGGCGGTCTGCATCCGATCGCAGCCATTGCCGCCGCCGGCGCTCTGGGGGCACTGATCTCGATTCCCGTCGCCACGTTGATCTTCCGGCTGCGGGGCGCCTATTTCGCCATCGGCACCTGGGTCATGGCCGAAATCTTCCGGCTTTCCTTCGCGCAGGTGTCCGCCCTCGGTGGCGGCTCCGGGTCGTCGCTGCCGGTGGCCGTCGTCAAGTCGCTCGCCGACTCCCGCCAGACGCGGGAATGGCTCAGCTACTGGCTGGCCCTCGGCGCGGCCGTCCTCGTCGTGGTGGCTGTCTACCTGTTCCTGCGTTCGCGCAAGGGCCTGGCGCTCACGGCGATCCGCGACAACGAACTTGCCGCGGGCTCGCTCGGCATCGACATCTGGCGCACGAAATTCCTCGTCTACATCGTCACCTCGGCCCTGACGGCGATGGTCGGCGCGCTCATCTTCCTGCAGAAACTGCGGATTTCCCCCGACGCCGCCTTCAGCGTCAACGACTGGACCGCCTTTGTCATTTTCATCGTTGTGATCGGCGGAATCGGCACGATCGAGGGCCCGATCATCGGCACGCTCATCTTCTTCGCACTCCGCGAGACGCTGGCCGATCTGGGCACGATCTACCTGATGGTGCTTGGCCTCGTGGCCATCGTCGTGATGCTGAAGGCGCCCAAGGGCGTCTGGGGCTTCATCCGCGCGCGTTTCGAACTGCAACTCTTCCCGCTCAGCTTCCGCGTCCAGCGGATGACCGACAGATAAGGAGCCCGACCATGGCACGCCAGAAAACCGTGATCACCTGCGCCATCACGGGCGCGATCCACACGCCAACCATGTCGGACGCGCTGCCTTACACTCCCGATGACATAGCGACACAGGCCGTTGAGGCCGCCGAAGCCGGTGCATCCGTTTTGCATCTGCATGCCCGGAATCCCGAAAACGGATCGGTGTCCATCAATCCTGACGATTTCGCGGCCTTCCTGCCAAGGATCAAGCAAGCAACGGGTGCCGTCGTGAACATCTCGACGGGCGGCAGCTTGAAGAACACCATCGAGGAAAGGATCGCGCCCGCCCTGCGATTCTCACCCGAAATGTGCTCGATGAATATGGGCTCGATGAACTTCTCGTTTCATCCGTTGGCCAAACGGTACGACACGTGGAAATTCGACTGGGAGAAGGAGTATGTCGCGAACTCCGACACCTATATCTTCCGCAACACTTTCGCCGATATCAAAAACGCGGCGACACAGCTGGCGGCGCACAGCACCAAATTCGAGCACGAATGCTACGATGTCGGCCATCTCTACAATCTGAAATTCTGCATGGATATCGGCCTCTTCAAGGCGCCGGTCTTCATCCAGTTCATCTTTGGCATCCTGGGCGGGATCGGCCCAGAGGTCGACAACCTGATTTTCATGAAGCGCACCGCCGACCGGCTGTTCGGCGAGAACTACCGCTGGTCGGTGCTCGGCGCTGGCGGAGCGCAGATGCCGCTGGCCACGACCGCCAGTCAGATGGGCGGCAACGTGCGGGTCGGGCTTGAGGACAGTCTGTTCATCTCCCGCGGCAAACTCGCTGAGAGCAACGCCAAGCAGGTCGCCAAGATCCGCCGCATCATCGAGGATCTGGGCTCCGAAGTCGCAACGCCGGACGAGGCCCGCGAATTGCTGGCGCTCAAAGGCGGTGACCGGGTTGGGTTCTGAGCCGGGATACAAGATATGCCCCAGATCGAACCGAAAGATCCGACGCTCAAGGCGCTGACTGGCCTGCAGCTCTGGCACGCCCCCATGTCCAGCTGTTCGCAGCGGGTGAGGATCGTGCTGGCCGAGACCGGGCAGGACTACGTCAGCCATCCGATCGACCTGGAAAAAGACGAGCACGCAACCCCCAGGTACCAAGCGATCCATCCCAAGGGGCTGGTGCCGGCCTTTGTCGACAACGGACGGCTGATCATCGAGTCGATCGACATTATCCGGCATATCGCCGGCGAGGCCACCGACCTTGCCGCCACAAGCCCGCCGGAGCTTTTGCAGAGAGCCGACGAGGCGCAGGTGGACCTGAAGCTCTTGACGTTCGAGTTCCTGTTCCGCGCCGGTCCGCCGCCGTCCAAGGAAAAGGCCGAGGCGTTTCAACGAAACCACCGGAACGAATGGCTGAAACAGTTCCGCAAGGATTTCGCGGCCGGCTTCGACCGCGAGCGGCTCGATGCGGCAGTGACGCGCACCAATGCGGGATTCCGCAAGCTGGACGAACTGCTGTCTGACGGCCGGACCTATCTGGCGGGCGACAGCTTCTCGCTCGCCGATATCGCCTGGATGCCGAACGTGCACCGTTTCAGCCTCATGGGCTGGCCGTTCGAGCGCACGCCGCATCTCAAGGCCTGGTTCGACCGGGTGTCGATCCGGCCGAGTTACCGGACCGCGCTGCTCGACTGGCAGAACGAGCACGCCGCTGGTGCTTTCTCAGCCTACACCGAAAAAAGGCGAGCCGAGGGGACCGACATCCGCACCTTCGGAGACCTGCAAGACACAACGCGCGTTTGAAACGCGGATCAGCCAATCCAATCAGGAGGAAATGACATGAAGACCAAACTCTTGCTTTCCGCTCTGGCAATCACCTTGTCCGCGACCGCGGCCCAGGCGAACACCCGCCTGCTGGTGAACTGCTTCTGGCCCCCTAGCCATCACGTCTGCTCCGAGCGGCTGCCGGCCTGGCTGGCGGAGGTCGAGCGCGTGACTGAGGGCCGGGTCAAGGGCAACATCGTGCCCAGGTCGGTCGCGCCGCCGCCCGAGCAGTTGTCGTCGGTCGAAAAGGGGCTGGCCGACGTCGCGGTGCAGTTCAACGGCTTGATCCAGAACCGTGTGAAGGGCCCGCTGGTCGCAATGCAACCCTTCGTCGGCGTCAACGACGCGGAGGCGATGAGCATCGCGTTGTGGGAGACCAACCGCGAGCTGTTTCCTGACGAATTCGATACCGTGCACCTGCTGTCTCAATTCGTGATCTCGCCCGGCCAGCTCTACAGCCAGACCGACACGCCAATCAATTCGGTGGAAGAGCTCGCCTCGCGCAAGATCTGGGCGCTGCCCGGGCCGCTTGCCGACATCACTAAGAACTTCGGGGCGGGTGTAGTCTCGACCCCGGCGGTGCGGTCGAACGAGATCATCTCGCGCGGCGTCGTGGACGGCCATCTGGGGCTCGACGCCCAGGCGCTCCGCGCCTTTCAACTGATGCCCTACACCAAGTCCAATACCCAGTTCGCTACGCCGTTCTACACCACTTCGTTCTCGATGTTCATCAGCAAGGACAAGTGGGCGGAAATCTCGCCCGAGGACCAGGCGGCGATCATGGAAGTCAGCGGCGCCAAGCTGGCCGCTGAATTCGGGGCAAGCTGGGATGCTCAGAACGCGGCGGCCGAGGCCGGCTATGCCGACGCAGGCATCACCATCGTCCAGGCCGACCCCGCCTTCGAACAGGCGCTAATCGACGCTTCGCGCTTCGTCACAGAGAAGTGGCTGGAAGACGCGACGGCCGCCGGCATCGACGCCGCCGGGGCGCTGGAGTTCTACAAGTCCCGCCTGGCCGCGCTGACGAACTGAAACCCGACCCGGAGACCGAGATGGCCAGCAGCATCCTGAACCGCATCATCCAGACGCTCGAGGTGATCTCGAGCGTCGTCCTGGCGGCAATGATGCTGCTGACTTTCGTCGACGTCATCGGCCGCTACCTCTTCGGCTCCCCGGTCTTCGGGGCGTCCGAAATGATCTCGACGATGCTGGCGCTGGCCATTTTCCTAGGCCTCGGGATCGCCAACGCGCGCGACAAGCACATCGCAGTCGAGTTGTTCGACACCCGCATCCGCAATCTGGCGCCGGGCCTCTACGATGCGGTGATCCAGGGCTTTTCCATCCTGGCGATGTGCCTCATCGTCTACGTTCTCTTTCAGCAGGCTGTCGAGGCCGCGCATGTCAATTCGACGACCATCGTACTTGAATGGCCGTTGGCCTGGATCACCGGCGCCATTGCCGTGCTGGCGGCGCTCAGCGTCGTAAGCCAGATTCTCGGGCTGATCACCGGCGCCGCAAAGCTTGGCAGGCATCACCTGGAGGACGTGTGATGACGACCGCGCTTGTCGGCTTCGCCGCACTCCTGTTGCTCTGCTTCATCGGTTTTCGCGTCGGCTTCGCCACGCTGATCGTTGGCTTCGTGGGATTTGCGATGCAGCGCGGGTGGGGGGCCTCGTTCGCGATGGTCGGCCAGCAGGTCTTCCACGACAGCATGAACTACAACCTCAGCGTCATTCCGCTCTTCATCCTGATGGGCGTCTTCATCGTCCACGCCCGCATCAGCCAGGACCTCTACGACGCCGCCTATTCGGCGCTTGGCAAATTCCGCGGCGGGCTGGCGCTGGCCACCGTGCTGGCGGCGGGCGGATTTTCGGCCGTCTGCGGCTCGACGCTGGCCACGGCGGCAACGATGGCCAAGGTCGCGATGCCGCCGATGCGCAGCTACAATTATTCCGACCGGCTGGCCTCCGGCACCATCGCGGCGGGCGGAACGCTCGGCATCATGATCCCGCCCTCGGTGCCGCTGGTGATCTACGGGCTGATCGCCGAGCAGGACATCGGGCTTCTGTTCATCGCCGGCATCCTGCCCGGGCTGCTTTTGGTCACGCTGTTCCTGATCGCGGTCGGTATCACCGTCCGCCGTGACCCGCTGGCCGCGCCGCCGTCGCCGCCGCTGGAGCCCGACCGCCGGAGAGCCGCGATGCGCGGCACGCTGCCGGTGCTGGCCCTGTTCCTGATCGTTCTCGGCGGCATCTACACCGGCGCCTTCACCGCGACCGAGGCCGCTGGAATCGGCTCGTTCGGCGCGGCGGTGATCGCAGTGCTGCGCGGGCACCTGAGAACGCTCGGCGAATGGCGCGAATGCCTCGTCGACGCCACGACCACTACCGCGACGATCTTCATCGTGCTCCTCGGCGCCATCGTATTCTCGCAGTTCATCAACCTTTCCGGCATGCCGTACGACCTTCTCGATCTCGTGGACGCGTGGGAGCTGTCGTCCACCGGGCTCGTCATATTCGTCTGCTGCATCGCGATCCTGATGGGCATGGTGTTCGAGGCGATCGGTATTCTGGTCCTGCTCGTGCCGGTATTCCTGCCGGCGCTGTCGATCGCGGGCGTCGACATGATCTGGTTCGGCATCCTGGTGGTTCTGGTATCCGAGATCGGGCTCATCACACCGCCCATCGGCATGAATGTCTTTGTCGTCAAATCTGTTCTGCCGGATGTAAGGGTCGGCGCCATCTTTCGCGGCGTGACGCCCTATATCTTCGCCCTTGTCCTGGCGCTGGTTCTCGTTCTGGCCATCCCGCAGATCGCCACGTTGCTCCCCGGCCTGATGAGGTGACGCCATGGCAAAGATCAAGAACGTGCTCTTCATCATGGCCGACCAGCTTCGGTGGGATTACCTCGGCTGCTACGGGCACCCGCATCTGAAGACGCCGAACATCGACCGGCTGGCCGAAAAGGGCGTGCGCTTCGACCGGGCCTATGTCCAGTCGCCGGTCTGCGGGCCATCCCGGGCGTCGTTCTACACCGGCCGAACGGTGTTCAGCCACGGCGCGACCTGGAACCGCGTGCCCTTGCCCATCGGCGAGCTCACGCTGGGGGACTACCTGCGCCCGATCGGCGTGCGCACCGCCGTGGTCGGCAAGACGCATATGGTGCCCGACGCCGAAGGCATGGCCCGACTGGGTCTGAACCCTTCGACGGAGATCGGATTTGCTGTGAGCCAGCCGGGCTTCGATCCCTACGAGCGCGACGACGGGCTGCACCCGACGCCGCTTCTGCGCAAGAAGGGCGGCATGCTGCGCTACAATGACTGGCTGCGGGAGCGGGGCTACGAGGGCGAAAACCCCTGGAACGAATACGCCAACGGCGCCGAAGGGCCGGATGGCAAAGTCCTATCAGGATGGCACCTGAAGAATTCGAACCTGGCCGCGCGCGTCAAGGAAGAGCATTCCGAGACCGCCTATATGACCATGCGGGCCAAGGAGTTCATCAAGGAGACCGGCGACACGCCCTGGCTCTGCCACCTTAGCTACATCAAGCCGCACTGGCCCTACATGGCGCCGGCCCCCTACCACGACATGTACGGGCCCGAGACCCTGCTGCCCGTGATCCGTGAAGAGGCGGAACGGCGGGACCCGAACCCGGTCTTCGCCGCGTTTATGGGGATGGAGGTGAGCCAGACCTTCTCGATGCAGGGCGCGCGGGAGACCGTGCTGCCCGCCTACATGGGACTCATCAAGCAGATCGACGACCACCTTGGGCGGCTCTTCGACTGGCTGGAGGAGACCGGGAAGGACAAGGAGACGATGATCGTCTTCACCTCGGATCACGGTGATTATCTCGGCGATCACTGGCTGGGGGAGAAGGAGCTCTTCCACGAGGTCTCGGTCCGGGTTCCGCTGATCATCCATGATCCGCGCGCAGAGGCAGACTCGACGCGAGGTACTGTCTGCGACGCCCTCGTCGAGGCGATCGACCTGGTGCCGACCTTCATGGAAGCGACAGGCGCGCCGCCGGCTGGTCACCGGCTCGAAGGGTGCTCGTTGATGCCGCTCTTGCTGGGAGAGCGCCCGGATGACTGGCGCGACTCGGTGTTTTCCGAGATCGACTACGCTTTCTACGCTGCGCGCGAGACGGTCGGTGTCGGCCCCTCAGATGCGCGTGGCTACATGCTGCGGACAGAGCGTTGGAAATACGTGCATTTCCGGCACTTCCCGCCACAGCTCTTCGACCTTGAAAACGACCCCGACGAGTTCAACGACCTCGGGCGCCATCCGGATCACGAAGCCGTCCGGCAGGAGATGCATGCACGGCTGTTCGACCGGCTGACCGCCCGCAAGAACCGCGTGACGATGACCGACGATGGCGTGCGCGCCATGCGGCGGGACGAGGATACCTCGGGCATCATGATCGGGAAGTGGGGCTGACGGGCCTCGTTTTGACTTGGCCGCAAAGATGAGGCTTCTGACAAACCTGACGGGCTTTGAGTGGACACGCGGTGTCACCGCGAAGAGCCTGCGCGCCGATGCCATGGCCGGGCTGACCGGTGCGGCCGTCGTTCTGCCGCAGGCCGTGGCCTTTGCAGCCATTGCCGGGCTGCCGCCCGAGTTCGGGCTCTACACGGCAATGGTTCCGCCCATCGTCGCGGCGCTATTCGGCTCGTCGATGATCATGGTCTCGGGGCCGACCACCGCGATCTCGGCCGTGGTCTTCGGTGCGCTGGCCGGACAGATGGAACCCGGTTCGCCGGAGTTCGTCCAAAGCGCAGTTTTGCTTGCGTTTCTGGTCGGGCTCATTCAACTGGCGTTCGCACTGGCGCGCGTCGGCCGGCTTGCCGGGTTCGTCTCGCATTCGGTGATGATCGGGTTCACGGCGTCTGCGGCCCTCCTAATCGCAACCAGCCAGATCGGCCCGGCATTGGGCCTGCCGAAATCGGAGGCGCACGGGATCACCGGGCGGCTGTTCGCCGTGCTCGAGGGCTATTCGAATTTCAACGCGGCTGCCGTGATTGCCGCGGCGGTGACCCTGATCACGGTGATATTGTTTCGGCGCTTCCTGCCGCAATGGCCGGGATTTCTCATTGCCATATTCGCGGGAACTGTCGCCGTCTTTCTGATGGGCGACCGGGCAGGCGATCTGGCTTTCGTGGGCGCCCTACCCTCGGCCTATCCGATCTTCGCCCTGCCGTCGTTCGACGGCGGCAGCCTGGCCGGGATGTTTGAAAGTGCCTTCGCCATTTCGCTGATCGGTCTCCTGGAAGCCATCGCAATAGGGCGCAGCCTGGCGCATCGCACGCGTCAGGATTTTTCCGCCAACCGGGAGGTTCTGGGCCAGGGCCTATCGAACCTCGCCGGCGGTGTCTTCCAGTGCTATCCCGCCTCGGGGTCCTTTACCCGCAGCGGCGTGAACCTGGAGGCGGGCGCGACGTCGCCGCTCGCCGCCGTCTTCGCCGCCCTTTTCCTTGTCGCAATGGTCGCCGTTTTCCGACCCTTCGTCGGCATGGTGCCGATTGCGGCCGTCGCCGGCCTGATCCTCTATGTCGCCTACAAGCTCCTGGACTTCCGCGAGTTCGGCCATTTGCTGCGCACCAGCCGGACGGAAAGTGCGATAGCCGGAATCACTTTTTTGGTGGGGCTTCTGATCAATCTGGAGTTCGCGATTTACGTAGGCACAATCGCGTCGCTCGCGGTCTTCCTGGGAAAAAGCGCCAATCCGGTTCTGGCCATCGGCGCTCCGGACGGCTCGGCCGATTCGCGCAAGATCAGGAATGCCGAGCTGTTCGCGCTGCCGGAATGCCCGGCCGCGCTGATCCTCAGGCTTGATGGGCCGCTTTTCTTCGGTTCGGTGGATTCGGTCAATGCGAATTTCCGAGAGCTGGCGCGCCAGAGGCCGGACCAAATCAATCTGATCCTCATTCTTCATGGCGTCGGCGATGTCGACCTGTCCGGTGTGGAACTCCTGGGGATCGAGTCCGAACGCCGGCGCGCTGCGGGCGGCGACCTGTTCGTAGTCGCCCACTATCCGCCGCTCGCCGAAAGGCTGAAGCAGCTGGGGCTGACGACTATCGTTGGCAAGAACCGGTTCTTCGACAACAAGGGCGCCGCCATCGCCGCTGCCGTCGACACCATCCCGCACGATACCTGTGCCTATTGCGAGAAACGGGTCTTTCGGGAGTGCGGCCGGCGTCCCGACCGGCGTGCGGAGCGCGCCGCACCGGCTGGCAAAACCGAATAGCGCCGGAGATCAATCAAGTGAAATCCGATATGTCCAGCCTGACTGGAAAGACCGCCATCATTGCAACCTCTATCTCCGGGATCGTGCTCGGCCTTGCTCGCGGATATTCGGCGATACAGTGATGCACCTGTGCATGGACCTTCTTCAACTCGCCCCCCACCCCGATCGCTGTCGATCCGGCGACCGTCCGGCTTTTACTCAATCTGGAGAAGATGCGAGTGCGAAACCGCGACGACGTCGGAATTGCGAAGTCAGCCTGATCGCCGAGCACAGCTGTTCTGAGAGGTTTCAGCGTCTGTCGGAGAAATCTGGGCGTGTCAGGACGGAACGATTTTGTTGAAGCCAGAGGCTCCCGAACCGCACAATGTTCTTGGCGGTCTATTCACCGAACGCGGTCTTGAAATCCTCCAGTGTGCTGGCGCTGACAGCTGACGGATCGACCGCGTCACTTGTCTTCCAACGCCAGCGACAATGTCAGGCTCGCACCCGACCTTACGTCGTTGACCTTCAGGCCACCGCCGTGGCGTTCAGCGACAGACTTCACGATCGATAGCCCCAAACCACTTCCGCTGCCCGGCGACTTCTGCCCGAACCGGCTGAATACCAGAGACTCATCGTCCGGCGTCAGCTCGGTGCCATCATTCGAGACCGTGACCTCGGCGAGGCCGTTGTGGCGCGCGATCTCCACCCGGATCTGCGACAGGTCCGGGCCGCCGTGCAGGCGCGCATTTTCGACGAGGTTCTTCAGGGCTTCGGCAACGAGCACCCTGTCGCCACGGACGGTTGGAGCAGCCCCGTTCATAGTGAACTCGAAATCGAGCCCTGCGGCGAGAGCATCCGCGGCCAGGGGTTCGCATAGATCCCGGGTGACCACGCCAAGGTCGAAACTCTCCTTCCTTATTTCCAGGCCTTCCTGGCGCAGCCGGTCGAGCGAAAGGAGTTGCTCGGCGATCCGCGAGGTCGCGCGGGCGGCATCCACGACCTCTTCCGCACGACGCCTGCGCTCGCCATCCGACGTCGCGTCGCGGGTGGCCTCCGCCATGGACAGGACCGCCGCGGCCGGATTGCGCAGCTGATGCGCCGCGTCGGAGATGAAGGCCTGGTGTGCCGTGATGTTGCGCTCGACCCGGCCAAAGAGCTGGTTGAGCGTTGCAACAACGCCCCTGACTTCCTGCGGGACAGCGCGCTTGATGGGGCTCATGTCTTCGGGCGACCGGGCCCTGATCGCCTGTTGGAGGTTTCGCAGCGGGCGAAGACCGATGTCCACACCGAACCAGACGAGCACGGCCAGGGCCGCCAGCAGCGCCCCCATGAGACCGGCCGCCCGCAGCGCCGATTGCCGGGCAAGCAGGTTGCGGTCGCGCATGTTCTGCCAGACCGTCACGATCGAGGCGCCCGGCGCATCGAGCGCGACATCCTCGATGATACGGACGACGCGCACCGGCTCGCCACGATAGGCGGCCTCGAAGTACTCCGTGCGCGGTGGATCGGTGACGCCGATGAGCGGCAACACCGGGGGGTAGCCGTATCCGGTGACGTAGATCCCCCCGGGGCCTGTGACGTGATAGAAGATCTCCCCGCCCGAAGCATCGCGCATGAGATCGAGCGTGGACGGCAACAGCGCATCTCCCCCGGAGACCGCGACATCCCGCGAAATCGCCAGCGACGTGGCCAAAAGCGTGCGATCAAACAGGGTCTCGGCGGTCTGCAGTGCCGCACTGTATCGCCAATATCCAAGGGCCACGGAAAGGACGATCAGCGGCCCGAGCAGCAGAAGCAACAGGCGTAGGCGCAGCGACGTTGCCGCGTCACTCATTTCGCGGCTTCCAGCAAATATCCCAGCCCTCGCGCGGTCTTGATCAGCACGCCATGCGGCGCCAGCCGCTTGCGCAGGCGCGAGATATGGGGCTCGACGGCGTTCTCCTCCACATCCGCGCCAATGCCATAGACATGGTCGGTGAGCTGGGCCTTCGATACCAGCCGGCCGCGGCGCTCCAGCAGGCATTCGAACACCGCCAACTCGCGCCTCGGCAGCTCCAGCGGCTCATCGACGACGCTCAGCCTGCGCGCCGACCGGTCGAAGACAAGCGTTCCGATCCTCTCCTCTGCGCCGTATTCGAGCGATCTGCGTCGCGAGAGCGCCCTTATTCGAGCCGCCAATTCGTCCATCTCGAAGGGCTTGACCAGATAGTCGTCGGCGCCCGCATCGAGCCCCACGATACGGTCTTCGGTGTCTCCGCGTGCGGTCAGCAGAATGACCGGCGTGCCCGCGCCCCGGGCGCGGAGATTGCGCAGGATATCGAGCCCGCTCCGGCCCGGCAGGCTGATGTCCAGCACAACCAGACCGGCGCCTTCGGAGGCCAGGAACGCGTCCGCCTGGTCACCGTCGTGCAGGACATCCACGGCATGGCCGAGATCGCGAAGCCGGTAGGCGATCGCCTTCGCAAGTGTCTTGTTGTCCTCGATGACCGCAATTCGCATTCGATTGCCGCAAGTTTCACGCAAGTTTCGTGCTCCATTGTTGCGACATCTTCGGGGGAATCAATCTCTCGAGTGAATAAGAGGCGGGCCCGTCGATAGCGGCGCACCGCTCTAATTGGTCAAAGGGAGATACGCATGACCATTTCAAGCATTGCGCGCCGCTCCGCAATCGGGCTTGCCGCCGCCGCAGCGTTGGCACTGCCCGCTCAGGCGCAAGTCGACTTTTCCGGTGAGACCATCGAATGGGTCATCCCGTTCTCGGAGACCGGGGGCTCTGCGCGGTGGGCCAACTTCTTCGCACCGCTGCTGTCGGAAGAGCTTCCCGGCAATCCGACAGTCGTCGTCCGGTTCATGCCGGGCGCCGGCTCGACAAAGGGTGCCAACTGGTTCCAGGAGCAGGAACACGACGAGGGGACGTTGATCTTTGGCACGTCCGGCTCGACCCAGTTTCCCTATCTCTTGAACGATCCGCGCGTCCGCTATGAGTACAAGGACTGGATTCCCGTCATGGCGTCCGGTACGGGCGGGGTGGCCTATCTGAACGCCGAGGACGGCGCCAGGTTTGACGGCTCCGCCAATGCGCTGAAGGACGAGACATTCATCTACGGTTCGCAGGGTGCGACCCGGCTCGACCTGGTGCCATTGCTGGCCTGGGAAATGCTCGGCATGAGCGTCGAGCCGGTGTTCGGTATCCAGGGCCGCGGTGACGGCCGGCTGATGTTCGAACGCGGCGAAGCGACGATCGACTATCAGACTTCGGCCGCGTATCTGTCCGGCAGCGCGCCGCTCGTCGCGGACGGCACCGCGGTGCCGATGATGAGCTGGGGCGCCTTGGACGAGAGCGGCAACATCGTCCGCGATCCGACTTTCCCCGACATCGCCACCTTCAAGGAGGTCTGTGAGGCCACCACCGGTTGCGAAACGTCGGGTGAGGCCTGGGACGCCTGGAAGGCGTTCTTCATCTCGGGATTCCCGGTCCAGAAGCTGGCATTCCTGCCACAGGGTACCCCGCAGGATGTCGTCGATACCTACGCGGCGGCATTCGACGCGGTGCGCTCGCGCGACGATTTCGCCACGCTTGCCGCCCGGCAGGTCGGGCAGTACCCGGTGTTCGTCGGCGACGGCGCGTCCAGTGCCCTGGACTCCGCCATCAGCGTTCCCGACGCGGCCAAGACCTTCGTCATCGATTGGCTGAAGGAAGCCTACGGCGTGCAACTCGGCGGCTGACAGCCGTTACGGACGCCCCGCGCCCGCGCAGGGCGTCCGAGCCGACCGAGTTTTCCTGACCGAAGGCGAATCCCATGGATATTCTCGCGACCGCCCTGCCTGCCCTGGCCGAGGCCTGGGGCCTGATCCTGCAGCCTGAAGTACTGGGTTTTCTTGTTCTCGGCGTCGTCATGGGACTTGCGGTCGGGGTCTTTCCCGGGCTTGGCGGCATCGCCGGCCTGTCGCTTCTCCTGCCGTTCATGTTCGGGATGGAGCCGGTCCTGGGGCTGGCGCTGATGATCGGCATGGTCGCCGTCGTCCCGACCTCGGACACCTTCGCGTCGGTGCTCATGGGCATACCCGGCTCCTCGGCCTCGCAGGCCACGGTGCTGGACGGCTTCCCAATGGCGCGCAATGGCGAGGCGGCGCGGGCGCTGTCGGCGGCCTTCGCCTCGTCGCTCTTCGGAGGGCTGCTCGGCGCGACCTTCCTGACCATGTTCATTCTTGTCGCCCGGCCGCTGGTCCTGGCTTTCGGCCTGCCCGAGATGCTGATGATCACGGCGCTGGGCCTTTCGATGGTCGCGATCCTCGCCGGGCGCGTCGCGCTCAAGGGGCTCGCCGCTGCCGGCCTCGGCATCATGATCGGGACCATCGGCGAGGCACCGGCGGCCGGCAGCCTGCGCATGGCGACCTACGACATTCCCTATCTGGTCGACGGGCTCAAGCTGGTAATCGTCGGCCTCGGCATCTTCGCCGTACCGGAGATCGTCTCGCTGCTGAGGCAGGATCAGTCGATCGCCAAGGGCGCCACGCTCGGCGCCGGCTGGCTGCAGGGCGTGCGGGACTGGTGGGCCAATATCTGGCTGTCGATCCGCTGTTCGCTGATCGGCGTCGTCGTCGGCGTCATTCCGGGACTGGGCGGCTCGGTCGTCGACTGGATCGCCTATGGCCATACGGTGCAGTCGACCAAGGACAAGTCGGCCTTCGGCAAGGGCGAGGTCCGCGGCGTGATCGGCCCTGAAAGTTCGAACAACGCCAAGGAAGGCGGCGGGCTGGTTCCGACGCTGCTGTTCGGGATCCCGGGCTCCGGCTCGATGGCGATCTTCATCGGCGCGGTGGCCCTGCTGGGCTCCGGCCAGATCGAGGTCGGACCGGCGATGCTCAAGAACAACCTTGACATCACCTATTCCATCGTCTGGCTCCTGGCGCTCGCCAACGTCGTCGGCACCGTCATCTGCATCGCCGCGTCAGGCGGGATCGCAAAGCTGACCACGATCCGCTTCACGTACCTCGCACCGTTCCTGTTCATGCTGATCTCGTTTGCGGCCTTCCAGTCGGGACAGAATTTCGAGGACCTGCTGGCACTCGTCATTGCGGGACTCATCGGCATCTTCCTGCGCCGATTCGACTGGTCGCGGCCGGCGTTCCTGATCGGCTTCGTGCTGTCGGCCCCGATCGAGAAGTTTTCCAACCAGGCGTTCCAGATCGCCAGCTTCCGCTTCCGCGAAAGCACCGCTGCCGGGATCGACTACATCTTCAGCCCGATCGTGATCGTGCTGCTGATCATCACGGTGGTCTCGGTGGTGCTGGGCCTCCGCCAGGCGAAGCTGATCATGTCGGAAGGCGAGACCGTTTCGGGTTCCAAACGGGCGCCAATGATCTTCCTGCTGGTGATTTCAGCCTATCTGCTGGTCGCCGTGATCAACGCCAGCACGATCTCGGACTTCAACATGACCGACAAGATCGTGCCGCTGGTGATCGGCGGCGTCGCCCTGCTCTGCTGCGCGGCGCTACTGGTGCAGATGATCCGCAAGCCCGAGGGCGACACGATCTTTGCCGACCGCGAGATCGCGGGCGAGGACGCCGATGCGCCGCACGGGTTGTGGACTACGCTGGCGTGGTTCGCAGGCCTGATCGGACTCACCTGGCTGGTCGGCTTCATCCTCGCGCTCGCGATCTTCCTGATCAGCTTCTTCCGGATCCGCGCCCAGACCGGCTGGCCGAAGACGCTGATCCTGTCGGCCGCGGGCATCGGGCTGATGTGCCTGATGGCGGCGCTGCTGAACCGGGACTTCCCGCCGGGCCTGCTGCAGGATGCGGTCGACCTGCCCTGGCCGCTGAAATGATCCGGCGGCGCCTGTTCCGCCCCTCGGGCAACGGCCGACCCGCCGGCATTTCAGGGAGGTCCGTGTGACCCAGACCGGGATTCCGTACGTCTTCATTCGCGGCGGCACCTCTCGTGGACCCTACTTCCGTCGCGACGAACTGCCGGAGGATCTCGACGAACTGGCGCAGGTTCTGATTGCCGTGGTCGGCTCGGGCCATCCGCTCAACATAGACGGGCTGGGCGGCGGCGCGGCGGTGACGACCAAGGTGGCGATGCTCTCGGCCTCCGAGGAGGACGAGGCCGACATCGACTATTTTTTCGCCCAGGTCAGCGTCGAAGACCGGCTGGTCGATTTCAAGCCGACCTGCGGCAATATCCTGGTCGGGGTGGGCCCGGCAGCCATCGAGCTGGGGCTGTTCGAGCCGCCGGGCGACGTCTCCACGATCCGCATCCGAGCGGTGAATACCGGCGCGGTGGTTGAGGCGGAATTGCAGACACCCGGCGGGCAACCGGAGTATTCCGGCGGAACTTCGATCGACGGGGTGCCCGGCAAGGCGGCGCCGGTCGCGCTCAAATTCATGGGCGTTGTCGGATCCGCCACCGGCCAGTTCCTGCCGACCGGCAACCTGCGAGACACCATTCAAGGCATCGAGGTCACCTGCATGGATGTCGCCATGCCGATGGCGATCGCCCGCGCCCGGGATTTCGGCCTGACCGGTTACGAAAGCCGCGAAGAGCTGGACGCGAACCGCGAGTTCTTCGCCCGGATGGAGGCGGTGCGGATCGAGGCCGGGGCACGGATGGGGATGGGCGACGTGACCAAGTCGGTTACGCCGAAATTCGGGCTCGTGGCGCCGCCGCGCGAAGGCGGCACGATCGCCACACGCTATTTCATGCCGTGGGACACGCATCCGACCATGGCAGTCACAGGCTCGCAATGCCTGGCATCCTGCGCCTTGACGCCCGGGACCGTGGCCGGAGGGCTTGTCGATCGTCCCGATACGTCGCCCGCGAATGTCGTTCTGGAACACCCTTCGGGCACAATCGAGGTCTTGGTAGACTATTCCGCCGATGCAAACGGGTTCGTGCTTCGGTCGGCGGGTCTGGTGCGCACCGCGCGCAAGATTGCCGATGGCCATGTCTACGTACCCGCGCCGACCTGGGCCGGGAAACAGACCCAGTAAGGGCCACAGGCGACCGAAAGCTCCTGAGATGAAGGTCCACATCATTGACGACTGGTTCGACACGCTGCGCGGTCTGCCCTGTTTCACCATGCTGGCTGGGCATGACGTGACCGTCTGGACCGATCATATGGGGGATACGTCGGCGTTGGCCAAGCGGCTGTCGGAGGCCGAGGCGCTGGTGCTCTTCCGGGAACGCACGACGATCACCGCCGATCTGCTGGCCCGCCTGCCCGCCCTGCGGCTCATCAGCCAGCGCAGCGTCTACCCGCACATCGATGTGCCAGCCTGCACTGCCAATGGCGTGCTGCTCTGCTCCAACATGCATGCCGGTACTCCGTCCTACGCCGCAGCGGAATTGACATGGGCGCTGGTTCTGGCGGGCATGCGCCAGCTTCCGGCGCAGATGGCCTCCCTGAAGGCAGGCAACTGGCAGATGGGCGTTGGCAAGACCCTGAGAGGACGGACTCTCGGACTCTACGGCTACGGCCGCATCGGTCGAGCCGTTGCGGGCTATGCCGAGGCCTTCGGGATGCACGTGCGCTGGTGGAGTTCGGAGGACGGCCGTGCCCGCGCCGCCGCCGATGGCCGGAAGGTCGCCGAGAGCCGGCAGGCCTTCTTCACCGAAAGTGACGTGGTGTCGGTCCACGTACGGTTGAAACCGGAGACACGGGGCCTGATCGTGCTTGAGGACCTGACGGCCATGCGCCGCGACGCTCTGTTCGTGAACACGTCCCGCGCGGGACTGGTTCAATCCGGCGCGCTTCTCGAGGCCCTGAACATCGGGCGCCCCGGCATGGCGGCGGTCGACGTGTTCGACACCGAACCGCTTACCGACGCGAACCACCCGCTTTTGCGCCATCCCCACCTGATCGGCACGCCGCATATCGGCTACGTCACCGAGGACGAGTTCGACCTGCAGTTCAGCGATATCTTCGACCAGATCAACGCCTATGCGGAGGGAGCGCCGATCAACATGATCAACCCCGAGGTATGCGAGGCGGAGCGCGGTTAGCCCGTGCGGCGGGGCGGCAGCCGGGCCTGCATGCGGAACCTTCTGGTGGCGCCGCACCGGGCACGGTTGCGGCAGTTGCGGGCGCTCCACCGTGTCGAAATCGGGCAAGATGGATAGAGGGACAGACGATGTTTGACGCGGACCGCATCTGGGACGTGATCGTTGTGGGCGGCGGCAATGCTGCACTTTGCGCCGCCATTACGGCTGCCGAGGCCGGCGCGCAGGTGCTGCTTCTTGAGGGCGCCTCCAGGCCCTATCGCGGCGGCAACAGCCGGCACACCCGCAATTTCCGCTGCATGCATCACGGCCCCCTGTCGGTTCTGACCGACAGCTATGAAGAGGAGGAATATTTCGACGACCTGATGCGGGTCACGAAGGGGATTACGAATGAGTCGCTTGCCCGCCTCGCGATCCGCACGTCGGAGGAATGCCTGCCCTGGATGGAGGCCCATGGTGTGCGTTTTCAGCCGTCGCTCTCGGGCACGCTCTCGCTGAGCCGCACCAACGCATTCTTCCTCGGGGGCGGCAAGGCACTGGTCAACGCCTACTACGCCACCGCCGAGGATCTGCGTGTGACCATCGCCTACGAGAGCAAGGTGACCCATGTCGAGATCGAGGGCGGCGCCTTCAACGGCGTTCGCATCGCGTCCGACGGCGGCGAGTTGCCGGTCCGGGGGCGGGCCTGCGTCATCGCCTCGGGCGGCTTCCAGTCCGACATCGACTGGCTTGCCGACGCCTGGGGCCCGGCGGCGCGCAACTTCCTGATCCGCGGGACGCCGTACAACCGCGGTGTCGTGCTCAAGGACATGCTGGACCAGGGCGCGCAGTCGGTGGGCGATCCGACCCAATGCCACGCCGTCGCCATTGACGGCCGCGCGCCGAGTTTCGATGGCGGCATCGTCACCAGGCTCGACTGCGTGCCGTTCTCGATCGTCGTCAACAAGGACGCCGAGCGCTTCTACGACGAAGGCGAGGACGTCTGGCCCAAGCGCTACGCTATCTGGGGTCGGCTGGTGGCGGCGCAGCCCGACCAGGTCGCCTATGCCATCATCGATGCGAAGAGCATCGATCTCTTCATGCCCTCGGTCTTTCCGCCGGAGAAAGCGGACACGATCGAGCAGCTTGGAGACCAACTCGGCATCTCTGGGGCGAACCTGGCCAGGACGATCGCTGCGTTCAACGCCGCCTGCACCGAGGGCGGCTTTCACCCCACCGAACGGGACGGGCTGGCCACGGACGGGATCGCGCCCGCCAAGTCCAACTGGGCGCGCCCGATCAACGAGCCGCCCTATTACGGATACAGCCTGCGCCCCGGCGTCACCTTCACCTATCTGGGGCTCAAGGTCGACGAGACTGCGCGGGTCAGCGGGCCGGAGGGCGCTTACGCCAATATCTGGGCCGCCGGCGAGACCATGGCCGGCTCGATCCTCGGCCAGGGCTATCTGGCCGGCTTCGGCATGACCATCGGAACCGTCTTCGGACGCATCGCCGGCCGGGAGGCTGCCGCTCATGTCTAGCCCACATCTCTCACCATGGTCACGGTCTGCGTCGTGTTCGGGCGGTCCGATCCGTCAGGAAAGGGTTGAAAAGCGTAGCATCGCTACGGTTGAGGCCCTTGACGCCGCGGGCGGGCCGCCCGAACACGACCCGGAGGGCGGCGCTGTCCCGCCGACAGGGTGCGTCAGGCCGTTTGCCCGATGCGCTGCATCGCGCCGCACGGCCTTCCTTCCCTGTCGGCGGGACAGCACCGCGCAGACCGTGACCATGGTGTGAGATGCGGGCTAGTGACACGATCCAGGAAGCCCGCCGGCAGATCGAGATCTGCAATGCCTGCCGCTATTGCGAGGGATATTGCTCGGTCTTTCCGGCGATGATGCGCCAGCGCGCCTTCGCCGATGGCGACGTCACTCAACTGGCCAATCTCTGCCACAACTGCCGCGGCTGTTACTACGCCTGCCAATACACGGCGCCGCACGAGTTCGACCTGAACCTGCCGGCCGCTCTGGCCCACGTGCGCGTCGAAAGCTGGGAGGACTTTGCCTGGCCCGGCGGGTTGTCGCGGCTGTTTCAGCGCAGCGGCGTAGCAGTGGCAGCGTTCCTCGTTGTCGGCATCGCGCTCCTGTTCTGGATGGCCAGCGCGTTCCGCCCGGCGGTCGGCGAGGGGTTCTACGCGGTCCTCTCTCACACAACAATGGTCGCGGTCTTCACACCCGCGTTCCTGTTGCCGCTCGTCTCGGTGGCCATCGGTCTCAGGCGGTATTGGGCCGCGGTCGGCGGCGCCCCGGTTCGCCTGCGCCACCTGTTCGCGGCCCTTGTCGACACCGCCAACTTGCGGAACCTTTCCGGCGGCCAGGGCCAGGGATGCAATTTCGAACGCGAGGACCGGTTTTCGGATCGCCGCCGGCAGTTTCACCAGGCAACGCTCTGGGGATTCCTGCTGTGTTTCGCGTCCACCTCGGCGGGCACGGTGATGCATTACGCCTTCGCATGGGAAGCGCCCTACCGCCTTTTCACCTTGCCAAAGCTTCTGGGTCTCCCCGGCGGTCTGTTGCTGGTCGTTGGGACCGCCGGCCTGGCGTGGCTGAAAACCCGCGCGGACGCGGCCCTGGGCGCCCGCGGCGTTTGGGGTGGCGAAATGGCCTTCGTCCTGCTCCTCGGTTTTGTGAGCCTCTCCGGACTGGGGCTCTATGCGGCATCCGGCACGAGCGCCGTAGCGATCCTGTTGGCGCTGCACCTCGGATCAGTACTGGCGTTCTTTCTGCTCATTCCATTCAGCAAGATGGCGCACGGATTCTATCGGTTTGCCGCCCTGGTCGCCGAGGCGCAGCGGAAAGACCCGGAGACCACGACCGCACGCACTGCGCTCCAGGCGGACAACCGAACGTAAAGGCGGGGGGCGGCTTCCGGGCCGTGCTCACGGGCGCGATCGCCGATATGGTTCAGCTGGCGGCGGCCGGAAGCAGTAAGGCCGCCTCGTGGGCGGCCTATTCGGTAAAGCTGGTTGCGGGGGTAGGATTTGAACCTACGACCTTCAGGTTATGAGACAGATTTTGCTCCATAGCTCCAAGGCCTTGAGGAATAGTGATCTTGGGGAGTTTTCGATCTAACATCATGTTATTTATCGTGAAATTTTTTGACCCTGAGCGACGGTTGGCGTAATCAGGCGACATCGCCTGCAAGATCGGGTGTTGACATATTGTTGATGGGCCATCGAGACCATGGCTGAACGTTTGACCGATTCGCTGGTACGCAAAGCTAAGCCGCCAAAACGGGCGCAATGTTTCATATGGGATACTGAGATCAAAGGATTTGCCCTGCGGATCACGTCAGGTGGCGCCAAGGCCTTTGTGCTCGACTACCGTGCCAACGGCAGACAACGCCGGATCACCATAGGATCATACCCGGATTGGACAGTGGCAGCCGCCCGGGATGAAGCGAAAACCATGAAGCGTGAAGTCGACCGAGGTGGCGATCCCATGGGCGAGCGCCATGCCGCGGCGGCGGCACCCTCGTTAAAGGACCTATGGGAGCGCTATAGAGCGGACCATCTGCCGATGAAGGGGTCGCGGACACAGGCAGACGAACGGAGCATGTGGGAAAAGATCATCCTCCCAGCACTAGGCGCGATGAAGGCGACCGAGGTTACTCACAGCGACGTGGAAGAATTGCATCGGCGCATTACGGTTAAGCGAGGCACGCCAATCCGAGCGAATCGAACGATCGAAGTCCTGCGCAAGGCCTTCAACTTAGCCATTCGATGGGGATGGCGGATGGATAACCCAGCATCCGGAATTCGCCAGAATCCAGAAGAAAGTCGCAACCGTTACCTCTCCCAACAGGAGCTAGCTCGCTTATCTACGGCTCTTTCGGAACATCCGGAGCAAGTCTCTGCGAACGCGATTCGCTTGCTGATGCTCACCGGGGCACGGCGTGGCGAGGTCCTGAACGCGCGCTGGGAGATGTTCGACCTCAAGGCAGGTTTGTGGGTTAAGCCCTCTGCCCACACGAAGCAACGCCGGGAGCACCGCGTTCCCCTCTCCGCCCCCGCCCTCGCGTTGCTGACTGAGATCAAGGAGCGCCAAACCAGCCCTTATGTATTCCCCGGCAAGACTCCTGATCAGCCGCTGACCGACATCAAAAGGACCTGGATGAGTGTATGCCGAGAGGCCGCTGTGGAAGATGCCCGTATCCATGATCTTCGGCATTCCTTCGCATCCATTCTGGTCAGCCGGGGAGCATCTCTCCCCCTAATCGGCGCCCTCCTCGGGCATACTCAGGTGACAACTACTGCGCGTTACGCGCATCTCTATGATGAGCCATTGCGCGAGGCAGTGGAACAGGTAGGCTCAGCCATAGAGCAACGGGAAATTCCGGAGAATGAACCCGTCGTGGGACTTGGCTTCAACGACCAAACAACAGTGTAAATGAGCAGCAAGCTCGACGAAATTACAGTCTTGCCGTTCGGCGAGATCATTCACGATGTGATTCGCGAAATGGGCAAGCTCGGCAACATGCCTGGTCAACCTGTGCCGCTCCCCGAATTCTACTCCGCGCTTCGAGCACGAATACAGCGCACCGGTAATGAGTTGCTCTCCGCGAGAACTGGAGATGAAGTTGCAGCTGCCAAAACAAAGCTCGAGCTATTGCAGAAAGAAGAAGGCAAACTCGTATATCAAGCTAAGATTACCGCGATCGAAGGATTGCTCCAGCAGGTTTACGTTTGTCTGGCTTTTTTGGACGGCCAAAAGGTCGTGGTTCCTTCAGCCCATTTTGCAGGCGACGTCGATTGGAAGAATGAATCACTTAGATTTGCGGAAAAACATTACACAAGACTCAGGCTGGTTCGCGGTAGTCAGCTTTCTCCGGAACTAATTCCGATCATACGAGGTGGTCTGTCGGAGAAGGAGGCATCACGACAAACTGAGCATCAAACGGTGCCTCCGACCTCTACCGGTGCCCCTGGCCGACCCACCTCCATGCACCTTGTTGAGGCAGAATTCAGACGGCGCGCCGAAGAAAACCTGACTGCCTCAACGCTCAAAGCGGAATCGGAGATACTCGTTGAGTGGCTAAAGGACACCCACCCTCGTAGTCCGCAAGCCACACCTAAGACGATCAAGAATCGCATAAGACACGAGTATAACGCACTAAAGCCGAAAGAATCTCCGCAGCTAGAGCGAATTCTGACCGGTTTGAATCGTAAGGGATTCCCAGAGGGTTAGAAATCTGATTCATATGTGGACGCCCCCTGTTGGCAACGGATTTGTGAGTCGTTCTGATTGGTTGCTTTCATATGTCCGGCCTGTTGACGCGGCATGGTGTTCGCCGCTGGCCTTGATGGAAATCCGCGAATGGGGTCCCTAATCAAGATGGCGCGCTAGAAGCGCGTTGAATCAGACGGAGTATTCCCATTCTTGGGCCGATCGTCACACATCACGGTCTGCCGTCACCAATTTCGTTGGCGGTCTGTGGCTTAGGCTTGGCCTAGCCGGCAAGGCCGATAGATCTCCTGTCGTGCCAGCAAAGCCCAAGCTATCCGGGCCAGTTTGTTGGCGAGCGCGACCGAGACGACGCGCACGGGTTTCTTCGCCAGCAGTTCTCTGAGCCATGCCGCCATGGGCGTGTCCTTGTCGCGGCAATGACGAATGACGGCGGTCGCTCCGACGACAAGAAGCCGCCGGAGATATCGATCGCCCTGCTTGCTGATGCCGCCTAGGCGGACTTTGTTGCCGCTTGAATGCGGCTTTGGTACGAGGCCGAGCCAGGCTGCGAACTGACGTCCCGACCGGAACCGCTCGGGATCGTCGACCGTTGCGGCGATCGCCGTTGCGGTCACGACGCCGATGCCCGGAACGGAGGCCAGCCTGCGGCTCGCCGCATTCTCCTTGTGCCAAGCGAGCAAGGTTCGATCGAGCGTCTGCAATTCTTCCTCCAGCTCGACCAGCCGCCGCACGAGAACGGCAAGTGCTGTCCGTGCCAGTTCCGGGAGCTTCCGACTTTTCTCGGTCTCATCGAAGGCGGAACGACTAAGCTTCAGAAGGTTCTGAATGCCTGGATTTGCGACCCGGCCAAACTCAGCCAAATGAGCGCGAAGGGCATTCGCCGCCATCGTCCGCTGACGCACGATCAGCGACCGGGCGCGATGGATCATCAGAATGCTTTGCTGCTCTGGCGACTTGATCGGAACGAACCGCATGGTCGGCCGCCTGACGGCCTCGCAGATCGCCTCCGCATCGGCCGCGTCATTCTTGCCCCGCTTGACATAGGCTTTGACGTAGGCCGGCGGCATCAGCTTGACCTCGTGGCCGAACCCGACGAGAACCCGCGCCCAATGATGAGCGGTGGCGCAGGCCTCGACTCCGATCAAGCAAGACGGCAGCTTCGCAAAGAAAGGCTCCATCTGCTTCCTGCGCAGCCGCTTCATGAGGATCGGAGCGCCAGCCTCATCGACACCGTGAATCTGGAAGACGCTCTTTGACAGGTCCAAACCAATCGTTGTGATCTTCATCGTGGACGTTCCTTCTCAATGCGGTTCGCTTAGCCCCGAACACATTACGGTGCTTCGACGCCGGAGAGCGGGGGCGTCCACCTCATCAAGATGCAGGCTGGTGAAGGAGGCCAGCCTGCATGACGAGACCTCTTTCGACGGATCTGAGGGAACGCCTGGTCTTGGCGGTTGAGGATGGCCAGTCCCGCCGTTCGGCGGCGAAGGTCTTCGGGGTGTCCGCGGCGACGGCGATCCGCTGGGTTGACCAGTGGCGGCGCAGCGGCTCGGTCGCTCCCAAGCCACAAGGTGGCGACAATCGTTCGCATCGGATCGAGGCTTACGCGCAGGAGATCCTGGCGCTGATCGATGAGGCGCCGGACATCACCCTGGCCGAGATCGTGGCACACCTGGATGAGACGCACGGCCTCAAGGTGGCCCAGAGCACGGTCTGGCGTCTGCTCGACCGCCGCGGGCTGACGTTCAAAAAAAACCGCGCACGCCACCGAGCAGGAGCGGCCTGACATTCTGCGCCGCCGCCAGGCCTGGTTCGACGCGCAGCCCGATCTGGACCCCGAGCGGCTGGTCTTCATCGACGAGACCGGGGCGTCGACCAAGATGGCACAGCGCCATGGCCGGGCGCCTCGCGGCCAGCGCTGCCGCGCTCCGGTGCCCCATGGCCATTGGAAGACCACCACCTTCGTCGGCGCACTTCGGCTGGAGGGGATGACCGCCCCCATGGTGCTCGACGGTGCCATGCACGGCGCCGCCTTCCTGGCCTATGTCGAGCAGGTGCTGGTGCCGACGCTTGAGCCCGGCGACATCGTCGTCATGGACAATCTGCCGGCCCACAAACTGCGCGCCGTGCGACGGGCCATCGAAGCCGCCGGCGCCGAACTGCGGTTCCTGCCGCCCTATAGCCCCGACTTCAATCCCATCGAGATGGCCTTCTCAAAGCTCAAGGCCCTGCTCAAAAAGGCCGCCGCACGAACCCGCGATGACCTCTTCGACGCCATCGCCTACGGCATCGACACCTTCACACCGCAAGAATGCCAAAACTACTTCGTCGCCGCAGGATATGACTTGGAGTGATCAGAAAATGCTCTAGATTAGGCCCGAAATTATCGTACCTGGCTTATTTTGGGCCTATTTTTCGGGCCCGCCAAAGTCGCTACCTGTCACCTAGAAGCGTGCGGTTTCGCGCATTCTCAGGAAATGACAGGTGCAGCAGCAGATGACGGAAATCGAAAATCCCGGTGGGGGCCAGGAAAGGCCAAAGCCTCCTCGATCCTCAATCTTCGAAGGATACATCACCGAGGTCGAATATGCTCGCCAGCGCGGCGTCAGTGTACGCACCTGCCAGCGCGACCGGGCCCTTCGCCAAGCGCCCCCGCATGTGATCCTCGGCAACCGAATTTTCTATCGCATTGACGCCGTTCGCACCTGGCTTGAGGCTCGGGAACGTGGCGCCGAACGGATTATCCGCGGCCGCAGGTCGGTCGGCGGCCGGTAGCGGTCAGCCCGCAATGCGTCACAATCGCCGACCCAGTTGGCACAGCGAAAATGGATGCCACTAGAATAGTGGCCGCACTGGGCGGGCGCTGGCACGGTTCCTATGGGATGGCGCCATGTCCTGCCCACGATGACCATAGGCCGAGCTTGTCCATCAGCCGAACGAGCGAAGGCCGTATCCTATGGCACTGCCATGCCGGGTGCAGTCAGGAGGCGGTCGAAGAGGCCTTGAGAGCCCGCGGGCTGCTGAATGACGCGGTTCATACCCCGAATACCAGGAAATTCAATCGCCGCATCGAGGAGACCTATGACTACCTAGGGTCCGACGGGGAACTGCTGTTCCAAGTCGTGCGCCATCGCCCCAAGGGCTTCTCCCAACGTCGGCCAGACGGCAAGAATGGATGGATCTGGAATTTGAAGGGCCTGCAACCCGTGCCCTACCGCCTGCCCGAAATCTTGCAGGCCAGCGCTAATCCGGTCTTCGTCGTCGAAGGCGAGAAAGATGCAGACCGCCTTGCTGAACTCGGCCTAATCGCAACCTGCAACCCTGGTGGTGCCGGCAAATGGCGAGACGACTTCAAACGATATTTTCAATCTAGACATCTCTTCATCCTGCCGGACAATGACGCTCCCGGCCTTGAGCACGCCCGAGCCGTCGCCGCCAACCTCGACGGCACCGCGGATCAGATCAAGATCGTCGAACTGCCCGGCTTGGCGACCAAGGGCGACGTCTCGGACTGGCTCGCCGACGGTGGAACCCGTACCGAGCTCCTGCGCCTCTGCGACGCGGCGCCGGTCTTTGAAACGATATCAGGCAGCCGGTGCTCGGAGGCCGCAACCGGCGCACGCGGTGGGGTGCTCGCTAGGCCGAGGGCAGAGAGAGAGGACGTTCCCGCAATTGTCGATACCGATCCCTTCATTTTGAAACCCGGTGCGCCTTGTCCCACTGCGCGAACGTTTCTGGAGGAGCGGTATGCTCGAGACGGCTTATCGCTCCTCTACCATTTTGACGGCGCGTATTACCGGTGGAATGGCCGATGTTATGAGAAAGCCGACGGAAAGACGATTCGGGCGGAGATCTATGATTTCTTGGACAACGCGTTACGGCGGGATCTTAGCTCCGGCAAGCTAATTCCCTTCGATCCCACAATGAAAAAGGTCAATGATGTCGTGGACGCGCTCCACGCGGCCGCGAATTTGCCCAACAGCACGCCGGTGCCTGGTTGGCTCACAGACGAGCGCATACCGGATATGACCCATCCAGCCGAGGAACTCGTAGCACTGAGCAACGGGTTACTCCATCTGCCCACACTAGAGTTGCAACCGCCAACCCCCCTCTTCTTCTCATTCAATGCCTTGGACTACCAGTATGAGCCAGGTGCCGGGGCCTTCCCGCCCAACTGGCTAGGATTCCTGTTCCAGCTTTGGCCAGACGACCAGGAAAACATCGCCACGCTGCAGGAAATCTTCGGGCATTTGCTAACCGTAGACACGAGCCAGCAGAAGATCTTCATGATCGTAGGTCCCAAGCGCTCAGGTAAAGGAACGATCGCCCACGTCTTAACGGAGATGCTCGGCCGATCCAATGTCTGTGCTCCAACTCTGGCAGGCCTAGCTGAGCGCTTTGGTCTCGCCCCCCTGATTGCCATGCAGGCCGCTATCATCGGGGACGCCCGGCTCGGCGTGCGAGCGGATCAAGCAGCGATTGGCGAGCGCCTATTATCGATAAGCGGTGAAGACAGCATAACCGTGGATCGGAAGTACATTGGTGCATGGACAGGTAAGCTGCCAACCCGCTTCTTGCTGCTGACCAATGAGCTCCCGAGGTTTGCAGATGCCAGTGGCGCGTTGGCCGGGCGCTTGATCCTTCTCACTCTGACCAAAAGCTTTTACGGAAAAGAAGATCTCGGCCTGAAAGACCGGCTACTCGCTGAATTACCAGGCATTTTGAATTGGTCGATTGAAGGATGGAAAAGGCTTAGGGAGCGAGGCCATTTCAAACAGCCGAAGTCTTCATGCGATCTCATGCAGGAATTGGAGGATCTTGCTAGCCCGATCAGCACGTTCATCCGAGATTGCTGTGTTGTAGATCCTTATGCGGAGGTGCCTTGTGATCTGTTATACGAGCTATATCGGATATGGTGTGACGGCCAGGGACGTAAACCGACTGCCATTGCCACCTTCGGGCGCGATCTCCGCGCTGCCACCACTGGCCTCAAGACCGTTCAACACGATACCGATGTGAAAAAGGGGCAGAGGTTCTACAAGGGCATCAATCTCGCTCAGGCCTGAGCTTTGGGCATCAGCTGGCAACCCAACTCTAGCCAGGACACGCCATCTCACGCGTGAATTCCAAATGTATCCAATACAACCGCCCGTAAGACTAGTGTCTTGATCTACGCGCGCGAAAGAGACGGAACACGCGTGTGATCGCGTGCGCAAATTTCGATGCCTGCAGCCATACTGACATTGTCTCTTCCGAACAGCTGATAGTGGTAATCCATTGAGATCAATGCTGGCCCGGGGTCGGGTTGGCATAGCGGACGGGTTCCCGTTTGACCTTTGGTGTTGGAGACCGCGGGGCAGCGGACCGGCGTCGGCCCGCACTACATCCGGGCGGGTCCTTCCTGGCACCTCACTGAACATGGTGAAGATCGGCGTGAAGATCGCCTAGTTGCAGGGCTGGAAATTGATGCACCGATCGGTGCACCGGATGCACCAGCCCAAACGCACAACCGAAGGCGAGCACACATTCGACACTTCTTCTCTGGATCTGCGAGACTGGCACGCTGGAGGAATTCTGCCAAAGCCCGCAGTTCGATGGACTGGACGCAGGTTCAAATCGAGGTCGTGCAAACACCGAGTATCACTGATCTTACCGGTACAGTTGTAGGCTCAAATCCTGGGCCCGCAACCACCGAGAATTGACTCTTTCGGTATCAGTCTGATCCGGGCTGTTGCTCCTTCACACGGGATAGGCCCTCATTTCTGGGCAAGGCAGTCCCAGACCACCGGTAGACGGGGTATTGCGAGTGACCCTTCGAACGTGATGCACGCATCTGCGGCGATGCTCGGGGATTAGCAGTTTCCCTCAGCCGCCTCCTTCAGGATCAGCTTGTACAGGGACAGATCGGTGACGGCACGCTTGAGCCGGGCATCCTCCTGCTCTAGCTCCTTCAACCGCCTGGCCTGGTCGATCTTGAGCCCACCGCATTTCCGACACCAACGATAGTAAATTCGCTCCGATACCCCCAGGCATACGCCGCCGACCGTCTCGACCTGTGCCAGAAGCACATGGGCCTCTCTGAGGTGATTGATTGATGATCTGTTCGACCGTGAAACGCATCCTAGGCGTCTGTTGCTCCCTCCTCCCGGGATCCAGGTGCTGCCTCTCTAACTCAGCAACTGGATCCGGTTAAGGTGGCAGGCCAACCTCTCGCGAGAAATGCGGGCTAGATGGTCTCGGAGCTAGAGCGCTGATTATCTCCTTCGCTGTTGAGCTTCTTGATAGAAGAATACCACCAACGACGAACGAGGTAGGCGGTTAACAGGTGGAACATCCGAGGGCCTGCAATTAATGCAAGACAGCCCACAAGGTATGCGCCTGACCTGTGCAGTAAGTGGCTGGAATCAGTCAATGCCAACTCCAGCATGGGAGGAATCGCTGCGAACAGTGAGGTGAGGAACCAAACTCCTGCAATCAATAGGTTGGCGAGATCGCGTAGAGGCTGCATGCCAAGATTGATTGCTTGATGATGTTCGGCAAGTGCCCCCCCCCATTCGTTAGAACTTGGTGAGGCCTCATTCTGTTTAGCGGACCGCCAACCGAAAGTAGTGCAGAGATCACCATCGATCTGCAGCAAGCTTCGTAGGTACAGGGTACCGCTGCTCAGCGGATGCTCGGTCTCTATTGGCAGACCGCCACGCATAAACTCTGCGCCCAACTCATTTGTACGAATGAGATCCGCACGTCGGGCTGGATCCAGGAGTATCGACCTGCCGGTGCCTAGGATCTCATGTAAAGCAGTTCCAATTTTCTCTATTCTATACCGCAGCATGGCTGCTGCTTGCCTCAACTACGGCTGCCGAAGAATGTTTCGACAGCCTTTCCAGCGAGCTTGCCGACAATATCTAGAAGGAATCGCCAAGATTCGACGCTGGTCTTGATTCCGTGACGATGAATCTCGAAGAGCAGATCCGCCTCTCGGCTCCTTAGGTCAGGACGGACTCTGGTGATTACGTCACCGTCGACCTGTATAATCGTTTGCAGTACGACACGCTCGGTGCCGAGCTCCCATATCTTGCGGATTCTCGTTGCATCGGCTACGTCAAGCGGCGGAGGTGGGCCATCATTTTTGATTGCTCTTATTACATCACGCCTGCTCTTTCCGAGGTATTTGCCCCAGCGGTCTTTGTCTTTGCTTTCTTCCATTAGCCACCGAACGATTTCCCGGATTTCATCACAGTTTCGCGTGATTCGCTCAAGTAACTGCTCTTCAATATCCCGGTCCTTTTCAGGACGTTTCTTGAACTCTGGATTAATCGCGAGCCCGCGGGCTAGCCAGCGCAAATGTCCGAAGTCCTTATGGCCATTTCGAATTACTGAGTTATCAAAGGGCGGCGGTTCACGTGTCCACACCTTGACACCGCGTTTCTGCCGGTCGTCAGGCTTTGGGATTTCCAGAAGTTCAACCTTCTTGTCCTTATCGGTACCCCAATAGTGTGTCGGATCAAGGCCGACCGAGACCATCTTTCGGAGGTAGTTGATAGAGACGTCCAGTAGCGCGTGGGGCACACTTGGCATCTTCTGGGCCGTCATGTTATCTTTTTCGATTGTATTTATCTCGAGACTGACGAGATCAGCTGCGATTCTTGTGAATTTACCCACGTTGTCCTCTCAAACCACCACTCAGATCAACCCGGTGCCAGGTGTCGGGAAAATAGCCGTTGCCTGGACGCACACCAAAACCATCCCTTAACTCCTATCACCACACTGAGACGCCTTTGGCCCTATTCTTGCTTACCAAGGTCATTGACTATACTTGTTATCTCGCGCCCGAGCTCGACCAAAAGCCGCACATTACGTTCCACAATTGCCTTACCCTCAGCAACTTGTTCCGCATGGAACCTCCGCAAGGATTCACCAGTATCGCCAGAGAAGGCTGGGCTGATCACGGTTCTCGTATCGCCCTGCACAAGGTCGATTGAGGTTGCGAGCGCCTGCGCCTCGGAGCCGTCAAATGTAAGTGTCAAGTGGGGATATTCCCCTCCCACAGATGCATTGCCCACGACGGTTACAATCCTCAATTCCATCGCATTCTCTAGCGCACTAGCGATCTTCTGACCAACTGATAAGGCCGTCTGGTTCCCTTTTTCGCCTTGATTAGTTGTGCGCGGAGTTGAATCGTTCATGTCTTGCTACTCCTAGGTTTTTTCAGAAGAATGCTTCGACCAGGTGGCTGATTTAGTCTGCCAATTAGCCAAACTGCAGACGAGCATTGACGTGCTCCTCTCCGGTCCCTCACCAATAATGCGGGTCCTGGATTTGATGGTCCGACCCATTGTTTGGACCGCTGGTGGCACGTCCTCCCTGGCCGCTGTGAGCTTATCCAAAGAAGGCATGGGAGTTATCCCAATCAACGCCTCCACATTCTCATCACGCAATTATGGCGCCCGCCGAATACCTCATCACAATGAAGAGGTGGGCTTTCTTGTCTCGTACAAGCACGGTACTATCGGGCGCAAACTGCAGATCGAACGCATCTTCGTTTTTCAGGGCAATATTGAGAGCGTTCAGATCGAGTCCTGGTGGGGTAATAGACTTCACATCTCTGGCGTCAACGGCATATACCTGAATAGCGTCGATGGTAATCTCCCTCCTCTGCAAAACGTAGGGGAAGTAATCGCGCTTGATCGTTGTCGAAAAATCTCCGTCGCCGGTTACAAATCGGTGCCATTCCTGTGAAAAATCGTGCGCAAGACTGAACAGCAGCGCCAATCCTGATAGGTTGGCCTCGTTAATCATCAGTTCGGTATGTTCGAGAGCTTTATCGTTCAACTGCGTGCCACCTGATCGCGCGGTATAACGCATATGTAGGATGACATCAGAGATAGTGTTGTAGTCAAACTGGCGAAAGTTTGCCGGCAGTTCCAACTTCCACTTGCTTTCAACGCCCGCACCCTCAAAGGGCAGCATTCGTTCGTCGCGGAGATTGGTCTCGAACATGCCGCTGTCGTTATTGCCGCTGCTGGTGACAATCGACTGCACAGCGCCGAAGTAATCGACAAAGCGGCTGTCTTCGCTGCCCTGCCTGGCATATTCATCGTCCACCAGTAACGGCGATTTTCGGAGAGAGCTTTTCAAGAGCGTAAGCGTGCAATTAATACTAGTATGGGGTCCGGTCACCGAGGGAATCGACAAGCTCACATTCTTGATGCGGCGCATATAGTGACCAGGGCAATCCAAATCGAACAACCATTCGGGCAGCGTGACTTCGCAGCTGCCGACGGCTTTCAGAGCCAGTAACGCTAGCGAGTCTAGTTGCCGCAGGGAAACATTCCTGCTCAGCTCATATTCTCGTTTATTGTTCTCGTGATAAGCTAGCTCCATCCTCTTGACATCCAGATAGAGTGCTTCGCCGGATAGCAGTCCCCTGCGCCCGCCGTCCCAGTAATTGAACTTGACATAATCAGTGGCCTCCACCTCCGGACGCATCAACTCGCGCTTCATGTTTTGCTCGGCCTTGCGCGCTGTATCGTATGCGAAGCGGTAATATTCATAGTAGAGGCGCGAGATTTCGCCCTGCATCCAGGCGTACAACTCCTCGTTGCTGAACTTCTCGCGCAAGAAGCGGTCTGTTTCTTCGGAATGCTCGATTTGTTCCCGGATGATCTGATATTCGCGACGTGCGATTTGCTCCGCAATGAGCGAACCGATCAATTGCCGGCCATTCTGCATCAACTCGCGCGCGGACAAATTAGCCTGATGCATGTCTGAATCGGCACGTCGCTCATACGATGCGGTTTTGGTCGCCCGCGTTCCATCGTAGGTCTCTTTTTCTGCGTCCGCCCGATCCATTCCCGCCAGAATTCTGCCAACTTGGGCGAAAGCGGGTCCACCAAACTCCAGGTGACCGCCGATACCCCAGAATTCAAAGTCAACCCCCATGTTTGGCAAGAGGCCCAAAACGCCAAAAATATTGTCTTTGTTGGTCGCGCTATCTTGTTCATCGCGGGCAGCGGGCATATGGACATTAAGATCTTTATCTTCATTAGCGATCAAATAAAGTCGTCCCTTTCCTGATGCCCCTGACTGGCTAGCAGGTGAAGCTTCTCCCGCCAGGGTCAGCTGCGGAAGTGTTTGCAATGGGACAGGCTTCTCGTATTGTCCCACGAGCGCATCGTAAGCCTCGTCAAAGTTCTCTTCCGTCAATTCCCGGCGGTCGAGCGGCAAAGTATCAGGAGCAGTCTCATCATCTGGTGTCACACCCAGTTGACGCTGATAATAATGGTATCTCTCCAGCGCACTGGCGCGGCTTCGCAGAAGTGATTCCGTCGATTCCTCTGCTTGCTTCCACTGCAGGAATCGCACCTCTTTTGTCATCTCCTGAATCTTGATTTCGTGGCTCTGCCGCAGCCGAGCCATTCGCTCGCCGTCTCCTTTTTCGATTGCGGATAGCAGCGCGTTGCCGAGTCCGCGCACCTCACCACAGAGTTCCAGCGCTTTCTGGATCAGCAACACGCAACGAACCGGTCCTATCGGCTGACTCAGCCCGCTGACAACTGACCCGATATCAATCCCTGCAGCCGCGGCCTTGACCAGCATGCCCGGATCGAGTGGAGGGTCGAACAAGGCGAGCTGGCGCACGACACCTTCGATATTCATGCAATTGCGAATATTGAAGAGGCGGTCAGCCACCGTATCCCAGTAGCCAAGCATCTTCTCGTTACTTGGAATACAGAAGTAGAGCGTGCGGCCGATACCGAACAGCGGCGTGGCCGAGTCAGCGTCAGCACCCTCCGTCTGCGGAACGTTCATGTTAAAAGGAAACTTTCCCTCCAGGTCCACCAGCGCGTTTCCCATCGGATCAAGACCCCGCTCCTTGAGTTCCGCAAATGTCCATGACCGCGTTGCGCCACGAGGTGGTATGCGCTGTGGCCGTGTTCCGAGCAGGTTCGCTGCCAATACATAGCGCTGCGTCGCCTCGTTGATGGATTCGATGGTGTCCTGCCGAAAAAGGCTGTCGCCCCAGGCGATAAGATTATCCAGATATTTCATGACAACGCAGTACTGGTAAGCAAGGGATCTGGTACGGGCGACCGCATGGGGCTGAAACGGCTTCTTCTTGATCTTGTCGTATCCGCTGAGAACAAGGTCTCTGAGCTTGATCTCAGCTGCTGTAGGGTCGGGTTTGCTCAGCAAGGTCAAGAGTTCATCAATTTGCGTGACGTCGACGTCGCGCCGGAATTTCAGAAACTTCCAAAAGCGCTTCGGCGGCGGGACGGAGGTGTCATTACATGTTGGATCAAATATGTAGTGGAACCACCGTTGCGCCTCTGCAAATCGTTGGTTCTTGCTGAGATGTATCGCGATCGTGAGTGGAATATGAAAGAGCAACTCCCAGTTATAGTTTGCGTAGGGCCCGCCTTCTAAGACATCGATCTCCTTGGAGGAATAACTTAACTTGACCACCGCACTTGTCAGCGCCTCATAGAAATCATTGAAGAACGGTTTCGCCAACCGTTCGTGGAATGTCGGATCGAGCACGTCGGATAGCGAAGCCTTGTTCAACTGCCCGATCAACTCACCGACAAACGGGTGAAAGAAATTCTCGAACGTATACGTGAACTCCGTATCTGGCTTGTAGATCAGCTCCTGTCCGACCAAAGCATAGTCGCCTTTAGTATGATGCCCCATTTGGGTAGTACTTGAACTAACCATGGGCCGTTCCCTTCCTCGTTACCTCTTGACAGCGTATGCCAGGCTGCCCGCAGGGCCAATCTCTCTGTCGCCAAAACTCACTGATCCAACGGCCCCAATCCCTTTACTGATATAAGCGTCCTCAGAGACGAACCGACCCATCGGCGCCGGATCGACAACGCCCGGATTGGTACCAGCCGCAGCCCAAAATGCTCTCTCACCCTCTTCCTTCAGACGCGGCTCTTCCCTAACCATAAGTGGAGGAAGGTGCTCGGTCTCGTGCGCTGCCGTTGCTGCAACTATGTAGTTTTCCCAGTCGGGAACTTGGACGATCTGTTCTGTTGTAGTGACATAAAAGACATGCCGGCTGTCTTCGTAGAAGAACGGAGCATCCCAAACGTTCCCTAATGGATGACAGGGCACGATGAAGTCGACATCACCAGAAGCGGTTTTGTTTCTGAATACCGGCCGCGGCAATGTCACATTCGACCAAGTACCGTCCAAACTTGGAACCCCGCGGCCGTAGTTGATCGTTAACGTATCTTGCGACGTATCCAGAGAACGGCTCCGACCCGACAAGTCGATTGCAGCCGGCTGCTGTGCTGAATCGTCTTCTCTACGCACGGGTAAGCTGTGCGTATTATAAAGAACAAACCATGATGTTCCTTGACCCGAGATCGTCACTTTCAATGCAGACCCTGATTCGGACACCGAGAGATGAATCGAGCGGTTGAAAGCGCCATCGCCACTCGGGTCGAACTCCCCCGTCAAAGTCGTAGGCCGATTAACGTCCGAAGTCTTCACTGGCTGCCACTTACCATTGCAATACTCGCTCCAGCAGAGCACCGCCTGAATTGTTATTTTGGCTATGCCTGTGTTGATATCTGACGTTGTTAGGGCTGTCAGATCCCCGCTTGCCGAAAACGGCATTTCCCCGGTCAACGGGGCTTGTTGCAAGATGCGAAGCCAAAATAGAAATAATCGGCCTTTCCAGACCACCGGCGTCACCGGATTGTCTTCAATGTCCAGCTTGATCTGCTCCCACGGCGTCCAGACGCCGTATTCGCGACGGCGATAGAAGTATTTTCGATTACCGCCAGCAGTACGGGCCACTATATGAACTGTGTCACTTCCAGGGTCTGTAGTGGAATTGCTCTCGGCATAATGCATGCCGCACAGCTCCAGTTTGGCAACTTCCTCAAGCTTCGATAAGTAGTTTAGCAGCGCCATGGACGCTCGGTCTTCCGTGATATCGCTCTGGAGAAGCTCGCTCATGGCTTCCTTGAAAAAGGGCGATTGATCATCGCGCAGCTCAGGCTCCAACCAGTTTTCCGGGAACAGGAAAACCTTGCGGTTGGCCTCCCAGACTCGGTAACGGCTCATCCACTCCCACTGCTTTGCACTGATGGACGACGGCGCCACGCGCGGTTCGAGGTTCATAAGGCAGCGTTCAATAAACAGCTGAACCGACGAAAGTGCGTGGCGGATTCGTGAAGTCAGCATGCAGGACTCCATCCGGACATCCATCAGGAAATACTCGAAGAGCTTTTCCGGCGTGTCGATGTGGCGAGAAGCCGGATGGGACCGCATGTGGTGGAGGATATGCGCAACCAGAGCATCGCGCTGCACGCCGCGCATTGCATCGTTGATAGGACGAAGCACATCCAGCCACTCGTTCTCGTCATAGCGGGCACGCAGGGCAGACCGCAGGTTTCTGACAGTGGCGGCATTCGGCTCATTGGTCACCGCAACGATCAAACCGGCTGCGGGGATTTTCAGTTTCCCCACCCAAACATGGGCTTCATGGAGCCGTCGGAACGAATCGAGCTCGGCCAAGTCGGCAACGGACTTATTAAACCGAGAGAGGAGCGCGTTGAGCGAGGCGGGTTTCCACCGTGCCATGGTGAACAGCAGGCTATCGTGACTTCGCGTCGCCTCCGCCGGATCCTGAAGAATGGCCAGAAACCGCTCATCATCCGGCGACAACTCGGACTTAATCGTCGAAAAGTCGAGCAGTGCTTCCAAAGCGGCGAAAAGCTTAACGGAAGTGGCAGTGTCCGGGGTTCCCGATACCGGCAGGCTGTTAAACCAGCCTTGCCCGCCGATCTGATACTCGGGGCGGGAACCGAGATAGGCGGTCTCACTCGGCGTTAGTTTGAGTACTCTCGCCAGCGAAGCGGTTTTCAAGAACCGAACATACGCTCGATGCGATCTGTCGACCAGAACCGCTGAGTAGAGATAGCGGGCGGGGATCGTCTCCCATCCGCGACCAGCCGACTCCCAGCGGACATCGACTATGTCTTTGATGTTTTCCGCCCTGATGGAAATGGCGTGGAGGCGTCCAGCGTTCAGCTCGATGGGAGAGTTGTTGCTCCAGATGTGGCCGTCCTTGACCATTGCTATCTGTGCGCCGGCAATCTCCAACGTCACGGTGGAATTGGGCTCCGCCTCGACCCTAATGCCGTAAGGGCCGTTCTCTGGCGCCTCCAAATACCCCCGCCAGATCGCGGAAACCTTCTGTGGGCCTGTTGGATTGCGCGGGAGTTCATTTTCGCCGTCGGCGGCGTAGGCCAAATTGGCTTCGGTATCGCTCGTTTGGTCTGGCGCGCCAGTTGCCGTCTCACGAAAGAAGAACTCTGCTGACAGGCCAACCGTTTCTATGGCGATAAAATCATCGAGCGCAGGTCGTGCAGGGTCGGTCACTCTGTGCAGGACAGCCGAATTTCCCAGGACGGCGCTGGCGAATATAGTGTCGCTCCTTGCCGCCGCACTGACTGCCTCCACCGCATGTTGACGTTTGCGCCGACGCTTTAGTTCTGGCAAGAAATTTTCCAGCAGATCGGATCGCTTCTTTTCTGCTGGTTCGTTGGAGGCGACATAGGCATCAAACAGTGGCAACAGTTCCAGGTATCGATCGAAGAATATCCTTGTTTTCTGGTGAAGTTCGTCCACCGCGTCCTTGAATGCCTGTGTCACTCCGGCCACAGCCTTCAGATCGTCGCGAGTGCTATCGCTCATCACACCCGCGCTGTAGGACAGCCGTTTGCGGAGATTGTCAAAGGCAATATGCCCTGACCCGACATCCAGGATGGCCTGCTCCAGAGTTGGATGATCATGTGTGTAAGCCACATCGGTCGATACGCTCTCGTTCAATAGACCAAAGAATGCCTCCGTCGCATCGTTGCCATAGACCAATGCCATTCTGGCATAGGCGATCTGGCCATCCGGATCAGCCACAAGTGCAAAATCAGTTTCGATGGCATTTAGTTCGCTGCGCAAGATCCGGGAAAAATCCGGAACTTCCCTGCCCTCCGGCGCCGACCGGCCACTGATATCCTGATTCCAGATAAGGTACAGGGCCTGCGCGGGTTTCAGTGATGCGGCGCGGAGACGATGCACGAAATCGATTAGGCGCAGTATGGGTAGATCGGGAGGGTCCGGCGTGGCGAAGGGATCGATATCGGCAAACTTGGTCAAAAGGTGAAACTCGCGGACGCTGAGTCTCAGTTTGCGCGCCAGCCAACCCCGTCGGAATATTGAGCTAATATTGTCGACAGTAAGCAGCGTGTCGGCGTCGTAACCAAGTCCGTCGTTGATTTCGGCCAGTTCCGCCTCAGTAAGGACGAACGCTGCCCTCAACGTTTCGGTGTGGTCGACGAGCTTTTCGGGGCCTTCCAAGTAGTTTCCATAGCCGTCGTCTGCAAATGCCCCGCCCTCTCCCTGTGGCGACAGCCTTAGGAACATCTGCCGGTAAAATGACATCGCACCGTGCACGTCGATTGGTGCAAAACAGGCGAGCAGCGGCAGGAGATCCTTTTTCGGATTCAGTTTGAGAATATCTATCACGCGTGCAACGACGCCGAGGCGCGGTAATAGTGTCAAGAACCCCTTGTCAAGGCGCAGCACGTTAATCGCATCGTCCGGATCGTCAGCTGCCTGATCCGGCGGATACAGGGCGGTGATCGCCTTGTCAGTCTGCTCGATGGTCCAGCCCAACTTCTTCCAAAGCCGGATAAAACGGATTAGACGCAAGAACTCAAAAGGACGGACTGGGTCATTGATTTTCGAGGGGTTCGCGTACCGGAATACCAGCTCTTCAAAGCTGCAGAGATCACCAAGCGTCACATCATCACCAGGCGCCACAGGATTGGCCAGCGTAATGAGGCCCATAATGCGGTCGTAATTGTCTTGGTTTTTCACCCACGCCTTGACGTCTCCGCCGTATTGCGACACATCGAGATGAGGTGCTAGTGCGTCATCAAACTCCTCGTCAGTTATTTTGTTATCTTTAAGCGCTTTCAGCGTCGAGATTGGAACGCCCAAGCGCTCCAATCTCGGGATGAGGGTGGAATTGGGGTTCACGAAACGGGTCTTGAGGACTTCGATCAAATCTTCGTACGAAAGGCCTACCCTGCGCGTAAATGCTTTGGCATTTGAGAGTTCGTCGAGAACATCGGCTTCCAGTGTCTCTGCGGAATAGCCGTAAAGTTGTTGCAGAGTCAGCGTATGGTCCGTGAGCAGTCGGTACTCGGCACGGGAAAGACGAACCTCCTCCATCAGAATATCGCGCCAACCAAATTCGACAGGACGAGCCGGATCAGCCGGAGGGTCAGGACGTTCGATATTCTCGTTTTCGCGCAGGGCCTCCATGACCCTGGGCAATGGCGCTTCGAATTTGTCGCAGTACCGGCGCAGATATTCGAGCGGCCGGTGGAACGGCAACGGAGGAGGAAAATGCGCTCCCGCGAGGGTCGCATACGCTTCATCCCTCACATATTGCGGGTTCGCCAACAATTCCTCCGGTGTGGCGCTGTTGTCGGTGTTGTGCCCAACATAGCCCGCCAACGAAAGTCGATTATCGGCGACGTAGTATTCCAGTGCCTCGTTGACCAGATCGATATACGGCAGCGGGGTGTTTGTATTCTCGCAGGTTAGCGGCAGATGCTGGATATCGGGACGGCGCGACAACAGGACCTGCAAGGGCCTAACTTCGCTATCGTTGGGCTGTCCTGCAGTGTCCCATGCGGCTTGGTCCGCATACGGGTAAGGTGCGCCTCCGTGGTCCGCCTTCCAGTCGGCAAGGAACTCTGTCCATTGGTCGTCTGTGCGATCCAAGAACAGGAGAAGGTCAACGAGATAGGCCGCAGGGCTGAGGATCGAGCGGCAATGCTGACAATCACAGTAATCCATCTCGCCGAAAAGGCTCTCGAGCGTCGAATAGGCGATCACATCGGTTGCATTGGGGGCATGCGGGTCCGGCCCTGCGGGTTCGGGATCTAAAATCTGACCCGGGCTGTGCACACCGACCCCGGGAGCATTGCTCGCGGTAAGATACGATACGGCGAGGTTCAGAACGGTGTTATGAACTTGCTGTGCCCTTGCGTGGATTGACCGGGCATTCGCTTCTCCACCCACTTCGCTTTTGAAGGCCCGGACAAACTCGTCCCGGTCATAACGAACCACTGCGTAAGCCGATTCGACGCCCTTCTTGAGTAGAGCGTTCATGGCGTTATCACTGGGCGTGATCTGATAGACGCGCTGGATCCGCGTGACCTCCCGCATCACGTTCTTGTCGATTTGAAGATCATTCCGCGCGAGATATTGCTCGACCGGTTGCCGTCCGATCTCGAACTGCCCTTGATGCTCAGAGAGAAATCCATGGATGCCGTTCACGACATCATCAGGGATCGGTTGTCCTTTCCGGTCCAGCAGTGGGGTCTCACCACTTTTGACCATCTGCCCGATAATTGCCGTCGGGAAACTCAATCTTAGTTGGGCAGCCAGTAATTCGGCGTAGCGTCCACGTTTTTCGGCGTCGTTGTCTCCGGGTATGCTGGGCGGGACCGGATCGTCGGCCATCACCTCCAGCCACTGTTCCGTCCGATAGTAACCACTTGCGACCAGATCCAAGGAATTCTTAAGGCCGTTATGGCCGGATGCCTGGTGCAATCTGCGGATCAGCGGGGCATTATTGAGTGTGAGGTAGGCTAGTTGGCCGTCCAGTTTGAGACGCATTTCCAACTCCTCACCAAATTCACCCCTCACGGCGCTCCAGAATTCGGCCGGTTTGTCGACAAGTTGCGTATAGATCTCCGCAAAACGCTCTTGCTTTTGCGAGTCGTCCCCCAGCGAGACGGTCAACATGTCCTTCAGTGAGGAGGCCCCAATAACCGCCGGGCTATCCAGCGCTCTCTTTGCAGACAGTTTCTGATACTGCTTGATCGCGTGCGAGAGCTTTGGCTTGAAGGTGGTGGAAATGACTCCCTGCGCGATGGCCAGCTCCCATAAGGCCTTCACCGTCTTCGCGTTGGTCTGAAACAATGCAGGCTCATTGGCGGGGAGGCCCGCACGAAACAGTGCATAGAAAAGCTCTGGTCTAATCGCGACGGCTGTTTCGCCCGCTTTCGCTTTGTCAGTAAACTGATGTGCAAGGGCAATCATAGCCACCATGCGGGCATCCCAACCCGACTTGTTGGCCAAGTAGGTAATATCTTGTCGTTGCTCGTCTTCCCGGAGCTGACCGAATTGGCTGGCGCGCCCTGCACCTCGTGCAGTCTGCCCATCCAGATGTAAAGCGAGTTCAGACGTGACAATTTCGAACTCATTGGTCCGTTCCAGCTTGTACGACGGCACGATGACGTTGATCGTCTCTTCTTGACCCGCGTTGTAACGAACGTTCGAAATCGCTAGCGGCTCGCCGCCGTCTTCGGACGATATGGCCTTGATTTGGATGTCAGGACGCTGCTTCTTTTTCTCTTTTGAAGAAACCAGGCCATAGAGGATCCGATAGCTGCCGTCGGGGTCGGTCACTTCCTCTCCTAGTCGGTCCTCTCCTCCGACATGCTTGTCAACCGCGACGACCTTCACAGAACTCAGTGCGACGCCCTGATCGGTGGACACGTGGCCGCGGACAAGATAATTGGCTGGCTTGTCGCCATTCCTCGGCGGTTTGCCGGTGGCCACGTGGATCTTGATGTCTTCTTCGGTCCGGCCCACCTGCCAGACGGGCGTATCCGCCCTGTCGGCGACGAGTTTTCCCTTGTATTTCACCGTGAACCAAAACTTTGGGCGGTGCGCTGCGCCGAACCAATTGTGAAGATCAGATTTGCTGACCGTAAACTTGAACGCACCCGGGTGGCGCTCAGCACCGTCGCCCTCTTGGGTCCTAGTTTCGCGCGCGACGCCACGTTTTTTGCCTCCCTTTGCGTAAAGCCGAACGACGGCGTCAACAACGCCTTCGCCGGTTACCCGATCGATCACACGGCCTTGGATAGTGTGTCTTGCCGGCGGCATCGTCCTCTCCTTACGCTTTCTTGACCTTAAGGAACTCCCAGAGGTCGCTCCGATTGCCAATGGGCGCACCAGATTCGTAACTGGGAATGCAGTGCCGGATGGCTGAGCGGCTCCAACTGGCCTGAAAATGAACAGCTAGTTGTCAGCCCAAGTCGCACTCCCGCATTGTCAGCACGTCCGACCGGGCCAAATCTATTTGCAGCCCTAAGTCCAAGGATCTGATCCAGTCAGTTGACGCCGAAGCCGCGACCATGGCGCAGCCACTGCTCGATCTGAGATCGATCAGTTCCTTTATGAGATGTTCGTGGATTGCGACTGCCCTTCCGGGCATTACGCCCTCCCCTTCAAGGCGTCAGCGCGATCTGCTTCCTCTGTTGAGCAGTAAAGATCGGCCATTAGTTGGTTGCATTGATTCCGGTCAATTCGAATTTAGGTAATCCATGTCAGAGGAGTGCTGTGCGGCGAAGGCGGGTCAGGCTCGGCGAGCGTCTTGGCGGGTCATTGTGAGGCAACTGACATCGCGGACGACAATTCGGACGCGTCTCAAGGAATGTGCATGAGATGCGTTTCTGCAGGTTCGGCTTCTTGTGATTTAGAGCGAGATTGGGCGCCGGCCGAGAGAGCATTGACTTTGGGATGATCTAGAGAATCCGTTCAACTCGATCCATTCGACAAGGTCCCACAGGGCCCGGGGCGGACTGAGCCTCAGGGCAATTGGCCCACGGAGTTTGATAAGACAATATCCACTATCGAGGTCCAGCTCATGAATCGGATCTTCAAGCCGCGCGGCTACATCACGGTGCCGGACGGCACGAAGGTCAGCGCCTTTCTGAATGCGACTGACACCAGTCAGCCGGATGTTCCTTGGGGCGCCCTTGGGGAGGTAAGCGTTGCGTCGGGACGTATCGATGCTGGCGTATCCTCGTGGATTCACAGCCATCCCGCCGTCATGCAGATCACCTACCTGGTATCGGGGCGGCTCACGATCCGCATGATGGATGCCAGCGTTGCCGAACCCTACTCTCTAGATCTTCAGCCTGGAGAGGCCGTTCTGTCGGAACCGGACACGTTGTTTCAGTTGCAAAATACCAGCGAAACAGCGGCAGAGGTCCTGTACATCGTATCGCCGTCCTACGTCTTCGAGATGGAGGGCGACAGAGTCATTCACGATGATGCCATTCTTGTAAGCGAGACCTGGGAAGAGCTGGAGGCCGCCAAATATGAGGTGCCCACTCTTCAGGTCACGGCATACGAAGCCACCGCAAGGCGAACTGAAGCGAAACGTCGGCTGGCTGTGCGGAAAGGACCGAAGCCGCCGCCACTATCCGCCGAAGCGGTCCGATCGTTGCCAGCGAAGTACGACTATCTGGCCCCTGACGGCTCGAAGATCAGACTTCTGGCAGATGGTGAGCTGGGCGGCCTCGCGCATTGTGTACTTCCGGCAGGGACGGTTTCAGCGCCGGTCCACCACCGAACCGTCGAGGAGCTCTGGTATGTGTTGAAGGGCGAGGGGGAGATCTGGCGGAGCCGCGACGAGGAAGACCGAACGGACACTGTCACGGTGGGTGACTCGATCCGAATTCCGGTGGGCACGTCGTTCCAATTCCGAGCTGCCAACGCTTGCGATCTGAAGCTGCTACTGGCCACGATGCCCCCTTGGCCGGGACCGCAGGAAGCCGTGCCAACAGAGGGGAAGTGGACTCCGACGGTCAAAAGATAATCATCGAGTGAATTGCCCGTAAACCTGATCGCGTCTCGCTGGGAATGGAAACAAGACAGGGCTGTCGCGGATCTTTCGGTCGTGGCCGTTAGTCGTGAGATGGAATAGGGACGCGACGGACGGGCCGAAGCTGTCAGCCAAGGAATTTCCACAAGTGTCTCGCCGACCGCTGTTTGGAGATCATGATGGTGACCAGCGAATGTGAAAGAAAATTGCTGTGGAACATCTATTGTGAGCTCGGCTTGATGGAACGCAATTTGGGCGGTCTCCAAGCCCGCTATCGAGCGCTCGCTTCCACCTGGCTGCTGGCGACCCTTGCTGCGATCGGTTTCGTCTTGACCAAGGAGCTCGATGTTGCGGTCCCGGACGAGCTCATCATTGGTGCCTTGGGGATTGGCGGCAGCATCGGGATTCTCCTCTTATGGGCTGTCGATCTTCTCGTCTACCAGCGTCTCCTGGATGGCGCCTACATCGAGGGCCGAAGCTTGGAGGACGCACAGCCATGGCTGCCGCAGGTCAGAAATAACATCAGGCGCCTTCTCGGTGGTGAAGGCATGGCGCTGCTTGCCTGGTTCTACATCGTGCCCACAGTGTTGCTGGCGGCGATTGGAGGCGTCGGTGTCCTCATCTGGAGTTTCCAGAGGGTGCCACTCATCGTCGGCACCGTCGTGGCCGTACTTTACTATGCTGCGCTCATTCTGGTCGCTTGGCTGATGCTCAAGAGAACCTCGAAGACCCCTGTGTATGGACGGGATCTCTTCTGCGAACGCCGCGATCAATATCTTGCGTTGAGGGACGCGGAACCGCCTGGCATGCAAGGGGAAGCCTAACCCCGCGGCTGGAGCATGGCGCGCAACAGTTCCGGATACATCAGCATCCCCTGAGTTCGCGTCTCTTGCAGTCACTGGTGGCTGATTCTCGGGATCGGGGATCCGAGAGGATCTTTGCTAGACCGCATCCGGCAGCCCATTCCGGCCCTGCCAGTCGGCGGAAGCTCGATGGATCGAACTAACATCGCTTGAAGAGTTGGGAGAGAAGATATGATTGACGGAACGTCCGCCGGACAGACACCTGCCGGTATCCCGGGTTTACCAAAGGGATGGGCGATAGCGGTTCAACTGTTTGGAACCTTTGGGCTGGCCGTGTTTCTGGTGCTTTGGTACATCATCGTTCTACAGCCGAGGGAGGCAGCCAGGTTCGATCAGTTGCGTAGCTCTGTCGACGAGCTAATGGAGGTGGTGGACTATCAATACACCCTGGTTAATAGGGGTCAGGAGGAGCGCCTGTCAGATTTGCACCCTCTCGCCGTTGCCAACGAGCTTGCCGACATCGTACTCGACGTGATCGAGGCGGGAACGAGCCCCGATGAGCTAGCAGGCAACGTCGAACGGACAATGATGATCAGGACCGAGCTGTTGCCTGAGCTAAAGCGGAAAGACGGCGGCGTCAATTCGGAAATACTGGTTCACAAGGTCCGAAATATCGATACTGCGAGCCGTTTGGCGGCGATCATCGATAGAGACCACGAGTAATCGACGCGAGCAGAAATCGTGGAATTCGTTGAGGGGAAACTGCACTGTACGCTTGCCGCACAAATGATGGCGAATTAGGCGGTAATTCCGCCTGGAGAAGTTCACCAAGAAGCGTAAGAGCAACCGCACCAAGGGACAGTTTGCCTGCAGGACCGCTTCGATCAGGAGTTCCGCGAGCGTTACATAGAAGCCCCGCCACACCGGTGGCCTTGTCGCCGTCGACACCCTCTTCATCAGCGCCATGAAATGCTTCGGCAAGGGCTATCTGTAATCTGCGATCGATTGTCACGCTCGCTACGCAGGCCGCCTTTGCCTCAACAAGATGCCGCCGGTCACTGCCGAGTAATACAAAGGCTACGAGATTTTGACTCGGGGGGATTCCCTTTCGGCGTTTGGTGTGATTCAAGGCATGGCGAAGGAGATCCGCCATGGCATCGAGTGTTCAGCTTCGAGACGACTATGACGCCGCCGAGCTGCGCGAGCTGGCTAAGCGCAGCCGGGACCCGCGCCAGATCCGGCGTCTTTTGGCCTTGGCGGCGGCCACAACTTCGGACTGCTCCTAGGTGGTTCGCGGCGCGTTTGCATGCCCTGATACAGGCGCCTCTGAATACTGCTGCTGCCACTCAAACCGCCTGATAGTTCGTCAGCGGGGATTCTTAACAGGCGATAGCAGTGCCTTTGTCGGAGTCGCAGATGAGCTTCGCTTTATCTGGGCGGATCTACTCCGAAAGCCCTGTCTTGCGGCGATGACGAATTCGACCCACGCGACCTACCGTTGGCGAGAGGTCCTTGTTTTTCCACGAGTCCGCTGCTTTCTTATCCTCGCCGCCCGAGTCCAATCCGGATGGCCCTTCTCGATGACAATTTCTGTACCGGTTGGATAAAGCAATGCATCGCTAATGCTTCTTTCCAGCGCGTCTATGGATTCGTTAATGCGGTGCAACTCCTTCGCAACTTTATGTTCTTGCCTGGGCAATACCGCTTCTAACAGTACAGTAAGCTCTCCTCTTTGCTTGCCTAGCACGCGAAAAGTTTCTATATCATCTGTATCTATTCCGAATGCATACATTCCCCCCTTAACCGCGGTGCCGCCTGACAAGGAAACCGCAATAATCCCAGCAGCCTTGCCGGTCTTAGATAATCGCGCCGCTCTTCCTTGCCCTTTAATTCCCTCGTACTCTTCAATTCTCGCCTTAATTAGCTCTAATTCTGCTTTTCCAGCACCTATCATTACAGTCTTTGCTGCTTGTTTTGGATCATCATTAGTCGCGTCCAGTATACCGACCCCCAATGCAACTACGCCGCCGGCGATCGGATTCAGAATTCCTACGATAGCAGCGAAACCATAAAGAGTCAGATCTTCTTCGCCCTCCCTCTTTATGCTACGCAAGTATTGTCCTTCCGCTTGGGCAATTTGCTGATCGACAGCATTCAAGATAAGTAGGTTTTCTATTTCTTTTGTTGCTCTGTCGATGCGCTTGAGTTCTGTCCGAGTTTCGGCCCGCTTCGTTTCAGATTCCCTTAGTTTAGTTTCTTGTATAGACACATATTCACTAGGCGTTAGAGCAATATCCTTCTCATGTGTTGCCGCGAACCCCGTCCCATCGTTGAGAACCGTGGGTCTATCTCTTACGTAGCAGTACAAGTTCAATCCATCAGCTAGGCCTCCAGGATCTCCACTTATCCACCGCCCCAGCCACGGTGCATAATACCGCACGCCGTGGTAACAGAACCCCGTCTCTTCATCCCGCTCCTTGCCCGTATAGCGGTAGCGCTTCAAGCTGATCTCGGAACAATTGCGCCTAGCCTGGAGGGCGGCACTGCCGTATGGGTGGTTTTCCTCATAGGAGATCAGCGCTCCGTCCTCGGCCAGTTCCACGCTGGCCGAGCCGAGGTGATTGCCGAGCTGGTAGCGATGAAGGGGAACCGGCTCGACGACGTCTTTGCTGCTTTCGATGGTTTGGGTGTCCGCCAGCGCAATGCGCTGCCTGTCGTCCATCACATTTAGCGATTCGCGCTCGAGTGTGGGTTTGGCGTTTCCGTTGTACTCCCGGTAAACCTCGAAGCCGCCAAGATAGATGCGCTCCTTTTGGCTTGTACTATTCTTTGATTCGATAACCTTGCGCACGCGCTGGCCCGTCGCGTCGTAAACGTAATAGGCCGTGCCGCCACCGCCCAGGTCCACGCGCTGCAACTGATCCTCGAAGTTCCAGACCATGGTTGCCAGGTGGGGCATGGCGGTCATGTTGCCGTGGGCGTCGTGGGTATAGGGCTCGGTATAGTTCACACCGTTGCCAATGGTCGTTCTCGTAAGCTGGTTGCTTTGCTTGCCTGCTTCGATGAGGCTGTCTTCTTCGTAGTCGAAGTGCCGCGTCCAACCGCCGCCACTGACTAGGTGGCGTAAGGCCTTGAAGTTACCGACAGCATCGTATTCGTAGTGTTGGGTGTAGTTGCGAAGTGCCTGCAAGTCGTTGGGATGAGCGTGCCCGACAAAGGGGTAGTCACGATAGTCACCAGTCAATGGGCTGAAGAAGACGTTCTGCCCGATGTGCTCCCGCCCTTTGGCTATTATCAATCGATAGAGGGCGTCGTATTCATAGTCGCAAACGGGGTGGACTGGTTGGCCGCCATAGGTGACCGTCCTGAGAGCGGCGTCTTCGATGCGGACGATGTTGCCGACCGGGTCGTAAGTGTAGTGCAGGTGCTGCACCACTGTCGGGTCGACAAAGATTTGTGCCGCGAGGCCGTTAAGTCCCTCTGGGCGCGTTGTGCGCATATGCATCAGCCGGAAAGTCAGCGGATCATATTCGTAGGTGGTCGTCGCACCGTTCTCGTAGGCGATCAGTTCCCGCTGGCCCTTAGCGTTGTAGTCGATATTGGTGACGAAGGGCGTCCAGACCGGTTTATCATCATGATTCTTCCTGCCACGCAGGTTCACCTCCACCTTGTCGAGCAAGTTGGCTTCGTTGAATGTGGGGCGGTAGACGCTGCCGTCCGGCGAAGTCGCGGTGAGCGGGCGGTTGAGCGCGTCATAACGCGTGCGGGTCGTGTAAGTATCGGTTCCTAACTCAACGTTTTCGTCGCTCGACCAGTCTACAACGGTCCTGTAGGCCGGGATTCGTGTGTCATGTGGGTCTACAAGCTCAGCCAGCTGGCGTTGGTTACATTGCAGGTTGCCCTTGAAGTCGTACTCCAGGTTCGTGAGGACACCTGCACCGTCGAACACCTGATAGACGCGGGCGCGGTGATTTGCGGCATCGCCCAGGCTTTCGCCATAAACGGTGCGCTCAGCCAATCGCTCCACGCCGTTCTCCCTAACGTACAGGCCGGTCGGCCGGCGCAGTTCGTCGTAGGTCATACGTCGCAGGAAGCGGCGGCTGTCCCAGGCGCGGATCGGGTTGCCGGTGACGTCGTTCAGCATCCATCGCTCGCCCGCCTCCATGCTGGCCTGGTAGATGCGATTGCCGAGCATGTCGTAATCGTACTGCATGACGATCCGGCCGAGTTCGTCGATGGTGACGTTGCCATGCTGATCGCGGGATTCCGTAACAGCATCACGCACACTGCGCTGGTTGCCCTCGATGTCCAGTTCGACGCGGGTGGCGAAGCGCAAGTGATCGCCAGGCTGCGCCGTGTCGGGGCCGTTGTCGGCCAGTGTCAGAAAGGGGCGGCCCAGGGAATCGGTAAATGCGGTGGTGGGCGTCTCGGCGTGGGCGGCCGCCTTGGCGGCAGCGGCCTGCTCCTGGCCCCCCAGCGTACCGGCCTGCCGCTTTGCGTACCATGTCTGCCAGGGCGGCGCCGGCGGGCTGTCGGGCAGGCCGGCAAAATAGCCTGCGACGTAGCCGCTAGTATCGGGATCGGTCCGCGGATCGAGCAACACGGTATCGTTGACGTCCCACGTTGACTGATGCCAGGGATCGAACAGGATTTTCTCATATGTGGCGTTGGGATGCATGGTGGCAACGACGCGCCCCACGGGATCGTAGAACAGGATCGGGCTGACGCCGATGCTCAGCCCCGAACTCGAATTGGTGGCGCCTGGCGGCAAGCCGGCTGAAGAATGGCTCGTACTGGCGGACCGGCTTGCCCTTGTTGTTGAAGATCGTCCAGCCGCTGCCGACCCAGCGCGGGTCGACAGTGTCCTCCAGCCCCTCAACCGGCCCCGGCTCTGCCTGGATCTTCCTCTGGATCTCGCGCCCGAAGCCGTCAGAATAGGAAAAGCCGATTTGTGTCCTGAGGCTGCCCGCCGGCATCGGCTCGCTGGCATGGGTCTCGCGGGCGATCGTGGCGGCGTAGGCGGGCTGCAAATGCACCGGATCTTCCTGGTCCGCCAGCCGGGAGCGCCGGAAGCGATCAAGATCGTAAACGATGCGCGTCGTCGCATTCGCCAGCAACGGTAGGCCAGGAACATGCGGATCGGCCGCATCATGGAGCCTGTCAATCTGACGCTGGAGAAGGTCGGCCTCGAAACCGTCAAGTGAATCACCCAGATTTTCTCCAGGCTTACCCCTGACGGCGGTGCCCACCACCATGCCCATGGCGTCGAACGCAGCGCGCGAGCGATTGCCGTTCGGATCGGTCACCCAATCGGGCTGAAGGACGCGATAATCTAGTCTGATCGCGGTATTGCCGGCGTCGTCCTGTGTTTCGGCGGTGACCACGTTATCCAGCGCGTCCCGTGTTTCGACGATCAGCAGGTCATGATGACGACGGTCTCGGTGGAGATCGCTGGGATCTCCGTACCATGGCCGCTTGGATATGGGCCGGGATATAGAATGGGATCGCGGTAGCGGTGCGGCAGGAAAAAGTTCTCGCTGGGCAATGTGTCCGTTCCTCCGCTGGCAGAAGCCTTGTCGGGCGGCGAGAGCAAGACATGGCCGGAGGGAATCCACCAGTTCGCGTCGCCTTCCGTGTGAATATATCGCCCCTCCGTGGCAAGAACCTGATTGAGGTCGCCTTGGGCGAGCTTGCCGCTATCGACATAGATCCTTCTCTGCCAATGTTGGCGTAAACGCCAGCTTGTAGCTTTCACCCGGCAGGGCCAGCGACTCGAACCTCGCCCAAGTTCAAGCAGCGCCAGCGGGTCATCTCGCGGCCACCCCAAAATCGTTAGGCCTGTAATATGTGCGGACGTGCTCGATCAGGCGGCGTTGTTTGCCATTGCCCGATTGGTCTTCGTAATTTGTTTCGCCATCGAAGATGTGGCGGAGCCGGCCAGGATTGTTCGGGTCGCGTTCCACGAAATCGGCGGATACGGAAGCGTCCCGCCGCGCCTCGTCGGCGGGTAACCGGTCAACTCGTAGGTGCGGGTTTCGCACGGACTGCGGCGTGCGGTAGTCGTTTGGCAGTAGGGTAACGCCGTCATCGGCAAACTCGATCGGCGTTGGTAACACCGTTTTCGGTATAGGTGATCAGTGTTCCGGTTCGCCTTCGCCCTATCGTCCGGATCGAGTTCATCGCTTGCCAGGTTCGATATCTCCGTTACTTGTTCTTGAGGATCCACGACCCGGACCATCTGGCGACGCCCATAACCGACGGCGGCCTGATTTCCGCACGTTGCCAAATTCGTCGACCTCCAGCGTCAGTGTCGTGGGCGATGCGCGGATCGGCCGGATCGCTGCGCTCGTAGTGGTAATTGATCGGCCTCGCGACGGATGGGTGAAGAAGCACCGCGTGCCGGTTATCACCGCGCCGTTGAAGACACCTCGATCGTGATAGTTCTGTTCGGTGACACGCTGTACGGACGGGGCGCCTCGTCTGTCCCATGCCAATCGCGCGCATAGACCTCCTGGCGCAGCATCGAGCCTTTCAGGGCACGGCAGGCCTCACGCGCTCTTCTGCGACCTTCAAGCCCGGACGGAAGCACAGTGTCCGGCAACAGTTGCGCCGCGTACTCGGCGTCGGAGAGGCCAGGTTCCCGATAGTACTCACTCTCGAAATGGCGGGAGATGCCGAGCCGCCTGAAGCATAGTTTCCTGTTGTGGAACCACGTCCTGGTCAGCACCGGCGGGACGTGCGAAGTCGTGTTGATATTGGTGGAAGGCAGCAAGGCATTGCCGGCGTCGAGCGCTTCGAATTCCTCGGTGTCCATTTGCTCGACCATGCCGAAGCCGCGGAACTCGCGCTCGGCGCCGTCGAAATAGCCGTGACGATAGGAATAACGGGTGACGAAACGGTTTCGGCTAATATGGTCGAAGGTCTCCACCCGTTCGACCACGTGGACCGGAAACGGAATCTTCGTGATCCACGGCCTGCCGTCGCGTTTGTCCGCAAGGTAGAATTTCGTGGACGGCGCGTATGTGACGTGTGTCTCGACGCCCAGGTTGTTGTCGGCCCTGGTAAGCAAGTGCGGTTTCTGCCCGCCCATGAGGTCGACATACCGCATCGGCCGGCCCGCATCCGCCGGCAGTGGCGAAGACCATACGAGACAGGCCGTGCCGTTCCCCAGCAGGTCGACCGCCAGCACCGAAGACAGATTGTCGATATGGGGAAAGTTGGTTAGGGATTCGGGATTGGCCCAGCGATTGCCCGCCTCGTTGCGGTAGACATCGATCCGGTCGTGTTTGAGATAAAGGATATCGGTCGTACCCGAGCCGTCGATGTCGGCCAGGCGGATCTGCTGCTGGCTGAACTGGTCGGAGTGGTCAAACCGCGGACTGTTGTCCATGGTCACCTTCGGCCCGAAGCGCCCGTAGCCCAGGTTCGGCCAGTAGCAGATCTCGCCGTTGCGGATGCGCGCGAGGTCGGTCAACCCGTCGCCGGAAAGGTCGGCGAGATAGATCGACTGTGTACCGTCGGCGAAAACCAGCTTCGGCCCCTCTTCCTCGTCTAGCGCCTTGAACGCCCTTTCCGCCGGGGCGAAGCCTTCCTCGGCAAGGGAGGGATACCAGGTGAAGGCCTGGTGCTCGGTGATCAGGATATCGGCATGGCCGTCGCCGGTCAGATCGACGAAGCGCAGATTCGGGTCACCCCAGTCCACATTCGGGCAGGACAGGAAGTTCCTGAAGGGATCCCATCGCCAATCGTGCGTCCGCTCGTAGAAGCCCGAAACCGGGCGCTCGAGCAACGCGACGTCCTGCCGCCCATCGCCCGCCAGGTCGAGAAAACGATGGCGCCCGCCGGGCTCTGCCAAGGATGGTTGGGTCGCGACGGTCTCAAGCGGGGCAAAGCGCGCTCTCGTTCTCTCCTGTCCATCATCCTCCTTCCTTGGCAAGGGGCTTAGGTTGCGCTTGTAGTACCAGCCGCCGGCCTGCTCGGTCAGGATGCCGGACAGGCCCTCGCCGTCGAGATCGACCCACTGGTATGTCGAACCATCGAGGCCGACTGGCAGGTTCTCCAGGCTCTCCGGATCGACCTCCTGGACCGTCTCGTTGATGTCCGCTCTCGAGTATTGGAACTCGAGCGGCGGCAGCGACTTCTTCAGGTAGGCGCCGTTCCGGCGCACATATCCGGACTGTGTGACGTCCGTGATGAAGGACGCGACAGGTCCTTCTTCGTAGGCAAATTCGGTCGAACGGACGAGATAGTCATCGACACCAAGTTCATTGGGAAAATGATGGAACATCAAGACGCGGCGGCAAAGCCGATAGGTCCGCACCTCGAAGCCGGCCCGGTAGCTGGAGAAGGGATCCTGGCGCACTGGCCAGGCGAGCTGCTTCGTCTTTGACTGCACGAACATACTCGATGCGTCCCAGGGACAGATCGGTAGTTTCTCGTAGTGTCCCTCGTCATAGTCAAACACGACCTCGAAGAGCCAACCCATCTGTGACGAGGTCTGGCTGGATCAACCGGGAAGTCTGGTTGCCGTATTTGATCCGCTTCAGATAGCGGTTTGCCGATCGGCTTATCTCTGATCCGGTTCCTCTCGTTTGCCTGGGATAAGTCGATGCCCGCAGAATTTTCGGCACGCGTACTCGTAGGCAATGATAGCATTGCCCTTGTCGTCGTAGCTCTCGCATATGAGCCAGCTGAAGATGCATCGCGGATCGTCAGGATCAAAAATCCGGCTGTTGGCCGTCTTGCCGTACCACGTTGTGACGTTGTCCCTCGAGATCGAGCGCCACCGGACTTCGCCACTATCCATATCGGTCCACCGCTCGATGCGCGCGAACAAGCCCTCGACGCGGGGGCGATAGCGGCGAATCCGATAGCCGTCTCGTTCATCTTCGTGGATAACGTGGCGGCCGGCCGGGTCACGCACCCAATTACCTGCAGGATCCTGCCGATAAACGGGCACCAGGTCTTCGGCGCCGGAGAGAATGAAGACGTCGGACTCGTCGGCATCCTGATACTTCGGCAATCCCTTGTCCGCCTTGCGGGTGATGGACGGCAGCGAGAGAGACCAGCCGAAACCGAATGGCCCGTTTCCCGCACCAGAGTCATAGGTGAGCGAGAGCTGCGGACCGAACCCGGACCGACCTGGGCTCGTATAGATGGGCACGCTCATTGATGCGGTGCCGGTAACCGGATTGGCTGCGAATTTCTCCCCAATGCCACGGATCGCACCGCCCCCCTTGGGCAGCGAGATCGACGGCGCCCGAATGATGAAGTCGTCGTCGCGTGCCTGTGTACCGGAATCGGCGGTCTGTTGCCCGGCCGGCCGATCCGCCGGCGCACGTCCGCCCAATTCGTCCACCGAACTGCCCCCTATTGATGACTTCGCGGCGGTTAGCTGAAGAGCTGCTCCGGGCGACAAACCCAAGATGACCCCATGATCGCGATCGCCCCGGTTGAGAATCAATGATGGATATCAATTTCAAACGCATTCGTGATCGTAAAATGTTGGCGAAGCAATAAGATGCTGCTCGCTCTCAGAACGTGTGTTCAATGGCGGCTGAAGCAGCTGCAGATGCGGAACTTTCGCCTCAACGTCTGGCGATCGACCACAGCCTAGACAAGAGGAAGCTGCTGCAGCCTGCCCTTATAGGGGCCGCAGGGACTGCACTTTCGCCGGCGCACGTGGGCTGCTCGATGGTCTAGAGACATCCCGATGCATCACATCTTGGGCAATCAATCGTTAGGAGGCGACAAGATGCCAGGGGAAGAACTGCATGTAGACGACCGATCTCTACGTCAGCGAAGCAACCTTAGAGGCACTCCGTATCAGGATAGAGGACGACGTCAAACGCTCGCTTAGACGAAAGCTTATGCTGCCATTGGGTGGCGCCGGCGTCGCAGCCATTCTCGCCGCGGTCTTCTTGTTCGTTCCCGCCCAGGTGAGGACGTTGCTTCAGGATGATCCAAGCGTGCACCAGCGCCTGCGTCAGCATGTCGAGGACTATCTTGCGGATCCCGACCGGGGTATCCTTGTGATCAATCAACAAGTGTCCGATGTTCTAAACAGCGAAGAAAACTTGCGGGAGTCTTTTGATGAGGCGGTCGGCAACGCTGTTGCTGTCATACCGGTAGAGAGTACGGTCAGTGGCTATGTCGAAGAAATGCTTCAGCAACATACGTTCACGGCAGAGGTGTCCGAATTCCTCCAGAGTGATGGCGGCCAAGCTATCGTCACCGATGCCATCGAGAGTTTCTTGAATAGTCCTGATGGGAAGAGGCAAGTAGAGATGGTGGCCTCAGGTGAATTTTCTTCGCCGAATTTCCAAAATACTCTGGTCCATAGAATTGATAGCCTGCTGGACGAAGAGTGACAAAGAAATGTCAGATTCGGCATCAACTAACTCGAAAAAGAGAATCTTGAATCCACCAACCGAAAGGCTGATCCGATACCGATGTGAGACCGAGGTGCGAGGCCGCATCCTACGTTGGGCCGGCCTACCGGTGGGTGCAACAGGTGCGTTTGCTTTCCTAGTCGCAATGTTCATCGCGATTAAGGATCAGGTCGAAAACCTGGAGTTGCCGGGCCTGGCTCAGGATGCCTTGCGTGTCGCCGCAGTAGACGCGTTGACTCGGGAAGCCGTGTTCCGAGATTGGCTTGATGTAAACACACGAGGTTCCGTGGCAGCTATCGCTAGGGAACACGTCGAGGCCCAGCTTAGGGCGCTCGCCAGCGAAAATGTCCAAGCGACGCTAGCGAGCGCGGTGACGATTGCCATTCCGATGGAGACACAGAACGTTCTGATCAGAAACACAGATGTGCAAAGCCAGCTGGCTGGTACGTTACAGAGCGAGCTTCGCTCCGATGATCATAGATTGTTGCTTTCCGCTATACAGTCGGAGCTGGAGAGTTTTGCCGTTCTTTCGGCTCAGCGAATCTATGACAACCTAGAGAATATTGTAGAGGCTTCTACGGTCCCATTGGCTGAGAGACAAATAATAAACAAAGATACGTACGCAACATTAGAGCGTCGATTAAATGAATTACGAAACGAGAGCCCGATCGGCGCGGATTTTGCCCTGAGATTCTACATAGGTCTCGGCCAGGGCGAATATGAAGCTAATGCGATTCTCGATTATCTGATCAACCTCGGCCGCGAGCTTCGGGAGGATTTCCGCTTTGTGCTTGTGCTCTACGACTATGGCCAGTTCATAGCCCTCGCAACGCCGGAACAGCTTCTCGGTATCCTCCAAGATCAATCTGGAAGTGATGACCTCCTGGCATTGCTAAACGGCCATCCTTCGCTCCATGAGGCCAAAGATATGGCTGCTCAAGTCTTCGGACCCGCCAGCATCGAGTTCCTTGTTGCCAGTCGGACGGTGAAGGATGAAATCGTCGCATCGATCGGGCGGCGCGATGAATTTAATCGACAAATGCCGGTGGTTGATGGGAACGCCGAGTTCTTGGGTCTAACAACACGCCGCCAGATGATCGAATCATTGTTAGCGCGACCCGAATAGCGGACCGGCCAACTTTCGCCCCTTAGGACATGCATCGACTGATCAAATTGAGTCTCGATATTTGACCTGCTCCCCTTCGGTCCCTCACCGATTATGAGAGTCCTGGGTTTCATTGATGTGCTACCCAACGCGCCCTCGGCGGTTGTCAGAGTTTCCGCCCTTTCATCAGGCACACCGGCTGGATGCGTGTGCTGATTTCATCAGCGCTGCTGGGACGTTGTTCCCGATAGCGCTGTGTGGCCGTTCCTCGTTGTAGTCTCTACGCCAGTTCTCCATCTTTTCCGCCGCATCGGCAAGGCTCATGAACCAGTGGCTGTTCAGACACTCCGTCCGGAACCGGCCATTGAACGCTTCAATGAAGGCGTTGTCCGTGGGTTTGCCCGGCCTTGAGAAGTCGAGCGTCACACCGCGCTGATAGGCCCAAAGGTCCATGTCGCGGGAGATGAACTCGCTGCCCTGATCGACGCGTATGGTCTTGGGACAACCGATCTGTCGACACACCCGCTCGAGCGTCGCAACGACATCTTCGCCGCGATAGCTGAACCTTGGATCGAGCACCGGGACATAGCGCGAGAAGGTGTCTACCACGGTCAGCACGCGGATCTTCCGACCAGTTGCGAGCTGGTCATGCACGAAATCCATGGCCCAGACGTCATTCGGCCCGACGGCTTCCTTCCGATCATCCCGAAGCTTGGCCTTCACGCGACGCTTTGGTGCCTTGTTCCGCAGCTGCATGCCCAACTCCTTGTAAATCCGGTATGTCTTCTTGGCATTGATCGCCCAGCCCTCTCGACGCAGCAGCACGTGCACGCGCCGGTAACCGAACCGCACGCGTGTCTGGCAAATCTCTCTGATCCGCTGTTCAACAACGGCCTGACCGGGCCGACGGGATTTGTAGCGGTAGGTCCTGGGATCGAACCGGATCACCGCACAGGCGCGCCGGATCGATACCGACCACTCCGACCGCATCTCGTCGACCAGCGTCCTCTTCCGGGCAGTCCTTAGAGCTTTCGCTTGATGACGTCCTGCAGCATCTCCTTGTCGAGCGACAGGTCCGCCACGATCTTCTTCAGCCGGGCATTCTCCTGCTCAAGCTCTCTGAGACGCTTCATCTCGGACGGCATCAGCCCCGCATACTTCTTCTTCCAATTGAAGTAAGTGGCCTGGCTGATCCCCGCCTTGCGGCAGACCTCTGCCACCGGTGTTCCGTCCTCGCCCTGCTTGATGATGAACGCTTTCTGCGCGTCCGTGAACTTCGATGCTTTCATGCGTTTCCGCTCCTCTCCCAGCCAAGGATTCGTCGCGGAAAACTCTAACCAATATCGGGGGCGTTTCTGGGGAGCACATCAACCAACAGGGAGGGGCTTTTCCTGGCGGCCAAGGCCTTCGCCGACAATCCCTATGACGGCCACACCCTGCAAGCCACCCTGGACCAGGCCGAGGCCATGACCGGCGTTACAGTCGCCCGCGCCTACGCCGACAAGGGCTACAAGGGCCACGACTACGAGGGCCCGGCGCAGGTCATGCTCTCCCGGCGCCGGCGCGGCCTCACGCCGACCATGAAACGCGAGCTCAGGCGACGATCGGCCATCGAGCCCATGATCGGCCATGCCAAGATCGACGGCAGGCTTGGCAGGAACTATCTGGTCGGTCACGATGGCGACGAGGTCAACGCGCTCCTGGCCGCCGCCGGCCACAACCTGCGCCTCATCCTCAACAAACTGAGGCTTCTTTTTGCACGGATCCTGGCGGCGCTTCTCGGGCCAGCAGCAAAACCAGATACTTGGCCGCGACTTCCCGCCATCCAAAAATCAATCGCTTAGGCGTTTATCAGGGCGGACTACATAAAGACCGGCCGGATGGGGCGGTGCACTAGCGTCGCTGTCCTCACCGCCGTTGGCCACAACCTCCGACTGGTCCTCAAATGGCTGAGGGCTTTGCTGTCCAAAATCCTCGCCGACCTCATGCCCATATCAGCATTCAAGACGGCTTCTTAACGGACGACTAAGTCACCGCCTAAGAGGGCGGATTCTCTAACTTCAGAATTACGGCATTCCGTCGTTCGCCCGTCTCGTGACCAAGGGCGCCAAGAGCGTCGGGAGCAACCGCATCGAGCACGACGGCACAGTCGGCCTCAAGTCGTGCGACCTCGGTCCAGTGGTCGATGTCCCAAACGATCATTCGTCTGTTCTGGAGGCTTATCCAGACGTACTGCCGGTCTCGGGTCGTAACAAACGACACGATCGGGCTCCCTAGATTGAGTTGCCGCAGCGACGTTGAGGTGTCTATTTCCCAAACATTCAGGTAACGGTCATCACGGGCAGCAGAAAGCAGTCGCTCGCCGCCTCTAGCAAAGGCCAGCATCGTAATCGGCCCTCTATGCGCGCTCTTGTCAGAGAAGAGTAGTGGTTGCTCGCCGTCTACGGACCATATACTCAAACAACACTCAAAACTTCCCGTAGCAGCTATTCGGCCATCGGGGGATATGGCGGCTCCTCGGATAGCATCTCCGGATTTTGGCCATTTATGACCCCACAGGCGCTCCCGCGACTCAGTGTTCCACGCCTCTAGGTAGTTCTCCTTGGTGTCAACCGTGCGCGTCGCGACAAGGGCTCTTTGTCTACGAATTGGAGATATCGCGGTAATATAGATGCTGTCACCCGGTCGGCTATATTCACACAGCACTTGACAATCGCCTGACTCAATGTCGACCGATTCCAAGCGCGACTCTTCACATGCGCGAAGCGCACGATCCCCTCCTTCGTCAAAACCAACGTGGTGATGGGTCCCTGGAATGTGCATTCCTTCAATATCGGGGCAATCACGCTGCAGCCGTTCTCCAACGACCATCCACTTTGATATGCCCACATGCGCGTCAATAACCACGGCGCTTGGCGTGGCGACAATTTGCGAAATGTGTCCGATGCCTAGCGGCTGTTCGTCAACTAAGCGGCCTCGGGGCAAATCCCACGTACGGCAATTGCCGTCCGCCGATCCCGAGATCGCCAGTTCAGGCGAGAGATACGCAAAGGCCGTAGTCGACTGGCCCCAATGCTCCACCAAGTCCGACGGCTGTGTGTGTCGGGTGTCCCAGATGCCAACGCGATCGTCCTTTCTAGCAGTAGTCGCGAGCGCATGGTTTCCTGTGAACGCCATGGAAATAACGGCATCGTCGCCGTGACGACCGAATTTGGCGCTCAGCTGTCCGTTTCTCAGAGCGTACCGCCGCAGCCACCCATCATAGCATCCCGCCACTACATACTGCCCGTTTGGCTCGAAACGGAGTGAAAGTAATGGTTCTGAGAGCTGGTCCAGCTGTCGAGGTGCTTCGGACTTTTCCAGATCCGCCAAGAAAATCAGTCGTGCGTTCCATCGAAACGAGTAAACGGCGCTCCTTCCATCTGGGCTAATTGCAACCGAATCAATCACATCTCCCGCATCATGCTTACTGATTTCGCGTCCACTCTCTAAGTCCCAATACTTCAGTACGTTGTCGTTGCCACCTGATACGGCGCGCAGTCCATCGTGACTGATGTCAATATCCCGAATCTCGTCATGCTGACCGATCACTCTGACCCCGCTCGTGCCCGCATCGAACACGAACACGTCACCTTCCCGATTGCCAACGAGCAGTCGACTTCCTTCGCAACCCACTGCGCACGCAAGCCACTGGTCCTTATGAGGAACAACTCGCGGCCGGCCATCAATCACGGCCTCCCAAATGGAAACTCCCTTGCTCAAGTTCCTCTGACTCCAACGGGTCTCGCAACTCACGTCGACCATATTTCGCGTGTCCCAAACCTTCGGAGCATCAACGGCACCAACGGAGACCGCACGGCCGTCCCCGAAGCAGAAAACCAAAATCTCGGAATCACCATGAGGGAAGAACTGACCTCCGCCCTCCCTAGGAACACTGAATGGCGACGGTGTCATTGGACGCAACCACGCTTCACTCCTATCTGTGTTCACTTGATGCAGAAGTGTCGTCAATGGCTCGGATGACAGGGTCAAGAGTCGACCCACCAAATGCCCAGGCAACTCTTCAGGATGTGCACTCAACACGTGCGATGACATCCTAAGAGCTTCGCGTACCAAGCCCAGTGGCGTCTGTGGGGCCGGCTGAAGCTTGTCGTAGTCGTCAATCGTCTCGGCAATTCCAGTGGCATCCAACTTCGATGCAATCCAGCGATAAGTCATCAGAAGCGTCTGGGCCTCATCCGTACGCATTGCTAACACTAGATGTCGCACCAAATTTCGAAAGAAGTAGCCGTCGGCTGGGCCGCTGGCCCAGCCGTACGGGCAGTCGCGGTCATAAGCGCGGAGCAAGGCTTCGTGGCGCGGCGGTAGCGGTGCGCCGGCATGGACAAGGTAGTCGTGATAAAGGTCGTGTATTTGGTAGCGCCGAGTCTCTCCGGCATGAATTTCGCCAGTCTGCACCTGCTCGCGACGCAGCAACGTTAAGTCGACCAGCAGGTCGGCGAGGTCCCGTGCATCCTCCGGATCGTCGAACCGCGACGACCACAGTCGGAGCAGAGCGGCTTCAGGAACGGCGACATCCTCCGGGAACACAGCGCAGTCCAGGAAGCCGTCGTACTCTTGAGGTTCCAGTGCATTGACGCTCACTTCAAGGGCGGCGAGTACGCCCTTGTGCTTGTAGTCCGGCAAGATCGCCCTGAGGCGTTTGATGTCGGCGCGGCATAGCCGGTCCAGGGCTTCGGCCCAAGTGAAGCGACCTTTAGCGATTAGCGCTCCCGTACTGGCGAGTGCGAGGGGTAGGCGGCCGCAGTGTTTGACGACGTCCGGCGCTTCGGCCGGCAAATTCGCCAAGGAGGTTTTGGCTGCCCCGGCAAGCAGATTGAGCGACGCCTCGTGCGAGAGCAGCTTGAGCTCATGATCCGCCCCCTTCAGGCGGTCCAGAATGCGCTGATCACGGGTCGTCACCAGGAGCCGGCAGTCCGGTCCGAGCCGGCTGAACCCATCGACTTGGCTGAACGGATTGACGTGTTCGGTGCACCAAAGGTCGTCCAGCACGACGAGCAGGCGCTCACTCTGGGTGATCTGGCTGAGCTGGCCGCGGCCATGCTCCCAATTTCGAAAGCTGTGTGGCTTGTCCCTGAGCGCATCGGCCAACTCGGCCTGCTTCTGGGTGGTCTCCGCCTCGCGTCCGAAGGTGAGCCACACGATGCCGTCCGGGAAAGCCCTCTCCACCTCTTTGTCGTGGATCAGCGCGGTCGCCAGCACCGTCTTGCCGATACCGGCCATGCCATGCACGCCGACAGCCGGTGCGTCTCCCAGAAGCTGGCTCTTGACTGCCTCCAGCGCCTCGGGCCGTTCTTGGTAGTTCGGCGGTAGGGACGGCAGGTCATAGCTGACCGGCCGCGGAGTCTTGGGGCCAAGTGTTTCGTCAGTCTTGATAACGATATCTTGGAGCGACAGGGGGCACGGTTGGCCGAGCGCCGCGCAGAAGGCGGGGTCGTCCGCCAAACCGGCCAGCGACGTCGCCTTCAGCATCCGTCCGCCAAACTTGCGCGGATAGCTCTTAATGACGCCGACCAGGTAATCATCGGCGAACAAGGCCGCTCCGGAGATCCCCGGCCAATTCTCCGGATCTTCGGGCGGCTCGGAGTCGACGTCAACCGCCAGTTCACCGCTCAAAGCAAAAGTGGCTGTCCGGATCGTGCCATCGAGCTGGTAGATGTCGTCGCCTGCGGGCGTCTCCGCGGTGGCCAGAGGAAAGCCGATCGTGCGGCACTTGATTTCCGCGGCGTCGCTTGGGGAGGTTCCAAACGGTGGAGATCTGTGTGTGCGGTCGGTTGTGCCGGTCCGCAGCAAGGCGACGTCGAGCTCGCCTTTACCGACCCATACGAGCTCGGCATCGTGCCAGTCGGGGCGGTTTGACCGGTCCTCGCCCACAGCGCGCACGCGGCACTTGCGCCCGAGTTTGGGCAACTGTTCCTTGTTGACTTCTAGAACGTGCCGCGCTGTCAGTACGATCCCAGGCGCAACCAGATAGCCGCTGCCGTATCCCCCCTCCCATTTGATCTCGACAACGCGCTTCGTCTCCATCAGACCGCCGTCAGATTAGCCCTTCATCACAGAACGCCTGCGCCCTCACCGGCTTTGGCGATTCACATCCACGTCGCCGTCGGAGGCCGTCCTTGGCTCGAGAGTTAGTTTCACCCGATGTGTCTTCGTGCTCCTCTCCGTACCGCTTGCGCCGATAGACAGTACCCACGCTTTTACACCGCCCTCAATTTCGGCGGACGCCTCGAGTTCGATCTGCAGCTCGAGTTCAATAGGCCCCAGCCTGAATCGCACTTTCTCATCCCGGGCCTGTTCTGTGGCGATTATGATCTGCTTACGCAACTCGCCAATGGCTGCCGCGAGTGGAATTCCGGCCATCCGCACCCCCTTCGACGCGCAATGCTTGCAGGAGAAGCTAAGTTACAACTTAGCCAACTGCGCTCCAATTGGCAAACGGTGCAGATTGGCTAAGCTACTTGCTCACGATTTCCGCTCTGGTAGCGCGAAAGCACAGGAGTTCGCGCTGTCATCAAGGTCTGAGTTGGGTCAAGAACGCCAGTGGGCGCCCCTCCGACGGTAGGTCGGTAGCCAGAGGGTAAAATGACGTTTGGGCTCGAAGTTCGGCTTGCTGGAGGAAAGCGGCGGTGCGCTCGTGCGGTGGTGGAGGCGTGTTGATAGCCACAACCGGTCATTTGATCCTTCTAGCGTGGGGCTTCCGGCTTCGAACCAGACCGGTCGATGGCGTGTCGGTGAATAGCCGATCTGGTCGACACGAATCCGCAACGACCAACCCACTATGTCCAGGCATCCCGTCCAATGCCTGGAGTCACGTGGGTAGATCAAAGACCATTACGCGACCGCGGGCGTCGGCCGCGACCACTATACGACTGTCTTCATTGGCCACGCAGTAGCAGAACCGAATGTCGCCAACGGCGCGGGCAAGCTCTTCAAGCTTCTCCAAATCCCACAGGCGCAGCGTGCGATCGTCGGACCAGGACAAGGCGCGCCGGACCTCCGGCAGCACGGTAACGCCGGTGCGCCCGCCGCCATGCCCTTCGAACGGCCGGCCTTCGCCGGTCTCCAGGTCCCACAGGCGCAAAGTGCCGTCGTAGAAGGACCAGGAAAGGGCGCGCCGGCCGTCGGGCAGCACGGTGGCGCCGGTGATCCAGCCGCTATGGCCTTCGAGCGGCCGGCCCTCACTGGTCTCCAGATCCCACAGGCGCAACGTGGTGTCTTGGGACCAGGACAGGGCGCGCCGGCCGTCGCTTAGCAGGGTGACGCCGACGACTCTGTCGCTATGGCCTTCGAACTGCCGACTCTCGCCGGTCGCCAGGTCCCACAGGCGCAAGGTGCCGTCGCGGTACCAGGACAAGACGCGCCGGGCGTCGGGCAGCACGGTGGCGCCGTCGACCCAGCTGTTTTGGCCATCGAAAGGCTGATACTCCCCGGTCTCCAGATCCCACAGGCGCAAATTGGTGTCGCTGGACCAGGACAGGGCGTGCCGGCCGTCGGGCAGCACGGTGGCACCGATGATCCCTTTGCTATGGCCTTCGAGCGGCCGGCCCTCGCCGGTCTCCAGGTCCCACAGACGCAAGGTGGTGTCGCTGGACCAGGACAGGGCGTGCCGGCCGTCGGGCAGCACGGTGGCGCCTCTGACCCCGCCGCTATGGCCTTCGAGCGGCCGGCCCTCACTGGTCTCCAGATCCCACAGGCGCAAAGTGGTGTCGCTGGACCAGGACAGGGCGTGCCGGCCGTCGGGCAGCACGATGGCGCCTCTGACCTCTTCGCTATGGCCTTCGAGCGGCCGGCCCTCGCCGGTCTCCAGGTCCCACAGACGCAGGGTGGTGTCGCGGGACCAGGACAGGGCGTGCCGGCCGTCGGGCAGCACGGTGGTGCCTCTGACCTCTTCGCTATGGCCTTCGAGCGGCCGAACCTCGCCGGTCTCCAAGTCCCACAGGCGCAAGGTGGTGTCGCTGGACCAGGACAGGGCGCGCCGGCCGTTGGGCAGCACGGTGGCGCCGACGACCTTGTCGCTGTGGCCTTCGAGCGGCCGGCCTTCGCGGGTCTCCAGATCCCACAGGCACAAGGTGCCGTCGTAGAGTGACCAGGACAGGGCGCGCCAGCCGTCGAGTAACACGGTGGCGCCGGTGATCCAGCCGCTATGGCCTTCGAACTGCCGGCCGTCGCCGGTCTCCAAGTCCCACAGGCGCAAGGTAGTGTCGCTGGACCAGGACAGGGCGTGCCGGCCGTCGGGCAGCACGGTGGCGCCTCTGACCCCGCCGCTATGGCCTTCGAGCGGCCGGCCCTCGCCGGTCTCCAGATCCCACAGGCGCAGGGTGCCGTCGTCTGACGAGGACAAGGCACGCCGGCCATCGGGCAGCAGCGTGGCGCCGGTGACCAGCTGGCTATGGCCTTCGAGCGGCCGGCTCTCGCCGGTCTCCAGGTCCCACAGGCGCAAGGTGGTGTCGCGGGACCAGGACAGGGCGCGTCGGCCGTCCGGCAGCAGAGTGGCGCCGTCGACCCCGCCGCTATGGCCTTCGAACGGCCGGCCCTCGCCGGTCTCCAGATCCCACAGGCGCAGGGTGCCGTCCCGGGACCAGGATAGGGCGTGCCGGCCGTCAGGCAGCAGGATGGCGCCTCTGACCCAACCGCTATGGCCTTCGAACTGCCGGCTCTCGCCGGTCTCCAAGTCCCACAGGCGCAGGGTGCCGTCGAAGGACCAGGACAAGGCGCCACGGCTGTCTGGCAGCACGGTGGCACCGGCGACCCCTTCGCCGTGGCCTTCGAACGAACGACCCTCCCTTGTCTCCAAGTTCCACAGGCGCAGGGTGGTGTCGAAGGACCAGGATAGGGCGCGCCGGCCGTCGGGTAGCACGGTGGCGCCTCTGACCCCGCCGCTATGGCCTTCGAGCGGCCGGCCCTCACTGGTCTCCAGATCCCACAGGCGCAACGTGGTGTCGCTGGACCAGGACAGGGCGTGCCGGCCGTCGGGCAGCACGATGGCGCCTCTGACCTCTTCGCTATGGCCTTCGAGCGGCCGGACCTTGCCGGTCTCCAGGTCCCACAGACGCAGGGTGGTGTCGCGTGACCAGGACAGGGCACGCCGGCCGTTGGGCAGCACGGTGGCGCCGTTGATCCAGCCACTATGGCCTGCAAGCGTCCGCAAAAGCGCGCCGAGAGGTGCGCAAGAGGTGCACCACCGCCCCGCGGGACAAGCACTCCGGGCTGGACCTCTTGCCTGGCCGCGTCGAGAAGTCGTGCGGTCCTGGGACCGCCCCCCCTTCCTAGGCGGCCGAGCAACTGGGCCTCCAGTTGGCGCTTCTCGCGATTGAGGACGTGCGCCGACATTTGGAGTGCTCGGCCAAGCCTTTCGACCTCGGCATCGTCACGGCAGAACCTTGTGTCTGAGACCAGGGCATTCACATCGCGCACGGCCAGCTTGCGGCGTAACCAGGTCAGATCGAACTGTAGCTCGCGAAGCGCGTCGGCGCGATCCGCAGCCGCGAGGTGGTAGGGCAACCAGTCGAGGAAGTAGCCGTCGTCGGCTGGGAAACTGGCCCAGCCGTCCGGGCAGTCGCGCTCATAGGCGCGCAGCAAGGCTTCGTTGCGGGGCGGCACCGGTGCAGCTGCATGCACGAGGTAATCGTGATACAGGTCGTGCAGGCGGTAGCGCCGAGTCTCTCCGGCATGATTTTCGCCAGTCTGCACTTGCTCGCGACGCAGCAACGTTAAGTCGACCAGCAGTTCGGCGAGGTCCCGTGCATCCTCCGGGTCGTCAAACCGTGGCGACCACAGTCGGAGCAAGGTCGCTTCTGGAACCGCGACATCCTGCGCGAACACGGCGCAGTCCAGAAAGCTTTCGTGTTCGTCAGGCTTGAGTGCATTGACGCTCACATCAAGGGCGGCGAGCACGCCCTTGTGCTTGTAGTCCGGCAAGATCGCCCTGAGGCGTTTGATGTCGGCGCGGCATAGCCGGTCCAGGGCTTCGGCCCAAGTGAAGCGACCTTTAGCGATTAGCGCTCCCGTACTGGCGAGTGCGAGGGGTAGGCGGCCGCAGTGTTTGACGACGTCCGGCGCTTCGGCCGGCAAATTCGCCAAGGAGGTTTTGGCTGCCCCGGCAAGCAGATTGAGCGACGCCTCGTGCGAGAGCAGCTTGAGCTCATGATCCGCCCCCTTCAGGCGGTCCAGAATGCGCTGATCACGGGTCGTCACCAGGAGCCGGCAGTCCGGTCCGAGCCGGCTGAACCCATCGACTTGGCTGAACGGATTGACGTGTTCGGTGCACCAAAGGTCGTCCAGCACGACGAGCAGGCGCTCACTCTGGGTGATCTGGCTGAGCTGGCCGCGGCCATGCTCCCAATTTCGAAAGCTGTGTGGCTTGTCCCTGAGCGCATCGGCCAACTCGGCCTGCTTCTGGGTGGTCTCCGCCTCGCGTCCGAAGGTGAGCCACACGATGCCGTCCGGGAAAGCCCTCTCCACCTCTTTGTCGTGGATCAGCGCGGTCGCCAGCACCGTCTTGCCGATACCGGCCATGCCATGCACGCCGACAGCCGGTGCGTCTCCCAGAAGCTGGCTCTTGACTGCCTCCAGCGCCTCGGGCCGTTCTTGGTAGTTCGGCGGTAGGGACGGCAGGTCATAGCTGACCGGCCGCGGAGTCTTGGGGCCAAGTGTTTCGTCAGTCTTGATAACGATATCTTGGAGCGACAGGGGGCACGGTTGGCCGAGCGCCGCGCAGAAGGCGGGGTCGTCCGCCAAACCGGCCAGCGACGTCGCCTTCAGCATCCGTCCGCCAAACTTGCGCGGATAGCTCTTAATGACGCCGACCAGGTAATCATCGGCGAACAAGGCCGCTCCGGAGATCCCCGGCCAATTCTCCGGATCTTCGGGCGGCTCGGAGTCGACGTCAACCGCCAGTTCACCGCTCAAAGCAAAAGTGGCTGTCCGGATCGTGCCATCGAGCTGGTAGATGTCGTCGCCTGCGGGCGTCTCCGCGGTGGCCAGAGGAAAGCCGATCGTGCGGCACTTGATTTCCGCGGCGTCGCTTGGGGAGGTTCCAAACGGTGGAGATCTGTGTGTGCGGTCGGTTGTGCCGGTCCGCAGCAAGGCGACGTCGAGCTCGCCTTTACCGACCCATACGAGCTCGGCATCGTGCCAGTCGGGGCGGTTTGACCGGTCCTCGCCCACAGCGCGCACGCGGCACTTGCGCCCGAGTTTGGGCAACTGTTCCTTGTTGACTTCTAGAACGTGCCGCGCTGTCAGTACGATCCCAGGCGCAACCAGATAGCCGCTGCCGTATCCCCCCTCCCATTTGATCTCGACAACGCGCTTCGTCTCCATCAGACCGCCGTCAGATTAGCCCTTCATCACAGAACGCCTGCGCCCTCACCGGCTTTGGCGATTCACATCCACGTCGCCGTCGGAGGCCGTCCTTGGCTCGAGAGTTAGTTTCACCCGATGTGTCTTCGTGCTCCTCTCCGTACCGCTTGCGCCGATAGACAGTACCCACGCTTTTACACCGCCCTCAATTTCGGCGGACGCCTCGAGTTCGATCTGCAGCTCGAGTTCAATAGGCCCCAGCCTGAATCGCACTTTCTCATCCCGGGCCTGTTCTGTGGCGATTATGATCTGCTTACGCAACTCGCCAATGGCTGCCGCGAGTGGAATTCCGGCCATCCGCACCCCCTTCGACACGTAATGCTAGCAAGAAGAATAAAGTTACAATTTTGCCAACTGCTCCGCAATCAGTAAACGGTGCAGATTGGCTAAGCAACTTGCTCACGATTTCCGCTCTAGTGACGCGAAAGTACAGGAGTTTCCGCTGTCATTAATGTCTGACCAGGGTCGATTCTGTTGAAAAACTCTAAGGTTGCGGCGGCGCTCTTTCGCTGATTCACTCCAATAGAGGCAGTTGGAGTGAAGACGATGATGGGCGAGCGGCAGGTCGATCAGAGCGCTTTGTTCTACGAGTTCTCGCTCGAGAGACATGTGCCGACCGACCACATGCTCCGGTCTATCGACCGTTTCGTGGACCTTGGCGCGGTGCGGACGCACCTCGCGCCTTTCTACAGCACGACCGGCCGGCCGTCGGTCGATCCCGAGCTGCTGATCCGGATGCTGATCATCGGCTATTGCTACGGCATTCGTTCGGAACGCCGGCTATGCGAAGAGGTCCATCTGAACCTGGCCTACCGGTGGTTCTGCCGGCTCGGCCTCGAAGCCGAAGTGCCGGACCATTCGACGTTCTCGAAGAACCGCCATGGTCGTTTCCGAGACAGCGACCTGCTGCGTCAGGTCTTCGAGACGGTCGTGGTTCGCTGCGTCTCTGAAGGGCTGGTTGGCGGCGAAGGTTTTGCGGACGATGCCAACCTGATCAAGGCCGATGCCAGCCGCCAGGAGGGTGTCGAAGGCGCAAAGGGCCTGCCGCCAGAGGTCTCCAGCCGCGCCATCGACGAGTACCTGGCGGTGCTCGACGACGCGGCGTTCGGCGCCGCGAGCGAGGTGACGCCGAAGTTCCTCTCGCCGGCAGATCCTGCGGCGCGCTGGACCGGCGCCCACGGAGGACAAGGCTTCTTCGCCTATTGCACCAACTACCTGATCGATCTGGACCACGCCGTGATCCTCGATGTGGAGACGACGACCGCGGTTCGTCAGGCCGAGGTGACGGCGGCCAAGCGGATGATCGACCGCACCGAGGAGCGCTTCGATCTCTACCCGGAGCGGTTGGCCGGCGATGCCGCCTATGGCTCGGCGGAGATGCTCGACTGGCTGGTGCACAAGCGTGGGATCGAGCCTCATGTGCCGGTGTTCGACAAGTCGACACGGACCGACGGGACCTTCTCGCGCGAGGGCTTCACCTATGACCACCAAGGGGATGTCTACTTCTGCCCGGGTGGCAAGATGCTGACCTGCAAGGGCACGGTCGTGAATGACAACCAGCTCATGTACCGCGCCAGCAAGTACGACTGCGATGCCTGCAGCCTCAAGCCGCGCTGCTGTCCCAAGGAGCCGGCGCGCAAGGTGCCGCGCAGCATCCACGAAGGTGCGCGTGACCTGGCCCGCGACATCGCCAAGACCGACGCCTATTCAACCTCACGGCGGCAGCGCAAGAAGGTCGAGATGCTGTTCGCGCACCTGAAACGCATCCTGCGCCTCGACCGATTGCGATTGCGAGGACCCTGCGGTGCCCGCGACGAATTCCTACTGGCAGCGACCGCCCAAAACCTCCGCAAATTGGCAAAGCTGATCCCAACTCCCACACCGGCACTGGTCGCCTGAGCAAGGACCAGCCCATGGCCTCCCTCACGGGAGCATCAGGACCACGCGATCCACACTCGAAGGCCGAAAACGACGACCTTTTTCAACAGAATCGACGGCTGAGCGGACGTTTTCGCCGCGGCTGAAATATCATTAAGAATAGTGCCAACTTATGGTTTGCCGGAATTTAGTGGCCCGGCGGCGAAGTCGGGGTTCCGCGTGCGCGGTCTCGTCGCAAGCTGGCATGCGGATTGTTGACATAGTGTTGACATAGAAGGGCCCCGCTGTTGCGGGGCCTTGTAAGCCATTGATATTTGGTTGCGGGGGTAGGATTTGAACCTACGACCTTCAGGTTATGAGCCTGACGAGCTACCGGACTGCTCCACCCCGCGTGAGGGTGTGTTTGTGTGGGATTGTGGTGAGGACGGTGTTTTGTGATCTTTTGGTCCGGTCTTTGAGGACCTGGCGGCGACCTACTCTCCCACGCCTTAAGACGCAGTACCATCGGCGCAGAGGGTTTTCACGGCCGAGTTCGGGATGGGATCGGGTGTATTGCCCCTCGCCATAGCCACCAGGTCGTCGAAGACCGGATGTGGGGATCAGATGGTGAGATGATTGCTGCGGAGGTATTCCGCGCCAGGAGCCTGATCGTTTCACGCGTCAGCGTGGAACGTGAATCAGTCTCCAACAAAGAGCCTGATCGTTTCACGCCAGTTGGCGTGGAACGTGACTCAGCCTCCATAAACAGCGCGCGGTTTTACCAGCGACTGGGATCAAGCCGATCGAGCGATTAGTACCGGTTAGCTTCACGCATTGCTGCGCTTCCACACCCGGCCTATCGACGTGGTGGTCTTCCACGGCTCTCATGGGAGTACTGGTTTTGAGGGGGGCTTCCCGCTTAGATGCTTTCAGCGGTTATCCCGTCCGCACATAGCTACCCGGCGATGCGGCTGGCGCCACAACCGGTCCACCAGAGGTGCGTCCATCCCGGTCCTCTCGTACTAGGGACAGCGCCTCGCAATACTCCAACACCCACGGCAGATAGGGACCGAACTGTCTCACGACGTTCTAAACCCAGCTCACGTACCACTTTAATCGGCGAACAGCCGAACCCTTGGGACCTGCTCCAGCCCCAGGATGTGATGAGCCGACATCGAGGTGCCAAACACCCCCGTCGATGTGGACTCTTGGGGGGTATCAGCCTGTTATCCCCGGCGTACCTTTTATCCGTTGAGCGATGGCCCTTCCACGCGGGACCACCGGATCACTATGACCGACTTTCGTCTCTGCTCGAACCGTCGCTCTCGCAGTCAGGCAGGCTTATGCCATTGCACTCGTCAGCTGATTTCCGACCAGCCTGAGCCTACCTTCGCGCGCCTCCGTTACTCTTTGGGAGGCGACCGCCCCAGTCAAACTACCCGCCATGCAGGGTCCCGGATCCCGCTTCAGGGATCGCGGTTAGACATCAAGAACAACAAGGGCGGTATTTCAAGGGTGACTCCGGGCAAGCTGGCGCCTGCCGTTCAATGTCTCCCGCCTATCCTACACATATCAATCCTAATGCCACTGCAAAGCTGTAGTAAAGGTGCACGGGGTCTT
>CBDBVB010000035.1:120000-188825 GCA_965212545.1 Inquilinaceae bacterium
ATCGTGGACCGGCGATTCGAGCGTGTTGAGACGACCCTGGGCCGCGGCGATACCCTGGTAGAGGCCATGACGGAGGCCGGCGCATCTGCCGGAGAAGCCCATTATGCGACTCGCGCGCTGCGGCCCGTGCTCGACCCGCGACGCATCCAGGCCGGCCAGTCGGTGGCGCTGATCTTCGAGGTCGACTCGGATGAACGGCGCTTCCTGGGTGCCGAGATCGCACGGCGAGAGGGTGGCTTCGCGGTGGTCGCCCGCGATGGCGAGGACGGGTTCCGCGCCGTGGAGACCGACGACCCGACATCGTTGGGCATGGCCGGATTCGGGGCGGCCGCGACGGCTCCCGAGCAGCCGGCCTCGAACCCGGCCGAAATCGAGACAGAGATCGCCCTTCCAGCCGCGGAGCCCGCGGTGGAGACCGAAGCCGATCCGACCAACCTGAAGGTCGACCGGGTCGACCTTACGCTCGGCCGCGGCGATACCCTGGCCGGCATCATGACCGATGCCGGCATCTCGCCGACCGAAGCCCACTACGCCTTGCGCGCATTGCAACGGGTCGAGAACCCGCGCCGGCTTCAGCCCGGGCAAACGGTTGCCCTGGTGTTCGAGCGGCAAGGCAACGACAAGGCATTTCTGGGCCTGCAGCTGCAGCGCCGCAACGGTGCCTATGCGGTGGTGACCCGCGAGGGCGATGACGGATTTCAATCCCGGTCGGTCGATGCGCTGGACGCGGTGACGATGGCCGGCTTCGGACCAGCCGCCGAAGCGTCGCTTGCCACCCCGGTGCTGATCGAGCAGCCGCTGCCGTCACTGGCGGTGGTCCCCCATGGTGTGGAGGACATCGATCTGACCCAGGGCACGGCGACGATCGCCTACGCCGACGACAGCCTGCATGAGGAGCGCTATCTGGACCTGCTGGCGCTCAGGATCGAACAGATCGAGCGGACGGTCGGGCGCGGCGATACGCTGGCCGGAATGCTGTCGGAGGCCGGCGTCGAGCGTCTGGATGCGCACAATGCGGTGCAGTCCCTGCGCGGCGTGTTCAATCCGCGACGCCTGCGCGCCGGGCAGGACGTCACCCTGACCTTCGAAAACCGAGGCGAACGCCGCGACTTTGCCGGCTTTGAGCTGTCGCCGGACATCGAGACCCGGATCGTCGTCGCTCGCGCCGAGGATGGCGGTTTTGCCGCCGAGGCCATCGCCAACCAGTTCCAGACGCGGCTGACATCGGCCGAGGGAACTATCGAGTCCAGCCTGTATGCCGCCTCGAACGGCGCCGGCGTTCCCGACCCAGTGCTGATCGCGGTCATCAGGGCCTATTCCTTCGAAGTCGATTTCCAGCGCGACATCCGGTCCGGCGACGGTTTCGAGCTCTTGTTCGAACAGGATTTCGACGAGACCGGCAATCTGGCCCGCAACGGGAATGTGCTCTATGCCAACCTCAGGCTGCGCGGCCGCGACCACCCGATGTACCGGTTCCGGTCCGAGGACGGCACCGTCGACTACTACGACCGCGACGGCCAGAGCGTGCGCCGGACGCTGATGCGCACGCCGATCGACGGCGCGCGGATCAGCTCACGCTATGGCATGCGCCGGCACCCGATCCTCGGCTACAGCCGTATGCATCGCGGCACCGATTTCGCGGCGCCGACCGGCACCCCGATCTATGCCGCCGGCAGCGGCACGATCGAGTATTTCGGCCGCCATGGCGGCTATGGCCGTCATATCCGGATCCGCCACGCCGGCAGCCTGAAGACCTCCTATTCCCATATGAGCCGCTATGCGCGCGGCCTCGGCCGCGGGTCGAGGGTGCAGCAGGGCCAGATCATCGGCTATGTCGGCACGAGCGGCCGGTCGACTGGCCCACACCTGCACTACGAAGTCATGATGGAGGGCCGGCAGGTCAATCCGATGACCTTGGACCTGCCCAGCGGACGCAAACTGGAGGGCGACGAGTTGGCCGCCTTCCAGCGCATCGTCGAGACGCGCGACGCGCAATACGCCGAGGCCATGATCGACGTGCAGGTCGCCCAGACGCCTCGGGACTAGCGTATTGTCCGCTCACGCGGAATCGGCACCGGCCCGCTTCCCCGCCCAGAAGACGGTCTTCCTGCGATTGTCGGCGCTCACCAACGCAACGGCTGGACGAGTTCGTTGAGCAGGGTGGGTGCCGGCTTGCCCAGGCTCGGATCGCGCGCCATCTCGAGCCGCACGGCCTTCGCGCTGGCATAGGCGAGCGCCAGCATCAGCACCACATACGCAACGCCCAAGGCGACCGATACGCGGCGACCGAAAGGCGAGCGGATGAGAGACACCGCGGGGCCCACATACATCGCACACAGCCATGCGACGCCGCCCAGGATGACCAGGGCGGCACGCACCGTGGTCAGATCTCCCGTCTGCTGGGCGGACGCCATAGCGGCATGGTCGAGGGTCTGGATGAGCGGCGCGAAGAATCCGGCCACGCTGTGCGCCAGACCCAGATACATGAACAGGTCGCCGGCCAGAAGCGACGGATGGGTGCAGGTACCGTCGCGGTCGAATGCGCCCGAGCCGATGAAGGCGACAATCGCAAGCACCGACAGCGCCATGGCCATGAGCAGCGAAATCGAGGATTCGAGGTGTATCTCGAAATTCACGTTCGGCAGTTCGATACCGCCGGGAAGCCGCTTGAGCTGGCTCAACTGCAGCGCGACGATGGTCAGGTTGAAGCCGACAACCGTCAGGCGCGCCCGCATGACATTGACGGCGATCCTGACCGGCTGTCGGTCTTCAGACATCCCTACGGGCTCCAATACCCTTTACCGGCGACGGGCGGGGACTCCGGACGGATCGGACGACACCGATCCGCCCGGAGTCCCCTGAATTCTGGACAGGCTACGACAGGATCATCGCGATGTAGCCGCTGATCAGCACCAGTGCCGACGTCAACGCATAGGTGACCGGGTAGGCAGTCGCCGCGATAGCACTGGCGCTCTGGTCCAGCAGCGCGTTCAGGGCGGGCGTGCTGTTGCGGGCGCCGGCGCAGGCCCCGGCGTTGACCACCGAGTTCATCTTCACGACCCAATGCCCGAAGAGGAACGCCAGGAATGGCGGCACGGTCGCGCCGGCAAGCCCGATGATGGCGAGCCAGATAACCGTCGTCCCCTGGAAGCTGTCGAGGACCTTGGACCCGACATTGGCTGCCAGGACGGCAATGAAGACGTTCAGGCCGATATCCTGGATGAAGCTGCGGGCGCCTTCGCTGACCGGTCCACCGAACTCCGGGTTATAGGTGCGCAAGGTCGCCACTCCGATGGCAACCAGCATGCAGCCGGCCGACGTGCCGAGCGCGAACGGTATACCGCCCAAGGTGAGGCTCAACAGGCCGATGTAATAGCCGATGACCAGAGCGACGGAGAGGAACGCCACCTCGGTGAAAACGGTCAACTTGACCGGTGTGCCGTGCATCGCCTCCGAAGCGCGCTGTATCGAATAGGACGGTCCGGCGAGGCGCAGGACGTCACCGATCTCGACCGTGGTCTCGGGCAAGACCGGAATCTGCTGCCCCTGGCGGAAGATGGCGCGGAGATACAGCCCGAAGCCGATCTCCTTGGCGAGTTCTGTAAGCGTCTTGCCGCCGGCAGCGCCCTTGCCGACATGGATGTCGGCAACCTCGATCTCGACGTCGCGCGCCCTGGGCTCGTCGATCTCGTTGCCCGCAACTTCGCCGGCAACGCTGATCAGACCCTCGTAGCGGCCACGGACCCCGATGATATCGCCCTTCTGCAGTGTCGGGTTGTCGGTCGCCTCGATGATCTCGTCGCCGCGCACGACACGCAGAATGGCGGCCCGCGGAAACTGCTTGAAGAGGTCCTTGACGCTCTTGCCGACCAGTTCGTCCTGCTCGACCCGATAGGCGCGGATGTCGAGAGGCGAGGGGCCCATCACGAAGGAAGCATCCGACCCCGGAAGCACTGCGGCACCTTCGCCACCGCCCAGCGCCGCCTCGGCTTCCTTCGCCTTGGCGACCGGGTCGTCGCCGAACATCTGCGGCAGGTACTTGATCAAGAGGATGCCGCCGACCACCGCCAGTACATAGCTGATGGCGTAACCCGCCGCGATATTGGCGGAAACCTGGTCGGCGCTGACCCCGTCGGGCGGGCTCCAGCCGCCGCCCTGCATCGCCGACGTCGCGACGCCGATGACCGCTGTGACCGTGTAGCTGCCCGAGATCAGGCCCGGCGCATAGCCCGGGCCGAGGCCCGCAAGCATGGCGCCGCCATAGCAGATGATGAAGTTGGCCACGATCACGATGACGCCCATGATCACCAACCCGATGCCGCCGCGCTTCAATCCCGGGAAGAAGCTCGGGCCGACCTTGAGGCCCAGCGCATACATGAACATCGACAGGAAGATCGTCGAGACGAGGCCGGGCAACTGGTACTGGATATCGAAGGCCGTGAACGCGATCAGCGACATGGCAAGGCCGGCCAGAAGCGTGCCCGCGGTCGATCCCAGGGACACACCCATGACCGCGATGCGGCCGAGCGGGTAGCCAATGGCCATCGCCACGAAGATGAACAGGAAGGGCTGTGCCTCGAAGAGGTGGAAGATATAGCCGAAGCCGCCTTCCAATACCGGCTCGACATAGGGCGCGAGCGTATCGGCAAGGCCGCCCTCCGCGGCCAGCGCCGTCCCCATGGAGACCGCCGCGGCGGCGAAGAAACCAAGGGCGATCGAAACAACCGCCCAATGACGTCTTCTCAACTTGAATCGCAACATAAGAATTTACCTCCACCACACTTCATGGACCGACCGGCAATGCTCCGAACTGGACGCCGGGCAGGCTTCCCCGACCCGCCGGCGTTAATCGCCGATCGGTCCGGGCATTGGCCTCTTGTCGTCGGTTTGCATGCCGCACGGCTCACCGGAGACGGCCTGCCGGTGAGCCGCGTTCACGGCCCACCGTGCTCAGGCCGCGTCGATCAGCACTTCGGCGCGGATTTCGCGTGGCTGTGCAATTCCGGCGGCGTGGCCGTTCCGCCGTGCTGCTCGAGATATTTGCACGCCGCGATGATGTCGTTCGCCAGGTTATTGATGACATTCCTGTTCAGATGCGGCCGCACCACGATGCGCAGCGAGGTCACGGTTTCCGCGTTCGGCGGCATGGTGTACGCGGACAGGACCCACCCCTTCTCCCGCACCTTGGCGGAAACGTCGAACTCGTTGAACTTGCTGATATTGTCGTGCAGCGTGAGGGCCACCACGGGGATCCGCTGCGTCTCATTCATGATCGTGAAGTAACCGCTTTCCACCAGGCGGTCCCTGAGGTGCTCTGCGTTGTCCACCGTCATCCGCATGATGCGCTCGAAGCCTTCGCGGCCGTGGCGGATGAACTTGTAGAACTGGCCGATGATCGGGGCGGCGTTCTTGCTGAAGTTGAGCGTCGCGGTCGCCGACTCGCCGCCGAGGTAGTTGACGTAGAAGACGAGGTCCTCGTTGAAGACCGACCGCTCGCGGAAGACCACCCAGCCGATTCCCGGATAGCACAGGCCGAATTTGTGCCCCGAGGCATTGATCGACTGCACCCGCGGCAGACGGAAATCCCATTCGTAATCCGGATACAGGAAGGGATTGACGAAACCGCCGGACGCGCCGTCGATGTGCATCGGAACCGAGATCCCGGTCCGCTGCTCATAGTCGTCGAGCCACTGGTGGATCGCCTGGAAATCGTCATCCTCGCCGGTGAAGGTCTGTCCAGCGATCGCCACCACGCAGATCGTGTTCTCGTCGACATACTGGTCGAGCTCGTCCGCACCGAGCCGGTAGTTGCCCGGCTTCAGCGGCACGATGCGCGGCTCGACATCGAAGTACTTCATGAACTTCTTCCAGACGATCTGGACATTGCCGCCGGTGACCATGTTCGGGCGGCTGGCATCCTTGCCGGCCTTCTCGCGCGCCTGGCGCCAATTCCATTTGTGCGCCAAGCCGGCCAGCATGCACGCCTCTGAACTACCGATTGTCGCGGTCCCGTACGGCTCGACGCCCTTCGGTCCGTTCCACAGCTCGTGCAGCCACCGGGCCATACGATCCTCCATGGCGCGGGTCTGCGGGTACATGTCGTGGTCGATGTAGTTCGTGTGCGCGTGGTTCGCCATCATCTCCTTGACTTCAGGCTCCATGTACGTCGTCACGAAACTCGACAGATTCAGCATCGGGTTCGAGTCGGTCCACATGTCGCTCTCGACCACCGCATGGGCGGCCCAGGGCGTCATTTCCTGCTGGGGAAAGGTGTCCGTCGGGAGTTCCAGCTGGAACTCCTCGTATCGGCTCAGATCACGGCCTTCTACAGTCATTGGATGAACTCCCATTTCGCGTTTGTTGACATAGTTAATGCTCCGACGGCTGGCGCTCTCGTTCGCCTACCGCAGCAGCATGGTCTTCCGTCCGGATCGCCCTCAGCGACCAGAATTCGCTCGATCCGCCCCGATTGCCCTCCTCGAGACAGTTCCACGATGCAGGGCGTCATTCAAGACGCCCGACTTGCATTCCGATCACTGGGGCAAATTCGCTGCATCTCCCCTATTTCGAACCTGCATCGAGGAGACTTGGACCGGCAGCGACGATACCCGCTGGTATGGCGCGCCAGAAGTCGACAACGGCGTTCGGCCGCCACTGTCGTCCAATTCCCCTCCCCCCACGAAGTCACGGATGCTACGAGGCGGGCAACACCTCCGTCTATGACAGGAATCGAAATTCCGACAAGGGGACTAGCGCCCCATACCAACGAGCATTGGGACTTCGCTCAATCGAGATATTCGGTCAACAGCAGCCGCGATCGTGGCCTGCTCACAGGCTTCTTCAAGGTCTCGGATGGCGATTGGCCGAACAGCGCGCGGTACTCGACACTGAACCGGCCCGGATGGCTGAAACCCAATTCCAGAGCGATCTCCGTGACGGAGGTCGAACGAGGATCGGCACCCGCCAAAGCATAGTGGGCCAAGTTCATTCGATGGACACGAAGAAATGCCGCGGGTGTCATGCCAAGCAGCTCGCGGAAGCCATGTTCCAAGGTTCGTTGGCTGACGCCGCAGGCGACGGCCAATTCCAATGCCGTGATTGGCCGCGACGACCGATCCACGAGATCCATCGCCCGATGCACGGACGCTTCACGGCGCGACGTCGACTCACGCCTCTCGTCGGCGTTTGCCTGTGCCGACCAGTCAATCAGCGGAGCGAGCAGCCGCGACCGGGCACGAGCCATTTCGCGGGCATCAGCCAGCAGTTCCGGGTTTGCATTTGCCTTGCGAACGAACCCGATCATCGCCGCGGTCAACCGCTCGCCAACGGCCTCCGAGATTTCGAGGTGCCGGCTGCGGCAGATCCGTTCGACCGAGACTTCTCCGATGGCGGCCGCCAGGAGCTCGCGCTCCACAAGCAGAACCGCATGATGACTCTCGTCAGGCGATATGTGGTCGAATTCCGCGTTTGGCCCAGCGCAGGCGATACGCCGGCGATCCACCGTGCGGCCGCACCAATGGTTGCCAGACCCGTGCCGGGCGAGGCTGTTCCCGACCATGACCATCCCGTCGGGCGCCGTGCCGAAGGACTTGATGGCCCGCAGCCAGTTCGCCTCATATGCCACGATGCCCGGTATCTTTGCGTACCGGATCCGACAGTGAAACGCCCCACTGGAAATCTGTTCGTACTTGCTGTCCCAAGGCGCCATGAGCGCTTCGAATTCTTCCAGATCCGTGCTCTCGACAACGCCGGCCGCCGCTCCCGTGTCCACACACTGGCCGGCACTGTGGAGGATTTCGGTCGAGCCGTCGGGCTGTCGATCAATGGACCCTCGTTGGATTCGCCACCGATTGCCGGCCTCCTCGCCCGGCACGGCGCCGGCCGGCGCCAGCCGCCTCGAGCGTGGCACCCCCAGGGATTCGCCCAACTCTTCGATCGTTGTGATTGCCGAGATGGTCATCTCAGGCCTCTGATCCGGGCAACCCACCGGCCCGCTGCCCTTCAAGGTATGCGAACATGATGGCAGAACTCCACAACCCCAATGACATACATCATTAGCCATCGACCTAGTTCCCTACAGGCCAATTACAAATGTCTTTCCATTCCGCTGAGACCTGTGGGCCCTCGTCCGTGTCACGCAGCCGATTGCGCGTCGATTGCAGGGAGTGGGAAGATGCGTCTTATTGGATATGATCTGGAGTTGTGCGGGCAGTCCGGCCCGCCGGGCTGAAGGTTGAGGATATGCGAAGCGCGATGTTGGCGGCACAGCGGCACTGATCATGCTGTCCCCCCGTGTCAAGGAATCGATCAAGACCGCCCTGGCGATGACCATCACCTACGCGGCGGCCATGTCGATGGACTGGGACCGGCCCAAATGGGCTGCCCTGGTGGTGGCCCTCTGCAGCCTGGCAACCGTCGGACAATCCCTGAACAAGGCCGTCACGCGCTTGTTCGGCACGCTGATCGCTGCCGTGGTCGCGCTGGCCATCATCGGTCTCTTCCCACAGGATCGCTGGGGCCTGCTGCTGGCCCTCTCCGCCTGGGTCGGCTTCTGCGCCTATATGATGGGCGCACCGAAGCGCCCGTATTTCTGGATCATCTGCGCCATCGTCTTTGTGATCGTCGTCGTCGACGGTGGCACCCACTCGGTCGACGCCTTCGATATCGCGGTGCAACGGGCCCTGGAGACCGGCTTGGGCGTCCTGGTCTACGGCCTGGTCACCGTCTTCCTGTGGCCCACCAGCAGCCGCGCCGATTTCGACGCCGCGGTGCTCAAGCTGGCATCGACCCAGCATCAGGGTTTCCGGTCCTACTTCGCCATCATGAAAGGCCAAGGTGCGGCCGAAGACGCGGACCCGCTGAGGGCGCGGGCATTTCAGCTTCAGGCCCGCTGCGACGAACTTCTGGCCTCGGCGGAAACCGACAGCTACGAGGTCTGGGAGGTCCGCCGGCAGTGGCGCCGGTACCGGCGCCTGGCGACGGACCTGTCGGAGACGATGGAGCGCTGGCGCGAGGGTTTCCCCGAGTTGCAGGAGCTCGACCTCGACCGGTTGCTGCCCAATCTGGAGGACTTTGGCGAGGAGATCGCCCTGAGGTTCGCCCAGTTCGAGCGTATGCTCGCCGGTCAAGCGCCCGAGCGATCCCCCAGGACCATCGATCTCACCCTGGCCGAAAGCGAGGTCCGGTCCCTGTCCCATCTGCACAAGGCGGCGTTGACGATCATGCGCAGCCGGCTGCGGCACCTCGAGGACGTGACCCGGTCCCAGTTCGAGGCCATCGGCGAAATCAAGGGGTCCGGCAGGGTGACGGCGCCGGCCCGCAAGACCGGCCCGGCATCCCCCGTGTTCGTGATCGATCCGGATCGGATGGCCGCGGTCGCACAGGTCCTGGCGTCCATCTGGCTGGCCTATCTGGCGTGGATCTACGTCGAAGACCTTCCCGGCGGAACCATGCTCATTATCATCTCGTGCTCGTTCGGGATCAATCTCGCGTCGATGCCACAGGTACCGGTCAAGGCTCTGTTCGTGCCGGTCACCGTGAGCGTCCTCTTTGGCGCCCTTCTCTACATTTTTGTCCTGCCGGGGCTCTCCAGCTACGTCACCCTCGGGCCGCTGATCTTCGTCGCGACCTTCGCCATCTGCTACCTGTTCGCAGCCCCGCAGCAGAAGCTGGGTCGGACTATGGGGTTGAGCATGTTCATCCTGGTAACGGCGATCAGCAACGAGCAGACCTACGACTTTCTCACCGTCGCCAATCTCGCGCTGGCGTTCGCATTGCTCTTCCTGATCCTGGCGTTCACGTCCTATATCCCGGCCTCTCGCCGCCCCGAGCTCGTCTTTCTGCGCATGACCGCGCGATACTTCCGAAGCTGCGATTATCTGCTGTCCACCATGCGGTGGGACCCGGAGCAGCCCGTGATCGGCCTCAGGCACTGGCGGAGGGCCTTTCACGCTAGGGAACTGGCGACCCTACCGCGCAAGATGGAGATCTGGAGCCGGTTCATCCCGACCGGAAAGCTGCCCGGAACATCGCCGGAGCATGTGCAATCGCTGGTGACCAACCTGCAAGGGCTCACCTATCGCGTCCAGGATATGCTGGAGGCGCGCCGCGGTCCTCATGCCCCATTCCTGGTTCAGGAACTCACCCAGGACATTCGCGATTGGCGGCAGGCGATGCAAAGGGCGCTGCGGCGCCTCTCGGAGGACCCGGGGGGCAAGCACCAGGAATTCTTCCGCGCAAGGCTGGATGAGATCATCGGCCATATGGAGGACCTCATGGAGAAGACCCTGGACAAGGCTGGCAACGATCAGATCAGTCCGCAGGAAGGTGACAATTTCTACCGCCTGCTTGGCGCATTTCGAGGCGTGTCGGAGTCCCTCGTCGCGTCTGCCGGATGCGCCGCCGCTATCGACTGGACACCTTGGCGGGAAACCCGATTATTGCGGTGACTCAATTCGCTAGCGCCCCGCTTCTGGCAGAATCAGATTTGGCTGAGCCGGCTGAATATGTAAGCTGGTGGTCTGGGAGCTGAGACGATGAACCTAATTCCGCACGAGTTCGCCATTGGCGACGTCTACTTTCCGCCGCTCTTGATCGCCGCCATTCTCGGCACCACCGCGGCGTGGCTGACGGTGCTCGTGCTCGACCGCTACCGCCTGTCCCGGTTCCTGTATTATCCGCCGATCATGTTTCTGGCCCTGATGGTCATCTATTCGGGCCTGATCGGGACGTTCCTGATCCCGGTGTGAGCATGATGAAAGCGCTGCCCAAGATCCTGATCAGCTCCGCGGTCGTCCTGGCGGCCGTCGGAATCTTCGGCTACCGGTACTGGGAATACGTGGTCAACCCCTGGACACGGGACGGCCAGGTCCGCGCCCAGGTCGTCCAGATCGCCCCACAGGTTTCCGGCCCGATCGTCCAGCTGCCGATCGTGGACAATCAGCTCGTGACCGCGGGCGACCTGCTGTTTGAGATCGATCCGCGTCCGTTCGTGGCCAATCTGGCGCAGGCTCGCGCCAATCTGGACCACACCCGCGACGTGGTTGCCTCGCTGGAGGACCAGATCGACGTCGCCAAGGCAGGGGTCTCGTTGGCCGACGCGTTGATCACCCAGGTCACCTCCAGCCTCCCGGGCCTGCAAGCCCGCGTCGATGAGGCGGAGGCCGACGTGGCGCGTGGACGGGCCCTGGTGGCGCAGGGCAACGTCTCCGAGCGACGGGTCGAGCAGGCCGTTGCCGATTACGATGTCGCGATCGCCAATCTGGAAGGGGCCGCCGCTGAGTTACTGCAGGCCCGCGCCCAGAAGCTCGAGGCGGAGGCGACCCTGGCGCAGGCTACCGCCGCGCTCGGCGCCACCGGCGACGACAATGCCGAGATCCGCGCCGCATTGGCGGCCTTGGAAGACGCCGAGCTGGACCTGGAATACACCCAAGTGCGAGCACCGGTCACCGGTTACGTCACCAATCTCTCGCTTCGAATCGGCAGCCAAGCCGTCTCCGACCAACCGCAGCTGGCGCTGGTCGATATCGACAGCTTCTGGGTGCATGGCTATTTTAGAGAGACGGATGTCGGGGGTATCCACGCCGGGAACCGGGCGATCGTCACCTTGATGAGCTACCCCGACCTGCCGCTGGAGGGCGTTGTCGACAGCATCGGCTGGGGCATCGCCCAGGAGGACGGAAGCCCGGGATACAACCTGCTTCCGGACGTCAACCCGACTTTCCAGTGGATCCGGCTGGCCCAGCGGGTGCCGGTGCGCATTCACCTGACCGACTTGCCAGAGGAGGTCGCGCTGCGCGTCGGCACGACGGCCTCGGTGTTGGTGATGACCCGGACCATGGTCGCGGAGGGCGACGGAGAAGTCGCCGCGGCCCCGGGCCTGCTTCAGTAGAGCGCCGGCACCGGGCCGCGGCCGGCAGCCTCGGTCCCCAATGCCGCGCTAAAGGGCGCTCACTCCGTCGGCGCCTGGTCTTCCATCTTGGCCCTTCGACCGAACGCCGCGGCCAGCGGGTTGGCGGTCACACCATGGGCGACGATGCTGAGCAGCACGGTCGTCATGGCGACGGTGACGATGGTCGAACCGTGCGGCAGGGACTCCCCGAAGACGATGACCACGAAGACCACGGTCGCCAGCCCGCGAGGTCCGAACCATCCCATGAACAGCTTCGCATCGGTGCGGTATTTCAACCCCGTCAATGACAGGAAGACCGGCAGCATGCGGATAACGGTCAGGCTGAGCACCGCATAGATGAGCGTCCGATAATCGAACTGCTCAATCACCGGGCCGACGATGGCCGCGCCGAAGATCACCCAGGTCACGTAGGACAGCACGCCGCCCATCGATTCCGTCGCCCCGAGCAGATGCTCGCGATAGGGCACGGTCAGCGCCCCGAACAGCATGCCGCCGGCGAAGGCCGCGATGAAACCGCTGCCGCCAATCGCCTGCGCCGCGGCGAAGGAGAGCAACGCAATCGCGACCACCGGGATCGACAATTGCTCTCGCTTGACCCATCCGGCGTGGACGGCGCGCTTCAGCAGAAAGTAGCCAAGCACCGCCGCAGCGGCCCCGACCAGCAGGCCGATGCCGATCTCTTCCAGGGCGAAGTGGCCCAATAGGCCAGGCAGGCTCTGCTCGCCGGTCGTGGATCCGGCCACCACCAGGAAGGCCAGCAGCAATGGCACGCAGATGCCGTCATTGAGCCCGCTTTCCACGTTGAGGACCTGCCGGACGTCCGCCGGGACGCTGGGGTTGGAGACCACCGCCTTGCCCAGAGCGGCATCGGTCGGCGCCAGAATCGTACCAAGGATCGCCGCTTCCACGGCCGACAGCTCCGGGAATACGAATTTGGCGACCAGCCCGCCGGCGATGATGGTGAGCGGCAGGCCAAGACCCAGCAACCGGACCGGCGCCTTGATGAATTGTCGCAGAACCTTGAAATCCGCCCCTGCAGCGTCGGAGAACAGCACGACGGCAAGCGTGAGTTCGGCGAGCAGACGGCCGGTTTCCGTTTCGATGTCGATGTCCAGCAGGCCCAGAACCGATGGCCCGGCAATGAGGCCAAAGGCGACGAAGATGATCGCATCGCTGAAGACGCTGCGTCTCGCCGGGCCGGTAACCGCGCTGAACAGGACGGCAAAGCCGGCAAGGAGCGCGATATCTGTGTAAACGTCCATAGTACCCCCTTGCCGTTCCCTAGGACGACGTACCGGTCGGGTCGGCATCGGGCCCGGTGTCTTGTTCGCGCGACTGCTTCAGCCTGTGCGCCTTAACGGTTTGCGCGATGGCCTGGGTCGCGATGCCAACATAGATTCCGGTCAGGATCACACCGACGAAAGCCGCGACGACGCTCGCAAGGCGCCCGACCGCGGTCACCGGCGCGATGTCCCCATATCCGACAGTCAGTCCGGTAATCAGCGTGAAATAGAGCGCGTCGCCGAACGCGTGGTCCTCGACGATCGATATGATCACGGCAATGCTCAGCAGGATGAAAAAAAGAACGCCCATCACATGGCGAACGTGTCGGGCCGTCCGCACGAAGTGCATCGCGACTAGAATGAAATCCCGCACCGCGCAGTTCCCCCTCGACGCAAAACGCTCGCACCGCCTGCTCCTGTCATGCGGTTGTAGCGCAGACGGTCAGGATGGGGACACCATCTATTCGATTCCAGCGCTATTCGGCTTCCGAACGCCGGTACATTCATGTGCCGGGGTTCGGAACGATCATGCTAGGCGATCTGCTGCGGACGCATGTCCTCGCGGTTGATGCCGGCGACGACGACCGGCTTCTTCATGGCATCGCGGCGGAAGGGTTCGCCCAGCTCCTGATTGAGCACCACCTCGATGAAGGTGGTGACGCCGCCCTCCATCTGCTCCTTCACGGCGGACGCGAGCGCCTCGGTCAGCGCGTCCATGCCCCTCACCTGCACGCCTTTCAGCCCGCAACCCTCGGCGATCTTGGCGTATTCGACACCGAGATTGAGCTCGGTGCCGACGAAGTTGTCGTCGAACCACAGCGTGGTGTTGCGCTTCTCCGCACCCCATTGGTAGTTGCGGAAGACCACCATGGTGATCGGCGGCCAGTCGTTGCGGCCGCAGGCGGTCATCTCGTTCATCGAGATGCCGAAGGCGCCATCGCCGGCAAAGCCGATCACCGGCGCGTCCGGGCAGCCGATCTTGGCGCCCAGGATCGACGGGAAGCCGTAGCCGCAGGGGCCGAACAGTCCCGGCGCCAGATATTTTCGTCCGGTCTCGAAGGTCGGATAGGCATTGCCGATGGCGCAGTTGTTGCCGATGTCGGAGGAGATGATCGCGTCCTTGGGCATCGCCGCCTGGATGGCGCGCCAGGCCATGCGCGGCGACATGCGCTCGGGCTCGCGGGTGCGGGCGCGCTCGTTCCAGTTGGTGCCCGGATCGTCATCCTCATGATCCATCGAGGTCAGGGTCTGCAGCCAGCGCGACTTGGTCAGGGCAACCAGCTCCCGGCGATCCTTCCGGCCGACATCGCCCGCGGTTGAGGATAGTTGGCCCAGAAGCTGCTCGGCGACCGCCTTGGCATCGCCCTGGATGGCGACGGTGACCTTCTTGGTCAGCCCGATGCGGTCGGCGTTGATGTCGACCTGGATGATCCGGGCGTCCTTTGGCCAGTAATCGATGCCGTAGCCGGGCAGCGTCGAGAACGGGTTGAGCCGCGTGCCCAGCGCCAGAACCACATCGGCCTTGGCAATCAGTTCCATCGCCGCCTTGGAGCCGTTATAGCCGAGCGGACCGACCGACAGCGGATGCGAACCGGGGAAGGCGTCATTGTGCTGGTAGCCGCAGCACACCGGCGCGTCGAGCCGCTCCGCCAGGACCTTGGAGGCCTCGATCGCGCCGCCGATGACCACGCCGGCGCCGTTGAGGATCACCGGGAACTGCGCCTCCGACAGCAGCGCCGCCGCCTCGGCGATGGCGCCGCGTCCGCCGGACGGGCGCTCGAGCCGCACGATCTGCGGCAGCTCGATATCGACAACCTGGGTCCAGTAATCCCGCGGCACGTTGATCTGCGCCGGTGCGCAGCCGCGCCAGGCCTTCTCGATCACCCGATTCAGCACCTCGGCGATGCGCGAGGGATCGCGCACCTCTTCCTGATAGCAGACCATATCCTCGAACAGCTTCATCTGCTCGATCTCCTGGAAGCCGCCCTGGCCGATCGTCTTGTTGGCCGCCTGGGGGTGACCAGCAACATCGGGGTGTGGTTCCAGTAGGCGGTCTTGATCGGGGTGACGAAATTCGTGATGCCCGGCCCGTTCTGGGCGATCGCCATGCCCATCTTGCCGCTGGCGCGGGTGTAGCCGTCACAGATCATGCCGGCATTGGTCTCATGGGCGCAGTCCCAGAATGTGATCCCGGCGGCCGGGAACAGGTCGGAGATCGGCATCATGGCCGATCCGATGATGCCGAACGCATTCTCGATCCCGTGCATCTGCAGAACCTTCACGAAGGCTTCTTCGGTCGTCATTTTCATTGAAGTCGTCCTTTCCAATTCGATCTTGTGCCGCTCGATGCGGCGTATGCGGCGGGACGCCGAAGGTCCCGGATTTCTGTGTCAGGCGCGGCGATCCTCGAGGATCATGTCGCTGGCCTTCTCGCCGATCATGATCGCGGGCGCGTTGGTATTGCCGGAGACGATCTCCGGCATGATCGAGCAGTCGGCGACGCGCAGCCCCTGCAACCCGCGCACCCTGAGCCGCGGATCGACCACCGCCATGGGGTCCTTGCCCATGCGGCAGGTGCCGGTCGGGTGGTAGATCGTCGTCGCGCTGTCGCGGACCCATTCCAGCAGATCGTCGCGGCTTTCGACACCCGGGGCGGGGCTATGCTCGCCGGCGATCTTGCCGGAAAGCGGCGCCTGCCGCGCAATCCGCTGCGCGATCTTGACGCCGTCGACGATCGTCTGGCGATCGGTTTCGGTCGCCAGGTAGTTCGGATGAATCGTCGGATAGGTGCGGGAGTCGCGGTCCACCAGGCGGATCTCGCCCCGGCTCTCGGGCCGAAGCTGGCAGACCGACGTGGTGAAGGCGGAGAAGGGATGCACGCCCTCGCCCGGGCTGTCGGCCGACCAGGGCTGGATATGGAACTGGATGTCGGGCGTCTCGACCTCGGGCCTGGTCTTCAGAAAGCCGGTGGCGAGGCTGGCGGCCATGGTCATCGGTCCGGCGCGGAACAGCAGGTACTTCATCCCGATCCGCATCTTGTCGAACAGGCTGCGCACCTCGTCGTTCAAGGTCGGTTCCTTGCATTTGTAGACCAGCCGCGCCTGCAAATGGTCCTGGAGGTTCTTGCCGACGCCCGGCAGCTCAGCGCGGATCTCGATGCCATGCTCGCCGAGATCTTCGGCGGCACCGATGCCCGACAGCATCAGGATCTGCGGCGAGCCGATCGCGCCGGAGGACAGGATGACCTCGCCGCGCGCCCGCACCGTTTGCTCCCGGCCCCCCTTGTCGACATAGGCGATCCCGATGGCGCGCCTGCCGTCGAATTCGATGCGGGTGGTGTGGGCGCGGGTAACGATCTTCAGGTTCGGCCGCTTCTTCACCGGGTTGAGATAGGCGACAGCAGACGAGCAACGGCGGCCCTTGCGGGCGGTCAACTGGAAGTATCCAACCCCATCCTGCTCAGCCCCATTGTAGTCGCTGTTGTACGGATAGCCGGCATTCTGCGCGGCCGCGACCCAGCTATCGCAGATCGGCCGCGACAGTCGCATGTTCGAGACGGCAAGCGGCCCGCCGCTGCCGTGGTAGGCATCGGCACCCTGCTCCTGGTCCTCGGCCCGCTTGAACAGCGGCAGGATGTCGTCCCAACCCCAGCCCTCGTTGCCCATCTGGCGCCACCGGTCATAGTCCTGCCGCTGACCCCTTACATACAGCAGGCCGTTGAGCGACGAAGAGCCACCTAGGACCTTTCCACGGGGCCAGTCCAGCCGGCGGCCGTTCAATCCGGGATCGGGCTCGGTCCGGTAGCACCAGTCGACGCTGGGGTTGTGCATGGTCTTGAAATAGCCGACCGGCACATGGATCCAGGGATTGATGTCGCGCCCACCCGCCTCGACAAGCACCACGCGGACAGACGGATCGGCGCTCAGCCGGTTGGCCAGCACGCATCCGGCCGACCCGGCTCCGACGACGACGTAGTCAGCCTCTAGCGTTTCCATTTGTTGCGTTCCTCCCCAAGCACGGTCTTCCGCCTTGCCATGGTTAACATAATGTGCTTTTTTTGAGACTACTAGTCTCAATAAAAAACACCATGGGAGGAAGACGTGAACAATTTCAGAGAAACTCAGCGCTATCTCACGCCGCGATCTATTCAAGCTCTCGGGGCAGTTCGGCATCAGCTCGACCCTGCTGGCGGCGGGGACGATCGGTGGCTGCCCTCAGCCTCTCCTCCCTGGCCAAGGCCGCGGAATCGACCTATGACAAGCGCTTCGCCAACCAGCCGCGGCACACGCTGAAGTTCGGCGCCTCGGGCTTCAATGCGCGCAACCTGCTGATCGAGCGCGCCGGCTGCCTGGAATTCGCCCGCGATCTGGAAGAGCGGACCGAGGGCGAGATCCGGGTCGAGTTCATCGGCGACAATCAGATCTGCGGACAGCTTTCCTGCGTTGAGAAGACCCAGCTTGGCATCGTCGACATCTACGCCGCCTCGACACAGAACTCAGCTGGCGGCGCGCCGTATTTGAACGTGCTCGACTATGCCTTCATGTTCCCGGGACGGGCGTCGCAGTACCACTTCCTCTATAGCCCCGAGAGCCAACGCATCCTGCGCGATCCGCTGGAGAAGCGGCACGGGCTGAAGTTCCTGTTCTCCCATTGCGAGCTGCGCGGCATCCAGCTCGGCCTCGCCTGGGAAGACCGGCCGACGGTGACCAAGCTGGAAGAGCTGTTCGGCACCAAGAACCGCGTCACCGGCACCCAGCTCGGCCGCATCGCCATGCAGCTTCTCAACCTCAATCCGGTGCCGGTCGCCTGGGAAGAGACTCTGGACGGGCTGAAGCAGGGCCTGATCGACGGCGCCGAGACCTGGGCCTCGGCGGTCGCCTACGCCAACATGTCGCCGGTGGTCTCGCAATCGGTCGATCTCGGCTTCTTCTGCGGCACCGAGCACACCTCGATGTCGGCGGAGGTCTTCGACGGCATGGAGCCGCACCTGCAGGACGCGATCATGGAATCGGCCTATCTGGCACAGGTCCATGTGCAGGCGGCCAACGAGGCGGCGCTGGTCAAGACCGTCGGTTTCTCCGACCCGCAGCTGCCCGGCACGCTGTTCGTCGAGAACAACGTCCGCCCGGCATTCCTGCCGGCCGACCAGATCAGGATGGCCGAGGAGATGTGCTCGCCGGAATTCAATCCGGAGCCCTGGGCCCAGTGGCGCGAGCGCCTGAACAACTGGTCGGGCGGCATCGACACCTATACCGAGATCCACCGGGTCGCCCGCGAGGTGCCGGCCGACATGAAGCCGGAGAACGTCGAACCCCGCCGCTGGTGGCGCGCCGCCTGACCATCGGATGGGACTGGGCGGACGGCTCCGGTATTCCGGGGAGCCGTCCGCCCACGTCGCATAATCGGAGTCCGGCTCGAACCGGGACCGCGGGGGGAGACACATGGAGACCTTGTTCGCCGACACCGGCGCTATCCTTGCTGCGCTGTTTTCCAACGACTCCTGGACGATCAGCCAATCCTTCCGCAAGGAGGCGGCCTGGCTCGTCGGGCTGGTCGCGACGCTGGCCGGCGCAGTGGCCGTCCTCGTACTCTACCGTTTCGTGCCGCTGATCGACCGGCATCTGGAGCGAACGGTGATGGTCTGGACCTATCTGATCATCGCCGGGATCATCTTCGTCGAGGTCTTCCGGCGCTTTGTCCTGAACGAGCAGGCGCCGTGGTCGACGACGCTTCCGCCGTTCCTGTTCCTGATCATGACCTGGTTCGGATGCTCCTATAACGTCCGATTGCGAACCCATCTGGCGTTCAACGAATTCCGCACCAAGCTGCCGCGGCTGGGCCAGATCCTGTGTCTCGGACTCGATGCGCTGCTTTGGCTGGTCTTCTGCTGGATCGTCGTGGTGACTTCGCTGCGCGTGACCGCCAATTCCGCGGCCAACTTCCAGATCCTGCTGGGCACCGACAACACCCTGCAATGGTGGTTTCTGATCACCGTGCCGCTCGCCTTCGTGCTGCTGGCCGCGCGGGTGCTGGAGAACCTGATGGAGGATATCGGCAACTACCGCTCCGGTGCGCAGATCATCCGCCAAACCGTGATCGGCGGAGATTGAGGAGGTGGCGCCATGACTGACGGAACCTGGATCACCCTAATCTCTCTCGGCGTCACCGTGCTGTTCATGCTCGGCGTGCCGGTATTCCTGGTGATCGGCTATTGGGTGATCGGCTGCAGCTTTGTGCTGGGCATGACGCTCGACAATATGGGCTCCGCACTTTCGGACGTCTTCACCGATGGCTTCGCGCTGCTGGCGATGCCCCTGTTCATCCTCACGGGCGACCTGATCAACCGGTCCGGCATCGCCCGCCGGCTCTCGGATTTCGCATATGCCTGTCTGGGCTGGCTGCGCGGCGGACTGGCCATGGCCAGCCTGGGCGCCTGCGGCCTGTTCGCCGCCATATCGGGTTCGAATTCGGCGACCACCGCCACCATCGGCTCGATGCTGCATCCCGAGATGGTCAAGGGTGGCTATGACGAGCGGTTCTCGGCAGCGACGGCCGCCTCGGGCGGCACCGTCGGCATCATCATACCGCCCTCGATCATCTTCATCGTGTACGGCTTCCTGATGAACCTGCCGATTTCCGACCTGTTCGTGGCTGGCATCATCCCGGGCGCCATGATGGTCATCGGCATGCAGTTGGTCTGCTGGATCATCTGCCGCGTCAATGGCTGGGGGCATCTGATTCCGCTTCAGCTCAACCGTGTCCTCAAGACCGCGTTCGGCGCCTGGCTCGGCTTCTTCGCCATCGGGCTGGTCCTGTGGGGGATCTATACCGGCAAATTCTCGCCCACCGAGGCGGCCGGCGTGACCGTTGGCTTCGGCGTCATCGCCGGGCTCGTCTCGCTGCCGCTGTATCGGCTGTTCGGGTCCGCCGACCGGGATCGGCCGATCGTCGAGAAGAGCTTCCGCGAGATGCTGATCGTCGAGGGCTTCAAGCTGTCGGAGTTGCCGTCGATCACCATGCGGTCGGCGCAGATCACCGGTATCCTAGCGCCGCTCATCGCGATATCCGTGGTCATGCAGCAGATCCTGTCGTTGCTGGGGGCGCAGCAGGTGATCGGGGATTTCGTCATCGGCATGGGCGGCTATTACGCCGTGCTGTTCACGGCGATGGCGATCGTCTTCGTCTCCGGGATGATCCTGGAAAGCCTGCCGGTGACCATCATCCTGGCGCCGATCCTGGCCCCGATCGCCCATTCTATCGGGGTCGACCCGGTTCATTTCTCGGTCATATTCCTGGTCGGCGCCTCGATCGGGTTCATAACTCCGCCATACGGGCTGAACCTCTATGTCGCCAGCGGCGTTACCGGTGTTCCCTACTTCCGGCTGCTGAAATACACCGTCGCCTATCTGGCTTCGCTGCTCGTGGTCTGGATCGTCGTGGCCCTGACCCCTGAGCTGGCGACAATCCTGCTGCCAAACCGCGGCGGATAATATGGAGAGGTTCTGGTGAGCATCGCGGAGCCTGAGCAGAAGAGCGACACGATCCCGACCAACCTGCGCCTGCCGCTGGTGCTGGAAGCCGTGGCCAAGGCCGGTGTTCCGGTCACGCCGACGGAGGTGAATGCCCAGATCGGACTGCCCAAACCCACCATCCATCGCCTGTTTGCGACACTGGAGGCCGAGGGTTTCCTGCAACGGGAACTGGATGGGCGCTCCTTTACGGCGGGGCGACGGCTGAGGAAACTGTCGATCGATGTGCTGTCATCGCTTCGCATCCGCACGGCACGACTTGCGGTGCTCAACGCCTTGGCCGAGGAGATCGGAGAAACCTGCAACATCGCGGTTCCGGACCGGGACGCGATGACCTATCTCGACCGGGTCGAGACCAAATGGCCGCTGCGCATCCAACTCCCGGTCGGGACCCAAGTGCCCTTCGTCTGCACAGCCAGCGGCAAGATGTACCTCTCCACGCTCAACGAAGCGCATCTGCATAGCTATCTCGGCGCCGCCAAGCTCGAAGCCCGGACGCCGACCACGATCACCGACCGTACCGAGCTGCGGAAGGAGATTGCGCGCACCCGCGAGCAAGGCTACGCGCAGGACGCGGAAGAGTTCATGGAAGGCATGATCGCGCTCGCGGTGCCGATCAACGACTATCAGGGACGGCTCTTGTCGACACTGTCCTTTCACGCGCCAACGCAGCGGCTAACACTGGAAGGCGCCTATGCGCATCTTCCCCGGCTACGCCATGCCGCCAGCGAGTTGTCGCGGCTTGTGATCGAAGGCACCTGACCGTCAACCCTTCGGGCCGCCGATGCGGTCATCCGGCGACAAAGGATAGGGCGACCCCGGTCGCATGGCTCGGATCGATATCGATCCGGCCATCGGCCTCGTCGTAGGGCACCCCGGCCGAACGGAGCAGGCCGCGGGCCCGATCCAGTTCGCCCACCTCCACCGCCATGCCGAGCCCTCCGACGACACCCTCCACCGGCGCGCCGAAATGAAGCACGCAGCCGTCGAGCCGGACCGTGACACCATCGCAGTCGGCATGGACCGACTCTGCGCCCAGCAGCAGGCGGTAGCGGTCGGCCAGCGACTCCCGGTCGGTGGCCGCAACGCTGATCATCGATATCCGCCGCGCGCCATTGGCATGGTCGAGCCAGTCCGCGCGCCGCACCAGCTCAGGCGTCAGATGCTGGCAGAGGAACCCGCGCAGGCCCAGCGCCGCAGGATCGGCCGGTTGGACCAGACGGAAGCTCGGGCGCGTCTCACCTTCCGGCAGTTCCAGGATGCGCGCCAGATCATTCGGCGGCTCGCCGGCGAGACCGCATTCCGCCAATCTGGCATGCGCGGCGTCGGCATCGCCGGTCGCCAGGGCCAGTCCCAGGAGCCCCTGCCGCTGCGCCAGAAACGTGTCGAGGCCGTGCACGTATTGGCTCGCATCGACGATCCCGAGGATCTCGATATAGTCGAACGGGAACATGATGCAGTAGTTGGCCGTGCCCCAGCCGATATGGCGACCGCGCGGGGTGATCGTAAAGCCGAGGGTCTGCCAATCCACGCGCGCCCGTTCCAGATCCCGGACGCCGACGATCGGGTGGTCCAGGCCACGGATCGCCGGCCCGACCGGCATCAGAAGCCCGCGCCCGGCTGCTTGAGATATTCGTCTTCCTCTTCGGTGCAGGCACGGTCCAGAACGGCGTTGCGGTGCGGGAATCTGCCAAAGCGCTCGACCAGGCGCAGATGGCGTTCCGCATAGTCGATGAAATCATCGTCGCCAATGCGTTCACGGACCAGTTTGACGCAGTGGTGCTGATCGTCGATATCCTCGCTGTGCTGCAGCGGCAGATAGAGGAACATCCGGCGCGTGCCGTCGAACGACGGGTCCCGGTCGAAGCCGCGTTCCAGCGCGTGCCGGGTCAGCGCGCGGGCCATGGCGTCGGTTGCGTAAGCGCGCGGATCGTCACGGAACAGGTTTCGCGGGAATTGGTCGAGCACCAGACACAGGGCAAGACACCCATTCGCCGAGTCGCGCCAGTCGTCCAGCCCACCCGTGGCGGCGAGATTGTAAGTCTCAAGGAAACGATCCTTGATCTTGGCATCGAATTCATCGCTCCTTTTGAACCAATCCTCGCGGCCATGTTCCTCGAACCAGAACCGCAAGACATCGTCGATGGTGGTCATGGTGCCCCGTATGTCAGTTGAAATCTCAGCGCGTGCAGAACGCCGCAGCTTCGCGACTCACGCCAGAATCGCACCATAACCGATGACTGCATCGAATTCCGCATGGGCTGGGTCTTCCGTGGCATCGACTCCCGCTCGACCGCCAAACCGGTGCCGGAGGAACCGGTCGGCGATCAGGGATTTGCGCTGGTCGCCGGCGGCAAGCGCGGCTACGGCCTCCTCAAGCAGCAGGCCAGCCGAAAGCGTATCGGCCATCAATTCCATCAGTCGTCGCGCCAGACGTGGACCCTCTGCGGGATTGGCCCGCAGGTAGGCAAGCGCGGTGCGGCATTCTTCCAGGGCATCGCGCAGCATCGACGGCGCATCGCCGAGTCCCTCGGGCAGCGCATCCAGGATCCGGCCGATACGCGCCAGGAATAGCTGGTCGCCCGGCAACCTGCCTGCCACGGCGCGCAGCAGTTCCAGGGCCTGGATATTGGCCGGACCCTCCCAGACGGCGGTGACCAGGGCATCGCGATAGAGTCGTGCCGTCGGCCAGTCCTCGGTATAGCCGTTGCCGCCGACCATCTCGACCGCCCGCGTAGCGGCCCGCACCGCCTGCTCCGCAGTCTGGTACTTGGCCAGAGCGGTCGCCGTCCGCAGCCATGAGCGCTCGGCCTCATCGGCCAGGGCGGCGTCGAAGGCGATGGCGGATTCAAACGCCATGGCAGCGCTCGCCTCCTGCTCCATCGCGAGGTCGAGCAGCCCGTCGCGGACCATCGGATAGGTGCGGATCGATTCGCCGAAGGCTTCACGGTGAGTCGCCCAGCAGGCCGCCTCCAGGAAGGCGCGGCGGTGCACGCCGGCGGCGGCGACCGCATTGTGGATGCGGCTGTATTCCAGCGCCTCCATCATCGCCTTGAGGCCGTCGGGCGGGGCCGCGACCTCGGCCGCCCAAGCGCCCTTCAACTCCGCTTCGGCGGTGGCCAGGCCGCGGGTTCCCAGCTTGTCCTTCAGCCGGCGCGCCCAGATGTGGTTCGGCCGGCCGTCATCGAAATGGCTCGGCACCAGATAGAGGCCAAGCCCCTTGCCGCCCTCCGGTGCGCCGGCCGGGCGGGCAGTCGCCAGCGCTATGCCAGCGCCGGCATTGCTGGTGAACCATTTCAAGCCGGTCAGGCGCCAATCCCCGCCCTCTGCCTCGGCGAGCGTCGTCGTCGCCCCGACGTCGGAGCCGCCGTGCTGCTCGGTCGCCCAGGTGCCGCCGCTCTTCGCCTCGCCATCCATGCGCACCAGATCAGGCAGGAAACGCCGTCGCACATCCTCGGGCGCAAGACGGTCCAGCACGTAGGCGACGGCGCCCGTCATGGTGACCGGGCAGTGGATCGATATGTCGGCCTCGGACAGCAGGTATCCCATCGCGAAGGACAGCAGATGCGGTGCGGGATCCTCCGCGAACGCCAGTCCAATGACGCCGCGCCGATAAGCCTCGGCATGGCAGTCCCGATAGGACGGATTCAACACGACGTTGCTGAACGCCTCGCCGTCGCGGTCATGGCTTTCCAGCCGCGGATGCGCATACCGATCGGTATATCGGGCCTGCTCATCCAGCGGTCCGCCGGCCCAATCCCCGAAATCGGCCAGGGTTCTTTCGAAGCGCGCCATCATCTTCGGCGCGCGCCGGTCCAGAAGCGCGCGCAGATTGCGGTCCAGGGTGAAGAGACTGAGGCCGCGCGTTTCCGGCGGATAGTCGATCGCCGGGTGCGCCGCGCCGGCCCGGTCCTTGCCAGCCATGCAGAGAACTCCCGTTCCGATCCCGCGAGGCAGGCCTAGTCTAACACATCGGGGCACAAGCGAACGATGGGTCGGTCACCGGCCCGGGCGGGTTCAGGCGTCCGCGATAGCGGATGATCAGTCCGCCGACAGGCGCCGAAACCGAAACATCGAAAGTGAACCGTCCGTTTTCCGCGCGTTCCCTTGCGGCGATGCGGGGCCAAAGCATGCGCGGCATCGGCAAACCGAATACCGTCATTCCGGCGAGAACCATGGAGAGCCCCGTCTCGTCGGCCGGGACATGCAGCAGGAACCGCATCGGCCCGAGTCGCTCCCTGAGATGCCCGGAAGGGCTCCCTGGCGCCGACAGGACGGTCTGGAAGCTCGACGGCCCGAAGGTACGGCGCCACAACTCCGTGCCGTCCCGAGGTGCGAACAGGACGGTCACGGGGATATCCGTACCGGCCGCAGGAAGTCTGGCGATCCAGCCGATGACTCTTGCGATCGCGGAGCGTCCGCGAGTGATCTCCGCCAACCCCTCAGCCGCGGAGGCTGCTCCGATCTCGTGCATCCGGCGGACCTCCGGCGGCATTCTGTCGAAGTCCTCGCCAAGGACGCGTCGGTAGAGCGGTGCCGGATCAGTCACCGAGTTCCTCCGTCACGCAATGAATGTCGAGGCCGGAGACGGCCTGCTCGAATTCCGCAATGTCGAACAGGCCCAGACACGGCATCGCGCCGGTCCGGGACCAGCCTCGGGCCAGCCTACGCGCCAGGATGACCGCCGGCACCGCCGGAACCTGGGGACCATCGCCACTGCCGGCTATCAGGGTCCAGCGCCGGTGCCGCGGCGCACCGTCCGCCATCGACCCGCGAACATCCACCACCATCCCGCCTCTGTCCGTGCCCCACCCTTCCAGGGCGACCGCGATGCGAAACGCCAGGGGCGCCAACGGCGTGAGGCTGCGCAGCCAGCCCCACCGCACCGGCCAGCCAAGCGCCCAGAGCCCGAAATGCATCAGGCGCACTTCCAGGCCGGCGTGGAATGTAACCGTGCCGACGCCCTCGTACCGGTTCGGGAAAAGGACGTTATCGGGAACATCGCAGGCCGCGACCCACCGGCGCCCGAGATCGGGTCCTCCGCCGATGCGAAGCGGCAGCCGTCGCAGATCCTGCCACCCATTCACCTCTGCCGCGACGCCATCGCGCCAGCAGGGGATCGGCTTGCCGACACAAGCGAGAATGGCCGCTACCACCGCATAGCCGCGCGGCGCCTGGTTGCCGGGCATGATGGCGGTGGCGATCGAGTCAACTGCCTCCATGCCGCGGGTCAGGTGATCGACGACCGCGCTGGAGAGGCCCGGAACGCTGCTGGCGCCGCTGATCGCCGTGACGCCGGCCGCCTTCGCGGTGGCGTCCAGTCGATCGAAGCCGGCGACGAAGCCGCGCGCATCGGCCAGGTCGATGTAGTGCACGCTTTCGGCGATGCAAGTTTCGGCGGTGCTACGGTCCTGTCCCTGAAAGGGCCCGGCCGCATCGATGAGGAGCCGGGCACCGGCGCGCCGCAGCGTGTTGGCGAGAGCAGCGGTCTTGTCGCATTCCAGGGCGGCGACATTGGCCTCCGGATGCCTCGCGCGAATGTCCCGTGCGACCTCCTCCGCCTTGGCGAGATTGCGGCCGGCGACGAGAACCCGAGCGCCCCCTTCCGCCAGCATGCGACAGACCGAGGTTCCGAAGACCCCGTAGCCACCGATGACCAGCACTGTGAACGGCCGGTCGCTCATCCGATCTCCCGACTACAACGCACAGGGCCGCCCCGAAAGGCGGCCCTGCGATCCTGCGTTTTGTGCAAGCGGCTAGTGCAACTTTGACCAGATCCTGCGCTTGAACGCGTACATGACGGCGGCGAAGACCAGCAGGTAGATGACCACCTTCACGCCCATCCGCTTGCGCTTTTCCATATGCGGCTCGGCGGCCCATTGCAGGAAGTTGACCACGTCCCAGGCCTGCTGGGCGGCGGTCGCCGGCGTGCCGTCGGCATAGACGATGCCATCGTCGTAGAGCAACTGCGGCATGGCGATCTGATGGCCGGGGAAATAGGTGTTGTAGCTCATGCCGAGCATCACCTCGACGCCGTCCGGCGGATCCTCGTAACCGGTCAGCAGCGCATAAGAATAGTTCGAACCATTCTTGCGCGCCTTGATGATCAGAGACAGATCCGGCGGATAGGCGCCGTTGTTGGCCGCCCGCGCCGCTGCTTCATTTGGGAATGGCGGCACGAAGTTGTCGGATGGCCGGGCGGGGCGCTCGAACATGTCACCAAAATCATCCGGACCATCGGTGACGAAATAGTCCGCCGCGATCGCCTTGATCTCGTCCTCGCTGAAGCCGAGGGCGCCCAGATTACGGTAGGACACCAGGCTCAGGGAATGACAGCCAGAGCAGTTCTCCAGATAGACCTGCAGGCCGCGCTGGGCGGCGGCCCGGTCGACCGTGCCGCTCCAGCCGTTGAAACTCCAGTCCTGGCTCGGCGGCACTGCCGCATCTCCGGCGGCAATTGCTGCGGCATGGCTGCCCAGAAGGAGAGCGAGCGAGGTCGCTGCCCCACAAACGGCCTTGGCGAACGCACCCATGGTCAGGCTTTCTCCATCGGCTTCTCGGCCGGCGCCCCGGCGGGCATTCGGCCGCCGCCTTTCAGCACCGATTCCGAAATGCTGGTCGGCATCGGAACCCTCGGCTCGAACTTGCCGAGCAGCGGCATGAGGAACAGGAAATGGCCGAAGTAGTAAGCGGTGCCGAGCTGACCAAGCTCGACGAATGTGAACCACTCGATACCGTGGAAGACCGGGTCGCTGGGGACCTGGCCGCCGACATAGCCGAGCACGATGCAATCCAAGAAGAACAGCCAGAACAGCCATTTGTAGATCGGGCGGAACCGGGCGCTGCGGACCTCCGAGGTGTCGAGCCAGGGCAGCACGAACAGGACCAGGATCGATCCGAACATCAGGATCACGCCGATCAGCTTGGCGTCTATGCCCAAGACGTTGAAGGTGATCGAGCGCAGGATCGCGTAATACGGCAGGAAGTACCATTCCGGCACGATATGGGCCGGCGTGGCCAGCGGATTGGCCGGGATATAGTTTTCCGCCTCGCCTAGCGCATCCGGCATGAAGAACACGAACAGGGCCCAGAAGGCGAAGAACACCATCAGGCCGAAGCTGTCCTTGACCGTGTAGTACGGGTGGAACGGGATGGTGTCCTGCGGCCCCTTGGGTTCGATACCGGTCGGGTTGTTCGAACCGGTGACGTGCAGTGCCCATACGTGGACGAAGACAACGCCGACGATTAGGAACGGCATCAGATAGTGCAGTGAGAAGAAGCGGTTCAGCGTCGGGTTGTCGACCGAGAAGCCGCCCCAAAGCCAGATCACGATATCGTCGCCGATCCATGGGATCGCCGAGAACAAATTGGTGATCACCTTCGCGCCCCAGAAGCTCATCTGGCCCCAAGGCAGCACGTAGCCCAAGAAGGCGGTCGCCATCATCAGAAGCAGGATGACCACGCCCAGCATCCACAGCAGCTCGCGCGGCGCCTTGTACGAGCCGTAGTAGAGGCCGCGGAACATGTGGATATAGACCACGATGAAGAACATCGAGCCGCCGTTCATGTGAATGTCGCGCAGCAGCCAGCCGTAATTGACGTCGCGGTCGATGTGCTCGACGCTGTTGAACGCCATATCGGCATGCGGGGTGTAGTGCATCGCCAGGAAGATGCCGGTGGCGATCATGGCCACCATGACGACCATCGCCAGGGCGCCGAAATTCCAGAAATAGTTGAAGTTGCGCGGCGTCGGGAACTGCCCGTATTCCCGGTCCATCATCGTGAAGATCGGCAGCCGCGTGTCGATCCAGCGGATCACCGGATTCTTGTAATTGCTTGGCTCGGCATGCGCCATGGCCTTCAGCCTCCTATCGGTCCCGGCTTTCAGCCGATGAGAATTCGATCGTCCTCGAGGAACGAATAGGGCGGCACCGGCAGGTTGAGAGGCGCCGGGCCCTTCCGGATGCGCCCGGACGTATCGTAGTGCGAGCCGTGGCAGGAGCAGAACCAACCGCCATATTCACCGCGCAACTCGGTCGCTCGCTGCCCCTGCGGCACGCAACCCAGATGCGTGCAGACGCCAACCAGGACCAGCCACTCTCTGCGTGGCGCACGATCGGAATCGGCCGCCGGATTCTCGTCATCGCCTTGATCGGGCAGTTCTTCAAGCGCGACGTCATCGGCGGCGGCGATCTCCTCGTCGGTCCGCCGGCGCACGAAGACGGGCTGTCCACGCCACATCACGGTGATCGCCTGACCGACCTCCACCGGCGACAGATCGACCTCGATGGTCGACACCGCCAAAGTATCGGCGGCCGGGTTCATGCTGTGGATGAAGGGCCAGGCGACCGAGGCGACGCCGACCACGCCAAGAGCGCCGACCGTGTATGTCAGGATGTCACGGCGGGTTTCGCCGTCGTCTCCGGCCTGCTCCGAATTCGTGGTGTCAGCCATCGCTTGCCCTAGTTCCGATCCGTCCTGAGAATTGCCGGCGCGGGCACGCCCATCGGAAATCCCGGCGGCAAGTCGTCTTTGGAAGTCGCGAACACCGGTCGGTGCCCATCTGAGAGTCGATATACATCGGCGATTGTGGTTTTGCCAGCCTGCAAACCGGATTGCCGCCAGAAACCGGACCAACCGACACCGAAAGGACACCATGCGCATCGTTCTGTACCAGCCGGACATTCCGCAAAACGCCGGAGCGCTGATGCGGCTGGCGGCCTGTCTCGGCGTCGCGCTCGATATCATCGGACCCTGCGGTTTCCTGCTCGATGACCGGCGGCTGAAGCGGGCCGGGATGGACTATATGGACCTGCTCGATCGCACCATCTGGCCGGGATGGGAGCATTATGCGGCGGCCGACCACGCCGGACGTTTGCTGTTGCTGACGACAGACGGCGACATCGGCTACACCGATTTCCGATTCGCGCCGGAGGACCGCCTGATCGTCGGCCGGGAAAGCGCCGGTGCGCCGAGTGCGGTCCACGACACGGCGGATGCGCGGCTGGTTGTGCCGATGCAGCACGGCGCGCGCTCGCTCAATGTCACTCTCGCAGCCGCGATGGTGCTCGGCGAGGCCTTGCGCCAGACCGGCGGACTGAGTTTCAACCGGTGACCTCCGGCATGGCTCACATCCCGTCACGATTGCGCTCGGTCATTGTTGCAGGCGGGGCGCAGATGCTAATGGCTGCGCCACAACGACCGGACACTCGCGAAAGACAATGACCAGATCACCTCACGCCAGACCAATGGCCGGAACCGTCCCCGATGACGACCAGAAATCGGCGGCCGTCGCATGGTTCGAGTCTCTCCGCAATCGCATCTGCTCGGCCTTCGAGGATCTGGAAGACGCGTTGCAGGGGCCGCTTGCCAACCGGCCTGCGGGCCGGTTCCAGCGCAGCAATTGGGCGCGCCCGGACCCTCTGGGCGAAGACGGCGGCGGCGGCGTCATGTCGATCATGCATGGGCGTGTCTTCGAGAAGGTCGGTGTCAACGTCTCCACAGTGCACGGCACATTCTCCGACGAGTTTCGCAATCGGATCCCCGGCGCTTCCGGGGACGGGCGCTTCTGGGCCAGCGGCATCAGCCTCGTCGCACACATGCAAAGCCCCTTGGTCCCGGCGGTCCACATGAATACGCGGCACATCGTCACATCGGTCGGCTGGTTCGGTGGCGGGGCGGATATGACGCCAATGGTCCCCGACGAAACCGACACCGGCGATTTCCACGGGGCGCTGAAATCCGCCTGCGATCGACATGGCCGGGACTATCATCGCCGCTTCAAGGCGTGGTGCGACGACTACTTCTACCTGCCCCATCGCGACGAACCGCGCGGTATCGGCGGCATCTTCTTCGACAATCTGGACACCGGCGACTGGGATGCCGATTTCGCCTTCACTCGGGATGTCGGCGAAGCATTCCTGGAGATCTATCCCGCCATTGCGCGCCGGCATCTGGATGCGCCCTGGACCGACGAGCAACGGGCCCACCAATTGAAGCGCCGCGGACGGTATGTGGAATTCAATCTGCTGTATGACCGGGGCACGACATTCGGGTTGAAGACCGGCGGCAATGTGGAGGCGATCCTGATGTCGCTGCCGCCGGTGGCCACGTGGCCGTGACTGTCGCATACTCGGCCGACGCCCGACGGTGCCCGGCACCGCCGGGGTAGGATCAAACGACCACGGAAACAACACATAGGTTTGGTCAGGATAGCCGTTGCGTGATCGCCATACGCCGGTACAGGACCAGCCGCGACGAGCAAATGGGAATGCGAATATGCGACTGATAGGATTGATTTCGGCGGTTTTCCTGGTACTCGGCGTGCTGCCCGCACGGGCGGCCGACCTGCCTGTCTCTGCCTTCTTCGGCACCTGGCAGGGGAACGGCGTGGCGGAGAATGCCGACAGCTTGTATTTCGCCATGACGACCCGCGATTTCGACGTTGTGATCGAGCAGGCCGGCAATGGCTTCAAGATCACCTGGACAACCGTCATCCGCAGCGGCGGCGATCCCAACAATCCGGACGTCCGGCGCCGGGAAGCTTCCCTGACATTCGAGCCGTCCGGTCGCTTCGGCGTCTTCGAAGCGAGCGAGTCGGGCGAGCCATTGCAGGGCGGAGTGCTGAGTTGGGCCCGTATCGAAGAGAAGACGCTCAGCGTCTATCAAATGACGTTGAACGAGAGCGGCGGGTTCGAGTTGACGAGCTACGACCGGACACTCACGGGCCTGGGCATGGAGTTGTCCTTCCGACGACTGCGTGACGGTGACCAGGTCCGGACAGTGACCGGCCGCCTGGTCAAGATCGCGGGATAACGATGGCCCTGCGCCTGCATACGTTCTTCGCGCTGAGCCTGGCACTTGCGGCCGGCGTCCTGGCTGGCGCGCCGGCTCTGGCCGACTCCATAGAGCCTTTCGTCGGAACCTATGTCGGCACCGCAGAGGTGTTGGGGCCGGATGGCCAAGTCACGGAAATGCGGGATATGGACATCACCATCACCGAGGAACGGGGCGGCGGCTTCAAGATCGTGTGGATCAATGTCTCCCTGATCGACGGCCGCCGGGATGTGCCCGGCGTTCGCCGCAGGGTCGACGAGGTCACCATGGAGCCGGGAGATCTCGATGGCGTGTACCTCGAAAAGGCCCGGCGCAGCCTGTTCGAACGCCGGAGAGAAACCAATGTCGTCGAGGGCGACCCGATGCGCTGGGCCCGGATCGACAACGGTCGGCTCGGGGTCTTCTCGTTGGTCGTGTTGGACGATGGCAGCTACCAGTTGCAGAGCTACGAGCGCATCCTGACCGAGGCCGGCCTGGATATCGAATTCAGCCGGGTCGACGACGGCGTCGTGTCCCGGAGCATCATCGGCCGCACCGTCCGCGTCGACTAACGGCTGAGACTCTCCGCACAGCCGATTAGACCGGCGGCGAACCTCCCGCGATCCTGCGTTTCAACTCCGTCAGAAGCGCTTTTCGATCCGACTGGAAGTCACCGGCGATCCAATCTGCTTCGATCGCCGCGAGCAGGTCGCCCACGGCCGGACCGGCCGACAAGCCCTGTGCCATCGCATCCCGTCCCTTCAGGGGGAATTTCGGCGGCGACCACTCTTCAGCAAGGCGAACCATCGACTTGAAGCGCTCTTCGCCCGGCTCGCGGGCCCAGGCCAAGAGGATCCGGTCAAAAGCGGTCGCACCGCCAAGCCGGTAAATCATACGACGCAGCACCGCCGGCTCCGTATCAGCCGCCACGCACTGACCATGATCGGCCAACGCCGCCAACCGGTCGCGCTCGGCGCGCGACATGCGCAATCGGTCGGCCAAAGCGGTCGCCGCCGCCAATCCGCCGGTGAGTAGCGCCGCAAGCCGGCGCACCGGTTCGGCGCCAGTCCCGCACTCGGACTCGACCGACATGAGCCCGGCAAGCCGGCCGATATCGCCTGGTTCGCCGATCGTATGCGCCGCGACGCCGGTCTCGATCATCAGCCGCCATGACTCCATCGGGTCGGCTGTTGCAAGGAGTTTCAGCACCTCGACCCGGACCCGTTCGCCGGACAGCGATCCGATCCGCCCCGCCATGGCGGCACAGGCCTTCAGCGCTGCGTGGTCTGCAGGCGGCCTGCCAAACTGAGCGTAGAAGCGGAAAAACCGCAGCAGCCGCAACACGTCCTCCTCGATCCGACGGATCGGGTCGCCGACGAAGCGAATGCGCCCGGCGCGGGCATCCGCGACGCCCCCGAAATAATCGAATAGGCGCCCGTCCTGGTCGGCGGACAAGGCGTTGATCGTGAAATCCCGCCGCGCCGCGTCCTGTTTCCAATCCTCGGTGAAGGCCACGACCGCATGGCGGCCATCCGTCGCCACATCGCGCCGCAAGGTCGTGACCTCGAATGGCTGACCGTCGGCGACCACGGTCACCGTTCCATGATCAATTCCGGTTGGGATTGCCTTCAGCCCGGCCGCGGTCACGCCCTGCATTACGGTCTGCGGCACCATCGTCGTAGCAATGTCGATATCGGCGATCGGTCGTCCCAACAGGGAATCCCGCACGCAGCCGCCGACGAAGCGTACCGTTTCGCCGCTCGTCGTGAGCGCCGCCATGACCTTGCGGGTAGCCGGCGCACGCATCCAGCCGGATCGGCTGTCCGGCAAAGACTCCATGCGGCCGTCCCCGGGAACCGTCACGTTGACCGTCCAGCCAATCCGATGACCGGCACGGCGGCCCGCGACCGAAATACCGGAACCGACCGCTCAGGTCGCGCTGGGTCCTGCGAAGTAAACGAGCCCATCGTCATGCCGCGCCCGACAGCGCCTCGCGCAGGTTCAACAGCATGCCCGCGGTTGCGCCCCAGATGTAGCGGTCCTGAAATGGGAAGGCATAGAAATACCGCCGCCGGCCCTGGAACATCCGGCTGTGCCGCTGCAGGTTGGCGGGATCGAGAACAAAGGACAGCGGCACTTCGAAAACATCCGCCACTTCATTGGCGTCCGGCTGCAGTGCGAAAGGCGGCCGCACCAGCCCGACGATCGGCTCGACGCGAAATCCGGTCCGGGTGACATAGGTGTCGAGCCGGCCGATGACGTCGATGCGATCCTGCGGCAATCCGATTTCCTCGTCGACTTCGCGCAGCGCGGCGGCAATCTCGTCACGGTCCTCGGCCTCCACACCGCCGCCGGGAAAGCTGATCTGTCCGGCATGAGCCGCCAGGTGCGCGGTGCGCTCGGTCAGCAGGATCGTCATTTCCGACTCCCGCTCGACCAGCGGCACCAGCACGGCGGCCTCGCGCAACTCGGCCGGTGCGGACATGCCGGGGTTGAGATCGTGGTCGCCGCGCACACGCCGGCGCGACGCCGATGGCATGGCCGCGAAGCGCGGCAGCCGTCGTCGCAGTTCGGCCCGGTCCAGCGCTACGACCCCTGATCCAGAGGAAAGAAGATCCCGTGACTCCATACACCCGTCCGACCGTCGACCTCCATCGCCTGGTCGACCATTTGATAATAGACCGGGCGGCGGATCAGCGCCTCCAATCCCGGTTCTACAAGAATATATGGTCGCGGCTCACCGCTTTCAGGGTCGAAGGCGACGCGGATCGGATGGTCGGCCCCGGCCTCGACATGCTGATCCAGGTTCGTGCGGAAGTTCAGGATGGATGCCTCGACACCGCCATTGCCGGTCACATCAAGTTCCACGGCGGTGAACGGCGCGTCGTCGACCGTTATGCGGCCACGCTCGACCGGCGTGATCAGCCAGTAGTCACCGTCCTCGTCCCGGCTCAGGACAGAAGCGAACAGCTTGACCAGCGCCATTCTTCGGATCGCCGATCCCAGGTAGAACCAGGTCCCATCGGCTGCAATTCTTATGTCGTAGGACCGGACATCGGCCGGTTCGGAATGCCGCGCCGATTTCAATTTTTCATCGATGGACGTCCCGTCATTACCCATTTTCGCCATACTCTCCCGGTACCGAGGAAGAAGGAAACCGGAGACCTCCCTTGACCGACCTCGATAGCACCGCGCCGAAGACTTCGGCCTCGTCAGATGCCGCCCCCGCCGAACTTATCGCCGAAGTCGAAAGACTCGGTGAGAAACTCTCAAAGGTCCGATCCGCGATCGGCCGCATCATCTTCGGCCAACAGGACGTTGTCGATCAAACCCTGATCACCCTGCTGGCCGGCGGCCACGTTCTGCTGATCGGCGTGCCCGGCCTGGCCAAGACCCGGCTCGTGGAAACGTTGGGGACCGTGCTTGGTCTGGAAGATCGCCGCATCCAGTGCACGCCGGACCTGATGCCGGCGGATATCCTGGGCTCGGAGATCCTGGAAGAAGGCGACAATGGCCGCCGCGCCTTCCGGTTCCTGCCCGGCCCGGTTTTCTGTCAGCTGCTGATGGCCGACGAGATCAACCGCGCCAGCCCGCGGACCCAGTCGGCCCTGCTGCAGGCCATGCAGGAGCACCGGGTCTCCGTCGCCGGCCATTACCACGACCTGCCCAGGCCGTTCCACGTGCTGGCCACTCAGAACCCGCTGGAGCAGGAAGGCACCTATCCGCTGCCGGAAGCCCAGCTTGACCGCTTCCTGATGCAGATCGATGTCGGCTATCCCGACGAAGAGGCCGAGCGCCGCATGCTGATCGCCACCACGGGCGCGCATCAGGACACCATATCGTCGGTTCTCACGCCGGAAGACCTGCAGGCCGCCCAGACCCTGGTGCGCCGCGTGCCGGTTGGAGACAGCGTCGTCGACGCCATCCTCAAACTGGTCCGCAACGGCCGACCGGACGCCAGCGACCTGCCCGAGGTCGAGCGCCATGTCGCCTGGGGTCCCGGTCCCCGCGCCAGCCAGGCATTGATGCTGGCCTCCCGCGCCAGGGCGCTGCTCGAAGGCCGCCTTGCGCCGTCCGTCGATGACGTTCTGGCGCTGGCAGAGCCGGTGCTGAAACACCGTATGGCGCTCAATTTCTCGGCTCGGGCGGATGGTGTTACAATCGAAGATGTGATCCGTCGATTGACAGCACCGATGGCCTGAGGACGCCCAGCGCGCCCATGGCCTCAAATCGTTCCTCCATGCGACAGCGTGCCGAAACGCTGGTCAGCACGGTCCCGCCGTTGCTGGTCGCGGCCGAGCGCGTCGCTTCGACCGTGGCGCAGGGCGTCCACGGCCGCCGCCGTGTCGGTATCGGCGAGAGCTTTTGGCAGTTCCGGCAATACCAGCCCGGTGACTCCATCCAGCGCATCGACTGGCGCCAGACGGCAAAGTCCCAATCCGTCTACATCCGCGAACTGGAATGGGAGGCGGCGCAGACGGTGTGGCTGTGGCGCGATGCCTCGCCCTCGATGGAATATCGGTCCGGGCGCGAGTTGCCGAGTAAGCGCGAACGGGCGGAACTGTTGTTGCTGGCGCTGTCGATCCTGCTGAACCGCGGCGGAGAGCGGGTCGCGCTGCTGGGTGGCAGCCACGGGCCCGCGACCGGAGAGACCGCCGTCAATCGCATTGTCGAGGCGTTCGATGTCGCCGGCCGCGCAGAGCCCAGCGCCGAGGACGGTCTGCCCGGCGACGCCCATATACCGCGCCATGCCGAATTGGTGATCCTGGGCGACCTTCTGAACCCTCTTTCCGAGATCGACAAGGTGGTCGCCAAATATGCCAATCGTGGCGTCCGCGGCCATATGGTGCAGGTCCTCGACCCGGCCGAGGCGACGCTGCCGTTCGACGGTCGGGTGCGGTTCGAGGGGCTTGAGGGTGAGCAGGAAACCCTGATCCCGCGGGTCGAGTCGGTGCGCGAAGCCTATCTGGACCGCCTCAAATCACAGCAGGACGGCTTGCAGGCACTGTGCCGGAGCGCCGGCTGGACCTGGGCGGTGCACCATACCGACCGACCGCCGCAAACCGCGTTGCTCACCTTGTTCGCGGCACTGTCGCAGGATCCGATAGACCTGCCGGCGACCAGCGCGACAGAACCGGCGGCATGAGGCGCTGATGCTGACGCTTGGTCCCCTGGTCTTCGCCACCCCCTGGATGCTGCTGGCGCTCGGCATCCTGCCGCTGATCTACTGGCTGCTGCGCGTGACACCGCCGGCGCCCCGCCTGCTGCGTTTCCCGGCCGTGCGCCTGCTCTACGACCTGGTGGCCCAGGAAGAGACACCCGATCGCACACCGTGGTGGCTGCTGCTGATGCGGCTGTTGCTGGCGGCGATGATTATCCTGGCACTGGCCCGCCCGCTGCTGAACCCCGGCGCCGACCTGCCGGGCAGCGGCCCGGTCATGCTGGTGGTTGACAATGGCTGGGCTGCGGCCCGCGACTGGCCTGCCCGCCAGCGTCAGATGAGGCGGTTATCGACCGAGCGGAGCTCGAGGATCGTCGGCTCGTCGTGCTGACGACCGCGGCCAAATCCCCGAACGAGGCGCCGGAGCCGACCGGCCTGTTGCGCCCGGCGGAGGCCCGCGGGCTGGCCGACAGCCTGACCCCGGTCCCTTGGCCGACGGACCGCGCCGCGGCTTTGGAGGCGCTGCGCGATCTTCAGATCGATGGCTCTGCCCATGTCGTGTGGTTGACCGACGGGCTTGGCGGCGACGCCACGATCAACCTGGCGGAGCGCCTGCAACGCTTCGGCAGCGCCGAAGTCCTGTTACCGGACCGCACCGAGACACCGCACCTGCTGGAACCGCCGGCGACCGCAGGCGCCGAGTTGGTCGCCCGCATTCGGCGTATCGAAGGCGCCGACGTCGCCGACCGTGTCTGGCTGCGGGTGATCGCATCAGACGGCCGCCTGTTGAGCCGTCAGGAAGTGACGCTCGAGGCCGGCGAAGCGGCGGTCGAGGCAACAGTCGAACTTCCTGTCGAACTGCGCAACGAAGCGATCCGTATGGAGATCGAGGGCGAAACGACTGCCGGCGCGGTGGTCCTCTTGGACGAGCGCTGGCGGCGGCGGCCGGTCGGCCTGATCACAGGCGGCCTGGCCAACACGGCACAGCCGTTGCTGACGGATACCCATTACCTGACCCAGGCGCTTGACCCCTATAGCGAGGTCCGCCGCGGCGACGCCGCCGATCTGCTTGAGAGCGGCATCGCGGTCCTGATCCTGCCCGATGCCGGTGCCCTGACGGCACAGGAGGCCGAGGCGGTCGAGCGCTGGATCGAAGATGGCGGCGTCCTGGTACGCTTCGCCGGCCCGTTGTTGGCCGCCAATCCCGACCCGCTGGTTCCGGTTCGCCTGCGACACGGCGACCGGGTCCTGACCGGGACGTTGAGCTGGACCGAGCCGATGCCGCTGGCGCCATTCGAGGAGTCCAGCCCGTTCTACGGTCTGCCGGCGCCGGCCGATGTGCTGATCGAGCGGCAGGTGCTTGCCGAACCGTCGTTGGACCTGGCGGGCAAGACCTGGGCGCGACTGCAGGACGGAACACCGCTGGTGACGGCCGACCGGCGAGCCGGCGCCGACGGGCGTGGCGGTTGGCTGGTGCTCGTTCACACCACCGCGGGCGCGGAATGGTCCAACCTGCCGCTGTCCGGCCTGTTCGTCGATATGCTGCGTCGGGTGGTCGCGCTCAGCGAGGGGGTGCAGGGCGAAGGCGGGAATCAGAGCCTGAAGCCGCTGCAATTGCTCGACGGGCTTGGCCGGCTGATGACGCCGCCCGCGACCGCCGTGCCGATTGCCGCCGCCGACATCGGTGAGACCTTGGTGAGTCCGGAACACCCGCCGGGTTTCTATGGCACTGAGGAATCCCGTCGCGCCCTCAATCTCGGCGATACGGTCGACGTACTCGAGCCGATCGCCGAGCTGCCGACCGGCGTTGCCGTGAGCACCTATTCCCCACGCGGAGAGGTGGATCTGATGCCACTGCTGCTCGCCATCGCTCTGGGACTCACCGCAATCGATATGATCATCGCCCTGATGCTCCGCGGTCTGCTGCGGATCACACCGCGGCGCTTGGCCGCGGGATCGGCCACTGCCGCTCTGATGCTGGCGGTTGTCATCGGATTTGGTACGGACGCACAGGCCCAGGAAGACGAGGCGATGGTGCTGCAGGCGGCCAACGGGACGTACCTGGCCTATGTACTGGTCGGCATCCCCGAGATCGACAATGTCAGCCGCTCTGGGCTCAATGGTCTGAGCGCGGTCCTGTTCGCGCGCACGGCGGTCGAGTCGGAAGGCGCCATCGGCGTCGATGTGACCGTCGACGAATTGGCGTTCTTCCCGCTGCTGTACTGGCCGGTGGTGCCCGAGCAGCGACCATTGTCGGATGCAACTGTCGACCGGCTGAACGACTATCTGAGCAATGGCGGTACGATCCTGTTCGACACCCGCGACCAGGCCTATGGCGGCGGCGCGGCCGGACCGGGCGCCCAGCGTCTCAGGACCCTGACCGAGGGCATCGACATCCCGCCGCTGGCACCGGTGCCGCCCGACCATGTGCTGACCAAGGCCTTCTACCTTATGCAGGACTTCCCTGGCCGCTATGCCGGCGGTGAGCTCTGGGTGGAGAATGCCGAGGAGCACATCAATGACGGCGTTTCGTCGGTCATCATCGGCGCCAATGACTGGGCCAGCGCCTGGGCGGTCAGCGATACCGGCACGCCGCTGTTCCCGGTGGTGCCGGGCGGCGAGCAACAGCGTGAGATGGCCTACCGCTTCGGCGTCAACCTGGTGATGTACGCCCTGACCGGCAACTACAAGGCCGACCAGGTTCACGTGCCGGCGATCCTGGAGCGGCTTGGGCAATGATCGAAACCGCATCCATCGCCATCGCGCCGGTGCTGCCCTGGACCGTACTCGGTCCGCTGTTTGCGCTGGCGCTTGCCACCCTTCTGTACGGGGCATTCCGCAGGGCGCGGGGCACCGGCCTGCGATCGCTGGTGATGGCGGCGCTGGCAGCGGCGCTGATCAACCCCTCCCTGGTGCAGGAGGAACGTGAGCCGATCCCCGACGTCGCCGTCGTCATCATCGACGAGTCGCCGAGCCAGGCGATCGGCAGTCGTGGCGGCCGCGCCGACCGGGCGCTGGACGACATCACCGCCAGCCTGTCGGAGATGGAGAACATCGACCTGCGCATCGTCCGCACCGGGATCGACGCCAATCGCCAGCTCGGCGAGACCCGTCTGTTCGACGCGCTGGACACCGCATTGGCAGATGTGCCGCGGCGGCGCGTCGCCGGCACGATCCTGCTCACCGACGGCCAGGTCCACGACGCCCCCCAGGACACACGATCATTGCAGGGCGGCGGCCCGGTCCACACCCTGCTGACCGGAGATCGCGACGAAGCCGACCGCCGGCTGGTGGTGGTTCAGGCACCGGCATTCGGCCTGGTCGGGCGACAGATCACCACCACGATCCGGGTCGACGATCTGCCGGTTCGCGGCGGCAGCGGTCTGGTCACCGTGACCGCCAGCCAGGACGGCGGCGACCCGCAGCCCTACCAGGTGCCGGTCGGTCAGGATGTCGACCTGACCTTCGAACTCGACCATGGCGGGTCCACGGTCATCGAATTGGAGGTCACGGCGGCGCAGCAGGAACTCACCCTGTCCAACAACCGCGCGGCGCTGGTGGTCAACGGCGTCCGCGACAGGCTGCGCGTACTGTTGGTGTCGGGCGAGCCGCATCCCGGCGAACGCACCTGGCGCAACATCCTGAAATCCGATCCCAGCGTCGATCTGGTGCATTTCACCATCCTCAGGCCGCCGGAGAAGCAGGACGGCACGCCGATCAGCGAGCTGTCGCTGATCTCGTTCCCGATCCGCGAGCTGTTCGAACTCCGGCTGAACGAGTTCGACCTGATCATCTTCGACCGCTATCGCCGACGCGGTGTGCTGCCCAATTTGTATCTCAGCAATATCGCCAACTACGTCGAATCCGGCGGCGCCTTCCTTGAGGCCAGCGGTCCGCAATTCGCCGCCGGTTTCAGCCTGTACCGCACGCCGCTTGGCACGGTGCTGCCGGGCGAGCCGACAGGGCAGGTGATCGAGGAAGGCTATCGGCCGGCCGTGACAGGGCTTGGCTTGCGCCACCCGGTGACCGGCGATCTGGAAGACGCGTATAGCGAGCTTCGCGGAGTTGTTCCGCGCGGTGCAACCGGGGCCGGACCCGGCTGGGGCCGTTGGTACCGGCAGGTCGATGTGGTGCCGACCAGCGGGTCGATCGTGATGGAGGGGGCGGCGGCACGCCCGTTGCTGATCCTCGACCGCGTCGGCGAGGGCCGCGTGGCGCAACTGATGAGCGATCACATGTGGCTGTGGAGTCGCGGCTTCGATGGCGGCGGACCGCAATCGGAGTTGCTGCGCCGGCTGGCGCACTGGCTGATGAAGGAGCCGGAACTCGAGGAGGAGGACCTGCGCACCGCGGTCGACGACCGGCACATCCGGATCGAACGGCGCAGCCTGGAGCGCGACGGCGGAAGTATACAGATCACGACGCCGTCCGGCGGCACCGAGACCCTGGAATTGAGCAGCGAGACGCCCGGCCGGGCGATCGCCGACTACGTCGCCGACGAGCCGGGGCTGTTCCGGATCGACGATGGCGAGCTCACCGCGCTTGCGGTCGTCGGCCGACTGAACCCGCCGGAGCTGTCCGATATGCGCACCACGGAGGAGTTCGTGCGCCCGGTCGCCGATGCTACCGGCGGCGGCATCTTCTGGCTTGCCGAAGACGGTGTACCGACGATCCGCCGTGTCGACCCTGAGCGCGACACCGCCGGCCGCAGTTGGATCGGACTACGCTCCAATGGCGACTATCTGGTGACCGGCGCCCGCGAGGCGCCGCTGCTTCCGGCGGCGCTGGTGCTCGTGCTGGCGCTTGGCGGGCTGATGGCCACCTGGCGCCGCGAGGGGCGTTAGGGCATTGACAGTGCCGGCCCAGGCCGGCACCTCCTTCAGACGTACTTCGCGGTAATCCCACCATCCACGACCAGTTCGGCGGCTGTCACGTATTTGGCGTCATCGGACGCCAGATACAGCGCCGCATGCGCCACGTCCCAGGCGTCACCCATATGGCCCATCGGGCACTGTGCCTCGCGCACCTTGATCAGGTTCTCGACATCTCCTTCCTTGCCATAGGCGCCGGTCAGTCCGGCATGGACCATGGGCGTGTTCATGAGACCGGGCAGCACGCAGTTGGCGCGAATACCAGCCTTGGCGTATTGCAGCGCGATACCGCGGGTGAGCGAGAGCATGCCGCCCTTGCTAGCGTAATAGGTAGCATAGGGCACCCCGGTCCAGCGCATGGCGGCGATCGACGAGATGTTGACGATGGCTCCGCTGCCTTGGGCCTCCATGATCGGCAACACGTGCTTGCTGGTGAGAAAGACGCTCTTCAGATTGATATCCATCACCCGGTCCCACTCGGCCTCGTCCAGATCGACCGGGCCGCCGACTTTTGCGATCCCCACATTGTTCACCAGGATGTCGATCCGGCCGAATCTGTCCAGGCAGGCACGGATCATGTCCTCGACCTGATCGCTGCTCGCGACATCGGTTGCGTAGCCGAGGAAAACACCTGCCTCCTGCTCGACGATCCGCTGCGTCTCGCGGGCCGCCTCGATATTGATATCGGCGCCGAAAATGCGCGCCCCCTCGCGCGCAAAGAGCACCGATATCGCCTTGCCGTTGCCCCAGCCCGGGCCGACCGAGCCGGCGCCTGTGACCAGGGCGATCTTGTCTTTCAATCGTTCAGCCACACCGATCCTCCTTCCGGGTCATCAGACGTTTCCGCAACGCGGTCTTCAGGACCTTGCCGTAGTTGTTCTTCGGCAGCGTGGCGAGGAATTGGTACTCCCTGGGGCGCTTGTACCGCGCGATGTACTCCAGGCAGTGAGCGTCGAGAACAGCCGGATCCGGCCGCATTCCCTGCGCCGGCGCGATGAATGCAACCACCACCTCACCCCACTCCGCATCCGGGCGGCCGACAACCGAGACCTCGGCGACGGCCGCATGCTGCAGCAGCACCTCCTCAACCTCGCGTGGGTAGATGTTGCTGCCGCCGCTGACGATCAGGTCCTTCGAGCGGTCGCGTAGCGTGAGATAGCCGTCCTGGTCCATCGAGCCCATGTCGCCGGTCCACAGCCAGCCATCGCGCAACGCAGCGGATGTCGCCTCGGGATCCTTCCAATAGCCCCGCATCACCGCGTCGCCCCGCACCAAGACTTCACCCGGCTGGCCCGTCTGCAAAGTGGTGCCGTCAGCATCCGCGATACGCACCTCGACCGATAACTGCGGCGTGCCGACCGACGCCAGCCGCTCGCGATAGCGCGGGTGGCTTGTTTCGGCATGGCTCGCCTTGTCCAGCGCCGTAATGGTCATGGGAGATTCGCCCTGGCCGTAGATTTGCGCCAGCTTGTGGCCGAAGACGTCATGCGCCTTCTCCAGGTCGGCCAGATACATCGGGCCGCCGCCGTAGACGATGGTCTTCAGATTTCGCAGGTCGGCCCTGGCGGTTGCCGGATGCTCCGCAAGGCGCTTGACCATCGTGGGAGCGGCGAACATCGACAGGCCCGGCCACGCGGCGATCAGGTCCAGGACTTCCGGGACATCGAACCCGCCGCTTGGCGGGATCACCTGGACGGCGCCCTTCGCCACATGCGGCAGGACATATATCCCAGAACCGTGCGACATCGGCGCGGCGTGCAGGATGCCGTCGCCCGGCGCGATCCGATCGACATCGGCCAAATAGCTCGCGGTCATGTTCATGAGGTTGCGATGCGTCAGCATCGCGCCCTTGGGGCGGCCGGTCGTGCCGCTGGTGTAGAACAGCCAGGCCACGTCGTTGGGCGTAGTCGTCGCCATCGCGGCCGGGTCGCCCTCTCCCAGATCCCGATAGACGTCCTCGTCGACACAGATGACCTGTTCGAGATGCCGGCAGAGAGCCTCGCAGTGGCGACACGCTCTCCATCAGATCCCGGGTGACGAAGCAGGTTCTGGCGCCGCTGTGCTCCAGGATGAAAGCGAATTCACGCCCGTGCAGCTTGGCGTTGATCGGGACCGCGATCACGCCGGCGTGCCAGCAGGCAAACAGGAGTTCCACATACTGTGGGCAGTTCTTCATGATCAGGGCGGCGCGGTCACCCGGTTCCAGTTTGAGGTCTTGCCGCAGACCGCCGCCCATCACCGCGACCCGGTCCAGCAATTGGCCGTATGTCTTATGAGGATTGACCCCAACGGCCACTGCCGTGTGATCGGCCAGCGAAAGCCCGGCTCGCTTCAAGAGATTCGCGACGTTCATGGGCGGCTTGCGCTACCTCCCCCAGGTTTGCGCCAGACTACCTGTTGCTGGGCAATCATGGTTCGTTTTCCGAGCGAACCGTCTCAGACCGAGCCGTTCGCTGTCACGCCAATTGAGGCGCTGAACCGGATGATCGGTGGCTTGCCTGATGAACGGCGATCGCCATGACCGAAACCGAAGTACGTTGCCTGTCGAGCACTCAATCTATCAATCGTGCTACCTGCACCGATCGCGTATCGTTCGGGCAATGTCCGGCGCCGAAGATCCGAACCGCGGTCAAAAAGTCCAGTCCATCGTCGACTGGATGATCGATGGCGCGCGGACCGTGCGCCTGCCGCAGGATATCCTCGGAGAACTCTGCCAGAGGCTGACCGCGGCAGGGGTACCGCTACACCGTGCCGCGGTCTTCGTGCGCACGCTGCATCCCGACATCATGGGCCGCCGTTTCCTGTGGCGACCGGGCGAAGAGGTCCTGGTGACCGACGCGCCGTTCAGCATGCTTCAGTCGGATGAGTTCAAGCGCAATCCGGTGGCCGCGGTGATGCGCGAAGGCAAGGTAATCCGACGTGCCCTCGATGGCGCCGATTGTCCGGACGACTTCAAGATCTTGGAAGAGTTCCGTGCCGAAGGCATCACCGATTACGTCGCGCAGCCGCTGTCATTCACCAGTGGCGAGACCCATGCTGCGAGTTGGACGACCAAACGGACCGGCGGGTTCGATTCCAGTGATCTGGCGGCGCTGGAGGCGATCCGCGTGCCGCTGTCACGACTGGCCGAAATCTATGCGCTGAAGCGGACCGCGGTGAATCTGCTGGACACCTATGTCGGTCGCAATGCCGGCGAGCGCGTGCTGAAAGGGGCGATCCGCCGCGGCGATACGGAACTTATCCGCGCCGCCATCCTGCTTGGCGATCTGCGAGGCTTCACCCGGATGACCAATGAGCGTCCCGGCGAAGAGGTCATCGGGCTGCTGAATACCTATTTCGACTGTGTCGTGCCGCCGATCGAGGCCCATGGTGGCGAGGTGCTGAAGTTCATGGGCGACGGCCTGCTGGCGATCTTCCCATTGGCCGATGCAGATCCGGCAGAGATCTGCCGCGCCGCGCTGGCTGTCGCCGCCGTGTCGGCAACCAACCTTGCCGATCGCAACGCCGACCTCGCGGGACGCGGCGGGCCTGTGCTGCGACACGCACTGGCTTTCCATATCGGCGAGGTCCTGTACGGCAATATCGGCGGCGCAAGCCGGCTCGATTTCACGGCGATCGGACGGAGCGTCAACCGGACCGCCCGGCTGCAGACGGTGGCAGCCGAACTGGGTCGGGATGTCGTGGCATCGGCGCAATTCGCCAAGCACTGTGGCGATACCCTTGCGCCGCTTGGGCAGTTCTCATTGAAAGGTTTTGGGGAGTTGCAGGAGGTCTACGGCTTGACAGGCCAATGAAACGCCGAGCGGGATCTGCATCCGCAGCTCGCGTTCTGGGCATACGGGAGACGGCGGGCCAAGTCAGGGCCGGCCGTCTCCTCGCAATCCCTTAGCTATCCGGCGCGCCTGCGGGGCGATAGACGCCGCCATAGGGCAACGCATCCGCATCGCCCCAGGGATCGCCGTCGAGCGCCCGCTCATACGCATCCGCAACGTCCTCAGCACCAGCAGTCCAGGGCGAATTCTGAGCCATTCCCTGGATATCATCGATCACATCGGGCCCCCCCATGGCTCCAAGGCCAAACAGGGCGACGCCCCAGATCAATCCGCCGGCAATCCATGCTGCAATTACCGGGTTCCTAACCATGCAATCCTCCTCGGCGCGGCAGGTTTGCGTAACATTCTATATATCAATTCGATATATTTCTAATAGATTAAGTAGTATATATGGGTAAATAGATTGTTAACCTCAAGGTTCTGTCACAAGGAAGTTATTCAACTTGGTCCTCAAGCGTCTCACAGACAACGCGCGCTTTGACGCGGTCGATGCCTGGTGGCTTGAGATATGAGATTCGGCCCGCCGCCCCGAAGATCTGGCTGCGGAGATCGGTCTTCGGCGGCCCTCCGAATAGTCAGGAACTCAGGCTGTTTTCAGACCACGGGAATCGGCCAGGGAGCCTGCTCGGAGACGCTCGAAATTGGTTAACGTGTTTCGCTTAGGCTGACAGTCTCGTGATTCGCCAAGCGTGGCTGGGGCGGCAGGGATCGAACCTGCGAATGGCGGTACCAAAAACCGCTGCCTTACCACTTGGCTACGCCCCAGCGGATCGGCGCGGCACAATACCCAGTTCGGGATTGGGCCGCAACTGGCGTAGAATCGGCGGGTTGCGGTCTCATTGCGGCCATATTAGAAGCTGATAGAAGGCTGTTTATGAACCGGGTACCGTGCCCATGCATGGAGGACAGGTATGACCGGGCACCGACCGGATCAACCGGGAACTCAGGACCCGAGTGATTCCGAGTCGCAGAATGCCGGGGCGGATGTATCCGCCGATGAGTTTGCCGCTGCTCTCAAGTTGATCGTTAAACGGTTGGAGGGGCAGGACGACGGAGCGGAGACGCCGCCACTCGGTAGCGACTCGGAAGGTGTTTCGGCTGCGGTACCCACTACCGCCGCCCTGGATTCGGCGCCGGAACCGGCGGCGAAGGATCCTCTATGGACGGGTCTGTCCGATTCTCCTGCGCCGGAGCCTGCGCCGTCACAATCCGATTCTCATTCGCCATTGGCGGGCGGGTTCGATGCCGCCTCGACCTCGGCAGGCATTTCCGAATCGGCCGAAAGCGGGACCAGCAGCGGCGCGACCACGGCAGCAGATCTATGGCCGGCGCCGTCGTCAGAACCCGAAGACTCAGCCTTTGCGCCCGAATCCGCAACGGTCCCCAATGACCCGCTGTTCACCGAGGCAACCGGTGCCGGCAAAGATCCCCTGTTCTCCGAATCATCGCCGGATGCCGCTCCGAAATCGGAAGATCCCTTGTTCACCGAGACGGCCGGTGCCGGCAATGAGCCCTTGTTCTCAGAATCGCCGCCCGATCCCGCTCCGAAATCGGAAGATCCGCTGTTCACCGACGCGGCCGGATCAAGCAAGGAACCGCTGTTCTCGGAACCGCCATCTATCCCCGAGCCTGAAGCCGATCCGCTGCTCGGCGATCCGCCCGATGGCGTGAGCGCAAAAAGCGACCCGCTGTTCTCACCCGCTGCCGAGCCGGAGGGAGGCGGCAAGGAACCGCTCTTCGTCGACAGTTCGACCAGTACCGAGAGCAGGGAGCCACTGTTTGTAGAAGACTCCGTCGCCCAACCGGCGGCCGAGGATCCCCTGTTCGCCCCGGCATCAAAGCCGGCGGCAACGGAAGATCCGCTGTTCACTTCCGCGCCGCAGCCCTCCACCTCGGAGGATCCGCTGTTTGTGGAGACGCCGTCCCAGGGCGGCGATGACCCCCTGTTCGCTGAGAAACCGCAGAGTCCGGACCAAAGCGCATTTGCGGTGGAGTCGTCGCCGGAGCCTGAGCCCCAGCAACCGGACGCCCCGTTCGACCCCATGGCCGGACTGCGCAACCAGGACGATGGCCCGACGATCGGCCCGGCCATGCCCGGACCCGAGCTGACTCAGAGCCGGGGCGCGACGGTCGAGCCTGAAGAACCGGGGCCGACACCTGCCGCAATCGATACATCGCCAATCGAAACACCGGCGATCGAAACACCAGAAATCAAAGCACCGTCCAGCGACGAACTTCCAACCCGATCCGGGACCGAATCGGCGCTCGATTACCCAGAGCCAAGTGCCCAGGCCGTCGAGACACCGGCGAACGACGGCCCGGATCCGCAACCAACCGGCGGCCTTGGCGGCGCGGCGAACGATCCGTTTGCCGGCGCCACGCGACCGGCCTTCGAGGATGACAGCGCCAGCGCGCTGTTCGGAGACTCGCCGGATCTGGCGGCGCAGAACGCCCCCGGCAGTTCGCTCGGACCGATCGGCGCAGAGGCCGAGGATTTCGAAAGCCAGCCCCAACAGCAAGCCGCTGGAGCGTCCGCGCAGCCGGACAGTTCCGCGGCCGCACAGTTGACCGCAACGCGCGACCTCGACGAAGAGGCCGACAGCAATGTCGAACTCGACCAGATCCTCCCGCCGCTCGAGCCCGGGGCAGAGAGTCTGGAGAAGGCGGCGGATCCGCCGCGCCCACGGCGCAAGCTGCAGTTCGGCGCGCCGGTGTTCTGGATGCTGATCCTGGCGATCCTTGGCGGCATCTCCTATTGGGGATATCAGCAACGTCAACAGACCGTGGCGCTGGCCGAGTGGGCGCAGGCGCGTTATGCACTGCCAACCGGGCAGCTTGCAGCGCTGCTGGCCACCTACATGGACCGCGCAAATCCCGACGACACCGCCGACGAAGCACTGCCGCCGACACCGCAGTTGGAGCGCCCGGTCGAACCGGAGCCGCCAGCGCCGGAAACCGCCGCCGTTCAGCCACCGCCAACGCCAGAGCCGCCGCCGGCCGCAGCCGCGGCGCCGCCGAGCGTTGCCGAACCGGCTCCTGCCCCGGCTCCAGTTCCAGCGCCAACGAGCGCGCCGGAGGCGACGCCACCACCGCCAGCATCGACCGCCGTCGAACCGGTCACGGTCGCGACGACCTCGCCAGCGCGGCTGCCGGACCATTTGGCGCCGCTTCCGGCCAATGCGTCACCGCAGATCCAGACCCTGGCCGATCGCGCTCTTTCCGGCGACCCATTGGCACAGCATGACCTCGCCAACCAATACGCGGTCGGCGAGACGGTCGCGCAGAGCAACTCCTATGCGGCCTACTGGTATCGGCTGGCCAGCGAGGCCGGTATCGCCAACGCGCAATACAACCTCGGTGTGCTGACCGCCCGAGGACTCGGCGTGCGAAAGGATCTGGAGACGGCCTTCCGGCTGTTCCTCGCGGCCGCGGAAGCCGGACATGCCGATGCCCAGACCGCCGCCGGCCTCGCCTACATGTATGGCAGCGGTATCCAACAGAATCGCCTGCAGGCGGCAAGCTGGTTCCAGGCCGCCTCGGCCAACGGACGGCCGCGCGGCGCATACCATCTCGGCCAGCTGTTCGAACTCGGCCTCGACGAGCCGCCGGATCTTGCGGCCGCCGCCGGTTGGTATCGCATCGCCGCGGATGCCGGCTACAGCCAGGCCCAGGAGTCGCTTGATCGACTGACCGCAGCCACCAGGCCTGAGCCGGCGCCACCGCCGGCACCGTCATCCGTCGCTGCGCCGGCGACAACACCGACCCCGGTGCCGCCGAGTCCGGATCCAATTCCAGCCGAGCCCAGCGAGCTCGTTCGCGAGATTCAGCAATTGCTCAACGGATTCGGATACGACGCTGGAAGCGAGGACGGCAGGGTGGGCCAGAAGACGACGGACGCGATCAGCGCATTCCAACGGTCACAGGGGCTCTACGTCACTGGCGAGGCGAGTGCCGGGCTGCGCGACCTCCTCAAGACACTGGCGGCCGCCCAGTAACCCAGAGGCAAGCCGACGACGGCCGCCTGCGATGCTGACGCCGATCCCGCTTGATGGACAGCGCTAGATCAAGGTGCCGCTTTTGATCCACCAGCCCGGCTGCGCGGCCTGAATTTGCGCAGCGCCCCGATCGGCCAGCTCGACGGTATCGAATATCCCAAAGCAGCTGGCGCCACTGCCGGACATGCGGGCAAGCAGGCAACCGGGGGCGCCGCCAAGGGCCGCGATGACGTCGCCGATTGCCGGCACCAGACGCTCGGCCGGTTCGGCCAGGTCATTTCGCCGCTCGGCCAGCCATCCGGCCAGCGCCGCCGGCTCCCTGGGAGGGTTGAAGGATGGCGACGGGGCCGAGAACGCGCCAGCGAACGACTTGAAAACCTGCGGCGTTGAGACCGGCATTTTAGGATTCGCCAGGACGATCGGCACTCCTGTCAGCGATGGGGCCGGGTCCAACCGGTCCCCGATGCCGCCGAGCCGGCTTGTTCGTCCGGCAAGGCAGACCGGCACATCCGCACCCAGTCGACAGGCAAGATCCTGAAGCCGCGAGTCCTCGCGATCGACCCCCCACAAGCCGGCGAGGGCCCGCAACGTTGCCGCCGCGTCGGCGGAACCGCCGCCGACACCGGCGGCCGCCGGAAGCGATTTGGCCAGATGGATCGCGACGTCGGGCGGCCGGTCCAGTGCCTCGGACAGCATGCGGGCCGCCTTCACGACAAGATTATCCTCGGCCGAAACACCGGCCGGGACCACTGCCGCGAACTCGCCATCGACGGTGAAGGTCAGCTCCGGCGCCCGGGAGACCTTGATATGGTCGCCGAACGACGCGAACGCCACGAGGCTGTCGAGAAGATGGTAGCCGTCGGCGCGCCGACCGACGACGTGGAGGTAGAGATTGAGCTTTGCCGGGGCGGCCTGTTCACTCCGGCCGGCGGCCCGATGCCGCGGCTCGGCCCTGGGCGCCATGGCAGCGCTGAGGCGGCCCGTCAGGGCGTCGCGACCGAAGGCTCGCCGGCGGTCTGCGGTCCTTCGATCAGGTCCGGTGACGACAGGCCGTTGGCGAGCTTCTCTTCAATCGCCAACAGCAGATCTTCTTCTTCCGCGGTGCGCTGCGCCCGGATCCACTGATAGCGGGCCTCAGTCCGACGGCCGACCATCCAATAAGCGTCGCCGAGATGGTCGTTGATCACCGTGTCCTCGGGTCGCAGCACGACAGCGCGCTCCAGGGCATCGACCGCCTCTTCCATCCGGCCGGTGCGGTAATAGACCCAGCCAAGGCTGTCGACGATATAGCCGTCATTCGGCTCGAGACTGACCGCTCGGTTGATCAACTCTTCGCCTTCCGCGAGGTTTTCACCGCGGTCAATCCAGGAATAGCCCAGATAGTTCAGCAGATGCGCGTAGTCGGGATTGAGATCGATCGCGAATACGAGATCGCGCTCCGCCCGGTCCCAATCCTTGGCCCGCTCCAGCGCAATGCCGCGCTTGTACAGGAAGGTCCAATCGGTCTCCGCCAGTTCCGGCGACCTCGTTTCGGCTTCGTCGTAGGCCGCGACCGCCTCGTCGAAGCGGCTTTCGCTGCGCAGCAGGTCGCCCATTCGCACCAGCGCCGTAATGCGATCGGCGCGCATGTCCGATAGCTCTCGCAGCAATTCGATCGCCTCGTCCGGGCGGTCAAGCTCCTCGAGCGCATTCGATGCGCTGAGCTGGGCGGTCCAGTAGGCCGACGCATCCGGCCGGATCGTCTCGTAGATCTCCAGGGCCTCGGCCTGCCGCCCGCCCCGGATCATTGTCTCGGCCAACAGAAGCCTCGCCAGCGGAAAATCCGGCTTCATGTGAATCGTCATCCGTGCGATCAGCAGGGCCACATCGCTGCCGCCTTCCTGATTGAGGGCGGTCGCGATATGGAACAGCGCCTCGGCAATCCCGTCGACCGGTTCCTCGATGATCCGCTGCGCCTCGCCGTTGGCTTCGAGCCGTTCCAGGATCGGCTCGATCATCGGGCTATCGCGGTTTTCCTCGGCATAGGCCTGGTAAAGAGCGCGAGCCTCTTCGGTCTGCCCCAGCCGTTCGAGCACCGATCCCAGGGCCTGCACCAGGCGCAGGGCGTTCCCCAACTCACGGGCCTCGGTCAGTGCTGCCAGCGCGCCATTCAGATCGCCCCGCGCATCGAGGATCAGCCCCTTGTGCAGGTTCGCCAGGGAGCTGAATCCATTCAGCCTGAGCATGGGCTCCAGCGCCGTCATGGCCGCCGCCTCGTCGCCGAGCGCGTGTTGCATCCAGGCCTCGACCAGCGGCACGATGAACTGAGCGATGCCGTACGACTCAATCGCCTGCAGGCGCGCCAGCGAGTCTACGAACTGCCCGCTCCGGGCCTCTTCCAGCGCCAGTATAAGTGCTGACATCTGATGGTCCGGGGCAGCGACCTGAAGTCGGCGCCCAAGTTCAAGGGCCGTATCGATGTCGCCGTTGCTGATCTCTAGCGCGAACACCCGGCTCAACAGTTCGACATTGCCGGGGTCCCGGGCCAGCGCATCCGTCATGTAGCGGGAAGCGGAGGGCACGTCGTTGACGCTTTGCGCGAACCGGCCGGCCAGATAGGCGCCCGACGTATTCGAGTTGCCGGCCCGCTTGACCTCGAAATTCGGCAGTGTTTCCGCCACCGCAGTTCGAGCACCGAGAATCGACTGTCCACTGGCCCAGCCGATCGCCGCGGCCAGCGCGATCGCAGCCAACGTCCCAGGTCGTGTCCATGCCGCCAGCCCGCGTTGCTCATCTGCTGGCGGTGCCGTGTTCGATGCCCTGATCTTCATGCCGTTGTCCACTTTGCGCGGGGGACGGCTCCCTGTCGCCCCGCCGGTTCGATCGCGTCGCACCGGATCGGGTCCGGCCGTTCGCCAGGTGCCGGATGCGCTCCCCGGCGGAGAGGTCGGCCAACCTAGGAGATCGGATCGCCAACGTCGAATAAAAACCCCGGCATTGTGCCGAGATGATGGCGCACGGCCTCGACGGCCGGGACGACGGCACAACACTGTTGTCGCACCCGGGGGCTCCGAGTCTGCGGCCGCTCCATCGAGACGGAGTGGCGGCGACGCCGTCGGTTCCCCGGCGATGTGCGGAGGGGCGCCAGCCAGGATACTGGGTGCGCGATTTCTTTCACTTCACCCCGTTTTGTGCCAAGGAGAGGCCATGCGGCGCTTGGCACGAATTTTCTTCACGGCACAGGACACCAACCCGTGGGTCGTTCTGGTGTTGCTCCTGATCGGTGGATTCTTCGAAGGCATCGGGCTCGCCAGCCTCATGCCGTTTCTGGGCCTGGCGACCAACGAGGGATTGGAGGATCCGTCGCCGCTGGTCGCGTTTTTCAACCGGGCGCTCGGGTCGATGGGCCAGGAACCGGATGTCGGTCTGCTTCTGCTGATCATCATCGGCGGCATCGTCCTGAAATGCGTGTTCCTGTTCTTCGCCATGAGGCATGTGGGCTACACCGTCGCCCGCGTTGCGACCGGCCTGCGGGAACAGCTCATGGCGCAGCTCTTCAATGTGAAATGGAGCTACTACACCCATCAGCCGATCGGCCGGATCGCAAATGCCATGAGCGGCAACGCAACCGCCGCCGGCGAAGCCTACCTCAACATCGCAGTCGTCCTGGTCTATGGCGTTCAGACCATGGTCTACGGGATCGTCGCGCTGCTCGTGTCCTGGCAATTGGCGCTTGCCGCCTTGGGCGTCGGCCTGGTCATCACCGTTTGTCTGAGTTTCCTCGTGCGCATCATGCGCAGTGCCGGGCAAAAGCAGATCAGGCGCACATCGGATCTGGTGACCTATCTGAGCGACGCGCTGGCCAACATCAAGCCGCTGAAGGCGATGGCCAGGCAAGGCCATTTCCGAAGCCTGTTCGATGCCAAGAACGCTCAGTTGCGCCGCGCGCTTCGGAAGCAGGTGGTGAGCCGGCACGCCCTGACCTACCTGCAGGAGGTACTGGTAGCGCTGATCGGCGGATTGTGCCTCTACCTCGCCTGGGCGTATTGGGGCCTTCCGCTCTCTGAACTCCTGGTCATGGGGATCCTGTTCTTCCGCACCGTGACCACGGTGGCCAAGCTGCAAAAGCAGTATCAGAAGGCGGTGCTCTACGAGGCACCCTACATGGCGATGCTCGACATCATAGAAGAGGCTCGCCTGGCTGGAGAAGTCTCCGTAGGCACGAAGGCGCCTCGTCTTCTGCGCGACGTCCGGCTCGACCGGGTAAGCTTTCGGCACGACAGTCAGCTTGTGCTGCAAGACGCCTCGATGCTGATTCCTTCTGGCGAAATCACCGTGCTAACGGGTCATTCCGGCGCCGGGAAGACGACAGCGGTCGATCTCATCGTGGGCCTGCATCGACCCGAATCGGGCGATGTTCTCATCGACGGCGTTCCGCTCGGCGAGATCGATCTCATCGCCTGGCGCTCCAAGGTGGGCTATGTGCCGCAGGAGTTGATCCTGTTCCATGACTCCGTGCTGGCGAACCTCACATTGGGCAACCCGGAAGTGAGCGAGGCCGACGCCAACGCCGCCTTGGAGGCGGCCGGGGCCGCCGATTTCATTGCGGACCTGCCTGACGGTCTCAATACGACGGTGGGTGAAAAGGGCGCGAAGCTCTCCGGCGGGCAACGCCAGCGGATCTCTCTGGCCCGGGCGCTCGCCGGCAAGCCCGAGCTTCTGATCCTCGACGAGGTGACCAGCGCCCTCGATCCGGCCACCGAACAGGATATCTGTCAGCGCATCGCCGCCCTCTCCAAGGACATGACGGTCCTTGCCATCACCCACAGGAAGGCATGGATCGACATCGCCGATCGCGTCTACAGCGTCGGCGACCGGACCATAGAATTGAGCGGACTGCACGAAGTGGCGACCACGACCCAGTAACGGTGCGCCAACTCTCACGGCACCGCGGCGACTCTCCGGGGCAGTGACCTGTCGTAGAGCTCTTTGACCCGGCGGGAGGTCGTGCGCCGGAGGTGCTCGACCGGAGCTTCCTGCGCGCCTGCGCACGCCCCCCGACCGCTACATGTTCGGGTAGTTCGGGCCGCCGCCGCCTTCGGGGACCGTCCAGACGATGTTCTGCTTCGGGTCCTTGATGTCGCAGGTCTTGCAGTGCACGCAGTTCTGCGCGTTGATCTGGAAGCGCGGGTTGGAGCCGCTCTCGTCACGCACGATCTCGTAAACCCCGGCCGGGCAATAACGCTGCGCCGGCTCGTCATACATCGGCAGGGTGAAACTGACCGGCACGTCCGGTTTCTTCAGCTTCAGATGCGACGGCTGGTCCTCCTCATGGTTGGTGCTCGACAGGAACACCGAGGACAAGCGGTCGAAGGTGATCTTGCCGTCCGGCTTCGGATATTCGATCACCTTGCTTTCCGACGCCATGCGCAGCGAATCGCTGTCCTCGTGCTGATGGTGCAGGGTCCAGGGGGTCTTGCCGCGCAGCCACAACTCCATGCCGCTGAGCACGGTGCCGGCCAGCAGGCCCCACCGAAAGGCGGGGCGGGCGTTACGCACCCGGCGAAGCTCGGAATAGACCCAGCTGCGCTTCAGCGCCTCCGGATAGGCGGTCAACTCGTCGCCGCCCTGTGAACCGGCCTTCAGGGCGGCGAAGCAGGTTTCCGCCGCCAGGGCGCCGCTTTTCATCGCGGTGTGGCTGCCCTTGATCTTCGGCACGTTGAGGAACCCGGCTGAGCAGCCGATCAGCATGCCGCCGGGGAACACCAGCTTGGGAATCGATTGCAGGCCGCCCTCATTGATGGCCCGGGCGCCATAGGCAATGCGCCGTCCGCCCTCGAAGAACGGCCGGATCTCCGGATGGGTCTTGAAGCGTTGGAATTCCTCGAATGGCGACAGATACGGGTTGCGGTAATCCAGCCCGACCACCAGTCCGACCGAAACCTGGTTGCCCTCAAGGTGATAGACGAAACCGCCGCCATAGGTCTCGCGGTCCAGCGGCCAGCCGAAGCCATGGATGACGAGGCCCTGCTTGTGCTTCGACGGATCGATCTCCCACAATTCCTTGATGCCGAGGCCGAAGGTCTGCGGATCGCAGTCCTCCCGCAGGCCGAACGCCTCGAATAGCGCCTTGGCGAGCGAGCCCCGCACCCCTTCGGCGATCATCGTGTATTTGGCATGCAGTTCGACCCCCGGGCTGTACCGCATGGTCTTCTCGCCGTCGCGACCGACCCCCATGTCGCCGGTCGCCACGCCCTTGATGCTGCCGTCCAGGTTGAACAGCAGCTCCGACGCCGCGAAGCCGGGGAAGATATCGACGCCAAGCGCTTCGGCCTGCTCGCCCAGCCAGCGGCAGAGATTGCCGAGGCTGATGATGTAGTTGCCGTCATTGTGCATATCCGGCGGTAGCGACCAGGTCGGAAACTCAATCGAGCTTTTCCGGGTGAACATGAAGAACCGGTCTTCCTTCACCGGCGTGTGCAACGGCGCGCCTTTCTCACGCCAGTCCGGGATCAGCTCGTTGAGGGCGCGCGGCTCGAGCACCGCTCCGGACAGGATATGGGCCCCGATCTCCGAGCCCTTTTCCACAACGCAGACGCTGACCTCGTGGTCCTGCTCGCGCGACATCTGCTTCAGCCGGATCGCCGCGCTCAGCCCCGCCGGGCCGCCGCCGACGATGACCACGTCGTACTGCATCGATTCGCGTTCGCTCATTGCGCTACCGTTCGCTTTGATGTCCGATCCGGACAAATAGATAATGCCCCGTTGGCAACCTTGTAGATGCGCGTGATAGCTTGCGTTGATGTCCAGTACAAGCAAACAGCCGCTATCCGACTTGCTGGAATGGTACCGCGAGATGGGCGTCGACGAAGCCATCGCCGATCGGCCGTTCGACATGACGGCGCCGCTGCCGGACAAGCCGAACCCGGATACGACGCCCCCCGCCACCGCCCCGAACGATCGGAACCGGCCCGCAGATCGACCACGAAGACGGCCGGCGGCGGCGTTGCTGGCCGGAACCGAAGCGGCCGGCGCCGACGCCCGGAACCTGGCCCTGGCCGCACCCGATCTCGCCGCGCTGAAGGCGGCGCTGGAGGCCTTCGAAGGCTGTGCCCTGAAGCATACGGCGACCAACCTGGTGTTCAGCGACGGCAATCCCGATGCCGGTATCATGGTGGTCGGCGAGGCCCCGGGGGCGGAAGAGGACCGCCAGGGCCTGCCTTTCGTCGGCGCATCCGGGCGGCTGCTGGACCGCATGCTGGCCTGTATCGGCCTGGACAGGACCAGCGCCTATATCACCAACATCCTGCCATGGCGCCCGCCGGGCAATCGGCAGCCCAACGCGGCGGAGATCGCCGCCTGCCTGCCCTTTGCAGAGCGTCACGTGGCGCTGATGCATCCCAAGGTCCTGGTGCTGGCCGGCGGCACCTCGGCCAAGACCATCCTGGGGACCACCGAGGGCATCACCCGGCTGCGCGGCCGCTGGATCGACCACACCATGCCCGGCATGGCCGCCCCGATCCCGACCATCGCGATCTACCACCCGGCCTACCTACTCCGCCAGCCAGCGCAGAAACGCGACGCCTGGCGCGACCTGCTGGCGATCAAGGCACGGCTTGACGGCCGTCATTGACGGCATTCCAGGCGCCGAGATGTGCTGATGCACGGAGAACCGCTTCGTGTTCGACGCGATTCGATTGATAGCGCCTCGGAGACCTCGCACGCCAGTTTCCGGCGCTGCCGTCTTGTGAATCCAGGCTTTCCGCTAATCAGCGTCCGTCTGTCGAAGCCGGGCAACCAGGTTTCCCCCTGCATCGGTCAAGGACAGGTCATACCGGACGCGCACGAACTGCTTGGCGGCCTCAAGCGCCTCCATGAAGCGATGCTCGCGCTCAGCGATATCGGCCGTGCAGGCCTTCCTCGTCGCCGCCAGTAGCCCGATCTCGATCCCGTCGCCGCTCAGTTCGTAGGTGCCGGAGAACGGGTTGCAGCCGCCATCGCCGCGGATCCGGCCTCCGCCGCGAAATTGCACGAATATGGTCGTCCCGGCCGGGATCTCCATGTCGCCAATCGTAGCCGGGGCCCACTCGCTGCCGGCAAGCTGCGCCGACGCCGGGCTTGTCGTCAGGAGTGCCAGGGCCATCGCGCCGGCCATCAACGAAGCATTAACCAATCTCATCGCTGCCGCGCCTTTCCAAGGTGTTAACCCGCACAAAATCGTGATGCCCGGCGTGACGTCTAGGCAACCAATTTCCGGCTGGGAATCCGCAACCGGCGGATTCAATTGGGTTCGTTCGTCCCGTCCCTGCACACCCGATTCCCAGTTTTCAAACAATAAGCTGAAAATTTCACGCGTTTGCTTGGTTTCCTTAACTAGCCGTTAAAGGGGGCCGGAGATATAACGGGTCTATGCTGGGATTATTTCGTGCCAAGACCTCGAGGCGCAGCCGCAGGCGTAGCGGCCAGCGCGCCGGCCGGCGGCGACCCGTTCGCGCTGCATTCTCGATTTTCGCGACGGTGCTCGCAGTCTTCGCTGCGTCGGCGTTGGCCACGGCCGGGCCGGCACGACCGATCGCGCCGGACGACGCCGGAATCCGCCTGAATGTCCGGTCCGGCAGCATCACAGCGCCCCGGCTGCCGGAATTCGCAGCGTATTTCATGCCCGAGGAGGACGTTGATCTCTATCGGCGCATCTTCGCGCTTCAGGAGGCCGGCGACATGACGGCCGCCGATGCGTTGATCGAGCAGATCGGCGACGACCGGCTGATGGGGCATGTGCTGTATCAGCGCTATATGCACCCGACCGCCTGGCGCTCGACCTACCCGCAGCTGCGCAGCTGGATGTCGGCCTATGCGGACCACCCCAATGCCCAGCAGATCCGCAGGCTTGCGCTCCAGCGACGCCCGTCCGGCGCATCCCGGCCCCGATCCGCGGTCCAGATCGACCGGCAATACGGAACGGTCGAGAATTACGGCCTCCAGACCTGCCGCTACGAGCTCGGCCGGCAGCGTTACTGGCGGACTGAGCGGCGGATCCACTCGCATCTGAGGCGCGTCCGCATTACCGCCGCATACACCTATCTGGAGGGACGGCGTCCGCATATCCATCGGGTCGAATTCGACCGGCTGCGGGCCCAGATCGCCGGCGCCTACTTCTATCAGGGCATGCTGGACGAGGCGATGGAGCACGCCACCGCCGTCGCCGACCGGTCCGCCGGCCGGGCCCCGCAGGGCTATTGGATTGCCGGCCTGGCCTCTTGGCGGAAGCAGGATTACGAAGCCGCTGCAGGCTATTTCGAGCAATTCGCCACGGCGGATTGCGCCGGACCGTGGAGCCAGTCCGCCGGCGCCTTCTGGGCGGCGCGGTCGCATCTCAGGGCCCGCCAGCCGGACGCGGTCGATCAGTGGCTGCAGCACGCCGCCAGGTTCCCGCGCACCTTCTATGGGCTGCTGGCGCAGCGCACCCTGGGCATCGACAGCGACCTGAATTTCATCTCTCCAGCGCTGACCGTCGCCCATCTCGACGCCCTGTCGACCGTTCCGGCCGCCCACCGCGCGATTGCGCTGCTGCAGGTCGGGCGCAACGATCTGGCCCGCGACGAGCTGATCCGCATCCGCCCGGGCGACGCCCCGCCGCTGGTGCAGGAGGTGCTGGTGGCGCTGGCCGACCAGGCCGATATGCCGCAGCTCGGCATCGCGGTCGGGACCAATGTGACGCCGGCCGAGGGCGGGTATTTCGACGCCGTGCTCTATCCCCTGCCCCGCTGGGAACCGGCCGAGGGCTTCCAGGCGGACCGGGCGCTGGTCTATGCGATCATCCGCCAGGAGTCGCGCTTCAATCCGGGCGCCCGCAGTCGCGCCGGGGCCCGCGGCCTGATGCAAATGATGCCGGCCACCGCCATCCATATCGGAGGCCGCGGCTTTCGCGGCAGTGCCGGCCGGGCGCGGCTATACGACCCGCCGACCAATCTGCAGCTCGGCCAGTCCTACGTAAACCGGATGCTCGACCACCGTCTGGTGAATGGCGATCTGGCCCGGATGCTGATCGCCTATAATGCCGGCCCGGGCAATCTGCGGCGCTGGCTGGGCCGGATGGAGTATGATGACGATCCGCTGCTGTTCATCGAGACCGTGCCCAATACCGAGACCCGCGGATATCTGGAGCGGGTGCTGGCCAATCTGTGGATCTACCGGCAGAGACTGGGCCAACCGACCCCGACCCTGGACCGCATTGCGAGCGGAGGGTGGCCGCGTTATACCTCGCTGGACGGTGTCCAGGTCGAGGTGGCGGAGCGTGGCGAGGATTGACGAGAGCCGGCCGTTCATCGCGGTCAATATCGCGCTCCTGACGCTTTCGGACACGCGCGGCGCCGAGGACGACAGTTCCGGCGACCTGCTCGCCGACCGCATCGCCAAGGCCGGTCACACGGTCGCCGCGCGGGATATCCTGCGCGAGGATCTGCCGGCGATCGTCAAACATCTGCAACGCTGGATCGACGACCCCGCGATCGAAGTCGTGATCTCCACCGGCGGCACCGGCGTGACCGGGCGCGACATCACGCCGGAGGCATTCGCCGCCGTCTGGGAGAAGGAAATCCCCGGCTTCGGCGAGCTGTTCCGGATGATCAGCTATGACAAGGTCGCAACCTCGACGATTCAGAGCCGGGCCACCGCGGGAGTCGCCAACGGGACCTATCTGTTCGCCCTGCCCGGCTCCAACGGTGCCTGCAAGGACGCCTGGGACGGCATCCTGCAGTACCAGCTCGACTACCGCCACCGGCCATGCAATTTCGTCGAATTGCTGCCGCGGCTGAAAGAGCATCACCCGGGCTGATCTATCTCTCTTCAGAGTCATTTGTTCTTTATTTGTTCTCATCACGGCTCTACGATGCCGGGATGGTGGATGGCATCGACGACGGCCCGATCGACAACCGAGTGCCAGACCGTCCCCGCAAGGGGCGCGGCGCCGTCAGCAACCGCAGCGGCCGTTTCGAGGCACTTGCAAACCAGACGGTCGACGATGGCTGGGGCACGGTCGATGAGGAGTTGCCGCCGCTGCGCACGACGCTGACCGTAGACACCGCGCGCAGCGTGATCGCCAGGAACAACTCGCCGGACGTCCCATTCGAGCAGTCGATCAACCCCTATCGCGGCTGCGAGCATGGTTGCGTCTACTGCTACGCTCGCCCAAGCCACGCCTTTCTGGGGCTGTCGCCAGGCCTGGATTTCGAGACTCGGCTCTTCTACAAGCCCGATGCGGCGGCGCTGCTGGAGGCCGAGCTTCGGCATCCGCGCTACAGGCCGAAACTGATCGCACTGGGCACCAATACCGACCCGTATCAGCCGGTGGAGCGGGAATTGGGGCTGACCCGATCGATCCTGGAGGTGCTGGCACGGTTCAACCACCCGGTCGGCATCGTCACCAAATCGGCGCTCGTGCTGCGCGATCTCGACATTCTCGGGCCGATGGCGAAGAAGGGTCTGGCACAGGTCTTCCTGTCAGTCACCACCCTGGACCGGGCCTTGGCCCGACAGTTGGAGCCGAGGGCGGCGACGCCGCCGCGCCGGCTTGAGGCGATCGCGCAATTGACAGCCGCCGGCGTGCCGACCGGCGCCATGGCCGCGCCGATGATCCCGGCGCTCAACGATCACGAACTCGAGGCCATCCTGGCGGCGGTGGCCGAGCGTGGCGCAACCAGCGCCAGCTATATCCTTCTGCGCCTGCCGTTGGAGATCAAGGAGCTGTTCGCCGAGTGGCTGAAGACCCATGCGCCGGACCGCGCCGACCGGGTCCTGAGCCTGATCCGCCAGACTCGCGACGGCGGCTTGTACAGCGCCGAGTTCGGCAAGCGGATGCGCGGCACCGGCGCGGTCGCCGACCTGCTGGCGGCCCGCTTCCGAACTGCGACACGGCGCCTCGGCCTCAACCGCCGGCGGTCGGACCTCGATGTGTCGCAGTTCGAGGTTCCGCCGGCCAAGGGTGATCAGCTTCGGCTGCTGTAGCTGTCGGGATTCACCGATCGGCGGCGATCCTGTATAGCTCTGGGCGGCCGGGCACGGCATCGACGGAAAGCGACCGCGGGACCCATCCGATTGCCTGATCTGTCACTGGAAACCGAGGCCGGAGCGCCGGCCATCCTGGTCGCCGGGATCGACGAAGCCGGGCGCGGACCGCTGGCTGGACCGGTAATCTCTGCGGCTGTCGTGTTGCCGACGAACGGCCTGCCAACGAATATCGCAGCCTCGATCGACGACAGCAAAGCCCTCACCGTCCGCCGGCGGAACGCGGCGATGCCCGCGATCCTGAGATGCTGTGCCGTCGGAATCGGCACCGCCAGCGTAGCTGAGATCGACAGGCTGAACATACTGCAGGCGACGTTTCTGTCGATGCGGCGGGCGCTGAACGCACTGCCGGATATGCCTGAAGTCGCCCTGATCGACGGCAATCGATTGCCAAGGGATCTGCCCTGTCGCGGACGTACGATCGTCAAGGGTGACAGCCGCAGCCTGTCGATCGCCGCAGCCTCCATTGTCGCCAAGGTGACCCGCGACCGCATCATGGCCAAGCTCTCCGAGCGCCATCCGGGATATGGCTGGGACCGCAACGCCGGCTACGGGACCGCCGAGCATATGATGGCACTGCAAGAGTTGGGCGTTTCACCGCACCACCGGCGGAGTTTTGCGCCAGTCTCTCAGCGACTCGGTATAACCCGCTGACTCCAATGCCAGAATCGGCATAATTCGGTTGACGGCGATTCGCCGGTTGCGCATCGTGCCCGGATGGGCCGAATCACCGCGACATCACCGGAAAGCCACCGCGAGACGATCCTGATCGGCGATTGCGTTGCCGAGATGGACAATCTGCCGGCCGCGTCGGTGGACTGCGTGTTTGCCGACCCGCCCTACAATCTGCAGCTCGGCGGCGAATTGCACCGCCCCAATCACAGCCGCGTCGACGGCGTGGAAGAGGATTGGGACCGGTTCCGTGACAACCAGGCCTACGATGCCTTCACCTGGGAATGGATGTCCGCGGCCCGGCGGGTCCTCAAGCCGGAAGGGTCAATCTGGGTCATCGGCAGCTATCACAACATTTTCCGCGTCGGCGCCATGCTTCAGGATATGGGGTTCTGGATCCTCAACGACGTGATCTGGCGCAAGACCAATCCAATGCCGAATTTCCGCGGCACCCGCTTCACCAACGCCCATGAAACGCTGATCTGGGCGGCCTGGTCCGCCGACAGCCGCTACACCTTCAATTACCGCTCGATGAAGGCGCTGAACGACGATTTGCAGATGCGCAGCGACTGGACCCTGCCGATCTGCGGTGGGCCCGAGCGGCTGAAGGGCGATGACGGGCGCAAGACCCACCCGACCCAGAAGCCGGAGTCGCTGCTCTATCGGGTCATCATGTCGTCGACCAATGTGGACGATGTTGTGCTGGACCCGTTTTTCGGCACCGGCACCACCGGCGCATTGGCGAAGAAGTTGGGCCGCCGCTTCATCGGCATCGAACGCGACCCGGACTACGCCTCTGCGGCCGCGAGCCGGATCGCCGCGATCGACGGCCCGGAAGACCTGTCGCTGGTTGCCCCGATCGAGAAACGCGGCGTACCCAGGATTCCATTCGGACAGGTGGTGGAACGCGGCATGCTGAATGTCGGCGACGTCCTGATGGACAGCCGCCGGAGCATCGCGGCCAAGGTCCGCGCTGACGGCACCCTGATTACCTCCGGCCCGCACGGCGAGCATTGCGGTTCGATCCATCAGGTCGGCGCCGCCGTGCAGGGCGCGCCGAGCTGCAATGGCTGGACCTTCTGGTACTACAGGCAGAAGCCCGGCACCTACCAGCCGATCGACGCGCTGCGCCAGCAGATCCGCGCGGAACTCGAGTAGACCAGGCGCAAGTGCTAACGGCCGGCATGCGCCAGAGCGTGCCGAACCACCTTCTTCATCACCGTTGGCAGGGCCTGGTCGCCCAGGCGATCGACCGGCACCCATAAACCGGCTGCCGGCGCAGTGTGCCGCACGCGGCCCGCCGCGACCGCCAGTTCCAGGTGGAAATGGGTAAAGGTGTGGCGCACCAACCCCGGCAGGAGACGCCATTCGGCCACTATCGGCGCCTCATCACCAACCGCATCCAAACCGGGTGCCGGAGCCTCGCGCCAATCGCTGGATGGCACCTCGATCATGCCGCCCAGCAGGCCGCGGTCCGGACGACGCCGCAGCAGAATCTCACCGGCATGGGTCGTCGTCCAGAAGGCGATGCCGCGGCGGGTCGGACGTTTCGGCTTGGGCAGCTTGGCCGGCAACTCGTCGGCTATGCCTGACCGGCGGCCAATGCAGGATTTGGTCCATGGGCACAGGGCGCATTTCGGCTTCCGCGGGGTGCAGATCGTCGCCCCCAGATCCATCATCGCCTGGGCGAAATCGCCCGGTCGGCCGGCCGGCGTCCAGGGTGCCGGTCAGCGACAATAGCTTGGGCTTGACCGGTGGAAGCGGCGCGGTCACGCCGAACAGACGGGCCACGACGCGCTCGACATTGCCATCCATCACCGCCGCCGGACGGTCGAAGGCGATTGCGGCAATCGCGGCGGCGGTGTAGGTCCCGATGCCGGGAAGCCGCCGCAATTTCCTCTTCGTCCTGCGGGAAATGACCGCCATGGCTCTCCACGACGATGCGTGCGCATTTGTGCAGGTTGCGGGCCCGCGCGTAGTAGCCGAGCCCGGCCCATTCCCGCAGCACGTCGTCAAGCGGCGCGGCCGCCAGATCGCCGATCGCCGGCCAGCGCTCCAGAAAGGTGCGGAAATATCCGGCCACGGCCGCCACCGTCGTCTGCTGGAGCATGATTTCGCTGAGCCAGACATGGTACGGATCGGGTCGCATGCCGGCCGGCGCGCGCCACGGCAACGCCCGCCGATGGCGGTCGTACCAAGCGAGCAGCACGGCCGCCCTTGCGGAATCCCTGGCATTGTCCATGGTCGTCTGGTCGGTCATTCTTCTCTATCGCCCTACGGTATTGGCAATCATGATAGTGCCGTGGACGATAGAACCCAGAGCCCAGTGCGAGACCAATGAGCAAAACCCGCTCCCTGTCCGCAGTCGCCGGCCCGATCGCCCGCAAAGCCCTGGGCAAGCGATTCGCTGCGCTCGGCGCCTTGCTGGAGGACTGGCCGCACATCGTCGGTTCGGATCTGGCCGGGCGCACGCAGCCGGTGAAGCTCGATTTCCCGCACGGGCAGCGGCAGGGCGGGGTCCTCAGCATCCGCACGGCATCTGCCGATGCTCTGGAACTGCAGCACGAGATGCCGCGCGTCCTTGAGCGGCTGAACGGCCATTTCGGCTATCGCGCGGTGGATCGCATCAAACTGATCCAGGCGCCGCCGAAACCTCCCCGGACCGGCAGGGTGCAACGAACGCAGACGGTCTCGCCGGCCGATTCGGCTGAGATCGCAAATGCGTTATCGGCGGTCGAAAACCCGTCGCTGCGCCACCATCTCGAACGGATGGCTGACGCGTTGCTGGAAGACGGCGGCGCCCGGCCGATGCCATCGAACCGGCAAGGCCGGTCGACATAGCGGTGCTTGCGGCTGGAACACGCCGCAGCGTATAGTCAACATCTAGTGGATAGGAGGCGGGTTTGCGCCGAAGGACACTAATTATAGGGGGTGTCGCCGTGGCCGTATCGGCCGCTGGCGCGGCCGTGGTCTTGCGTCGGTCAGACGACGCCGTGGCGGCCGGCGGCTGGGATCCCGGCATCACCGATTTCGACAAGGTGCTGGGCGACGCCGACGCGCCGGTCACCATCGTCGAATACGCATCGTTCACCTGCCCGCATTGCGCCAATTTCCACACCGAGACCATGCCGGCGCTGAAGGAGCGGTACATCGATACCGGCCAGGTCCGCTTCGTGTTCCGCGACTTCCCGCTGGACGAGCCGGCCCTGCGCGCCGGCATGATGGCGCGCTGCGTACCCGACGCGCAGTATTTCAACGTGATCGACGTGGTGTTCTCGACCCTCAACCAATGGTCCAGCGGGCCGGACTGGCTGCAGTCGCTGGGCCGAATCGGCGGCATGGCGGGTCTGAGCCAGGAGGCATTCGACACCTGCATGGCCGATGAGCAGCTTGAGGCCGACATTCTGAATCTCAGACTGGAAGGTCACAACCAGTACCGCGTGCAGTCGACGCCGTCCTTCGTGGTCAACGGCAAGACGCTGAGCGGCGGCCTCACGATCGAAGAGTTCGCCGAGATCATCGGCGAGAACACCCCGAGCAACTGATCCCCGACCCAAGACACCAGCGAAAGTTCCACGCCCTTGCAGTTCGCCAAACTTCGCCTGTCCGGCTTCAAATCCTTCGTCGAACCGACGGAATTGCTGATCGAGCCAGGCATCACCGGTGTCGTGGGGCCGAATGGCTGCGGCAAATCGAATCTGGTCGAGGCCCTTCGCTGGGTGATGGGCGAGAATTCCGCAAAGCGCATGCGCGGCGCGGAGATGGACGATGTGATCTTCGGCGGCACGGCGGACCGCCCGGCCCGCAACCTCGCCGAGGTCGCCCTGCAGTTGGACAATGGCGACCGCACCGCGCCAGCGATGTTCAATGAGCATGACGAGCTTGAAGTCTCGCGACGGATCGAACGAGGCAGCGGCTCGGACTATCGGGTCAACGGCAAGTCGGTCCGCGCCCGGGACCTGCAGCTGCTATTCCAGGACAATGCGTCCGGCGCCCATTCTTCGGCGCTGGTCAGCCAGGGCCGGATTGGCGCCATCATCAACGCCAAGCCGGTCGACCGCCGCTCACTGCTGGAGGCCGCGGCCGGGATAACCGGCCTGCACAGCCGCCGGCACGAAGCAGAGCTGCGCCTGAAGGCGGCGGAGAACAACCTCGTCCGGCTCGAAGATGTCATCGCCGCCATGGAAGGCCAGTTGGCCAGCCTGAAGAAACAGGCCCGACAGGCCGCGCGCTATCGCAGCCTGTCCGACCGCATCCGACGCGCCGAGGCGACCCTTTTGCATCTTCGCTGGATTGCCGCACAAGCCGATGAGCGCCTGGCCCGGGACTCGTTCGCAACCGCCGATGACGGTGTCCGCACGGCAATGATCGCCGTGACCGGGGCCACTGTGGCCCAGACCGAAGCCGCGGAGGCTGTCCCTCCGCTGCGCCAATCCGAAGCCGAGGCCGCCGCAACCCTGCAACGGCTGAATGTCGCTCGCGATGCCTTGCAGGCGGAGCAGGACAGGGTCGAAGCGGCGCGCCGCGACGCCGAACGCCGGCGCGAACAGATCCAGGGCGATATCGACCGCGAGAATGCGCTGAAGGCCGATGCCGCCGGGGCGCTGGAAAGCCTGGACGAGGAACGCCAACGGCTGGCAGCCGAGCAGGCCGGCGAAGCCGAGAGCGAGGCCCAGGCCCGGACTGCGTATGAAGCCGCAAGCCAACAGGCCGATGACAACGAGACGGAGTTGGCCGGGCTGACCGAATCGATCGCCACTGCCGAAGCCGACCGGCGATCCGCGACCGACCGTATCGCGGCGCTGCAATCGCGCCTGACCGGACTGCAGGACAGGGCCGGCGAAATGGCGCGGCAACGCGACGCGCTGACCGCGGAGGTCGCCGATGCGCCGGATGTCGCTGCAGCAGAGGCCAGGCGGCAGGAGGCGGAGGGACTGCTCGAAGGCCTTCGGGAGACTGTCGCGAGCTCCGAGGCCGACCATCAGGCGGCCGAGGATGCCCAGGCAGAGTCGACGCAGGTCCGGCAGGATGCCCAGGCGGTTCTCGGCAAACTGACCGCCGAGGCTGATGCCCTGACGACCGTCCTGGAGGCCGGCAACCCCGATCTGTTTCCGCCGGTCATCGATTCGGTGACGGTCGACAGCGGCTGCGAGATGGCCTTCGCCGCGGCGCTGGGCGACGACGTCTCGGCATCGCTCGATCAGGGGGCGCCGGTGCATTGGCGCACCCTGCCGCCATTGCCGGACGACCAGCCCCTACCGGATGGCGTCGAAATGCTGGCCGCGCGCGTACGGGCGCCGGACGCCTTGGCGCGTCGCCTGTCCCAGACCGGCCTGGTCGCGGACGAGGCGACCGGATTCAAGCTTTCCGCCGCTCTAGGCCCGGGACAGCAATTGGTGACCCGCGACGGCGCCCGCTGGCGCTGGGACGGTTATACCGCGGCCGCAGAGGCCCCGACCGCGGCCGCCGCCCGGCTGACCCAGCGCAACCGGCTGGCGGCACTCGACCCCGAGATCGCCGCCGCCCGCACCAGCTTGGAAACGGCCGAGGCGGCACAGGAATTGGCGGGCAAGCGGAGCGATGAGACCCGCGAGCAGGTCCGCATCGGCCGCAAGACCCTGGACGAGGCCTTCGCCGAATTGGGCCGCACCCGCGATCAGCTCGCCAGCCTGGGTCGCGAAGCCGCCGCTCGGGAATCACGGCTTTCCGGCCTGATGGAGGCATTGGGACAGGTCGAGGCCGACCAGCGGCAGGCGGCGTCCGATATCGACGGGGCAAGCGCGGCGCTGGCCGCCTTGCCGGAAACCGAATCGCAGCGCGACCGGCAACAGTCCCTGCGCGTGAGTCTGTCGGACGCTCGGGCCGAGCGCGAGCGGTGCCGAAACACTCTCGACGCCCTGTTGCGCGAGGCCGACAGCCGACGCCACCGGCTGGAGTCGATCGCCGCCGAGGAACGGTCCTGGCAACAGCGCGCCGGAGGCGCCCAGGACCGGGTCGCCGAACTGCAGGCCCGGTCGCAGGAGGTCGCCGAGGCGATCGGAGACCTGGAGGACCGGCCGGCCCAGATCGCCGCCGAACGCGAGACACTTCATGACAAGATCGGCGAGGCCGAACTTGCCCGACACGCCGCGGCCGACACACTGGTCGCGGCGGAGACCCGGCAGGCCGAGGCGGATCGGACTCTGAAGGCCGCCGAGGCCGCCTCGTCGGTGGCCCGTGAGGAGCGGGTCCGGGCCGAGGCATCGGTATCGGCCGCCATGACCGCCTGCAATGGGATTCGCGACCGCATTACCGAACGCCTGCAATGCGAGCCGGGCGACGTGTTCGCAATCGCCGAATTGAAGCCCGACGCGCCGTTGCCGGAAGAGGCGACCGTATCGGCACAGCTGGAACGGTTGTTCCGCGAGCGCGACGGCATGGGGCCAGTCAATCTGCGCGCCGACACCGAGGCGGCCGAGCTCGACCAACAGATCGCCGGCATGATCGCCGAGCGCGACGATCTGATCGCCGCCATCGGCCGGCTGCGTCAGGGCATCGGCAATCTCAACCGCGAGGCCCGGGAGCGCCTGCTGGCCTCGTTCGGGACCGTCGATGGACACTTCCGCGACCTGTTCACGCGCCTGTTCGGCGGCGGCAGGGCGCATCTGAAGCTGACCGAAGCCGACGATCCGCTGGATGCCGGGCTGGAGATCTATGCCAGCCCACCCGGCAAG
>CBDBVB010000036.1:0-125637 GCA_965212545.1 Inquilinaceae bacterium
TGCCGGAACCGGCCCAGGGCCGTATCGCCTTCGACGCCGTGCACTTCCACTACCCCTCGCGACCGGACGAGTCAGCACTGGAGGATTTCAACCTCGCCGTCGAACCCGGCGAGTCGGTAGCCCTGGTCGGCCCGTCCGGGGCCGGCAAGACCACCGTGATCCAGATGCTGCTGCGCTTCTACGACCCGCAGGAGGGCGCCATACGCCTGGACGGCATCGATCTGCGCGACGCCGAGCCCGGCGCGCTGCGCTCCCGCATTGGATTGGTGCCGCAGGACCCGGTGATCTTCTCCGCCGACGCCATGAACAACATCCGCTACGGCCGTCCCGATGCCTCCGATGACGAAGTCCGCGCCGCCGCCGATGCAGCCCATGCGCTGGATTTCATCGAGGCGCTGCCGGACGGCTTCGGCACCTTCCTGGGTGAGAAGGGCGTGCGCCTGTCCGGCGGTCAGCGCCAGCGCGTCGCCATCGCCCGCGCCATCCTGCGCGACCCGGCGGTGCTGTTGCTGGACGAGGCCACCAGCGCGCTGGACGCGGAAAGCGAGCGCGTGGTGCAGGAGGCGCTGACCCGGCTGATGCGCGACCGCACCACACTGGTCCATCGCCCACCGCCTGGCGACGGTGCAGAACGTCGACCGCATCGCGGTGATGGATGCCGGCCGTCTGGTCGCGTCGGGCAAGCATGCCGAACTGATCGCCCAAGGCGGCCTGTACGCCCATCTGGCCAGTCTGCAATTCGGCGCCGACGGTGCCCCGCCACCGAAGATCGTGGCGGGCGGTTAGACATCAGGGGCCCTCGGTCGAGGATTCGATGTGGAAGATGCGACATGATGACCAGCCGATCCCACAGAAGAGAGTTTCTGAGATTTGGTGTCGCAATGGGAGTCGGTGCGGCAGTTGTTCTCAACTCACCTCTGGCGGTCTCCTGCATTATCGGAATGCCGTTCAACGACGAGACGATTGATCACGCTGAGATCATAATTCGCGGTAGACCGGTAGATTATGAGGCCTTCCCGAACGAATTCTCAGTGGCGAAGGTGACATTCGACGTCGAAAGAACTTATCTAGGGGCAGTCGCGGAGAACTGGGCGGCAGTTTGGCAGAACAGTACGTTCGGCATTCCAGATAGCCTTTCCGACTTCGTGGACCTGTTTGGCGACGATGTCGTCGTTGGGCTTGCGCCGCCGGGCAGTATTGCCCCAATGGACGCGCCATCCGCTGCAATCATCGGCCCGAAGAACCCCATCTTCTGGGAAATTCCTTGGATAATTCAGGCGCCATGTGCACCTCCCTTCATGGGTTCCTATTCGCATTTGAGGCGGCACTTCGGAGTCGCGGATTCATCGAATAGGAATCGGTGCCTGGGGCATGGCCATACGAACGACCAAGACATGACCGGCAAGCGCCTACTCATCGTCGCGCATGTGCCGTCTCCCAATACCCACCGCCTGCGCGACGCGGTGGTCGAGGGCGCCCGATCCGACCCGGACCAGACTATCGAGATCGAGGCGCTGAGCCCTTTCGATACCACGCCGGATCACGTCATGGCGGCCGGCGCGGTCATTCTCGGGACCACCGAGAACCTCGGCTATATGAGCGGCGCGTTGAAGGATTTCTTCGACCGCTGCTACTACCCGTGTCTGGAGAAGACCCAGGGCCTGCCTTATTGCCTCTACATCCGCGCCGGCCATGACGGCACCGGCACCAAACGCGGCGTCGAGACCATCGTCACCGGCCTGCGCTGGCGCGCGGTGCAGGAACCGCTGATCTGCCGCGGCGACTGGCAGGACGATTTCGTCGGCCAATGCCGCGACCTCGGCGCCGCCATGGCCGCTGGGCTGGACGCTGGCATCTTTTAGCCTGGGCGTGCCCGGCGCCGCAGCATCGTGTCGTTGGCCGAAACCCGGCGCCAATAGCCCTCGGAGCCGTATTCGAGTGTTCTGACGACAAAGCCCAGGCGATCCAGGACACGGGTCAGTTTCGGGATGGGCTGGGCGCAGTCTGTTGCATAGACGATCCACTCGATCGCGGCGACGCCGTTGGCCCTCGACCACAGCTCGACGGCATCGATCAATGCCGGCAACACGCCTTCGCCGCCGTTCTCGACCACTGCCAGCTCGGCCCTGAGAACGGTACTGTCCCGCGAGAATTGGCCATGCACATCCGCCGACCCGACCCGGAAGGTGATCGGCTCGCCGTTGAGGACCAGCGCCTCCAGATCCTCGAAGGTGACAAGCTCGTCCCTCGTATAGCCTTCGATCAGAATCGGCGACTGCGCCATCGTCTCCGAAACCTCCATCGCCGCTACTTGATGGCGCCTAGATTGAAATAGCGAATCCCTCGCGTCGACGCATTGGCGAACAACAGTCTCACACCGTCACGCCTTTCGGCCAGCCTACGCCTTCACCGTAACACAGCCATTGGGTGGCGAGGTGATCCGCATGTGAGAGGGCGCGGGCATTATCGCGACCGCCGCATCGCGGAGGAGATGCAATTGATGAATCGGCGGAGTGCACTCAATGCACTGAAGACGATCCTGTCCGCGCTCTGCGCCTCAATCCTGCTGATGGGGTGCGAGGAGTCGCTGGACGACCAGATGACCGAATATATGGAGTTCTATTACCCGGCCTCGACCGAGTCGTACTACGACATCGTCTTCGACTGGGGCAGCTACATCATCTACACCCATGACCGGCCGGGCGCCGAGGTCCATGCCGACAGCGCAAAATATCTCGGCTACATCACCCTGCGCCCCAGCGTCGCGACACCGGCGGAGGAACTTGATCCGCGGATCTATCTGATCGCGCCCGACGGCGAGGTCTGGAGCATCGAGCGCTCGGTCGACATCGCCAAGCGCAGCGAACGCCAGGAGGTGACGGTGGAGCGGTTGCAGGGCTCGACCTCGACCATGACCCGGACCATCAACTCGCCCAGCGAGCCGGTCATCGACCACTTCCTGGTCAATCAGAGCGCCTGGAGTCGCTACGGCACGATGGTTGCCGACGGCGACAGTTATGAGCTCGAGCGTTTGTAGGCGAGAGGTTCGGTCCGGGGCTTTCCGCCCGGTCCGCCATTCGACCATTCCTCCAATCGCCAGGCGGCCGCCCGCCTGGCGGTGACACTGGCCTGTGTTCTGTGTCACTGACGGCGTACCAGCCGGCCCTACCATTCCCGTGAAGTCGAAATCAGGTCGGCGCGATCGCAGGTCGCGATCGTCGTGAACGGCCCTGACATAGCCGCGAACACACTCCTCCGGAGATGACGTCGCGGCCAAGCGCGGGGGCTGATATGGCGAGTTACAAGGGTTCGGTTGGATGTTCCGTTGGTGCCGCAGGCGCGGAACATGTCCTGTTGGTATGCGTCGGCCTGCATGGTGGCCTATTATCGCGAGGCGGGGCCGCGCCTGGGCCTGCCCGATGTGTGGGACGCCAATACCGGTCTCACATTCGGCGCGGTCGCAAACCTCGCCAAGGTCGAAGGCCTCAGCGTCTTTCCGCAGCCCAATGTCGGCCGGTTCAGCGGCGCGGATCTGTATGCCGCGCTGAGGCAGGCCGGCCCATTGTGGTGCGCCGGCATGTGGTACGGCTTCGGACATGCCATCGTGGCTGACCGGTGTGGATGGGAACAAGGTCTATTTCAACGATCCCGCACCTGTCGACAAGGGCGTGAAGAACAAGCAGGAGACCGTCGACTGGTTCAACAAGAAGCTGCTCTGGTCGCTGAAGAACGGGATTCTGTACCGGGCGTCATAGTCCCGCCCGGTCGCGCCGCTAACGCTGGTCCAGCTTCAATTCGATGCGGCGGTTGCGCAGGAAGGCGGCAGCCGTGTTGGACGGGTCGAGCGGCTGGAACTCGCCGAAGCCGGCGGCGGCCAGGCGCTGCGGCGGCACGCCCTGCTCGATCAAATACTGCACCACCTCGGTGGCGCGCGCCGTCGACAGTTCCCAGTTCGACCGGAACGGCACGCGCGGGCCGATCGGCACCGATCGGTATGGCCGTCAACGCGCAGGATCCAGTCAACCTCGGTGGGATGTCGCGGGCGATCTCCAGCAACGTGCCGGCGAAGCGGGCCAGTTGTTCCTTGCCACCGCCCTGCAGCGTGGCGGAGCCTGACGAGAACAGCACCTCGGACTGGAACACGAAGCGGTCGCCGACCACGCGGATATCGTCGCGCCGGCCGATCACCTCGCGCAGCCGTCCGAAGAACTCGGACCGGTAGCGGCTCAGCTCCTCGACCCGGCGCACCAGCGCCTGGTTCAGCCTGGCGTTCAGATCGGCGATCTCGATATCGCGATCGCCGACCGAGGCCTCGGACTCTTCCAGAGCCGCCTGAACCCGGGACAGTTGCTCACGCAGTGCCTCGACCTGCTGGTTCAGCTGGGCGATCAGGGCGCGGGATTCGGTCGAGAGCCGAATCTCCTCGTCGAGCGCGGCCTCTGTCGTGCCCAATGCCGCCATCAATTCCTCGATGCGGATGTCGCGGGCATCGATCTCCCGCTGCGCCAGGGTGGTGCGCTCCTCGGCATCGCTCAGCGTGCTTTCCAGGGCCAGGCTGCGGTCGCGCAGGGTGGCAAGCTCCTGCAACAGCCGGTCGCGCTCCTCCATCGTCAGGCGCAGTTCCACGGTCAGCGCGTTCGACCGTTCGGCCGCCAGGTCGCGCTCGGCGGCGGTTGTGTCGCGCTCGGCTGTTACGGCGTCACGCTCCGCGGTCAGGGTGCCGACCTCCAACTCGCGCGCCGCCAGCAGATCGCGCAGCTGCAGCACTTCCTCATCGCTGATCTGCAGCCGGTTGGTGACGTCCGCCTCGCTCGCCTGGCTCGCCGCCAGCGCCTCCGACACCGCCAACTGCTCGGCCTGGAGGGCGAGCAGTTGGGCCCTGAGGCCGGCGAGGTCGGCCTCGCGATCTTCCACCGATGTGATCAGCAGCCGCGATTCCGAGCGGCTTTCCTCAAGTGCCGCGGTCAGCGTATCGATATCCGCCTGGCTCAGCTCCAGCGCCGCGACCGCCTCGGCGCGCTCGCGACCGGTGGTTTCCAACTCGGCCCTGAGGTCGGCCAGCGTTGCGTCCCGCTCCTCCAGTGAGACGGCCAGTGTGGCGTTGTTGGCGCGGCTTTCCTCCAACGCCGCGGTCAGCGTGTCGATATCGGCCTGGCTCAACTCCAGTGCGGCGACTGCCTCGGCCGTCTCCTGCCGCTTGCCGCTAGTGCGGTTTCCAACTCGGCGAGCGTGGCATCGCGTTGTTCCAGGGCCACGGTCAGTGTCGCGTTGTCGGATTGGCTCTCCTCCAGCGCCGCCGTCAGCCGGTCGATGTCGCCCTGGCGCAGCTCCAGGCTGGCAACCAGTTCCTCCGATTCCGCCCGACTTTCAACCAGTTGCCGGTCAAGCAGCGCCTGGAGCGAAACGGCCTCCTCGAGCGAAACGCCGAGGCTCTCCGCCTCCGCCTCCGCCGCCTTCAGAGCCAGCGAAACGGAAGCGATCTCGATTTCCAGGGTATCGCGCGCGGCGCGCAGGGCCTGGATGTCGGCCTGCAGGCTGGCGATCTCGCGCAGACGCAGCTCGATGGTCTCGCGATCGGCGTCAATGGTCTGGTAGGCGTCGGTCAGCTCGGCATCCAGCGCCGCCATGTCCTGTTCCAGCGACTCGCGGCTGGCCAGCGCGTCGGCCAGCTGTCGCGAAAGCGAACGCTGCTCCGCCTGCAATGCGCTGATGTCCCCGCCCAGCGCGTCACGCTCGCCGATGATGCCCTGCAACTCGGCGGAAAGTTGCGCATAGCCCGCCCTGAGATCGGCATTTTCCGCCCGCTCCAGACCGAGCAGTTCGTTCAGCTCGGTGATCTGGCGGTTCAGCCGGTCCACCAGTTGATCCCGCCCGGACAGGGCGTTCGACAGGTAGAACTGGGCCACCATGAACACCATCAGGACGAAGATCACCACCATCAGCAGGGCTGACAGGGCGTCGACGAATCCCGGCCAGATATTGATGCTGCGGTGACTGGAGCGGCGCGAGATGGCGAACATGGTCAGCGCGCCGCCGGTCGGAGCGGGCCGTGAGTGGATGAGGGGGTTGGGGAATACACTCCTGGGAAAACCCGTCCGAAAACGCCCTAGTGGGTCTCTTCCGCCAGCGCCGCGATGGTGCGGGCCAGCAGCTTTATCTCCCCGCGGATCTCGCCGATGATCTGATCGCGGCTGGAGGGCAGGTCGTCCACCAGCCGATGCATGTAGACGTCCAGATTGCGGACGTGCTGGCGGGTGGTCTCATCAAGCAGCAGGCCGCCATCGCTCATCCCGTCCGCCAGTTTGGTCAGCACCGGTTTCAGTTCCATCTGGCTCTCGGCCAGCCGGATCATCAGGTTCTGCTCGGTGCGCATCTGGTCGGTCAGCGTGCCGAGCCGCTCGGTCAGCGCCATCAGGTTGGCGTTGCCCTGCTTGCGGCTCTCCTCGCCCTGACTCATCACCCGGCGCAGCGTGTCCAGGTTCTCCGCCGTCTGCTCGATCAGCGCCTGCAGATAGGCCGGCACATTGCCGTCGCCCTCCACTCCGAAGCTGGCGCCGGTGGTCACCCGGGCGGCGCCGGACAGCCAGTCCTCCAGCTCGTTGTAGAACCGGTTCTGGGCCTGGGTCGCCTGCAGTTCCAAGAAAGCCCAGCACCAGTGAGCCGGCAAGGCCGAATAACGACGAGCTGAAGGCGGTTCCCATGCCACCGAGCGGGGCTTCCAGCCCGGCCTTCAGATCGCTGAACACCAGGGCCAGATCGCCGCCCTCGATGGTCAGTCCGCCGATCACGTCGCCGACCGAACCGATCGTCCGCAGCAGACCCCAGAAGGTGCCGAGCAGGCCGAGGAAGATCAGCAATCCGATCAGATAGCGGGACAGACTCGCGATTCTCGTCCAGCCGGGCATGGATGCCGTCCAGAAGCGACCGCATCGACATGGCCGACAGGCGCAGCTGGCCCTGCTGCTCGCTCAGCATCTTGGCCATCGGCCCCAGCAGACGCGGCGGCGCTACGGTCGAGCGCTGCTCGGAATCGCCGCTCGCCTGGAACTGCTCCATCCAGGCCGCCTCCGGTCGCAGCACCATGACCGAGCGGATGGTGTAAGCGACGCCAACGACGAACAACGCGATGATCAGGCCGTTCAGCCAGGCATTCGCCAGGAAGGCGTCAGCGACGCCGGCCCAGAGCACGCCCGCAACCGCCGCGACGAACGCGATGCAGATCGCCATCCTCATCAGATACGGCGTGAATCGGATCATCTAGGTGCCTGTCCGGGTGGTGGTCATGGTCTGCATCGGCCAGGCAGGCTCCTCGACTCTCTGGTTGGCCGCAAGGCGCGCCCTAGTTGATCAGCAGAAGGTCGACACGCTCCGGCGGGCCGTCGGCGGCGGTATTGCCCATCGCGCGGACGTCTATCCGGCTGCCGCGAACGCCTCTGTCGAACAGGTAGTTGCGAACCGCCAATCCGCGCTCCAGCGACAGCAATCTGGGCGTTGGCGGCGGTATCGGGCGTGCCGCCGGCATAGGCCTGCACGCTCAGCCGCAGGTCGGTCTGCAACGCCATGCGCTCGGCCAGCGTATCCAGCAGCCGCTCCCCGGTTTCGCTCAGCGAGGTGCGGTCGCTGGCGAACAGCATTCGGAAACCGTCGCCATTCGGCAGGGGCGAGATGGTGTCGGCGGTCGCCTCGATATCGGTATTGGCGCCGACCACCTTTTCGGACAGGGAGGGCGTCGGCGCGGTAGCGCGGGCGCCGACCTGCTGTGCCAGAACGACGCTGGCGGTCACCGGGATGGGACGTTGCCACAACACCGGGTCCGTCGTCATGACAGGGGCGGACACCACGGGCACCAGGCGAATTGGGGATCCGGGGCGGGGTGCCGGCGTCGGCTCGGGCGCGCGGATCGGATCCGTCCGGTATCTCGGCCTGCCGTCGGGCCGGCGCGGCCGGTCGGCGAAGCGGGAGCGGCGGCGACCAACCTGGACCGAGCCGGCGCATCCGATGACGTCAAGACATCCAGAGCGTCCAGGTCGACGATGACCGCGGGTCCTTCCGCCGCGAACGCCGATGAGACGAAACCGGCCAGGGCAGCCGCGACCACGGTCGCCATCCAGCAGACGGCGGGCCGGGCTCAACGATCCGATCCGGTTTGAAATGTCAGAGAACAGCAAGATGAAACCGCAACCGCCTCCCGATCACCGCACGACCGATTGTCATCGGGCCGCCCGGGTATGCAGCCGCGCAGCGGCAAATGGATCATGCCTGGGCATGGCCCGGGCGACGCGGCGACCATACCGTATGCGCTTTGCGCACGACAACCGATTTGCGGATGCAGGGCAGCCGGTTGAGCCGCGCGGACGTTGCAAAACCGGCCTGTCAGACGGCCGCCTTGCTGGGCAGGCTGCTGCGGGCGGTGCGCAGGACCTTGCCGATCTGGACGTGAAGATGGGTGTTGGCCGCCAGGATGCTGCCGCCGGCCAGGCGGGTTGCGCCCGCCGCCGATCTCGGTGACATAGCCGCCGGCCTCCTGCACCAGGATCAAGCCGGCAGCGACGTCCCAGGCGTTCAGCCCGGTCTCCCAGAAACCGTCGAACCGCCCGGCGGCGACGAATGCAAGGTCCAGGGCCGCGGAGCCGAACCGGCGCACGCCGGCGATCTGCGGCATCAGCGCGGAGAGCTCGGCCTGGAAGGTTTCGGTATCGCCATGTCCGAGGAACGGCGCGCCGGTGCCCAGCACCGCCTCTTGCATGCGCCGCCGCGCCGAGACCCGAAGCCGCCGGTCGTTGAGATAGGCGCCCTGGCCCTTCTCGGCCCAGAACATCTCGTCGCTGATCGGGTTGTAGACCACCCCGGCGATGATCTCCGCGTCGCGCTCGACCGCGATGGAGATTGAGAATTGCGGTATGCCGTGCAGGAAATTGGTGGTGCCGTCCAGCGGGTCGACCACCCAGCGATGGCTGGAATCGCTGCCGGCCTTGGCGCCGCTCTCTTCCATCAGCAGCCCATAGCCAGGGCGTGCCTTGGTCAGCTCGGCGCGCAACGTCTTCTCGGCCTTCAGATCGGCCGTCGACACGAAATCCGCAGGACCCTTCTGCGAGACCTGCAATTGCTCGACCTCGCCGAAATCGCGCACCAGCCCGCGCGCCGCCTTGCCGGCGGCCTTGGTCATTACATTGATCAGTGCCGAGCGGACGGCCATGTCGAACCCGCCAATATCTATGTTTCGGATCGTTCCGGCGACCGGCGCCGCCGGACCGGCGCGCAGTCAGTTCTTCGCGCGTTCGGCGTAGGTGCTGTCGGCGGTGTTGACGACGATGCGGGTGCCCACCTCGATATGCGGCGGCACCATCACCTTGACGCCATTCTCCACGATCGCCGGCTTGTAGGACGACGACGCGGTCTGGCCCTTCACCACCGGCTCTGCCTCGGTCACCGCCAACACGACGGTCGGCGGCAGTTCGACCGACAGCGGCGAGCCCTCGTAACTGGTCACGGTGCAGACCATGCCTTCCTGCAGGAACACGGCCTGATCGCCGAGCGCTTCGCGGTTCACTGTGATCTGTTCGTAGTTCTCGTTGTCCATGAAGGTCAGGCTGTCGCCCTCGGCGAAAAGGAACTGCATCTCCGCCTCGTCAAGCCGGGCGCGCTCCACCGTTTCCTGGGTGCGCCAGCGGTTGTTTGTCTTGGTGCCGGTGCGGATATCCTTCATCTCGACCTGGATCACCGCATTGCCCTTGCCGGGCTGGATCAGGTCGATCTTGGTCACAAGCATCAGCTTGCCTTCGTATTCCAGCACATTGCCGGGACGGATGGTGATGGCATTGACCTTCATGCCGAAGCCTGCTTTTCAAGAGGTACGGGGTGCGCAGCGCCGAGCGCGGCGCGGAACCTATCAGCAAGACTTTCCCAAGGCAACGGCGGCAGAGGACGGATTACAGGATGAGTAAGCCGCCGACCGCGCCGTGGTGGCGACCCGATCGGATGGCGGCCCGCCGGCCGCGCCTGGAGGCTCGCGCCGCCATCGCTGCGGCCCTGCGCCAGGGTGGTTTTCCGATTTGGACTTTCTCGAGGTCGACACGCCGGCGCTGCAGGTCTCGCCGGGCATGGAACCGCATCTGAGGGCCTTCGCCACCGATCTGGAAGGGTCTGGACCCGAGGGACCGGAGCCGTCTCTACCTGCACACCTCGCCGGAATTCGCCATGAAGAAGCTGCTGGCCGGCGGCATGGAGCGGATCTTCCAGCTCTGGCGCACGTCTTCCGCAACGGCGAGCGGTCGACCACCCACCATCCCGAGTTCACCATGCTGGAATGGTATCGGGCCGGCGCCGGCTACCACGACCTGATCGACGATTGCCGGCGATTGCTGACCGCCGCTGCCGAGGCCGTGCCGGGCCATGACGGCTTTGCCTGGCAGGACCGGCACGCCGACCCGGCCGCCGAATGGCAGATCCTGACGGTGGCCGAGGCGTTCGAGCGCCATGCCGGCATCGACCTGCTGGCGACGGCGCCCGACCCGGACGTCCCCAATATCGCACTGCTGGCCGAGCAGGCGCGGCCGCTGGGCATCGTCGCAGGGGACGGCGACCGCTGGGACGATCTGTTCTTCCGCATCTTCCTGGAGCATATCGAACCGAAGCTCGGCATCGGCGCGCCGACCGTGCTGACCGACTATCCGGTCTCCATGGCCGCGCTGTCTCGTCCCAAGCCGGACGATCCGCGTCTGGCCGAGCGGTTCGAGATCTACGTCAGCGGTCTGGAACTGGCGAACGCCTTCGGCGAACTGACCGATCCTTCGATCCAGCGTGCCCGCTTCCAGGCCGACCAAGCCCTGAAGCGCCGGCTGTACGGCACCGAAACCCCGATCGACGAGGACTTCTTGGCGGCACTCGAACATGGGCTGCCAGAATGCGCCGGCATAGCGCTGGGCTTCGACCGGCTGGTCATGCTGGCCACCGGCGCTGGACACATAGAGGATGTGCTCTGGGCGCCGGCGGCCGATCGAGTTGATCTGAAGTCGATTCGACTTCAGATCTGAATCTCGATCTGTTTCAAAGTTCTAGAGGACGATTCAGAGATGAGGTCAGGAGACTTCATCTCTGAATCGTCCTCTTGGCGCGAAGGAGAGACCATGCCCCTGCACCCCGACAGTGTCGCGTTCCTCGAAGCGCTTGCCGAATGGCGGGCCGAGAATGGCTATTCGACCTGGGATGTGATGGGAGCGGAGCGCTCCCGGCCGGTGATACGCGAGGCGATCGCGGCCGGCAAGCCGCCGATGGCCGCGATGGCGCGGGTCGAGAACCGGACAATCCCGGCCCGTTCCGGACGGCGCCCCTGCCGAATCTTCACGCCCCCTGCCGACGGGCCGCTGCCGGTTGCGCTCTATTTCCATGGCGGCGGCTATGTGATCGGCGGGATCGACGAAAGCGAGCACGAGGCCCGGCGCATTGCCGCGACGGACGCCCGCGGTGGTGGTCTCGGCGAGCTATCGCATGGGACCGGAACACCCCTTCCCGGCGGCGGTGGAGGACGGCTGGGATGCGCTGAGCTGGGTTGTGGAAAACGCCGCCGCGCTAGGCGGTGATCCGGGGCCGGCTGATGGTCGGCGGCACCAGCGCGGGCGGCGGCCTGACGGCCGCGGTCTGCCGCCTGGCGGCGGAGCGGGGCGGCCCGGAGATCGCGCTTGCCTACCTGCTCTGCCCATGGCTCGACCTCACCATGACGCGGCCGTCGGTCGAGGAGTTCGCGACCGGCTACGCGCTCGATCAGGCAGAGCTGGACTGGTTCGCCGACTGCTATCTCGGCCCCGGGGGCAGGGCGGACGATCCGCTGGTCTCGCCAGCCTTGCACGACATCCCGCCAGGCATGCCTGCGACCTTCGTCCTGGTCGCCGAGTGCGACCCGTTGCGCGACGAGGCGCTGGCCTATGCCGACAGGCTGGAGGCAGCCGGGGTACTGGCCGGCCTCCATGTCGCGCCTGGATTCCTGCACGCCTTCAACGTGAATACTCATCTGGTTCCGGCCAGCGAAGGCCACCTCGCGCCTTGGGATGAGGCGATGCGGCGGGCGGCTGGCTTCGTAAAGGTGGGGCACTGGATCAAGCCGGTGCCGGCGATTACCCCGCCGTGGCGATTGCCGACAGCATCGCCTTGACGCCGGCGGCCGGGCCATTCTGGATGGTTCCACACGGCCGCGTCGACAGCGACGAAATCCGTCCCCGCTGTCACGAAAGGCTGCGCAATTCTCCGGCGTGATGTCGCCGAGCGCCACGCAGGGCACTTCCATCAGCGACGCCCACCATTCGATCAAATCCAGAGTCTGGAACGAATTCATCCGGCGCCGGATCCCTGCGACCGAGGACGATGTAGTCTGCGCCCTGCTCGGCGGTGGTCATCGCGGCGTGGCGGCTGAACCGGGCGCTGTATCCGACGATGGCGTTGGGTCCGACCAGGGCGCGGGTCTCGCGGTAGCTTGGACCGTCCGGGCAGGTATGGGCGCCGTCGCAACCTGTCTCTGCCGCCAGATCCGGCCTGCCGTCGACCAGGAATGCCACGCCGCGGTCCTGGGCCACCGGGCGCAGCACGTCGATGGCGCTTCGCAGAGCGTCGTCGGTCGGCGAGCCCAGGCTTTCCGGCAGCAGCAGGACGCAAGCGACCTCGCCCGTGTCGAGCGCAGCCGCCAACTCGGACGCGAACGCCGCCGGCATGATGGCTGGCGGCGTCAGCAGGTAGAGTTGGCAATCGGCCATTTCGGGCCGTATTCCGCTCCGCGGCTCAAGCCTTGCCGAGGAAGATGTCGATCAGGCTGTCCAGCAGGGCCATCGCCTCGTCGCGCGGTCTGCGGAAGCAGTTGCGGCCGATTATCGAGCCGTTGCCGCCGCCGTCGCGGATGGCGCGGGCATCGTCCAGCACCGCGTCGGTGCCCTTGGCGGCACCGCCGGAGAACACCACGATACGGCGGCCGCCGAAGCAGGACCGCACGACCTCGGCGACCCGGTCGGCCTGGCTGGCAATGGCGATGTCGCTGCCCTCGAATTCCTTCTTGGCCTCGCCCCTGCTCCAGATGGCCGCTGGGCAGCTTCACCTTGATGACATGGGCGCCGATCTGGCAGGCGAGATGGGCGCCATAGGCGATCACGTCCATGGCGGTTTCGCCATCCTTGGAGAGGTCGCCGCCGCGCGGGTAGGACCACAGAACCGTCGGCAGGCCGACCGATTTGGCCTCGCGGCACAGCTCGGCTATCTCCTCGAACATGCCGAGCGCGCTGTCGGAGCCGGGATAGATGGTAAAGCCGATGGCCGAGCAGCCGAGCCTCAGCGCGTCGTCGACGGTGCCGATGATCGCCTGGTCGGCGGCTTCCTTGTCACGCGCCAGGCTGTTGCCGTGATTCAGCTTCAGGATCGTCGGAACCAGACCGGGAAAGGCCTCGGAGCTGACTTCCAGCGCGCCCAGGGGCGCCGCATAGGCCGACAGCCCGGCCTCGATCGCCAGCTTGTGGTGGTAGATCGGGTCGTAGGCCGGGGCGTTGACCGCGAAGCTGCGGGCCCGGGCCGTGCTCCACGCCCTGATCGACCGGCAGGATGATCATCTTGCCGGTGCCGCCCAGCCGGCCCTGCATCAGGAACCGGGCCAGGTTGCCCTTGGTGCCCGGATTGTCACCGCCGTAGTTGGACAGGATCTTGCGAACGGTATCGGACAGTTCCATGGCGATAATCCTTGCCGCGTGCGGTTGAAAAGCGCGTAGGACATAGACCAGCGCCTTGGCGAATGCAACGCTGTCAGCCTGCACGCCTGCGATGCCAGACCTGCGCCGACTGCAGGGCGGTTGGCACGGTCTTCGCCGGATTGCCGACGACCCGGCCGGTCAGGCGACGGGGAAATAGATCTCCGTGATCAACTCGTCCTCCGGCGTGGACTCCGGGTCGTTCATATAGACCTCCCAGGACGGGCCGGTCGGGGGCAGCCCTTCCTGTTCCATGTACGGCATGATGCGACTGTAGGTGTCCGCCAGCTTGGTATAGGGGCCGACATGCACAGCCTTCAGGGCGCGGCCGGCATGGGAGGCGCCGGCTTTGATGTCGGCATGGCCGGCGGCGCGTTCGGCATCGGCGGCCGAGACCGGCACCGCGACATCGTAGGTCGCCTCGGTCTCGCTGTAGGCGTGATAGATGGCCAGCGGAGCGCCGGCGATCTGGATGCCGTGCTCGCCCATGAATCCCATCAGGGACCCGAACGCTTCGCCCATGCAGGCGCCCATCGAGGCGGGATCGATGGCACTGCTGCGGTGCACGTACAGAATCGGCTGCGATTCCACGGTGACGATTTCGAACTCCGACATGACCGACCTCCGATACTTGATCCGTTCTCGCAGCAAGGCGCGCCCTGCTATCCTATCCAAAACAATAGCGCCTTGGCGCGCAGAACGGCATCCGGGCTTTTCGACGGATCCGTGCTTAGGACTGCGACAGCCAGGCCTTGCAGACGGCCAGCCTGTCCGAACGATGACCGGGATCGAAGGCCGGAGGCCGGGTGTCGTGGACGGTGGCGCCCGTCGCCCTGGCAATGGCCGTCAGTTTCTCGACGATCGCCGCATCGCCGGTGAAGACGATCGCTTCGACGCCGGCCCGCAACGCCGCCAGGGCGTGGCCGGCATCGTCGGCGCAGTCCAGCATGCCTGACACCGCCAGTTCCGGCGCTTTGGCGCGGGCCTGCGCCACGATTTCCCGGAACCAGACGGGACCTGCATAGGCGGCCGCACCCGGCGCGCTGATCAGGGTCAGCGGCGTGTCGAGCGACCGTGCCGCCTCAACCGCGGCAAAGGCGTCCCCGACCTGGTGCACGACGATGGCGTGCGTTGTGGCTTTGATCTGGTTCATAGTGGCGGCCGCGAGCATAGCGCATGGTCTGGCGCGTGCGACCAGTGATGGAAGACCCGATGGCATCGGATATGGCGGACACGACCGATAAGACCGGGCCGGGCGCGGCGCGTGATCCGCGCCGGACGATCGTGACCCGCGGCCTGACCAAGGTCTATCGCAACGGCGCGGTCGAGGTGCATGCGCTGCGCGGCATCGACATCGCCGTCAGCGAGGGCGAACTTGTGGTGCTGCTGGGCCCGTCCGGCAGCGGCAAGTCGACGTTGCTCAACATCATCGGCGGACTCGATTCGCCGACCGACGGGCAGGTGTACTTCCGCGACGACGAGTTGACGGCGTTCGACGATTCCGGGCTGACTCTGTTTCGCCGCGCGCATGTCGGCTTCATCTTCCAGTTCTACAATCTGATCCCCAGCCTGACCGCTCGCGAGAATGTCGCCCTGGTGACCGAGATCGCGCATGACCCGATGGACCCGGCCGAGGCCCTGACATTGGTCGGCCTCGGCAACCGGCTGGACCATTTCCCGGCACAGCTTTCCGGCGGCGAACAGCAGCGCGTCGCCGTCGCCCGCGCCGTCGCCAAGCGCCCGGAGGTGCTGTTGTGCGACGAGCCGACCGGCGCGCTGGACAGCACCACCGGCGTCCAGGTGCTCGAGACGCTGGAGACGGGTCAATCGGGAGATCGGCACCACCACCATCGTCATCACCCACAATGCCGCCATCGCCGACATGGCGCATCAGGTGATCCGGCTGGCCGATGGCAAGGGTCGTGCAGATCCTCGAGAATCAGACGCGCTGCGCCGCGCGGGAGCTGACGTGGTGACGCCATGTCAAGTCCTTGAACCGCAAGCTCCTGCGGGACCTCGCCCGGCTCTGGGGCCAGGTGCTGGCGATCGCCCTGGTGATCGGCGCCGGGGTAGCGACGGTGGTGATGGCTCTTGGCACCCTGCATTCGAGGCGCTGAGCGAGACCGCACCGCCTATTACGAGCGCTACGGCTTCGGCCATGTCTTCGCGCAGGCCAAGCGCGCCCCTGAATTCCTCGCCGAGCGGATGGCGGCGATTCCCGGCGTGTCGCAGTCAGCACCCGCATCGTCGCACGGCGTGATCCTGGACATGCCGGGGCTGGACGAGCCGGCCCGGGGGAACATCGTCTCGCTGCCGGAAGGCCGCCAGCCCGAGCTCAACCGCGTCGCCATCCGCACCGGCCGCATGATCCGCCGCGGCCATCCCGAGGAGGTGCTGATCGGAGAGGCGTTCGCCGAGGCGCATCGGCCTGATGCCCGGCGATACCGTGACCGCAAACATCAACGGCCGTCAGCGCAGCCTGCGGATCGTCGGAATCGCCCTGGCGCCGGAGTTCATCTACGTGATCGGTCCCGGAGAGCTGGTGCCGGACGGCCGCCGCTTCGGCATCATCTGGATGGGCCGCGAGGCGCTGGAGGCGGCCTTCGACCTCGAGGGCGCGTTCAACGATGTCGCCATCGGCCTGACCCGTGACGCCTCGGAATCCGGAGCCGTGATCGAGCGGGTCGACGCGCTGCTGGACCGTTATGGCGGCATCGGCGCCTATGGCCGACGCGACCATCTGTCCGACACCTTCGTGCGCAGCGAGATGGACCAGCTGGCCAATCTGGCCTGGACCATGCCGCCGATCTTCATGGCGGTGGCGGCGTTCCTGCTGAACATCGTGGTCAACCGGCTGGTCGAGACCGAGCGCGAGCAGATCGGCCTGCTGAAGGCGTTCGGCTACACCAACCTTGCGGTCGGCTGGCTGTACCTCAAATTCGTCCTGGCGATTTCGCGGTCGGCATCGTGCTGGGATGGGGGTTCGGGGCCTGGATGGGCCGCGGCGTGACGGCGAACTACACGGAGTATTACCGTTTTCCCGTTCCTGTATTACATCGACGAGCCGTCTGTTTTCGCAGGTCGCGGCGATCGTCAGCCTGGCGGCGGTGGTCACCGGCGCGCTGTTTGCGGTGCGCCGGGCGGTGCGCCTGGCACCGGCGGTCGCCATGGCGCCGCCGCCGCCGACCTTGTACCGCCCCACGGTGGTCGAACGGGTCGCAGAGGCCGGGTCGTTCGGGCCGCCGACGCGCATGATCCTGCGGCACGTGACGCGCTGGCCAATGCGCTCGCTGGCGACCATGTCGGGCATCGCCGCCTCGGTCGCAATCCTGGTCATGTCGCTGTTCTTCCTGGATTCGATCGAGGAGATGCTCGACTCGTATTTCTTCCGCTCGCAGCACCAGGACGTGACGGTCCAGTTCACCGAGATCCGCGACGATGCAACCCGCTACGAAATCGGCAGCCTGCCAGGGGTGTGCTCCAGACCGAGCTGCACCGGGTCGTCGCCATGCGCCTGCACCATGGCCATCTGTCGCGCCGGGTCGGGGTCAACGGCCTCGACCAGGACGCGCAGCTGCAGGAGCTGGTCGACATGGAGGGCCGGCCGGTCGATCTGCCGCCCCAGGGCATCACCCTGACCGCCAAGCTGGCCGACCTGCTGGCGGTCGAGGAGGGCGGCACGATCATCGCGGAGGTGCTGGAGGGCCGCCGCCATACCCGCGAGCTGACCGTCAGCCGGGTGATCCAGGAATACATCGGCACACAGGCCTATATGGACCGCGCCGCGCTCAACCGGCTGATGGGCGACCCGCCGGTCGCCGACGGCGCGATGCTGCTGGTCGACGAACGGCGGCAGACCGATCTGTTCCGCGCCTTGAAGGAGATCCCCGACGTGATGGGTGCTGCCCTGCTGCGCGCCTCGTTCGACAAGTTCCAGCAGATCATCGACGACACCATGCTGACGATGGTCGGGTTCTACGTGCTGTTCGCGTCGGTGATCGCGATCGGCGTCGCCTACAACAGCGCCCGAATATCCCTGTCTGAGCGGGCCCGAGAACTGGCCAGCCTGCGGGTGCTGGGTTTCCACAAGCGCGAGGTCGCCTACATTCTGTTGGGCGAGACTGGCCATCCTGACGATCCTGGCGATGCCGCTGGGCTGCGTGTTCGGCTATGGCCTGTCTGCGCTGATGGTCAGCCTGTTCGAGACCGATCTCTATCGCCTGCCCTTCGTGATCCACCCGTCCACCTATGGCTATGCGGTGCTTGATCGTGGCCGGTGCATCGGTGGTGACCGGCTGGCTGGTCGGCCGCCGACCTCGTCAAGACGCGGGAGTTCGACCTGGTCGCGGTCCTCAAGACGCGGGAGTGAGTCGTGGGAAGGTGAGGGGGCCTAGGTGAAGAACAATAAGCAAATGGGTCTGGCGTGGCCTTGCCATCGTCATCGTGGCGGCGGCGCTGGCTTATGCCTTCCGGCCGCAGCCGGTGCCGGTCGATCTGGCCACGGCCGAGCGCGGCGGCCTGACCGTCACCGTCGCCGATGACGGCGAGACCCGGGTGCGCGAGGTCTATCTGGTCTCGGCGCCCCTGCCTGGCCAGGTGTTGCGTTTCGAGGGCGACGTCGGCGATCCGGTGGTCGCCACCGAGACCGTGCTGGCCAATATCCTGCCGAGCCAGCCGGCCTTCCACAATGTGCGCACCCGCTCGGAGCTGGAGGCCGCGGTCCAGGCGGCGGAAGCGGCGAGGGCGCTGGCCGAGGCCGAACTCGCCAGGTCCGAGGCGCAGGTCGACTTCGCCACCGCCGAATTCGAGCGCGCCGAACGCCTGCACGAGCGCGGCCACATCTCCCAGGCGGCGATCGACCGGGCGCATATGCAGCTGCGCACCGAGGAGGCCGCCACCCTGACCGCCCGCGCCGCGCTCAGCATGCGCGAATTCGAGCTGGAGACGGGCGCGCGCCTCGCTGATCCGGCCCCGTCGGTGGCCGGCAGCGGCGACGAGCAGAGCGCCGGCTGCTGCTATGCGGTTCGCGCGCCGGTCGACGGCCGGATCCTGCGCATCTTCCATGAGAGCGAAGGCGTGGTCGAGGCCGGGGCGCCGCTGATCGAGATCGGCGATCCCGGCGATCTGGAGATCGTGGTCGACCTGCTGTCGACCGACGCGGTGCAGGTCGCCGAGGGCGCCGAGGCCTTCATCGAGGGCTGGGGCGGCGGCGAGCGGCTGGCCGGCCGGGTCCGCCGGGTCGAGCCCTATGGCTTCACCAAGACCTCGGCGCTGGGCATCGACGAGCAGCGGGTCAACGTGATCGTCGACTTCGACGAGCCGGCGGAGCGCCTGAGCCTGCTCGGCCACGGCTACCGGGTCGAGGTGGCGATCGTCGTGTGGCGCGGCGAGGACGTCCTGAAAGTCCCGGTCGGCGCCCTGTTCCGTATCGGCGGCGATTGGGCCCTGTTCGTCGTGGAAGACGGGCAGGGCGGTGCTGCGCCGCATCGAAATCGGCCACATGAACGGCACCGAGGCCGAGGTGCTCGGCGGGCTGGAGGCGGAAGAGACCGTGGTCCTGCACCCCTCGGACCGGATCGCGGGACGGGGTCGCAGTGACGGCTCAGGCCGAATGGGGGTGTTTGAGCAGCGCCACTCCAAAACGCAGAGTACAAAGGATGTCTTGGCGACTGCTCGGCGATGTTGCCGGCCGGTAACTACTCAAGAGTTTTTATATACTGTCCCGTATAAGGTGGGTGTGGAGCCGTGAGCGTTATGGGCCAAGTTTGGCAGGTGGAAAATCGTTGGCGACAACATGAAGCACCGGTTCACTTCATGCAGAAGAAGACATGCGCGTTGAGGTTGTCCGTTAAACCCAGGCTCTCCAACGGAACGTCTCCTGCGATCTCTGGTGCGGAGATATTCCCTTACGTCGAATCCCGCATCTTCCAGTCTCTTGATGATGTCCCGGCCGTAGTGGCGAACATGATCGGCCTGAAGGAAGACCCGTTCACGGTCTTCCGGTGAAACGATGGTCTCGTCCTCGTGGGTTACATCTCCGCGCAACGGCACCAGGATGAGAGCCCAGCCGCCCGTCCTCAGGACGCGAATACATTTTCCGCCATTGGCTTGCGGTCTTGCTGGAATGTGCTCCAAGGACGTGACTGCAATAGATCATGTCGAATGAACTCGTCCGGAAACTGCATGTCGGTGATATCGACCTGAGCCATTGCGACGCCCGGCTCCAGATCACAGGACAGATAGTCCAACCGGTCTATCCGCCGAAACCTCTCCGACAGCCTCGGCTCCGGAGCAACGTGGAGCATGCGCTTCGGCAATCCATCATGCAGGTTCGAGTACTTCCGAAGGAACATCCAGGCCAGCCGCTGGCGGTGGTTGGGAGTTGCATATGGGGCACCGGCGATTGGGCCGTGGCGGGTTTCCTCCATGCGGCAGAAAACCATCATGCTCATTCTCGCAGATCGGACAGAAATACCCGGACATTCGTGAATCATTCCCGATGGCGGATGGACCCGTGGGGGCGGCGGTGATTGGCCGTCTCACAGCCTCTCCCGCCGCGCAAATTCTAGCATAGAAGGCCAGACCGCCCATTGAATTGCTCGATCGGACGCCACCCTCAACCAGTTCTTCCGTAGAACGTCATCCGCGCCGCTTCCGAGAGCGAAACACCCGGCTGGGCGTTGTAGGCCAGGACCACGAGCATCCGGGTTTGCTCGCCCGCATTCGGGGCGACCCGGTGGATGGCGTTGCGGCCGCGGAACAGGACGAGCGCGCCGGCACCCATGGTCAGCTGCTTTGCCGTCACATTGCCGTCGAGAACCGCCCCGACGCCGTCAAAGTTCATATCGCCGGCATCGGCGTCGCGGACTCCGCCGACATACTCGAACTGGCCGCCCCGCTCCGCCGGCTGGATCATCAGGGTGATGGCGAAGGAGGAGTTGTCGAAATGCCAGCCAAGCTCCTGGCCGGTCTCGGCATAGTGGATGTTGATCGAGGAGAGCGGGTCCGCATAGTCGTACAGCGCCTCCTCGCCGAGGATTTCGCAGAGGAAGTCGCGGAACAGCTCCGCGTTGTAGAGGGCCCGCAGGGGCGAGTCCGCCGGCACGATGTCGTCGGTGATGCAGCCCTTTGACGACACCACAAGCCGGTTGCGGGGGTGGTCCGGGGCGAAATCGGGGTCCGGCGGGCTGAGATAGGCGGTGTGGTCCTGGGAGCAGAAGAAGGCCTTGTCGCGATGGGCGACGCCTTCCTGGCGCACCGTCTCGACAGCATCCGGCAACAGGAAACCGGGCATCACCAGAGCGCCATCCCGATCCAGATCCGCGCGGCACTTGGCGCGAAATGCCGGATCCCCGATGGGGAACGCGTCCATGTCGATAACCTGCTCCAGCTTCATAACCGCCTCCCCTATCCGCAAAGTTCGGAGCGCAGCATACTTCAAAATTGCCTCAGGCCAGATGGCCTGTCGGGATGATGTCCTTGGCTGCCGTATCGAACGGGTCGCCGTGCCAATCGCCAAGCCAGGTCTCCACCGTCAGACCGGCTGAAACGAGCTTTGCCGCGAGGTCTTCCTGCGGCGAGTACCGGATCTGCGCCGACGCCGAGCGTGTCTCGCCGGTGCTCAGAATACGGTAGCCGTTCTCGTAGGTCAGAATGCTGGTGTCCCGGTCATAGGAGGATTCATTCCAGGCTTCGATCCGGCCGAGCTGCGGATGCTCGAGAGAGCGCACCGTGTCGTGCCGGCTGCGGTTCTCTTGAACTCCGTTTGCGGGGTTTCGGCTGTCGAAGATGAACCTGCTCTTCGGCGCCAGATGCGCGGCGATGGTCGACAGCGCCGTCCGCTGGTCTTCGTCGGTGAGGAAGACCTGAAAGGCATGCCCGGTCAGGAGGACGAGGTCGAACCGGCGCCCGAGCCGAACCGAGCGGGCGTCGGCCTGCACCCAGGTGACGCGATCGCCGCTTGGCCGCCGGCGCGCGATATCCAACATGGCCGCCGCCGGATCGACGCCGGTGACGGCCCGATCCTTGGCAAGCGTAGCCGCCAGTTCGCCGGTTCCGCATCCGAGATCGAGAACCGAGCCGGCGTCGCTCGCCAGTGCCAGGCAATAGTCGAAATCGGCGCGCCGGCGGTTGGCCAGATCATAGAACTGCGCCAGGTGCGGGTCGCGGTAGAGATCACTATCCGAAGGTGTGGTCATCGGGCGGGCTTGGCTCGGGCTGCACGGCGGAGGCCTACCAAGACGACAGAGTGCGCCCGTGGCGGCGCCCTTCGCGGCTCGCCGGCCCGGCCATTAGGCCTTTCAGGGTGTTGCCGGCGGCCGCCCTCGGGTCGGGGCTGGTCTCGCAGGCTGCCGGCTCGCGGCTTGTTGCGCGAGGGCCACGGGTGTCGGCATCGTACCGCCTGAATTCATCAGAAAGACCTGCCAGCCGCCTTCCGTCGTGCCGGTGTGTTCGGCCATGAAGCTGCGCCAGGGGTCGGCGTTCTCAGGCAGGATCCCGGTGCCGCTGCCCATGATGTTGTCGGCATGCTCCGGCCGGGTGCCGGCATAGCAGGCCGGCGCGCCGTCGTCGTCGCGGCAGCCTGGGGCGTTCACGTGCCGCCACTGCCCGGGATGCCGTTGCCCGGTCAGGTGGCCGGCCTCATGGATCACGGTGCGGCCGCCATTGGCGTAGGCGTCCGCCCGGATCATCGTGCTGGCGCTGCTGCGGAAGTCCCGCAGGCCGATATCCCGCGCCGAGGCCTGCATCGAGCCCGGCAGCCGGACTCCGGATCCCGGCAGATCCATGCGGGTCGCCAGCTTCCAGACGGCGACCGGCCGCCAGCCGTCCACGCGAGGGTAGAGCGCCATGTTGGTTCGCGGGCGGATATTGGCGTCCAGATGGGTGATCACATTCGGCCGGTGCGTCGGATGCGACCGGGGCCAGTTCAAGCCGTCATAGCCCGCCGGCGGAACCAGCATGAACTTGCGGCTCCAGAACCGCTCGGTCACCGTTTCGAAATCCGCCACGAAGGAGTTCCACTCCTGCGGCCGCAGTTGCGCACCAGGAACCACCGGCGATCGGCGCCACGCCGGCCATTGGAGTCCTGGATCTGGCCCAGCCGGAACCGTCCGCTGGCGAATTGCCGAGGCGCATTCTGCACATTCATCTGATCGAGCAGGATGTTAAGCCTCAGAGTCTGCCGCCAGTTCTGATCGTCGATCGAGACCGGTCCACGCGATGAATAGCCGGTCACCGCCGGCACCCGCAGTTGCGAGACCTTCTGACCACGGCTTCTCCGGACTTCCCTCACCGGCGGCGACATTGGCGGCCCCATGATCGTTGAGGCGCCCAGGATAGCCCGATAGATGGCATTTTAGCAAATAGTGTACGAAGCATGAAAAAGGGCGCCGTCTCCGGCGCCCTGTCCCATCGCTAGGCCTAGCCCCATTCATTGTCGTACCAGCTCATCACCCGCACCAGCGTTGTCGCCGACGACCTTGGTTTCGTTGACGGCGAAGATCGAGGAATGGCCGTCATGGTTGAAGTCCTGGGAGACCAGCGGCTCGTCAATACCAGCCGAGGACGCCCTTCAGCGCGTTGCCGGCGGCGGCGTCGCGGATGGCGCCGTTGACTTCGTCGACGCTGGTCGCCCGGGCGGCACGAATTTGAAGTCGACCACCGAGACGTTCGGGGTCGGCACCCGCATGGCGGTGCCGTCCAGCTTGCCGTTCAGCTCCGGCAGCACCTTGCCGACCGCCTTGGCGGCGCCGGTCGAGGTCGGGATCATCGACAGCGCCGCGGCGCGGGCGCGGTGCAGATCCTTGTGCATGGTGTCCAGCACCGGCTGATCGCCGGTATAGCTGTGGATCGTCGTCATGAAGCCGTGCTCGATGCCGATCGCCTGGTTCAGCACATGGCGACGGGCGCCAGGCAGTTGGTGGTGCAGGACGCGTTGGAGACGATCTTGTGGTCGGGGTCAGCTTGTCGTGGTTGACGCCATAGACGACCGTGATGTCCTCGTCGGTGCCCGGGGGCGGAGATCAGCACCTTCTTGGCGCCGGCCTCCAGATGCTTCGACGCGCCGTCGCGCTTGACGAAGATGCCGGTGCATTCCAGGGCGACGTCGACGTCCAGGTCGCCCCAGGGCAGGTTGGCCGGGTCGCGTTCCTGGACGACCTTGATGGCGTGGCCGTTGACCGTCATGACGCCGTCGCCGGCCTCCACCGTGCCGGTGAAGCGGCCGTGGACGCTGTCGTATTTCAGCAGATGGGCGTTGGTCTTGATGTCGGCGAGATCGTTGATCGCGACCACCTCGACATCGGTGCGACCGGATTCATAGATCGCCCGCAGCACCAGACGGCCGATGCGGCCGAAGCCATTGATTGCAACTCGGACAGCCATTGCGTTCTCCAAGGTTCGAATAGGGGGGACCCGTCCTAGAGCGTTCTCTTTCGCCGCGGCGGCGGCCGCCTCGGCGGTGATGCCGAAATGTTGGTACAGCTCCGGCGCCGGCGCCGAGGCGCCGAAACCGGACATGCCGATGAACACGCCCTCAGCTCCGATATAGCGGTCCCAGCCGTGCCGGCAACCGGCCTCGATGGCGATCCGCACCGGGCTGTCGCCGAGCACCGAGGCGCGGTACTCCGCATCCTGCTGCTCGAACAGCTCCCAGCAGGGCATCGAGACCACCCGCGCGCCGATGCCCTCGGCCTGAAGCAGGTCGCGCGCCTGCAACGCGATGCCTGACCTCCGAGCCGGTGGCGAGCAAGGTCACGGCGGCGCCGCCGGCGGCCGGCGCCAATGACGTAGGCGCCGCGGCGGTGAGAATTCTCCTCGGCGGTTTCGGCGCGCACCGTCGGCAGGCCCTGCCGGGTCAGCGCGATGACCGACGGCGTCTCCCGCGCCGCCAGGGCCGCCTGCCAGCATTCCGCGGTCTCGACCGAATCGGCCGGGCGGAACACCAGCAGGTTCGGGATCGCCCGCAGGCTGGAGACATGCTCGACCGACTGGTGGGTCGGCCCGTCCTCGCCGAGGCCGATATGCTGTCATGGGTCATGACGAACACCACGCGCTGGCGCATCAGCGCCGCCAGGCGGATCGACGGGCGGCAATAATCGGCGAAGGTCAGGAATGTGCCGCCATAGGGGATCAGCCCGCCATGCAGCGCCATGCCGTTCATCATCGCCGCCATGCCGTGCTCGCGCACGCCGTAGCGGATGTAGCGGCCATCGAACGATCCGGTGGCGATGTCGGTGCCGGTCTTGCTGCGGGTGTTGTTGGATCCGGTCAGATCGGCGGAGCCGCCGATCAGCTCCGGGATGGCGGGGACCAGCACGTCCAGCACATTGCCGGAGGCGGCGCGGGTGGCGATCTTCGGCGCTTCGGCCGCCGTCTCGCGCTTGAAGGCGGCGATCAGCCCGTCCAACCCCGCCGGCAGGTCGCCGGACAGGGCGGCCTCGAAGGCTGTGCGCACGGCGGGGTCGGCGCGGCTTGCAGCCGGTCGTCCCATTCGGCGCGGACCGGTGCACCCCGTTCGCCGACCGCGCGCCAGCCTGCCGGACCTCGTCGGGGATCTCGAAGGGGGCGTGTAGGGCCAGCCCAGCGCCTCGCGGGCGCCGGCGATCTCTTCATCGCCGAGCGGCGAGCCATGGGACGCCGGCGGTGCCGGCCTTGGTCGGCGCGCCGAAGCCGATGGTCGTGCGGCAGCAGATCAGCGACGGGGTGTCGGTCGCGATGGCCTCGGCAGCGCCTGCTCCACCGCCGCCGGGTCGTGCCCGTCGGCCTTGCGCACGTCCCAGCCATAGGCCTCGAAGCGCTTGGCGGTATCGTCGCTGAACGACAGGTCGGTCGGCCCGTCGATCGAGATGCCGTTGTCGTCATACAGCACGATCAGCCGGCCGAGCTTCAGATGGCCGGCCAGGGAGCAGGCCTCGTGGCTGATGCCTTCCATCATGCAGCCGTCGCCGGCGATGACATAGGTGCGGTGATCGACCAGCGCGTCGCCGAAGCGGGCATTGAGGATGCGCTCGGCCAGCGCCATGCCGACCGCGTTGGCGATACCCTGGCCCAGCGGGCCGGTGGTGGTCTCGATGCCGGCCTCGAAATCGACTTCCGGATGGCCGGCGGTCAGCGAATGCAGCTGGCGGAAGTTGCGCAGCTGGTCCAGCGTCATGCGCTCATAGCCGGTCAGGTGCAGCAGCGCATAGAGCAGCATCGACCCATGCCCGGCGGACAGCACGAAGCGGTCGCGGTCGGGCCAGGTCGGGTGCGCAGGGTCGAACTTCAGAAACTTGCCGAACAGCACGGTGGCCGCGTCGGCCATGCCCATGGGCATGCCGGGGTGACCGGAATTGGCCTGCTGGACCGCGTCCATCGACAGGGCCCGGATGGCGTTGGCCATATCCTTGTGGCTGATCTGGCTGGTCGGCGAGGGCGCCGCAGCATGCGAAGACGGCATGACGATCGTGATCCCGATGTTGATGCTTTGCTGTAATTCGCCAAGCGTGCGGCGACCGGTTTTCGCGAGCCGCACTTCCCCTGAAGCCGCCGGGGCGGGCGCACCATGCCGTCGGCATCTGGCCGCGTCAACCGGCATCTGGCCGGAATTCCGGCCACTCGCCGAAGCCGCGGTTGCAGCGACGGCCGAGTTGACGCCACAGGGCCGCCGCCCCTAATCTCCGAGCCGCCGCGTTCCGAGAAATCGGCGATCCGTCCGGAGGGGGCCATGTCACGGATATCAATGGAGCTGCAACGGCTCGAGGCCGCCATTGGCCGGCTGGAGAACGCGCGGTCGACAACGCCGATCAGCGGCGTGGCGACGCGATGGCGCGAGACCGGCGAGAAAATGGACCTGACCGTGGAGCGGGTCGACCGGGCGATCCATCGCCTGGAATCGCCGGCGCGACGGTGCTGGAGGATTAGTGGCGACCGTGGCGCGCGTCGATATCTCCCTGGGCGGCCGGCACTACCCGATCGCCTGCGACGACGGTCAGGAAGACCGCGTGCGGCGCATCGCCGCCTATATCGACAAGAAAATCACCACCATGGGCAGCCTCGCCGGGCGCGACCGATACACATATGCTGGTGATGGCGAGCCTGATGCTTGGGCGACGAGTTGTTCGAGGCCCATTCGCGGCTGGACACGGCCGGCGGCGACTCGAGCCGACTCGGCCGTCGAGGAAGAAGAATCGGTCGCCGCATCGATTTCCCAGCTTGCCGGCGGCGACTCGAGTCCATTGCAGCGAAGCTCGAGCAGGCCTAGATAGACTGAGGCGGGCTGCGCGGTGCGTCAGGTCTGTTTATCCCCGGGGCCATGCGATCCTCCGGGAGCTGTCCCTGCCGAGGCCGTGGTCTCGGTACACGGCGCCCACCTGCTAAAGCAGGGCCCAAGAGGAGATAGGATGACCAACGGCCGTCGCGGCTTCGCCACCTCAACAGCCAAAGCCCGGCCGATCGACCCGCTGGCCCAGCGCAAGCGGGAACAACGCCAGGAGGCACAGCGGAAACGGCAGCGGGCCCATGCCCGGCTGGGCGGTTCCGCCGCCGCCCAATGTGCAGGACAGCTTTTTCGCCCATGTCACCATGGCGCCCGGAGCGATCGTCGCCGGATATGCGCCGATCCGCGACGAAATCGACGTCATGCCCCTGCTCTCCAGGCTGGCCGATCAGGGCCATGGCTGCGCGCTGCCGGTGGTGACCGGTCGGGAAAGCCCTTTGGTTTTCCGCGCCTGGGCGCCGGGTGCGGCGCTCACCGAAGCCGCCTTCGGAGTCGGCGTGCCGCCATCGTCATCGCCTCAGGTGACGTTCCCGACGTGGTGCTCGTCCCGATGCTGGCGTTCGATGCGGCCTGCCGGCGTATCGGCTACGGCGCCGGCTTCTACGATCGCACCCTGGCCGGTCTGAGGGCCGGCGGAGCGGTGCTGGCGGTCGGCATCGCCTATGCCGACCAGCAGGTGGACAAGGTCCCCGCCGACGAGCACGACCAGATCCTGGACATGATCGTCACCGAGCGGTCCGTGATCCGGGCGCGGAGCTAGAATGTCATGCGTATCCTGTTCCTGGGTGATGTGGTCGGGCGCAGCGGTCGGCGGGCCACGCTGGAGCATTTGCCGGTGCTGCGACGCCGGCTCGACGCCGACTTCGTCATCGTGAATGGTGAGAACGCGGCCGGCGGGTTCGGGATCACCGCCAAGATCGCCGCCGAGCTCTACGAGGCCGGTGCCGACTGCATCACCACCGGAAACCATGTCTGGGACCAGCGCGACCTGATCGCCGACATCGACGGCGACCATCGCATGCTCCGCCCGTTGAACTTTCCGTCCGGCACGCCGGGTCGCGGCGTCACCATGCTGGAGGCACGCGGAGGGCAGCGGGTCATGGTGATCAACGCCATGGCGCGCTTGTTCATGGATCCGCTCGACGATCCGTTCGCGGCCGTGGATCAGGCGGTGGCGGCGGTGGCCATGCCGGACGACGCCGATGCGATCGTGCTCGACTTCCACGGCGAGGCGACCAGCGAGAAGATGTCGATGGGCCATTTCCTGGACGGTCGCGCGACCCTGGTGGTCGGCACCCACAGCCATGTTCCCACCGCGGACGCGCAGATCCTGCCGGGCGGCACCGCCTACCAGACCGATGCCGGCATGTGCGGCGATTATGACAGCGTCATCGGCATGAAGAAATCGGCGGCGATGGCGCGATTCGTCACCAAGATGCCGGGCGAGCGCCTGACGCCGGCCGAATCGGCGGCGACGCTGTGCGGTCTGGTGGTCGACACGGACGACAAGACCGGCCTGGCGATCCGCGTCGCCCCGCTTCGTCTGGGCGGCCGGCTCCGGCCGGAATGGCCGGATTTCGGCGCCGTGGAAGAGGACTCCTAGGCGCGTCGGAATCGGCGGAAATCCAAGCATCCCAACCGCCGCAAAGTCGTCATATTGCGTTGTTAGGCAGGCCGTAGCGATAACCGGCCCGTCGCAACGCTGGGCAGTCGCGATCGGACGCGGGGCGCGGTCTCAGCTCATCGGCGGATAATTCTGAAACACGACGAGGTGGGGCGTCGGTATGGCCGGCCATTCTCAATTCAGCAACATCATGCACCGCAAGGGTGCGCAGGATAAGAAGCGGGCCAAGATCTTCTCGAAGCTGATTCGGGAAATCACCGTGGCGGCGAAGTCCGGGCTACCGGATCCGGCGATGAATCCGCGCCTGCGCGCGGCGATCTCCGCGGCGAAAGCCGCCAACATGCCCAAGGACAATGTCGAACGGGCGGTCAAGAAGGCGGTCGGCGGAGACGACGACACCGAATATTCTGAAATCCGCTATGAGGGTTATGGCCCGTCGGGCGTCGCGATCATCGTCGAGGCGCTGACCGACAACCGCAACCGCACGGCGGCGGAAGTGAGAGCCACATTCGGCAAGTTCGGCGGTTCGCTGGGTGAGACGAATTCGGTCAGCTTCATGTTCAACCGCGTGGCCGAAGTCGGCTATCCGGCCGACATCGCCAGCGCCGACGAGATGTTCGAGGCGGCGCTGGAGGCCGGTGCGGAGAATGTGGAATCCGATGCCGAATCGCATACCGTCACGGCCGCCGTCGAGGATTTCAGCGCCGTGCGCGATGCGTTGGAGGCTCGGTTCGGGTCGCCGGTCTCCGCCGGGCTGGTCTGGCGGCCCCTGAACACCGTGGCGCTGGACGAGGATGGAGCGTCGACGCTGCTGAAGCTGCTCGACGCGTTGGAAGACAATGACGACGTGCAGGGTGTTTCGGCCAATTTCGACATTCCCGAAGAGGTCTTGGCACGGCTGACCGCCTAGGGGTTGGTCCTGGGACGATCGTACGCAAGGGAGGGCGTTCGAATGCGGGTGCTGGGCCTCGATCCAGGACTGCGTCACACGGGCTGGGGGGTCATCGACGTGACCGGGAACCGCCTGACCCATGTCGCCGACGGGGCCGTCAACTCGTCGCCGAAGGCGCCACTGCATGAGCGTTTGGTGGAGCTCCATGACGGTCTGGTGTCGATCATCGAAACCCTGCGCCCGGACGAGGCGGCGGTGGAAGAGACCTTCGTCAACAAGAACCCGACTTCGACCCTCAAGCTGGGGCTGGCGCGCGGCGTCGTGCTGCTGGTGCCGGCCAAGGCCGGGCTGGCGGTGGCCGAATACGGCGCCAATCACGTGAAGAAATCGGTGGTCGGCGCCGGACATGCCGACAAACTCCAGATCCAGGCGATGGTGCGCATGCTGCTGCCCGGGGTCCGGATCTCGTCGCCGGATGCGGCCGACGCCCTTGCAGTCGCCATATGCCATGCCCATCACCGCCAGACGGAGGCTGCGCTTGTCCCGTCCGGTGGCGGATACGGCGGCGATCGGAGGCGGCGCGTGATCGCCAAGCTGACCGGCATTGTCGACAGCATCGCCGCCGATGGCTGTGTCATCGATGTCGGCGGAGTCGGCTACCACGCCTTCGCGTCCCGGCGGACGCTTGACCGGCTGGGCGGTGCCGGCCAGCCGGCGGTGCTGCACATCGAGACCCATGTCCGCGAGGACCACATCCATCTGTTCGGCTTCATCGATCATGCGGAACGGGACTGGTTTCGGCTGCTCACCGGCGTGCAGGGCGTCGGCGGACGGGTGGCTCTGGCGATCCTCGGCGCACTCGACCCGGACCGGTTGTCGATGGCCATCGTGTCCCAGGACAAGGCGCTGCTGACCCAGGCCGACGGCGTCGGCCCGAAACTGGCCGGCCGCATCGTCTCCGAGCTCAAGGACAAGGCCGGGGCCGGCCCGCTCGGCGCCGGCCTTCCCGAGGGTCTGGCGGTCGGCAAGGACAGTCTTCCCGATGGCGTCGGTCCGTCGGCCGATGCCATTTCGGCGCTGGTCAATCTTGGCTATGGGCGTGCCGACGCGGTCGGCGCGGTGGCCGCTGCGGTCCGGACAATCGGTGGTGCGCCCCAGGTCGAAGCGCTGATCCCGGCGGCGCTTAAGGAACTGGCCCGATGACCGACGAGTGGGCGACCGATGACGGTTCAGCCGACCGGAGAATGATCGACGGCGAGCGCATGTCGGAGGACGCGGCGGAAAAATCGTTGCGGCCGCAATCGCTTGCCGAATTCGTCGGCCAGCGCAAGACGCGCGAGAACCTGTCGGTGTTCATCGAGGCGGCCCGGACCCGGCGCGAGGCGCTCGACCATGTGCTGCTTTATGGACCGCCCGGCCTTGGCAAGACCACATTGTCGAACATCATCAGCCGCGAGCTAGGCGTTGGATTCCGGGCCACTTCCGGACCGGTGATCGTGCGCGCCGGGGACCTCGCGGCGATTCTCACCAACCTCCAGCCGCACGATGTCCTTTTTATCGACGAAATTCACCGGCTAAATCCCGCGGTCGAGGAAATCCTCTATCCGGCGATGGAGGATTTCCAGCTTGACCTGATGATCGGTGAAGGACCGGCGGCGCGTTCGGTCCGCATCGATCTGCCGCAATTCACTTTGATCGGCGCGACCACCCGGTCGGGACTGATCACCACTCCTTTGCGGGAGCGCTTCGGCATCCCGCTGCGGCTGAACTACTACGAGAGCGACGAGCTGGAACAGATCGTGATACGCGGCGCCAAGATATTGGACTGCCCGCTCGCCGCCGACGGCGCGACGGAGATCGCCAAGCGCGCCCGGGGCACGCCGCGGGTGGCCGGCCGGCTGTTGCGCCGGGTCCGGGACTTCGCCGCGGTGCACGGCGTCGAGTCGATCGACCGGACGATCGCCGATCAATCGCTGCAGCGACTGGAAGTGGACGCCATCGGGCTCGACGCCATGGACCGCCGCTATCTCGGCGTCATCGCCGAGCACTACGGCGGCGGACCGGTCGGCGTTGAGACCCTGTCGGCGGCGCTGTCGGAACAGCGCGACGTGCTGGAAGATGTCATCGAGCCCTTCCTGATCCAGCAGGGGCTGCTGCAGCGCACGCCGCGCGGCCGCATGCTGGCCGAGCGCGGCTACCGGCATCTCGGCCTGCGGGCGCCGGACGACATCCAGTCGCAGCTCGACCTGCTGGTCGAGCCGGTGCCCGGCGATGGCGAGGCCGCCGATGAGTGATCTGCCACTGATCGGGTCTGTAACCGGCATGTCCGGGGAGATGACGCCCGGCGGCCATGTGTTTCCGGTCCGGGTCTACTACGAGGACACCGATGCCGGCGGGCTGGTCTATCACGCCAGCTATCTCAGATTCGCCGAACGGGCCCGGACCGAGGCGCTGCGCCAGGCCGGAACCGAGCAGGGCCGAATGCTGTCGGAGATCGGGCTGGGATTCGTGGTGCGCCGCATGGAGATCGATTTCCGCGCCCCTGCGGTCCTGGACGATCTGCTGGAGGTCGTCACCCGGCTTTCCGACATTGGCGGCGCCAGCCTGCGCGCCGAACAGACGATCCGACGGGCCGGCGCGACGCTGGTCCATATGCTGCTGAAACTGGCCTGCATCGATCGGCAGGGGCGTCCCGCCCGCATGCCGGGCGCGGTGCGGGCGGCATTGCAAGACCTGACCTAACTTCAAGACGGGATATCGAGATGGAGCCCAACGCTCTCGCCCAAGTGCAGCTTCCCGGTACCGCCGGGGCGCTCGACCTCAGTCTCTGGGGCCTGTTCCTGACCTCCGACATCGTCGTCAAGGTGGTCATCATCATGCTGCTGATGGCCTCGATCTGGTGTTGGGCCATCATCTTCTCGAAACTGCGCTCGGTGCGGCGGCTGAACACCCGCGCCAGTGCGTTCGAGGAAACGTTCTGGTCCGGCGGCTCGCTGGAGGATCTGTACGACCGGGTCAACGACGCGCCTCACGATCCCATGGCTTCGCTGTTCGGTGCCGGCATGAAGGAATGGCGCCACGCCATGAGCCGTAGCCTGACCACCACGGCCCAAATGCGCACTGCCTTGCAGCAGCGCATCGAACGGGTGATGCAAGTCAGCCATGCGCGGGAGATGGCGCGGCTGGAGCGCTATATGACCTTCCTCGCCTCGGTCGGCTCGACGGCGCCCTTCATCGGCCTGTTCGGCACGGTCTGGGGCATCATGAACGCCTTCACGTCGATCGCCGAGTCGGCCAATACCAGCCTGGCGGTTGTCGCTCCGGGCATCGCCGAGGCGCTGTTCGCGACCGCGCTCGGCCTGTTCGCGGCGATCCCGGCCTCGGCCTTCTTCAACAAGTTCGCCAACGATCTCGGGCGCTACTCGGACCGGCTCGACAATTTCGCCGGTGAGTTCTCGGCGATCCTGTCGCGCCACATGGAAGAGAGGGCCTGACCGATGGGCACGGTCCTTCCCGGGCGCGGATTGCGCGGCCGCAGCAAGCGCGCCGCCTATCGTCCGCTGGCGGAAATCAACGTAACGCCGTTCGTCGACGTGATGCTGGTGCTGCTGATCGTCTTCATGGTGACGGCCCCGCTGCTGACCGTCGGGGTGCCGGTCGACCTGCCCAAGACCCAGGCGCAGAACATCAGCGACCCGGACGATCCGCTGATCATCTCGGTCAATTCCGGCGGCGACGTCTTCGTCCAGGAAAGCGCGGTCGATCTGGCCAATCTGGTGCCGCTGCTGATTGCCATCACCGGCGCCAATCCCGAGGCGCGCATTTATGTGCGCGGCGACCGCGCGATCGAGTACGGCCGGATCATGCAGGTCATGGGGTCCGTCAACGCCGCCGGCTTCACCCGGGTCGCACTTGTGGCCGAACTGCCGCAGGGTAGCGAGCGCTAACCGGGCCCATGCGCACCGGATTCATCATCTCACTGCTGCTGCACGTCGCGGTCCTGGTGATCGCGGTGGTTGGCCTGCCGCGCTTCGGCGATGAATCCGATCCCATTCCGACGGCGATCCCGGTCAACGTGATCAGCGAGTCCGATCTGGCCCGGCTCAACGTTCTGCCATCGGAGCCGGCGACCCTGGTCGAGCCGCCGCAGATCGAGGTGCCCGACGAGCCGCCGCCGCCGCCGGAGACCGATCTGGCGGCCCTGGCACCGGTACCGGTGGAGCGTCCCGAACCGCCGCCGGTCGAGCCCGACTTGCCGGAGATGCGCGAGCCCGAACCGCCGCCGCAGGCGCAATTGGCGCCCGAGCCCGTTCAGCCGGAGCCCGACGTCGTGCCGCTGCCGGAGCCCGAGCCCCAACCGGAGCCCGAGCCCGAACCGGAGCCGGAGCCTGAACCGGAACCGGAACCCGAGCCGGAACAGCCGCCTGATCTGGCCGAGGAACCCGAACCGGTGACCGAGCTTGCGGAGGATGTGCCGCCGGAGCCCGTCGAAGCCGAGGATCCTCCCGAAACGGAGGTCGCCGCCCTGCCGCCGGCGCCGGCGGTCCCGGTGCCGCAGCGCCGGCCCGAACCGCCTCAGGCCGAGGCGGAGGCCGAGCCGGAAAGCACATTCGGATCGCTCCTGAGCAGCCTTGCCAGAGGGCAGGTCGAGCCCCACCGTGCAGGCAACCCATCACGCCTTCCACCAGCCTTGGAGCAGGCCGTGCGATTGGCCATCAAGGGACCGTGCTGGAACATCGATCCGAGTGCCCCCGGCGCACGTGAGACGGTTGTCGAGGTGCAGGTCGAAATGCGCCAGGATGGGACGGTGGCCGATGCACGGGTGATCGATCGCGACCGCTACCAATCTGACGCCCTATTCCGCTCTGCCGCGGACAGGGCAGTCAGGGCAGTCAGGAATACGAGCTGCCAGCCATTACCCTTGCCCGCCGCGACATTCGACGAATGGCGGGAAATGAAGCTGGTATTCAATCCGAGGGATTTTTTCTTTTGAGCGCGGGTCACACGCGCAGGAGTCGGTCCATGATCCACCAGAGGTTTCGCATCCTCTCGATATCGGTCGCTATTTGGCTTTCGGCTTTGACCGTGACGTCGATGCAGGCTGCGGCACAAGTCGTCGTAGATATCACTGACCCATCCGTCGAACCGCTGCCGATCGCCGTTCCGGTATTCCATGGCGTCGAGCCGGTCGAGGTCCAGGTGGCGCAGGATCTGGCCTCGGTGATCACCGCGGATCTCGAGCGGTCGGGGCTGTTCAGGCGATCAATCCGGCGGCGTTCATCCAGAGCCCGGAAGCGCTGCAGAACGGACCGAACTATTCGGAATGGCGGATCATCAACGCCGAGGCGCTTATCGGCGGTCTGGTCGAGACCCAACCCGATGGCCGGCTGCGGGTCGAGTTCCGGCTGTGGGACGTGGTGTCCGAGCGGCAGATGACCGGCCTTGCCTATTTCACCACGCCGGACAACTGGCGCCGGGTCGCCCACATCATCGCGGACTCGATCTTCAAGGAGATCACCGGCGAGGACGGGTACTTCGATACCCAACTCGTCTACATCGCCGAATCCGGCCCCCTGGACCGCCGGATCAAGCGTCTGGCGATCATGGACCAGGACGGCGAGAACCATCGCTTCCTGACCGACGGCAACACCCTGGTGCTGACCCCGCGTTTCTCGCCGACGGCGCTGGAGATCACCTATCTCGCCTACTACAACGATCAGCCCAGGGTCTATCTGTACAACATCGAAACCGGCCGTCAGGAGGTACTGGGCGACTTCCCGGGCATGACCTTCGCGCCGCGTTTCACGCCGGACGGCAACCGGGTCGTCATGAGCCTGTCAACCGCCGGAAACTCCGACGTCTACGTCATGGACCTGCGCACCAGGGATGTGAACCGGCTGACCTACGATACGGCGATCGACACCTCCGCCTCGTTCTCCCCGGATGGCACCAGGATCGTGTTCGAATCCGACCGTGGCGGCTCGCAGCAGATCTACACAATGCGCGCGGACGGCTCCGAAGTGACCCGAATCAGCTTCGGCGATGGCCGATATGGCGCTCCGGTGTGGTCACCGAGAGGCGATCTGATCGCCTTCACCAAGATTCTCGGCGGCCGCTTCCATATCGGCATCATCCGTCCGGACGGAACCGGCGAAAGGATCCTGGCGGAGGCCTTCCATGCCGAAGGGCCGACCTGGGCGCCAAACGGCAGAGTCCTGATTTACTTCTCGGAAATCCCGTCGGGGCCGGACGGCTCCTCGCGGGTTTCGACCCTGCATGCGGTCGATCTCACCGGGCAGCATGAGTGGACAGTTCCGACCCCGCTGGGAGGATCCGATCCGGCCTGGTCACCCCTGATTCCGTAAAAATGCGACGGTACCGCGACTCCGTGGGCGAACCTTAACGTCGCGTTAAGACAATCCGCAGATGATCCCGGTTCAGAATCTGCCGTGCGATGCCGACGGTGGATGTTTCCATGCCAGAATTCACCAACACTTTGCAGGGGTTCTTGAGATGCGAATGAAAATCGTTTCTTTGTTCGCCGCCATTCTGCTCGTTTCTGCCTGTGAGGCAGGCAGTCAGGATCCGATGGTCAGCGGCGATTCAGGATCAGTGACACGGGACCAGGTCGAGCCGGGTTCGTCCGAAGACTTCCTCGTCAATGTCGGGGACCGGGTGTTCTTCGGTTACGACCGTTACGACCTGACGTCGGCCGCGCGGGCGACGCTGGAGCGTCAGGCCGAGTGGCTGCAGCGCTATCCCAATCGCCGGCTCGTCATCGAAGGGCACGCCGATGAGCGCGGCACCCGGGAGTACAATCTCGCGCTCGGCGAGCGTCGGGCCGACACCGTCAAGAACTATCTGGTCGCGGTAGGCGTCAGCCCCAGCCGAGTCTCGACGATCAGCTACGGCAAGGAGCAGCCGGCCGTACTCGGCGCGACCAACGCCGCCTGGGCTCAGAACCGCCGCGGCGTGACGATCGTCAACTAGACCAGGATCGGCTTGGGCCAGCTTGGCACAGAGCCGTGACTGATGAAGTCGATCCTGGATTAGGCTAGAGACCGATCTGCGCGTCACATGCCTGCACAAGGCATCGGTGTCCCGCAATCGGTCTCTAGCTAGCTGTTCCAGACGCTCCCAACGACCACGCCCGCGACGCCGGGGCGGCCCGAATCAGCATGGACGAGTGTCTCCAAATACCCCGGAGATAATCGCTACCGCGTCATTCGGTCGCTTCGGCCAAAGAATTCCGACGTGACTATCGGTTCCGGATCGTGGGCCTGGACGGATGCGTCGGTCGACCGCCGGCGGGCTCGATCGAAGCCACATGGCGGCTGATCCGGACGACCTAGCATAGAGCGTTGATTTTCTTTAGAAAATCCCAATCGACGTATATCGTCCGGTGCCGCCCCCGATCTGCGATGCGGCCGCGTTGCGCGCGGTATCGGCGCAGGGGTCGTACTCGCTCCGCAGGTGCCCGTCACGCCCCGCTCACCCTTGATTCCATAATCTCGCCACAATATATTGGCGCCAATCTGAATAGGCGGAATGGTGCTCTGGAGCCGTCCCGTGCACCGATCTAGCGCTAAACCGAGTTACCGGAATCCTCCGATCATGCCGATCGTTGGATGCTTCCATGCCAAATCTCACCAACGTGTTGCCAGGGGGTTTCTGAGATGCGTTTGAAATTTGTTTCCTTGTTTGCTGCTGTGCTGCTTGTTGCTGCCTGTGCCGACGATTCGTCCATGGTCAGCAGTGAAGGCTCGTCGATGACGAGCGACGTCGCCGCTACCGACATCGCCCCGGGTTCGCCCGAGGACTTCCTCGTCAATGTCGGCGATCGGGTCTTCTTCGGCTTTGACCGTTATGACCTGACCGCCGCGGCACGGGCGACGCTCGAGCGTCAGGCTCAATGGCTGCAGCGCTATCCCAACCGGCGCATGGTCGTCGAAGGTCATGCCGATGAGCGCGGCACCCGCGAATACAACCTGGCGCTCGGCGAGCGGCGGGCCAATGCGGTGAAGAACTATCTGGTGGCCGTCGGCGTAGGCCCGAGCCGGATCACCACCATCAGCTACGGCAAGGAGCAGCCGGCCGTTCTCGGTGCTACCGAGGCCGCCTGGGCTCAGAACCGTCGCGGCGTGACGGTCGTCAACTAGGACCCTCGCTCCCCGGCGGAGCCGTCGGCGGCTTCGGCCGAGTCAATACGACGCCACGCTTCCCCTCCTCGGCGGTCTTGCCGGGACGGGCGGCGTGGCGTCTTATTTTTGCCCGGTTGCATTCGCACCGTAGGTGCCGAGCGACGGTTCGCCGCGAGTCGCACCGAGGGAATTCCGACCTCGGAATGCCGCGAACATGACCGCAAGGCCCAAATTGGCCGAGGTCGCAATGGGGGACTAAATGGGTCTTAGAGAGAATTTTGCTGTTCGCTTCTGCAGGCATCGTTGCCGCATGCGGGACGGCTGACGAAAGCGCCACGGTCGGCTCGCAGAGCGCGACCGATCAACTGGCGGCCGGTGTACCGGAGCGACCGGGTCGAGAGCGAACAGATACCCGGATCTCCAAACGATTTCGTTGCCACTGCCGCCGATCGGGTGTTCTTCGCCGTCGACCGCTACGATCTGACCTCTGCCGCCCGTACCACGCTCGAGCGCCAGGCGCAGTGGCTGCAGCGCTATCCGAGCCGGCGGGTCGTGGTCCAGGGACATGCCGACGAGCGTGGAACCCGAGAGTACAATCTGGCGCTAGGCGACCGGCGCGCCAACGCTGTGAGGAACTTCCTGGTGGCGATGGGGGTCGATTCGAATCGCATCACCACAGTCAGCTTCGGCAAGGAGCAGCCGGCCGAGCTGGGCGCGACCGAGACTGCGTGGGCACAAAACCGGCGCGGCGTCACCGTCGTTGACTAGCCGGCCCGCAGTCAGCGAGGCCGCGGCAGCCGTGCCCGCCGTCGGAATCGACCGGAACGCAAGGGTTCGCGCCTTAATTTCGCCGGTTTGCCCGAGCACCGTGAAGGCTGATCGCCGCCGCCCGGGACCTCGCAATGCGCGTCGATTCATGGGGACTTTTTTGATGTCAGGCGTCACTTCAGAATCACTGGGTAGCGGCCGGTCCTGCCGGTCCACAACGACTATCCGGCATCGCGGCCGGGCCGGTATCGCGTCGGTTCTGGCCGGTGCCATTATTGGTATCACCTTCGCCATGCTGCCATCCGTCCCGGCCTCGGCGCAGCTCAGCGATACCGAATCGCTCATCAACCGGTTGATCCGGCTGGAGCGCGAGGTCCAGACACTCAACCTGCAAGTCTATCGCGGCGAGCCAGCGCCGGCGCTTGAACCCGGCACGGCGGCCCCGGTTCCCGAGGGCTATGCCGCTCAGTTCGAAGTGCGCCTGTCGCAGATCGAGCGGCAGCTGCGCGATCTGACCGGGCAGATGGAACAGTCGCAATTCACCATGCGCCAGATCAACGAGCGCCTTGATCGCGCCTTGACCGATATCGAGTATCGATTGACGCTTCTGGAGGGTGGTGAGCCGCCGGAGCCCGGCACAGTGCCTTACGCCAGCACCGAAAGCCTGGCGATTCCGGCCCCGGCCACCGAGGCGCCAACGCAACTCGCCTCGCCGTCCGCCACCGGTTCGGAATTGACCGCGCTTGAGCTGTCCGCTGAACCGGCTCCGGCCGCGACGGCAGCCGCTGAACCGGAGGCCGTCGCGGCGACCGAACCGTTGGCCGAGTCCGCTGCGGAGCCGGTCACCACGGCCATGGCCGCACCGCCGGCCGTCGAACTGCCAGCAGGCAGTGCCGACACCCAATACGACTATGCTTACGGTTTGCTGGCCCAGGGCGACTATGACCGGGCTGAGCAGGCGCTGACGATGTTCGCCGATTCCCATCCAGATCATCCGCTGACCAGCAATGCCCAATACTGGCTCGGCGAGACCTACTATGTCCGCGGGGAGTACGACGATGCGGCGATCGCGTTTGCCCAGGGCTACCAGTCTTTTCCGGACGGCGCCAAGGCCGTCGACAGCCTGCTGAAGCTCGGTATGGCGCTGGCCGCGGCTGGCAATCGGAACGATGCGTGCCTGACGCTGAACCAACTCGATGTGGAATTTCCCAACGCACCGACCGGCATAAAGCGCCGCGCGACGCAGGAACGCAGCCGCCTGCAGTGCATCTGATCGACGGCCGCCCATGGGCTTGACGGCCGATATCACACCTGGAGCCGGCCCGGCCGACCTTCCGATCGACGATCACACCTTTGCCGGGCTGATGACCCGGCTGCGGCCGTTCGAGTCGGCGCCGAGGGTCGCCGTTGCGGTGTCCGGCGGCGCTGACAGCATGGCGCTATGCCTGCTGGCCGGCCGCTGGGCACGCGCCCGGGGCGGATCGATCCTCGCGCTGACCGTCGATCACCGCCTGAGGCCGGAGTCCGCCCAGGAGGTGGAAACGGTCGCCGGTTGGCTCGGGCAGCTTGGTGTCGACCATCGGGTGCTGCCGTGGTGCGAAGGCCGCGATGGGATCGGCGCGGGTTCGCTGCAGGCGGCGGCACGGGCTGCGCGCTACCGGATCTTGCAGGCGGCCTGCGCCGAGGCCGGAATCCTGCATCTTCTGCTCGCCCATACGCTGGACGATCAGGCCGAGACGGTCCTGCTACGCCTTGCCAAGGGGAGCGGCGTGGATGGGCTCGCGGCGATGCCGGTGATACGGGAAACCGGGGATTTGCGTCTGCTGCGGCCCCTGCTGGGGGTCGGCAAGCACCAATTGCAGGCGACCTGCCGCCAGTCCGGGCAACACTGGATCGACGACCCGTCGAACCTGTCACCGGATTTTGCCCGTGGACGGCTGCGCCGGGTTTCAACCGCGCTCGAGGCGGAGGGATTGTCGCCGACCCGGCTTGCCGACACCGCCCGCCGGGCCGGCCGGGCGCGGGTCGCCTTGGAGGCGGCGGCGAATACGCTGCTTGCCCAGGTCGCCGCGATCCATCCGGAAGGATATGTGACGCTTGACCGGACTCGATTGCTGGGCGCGCCTGAGGAACTGGCGCTGCGGGCCCTGTCACGATGCCTGCTGACGGTGGGGGCCGGTCGCCACGCACCCCGCCTGGAGGGTCTGGAGCGGCTCTATGAGGCATTGCGGTCCGATGCCTGCGGTGGCGGGCGCACCTTGGCGGGGTGCCGGGTCTTGCAGGACAAATCCGACCGCCTTCTCGTCTGTCGCGAGCCGGCGGCGGCGGAAACCATGACACTGCCCCCGAAGTCGGGCGCTACAGCGGCTCCGATTCATTGGGACGGCCGATTTCTGGTCACGCCGCCGACGGGTCGCCTGCCGGCCAGGCTCGAGCTGCGGCGACTTGGCGTGACCGGCCGCAAGGCCTTGAAGGCGGCGGGCCTGGCGACCGAAGGTATGCCGGCAACCGCGATGCTGTCCTTGCCCGGTCTATGGGACGGAGAGCAGATTTTCGGCCTGCCACAATTTGTCCCTCTGCAGCGGCGGCCTATTTCCTGTAAGCTGTCGGTGTGTGGGTTGAGGTTCGCGCCGTCGCGGCGGCTGACGGATCCGGCATTTGCAGTTGTTTAAGGCGCGCACCACATTATCTACAAAACGGTTCGAGTACTGAGAGGGACAATCCAGCCGCCACGCGAACTGCGCCGGCAGAGTGGTGTCCAGTCGACGAGAGGCAACGGCCAGTGAATAATTTCGGCAAGAACCTAGCGCTGTGGATCATCATTGGTCTGCTGCTTGTCGCCCTGTTCAACCTGTTCCAGCGCTCCGGAAGCGGTACCGCCCAGACGCCGGTGACCTACAGCCAGTTCCTGCAGGACGTGGAACAGGGCAAGGTGAAGGAAGTCACCATCAAGGGCCAGCAGATCACCGGACAATTCACCGGCGGCACCGGTTTCTCGCTGTTCGTGCCGGAGGACCCGGAACTGGTCCAGCGTCTCAACAATGCCGGCGTCGAGATCACCGCGGTCCGCGACGACAGTAATTCGCCATCGCTGTTCAGCATTCTCCTGGGCTGGTTCCCGATGCTGATCCTGATTGGTATCTGGGTGTTCTTCATGCGCCAGATGCAGGGCGGCGGCGGCAAAGCGATGGGCTTCGGAAAATCCCGCGCCCGCATGCTGACCGAACGCACCGGACGGGTGACGTTTGACGATGTGGCCGGTGTCGACGAGGCCAAGCAGGAGCTTGAAGAGGTCGTCGAGTTCCTCAAAGATCCGCAGAAATTCCAGCGCCTGGGTGGCAAGATTCCCAAGGGCGTGCTGTTGGTCGGACCGCCGGGCACCGGCAAGACCCTGGTTGCCCGCGCCGTGGCCGGCGAGGCCAATGTGCCGTTCTTCACCATCTCCGGTTCCGATTTCGTCGAGATGTTCGTCGGAGTCGGCGCCAGCCGCGTCCGCGATATGTTCGAGCAGGGCAAGAAGAACGCACCCTGCATCATCTTCATCGACGAGATCGACGCCGTCGGCCGGCATCGCGGCGCCGGGCTGGGCGGCGGCAATGACGAGCGCGAGCAGACCCTGAACCAGTTGCTGGTCGAGATGGACGGCTTCGAGGCCAATGAAGGCGTGATCCTGATCGCCGCCACCAACCGACCTGACGTGCTGGACCCGGCGCTGCTGCGTCCCGGCCGGTTCGACCGCCAGGTCGTGGTGCCGAACCCGGACGTGGTCGGCCGCGAGAAGATCCTCAAGGTCCATATGCGCAAGGTGCCGCTGGCGCCTGACGTGAATGCCCGCACCATCGCGCGCGGCACGCCGGGCTTCTCCGGCGCCGATCTGGCCAATCTGGTGAACGAGGCGGCCCTGCTGGCGGCCCGCCACGGCAAGCGCGTGGTCGGCCATCAGGAATTCGAGGACGCCAAGGACAAGGTGATGATGGGAGCCGAGCGGCGCTCCATGGTCATGTCCGACAATGAGAAGAAGCTGACCGCCTATCACGAGGCCGGTCACGCGGTGGTTTCGGTCCACGAGCCAGAATCCGACCCGATCCACAAGGCCACCATCATCCCGCGCGGCCGGGCGCTGGGCATGGTTGTCCGGTTGCCGGAAGGCGACCGGCTGTCGATGCCGCGCAACAAGCTGGAGGCCGATCTGTCGGTCGCCATGGGCGGACGCATCGCCGAAGAGCTAATCTTCGGCCATGAGCGTGTCACCTCCGGCGCCTCGGGCGACATCCAGATGGCGACCAACCTGGCCAAGAAGATGGTCACGGAATGGGGCATGAGCGACAAGCTCGGCATGCTGCAATACGGCGCGCCGGAGCAGGAGGTGTTCCTGGGCCATTCGGTGACCCAGCACAAGAACATGTCCGACGCCACCGCCACGCTGGTCGATGAGGAAATCCGCCGCATCGTCGACGAGGCCTATGCGCGGGCCAACAAGATCCTGACCGACAACATGGATGAACTGCACAAGGTCGCCAACGGGTTGCTGGAATACGAGACCCTGAACGGCGACGAGATCAAGGCGCTCATGAAGGGCGAGGAGATCGTTCGGGAAGAGCCCGACGACACCCCGCCCCCGCCGAAGAAGAAACCGACCGGCAAGCGCGCCTCGGTGCCCAGCGGCGGCACCAAGGGCGGCATGGGCCCGGAACCGCAGCCCGGCACCTGATCCCGCTCAGCGAGACACTTCAAATGGTTGACGACACTGACGGCCCCGGATCGCTCCGGGGCCTTTCGGCTTGGGGCCGACGTGGATCGGCGCGACTGTATCTGCGGCCTCTGGGGCTCGGCGATGACGTGTTCGCGCCGGCCGGTGAATTGCTGGCGGGAGGTCCGCTGCAATTTGACCGTGCCGAACTGATCCTGCGCCGCGGCGACGACTGTGTGCGGGCTGCCGCAATGCTGGCCGACATTGCGGCATGGTGCCGGACCAGCGGCTTTGCCAAGCAGTATGATGAGCGACTCGCGGCGATCGGTGCCCAGCGCGCCTTGCCCGGCCGCGATCCTGCCGCGCACGATCCGGCGCCGTCGGTGATGGGCATCATCAACGTGACGCCGGACAGTTTTTCCGACGGCGGCGACTACCTCGAAGCCGGCCGGGCGATCGAACACGGGCTCGCCATGAGGGAGCAGGGTGCGGATATCCTGGATGTCGGCGGCGAATCGACCCGTCCGGGAGCCGAGCCGGTTGGCCCGGAGGCCGAGATGGCACGAGTGCTGCCAGTCGTCGAGGGGCTGGCCGCGGCCGGCGCCACGGTATCGATCGACACCCGCCATGCGGCGGTCATGCGCGCGGCCCTGGCGGCCGGTGCCGCCATCATCAACGACGTCACCGCGCTGACTGGCGATCCGGGCAGTCTCGCGGTCGCGGTGGAGAGCCGGGCGCCGGTGATCCTGATGCACATGAAGGGTGAACCACGCACCATGCAGGCGGCGCCCGACTACGTGAATGTGGCGCTGGACGTCTACGACTATCTGGCAGGGCGGATCGAGATCTGCGTTGCCGCCGGTGTCGACAGGAGCCGCATTACCGTCGACCCCGGCATCGGGTTCGGCAAGTCCGTCGCCCACAATGCCGATATTCTGCGCAATACGGCGCTGTTTCACGGTCTTGGATGCCCGATCCTGATCGGCGTGTCGCGCAAGAGCTTCATCGGCGTGCTGAGCCGCGGTGAGCCGGCGAAGGAGCGCCTGGGCGGTTCGCTGGCGGCCGGGCTGGTGGCCCTGTCCCAGGGGGCCCAGATGTTGCGGATGCACGACATCGCCGAGACCCGGCAGGCGGTGGAAGTCTGGCATGCGGTCACGGCGCATCGGCTCGAAAATGACGCAATTGACCGGTAACTTCACGTCCGCCGGTGGAAGCCGCACCGTTGGCGAATACAGGAACTACGGCAGTCCGGATCCTTACTTTCGATGACACGCAAACTCTTCGGCACTGACGGCATCCGCGGCACGGCGAATTCAGGCCCGATGACGGCAGAGACCGCGCTGAAGGTCGCCATGGCGACGGCGGCGCAGTTCCGCAACGGCGATCACCGCCATCAGGTGGTGATCGGCAAGGATACCCGCCTGTCCGGCTATATGATCGAGCCGGCGCTCACCAGCGGCTTCGTGTCCATGGGCATGGACGTATTGCTGGTCGGGCCGATGCCGACCCCGGCGATCGCCATGCTGACCCAGTCTCTGCGGGCCGATGTCGGCGTAATGATCTCGGCTTCGCACAACCCATATCAGGACAATGGCATCAAGCTGTTCGGGCCGGACGGCTACAAGCTCTCCGACGATGTCGAACGGGCCATCGAGCAGCGGATCGAGGAAAACGGTTTCGGTCCCGATCTGGCGTCGCCGCGCCGGCTCGGACGTGTCCGCCGCCTGGAGGAGCCCCAGGGCCGCTATATCGAGAGCGCCAAGAATACCTTTCCCCGGCAGATGCGCCTGGACGGCATGAAGGTGGTGATCGATTGCGCCAACGGGGCCGCCTACAAGGTGGCGCCGCGCGTGCTGTGGGAATTGGGCGCGGAACTGGTGCCGGTCGGTATCGATCCCGACGGCTTCAACATCAACGACAAATGCGGCGCCACCGCCACCGAGCGCATGCAGGAGATGGTGGTAACCCACAACGCCGATCTCGGTATCGCGCTGGACGGCGACGCCGACCGGCTGATCCTGGCGGACGAGCATGGCGAGCGGGTCGACGGCGATCAGTTGATGGCGCTGATCGGCGCCAGCTGGGCCGATGCCGGCCGGCTGACCGGCGGCGGCATCGTCGCGACGGTGATGTCCAATCTTGGAATGGAGCGGTTTCTGGAGGGCAAGGGCCTGAAGCTGCATCGCACCCAGGTCGGCGACCGCTATGTGGTCGAGGCGATGCGCAAGCACGGCTTCAATGTCGGCGGCGAGCAGTCCGGTCATGTGGTGCTGAGCGACTTCGCGACCACCGGCGACGGCCTGGTCGCCTCCCTGCAGGTGCTGGCGGTGATCCAGCAATCGGGCCGCCCGGCGAGCGAAGTGTGCCGGGTCTTCGAGCCGGTGCCGCAGATATTGCGCAATGTGCGCTACGATGCCGCTGGTGGGGTCGGCGGCGGCCAAAAGACGCCGCTCGACAGCGCCCTGGTGCAGGCCGCGATCAAGCGTGGCGAGCAGAAACTGGCCAAGACGGGCCGCCTGGTGATCCGCAAATCCGGCACCGAGCCCCTGATCCGGGTCATGGGCGAAGGCGACGATGCCGTACTTGTCGGCTCTGTCGTCGATGAGATCGTTGGCGCCGTGGACCAGGTCTCAAAGGAACTCGCCGACAGCGCCTGACAGTTTTCGCGCATCGAGTTCAAGGGACAGTATACCTTAGCCGACGAGCAAATGGACCCTCGCGGTACTTATGGCGCTGCCACCAACCAAAGTGTTCGCCGCGCACCGCCTGTCTCGATTGAACCCCGGCAATACTCCCGTTGACCTGCGCTCCCGCGACCTGATAGCGAACCCGGACCCACAGATTTCGGACCGGAGGTCGCCCCATGTCCATTCCGCTCTATCAGGCAGATGCCTTCGCCGACGCCGTCTTTTCCGGCAATCCCGCCGCGGTGTGCCCGCTGGACGCCTGGCTGCCGGACGAGACGCTGCAGTCCATCGCGCTTGAGAACAATCTTTCGGAGACCGCCTATTTCGTGCCGGAGGAGGACGGTTACGCGCTGCGCTGGTTCACGCCGGTGCACGAGGTCGATCTGTGCGGCCATGCCACCCTGGCCTCGGCTTTCGTGATCATGACCCTGCTGGAGCCCGAGCGCCGTTCGGTAGCGTTCAGCACCCGCGTGTCCGGCACGCTGACCGTGGATCGGGACGGCGACCTCTATGTCATGGATTTCCCGCCCTGGCCGCGAAAGGCCGCGGCGCCCGACGTCGATCTGGCCGCGGCCTTGGGCAAGGTGCCCGTAGCGCTGTTTACCGGCAATGACTGGATGGCGGTCTTCGAGGATGAGGCGGACGTGCAGGCGCTGGAGCCGGACATGACGGCCCTGGCCCGGATCGACACGCGCGGGGTCATTGCCACCGCGCCAGGCCGCGAGGTCGATTTCGTCTCCCGTTTCTTTGCTCCCCGTTATGGGATCCCGGAAGATCCGGTTACCGGTTCCGCCCATTGCATGCTGACCCCGTACTGGGCCGAACGCCTGGGCAGGAACGAGTTGTCCGCGCGGCAGATCTCGGCGCGCGGTGGGCATATTCAGTGTACCCTGACCGAGGAGGGCCGGGTCCGGCTGGCGGGCCGGGCGGTGCTGTATATGGAAGGACGCATTCATGTCTGAGGTGGCGGCGTCGGCCGAGTCGGTGATCAGCATCGAACTTGCTCACGGACCGGACGACATGGCTGAGATTCGGACGCTGTTCCTGGAATATGCCGAATTCCTGGGCTTTCCGTTGTGCTTCCAGGGATTCGATCAGGAACTTGCGGACCTGCCGGGCTGCTATGCGCCGCCGGCCGGCCGGCTGTGGCTGGCGCGGGTCGATGGCGCGGTCGTCGGCTGCGTCGGCCTCAGACCTTATGGCGAAGGCAAATGCGAGATGAAGCGGCTGTATCTGCGGGAGGGGTCTCGCGGACTCGGATTTGGCCGGCGTCTTGCCGAGTTGACCGTCGCGGCGGCGCAGGAGATCGGCTACCCGGTCATGCGGCTCGACACGGTGCCAAAGCTGACCGCTGCGATCGCACTCTACCGCGACATGGGCTTCGTGGAGGTCTCCGAGCCGGAGCCGGACGGTGCCCCGGACGGCCTGCTGGTGTTCGAGAAGCGGCTGGCGGTGACACGGGCATGACCCACGAGCTGTATTTCGAGGATTTCACGGTCGGCCGGTGCTTCCGCTCGCCCGGCTGCACCCTGACCGAGGCCGAGATCGTCTCCTTCGCCCTCGTCTACGACCCGCAGCCCTTTCACATCGACAAGGAGGCGGCCCAGCAGACGCCCTATGGCGGCCTGATTGCGTCGGGCTTCCAGACCTTGGCGCTCGGCTTTCGGCTGTTCTACCAGACCGGTGCCATCGCCGCCTGCAGCCTGGGCGGGTCCGGCGTCGACGAATTGCGCTGGACGGCACCGGTGCGGCCGGGCGACACGCTCAGGGTCGAGGTCGAGGTGGTCGAACAACGCGCCTCGCGGAGCCGCCCAGACCGCGGCCGGGTGCGCATGGCCTATCGGATGCAGAACCAGCGCGGCGAGAGCGTCGCGACCTGGTTCGCCGACCACATCCTGGCGAAACGGGACGAGACGATCGCTGTTTAGGTGCTTGCCGGGTGACTCAACGCCTGGTCGCGGAAATCGTTCAGTTTCGCTGCAATGTCCGTCAGGGGCGTGTCGTAGATGTCCTCGATCAGGACCCTTGTGTCGGTCTGGTTGACCGATCTTGCAAGTTTGCCGGGCACGGCGAAGGTGACGCGGACGTTCCTGCCGGTTTTCCCGTGTAGAGCGAAGGTCGAGATGTCTCGCCAGGGCCAGTGATGGGCGCCGAAGAGGTTTCCATAGGTCAGTCCTACATCGTCGAGCCGCAGATATTCACGGTGCATGCCGCCGGGCTTTATGGTGCTGATCAGACAGATCAGCATGGCAAGAATCAACGCAGGGCTCGCCAAGCTCCACGGCATGGCTTCGGCGATGATCTCCATCCCGCTCGCCTCGGTGGCGGACAGGCTTGTCCACAGCATCAGCACCTGGGAAAGGCCAAGCGCCGTGAAGCCGACGGCCATCCAGAGCGCGGTCTTGCGCCAGCGTTTGAATCGATAGGTCGTCGTCGGCATCGCCTTCCTCCTCGCCCTACTCAGGCACGGTAGCGCGCTCGCCGCCGAGCGCACGGTCGCGGTATTCGTTCAGCTTGGCAGCGATGTCGCTCAGAGGGGCGTCGTAGGTGTCGATGATGCGGAATTCCCAGCCGTGCCGTGTCAGATGCATGTCGCTCAGGGTCCTCCAGCTCACCGATCGGGCGCGATAGCGGATGTAGGCGCCGGCCTCGCGCTCGACATGCTCGAACCGGGACAGATCGCGCCACGGCCAGCGCCGCGTAGACACCCCGTCCGAGTGAGCCAGCCCGTCTTGGTCGGCGGACAGCCGGGCCTGCAATCGGTCCCGTAGTCCGAACCAGCCGGCATGGCTGGCATGTACCGTCAGCGTCGCGACGACGAACAGGCACGCGAAGGCCAGTTCGATCCAGGACAGCGTGGCCGTCCCGAGATATCTCAGCACCATGCCGGCGATCACCAGGGCGGATAGTGCCGCGAAGAACGATACATGCATCCAGTAATGCTGAGGCGTCGTGGTCTTGTTGTCGCGATAGGTGACTGTCGGCATGTCCCCCTCCCCGGCGCACCGCCTGGCCGGCAGCCGCACTCGAGGTTCGGTCTGCCGGGTCCGGCATTCTGGTTAGCAGACCTTGCTGAACGCTGGGTTAAGCCAGCGATGCCGTGTTGCGCTGCGGTATCAAACCGGTTGACCGGCAGACTGCGCTCTGTATTCTCCGCGGCGGGCCACGCCCCCCCAACGGGGCGCTTCTATTCTGGAAGGAATAGCGATGAGCAAGCCGCATGTCCGGCCGAGCAACCCCCAATTCTCCACAGGTCCCTGCACGAAACATCCCGGCTGGTCGCTGAACGCACTGGCCGGCGCCGAGATCGGCCGGTCGCACCGGGCCAAACAGCCCAGGGCCAAGCTGGCCGAGGTGATCGCGCGCAGCGCCGAACTCCTCGATCTGCCCGACGGGTACAGGCTCGGCATCGTGCCGGCGTCTGATACCGGTGCCGTCGAAATGGCGTTGTGGTCCCTACTGGGGCCGCGCGGGGTCGACGTGCTGGCCTGGGAGAGCTTTGGCTCCGCCTGGGCGACCGATATCGTCAAGCAGCTCAAGCTGGGCGACGTCCGCAGCCTGTCGGCGCCCTATGGCGAATTGCCGGACCTGTCACAGGTCGACAGCGACCGGGATGTGGTGTTCACCTGGAACGGCACGACGTCGGGCGTAAGGGTGCCGGACGGCGATTGGATCGCCGCCGATCGAGAAGGTCTGACGATCTGCGACGCCACTTCGGCGGTATTCGCCATGGAACTGCCCTTCGACAAGCTGGATGTGGTGACCTGGTCCTGGCAGAAGGCGTTGGGCGGCGAGGGCGCTCACGGCATGCTGGCGCTCAGCCCGCGCGCGGTGGCGCGGCTGGAAAGCCATACGCCATCCTGGCCGATGCCGAAGATCTTCACGCTGACCAAGGGCGGCAAGCTGATCGAGGGCATCTTCAGGGGCGAGACCATCAACACCCCGTCGCTGCTGGCGGCCGAGGATGTGATCGACGCCCTGAAATGGGCCGAGGGCATCGGCGGGCTGCCGGCGCTCATCGCGCGGTCCGAGGCCAGCCTGGCGGCGATTTCCGAGTGGGTCGACCGCACCGGCTGGATCGATTTCATGGCGTCGGACCCGGCGACCCGATCCAGCACCTCGATCTGCCTGAAGATCGTCGATCCCTGGTTTTCCGGCCTCGACGCCGATGCGCAGGCATCGGTGCCCAAGCGCATGTCGGCGCTGCTGGAGGCCGAGGGTGTCGCCTACGACATCACCGGCCATCGCGACGCACCGCCGGGCCTGCGCATCTGGGGCGGCAGCACCGTGGAGACCAGCGATATCGAGGCCTTGCTGCCCTGGCTCGACTGGTCATTCGCCGCCGTCCGCGACGAATTCGCGAAAGCCGCCTGAACCCGAGACTCCCGACCATCCGCACGACCGATCAGGTGCGACCCGAGATTCCCGGGTCGCCGTGGTCGATGCCCGATGAAGGTAGATAGCCGATGCCCAAGGTCCTTGATTTCCGACAAGCTGAGCCCGCGCGCCGTGGAGATCTTCCGCGAGCGCGGCATCGAGGCCGATGTGAACACCGGCCTCGATGCCGAGGCGCTGCGCAAGATCATCGGCGGGTATGACGGTCTCGCCATCCGCTCCGCCACCAAGGTGACACCGAAGCTGCTCGAGGCGGCGGACAACCTCAAGGTCGTGGGTCGCGCCGGCATCGGCGTCGACAATGTCGACATCCCGGCGGCAACGGCGCGCGGCATCATCGTGATGAACACGCCGTTCGGCAACTCGATCACCACGGCGGAACATGCCATCGCCATGATGTTCGCCCTGGCCCGGCAGATCCCGCAGGCGAACCAATCGACCCGCGCCGGCAAATGGGAGAAATCCCGCTTCATGGGCGTGGAGCTGACCGGCAAGACGCTGGGCATCGTCGGTTCCGGCAATATCGGCTCGATCGTCGCCGACCGGGCGCTCGGCCTTGCCATGAAGGTGGTCGCCTACGACCCGTATCTGACCCATGTGCGGGCGGTCGATCTGGGGATCGACAAGGTCGAACTGGACGAGCTTGCTGGCCCGCGCCGATTTCATCACCCTGCACACGCCGCTGACCGACGCGACGCGCGGCATCATCGACCGCGCGGCGCTGGCCAAGACGAAGCCCGGCGTTCGCATCATCAACTGCGCCCGTGGCGGCTTGATCGACGAGGCGGCGCTGAAGGATGCGCTGGAGATCGGCCATGTGGCCGGGGCGGCGCTGGACGTGTTCGCCGAGGAGCCGGCGCGCGACAACCCGCTGTTCGGCTCGACTCCGTTGTCTGCACGCCGCATCTCGGCGCCTCGACCAACGAGGCGCAGGAGAACGTGGCCATCCAGGTGGCCGAGCAGATGTCCGATTTCCTCAACACCGGCGCCGTGGCCAATGCGCTCAACATGTCGTCGGTCAGCGCCGAGGATGCGCCCAGGCTGCAGCCCTACCTGACGCTGGGCGACCTGCTGGGGAGCTTTGCCGGGCAGATCACCGAATCCGGCATTCGCGAGGTCAGCATCGAATATGGCGGAGACGCCGCCGAGGTGAACACAGCCCCGGTCACCGCGGCGATCCTGACCGGGCTGCTGAAGCCGCTGCTGGACAATGTGAACATGGTCTCCGCTCCGGCCATGGCCCGGGACCGCGACATCTCGGTTTCCGAGACCAAGCGGGTGAAGCTCGCCGATTATCACACCTGATCCGGCTGACGGTGACCACCGACAAACGCCGACGGTCGGTCGCCGGCTCGCTGTTCGGCGGCGACAAGCCGCGGCTGGTCGAGGTCGAGGAAATCCCGCTGGAGGCGGAGCTGAGCGGCCATATGATCTATGTCCGCAACCAGGACAAGCCGGGGCTGATCGGCGGTCTGGGCCAGGCGCTGGGCGATGCCGGGATCAATATCGCCAGCTTCCACCTCGGCCGCCACGAGGCCGGCGGCGACGCCCTTGCGCTGGTCGCCACCGACGCCGAACCGCCTGCCAATCTGATGAAGAAGATCTGCGGATTGCCCAGCGTTCTGGCCTGCAAGACGCTGAAATTCTGATGCGCTTGGGAGCCTGCGCCATGGCGGCGATCATTGCGGTGGCCGCTCGCGAGGTCGGCATTGGCCGATTCGGACCTCCGGTGACCATCACCGAGATCGATCTGCCGGGCAACGTCGTCGAGATCGAATGCCGCTGACGGTGCGGCGCTGGTCCGGACGGATTTCGGCGAAACTCACGTGCTGCACAGTCTTCGAGGCCAGGCGAAGCAGACGGCCGAAATCGAGCCGACGCCGAGATCGTGCGAACGCGACAGCGTCTACGAGGCCATGCTGCCCCAGAGCACCGCGGCCCACGGAGACGGCGACATCCGTGTCGCCTGGCTGTCCGACGCCACGGATCGATATCGGCACGGCGTGCTGGGAGACCGATTGGAGGCCGCGACGGTTCGCGTCCGTCATGTGGACGGGGCCGACTTCGTCCTGGAATCCGATGACGACGCGGTGTTCGAGGACCTCGTACCGAGGCTGGTCGATCTGGATGGTGACGGCCGGGACGAGATCATCGTCGTCAAATCCTATCTCGATCGCGGCGCGGCGCTGGCGGTGGTCGGGCTGCGCGCCGGCCGACTTGGAGACCCTGGCCGAGACGCCGCCGATCGGCCGGCCGAACCGGTGGCTCAATCCGGTCGGCGGCGGCGGATTTCGATGGCGATGGCAGGGTCGAGATCGCCTATGTGGAGACGCCGCATATCGGCGGCACGCTCATGGTTTGGGAATGGCGCGACGGCGGGCTGGTGCGGGAGCATGCCGAGCCGGGTTTCTCCAACCATGCCATCGGCAGCACTGAGCTGGGACTGTCGGCGATCGTCGATCTCGACGGCGACGGATTGATGGATATCGTAGTTCCGGGGCGCCGTCGCGACCGGTTGCGGCTGGTATCCCTGGCCGGCGGCGAGTTTCGCGAACTGGCCGATCTGGAGGTTGATGGGCTCATTGCGACGGCCATCGCGCTGGTTGGTGACGCCCTTGTGTTCGGATTGGAGGATGGTCGGCTGATGACATTGCAGCTTCCGCGTTAGCGTTTTTTGCCGCTGTTGCGACCTTCGCGGCCAACCTTCACTATTCGGCAAGGGTCGACGGCGAGAATCGGCTCGATTGTGATCGTGCATGTGCCACATCAAGGCCGGCTCAGATGACCCGAGAATCACTGTCGAGACTATTCGCGCTGTCCGCCGCGTTGCTGCTTGCGGCCCTGGCCACCGGCTGCGGCGCAAATGCGCCCCAGACGGCCGCGCGCGGCGGCGATAACAGCTGCCAATTTGCCTTTGACGGCGATTGCGACGAACCGAGACGCGGAACCGGGCTCTGCGCGGCTGGTACTGATTCCAGGGACTGCTCGGTCCGCAATCCTGGACCGAACAGCTGTCAGTACGCCTATGACAACGAGTGCGATCATCCCATTAGCGGGACCGGCGCCTGCCCGCCCAACACCGACGTTGCCGATTGCCGGTCGGTTGTCAGTCGCGGGCCCGAGAACAGCTGCCAATACGCCTTTGACGGCGATTGCGACGAGCCCGGGCGCGGGACTGGGCTGTGTCTGGCCGGCACCGACACGCAGGATTGCGCCAACCGCAACCCGGGACCGAACAGCTGCCAGTTCGCCTACGACAACGAGTGTGATCATCCCGGTGTCGGCACGGGCGCCTGCCCGCCGAGCACCGATGTGGCCGATTGCCAGTCGACCAGGCCGGTCAGCGGCGAGAACAGCTGCCAGTTTGCGTTCGACGGCGAGTGCGATCATCCCGATGTCGGCACTGGCGCTTGCGCCCCGAAGACCGACATGGCCGATTGCCGGTCCACATCGATCGCCCGCGCGCCGCCAGGTACCCAGGCCGGGCGCCCGCCTGCCATTCCAAGGAATGCCCGCCCGAACAGCAGCGGCACCGGCTTCTACATCAACGCCGATGGCGACATGGTCACCAACTTCCACGTAATCGAGGGCTGCTATGCGCTAGGCGTGCAGACCGATTCCGACGAGGTCATTCCCGCGACCACCGTGGCCTTCGATGAAAGCCTGGACATTGCGGTGATCACCACGCAACGCAATCCGGGCGGGCGCGCGTTTCTGCGCTCCGCGTCCGAGCCCAGCCTGGGGCAGCGGGTCTTTGTCGTCGGTTATCCATTCCTGGGCGAACTGCGGTCGATCAACTTCACCGAGGGACTGGTCAGCTCGCTGACCGGGATCCGCGGCGATCAGCAGGCGCTGCAGACCAGCGCCGCGGTCCAGCCGGGCAACAGCGGCGGTCCGCTGCTGGACGAGGGCGGCGTGGTCATCGGCGTTGTGAAGGCGCACATCGAAGTGGCCGACAACATCGCTTTCGCCGTCCGCGTCGACGCGCTGATCCGCCTGCTGCGGCGCGAGGGCGTCGGGTTCGAGAGCGCGGCGACGCTGACGCCGGTGCGCACTGAGGCCATCGCCTCGCGCGCGTCGGAATATACCTACCCAATCCTCTGCTACGGCCGTCGCTAGCGCCATCCGCCAGCGCGGCCGACAGTCCGGGCCGGCTGCCGCTTGCGCTAAACCGGCCGGCGGCTTAGCTTGCCGGCGCCATGAACGATCTGCCGCACAAGGCCCTGCTGCCGGCCGGGTTCCCGGACATATTGCCGCCCGAGGCCGGGCATGAGGCGGCCATTGTCGAGCGCCTGATGGCGGCGCTTGCGGCGCGTGGCTATGAGCGGGTGAAACCGCCTTTGGTGGAGTTCGAGGACACGCTGATGGCCGGCCCGGGCGCGGCCATGGCCAATCAGACATTCCGCCTGATGGACCCGGTCAGCCAACGCATGATGGGCGTGCGCGCCGATCTGACCCTGCAGATTGCCCGCATCGCCGAGTCGCGGCTGCGGAACTCGGCCAAGCCGTTGCGCGTCTGCTATGCCGGCGATGTTCTGCGCGTGTCAGGCGGCCAGCTTCGGCCAGAAAGGCAGTTCACCCAGGTCGGCGCGGAACTCATCGATGGTCCGGCGCCAAATGCCGATGTCGAGGTGATCGTCATGGCGGTCGAGGCGCTCGCCGAAATGGGCGCCGGCCCGCTGTCGATCGATTTGAAGCAGCCGCAGCTCGTGACAGTGCTGTTGGACGACATGCCGGGCACGGAAGCCGGCGATGCCGTGCTTCGGCACGCACTCGATCGCAAGGATATCGCCAAGGTGAGGGCCAATGGCGGTGATGCCGCCGAGGCGCTGGCGGCGCTGATGGAGGCCACCGGTCCGGCCGAATCGGCCGTCGCGGCGCTGAAGTCGCTCAAGCTGCCGAAAGCGGCGGCGGAAGAGCGCGACAGGTTGCTACAGGTCGTCGAGCCGGTGGTCGCGGCGTTGCCGGATCTGACGGTCACGGTCGACCCGGTCGAGCATCGCGGATTCGAGTACCACAACGGCGTCAGCTTCACGCTGTTCGCCCGCGGTGTGCGGGGCGAGTTGGGCCGCGGCGGCCGCTACGCCACGGGAGGCCGCACCGATGGCGGAGCCGGGGCGCCGGCTACCGGCGTCACGCTGTTCATGGACAGTGTCATGCGCTCGCTGCCGGCGGCCGATCCACCACGCCGGTTGTATGTGCCCCATGGCGACGGCGCCGAGACACTTGGCCGCTTGCGCGCGCAGGGTTGGATCACCGTCGCGGGCCTGGAACCGACCGACGATCCAGCTGCCGAGGCGCGCCGGCTTGGCTGCGGTCATGTCCTCGTGGACGGCAAACCTCGGCCCGCAGGCTGAGTCGGGAAAGGCACGGATTCATGGGCAATGTGGTGGTCGTCGGGTCGCAATGGGGCGACGAGGGCAAAGGCAAGGTGGTTGACTGGCTGTCCAGCCGGGCCGATGTGATCGTGCGCTTCCAGGGCGGGCACAATGCCGGTCATACCCTGGTGATCGACGGCAAGGTCTTCAAGCTCAGCCTGCTGCCCTCCGGAGTCGTGCGTCCGGGCAAGCTCTCGGTGATCGGCAATGGCGTGGTCGTCGATCCCTGGGCCTTGCTTGAAGAGATCGCCGCGGTGCGGTCCCAGGGGGTCGAGATTTCACCGGACACCCTGGTGGTGGCGGAGAACGCCGCGCTGATCCTGCCGGTGCACGGCACGGTCGATCTGGCAAGGGAGGCGGCGCTCGGGGCCGGCAAGATCGGCACCACCGGACGCGGTATCGGCCCCGCCTATGAGGACAAGGTAGCGCGCCGTGCAATCCGCGTCTGTGACCTGGCCGATCCCGATATTCTGCCGGAGAAGATCGAGCGGCTGTTGGTGCATCACAACGCATTGTTGCGCGGGCTGGGCGCGGAGGAGTTCGCCGCCGGCGATCTACAGGACCGGTTGCTGCAGGTGGCCGAGGGCATTCTGCCATTTGCCGGGGTCGTCTGGCGCAGGCTGGATGAGGCGCGCCGCGCCGGCCGGCGCATCCTGTTCGAGGGCGCCCAGGGCGCGATGCTGGACATCGATCACGGCACATACCCGTTCGTGACCTCGTCGAACACGGTGGCGGCGCAGGCGGCGGCTGGAGCCGGCGTCGGTGCCTCGGCACTGGGCTTCGTTCTGGGCATTACCAAGGCCTATACGACCAGGGTCGGCGCCGGACCATTCCCGTCCGAGCAGGACAATGAGGTTGGCCAACTGCTGGGCGAACGCGGACACGAGTTCGGAACCGTGACCGGGCGTCGCCGGCGCTGCGGCTGGTTCGATGCGGTTATGGTTCGCCAGGCGGTGAAGACCGGCGGCTTGTCCGGGATCGCGCTGACCAAACTGGACGTGCTTGACGGCGTCGAGCAGTTGAAGGTCTGTGTCGGCTATCGCCTGGACGGGAAGGAAATCGACTATCTGCCGGCCTCGCAATCGGCGCAGCGGGCGGTAGAGCCGATCTACGAGGACGTCGAAGGCTGGCGCGACAGCACCCGTGGCGCCCGGCGCTGGGCCGATCTGCCGGCGACCGCAATCAAGTATATCCGGCGCATTGAGGAACTGATCGAGGCGCCGGTCGCCCTACTGTCCACCAGCCCGGAGCGTGAGGATACCATCCTGGTCCGGGACCCGTTCGAAGTCTGATCCTTTTCGGCTTGGCAGCGCGCATCCGATACCCGCATACAGTGTAGATTAACCATTCATTTCCCATATCGGACTAAGCGTCGGGTGGCGAATACCAACAGCCACAGAACCGCCAAGGGCCGATGGCGCCGAGCGATCTTGCCAGTTTTCTCGCCGGCCAAGCGCCGGCAGACGAAATGCCCGCCGGGAATGCCGGTGCGCCTGAGGCAACTCCTGCCGCACCGGCAGCGCCGTCAGGCGCCTCGCCGGTAGGCGCGCAAACGCCGAAGATCCTCCTCAACGAGCGTTTTGAGATCGATCCGGGCCGGCCGATATCGGAGCTGGATCACGCCGGCGCCGACGCGTTCGTTGTCAGGCGAACGGATGCGGGCACCGCCGAACTGTTCGCCTATGTGGCGCGAAGCGGCTTGCCGGCGCGGCATGATTTCCTGATGGCGATGCGGGCCATCGATCATGTCAGCGTCCTGAAGCTGGTCAGCCATGGGATCGCCCATTGGCCGGCTGACGGGTTCGAGCGCCTGATCGTGATCTACGAACGACCGGCGCGCCGACTGGTGCCGGCGCTCGGCGAAAAGGTCACCCCGATGCGCGAGGACGAGGTAATTCGGGCCTTGGTGCGGCCGGTGACATCCGCGCTTGAGGAACTGAACCGGCTGCGCATTGTTCACGGTGCGATCAACCCGACCAACTTGCTCGTCGGCCCCGGCGACTCCCAGCCGCTGTTGCTTGGCGACTGCGTGACGGTGCCGACCGGCTATATCCAGCCCGTCGCCTTCGAGACCATTGGTCGCGCCATGGCATCGCCGCAAGGGCGCGGCATCGCGACCCACGAGGACGATCTCTACGCCCTGGGCGTGTCGATCGTCTACATGTTGCTTGGTTGCCTGCCCGGCGGCGAGCGTGACGATCCGTCCTTGATCACCGCCAAGATAGAATCCGGCAGTTTCAGCGCTCTGGTGGGCGACGAGAATCTGCCGCAAACGATCACGGAGCCGGTTCGCGGCCTGCTTCTCGACGATCCCGGCAAGCGTTGGACGCTCGATGACCTCCAAACCTGGCTGGGAGGACGGCGGCAATCACCCAGGCGCGCAGAGATCACCGGACGGCTCCAGCGACCTGTGACCTTCAAGGATCACGAGTATCTCAACGTTCGATCGCTTGCCGCAGCCATGGCAACCGACACCGCTACGGCAGACAGCTTCATAGAGGACGGCACCCTGGAAGGCAGCCTGGCCCGTGCCGCCAATGACGACGACTTGCAGAGCCGCATCGAAGAGGCAAAGCGGACCGCCACGTTGGGGCGGGGCGGCCCGCTGAGCGAACGGCGGGTGTCGCGAGTGCTGATGGCGCTCGACCCCCAGGCGCCGATCCGCTATCGCGGCCAGTCAGTCATGCCGGAGGGCGTCGGGTCGGCCTTGGCGCATGCCTTTGCGGCCGGTCATGGCACGCAGGAACTCGGCGAGATCATCGCCGCGCAATTGCCAATGGCCTGGATCAGTTTTCAGCACGCCAAGGATGAGAGTGTTGTGCCGCTTATCAGGCAGTTCGACACCCTCAGCGGATTTGTCGGCGAGAGCGTGCTCGGCTATGGAATCGAACGGTGCCTCTACGAACTCGACGGCTCGATTCCGTGCGGTGGCCCCTTGACCCTGGGTCGGCACATCCTGGACGCAACGGCCTTTCTGCTGGCGCTGGAATCCATCGCCGTACGATCCGACCGCCCCAAGGAACCGATCGACCGGCATGCCGCGGCCTTCCTGATGAGCCGTCATGCGCGCCTTATCCATGAGCCGGTCATGGTCCTGTCCGGCGACGCAACACCGTATGAACGCTGCGCGGCATTGGTGAAGCTCTACGATATCCTTCAACGCCGGGCCAGCGTTCCGCGGCTGCCCGGACTGTGCCGATGGCTGTCGTCATTGGCCGAGCCGGCGATCGAGCAATATCACAGCCGCAGCCTTCGAGACCGGCTCAAGGCCGATCTCAACAAGGTCTGGAAGAGCGGCGAAGTCCATAACCTCACGGCGTTCATTGGCAACAACCAATTGTCGGATCGAGACGCCGGTGGATTTCGTGCCGCGACCATGGCGCACGCCCAGGCGACGCGGTCGATTGCCGCGCGCCGCCGGGAATTGGAGCGCAAGGCGGACATCGCCGGCGCCCAGGGTCGTCAGGCGGCCGCCATCATCGCCAGCCTTCTGTCCGTCATGATGGCGGTCGGTGCGGTCCTCATGACGGTTTTCTGACCATGGCCGGCAAGGTCACAAAGGAACCGGGCAAGGACGACAGCAATCCCGAGGATACCGGCAAACGCCGCAGGAACGGCTCTGGTTTGCTGCTCTGGCTGCTGGTCGGGGTCATCGCCGGGGCGACCTTCGCCCTACCGACGGTGCTGCTGTTCTGTGCCGGCATGGTTCCCAGCCTGGTCGCATGGATCGTCGATCGCAGTCGCGACGGTCACACGCCGATGGCGGTCGGCATGCTGAACCTGGCCGGATTGCTTCCGTCCCTCCTGGGCCTCTGGACCAGCGGACACACCGTGGGGATTGCGGCGCGCATCATGTCCGACCCTTACACATGGCTGTTCGCGTTCGGGTCCGCCGCGGTGGGTTGGGCGCTGGTTCTCGGCCTGCCGAAGGTCATGGAGACGGCGATGACGTTTCGCAATGAAGCCGAGATCAAGCGCTTGAAGGGCCGACAGGCCGCCCTGGTCGCAGAATGGGGCGCGGAGGTCACCGGCAAGCCGGCGGCCGAGTGACGGCAGTTCCCGGCGGTACGGGCCCCGCCTGGTCGGGCTGGGTCCGGTTCGACCCGGGCTGAAAAGCGCCCTAGTGGTCTGAATCAGACCGCTAGCTGCCCAGCCGTTCCTCAAGCGCCGCGTTGCGCATCGCCTTCTGCAGCTTCTCGAAGGCCCGCACCTCGATCTGGCGCACCCGCTCCCGGCTGATGCCGTAGTGCTGGCTCAACTCCTCGAGCGTCGTTGGATTCTCGCGCAACCGGCGCTCGTTGAGGATATGCCGCTCGCGCTCGTTCAGGTGCTTCATGGCGTTCTGCAGCAATTGCCGGCGTTTGCCGAGCTCCTGCTGGTCGGCGAGGCGGATCTCCTGGCTTTCGGACTCGTCCACCAGCCAGTCCTGCCACTCGCCCTCGCTGTCCGCGCGTAACGGGGCGTTCAGTGAGTGGTCCGGGGCGGCGAGCCGGCGGTTCATGTTGATCACGTCCTGCTCGGGCACGTCGAGCCGGGTGGCGATCTCGGTGACCGTCTCCGGCGGCAGGTCGCCCTCCTCGATCGCCTGCAACTGGCCCTTCAGCTTGCGCAGGTTGAAGAACAGCTTCTTCTGCGCCGCCGTGGTGCCCATCTTCACCAACGACCAGCTGTGCAGGATGTATTCCTGGATGGCGGCGCGGATCCACCACATAGCGTAGGTCGCCAGACGGAAGCCTCGCTCCGGATCGAAGCGCTTGACCGCCTGCATCATGCCGACATTGCCCTCGGAAATGAGCTCCGACAGCGGCAGGCCATAGCCGCGATAGCCCATGGCAATCTTGGCCACCAGCCGCAGATGGCTGGTCACCAGCATATGTGCGGAGTCGGTGTCTTCATGCTCCCGCCAGGCCTTGGCCAGCATGTATTCCTGCTGTTGTTCCAGCATGGGGAATTGCCGGATCTCCTGCAGGTACCGCGTCAGGTTGTTCTCCGCCCCGACCGCCGGGACATTGGTAATTCGTGCCATCACTTCGCCTTCCAGAATTCGTCCTTCGCATGCGAACAGCCTATCGGCGCCACCGGTCCGATCCGGACCGGATCGCCTGCCGTGCATCGCAATACGAGAGGACGCAGTAGTTTACCTCAAGGACGCGCTCGTCGTACAGCGTTGTCGAATCATTCCAATTCCGCGATCAACGCCGAGATATCGCTGGGCAAATCCCGACTGAACTCATGCATTTGGCCGCTCCGCGGATGAAGGAACCTGAGCGCCGTCGCATGCAGCGCCTGGCGGCCGAACCGGCGGATCGGGTGATCGGCGGCCAGGCCGGAGCGCCGCCCGTGATAGAGCGGGTCGCCGACCACCGGATGGCCGATCGATGCCAGATGCACGCGGATCTGGTGGGTTCGTCCAGTCGCCAGGGAGCATTCCACCAGGCTGGCCAATGGCCGTTCCGGTGGGCCGAAACGCCGCAGCACGCGATAGCGCGTCAGCGCCTCCTTGCCGCCGCTGCGGACGACGGCCATCTTGCGGCGGTTGTGCGGGCTGCGTCCGATCGGCGCGTCGACCTCTCCGCGGGCCGGGCTCGGCGCCCCTTCGACCACCGCCAGATAGGTCCGCGACAGGGTCCGGTCGGCGAATTGCGCGGACAGCCCGGCATGGGCGGTATTGCTCTTGGCGACGACCATCAATCCGCTTGTGTCCTTGTCCAGCCGGTGCACGATGCCCGGCCTCGCGACGCCGCCGATGCCGGAAAGCCGATTGCCGCAATGGGCCAATAGGGCGTTGACCAGGGTCATGTCCGGATTGCCGGCGGCGGGATGAACGACCAGCCCGGCCGGCTTGTTGACCACCAGCAGATCGTCATCCTCGTAGAGGATGTCGAGATCGATGGCCTGGGGCAGCGGTTTCGCAGGCTCAGGCTCGGGAATGATGATGTCGAAAGTTTGGCCGGGTTTGACCCGTGCCGACGGCTCTCCTATCGTCCGGCCGCCGGTGGAGACGTGGCCCGCCTCGATCAGGGCGCGCAGTCGGGACCGGGAAATGTCGTCCAGGGCGTCGGCCAGCACCTTGTCCAGCCGTCCGCCGGCCGCGGAATCCGGTACGGTGACCTGACGGGTCGTGAGGTCCGGCGACGCCATTTGTGCCGTCTCAGACGGGGGATCGGATGTCATTGCGGTTCGTGAAAGGCCTGGTGATCGTGATGAGCGCCGCCCTGGTGGTCGGCTTCGTCGTCCTGATGGTGGGGTTGGGACAGCAGGCCGTACGGATCGGCGAGGCCGAGGACGCGCCGCCGTTCCGGGCGGTGTTCGACCTGCCCGACGGCTCGCTCATCATCACCGTGTCCGGCGCCGGCGACCGGCTCGCGGTGCTGGTCGAACTGCCGGACGGCCGCCGGCAGATCCATTTCGTCGATCCGGAGTCCGGCGGCGTGATCGGCATCGTCGCGGCGGAGTGATGCGACGGACCTCATGCGGCAGCCGCCAGATGGGCGGCGAATCCAGCCACATCGATGTTCGAGCCGCAGACCAGGACCCCGACCCTGCGGCCGCGCAGACGGTCCTTCAACGGCCCCATCAGCGCCGCGGCCGCCGCCGCGCCGGCCGGCTCCAGGGCCAGCTTCAACTCGCGGAACATCAGCGCCATGGCCCCTCGGATCTGGTCGTCATCGACCATCGCCAGTTCGTCGACATGCCGCCGGCACAGATCCAGGCTGTACGGTGCGCTGTAGGGCGCGCCCAGGCTGTCGGCGATGGTGCGCACCTTGTCCAGGGTCTCCGGCTGGCCCGAGGCGAAGCTGCGATGCATGGTGTCGGCGCCTTCGGGCTCCACGCCGAAGACCCGGCAATCCGGCTGGACCTGCTTGACCGCGGTCGAGACGCCGGCGCATAGGCCACCGCCGCCGATCGCCACGATCATGGCGTCCAGATCCGGCGCCTGCCGCGCGAATTCCGCGCCCAGCGTCGCCGTGCCCAGCGCCGTCAGCGGACCCTCGAACGGATGCACGAAGGTGCGGCCCTCCTCGGCCTCGATGGCGTGGACCCGCTCCGAGGCCTGCTGCACGTCGTCCACCAGGATCACCTCGGCGCCGTAGCCGCGGGCGATATCGACCCGCGCCGGGCTGGCATTGCGCGGCATCACCACCTTGGCGTGGCTGCCCAGAATCTGCGCCGCATAGGCGGTGGCGATGGCATGGTTGCCGGCGCTCAACGCCGTGACGCCGCGGTCCAGCGCATCGCGCGGCAGGTCCAACATGACGGTCAGCGCGCCGCGCGGCTTGAAGGTGCCGGTTCGCTGGAAGCATTCCAGCTTCAGCACGATTTCGGTATCGGCGCCCATGGCGGCCTCGATCTCGCGGCCGCGCCAGACATGCACCGGAGTTTCCACGACGAGGTCACCGAGGCGCGCCCGGGCGGCGTCGATCTGGTCGAGGGTCGGAACGTCTGTCATGCTGGGCTCGCGCTTTCGGATCAGGCGGCACTATAAAGTGCGGCGAACCGGCCATGAAGCGCCGCGGTGTACCCAACCGGAAGGCGGGACGGACGAGGCATGAATTTCTACAGTGACAATGTTGCCGGCGCGGCGCCCGAGGTGCTGGCGGCGCTGACCGAGGGTGCGGCGGGATCCATGATGTCCTATGGCGCCGATCCGGTGACGGCGCGGGTCAAGGCGCGCATCCGCGAGCTCTTCGAGACCGAGGCGGAGGTCTTTCCGGTGGCCACCGGTACCGCCGGCAATGCGCTTGCCATGTCGGTGCTGTGCCCGCCCTTCGGCGCGGTCTACTGCCATGCCGGCAGCCACGCCCAGGTGGACGAATGCGGCGCGCCGGAATTCTACACCGGCGGCGCCAAGCTGATGCCGCTGGAGGGGGCGAACGGCAAGATCGCCGCCGACGATCTCGACCGCGCCCTGGCTCGGGGCGGCGCCGGGGATGTGCACCACGTGCAGCCGGCGGCGCTCAGTTTCACCCAGCTTTCGGAATGCGGCACGGCCTACTCGGTCGATGAGATCGCTGCGCTGGCCGGCATCGCCCATGGCCACGGACTGGGCGTGCATTTGGACGGCGCGCGCTTCGCCAACGCCCTGGTCGCGCTCGGCTGCACCCCGGCGGAGATGACCTGGAAGGCGGGCATCGACATCCTGACACTGGGCGGCACCAAGAATGGCTGCATGGCCGCCGAGGCGCTGGTCGTCTTCAAGCCGGAGCTGGCCCGCGAGATCGGCTTCCGCCGCAAGCGCGCCGGGCATCTGTTCTCCAAGATGCGTTTCCTGTCGCTGCAGCTGGAGGCCTATCTGGCGGACGGTCTGTGGCTGCGGCTGGCGGCCCACGCCAACGCCCAGGCGGCCCGGCTGGCCGCCGGCCTGCGCGCGGTGCCGGGCATCGAGATCGCCTATCCGGTCGATGGCAACCAGATCTTCGTGGCGTTCCCGCCCGCGGTGCGCGAGGGCCTCGCCGCCGCCGGATTCGGCTACTCGACCTGGGACGAGCGGTTGTCCCGGCTGGTCTGCGCCTTCAACACCGACCCGGCGGATGTCGACGCCCTGGTCGCGGCGACCGCGCGACTGTCCGAAAAGGCGGCCTGACCGATCGGCGTCGCGGGCCCTTGCACTCGGCCGCCGATTCGACTAGATGAAGGGCCCGCCTCTCAGTCCCCTTCGTCTAGAGGCCTAGGACACCGCCCTCTCACGGCGGCAACAGGGGTTCGAATCCCCTAGGGGACGCCATGCTTTTCAGATCTTGGCGGCTTTCAGACTGTTCAGCAGGACGGCTTGCCGGGCTTATTCGATTCCGAAATGGCCGGCCTGTGCCCACTGCCTGCACGCCAAAAGCCCAGCGGCCACGGAGCGGGTGGCTGTCAGCCGTCGGGCTCTCCGTGGAATCCGACATAGAGCTCTTTCAGGGAACCGGGCAGCATGTCCCAGGCCCACCGGCGGGAGCACCTTTTGGTGTCGCTGAAATCGAGATCCTCGATGAAAGAGACGTCGATGGCGTTGCTCAGGCTTTCATTTCCGCCGGCCTCATATTTCTCGATGATCGCAAAACACTGCGCCAGCGCTTCGCGGTCGCCGGTACCAATCAATCCCTGGGCGAAATCCCGCACCACCACGATCTCAAGATGAAGTAGCCCTTGCTCGGCATTGATCGCCTGCGCGAGGTGGGGCCATGTCTCCTTGATTTCCTTGATGAACTGGCTGCGATGAAGCTTGGGCATCGGATGTATAGGGACGACTGGTGTTGAATAGACAAACCGGGATCGATGGGGTCAGATTTGATTGAATCCCGGCCTGCCGAATATCAATCATATCTGACCCTTCCAATACAATATGGATGGCAGTTAGGACGGTCTCGGTCTTCCGCCTCTAGTCAAGCGGCGCGGATGCCGAACTGCAATCAGCCAGTATTCCGGTCGGCTGGCCTCGGCCCGCCGAACGGGATTCGATTAGGCAACTTGGCGACAACGATCCAGACGTTCCCATCTCCGTCCCCGCCTGCACGCCAGCGCTTCCAGATTTGCGAGGCGGGGCTTCTCGGAATACTCAGAATGCCGTGTCGGTCAGTGCGTCAGGCTGCACCGTCAGAGCGCCGGGCGAGTTCACCTCACGATACGCGAACCGGGTCCCCGCAGTTCCGATTTAGGATTCTGTTGACTGTCGCCGTAGTGATGCACCGTAGTGGTGAACGCGACATTGGCTGCGAGTCCGCCTGGACTTCGAGGAGATTAATCAGGTGTGACGTGGCTCGACGCGTCGCGGGGTCATGACATGCTGGTCGGGGCCGTCGATGGAATGAACGTGATAGGAATACTGTTCGTCGGAAGGTCGGACGGGCGGGTCGCCGAACGGCAGGTCCCCTGCGAACTGCGCCGCCGGGCTGCCGGCCACGAAGCATTTCGCCCCATACCAGGACGAGAAATAGGGCCGGTGGACATGTCCGCACAACACGATCGGCGCTGCGTCCGACCCGCGCAAAAGTGCTGCGAAGCGATCCCCGTTCTCCAGTCGGGAGATCTCGTCGAATTCCCGAAGGCCGGGCAGGAAGGGCGGGTGATGCATGACGATAACCAACTGCGAACCGGCGGTTGAGTCGAGCTCGCGCTCCAGCGCGTCCAGCGCCGTGGGCGCGACCGTTCCAGTGATCTCGTCGTCCAAGCAGGTGTTGATCCCCAGCAGCCGGATTTCCCCGAGATCGATGAGGCGGCCGGAGATGTCGCACTCGGAGAGGAACCCGGATTCTCGCTTGTAGTCCAGAAAGGCGCGCGGCCCGTCGTGGTTGCCGGGCACAAGGTAGACCGGAAGGTCCAGCGCGGAGAATATCCGTACCACCTGCCGGAACGACTCGGGATGCGCATCGTCGGTTAGGTCGCCCGTCAGGACCACGAAGTCGAGGATATCTCCGATCCCGCCGATGTCATGCGCCAACGCTTCCACGAACCTGTGCACATCGTCGCGGACGACCATGGACTTGTCCGGGTCCTGGCATAGGTGGAGATCGGAGATATGAGCAAACCGCATGACGCGCTCCCATTGGTTCCCTGTCGGGGCATCCCGCTGACAGCGGTTCTATTTGATTCCCGCGCGCATGAAGTTGGCCACGAACTGTCGCTGGAAAATCAGGAAAGCGATGATCAGCGGCGCGGTCGTCATCAGCGTGGCCGCATTCACCAGCGACCATTCCACGCCGCTCTCCACCGTCGCGAAGACGCTCAGCCCGACGGTGACCGGCCGTACCTCAGGCGAGTTGGTGACGATCAGCGGCCACAGAAAGTTGTTCCAGTGAAAGCTGATCGAGACCAGCCCGTAGGCGAGGTAGACCGGCCTGGCGAGGGGAACGTAGACCGTCCACAAGACGCGCCAGGCGCCGGCCCCTTCGATCTGCGCCGCTTCGTCCAGCGACTTCGGCACCGTCAGGAAGGTCTGCCTCAAGAGGAAGATCCCGAATGCCGAGGTCAGGTATGGCAGGGCAATTCCGATGATCGTGTCGGTCAGGGCGATCTTTGTCAGCGTCAGGTAATTCTCGACGATCAGGATCTCGGGAGACACCAGCAACTGCACCATCACCAGGCTGAAAAGGAACCCGGCCCAACGGAACCGGTAGCGTACGAATGCGTAGGCGACGAGCGTACACAGGATCAGGTTCGCGACCAGGACCACGGTGATCAGGATGATCGTGTTCAGGAAGTAGATTGCGAACGGGGCTTTCTGCCATGCCTCGACGAAGTTCATCAGCGTCAGCGGGGCGTCCCACTGGAATGTCGCCGAGTATCTCTCCGGGTGAAAGGCCGTCCATATCGAGTAGAGAAACGGCAGGCCCCAGAGCGCAGCAAGCAGGAGGGCGAAGGTCGACAGCAGGATCTTGTTCAGTCCACGGCTCATTGGTAGTGCGCTCTTCTGTCGAGGATCCAGAACTGAACGGCTGCCAAGACACCGAGGATCACTACCATCAGCACGGTCAGCGTCGCGCCATAAGCGAAATCGCGATGCGCGAAGGTGACCTCATAGATGTAGTAGAGAAGCAGCGCGCTTGAGTTGTTCGGCCCGCCGCGGGTCATGACGATGATGTGGTCCACCAGCCGGAACGCGTTGATCAGCGCGTTAACCGCCACGAAGATCGTTGTCGGCCGCAATAGGGGCAGGACCACGTCGAAGAACACCCGCACCGAGCCGGCACCTTCCAGCCGCGCTGCGTCCTTCAGGTTCACCGGGATCGACTGCAGTGCGGCAAGGTAGAAGATCATGAACAGCCCCGCCTCTTTCCAGACGGCGACGATGATCATCGACAGGAGCGACGTGTCCGTGCTGCCGAGAAAGTTGATCGGCGGCAGGCCGAACAACGACAGGATCTGGGACCCGAGGCCGATGCCCGGGGCGTAGAAGAACAGCCAGATGTTCGCGACGGCGACCATCGGCAGCATCGTCGGCATGAAGAACGACAACCGCATCAGGGCGGTGGCCGGCAGCCTGGAATTCACCAGGAGGGCCATTCCGATCGCCAGCACGATGGCAAGCGGCACGGTCCCCAGCGCATAGAGCGTGCTGTTGATCAGGACTTGGGCTAGCCTGTCGTCTTCGAGGAGCGCCTCGTAGTTTCTCCAGCCCACGAAACGTGACGGGCGACGCGCGCTGGCGTTGTTCCAGAACGAGTTCGCCAGGGCGCGTAGCGTGGGATAGTGGGTGAACGCCACCAGCAGCGCGCATGGCAGGACCAGCAGGACGAACCCCAGCCCGAGGGGCAGTCGCTTGTTCATGTTTCGGTTGCCCTGTTGCGCAACTGGGGATGGGTGCGCCGGCCTGCACGCCCGGGGGTGCCGGGCGTGCAGACGTTGCGGTCCGGGTCCTAGCGGTAGTCGGCGAAGACGTCGTCAGCCTTCTGCTGGGCTTCCTCGACGGCCGCGGCCGGATCTGCGTCTCCGGTCACGACGCTTTCGATCGCCTCGACCAGGTACTGGGTCACCTTGGCGCGCTGGAAGGTCGCGAATTCGCGGTTCGCGTACGGCAACTGCTCGAGCGCGACCAGTGCCTGCGGCAGCGCGGCGGCGTAGTCCTGCATCACCGGCATCTCCCAGGCGTCCGGGCGCGGCGCGACATAGCCAGTCGCGATGCTCCAGCGGGCGGCGCTTTCGGGCGAACTCATGAACTTGACGAAGTCGATGGCCGCCTCGCGTTCTTCATCGGTCGTATCCTTGAAGATGTAGAAGTTGCCGCCGCCGACCGGCGCGCCGGGACCGTCGCCGCCGGGCAGGAAGCCGACGCCCCAGTCGAATTCGGCGTTCTCGTTGATGAAGGCGAGGTTGCCGGTGGAGGTCCAGATCGACGCCGCCTGCCCTTCGAGGAACGCTTTCGGTGTGTCACCCCAGGAAATCCCGCCCGGCGCCATCACCTCTTCCTCGGCCAGGCGCTTCAAGAACTCGAGCGATGCAATGGCGGCCGGGGTGTTGATCCGCGCTTCGGTCCCGGAGTCCGTGGACAGCACATCGCCCTTCGAGATCACCAGGCCGCCGAACAGCCAGGCACCGGCGAGGCCGAGGTTCGGAATCCGCGTGCCCCACTGGGTGACGTTTCCGTTCGCGTCTCTGACGGTCAACTGCCTGCCGATCTCGACCATTTCGTCCCAGGTCGTGGGCGGTGAGTCCGGATCGAGTCCGGCGGCCCGAAACGCGTCCCTGTTGTAGTAGTAGACGGGCGTCGAGCGCTGGAACGGGATGGCATAGGTCTTACCCTCGAACCGGGCGTCCCTCATGAAGCCGTCGTAGAAGCTGTTGAGCCACTCCTCTTCCTCGGGGGTCGACACCAGGTCGGAAATCGGGACGACCACGTCCTCCTCGACCAACGTGAAGATGTCGATGGCCAACAGCACCGCGACTTGCGGCGGCTCCCCCGCCTGGGCTGCGGTCAGCGCTTTGGTCGTGGTCTCCTCGTAGTTCCCCGCATAGACCGCCTTCACCGTGTGTTCGGGGTTCTGCGCGGCCCATTCGGCGGTCAGTTCCTCGATCGTCGCCACCGCGGGCGCGTTCACGCCGACGGGGAAGTAGAACTCGAGATCGGCGGCATTGACGCTGCTGGCGCCGAGCCCGAGCAGGGCACCTGTTACGAGCGGCAAGGCCGAAGTACTTGTCAGTTTCATCTTGGTTCCTCCCTTTTGGTTTGGTTGATTATCTCGACGCTCCCGCGCCGGCCTCTCAGCGTGCGATCGGGATCGCTTCTCCGTCGCTCTTCGAGAATAAATGTGTCGATCTGCGGTCCCATCCGACCGTGATTTCATCACCCTGCTGCGGTACGTCGTCGCCGGAATGGGCAAGCACGATCTTCGAGCCGCTGCGCGTTTCCAGGTGCACCAAAAAGACCTTTCCCTCGTACTCGGCATTCGTCAATCGCGCGGATACCGAAAACTCGTTGCCCATCGCCGGGTAATGCAGGCTCTCGGGGCGAACGCCGAACAGGCATTCGGAAAGATCGCGGCGCTGTCCAAGATCGAGCGCCTCCGGCAGTTGGACCTCGCTCGCGTCCAGCAGGTTCGTCGGCGGCGTTCCGATGAAGCTGGCCGAGAAGACGTTTGCCGGCGTTTCGTAAAGCTCCTGAGGCGTACCCTGCTGCGCCACCTTGCCGGCGTTCATCAGGACGACGCTGTCCGACATCGAGAGCGCTTCGCTCTGGTCGTGTGTCACATAGACGACCGTGATCCCGAGCTTCTTGTTCAGGGATCTGATCTCGCTGCGGATCTCCGCCCGAAGCTTGGCGTCGAGATTGGAAAGCGGCTCGTCCATCAGGACCAGCGGCCGTTCCGAGATCAGCACCCGCGCCAGCGCCACGCGCTGCTGTTGTCCACCCGACAATTGCGCCGGCTTACGGCCCAATAACTCACCCAGCGCCATGAGTTCGGCCACCCTTGCAAGCGCCTTTTCCTTTACCGGCTTTGCGACCTTCCGGATCTTGAGCCCGTAAGCGATGTTCTCGGCAACCGACATATGTGGAAAAAGGGCGTAATTCTGGAAAACCATGCCGAGATTCCGGTTCGCGGCCGGCACGCCCGAGACGTCATTGCCGTCGATGAGGATCTGTCCGCCGCTAACCTCATCGAGCCCGGATATCAGCCTCAGAATCGTACTCTTGCCGCACCCGGACGGGCCGAGCAGTGTGAGAAATCCGCCAGGCCCGATGTCGAAATTCACCTTCGACAGAACCTCGACCGTCCCCCAGCTCTTGCTGAGATCCTTGACGTCCAGCGATACTCCGGCCTTGGTCATGCCAAAACGATTTCCAGATTGGTGTTCTCAAGTCGAGCGAGGCTGTCGCGTTCGACTTCCCGGTTGGTGATGATTCCGCTCAGATCGTCGAAGCTTGCGGTCCGCATGAAGGCGGTGGCCTCGAATTTCTCGTGATCGGCAATGACGAAATTCCTTCGCGCGGAGTCTATGGCCTGCATCTGCACTTGGCCGTATGCCTCATCGCGGAGCGCGATTGTCCCGCGGTCGGTGTCGATCGCCGCGCAGCAAAGGAACGCGATGTCGAAGGTCAGCGAGCGCAGCGCCGAAATCGCCAAGGTGCCTGCGAAGGAATCGTTCACACTGCGGTAGGAACCGCCGATCATGATGAAGCTGGAAATCTCGTGCGATCTCAGCCGCCGGGCGACGCCGAGGCAGGTCGTGACGTAGCTGCAACCGGGCTTTAGGTAGGCATTGTCAGCCACCGACAATGCCGTTGTTCCGGCATCGAGGAACACGACCTCGTCTCCTGCGAGCATGTCGATGGCGGCGCGTCCGATCCGGCCCTTTTCCTCCGAGCGCACGAGCCTTCGTTCTTCGTTCGGGAGGTCGGCGATGACGTTCGAGTTCGTCATCACGCCGCCATGCGTCCGGGCGACGACGCCCATTTCGCCGAGCATCCTCAAATCCCGCCGGATCGTCGCCTCAGACTTGCCGAATTGCTCACAGAGATCGCGAACGGCCACAGAGCCGCGCTCCTCCACCAGTTCCGCGATCTTCTTGCGCCGGACCCCAGAGAGATTGAATTCTCTTGAATTTGACTGCTTTTGACGGAATTGACGCATTTGGCCTCAGAACTTCCTCAAATTTGCCAATGTTGATCAAATTCAAGCGTATTTGATTCCCATAACTCGATCAAGTGTGATCGAATCTAGGTGGTGCGCAGTCGCGGCTGAATTCATCGAACCCAGTTCGCATGGAGAAGGCATGCGCTCAACCGGCAGGCTCCATCTCTATCCATCAGAGTGCCCTCGCTTCATCGGTCCAACTGCGCCGAACTTTGCGCGAGCGTCGTTCTTGGGGGCCATTCTTGCCGATCTGCAATCCCGTTATTCGATCTGATGGACACGCTTGGCGCCATCGCGCCGGCCCCTTGACAATCGTCAAGGAGGGGCGCCGGCGGTCGCCCTAACGTCCCCATCGACCAGGATTTTCTTCAGCTCAAGGGGGACGGGACCCATGTTGGCTTTGCGGATCGGATGGCGGTGGTGCGTTGTGGTTCTGGCGGCCGGCGTCTTGCTTGTGGGCATCCAGGGACGCGCCTGGGCGCAACAGCCGGCGGATGAACACCCCGACGAACCCCAATATGTGCCGGAGCTTGAATCGCTCACGGAGATGGAGCCGGTCTACCCCGGCACCGTGCCCGGCGTCTCGGAAATGACCGAGGTCGAGTACGGCCAGGCCTCGCGCATCTATTTCGAGCGCTGCGCCGGCTGTCACGGCGTGCTGCGCGGCGGCGCCACCGGCAAGCCGCTGACCACCGACATCACCCGCGATTTGGGGATGGACTATCTGGAGGCGTTCATCACCTACGGCTCGCCGGCCGGCATGCCGAACTGGGGCACCTCCGGCGACATGACCGAGGACGAGGTCAACCTGATGGCCCGCTACCTGCTGCACGAGCCGACCGAGCCGCCGGAATGGGGCATGGCGGAGATGCAGGCGAGCTGGAAGATCCTGGTGCCGGTCGACGAACGTCCGACCAGCAAGCAGAACGACATCGACATCGAGAACCTGTTCTCGGTCACCCTGCGCGATACCGGCGAGGTGGCGCTGATCGATGGCGGCGACTACGAGATCCACCAGATCGTCGAGACCGGCTATGCGGTGCATATCTCGCGCATCTCGGCATCCGGCCGCTATGTCTACGTCATCGGGCGCGACGCCAAGATCAGCCTGATCGATCTGTGGATGGAACTGCCGGACGTGGTCGCCGAGATCAAGATCGGCATCGAGGCGCGCTCGGTGGAGACGTCGAAGATGGAGGGCTGGGAGGACCGCTACGCGATCGCCGGGTCCTATTGGCCGCCGCAATACGTGATCATGGAAGGCGAGACGCTTGAGCCGCTGCGCATCGTCTCGACCCGCGGCTACACGGTCGACACCCAGGAATACCACCCGGAGCCGCGCGTCGCGTCGATCGTCGCGTCGCACTTCCAGCCGGAGTTCATCGTCAACGTCAAGGAGACCGGCCAGATCAAGCTGGTCAACTACGAGGATCTGGACAATTTGCGGGTGACCACGATCCCGGCGGAACGTTTCCTGCACGATGGCGGCTTCGATTCCAGCGGGCGGTATTTCCTGGTCGCCGCCAATGCCCGCGATACGGTGGCGGTGGTCGACACGGTCGATCGTGTGCTGGTCGGTCTGATCAATTCGCAGGGCGCGACGCCGCATCCGGGCCGGGGGGCGAATTTCGACCACCCGGATTACGGGCCGGTCTGGGCCACCAGCCATCTCGGCGACTGGATGATCACGCTGATCGGCACCGACCCCGAAGGCCATCCCGGAGAAGCCTGGCAGGTGGTCCAGCAGCTCGAGGGTCAGGGCGGCGGCTCGCTGTTCATCAAGACCCACCCGAACTCCCGCAATCTGTGGGTCGACACGCCGCTCAATCCGCTGGAGGAAATCGCCTCCTCGGTGGCGGTCTTCGACCTCGACAATCTCGACGCCGGCTACGAGGTGGTGCCGATCGGCGAGTTGTCGGGCATCGACGAGGGCGTGCGACGGGTGGTGCATCCCGAATACAACAAGGAGGGGACCGAAGTCTGGTTCTCGGTGTGGAACGCCCAGGGGCAGGAATCGGCCATCGTGGTGGTCGATGACGCGACCCGGACCGTGAAGCACGTGATCCGGGATCCGCGGCTGGTGACGCCTACGGGCAAGTTCAACGTCTACAACACCCAGCACGACGTCTACTGACGGCCGTGGCGGGGCGGCCCTGGGCCGCCCCGACCGCCTTCGGAACCAGGGAGGTGCTCGATCATGCGCAAGAAGACGCAGCATCCGGTGGCGATCGTGGGGGCCGGGCCCGGCGATCCCGATCTGCTGACGGTCAAGGCGCTGCGGCTGCTGGGCGATGCCGATGCGGTGGTCTATGACCGGCTGGTCTCCGCCGACGTCCGGGCGCTGATCCCCGCCGGCGCGATGCAGGTCTTCGTCGGCAAGTCGAGCAACTGCCACCCGACACCACAGGACGAGATCAACGATCTGATCGTGCGGCTGGCCCGCGGCGGGCGGCGGGTCGTCCGGCTGAAGGGCGGCGATCCCTTCGTCTTCGGACGCGGCAGCGAAGAGGCCGAATACCTCGCGCTTCACGGCATACCCTTTGAGATCGTGCCCGGCATCACCGCCGCCTCCGGCTGCGCCAGCGCCGCCGGAATTCCGCTGACCCACAGGGGCTTGGCGACCGGCGTCCGCTTCGTCACCGGCCACCGGTGCCGCGACGGCGACCTGGATCTGAACTGGGCCAGCCTGGCGGATCCGGAAACCACGCTGGTGGTCTATATGGGGCTCGCCAATCTGCCGACGATCCGCGACCGGCTGGTTGCCGCCGGCCTGCCGGCCGAGACACCGGTTGCCGCCATCGCCAACGGGACCACGTCGGACGAACGCATCTGCTGTTGTGTTCTGGCCGACCTTCCCTGATCGGGCTCTTGCCGAGAACCTCAGACCGCCGGTTCTGTTCGTGATCGGCCGGGTGGTCGCGTTGGCGGAGGGCTGGGGCACGGTCGGGGGCACGGTCGGTCGCCTGCCGTTCGACGTTTCGGCGATCCGCCAGATGGCGATCGATCATGGCTAGCCGGCCGCCCCGGCTGGCAACCGGACTGATCGCCCTGGTGCTGGTATCCGGTCCGGCGGCGGCGGAGATCTCATCCTCCCGTGAAGGCGAGTTGATGACGCTGTTGCTGCACGATTGCGGAGCCTGCCATGGGCTGACGCTCAAGGGTGGGCTGGGACCTCCCCTGCGGCCCGCGCAGATCGCCTGGAAGTCGGACGAGGCGCTGGCCGATGTGATCCTTTACGGAGTCCCGGGCACGCCGATGCCGCCCTGGGATTTCGAGATCGGTCCCGAGGAGGCGGTCTGGCTGGCGCAGATGCTGAAACAGGGGCTGCCAAATGAGAATTGATCACCGCTTGCCGGCAATCGCCGCCGCGCTGTCCTGCCTGATCTCGATGTCCGTGCTGGCCGACGAGCTGCGCGGTACGGGGGATCTCGGCCTCGTGGTCGAACGGGCCTCCGGGCGGATCAACATCATCGAAACCACGACGCCTTCGGTGATCCGCACTGTCGACGGGCTCGGCGATTTGTCGCACGCCTCCGCCGTGTATTCGCCCGATGGCCGCTACGCCTTCCTGTTCGGGCGCGACGGCGGGCTCAGCAAGGTCGACATGCTGACCGGCGAGGTGGTCGGCCGGATCATGCAGGCCGGCAACAGCATCGGCGGCGCGATCTCCCAGGACGGCACGCTGATCGCGGTCTCGAACTACGATCCCGGCGGCGTGCGCGTATTCGATGCCGCGACGCTGGCGCCGGTGGCGGATATTCCGGCGACCTACGGCGGCGGTGCTGTCCGATCCAAGGTGGTCGGGCTGGTGGACGCGCCCGACCAGCGCTTCGTGTTCAGCCTGTACGACGCCGGCGAGATCTGGGTCGCCGATTTTGCCGACCGCGCCGATCCGCAGATCACCCGCTTCACCGATATCGGGCAACTGCCCTATGACGGGCTGATCACGCCGGATGGCCGCCACTACCTGGCCGGGCTGTTCGGCGAGGACGGCATCGCCATGCTCGACCTCTGGGACCTCGAAGCTGGCGTGCGCCGGATCCTCGACGGCTACGGCCGCGGCGAAGAGCCGCTGCCGGTCTACAAGATGCCCCATCTGGAAGGTTGGGCCAGCGCCGGCGAGGTGCTGATCCTGCCGGCGGTCGGCCGTCACGAGGTGCTGTTCGTGGACCGCGCCACCTGGCAGGAGGTCGGCCGCATGGCCGTGCGCGGCCAGCCGGTGTTCGCCGTGGCGCGGCCGGATGGCCGGCAGGTCTGGGTCAATTTCGCCCATCCCGACAACGATTCCGTGCAGATCATCGACGTGCCGAGCCGTGAGATCATCCAGGAGGTCAAGCCCGGCGAGGCGGCGCTGCATATGGAGTTCACGCCGCGCGGCGGGCAGGTGTGGATCTCGGCGCGGGATTCCAATGTCGTGCGAATCTATGACACGCGCACCTTCGAGCCGGTCGCCACCCTGCCGATGGAAACGCCCAGCGGGATCTTCCTGACCGCCCGGGCGCATCGCATTGGGCTGTGAGGCGGTGATGGACGGAAGCATCCCATATGATGCGTTGGACCGGCGGCTGCTGGACGAGTTCCAGCGCGGCTTTCCGCTGTCCGAACGGCCCTTCGCCGAACTCGCCGAGAAGCTGCAGACGGATGAAACCGAAATCATCGGCAGATTGCGGCGGCTGAAGGAGGAGGGTGCCGTCTCACGGGTCGGCGCGATCCTGGCGCCGCACGCCCTGGGTTGGAGCACGCTTGCCGCGTTGGCGGTGCCGGCCGAACGGCTCGACGACGTCGCGGATCTCGTGAGCGACTACCCGGAGGTCAATCACAATTACGAGCGGGAACACCGATTCAATCTGTGGTTCGTCGTCACCGGGGAGGACCGGGCTGCGGTGGCTGCGGTACTCGATGATATCGAGCAGCGCACCGGGCTGCGGCCGTTGGATCTGCCGCTACTCGAGCCGTATCACCTCGATCTGGGGTTTGCCCTGCAATGGCGCTAGACGGACGTGACCGGACGCTGCTCAACGCCCTGCAGGACGGACTCCCGCTGGTGTCGCGCCCCTATGCCGAGGTGGCGGAGGCGGTCGGCCTGTCCGAGGAGGAAGTCCTGGCGCGTCTCGCCCGACTTGCGGACGAGGGTGTGGTTCGGCGCTTCGGCGTCATCGTGCGCCATCGCGAACTGGGCTATCGCGCCAACGCGATGACGGTCTGGGACGTACCGGACGAGTTGACCGCCGAAATCGGCGGTCGCCTGGCGGCGCTCGATTTCGTCACGCTGTGCTATCGCCGCCCACGTCGCCTGCCCGACTGGCCGTACAATCTGTTCGCCATGATCCACGGCCGCGACCGGATGGCGGTCGAGCGCCTGGTCGACCAGGCGACCGAGGCGGCGGGCCTGACCGGTCGGCCAAGGGCCATCCTGTTCAGCCGCCGCCGCTTCAAGCAGCGCGGCGCGCGTTATGCGCGGCGCGACGGTGTCCGGCAGGCACAGGCGCTCGCGGGATGACGGCGACGCCCGCGATCGACGCCGTCGACCGGCGCATCATCAACGCCCTCCAGGGCGGGTTCCCGGTGTCGCCGCAACCCTACGCGGAGGCGGCCGAGCGGCTCGGCATCGACGAGCACGACTTGATCGGCCGTATCGGGCGCCTGCTCGACGACGGAGTGCTGTCCCGCTTCGGCCCGATGTACCACGCCGAGCGCATGGGCGGCGGCTTGACGCTTGCCGCCATGCAAGTTCCGGGAGACCGCTTCGACGCGGTGGCCTATCAGGTCAACGCGCATCCGGAGGTGGCGCACAATTATGCCCGCGACCATGCGCTGAACATGTGGTTCGTCGTTGCCACCGACCGGCCGGAAGCGGTCGGCGAAACGCTGGACGCGATCGCCGCGGAGACCGGGCTCGAAGTCTTCGACATGCCCAAGCTGCAGGAATTCTTCGTCGGTCTGAGGTTCGAGGCATGAGCGCGGCGCCGGATATCATCGATCGGGCCCGGCCGCCGGACCTGGATGCGATCGATCGGGCGATCGTGCGCGAGACCCAGGCGGGTTTGCCGCTGACCACGGCGCCTTATCGCGCCATCGGCGAGGCCGTCGGCGTCAGCGAGGCCGAGGTGATCCGCCGCATGGGCGCCATGCTTGAGCAGGGCGTCATACGGCGGATCGGTGCGGTTCCGAACCATTACCGGCTGGGCTATCGCGGCAACGCCATGTCGGTCTGGGACGTCGACGACGCCCGAATCGTGGAGATCGGTGAGCGCATCGGTGCGCTGGACTTCGTCTCCCACTGCTATCGCCGGCCACGGCATCCGCCGGACTGGCCATACAATCTGTTTGCCATGGTGCATGGGCGTACACGGGAAGAAGCCCTGGAAAAGGTGATCCGGATCGCCGGGCTTCTGGGGCCGGAGGACCGTGGCCACGAGATCCTGTTCAGCAGCCGCATCTTGAAGAAGACCGGCCTCAGGATTACCGGCTAGGGAGAGGCAGGGCGATGTTCCGAATAAGCCAATTCATGCGCGAGCTGGTCGACCCGACGCCGCTGCGGCCGAAACGCGAGCCCAGCGGGCCGGTGGTCATCTGGAACCTGGTGCGGCGCTGCAACCTGACCTGCAAGCACTGTTATTCCGGATCGACCAATATCGACTTCCCCGGCGAGCTCGGCACCGACGAGGTGTTCGCCGTGATGGACGATCTCAGGGCGTTCGGCGTGCCGGTGCTGATCCTGTCCGGCGGCGAGCCGTTGATGCGGCCGGATATCTTCGAGATCTCCCATCGCGCCAAGGACAAGGGCTTCTACACCGCGCTGTCCAGCAACGGCACGCTGATCGACACCAGCAACATCGAGGACATCGCAGCCGTCGGCTACGACTATGTCGGTGTCAGCCTGGATGGCATCGGCGCCACCCATGATCGTTTCCGCCGGCTGGACGGCGCCTTCGACTTGGCGCTGCGGGGCTTGCGCCTGTGCCGGGAGCGCGACATCAAGGTGGGCCTTCGCTTCACAATGACCCAGGACAATCAGCATGAGTTGGCTGACCTGCTGGCCCTGATGGAGCGCGAGGACATCGACAAGTTCTACTTCTCGCACCTTAACTACGGGGGTCGCGGCAATATCAACCGTGGCGACGATTCCGAATTGGCGGCGACCCGGCGCGCCATGGACTTGCTGTTCGATGTGGCCCTGGCTTCGGTCCGAGCAGGCCGTCACCGGGAGTTCGTGTCCGGCAACAACGATGCCGACGGGGCCTACCTGCTGTTGTGGGCGCAGGAACGGTTCCCGGACCGCGTCGACCATCTGCGCGCCAAGCTGGAGCAGTGGGGTGGCAACGCCTCCGGCATCAACGTGGCCAACATCGACAATCTCGGCAACGTTCACCCGGATACGTTCTGGTGGCACCATACCCTCGGCAATGTGCGCGATCGGCCGTTCTCGGAGATCTGGACGGATCTGTCGGATCCGCTGCTTGCCGGGCTGAAACGGCGCCCGCGACAGGTCGGCGGCCGCTGCGGCCGTTGTCAGCACTTCGCCATCTGCAACGGCAACACCCGGGTCCGGGCCCATCAGATCACAGGCGACCCCTGGGCCGAGGATCCCGGCTGCTATCTGACCGACCAGGAGATCGGACTTGAGGATCCGGGCGAACGGGTTCCGCTGGTGCGCTATCTCGGCAAGAGGACCTATGTTGCGGCGCCTTAGCAATGCCGCCGCGTGCATGCTGATCGGCTTGGCGTCACCGGCCGTCGCGGCAGAGACCGCTGAGTCGGCTGGGACACTCTTTGCCGAGCACTGCGCCGCCTGCCATGGCGCCGACCGACTGGGCGGGACCGGGCCGGCGCTGCTGCCGGAGAGCCTTGCCAGGCTCAGATCCGAGCGAGCTCGGGCCGTCATCGCGGAAGGTCGGCCGGCAACGCAGATGCCGGCATTCGGCGATGCATTGGCGGCCGAGGATCTCGATGCGCTGGTCTCGCTGATCTACACGCCATTGTCGGAACCGCCGGACTGGACCCTCGACGACATCCAGGACAGCCAACTCCTGGCGCTCGGCGACGACCCTCCGCCGGCCACGCCGGTCTACGACGCCGATCCGCTGCATCTCTTTCTCGTCGTGGAGAGCGGCGACCATCACGTCTCGATCCTCGACGGCGATCGTCTGGAACCCATCCATCGCTTTGCCAGCCGGTTTGCCTTGCACGGGGGACCGAAATTCTCGCCCGGCGGACGCTTCGTCTTTTTCGCTTCGCGTGATGGCTGGATCACCAAATACGACCTTTACGGCTTGCAGGTCGTGGCCGAGATCCGCGCTGGCATCAATACGCGCAATATCGCCATCTCCCATGACGGCGCGGTCGTCGCGGTGGCCAATTACCTGCCGCACACGCTCGTTATGCTGAACGCCGAGGATCTGTCGCCGTTGGCGGTGATCCCGACCAAGGGCATGCGCAACGGACCGACGTCGCGGGTCAGCGCCGTCTATCAGGCCGCGCCCCGCGAAAGCTTCATCGTCGCATTCAAGGACATCAGCGAGGTCTGGGAGATCCCCTATGGCGAAAACCCGCCGGCGGTGTTCAGCGGCCTGGTCCACAACTACGAACCGGGTCGCGAGGAGGGGTTGGCGCAGCCGGTCGAACGCTTCCCGATCCGGCGCATCGAGGTCGAGAGACCGCTGGACGATTTCTTCTTCGGTCCCGACTACCGGTTCCTGATCGGCGCCTCGCGGGATGGTGGGGCCAGCGTTGTGCATCTCGATGTCGGGCGCACCATCGCCGAGTTGCCGATCGACGGGCTGCCGCATCTGGGGTCGGGCATTACCTGGCAATGGGGCGACCGCCGGGTGATGGCGACGCCGCATCTGCGCGCCGGCGCAGTCAGTGTCATCGACATGGACGACTGGGAGGTCGTGCGCCGCATCGAGACGCTGGGCCCCGGCTTCTTCATGCGCAGCCACCGGAACTCGCCTTATGCCTGGGTCGACGTGTTCTTCGGCCCCCATAGCGACGCGATCCACGTGATCGACAAGCAGAGCCTGGAGATCGTCGCCACACTGCGACCGGAGCCGGGCAAGACCGCGGCCCATGTCGAGTTCACCCATGACGGCCGCTATGCCCTGGTCAGCATCTGGGACATGGACGGCGCGATCGTCGTCTACGACGGCACCACCTTGGAAGAGGTCACGCGCATTCCGATGGTGCGCCCCTCGGGTAAATACAATGTCTTCAATAAGATCACCCTTGAGGAAGGCACCAGCCACTGATCGCGGCCGAAGGGCCGCGACGCTGGTACTCTGCGGCCACGGCACGCGGGGAACCGGCGGCGTGCTGGACCGTCACGCCGCCCTGATCCATGCCCGGCGCCTGTTTTCCGATGTCCGCGTGTGCAGCCTGTACGGCACACCCGAATTGGGCGGAGTCCTCGACGAGATCGCCTCGCCGGAGGTCTTCGTCGTGCCTTGGCTGATGTGCGCGGGCTTTACGATGGATCGACTGAGAGAGGTGATCGACGTCCACCCCGCCGCCCCTCGGATCATGCTGGCCGAACCCATCGGCGCAAGGGCCGCCATAGCCGATCTGGCGGCCGATATCGCTGCGGATGCATGCCGGCAACGGAACTGGCGGATCAAGGAGACCGGTCTGTTGCTGATCGGCCATGGCAGTGGCCGCAATTCGGTTTCGGCCCGGACGACGCGGGGACATGCGGCCCGCATCGCCGCGACCGGGCACTTTGCCGCTGTTGCCACCGCCTTTCTCGACGAACCGCCCTCGCCCGCCGAGGCACTTGCCGGTCTGGGCACGTCGAACAGTGTCGCCGTCGGACTGTTCGCCGAGCACAGTCTGCATAGCGAGGACGACGTTCCTCGGTTATTGGGCGCCGGCCGCGATGTGCACTATACCGGCCCGATCGGAACGGCACCGGACCTCGTGGACATCATTGTTGCGCAGGCACACGAGGCAAATGGCGCACCGCCGCTCGATGCGGCTTAGCGGTCCAATACCAAGCGAACGGAAAAACGCCAGACCAGGTTAGAGCCAGGTCTCAGCAGGATAGAGTGATTTCGGCCGACCAGCCCACATATGCCGCGCCAATGCCTCGGCATCGTCCTGGCTCACCGCACGACCCGACAGGCGAAGGGCGATCGCGGCGGTCCCGATAACGGCACCGGTCGGCGCCGCGTCCTCGTCGTCGCCACGCCAAAGTGCGACGAGACGCGACGGGTCCAGGGCTTCGCTACGCCAGCCATATCGGGTCCCGGGCAGCATCGCCGGCCACTCCTCGACCGATGGAGTCCCGTCGTCGAGCGTGGCGACGCGGCAGGGTTTCAGGGGGTTGCGCTGGGCTTCACCACCGGCGCCCTTGAAGATCGCCGCCTGCGGCTGGGCCAGCAGTCGGGCGGCATCGTGGTGCAAGTCGATGTAATTTGGGTGGAACACGCCCTGCATCTGGCAGGGCGCCCCCGCCGGGTTCAGTTCGCGGGCATAGGTATTCGCCGGCGAACGCAGTCCGAGCAGCGGTCGCAGCGCGAACAGCCTGTCCAGAGCGGGGCATACCGCCTCCAGCGGCAGGTAGGCAATGCCGTGCCGGTCGATACCGGTGGCCGCTTCGGCTGTGGATGCCGCCGGCCGCAGGCCGAGCTCGACCAGGCAGCGCGGCGTCGAAACCGGCCCTTCGCCGGCGATGCCATGGATCAGGATCCGCATCCCGTTCGCAGCCAGCAGCAGTGCGGCGAGCAGGAAATAGGGAAGCTGGCGGTGACGGTCTGCATAAGAGGGCCAATCGAGATCGGCGTGCAGCAACGCCCTGTCGCGGGCGAATTCGCGTGCTGCCAGCACGAACCCGGCCAACTCGTCGGCCGTCTCCTTGCGATAGCGCAGCGTTGCAAGGAAGGCGCCGATCTGCACCGGCTCGGCGTCGCCGGCCAGGATCATGCGCATGGCCTTCGCCGCTTCGTCGCGGGATAGCGCGCGTGACAGCTTGCTGCCCTTGGCCACGATGCGCACGAAGTCGGCGAAGGGGTGCTCTTCCGGCTCCCCGGCTATCGCCACCGGCCGTGACCTGGGCGGGAGCGTCGTTGTCAAATCGCGTAGTGCCATCCTCAGTTTCGCCTGGGTTTCGGATTCAGACGACTAGCCCAACATCCTGTGCAGCCGGGCGTCCTGGGTGCTGAAATGTGTCGCGAACCAACCGCCGAGATGCTCGGCCAGGGCATCCTGGTAATTCGCGTAGAGTCCGTGCTCGAAGTTGTCCATGATCTCACGGATACCGTCGAGCAGCCGCTCGTGCTCGACCTTATGGCTCTCATAGCCGTCATAGCCGTGGTCGCGCATTTCCCGCTCCTCGAGCGCGAAATGGCCAGCGATCTTGGCGTAGATCTCGTCGAGGCCGTCGATTATCGAGTCCTTTGAGCCGCTGGACGCGATCCGGTCATGGGTCTCGTTGATCAGCGCGAAGAGCTGCTGGTGCTCATAGTCGACAGCCGGGATACCCAGCTCGAACTCATCGCGCCATTGGATCAGGGTCATCGTTGCCTCATCGGAACACGAAGCCGCCGATATCGTCGCGAAAATCTATCACGAAGTGTTGCCCCGGTACCAATTCGACTTCGGTCGTCGTGTCGTAGTCGAAGCCGTCGACGCGGGCGGTGTCCCGAAGACGAGCGGTCAGCGTGTGCCGGCCTGGCGGAACGGTGAACGACTGGTAGGCCCGCGAGGGTCCGTCGCTGTTCAGGCCGGTCGGCGCAAGTTCCGCCGCGTAGAGCAGCGTGCCGTCAAGCTCGAGCTCGATATGGACAGGCAGGCGCTCCCGCGGGCAGACCGTCGGGACGCGCATGTTCGGCGGAAGGTCCGCCATCTCCTCATCCGATAGCTGGCGGCACTCGCCGCGTCGGTCCGCGCCATGGGCGAAACTCAGCCTGACCATCGCCTGGTCGGGCGGGAAATGCTCGTAGGACGGGTTTGCCGAAAGGAATCCAAGCAGGACCGCCACCAGCCCATAGAGCACCGCCTGGCCGAGATATCGCAGCGCGCTAGTCATCGCTGCCGGCCTCCTGCAACTCCAAGGTCGGGGCTGGCGGCGGTCCCGCCTTTCCAGACGGGCGTTCCAGCGGTTTCAGGTCGGCCGCAAACTCGCGGATTTCTCGCTCCAGCCGCTTGGATTGGCTCTTGCCGAGTGAAATGCAGGCTATGCGGTCGCGCGGGATGCGCCCGCGCAAGCGTGGATCGCGTCGGCGCTCAATGCGCTCAATCGTCCAATCGAGGCCGAAGCGATGGGTGCAGGCGCCTTGGCGACAGCCGGCCATGACGATACCGTCGGCATGACCCCGGCTGAGCACGTAGTCCATGAATGAGGGCGGCAGGGCGCCCAGACACGGAAGCTCGACCGTGCTCACGCCCGGCACGTCAAGCCGTCGCAGGTCGGGGCCGGGATCGCATCCGAAAACGATGACCCGGACGCCGTCGCCGGGCGTGCCCCCGGCCTTGTTGATACGCTCGCGCAGCGCCCCGAGCGGCCGGTCGGGCAGATCGATCCCGGTGGTCACGGCACCGGTGCGCCGGAACGGCGTGGCGCTTGGGCAGGAGCCGATACAGATTCCGCAGCTGACGCAGAGGTCGGGGTCGACAACCGCCTCGCGGTCGAACGGCAGGCCGTCGCTGCGCCGCTGCATCTCGATGGCGTTGCACGGGCAATCATCGGCACACCAGGTGCAGCCATTGCAGTGCGCCAGTTCGACGGCGGCCACCTGGGCCCGGCGCATCGGCGGCATCCATGGCAGGCCCGCCAGCAGCAGTGTCAGCACGGCCGCGACGCCCCACACTGTCGCACTGGACCAGTAATCCAGCAGCGGATAGAAACCAAGATAGAACCAGTCCAGGCTGACGACCGCCGGCACCGTGGTCAGGTCGGCGGCTCCCTGGCTTGTAGCGGGGCTGACAAACGATAGAGCGAGCAACATCACGAATGTCCCGACCGCCAGCCCGCGCGGCGGGTTGATCTTGGGCCGGGTGACGCGCTGCAGGTGGATCCAGAGCACCAGCAGCAGGATCAGCGGCGCCCCGATATGCATGAACATCAGCAATGTGAAGAACCGGTCATCCAGGCTCTCCGGCGTCATGAAGTTCCGCGCGATGGGCTCGCCGAAGATCGGCAGCCAGTCGAGCCATTCGGTGCTGGCGATCGCCACATACTGGGCCAGTGTGTCCCAGACCAGCCAATAGCCGGTAATCCCGGCGATCAGCACCAGCCACAGGACGGGTATCCCGGTCAGCCAGGTGAACCATCGGGCGCCGCGGTACCGGTCCAGGGAAAACTCGCGCACCATATGAACCGCCATGAACAGGACCATCCCGTCGGAGGCGTAACGGTGGAAGCTGCGCATGACCCCGCCGAGATACCATTGATCGTGGGTCAGGTACTCGACGGATTCGTATGCCTCGGTCGCGCCGGTGTCGAAGAAGATGTAGAGATAGATGCCGGTGACCGCGACGATCCAATAGTAGAAGAACCCCAGCGCGCCGAGATTATGCAGCGGGTTCCATGACGGTCCGAACACGCGGTCGAGCAGGGCTTCCGACCACTCAAAGCCGAGCCGCAGACTCCGACGCAGCCAACTCATCGGTTCAGCCGCCACCTTCCGGACGGGTGCCGGTAAATCGTCCGGGCCCGATCGGCGGATAGTGCCCGCTCCCGGTTCATGCGCGGCGTTGCCTGAGATCGCGGAGTAATGCGCGCGTCAGGATCGTACCGACGCCGAGCAGCGACGCTGCCCCGATCGCCAGCCCGACGAAAAGCGACCATTCGAAGCGGTAGCGGCCGCTTGCCGGATCGTAGAGGGTGCAGAACAGGCGTACCCTTTCGACAAGCTCGTCGAGGCTGATCGGAACTCCGGATTGCCCGAAGATCAGCTGCTTGAGCGGCTCGACCAGCGCCGGCGGCTCGAAATTATCGCCATAGACCTGACGGAAGACGCGGCCCTCGGCGTCGAGCACGGTCACCTGTGCCAGATGATCGAAACCCTTCGGCGATGGGAAGTAGATGAAACCGACCTCGCGGGTCAACTGCTCAACCGTATCCTGGTCGGCGCTGAGGAAATGCCAGTCCGGAAGGTCCACGCCCTGGCTGCGGGCATAGGCGCGCATCTGGTCGGGCGTATCGATCTCGGTGTCGAATCCGACCGTGACGATGGTGAAGGCGTCGTCACCGAAGGCGTCCTGGGCGACCTCGACCGCATTGTACAGGGTCTGGACGATCAACGGGCAGCTATGGGCGCAGCCGGTATAGACCAGATTGAGGACCAGCGGTTTGCCGCGGAAATCGGCAAGGCGGCGCTCGTTCATCGCTTCGTCCAGCAATCGGTGCGGTGTCAGACTGCGGCCGATGGCGGATTGGCTGTAGGCAAGCGCGCCCTGTGGATCGAAGGCGGAGGGCGGATCCTCGGCCACCGGACCGGCCGTCGCCCCGGCGGCACCTGCCAGGACACACAGAACCGCGATCGCCGGGAGCTGCAGGAGGCGTCGCTGGCACGGCATGCGCGGGTCAGGCAATGAACGCGTCGACGATGATGCCTGCCAGGAGCACGGTGAGCTGCAGCAGCGAGGCGCGGAAATTGGCCATCGCCATGGCCGGCGTCGGATGCAGCGTCAACAGGACGCTGCGATAGATGAAATACGCACCGCCCGAGGCCGCCGCGGCGAAATAGATCCAGCCGAGACCAAAGGCCACCGGCGTCAGCGAAAGCAATACCAGCGCGACGGTATGCGCGAGGGTCGCCCAGGCCGCCTTGCGCGGCCCGACCACGACCGGCAGCATCGGCACGCCGGCCTCGGCATAGTCGCGATGCAGGGTCGTCGCCAGGCTCCAGAAATGCGGCGGCGTCCACAGGAACAGCACCACTGCCAGAATGATGGGAACCGGTCCCAGTTGAGGGTCGACAACCGAGGCGCCCGCAAGGACGGCGAAGCTGCCGGCAAGCCCGCCGACCACGATGTTGAGCCAGCTACGCTGCTTCAGCCAGACGGTGTAGACGACCCCATAGACGAAGGCTCCGAGGAAGACATGCAGCGCCACCATGGCGTTGAGCGCGAATGCCGCAAGCCCGACCGCCAGGGCCAGGATCGCGATGATGCCGATCAGCCAACCCGCGCCCGGTCGGAATTCGCCGGTGACGAAGGGCCGGTTGCGGGTGCGCCGCATCCGCGCATCCAGGTCGCGCTCGACATATTGGTTGAACGCGCCGGCGCTGGCCGATGACAGCAGGATCGCCAAACCCAGCACCACCGCCTTCCAACCCGGCTCGTCGACGCCGCCCGCCGCGGCCAGACCCGCCAACGCGGTCAAGGTGATCGCAAAGCCGATCCGCAGCTTGAAGACCGAGTAGAGCTGGCCGGCAATTGCGCTCATGGCCTGACCTCGCTTCCTTCCCGATCGGCCCCGATCAACCCCGATCAACTCAGCGGCCAGACTTCTGACAGGAACTTCCAGTTCACCACGTAGTAGAGAACGAATGCCAGGAAGAAGACCGATACCAGGACGATCGTTCCGGGCAGCTTCAGCGTGCCTTCGCTGCCATAAGTGGCAACCGCCTCGCCGTGGTCAATGACCGCCGGGTTGGCCCGGATCGACTCGGCGTCCCGGCGCTTGCCGAACAGCACCGATCCGACAACGACCACTACATAGGCCAGGCCGCCGACCGCCGCGAGCATCGCTGACATCCCGTTCAACGCCATCATCGCCGTGGCCGTCGCGGGGTAGTCGAAGGAGAGCACCGCATCAGTGAAGGATGAGTCCCAGTGGCGCCGCGAGACGCCCAGTGTGCCGGCGGCCATCATGAAGAACGAAATGCCCGCGACCCCGAAGCCGAACAGATAGGGTTGCCACATGGCGAGCTTTGGAAAGATCACCTCGCGCCGGAAGATCAACGGAATCACCAGATAGGTGATACCCATGAACGCCAGGGTGGTTCCCGCGACGACCGTGCCGTGGAAATGGCCGGGCACATACAGAGTGTTGTGCATCAGCAGGTTGATCTGTTCGGTGCCCAGGACGACGCCGGAGATGCCGCCGATGAAGCCGAAGAACACAAGCGACATCATCAGAGATGCGAAGGCCGGGTTCTTCCAGGGCGCCTTGCGCAGCCAGCCGAACACGCCCTTGGTGAAGCCGTTGCGCCGCTGCGCCGCCTCGATCGCGCCGGGCACGCTCATCCCGTGGATCATGCTGCCGAGCACGGCGAGGTAGATGGCGTAGCTGGTGTTGAACACCTTCCATTCGGAGCTCAGCCCAGGCTCGGCCAGCATGTGGTGGGCGGAGGCCAGCTGCAGGAACAGGATATACATGAGAAAGGCCATCCGGCTGACCTTCTCGGACAACGGCTTTGGCTCCCAGCACCATGGCGGCGATGGCATACCAGACCGCCACATGGGCCGAGACGTTGATCTGCTGGGAGGAATGCCCCATGCCCCACCAGACCAGCTTGTAGGTGATCGTATCGATATGGGAGATCAGCCCGATCGACCACATGAAGGTCGGGATCAGGATGATCGCGCCGGAGGCCAGGGTGAAGACCGCGATGATCGCCGCGGTGATCGCGCCGAATGTGACCAGCGGCACCGATCCCTCATAGGTCCCTTCCTCTTTGGCAATGACGAGCGTGCCGAAGAAGCACATGCAGGCTAACAGCGTGCCGACCGCGAACAGGATCAGCCCGAGATAGAAATGCGGCGCCGCCTGCATCGGCACATAGGAGGTGAACATCACGCTCGACCCGCCCTGCAGGACCGAAACATTTGCCATCAACGCGCCGACCAGCATCAGCGCGAAGGCCAGCCAGGCGATGCGCGGGGCCGCCAGGCGACAGTTGAGCAGGATCGCCGAGGCGAAATAGAGGATCGCCACCTCGAAGAATATGATCCAGAACAGCAGCACATCGGCGCCATGCGCCGTCAGCGCCAGATAGAACAGGTCCGCTGGCAACAGGCCTGCGGTTGGGGGAAAGCGGGTCAGGGCGACCAGCAGCCCGAACAGGCCGCCGATCGCCAGGAAGACGACCGCGACCACGGCATTGGCCTTGATCAGCGTTTCGGCCTGGGCGTAGACGCGCAGTCCGGTCTCTGGGCAGGTGCGGTATTTCTCGTCCGCCGGTATGGCGGCGGCGCCCGGTGCGGAGATATCGGCAGGCATGGCGTCCCCCTTATTCGACGACGTAGATCCGCCCCAGCATGGTGTGGTGGTTGATCCCGCAGAATTCGTTGCACACGATCCCGTAGACGCCCGCTTCGTCCGGCGTCATCGTCAGCACCAGGTCGTAGTTGGGATGGACCTGGATGTTGATGTTGGTCGGCTGCAGCGAGAATCCGTGCTGCCAGTCCATCGATGACAGATGGAGCCGGTAGCTCTGGTCTTTTTCGAGCTCGAGGATCGGCCACCACTCCCATAAGCGGGCGATGAGATAGACATCGCTGCCCGGCGGCGGGTGGACGACCGGGATGCCGGTGTCGCCTTCCTCGCGCACCGTGTATTGCTCGGTCATGGCTTCGGCCCGCTCCGCGAAGACGAACGGGTCGATACGATAGGCCTCGTTCGACAGGTTCTGCTCGCCGGTGATGTGCCAGTAGATCATGGCGGAGAACATCACGACGCCCCACAGGAAGGCGATCGTGATCCAGATGATCTCCATCCGGTGCAGCGGTTCGCGCCACCAGATGCGATTCGTCGGCGAATGGATTGCCATCGTCCGGACCTCCGCTAGGGGGCGATCGGGATCTGGGCGATCTCCAGGATGCCCCAGATGATGTAGAAGACAGTCGGCATGACGACGCCGAGGAACAGCAGCAGGAACGGGTTGTCGAGCAGCCGCTGCATGGCGGGGATCCGCTCCGGTCTGCTGCCAGGTGCGGTCCCGGCGGGGTCCGTGGCGCCGTTTTCGTCGCCGGTCGTGGACATCGTTCGCCTCCGTTGGTGTCGTTGCCGGCGCGGCCTGCCAGCCGGTGACCCTGGGCAGGCAGCGCCAATCCGGGATCGTGTCACCGGCCAGGGCGGCCATCCTTGACGATTGTCAAGCGACGCGAAGGCGTGGATCTGTTGTCGCAGCGATCCCTGCGGTCACTCGGGGGCAAGCAGGGCGCGGAGGATCGAGAAGGAGATAAGGGCCAGGGCCAGCAACAGCCCGAAGAATATGATCGATCTGTGCTCGAAGCGGCGGCCGGCCCGCGCCTCGGCGCGCTTCAGGATCCAATCGGCGAAGACATAAAGCAACACCGCGACCAGGGCGAAGTACAGCATTTCCATCAGCGGCGATCCCAACAGTGCCGAAACAGCGATGTCAGCATGCGGTCGGCGTCCGGACTACGAGCCGTTTGCGAAGCGCCGGAGCGTCTCGACGTCTTCGATATGGACCAGGCTGCCCTCGGTGCTCACGCCGATCTCCCGCAGGCCGGCAAGCGCACGCGAGAAGGTCTCCGGCTTCATGGACAGGCGGCCGGCCACCAGGAACTTGTCGTAGGGCAGGCGGATATCGGCGGTGTTCTCGACGGTCGAGCCGAAGTTCAGCAGGAAGACAGCGACGCGCTGCGGGGTCGTGCGTGTGGCGACTTGCTCGGTCCGTCCGACGAACCTTTTCAGGCGCATCGACATCGAGCCCAGCATGTTGAACATCAACTCCACATCTTCCCGGAGGTGCTGGAGGAATGGGCGTGCCGGGATCGCCATGAGCAACGAATCGTCGGCGGCCTCGGCGCTCACCGGGAATTTGCGATTGCCGAACATCGCGGCCTCGGCAAACGATTCGCCCTTGCCGAACACCTCGATGACGGCCTCGTTGCCCTCGCGGGTCTGTCGGTAGAGCTTGATCCAGCCGTCCAGCACGACGAAGAACCGGTCCGCCTCCTGGCCCTGCAGGAAGACCGTGCGCCCGCGCGAGTAGGACCGGACATAGGCCGCATCGAGCAGCCGGTAGACCACGGCATCGCCGAGGCCCTGAAACAGGGGCAACGAACGTACCAGTCGCACATGTTCCACGCCGATCGTCATGCCGCGCGCCGATCATTTGGTCGAACTGCAACGACTCTAGATCACTTCGGATGGGGAATGCACGCCTGTCCGCCATCGCCATCCCGAGCGCCGCCAGATCGGCATCGGCGATGCGCTCCGGATCCGCGCTGCTCCCGCTACGCGCGCCAGATTGCTTGTTGATCTCCTCCAGATATTCAAGTGGTATGACGTGGGACGTGTTGATCATCTACTTGCGGCGGGCAACGGTCCGCGAGGATGCGCACCGGGGAGGGTTAGATGCAGCGATTCGCCGGCCGGTTTCTCTTGAGCCTTGCTTCGGCCGGGTTCTTGGCGGCGTGCGGAGAGGAACCGGCGGATGTCCCCGAGCAGATCAGACCGATCCGCACCTTTACGGTAACCGAAGTGGCCAGCGGTCAGATGCGGAGATTCTCCGGCGTCGTCGAGGCAAGTGAGTCCTCCAGCCTGAGTTTCCAGGTCAGCGGCACCGTCCTGGAGGTTCTGGTCAACCAGGGCGATCAGGTGACACAAGGCCAGGTTCTCGCGCAGTTGGATCAGGAACCTTACGAGCTGAATGTGAAGGCGGCCGAAGCGGAGCTGGAGCAGGCGCGCGCATTCGAGTCGCAGAAGATCGCTGAATTCGAGCGCCAGAGGACGCTTTACGAGCAGGGCTGGGTGGCGCGCGTGAGGTTTGACAATGCCGAACGCGACTATCGTGCCGCGCGCAGCCAGGTCAGCTATGCGGTCGCACGGCTCAATCTGGCAAAGCGGGACCTGGACAATACAACGCTTGTCGCGCCATTCGACGGTGCTATCTCGGCCCGATCGATTGATCCGTTTGTCGAAGTGCCGGTGGGTCGGGAACTGTTCCAGATCGACGCGGTCGGCGGATTCGAAGTCGCATTCGGCGTGCCGGAAACATCGATTTCGCAGATCGTGCTCGGGACGCCGGCCACGGCCGTGTTTCCACAGTTCGCCTCGCCGATCGAGGCTTTTGTCACCGAAGTCGGCAGCGCCGCCGGCGCGGGCAATACGTTTCCAGTCAAGGCCGCGCTGCTGGAGCCGCCGCCGAGCATCCGCAGCGGCATGACGGCCGAGGTGTCGCTGCTGCTCGCCCGGGAAGACGAGTCCCAGATCGGGTATCTGGTGCCTTTGACGGCGATCGCACCGGGGAATGAAACCGGCGGAGGGTTCGTCTTCGTCTACGATTTCGAGACCTCGACCGTGCGCCGAACCGCAGTCGAGCCGGCCACAGCGCTGCAGAGCAACATGATCGCGGTGAAAGGTGTGAGTGCCGGGGAGATCTTGGCGTCCGCCGGGGTGAACTTCCTGGTCGACGGTCAGCGGGTCGAACTCCTGGAGCCTGCAGCGGCCGCGACTGGCAGCTAAACCATCCTGTAAGCAAATTCGAGAGCCCGAATGTTCGGAGGCATCACCAGATTTGCCATCGAGGTGAACAGGATCACGGTGTTGGTCCTGATCGGCATCCCGATCATCGGCATCCTGATCTTTCTCGACTATCCCCGCCAGGAAGACCCGTCGATCGAGATCCGCGAGGCGATCGTCACCGCCTTCTTCCCGGGAATGGACGTATATGAGGTCGAAGACCTCATCACCCTGAAGCTGGAAGAGAAGATCCGCGAAATCGGCGAGGTCGACGATATCTGGTCGTATTCGAGAACCGGGACGGCGATCATCCACATGGAGTTGCATGATTGGGTCCCGGGCGAGGATATCGACGTCATCTGGAGCGACGTCCGCAATAAGATGCTCGACGCGGCCCCGGAACTGCCCGCCGGGACATTCGGACCCTTCGTCAACGACAATTTCGGCTTGACGGCGGTCGCGACGATCGCGCTTTGGAGCGACGGTTTCTCGCTGGAGGACATGCGCCGGGTCGCCCGCGATGCCCGCCGACGCCTGGATTCGCTGGACGGCGTCGAGACGATCGAGACATTCGGCGTCCAGCAGGAGCGCGTCTACCTCGAAGTCTCCAATGCCAGGCTGGCGCGCCTCGGCATACAGCCTGGCGTGATCATCGACACGCTGCGGGCCCGCAACATCCTGTTGCCGGGCGGCGAGATCGATGCCGATGGCCGCCGCGTCGCCATCGAACCTTCGGGCACGTTCAACGATGTGGACGAGATCGCCAACACGCTGATCCCGATACCGAATTCCGACGACACCATTCCCCTGAAAGATGTCGTCACGGTGATCCGGGACTACCAGGAGCCGGCGCATCGACCCGCCTTTTTCAATGGCCGGCCGGCCATGGTCCTGAGCGTTTCGATTCTGGACGGCGTCAACTCGGTCGAGTTCGGTGAACGCCTGACGCAGCGGGTCGAAGAGATCAGGCAATCGCTGCCCTTCGGGTATTTCCTGGAATACGCCACCTTCCAGCCGGCCTTGGTGGAGCGGGCGGTCAACGGCGCCGTGAGCAACCTCGGTCAGACCCTGGTCATCGTGCTTGTGGTGGTGGTTCTGTTCCTCGGCCTGCGCACCGGCCTGATCGTCGGGGCGTTCGTTCCACTGACCATGCTGCTCGGCCTGATCGGCATGTCGGTGCTGGACGTCGAGCTGCAGCGAATGTCGATTGCGACCATGATCATCGCGCTCGGCATGATGGTCGACAACGCCATCGTCGTGGCCGAGAACATCCGCAACCGCATCGCGCTCGGGGAGGACCGCAAGGAGGCGGCGATCGCGGCAGGGACCAGTCTGGGGCTGCCGCTCTTGACCTCGACGCTGACGACGATCCTGGCCTTCATGCCCATCGCCTTGGCGCTCGGCAGCGTCGGAGAATACACGGTGTCGATCGGACAGGTGGTGATCCTGGTCCTGCTGGGATCGTGGTTCATGTCCTTGTATATGACCCCGACCGTGAGCTACTGGTTTCTGAAGCCGCCGAAGTCCAGCGGCAAGCAGAGCGCCTCCGGCCTCTACGATTCGGGCTTCTATCGGATCTACAGAGGTCTTCTGGAAACGCTCCTGCGCCATCGCACAATCAGCATCGCGGCGGTCATCGTCATCGTCATCGGGCTCGGCTCGCTGGCGCGTCACGTCGTTCAGGAGTTCTTTCCGGCTAACGATCGCAACCAGTTCCTGCTTTACCTCGATCTTGAAGCCGGCGCCCATATCAATGAGACGGTACGGGTCGTCGAGGCGGCCACCGACTGGCTGCTGGACGAGTCCGTCAATCCCGAGGTCGCCGGTGCGGTGGCCTATGCCGGCAGCGGTGGACCGCGGTTCTTCCTGTCCCTTTCGCCGCCCAATCCCAATCCGCACGTCGCCTTTGTCCTCGTGGAAACGCGGACCAACGACCAGGTGCCCGAGATGGTCGAGCGCACGCGCGCCTATCTCGACGCGAACTTTCCGGAAGTGCGCGCCGCGCCGAAGGCGATGTGGTTCGGTCCATCGGAAACCGGGCTGGTGGAGTTGCGGATCAGCGGTCCGAATGAAACCGTGTTGATGGACAAGGCGGAACATCTCCTTTCGGCGTTTCGCGCGGTCCCCGGCACGATCGAGATCGAACAGGATTGGGAGAACCGGGTTCTGAAAGCGGAGGTGTTGGTCGATCAGACGCGTGCGCAGCGCGCGGGCGTAACTTCCGGTGACATCGCCACGACGCTCAACGCCTTTGTCAGCGGCAATGCGATCACCGATTATCGCGAGGGCGACGCGATCATTCCGATAGTCCTGCGCGGCGAAGAGGGCGAACGCAACGAGCTGTCGATCCTGCGCTCTATCGATGTGTTCTCGGCGGCCCGCGGCACCAATGTCCCGCTCAGCCAGATCGCCGAGATACAAGGCGTTTGGGAGCCCTACACCATCAATCGACGCAACTTGGAGCGCACGATAACGGTCAGCGCGCAACACCCGCAACTCACTGCCGAGCAGCTTGTGGATGCCGTGATGCCCGCGATCGAGACCCTGAACCTGCCACCGGGCTACCGGTGGGAGATGGGCGGCGAGTTGGAGAACGCGGAAATCGCGCTGGGGCACCTGACGGCGAATTTTCCGCTAGCCGGAGCGCTGATCGTCGCGTTGCTGGTCTGGCAGTTCAATTCGGTACGGCGCGCCGGAATCATCCTGCTCACCATCCCGATGGCCTTCGTTGGCTCGATCGTGGGATTGATCGTCATGGGGGCGCCGTTCGGTTTCATGACGCTGCTCGGCCTCTTGAGTCTGGCCGGCATCATCATCAATAACGGCATCGTGCTGATCGACAGCATCGAGGCCGAACGTCAGGCCGGCGCGGATCCCTACAATGCCATCGTCACCGCGGCTATCTCGCGCTTTCGGCCGATCATCATGACAACGATCACGACGCTTCTCGGTCTGACGCCGCTGATCGTATGGCAGGATCCGCTGTTCTTCGGCATGGCCATCGTGATCTCGTTCGGCCTTGCGGTCGGGACTCTCCTGACGCTCGGGGTCGTGCCGGTGATGTACAGCTTGTTTTTCCGCGTATCGGCGCCTGCGAAGGCCTGAGAAGAAGCAAGCGGATCGCGACTGCGAGCCGACCGCAACATCGCTGCAGTAAGACCGTTGGGCCATGCGAGTAGGATGGGCGTTGGCCGAGTCGAGCAGCCGTTAGAGATCGGCGAAGCCGAGGCCCTGAAACAGGGGCAACGACCGCACCAGTCGCACATGTTCCACGCCGATCGTCATGCCGCGCACCGATCAGCAGGTCGAACCGCACCGACTCCAGATCACTTCGGATGTGGAATGCCGCGCCTGTCCGCCATCGCCGTCCCGAGTGCCACCAGATCGGCATCGACGATGCGCAATTCCGCAAGTGGAAGGATCACATCGCTTTCCCAGGTCAGATCGAGCCGCCGCGCCTCGATCAATGTGTCGGCATCGGGCTGCAGGTCGATCGGCGCCGCGCCGGAAGCGGCGATGCCGCGAAGGGAAGTGACAAGCCTGCCCAACAATTCGTCATTGCATCCGCGTTGGTTTTGGTGCCGTGCCAGGACCGTCTCGAAATCGTCGGACGGCAAGACCCGTTGCGCCAGCAGAGGGATCAGGGATTCCTCGAAATCGGCTATATGGAGGGGCAATTCCGCTGTGATGTAGTGCAACAAACGTTCGGCATCGGCACGAAAATCGCCGTTGGAACCGGACGATGCCAGTGCCTCCAACGTGTTGCATGCAACACGCTGGCGATAGATTTCGGTTCGCAGATAACCGAGAGGATCGAAGAAGAGTTGCCGGTCGACGTCTGGCGAGGGTCCTGACGTTGTCCCTGGGGTTCCCGGCATTGCCCACCTCGGTTTCACGATCGCAACGAAAGGGCATTCGGCCCTCCGGGCGCTTCTGGTCCAGCGTTGCCGATCATTGCAGCCGGGCAAACGGACGCGTGCCATTGCCGCCGCAGAACATGCCCAATGACGCGGCACGCCTGACCATTGCAGTGTGGTCAACCCTGGGGCACCAACCGTATGCAATCGCGCCTCGTGAGAACTTGATATCCGTCAAGCTCGGGCGGCCCGGTTGTGGCTCCGGAATCGAACGCTCTACCGGGATATCTTGGTGCCCGCTAGCGCGGGTTTCGGAGCCATCGGATGCATCACTCCTCCCCGCCCTCCGGCCCATCGGGGCGTGAGAGGATGAAGACGGCGACGGTGCCGAGCACAAGGGCCTGGAGGCCCAGCACAAGGTCCCCCACCCCAACGAACCATGACACAGCGAGCGAGAGTGCCATGACAGTGACAGCGGCCCATTTGGCGTTCCGGCTGATGCTGCGATGCTGTTGCCAGTTGACGATCGACGCGCCGAAACGCGGATGCTCGACCAGCCATGTGTGCAAACGCGGCGAGCTGCGCGCGAAGGCATAGGCCGCCAGAATCAGGAACACTGTCGTCGGCACCAGCGGCAGGACAACGCCGATCAGTCCCAGCCCGGTCGCCGCGAGGCCGAGGCACAGCCACAAGGTGCGGGCAGGGATCATCGAAGGACCGGCAATGGCGAGACCCCTATTACCGCAGCGTGGGATGCAATGAAGGCGGCGTAGAGCAGCGCGGCGGCCGCCAGCCGAATTGCGTCGATCCGTATCTTCGCCGGTTGCCAGCGCCGGTCAAGCAAAGCGGCGAAGGGCAGGAAGGATGTACGGGCGGCAAGCCTGGCCCATTCGTGCGCACCGAGCAGGCGCTGGCGGCGCCGGTCGATCGCCGCCATACCGAGAATGGCGAAGCCGGTAAAGCCTCCGAACAGGACGACATGCGCCAGGTCGCCATTCGGCACCAGATGCGCCCCGGCCCAGATCGCGATCGCCCAGAGCAGAGGATGTCGTGCGATCCCGGCGATCCCGGGGCTTTCCGGATCGTATGCATCGGACTTGCGCCCGCCGAAGGACAGCGGGTTCGCCGCCGCGATGCCGAAGCCGGCAAACAGGCAGACCAGCGGCATGGCCAGCACCGGCGCCCAGAGCTGCCATGGGGCGAAATCCCATACCGGCAGATACGGCGCCCGCCCGGCCGCTGCGATCACCCAGGTCAGCAGGACCAGAGAAACCAAGCTGTAGCCGATGAGGAATCCTCGTTCGCCGAACAGCGCAACCAGCCGCCCGCGCACTGGCGGCCGGGTCGGTATGGCATGCGACAGCAGGAAGGCCGCGTAGGCCGCCACGAATTCTCCCCAACCTGCCACACCATACCCCCATCATGCCGGCCCGCCCTTCGCGTCCTGGCCTATTCTTGCCATGTGGTGGCTCGATGGAGGTGCACAAAGTCGCTGAACTGGCCGGAACACAGCATATCGACGCCGCCGAGTGCTAACGTTCGGCAACGCGGCCGCGGCGGTGGAACGGCCGGGCAGTGGAATCGATCTGCCGGATATCGAGCCGGAGAGCATTGATGGCGCAGGCAGAATTGGTATTGCGGTGATGTCGACCATGGATCGGATCCGGGCCTGGCGGGGTCCGGCGCTTTTGAGCTTCGGATTCCGGCCGTTCTTCCTGTTCGGCGCCTGTCATGCCGCGATAAGTGTCGCCGTCTGGGTCGCCTGGTTGCTTGGCGGCGTCGGCCCGCCGACCGCGTTTCCGCCGGTTGCCTGGCATGCCCACGAGCTTCTGTTCGGCTATGTGCCGGCGATCGTCGCCGGCTTTCTCCTGACCGCCGTTCCGAACTGGACCGGGCGGCTGCCGGTGGTCGGTTGGCCGCTGGCCGGGCTGTTCGCGATCTGGCTGGCGGGCCGCGTCGCGGTCGCGATGTCCCTGATTGCCGGGCCGTGGGTCGCGGCGCTTGCCAGCTTGGCCTTTCCGGTGGCGCTGGTCGCGGTGATCGGCCGCGAGATCATCGCCAGCCGGAACCGGCGGAACCTCAAGGTGATCGCGGTCGTGGTCATCCTGCTGGCGGCGCAGGCGCTGTTCCATTGGGAGGTCTGGCGATTCGGGTACAGCACCTATGGCGGTCATGCCGGGATGGCGGCGACGCTGCTGCTGATCATGCTGATCGGCGGGCGGATCGTTCCGAGCTTCACCGGAAACTGGCTGAAGAAGCGCGGCGGCGAGCATCTGCCGGCGGGCTTCTCGCGCTTCGATATCGTCGCGCTCACCTCAGCCGCCGCCGCGCTTGCCGCCTGGGTGGCTTTGCAGGGGCAGGCGATCGACGGCCGTCTGGCGGCCGGTCTGCTGGTGCTCGCGGGGATCGTGCACCTCGTCCGTCTGGCGCGTTGGCAGCCGCACCGTACGGCGGCTGAACCGCTCGTCACGGTCTTGCATGCCGGCTATGCCTTCGTACCGTTGGGGTTCCTGCTTGCGGGATATGCCGCCGCCACTGGAGACCCGTTGATCGGCACCGGCGCCGTCCATGCCTGGACCACAGGTGCGATCGGGACCATGACGCTGGCGGTCATGACGCGCGCGACGCTCGGACATACCGGCCGGCCGCTTGCCGCCGGACCGGCGACGGTGGCGATCTATGGGGCGGTGATTGTCTCGGCGCTGGCTCGGGTCGCGGCGGCGCTGGTCCCGCAATGGGGTACGATCCTGGTGCCGCTTGCGGGGATCGCCTGGGTCGGTGCCTTCGCCGGCTTCGCGGCGGTCTATGGACCGATGTTGCTGTCTGGCCGAGTTCGATCCGTGTGAGATCTGTGTTCTAGGCAGGCGGCCCGGCGCAACGGAAGCCGACCATGTCGAGCGCGAAGTCCGGCGGATTGCCGTGGCGATAGCTGACCCTCAGGCAATAGGGGTTATTGCCCCAACCGCCGCCGCGAATCACCCGATGCTCCGGCCGGCCGGGGAATGCGCTTGACGTCCACTCCCAGACATTGCCGGCCATGTCGAGCAGGCCGAAGGGCGAAGCGCCGGCCGGATAGCGGCCGACCGGCGCGGTCTGCCGGTAGCCGTCGCCGGCATCCGGCGCGCAGCAGGGCACGGTGCCGAAATTCGCCCGCCGGTCCGCGCCCTCCTGCCGGGGCGCCTCGTCGCCCCAGGGATAGCGCCGGCCATCGCTCCCGCGCGCGGCGAACTCCCATTCCGCTTCGGTCGGCAGCCTCAGCCCGTGATGGGCGCAGAATGCCTCGGCATCGCGTGCGGAGATCTGAACCACCGGATGGTCATCGAGCCCGGCGATGCCGGTTGCTTCGCCGTGCGGTTGGCGCCAGTTCGCGGCTCCGACCAGTCGCCAGCGGCCGGTCCAGACATAGCCCGCCCCGGAACGCTCCGCATCGGTCACATGCCCGGTGGCCGCGACGAAATCGGCGAACTGCGCGTTGGTCACCTCGGTGCGCATCAGCGAGAAGGCGGCAACCGTGGCCTCGCGCGGCGTCTCGTTCGCATCGCCCTCCGCATCGCCCATGACAAAGGCGCCGCCGGGCACCGGCACCATGTCGAACGGACCGGCGGTCATGGCGGGCGACGGCATCGACAATGCCGCAGCAAGTATGAGTGTTGCGATCCTCATCCCTGTCATGGACCCTGCGATCTGCCGGGATTGTCCGTCTGATTGATGTACGGGCCTCCCGGTGCGGCGGCAATGCACGATAATCTGATTTGCCCCGGGGCCGTCCCCGGAGGCAGAAAGAGTGTTCCCGAGACAAGAAGGCGCTTGCCATGAAGCGATCCCATTCTGGACCGAGCCGGCGTGCCGTCCTGGCTGCGCTCGGCCTTGCCGCCGGACTGGCGCCGCTTCGCGCCACCGCCCAGCCCGGGCCGATCCTGACCAGGCCGATTCCGGCCACCGGCGAAGCCCTGCCGGTGATCGGCATGGGCTCGTGGAAGACTTTCGATGTCGGCGGCGACACCCGCCGCCGCGATGCGCGGCTGCAGGTGCTGCAGGCGTTCTTCCAGGCCGGCGGCGGCATGATCGACTCCTCGCCCATGTACGGCTCGTCGGAGGAGGTGATCGGCTATTGCCTGGAGCGCATGGGGGAAGCGCCCGGGCGGTTTACCGCCACCAAGGTGTGGACCGTGCTCAAGGCGCTCGGCATCCGCCAGATGGAGGCATCGGAACGGCTCTGGGCGCCGCAGGGCTTCGATCTGATGCAGGTGCACAATCTGCTCGACTGGGAGGCGCATCTGGAGACGCTGGCGGATTGGAAGGCCCGGGGGCGGGTCCGCTATGTCGGCATCACCACATCCCATGGCCGTCGCCATCCCGACATGGTGAGCATCATGTCCCGCCGGCCGATCGATTTCGTTCAGTTTACCTACAACATCCTGGATCGTAGGGCCGAGCAGGTGCTGCTGCCCTTGGCCGCCGAGCGCGGCCTTGCGGTGATCGCCAACCGGCCTTTCCAACGCGGCCGGCTGTTCGACCGGTTCCAGCGGCATCCGCTGCCCGGCTGGGCGGCCGAGATCGACTGCGGCAACTGGGCCCAGTTCTTCCTCAAATTCACCGTCTCCCACCCCGCCGTCACCTGCGCCATCCCCGCCACCTCTCGCGTCGACCACATGCGCGAGAACATGGGCGCAGCCTATGGCCGCCTGCCGGATGCGGAAATGCGCCAGAGGATGGTGCGGTATGTGGAGGAGCTGTAACGGGCGGTATGCGGCAACGAGTCTGGCATCAGGGCAACCGTCCAGGTAGTTTCGGCATCTGGCAGCGCACAGAGCCCTTGGAGGGCGACCAATGGACGAGGTGAAGTTCGATCAGGAGGCCATGGGGCGTCTGGCGAATGCGGTGGCGTTCGTCTGCGGCGCGGATCATCCGACCGCGGCGGCCCTGAAGGCGGCCGCCGCGAGCGGATCGGAGCGGGAGATCAAGAAGGCCCGCTCGCTGTTCCTGAAATTGAAGCCGGGCGACCGCAAGGCGGCCCTGACCATGCTCGGAGACTGATCGACTTCGGGAACGTGTAGTCGGAAATCCCAAAGTCGGCCAGGGCCGATCCCTACCCCAGATTCTCTTCGAAGAAATCGATCGTGCGGTCCCATGCGAGCGTCGCCGCCGCCTCGTCATAGCGTGGCGTGGTGTCGTTGTGGAAGCCGTGGTTCACGTCCGGGTAGATATGCGCCGTGTATCTCTTGTTGTTCGCCTTCAGGGCGGCCTCGTAGGCCGGCCAACCGCCGTTGATGCGGTCGTCGAGCCCGGCATAGTGCAGCAGCAGTGGCGCCTGAATGTTCGGCACGTCCTCGGCAGCGGCTTGCCGGCCATAGAAGGGCACCGACGCCGCCAGTTCGGGCAGCCGCACCGCCATGGCGTTGCACACTCCGCCGCCATAGCAAAAGCCGACTACGCCGATCTTGTCGGTGGTGTCGTCGCGGACCCTGAGAGTGCTGTAGGCGGCGATGAAATCCTCCAGCAGCTTGGCGCCGTCGAGCTGGCGCTGCATCTCGCGGCCCTCATCGTCGGTGCCTGGATAGCCGCCCAGCGGCGTCAGCCCGTCCGGCGCCAGCGCCACGAAACCGGCGACCGCAAGCCGGCGCGCCACATCCTCGATATAAGGGTTGAGGCCGCGATTTTCGTGAACCACGACGACGCCAGGCCGCCGTCCGCCGGCCGCGGGACGGGCGAGCAGGCCGCGCACCGTCCCGTACCCCTGGGGCGAGGCATAGTCGATATAGGCGGTCCCGATGCGCGGATCGTCCGGGGCGACCTGCTGGGCCAGCGCGTATTGCGGCGACAGGGTCTCCAGCAGCCCCGCAGCGGTCATCCCACCGACGGCGTATTTGGCCGCGCGGTCGAGGAATTGCCGCCGGTCGATGTCGCCATGCACCAGCTTGTCGAATAGATTGAGTAGGCCTTGATCGAAATCACCTGCCTGTTTGCGCACCATGGATCTCGCTCCCATTGTTGGGGAAAGGACCAGTCTGACAAAATCCGCGGCAGCTCGCCACAATTAGCGATTTCCCGGGCAGGAGTCCGGAACGGCCCGGAGAGACCGGGTTGTCCTATCCCAATACGACAGGCCCATACAGCCAGACCAGCCAGCCGGCCCAGCACAGGAAGGGGCCGAACGGCAGATGCGTCGTGGCGGTGAGATGGCGGCCGGTCAGGCGCAGGGCGAGGACCCAGAGCAGCCCGGCAAGCGCCGCGTAGAGCAGGATGGTCGGCAGACCCTGCCAGGCGGTCCAGCAGCCCAGCGCGCCGAACAGCTTGACGTCGCCCCAGCCCAGCCCGTCGCGGTTGCGCAGGCGACGGTACAGCCAGGCGATGAGGGCGAGCCCGGCGGTTGCGGCAAGGCCGCCGATGGCGTGGTCGGCCAGCGCTTCGGGATAGACGAACCAGGCGACTGCGAGGCCGGCTGGGGCCAGCGGCAACGTCAGGACGTCCGGCAGCAGGAAGTGGCGGGCATCGATCACTGCCAGCGTGAGCAGCGTCCAGCCGAAGGCGGCGCCGGCCCAGGCGATCCAACCGGGCAGAACCGCAATCGACCACGCTGCGATGGCCAGGGCCGCGAGTTCGACCGCCGGGTAGATTTGCGAGATCGCCGCGCCGCAATGGCGGCAACGGCCGCGATGGCTCAGCCAGTTCAATATCGGCACCAGATCGCGCATCGCCAGCGCCTGACCGCAGGCCGGGCAGCGGGAGCGGCCGGCGACGACCGACTCGCCGGCCGGCAGGCGGACGATCAGCAGGCCGAGGAAGCTCCCGACGAAGGGCGCGGCCAGTAGCAGGAGCAGCCAGTGTATTTCGGTCAGCGCGGTCATTGGATTGGGGGTTCGTTGCCGGCGGTCATAACCTAATCCTATCCGCACTCGCAGTCGTGTAGGATGAGAATAAGGTTGAAGGAATAGCGAGCCGGACCAATCCGTTGTCGCAGCATCCTGATCTGCCGGAGGTAGTGAAGGACGCGGGTATGTTGCCGAACGCTCTCGGATTCGATGCCGATCCGCCGTTTGTCGGATGTGCGATCAGCAACTTACCCTTAATAATCGAGGGTTGTATTATAGTGCCCGATTGGCGTCCCTAGGGCGCTGTTGGCCGCAGCCAGGAGAAGCGGTTGCCGAAATCTTCGCTCGCCGCAGACCGTGAAGCCATCGAACTGGCGCTGGGCCAGTCGCTGGTGGAATCCGGCAAGCTGGACGAACGGTCGCTGGAACGCGCCCGCCGGGTCGGATCGGGCAATCGCCAGGGCCTGGCCCGGGTGCTGCCCAAGCTCGGCCTGGTCTCGGAGCGCGACCTGGCCGAAGCGCTGGCCCGCCAGGCCGGTGTGGCGTTGGTCGGCGAGCGCGACTTCCCGGCCCTGCCGCTGCTGGATGGCAAGGTCAGCCTGCGGTTCCTGAAGGAATCGCGAATCCTGCCGCTGGCCGAGACCAATGACGGGCTGGTGCTGGCCATGGCCGATCCGTTTGACGCCTACGCGATGGACGCCATGCGGCTGGCCTCGGGCCGTCCGGTCGAGCCGCGGGTTGCCGTGCAATCCGAACTGGATGCGGCGATCGAACGGCTCTACACGAATGGCGACGCGGCCGAGGCCGGCCCGGCGGACGATGGCGACAGCGACGAGGCGGTCGAATTCGACATCGAGCGGCTGCAGGATATGGCCAGCGAGGCGCCGGTCATCCGCATGGTCAACCGCATCATCGAATCCGCCGTCGAGGCCGGCGCGTCGGATATCCATCTGGAGCCGCGCGACGGCGGCCTCAGGGTTCGCATCTCGGTCGACGGGGCGCTGCGCGAAGTCGAGTCGCCCCCGGACCGCTATCGCGCCGCCATCGTCTCGCGCATCAAGATCCTGGCGCGGCTCAATATCGCCCAGCGGCAACTGCCGCAGGACGGACGCATCAAGATGGCGGTGCGCGGCATCCCGGTCGATCTGCGTATCGCCACCCTGCCGACGGTGCATGGCGAAAGCGTCGTCATGCGGATTCTCGACCGGGACTCGGTCGCACTGGATTTCGAGACGCTTGGCATTGCCGGCCGCGATTTGGATGATTGGCTGGGCGTTCTGGAGCGTCCGCACGGGCTGGTGCTGGTCACCGGGCCGACCGGCAGCGGCAAGACCACCACGCTCTACACCTCGCTGATGCGCATCAATTCACCCGACAAGAAGGTCATCACCGTCGAGGACCCGGTCGAATACCAGTTGGCCGACATCGTGCAGGCCGAGGTCAAGCCGCAGATCGGGCTCGATTTTGCGCGGCTGCTGCGCGCCCTGCTGCGCAATGCGCCGGACATCATGCTGGTCGGCGAGATCCGCGACCCGGAAACCGCCAAGACCGCCATCGAGTTCGCCCTGACCGGCCATCTGGTGCTGTCGACGGTGCACACCAACAGTGCCGCCGCGGCGGTTCCCCGCCTGCTGGACATGGGGGTCGAGGAATACCTGCTCGCCTCGACGATCAACGGCGCCGCCGGCCAGCGGCTGGTGCGCACCCTGTGCACCGCGTGCCGCGAACCCTACGCGGCGACTCCGGAGATGATCCTGCGCCTCGGCCTCAAGCGCTATTCCGAAGCGCCGGAGATCCTGCTGTACCGAGCGCGTGGCTGTCCGGCCTGTGGCGGCACCGGCTATCTGGGCCGAACCAGCATCATCGAGACCCTGGTGGTCGACGATACGCTGCGGCGGATGATCCTCGACCGGGCAGACGCTTCGGCTCTGCAGGAGGCGGCGGTCGCGAACGGCATGCGGGTGCTGTTCGACAACGGCATGGAAAAGGCGGTGGCCGGCCTGACCTCGATCGAAGAGGTCCTGCAGGCCACCCGTGACGGCTAGAAACAGTGCAATGCCCCGGTTCCGATACAAGGCAGTAACCGCGTCCGGCGAGGTCGTCGAGGGCGAGATGGAGGGCGCAGCCAGGTCCGAGATCATCGACCGGTTGCAAAGCGATGGCGGCGTCCCGATCAGGGCTGATGAGATCCGTAGCCGTGCTGCGCCTGCCGGCCGCCGGTTCAAGCTGTTCACCGGCGGCCGAAAGCTGAGCGATGCCGATCTGGTAACGGTTATGCGCGAACTGGCGACGCTGATGCAGGCGCGGCTGCCGCTGGACCGGGCCCTTGCCACGCTGGCCGACGTGGCCGAGGACGGGCCGCGCCAGGACTTCATGCGCCAGGTACTGGACCAGGTCCGGTCCGGTGCGACCCTGGCCGACGCCCTGCAGGACTCCGGCCACCCGCTGCCGGCCATCATTCCCGGCATGATCCGCGCCGGGGAAGCCGGCGGCCAATTGGAGGCGGTCCTGGCGCAATTGGCCGAGACCCTTGAGCACGCGCGGGCACTGAAGGAGCATGTGGTTTCGGCGTTGATCTATCCGGCGTTCGTACTGGTCACCGCCCTGGCGGCGCTGGTGCTGCTGCTGGTCGCCGTGCTGCCGGAATTCCGGCCGTTGTTCGAGCAGACCGGCGCCGATATGCCGGTCTCGACCCAGTTGATGATCGCGACCGGTGAGGGGCTGCGGTCCTATGGCGCGATCGTCGCCCTGGTGCTGGCGCTGCTGTTCCTGGTGCTCAAGCGCTCGCTTGGCAGGCCGTCCGGGCGGCTTGCCTGGGATCGCTTCATGTTGCGGCTGCCCTTGTTCCGGGCGCTGGTCGTCAAGCTGGAAACGGCGCGGTTCACCCGCACCCTGGCGACCCTGCTGGGCAATGGCCTGCCGTTGATGGAGGCCCTTCCGATCGCCATCGGCACGGTCGGCAACCGGGCGATGCGCCAGGCGCTGGGCGGGCTTGCGCCCAGGCTGAAGCGGGGCGAACACCTCTCCACCGCACTGGATTCCTGCGAGCCGGTGCCGCAATTGGCGGTGCGCATGATCAGGGTCGGCGAGGAAGGCGACCAGTTCGAACAGATGCTGGTCAAGGTCGGGGGCATTTACGAAGATGAGGTCAAACGTACTGTACAGAGAATGCTGGCGCTGCTGGTCCCAAGCGTGACATTGGGCCTCGGAGTGATCGTCGCCCTGATCGTCGGATCGATGATGTCGGCGATTCTCGGCGCATACGATCTGCCGATCTGACGGCGCGGCATTCTTGATGATGTTCAGGAGAGCGCAATGAAACGCGACGATCGTGGATCGCGACGGGAAGGCGGTTTCACGCTTGTGGAACTGCTGGTGGTTCTGGCCATCATCGGCCTGTTGGCGGTGCTGGTGGCGCCGCGGGTGATCCAGTATCTCAGCGGTGCCAAGGTGGACACCGCCACGGTCCAGATCGACCGGCTGGCAGGGGTGCTCGACCTCTACCGCCTGGAGGTCGGCGCCTACCCGTCCCAGGAGGAGGGGCTGGCGGTCCTGTTCGATCGCCCGCAGAACGCAGTCAGTTGGAACGGGCCTTACATCCGCAACAGGAAATCACTGACCGATCCCTGGGGCAATCCCTATGGCTATCGCTATCCGGGCGAGCACGGCGAATTCGACCTGTATTCCCTGGGTGCGGACGGACGGGAAGGCGGCGAAGGTGAGAATCAGGACATCACCAGCTGGTAGCCGGCCTGGCGCGGCCGGCTTCACGCTGGTCGAGTTGCTGGTCGTCCTGCTGATCCTGGGATTGCTGACGGCGATCGCCGCGCCGCATTTCGGGCGCGTGGCGCCGCGGCTCGAAGCCAAGGCGACGGCGCGCCAGACCGTGGCTCTGCTGCGCGAGGCGCGGGGACTGGCGATCCGCGACAACCGCGAGGTGGCGGTGGTGGTGGATCTGGACGCCAGGGCGATGGCGATCGACAGTGGCCGCCGGATGGACTTCGCCAACAAACCTCGGCCTGCAACTGCTGACCGGCACCGCCGAACTGATCGACGATGGCAGCGGAAGGATCCGGTTCTATCCGGACGGCACTTCGACCGGTGGGCGCGTCACCGTCACCGATGCCGGCCGTGACTACAATGTGCGGATCGACTGGCTGACCGGCCGGGTGACGGTCGATGACTGAATTGGCCCGGACCATGCCCTGCCGCCGCGACCGGGGCTTTACCTTGCTGGAGGTGCTGGTCGCCTTCGCCATCCTGACGGTTGCGCTGGGCGGTCTGTTGTTGGCCTTCTCCGACGGGCTGCGGATGGCCCAGCGCTCGGTGGCGGTGTCCAATGCAACGCTGCAGGCGCAGTCGCTGATGGAAGAGGTTGGAAAGACGATCCCGATGCGACCCGGCCGGGTGACCGGCACCTTCGACGACGGCTCGCGCTGGCAGGTCATGGTCGCGCCGTTCGACACCGGAGAAAGCGGGGCCGCCGCGGTCGTGCGAAGCCTGTTTGCCTTTCGCGTCGATGTGACGATCGAATGGGATGGCGGCCGTTCGCTGACCTTGTCCAGCTCTGCGATTGGCGCCGGACGATGCCTGATATGCGCCGCCCGTCACGCCAGTCCGGCTTTACGCTGGTCGAACTGCTGGTCGCCATCGTCCTGCTGGGGATGATCACGGTGGCGCTGTTCGGCGGCATTCGTTTCGGTGCGCGGAGCTGGGAGGCCGGTCACCAGCGATTGGAGCAGATCAATGAGGTCGAAGTCGCCCAGACCGTGTTGCGGCGGCTTCTGGGCAAGGCCCGCGAGGTCACATTGTTCGACGCCGCCCGCAGCAGCGATGCGGTCTCGTTCAGCGGCCGCTCCGATGCCGTGTTCTTCGCCGCGCCGCTGCCGGCCCATCGCGGCATCGGCGGCGCCTATGGTTTTTCGCTCCAGGTATCCGATCGCCTCGGCAGTGGCGATCTTGTACTGGCCTGGCGCCTGCAGCGCCCGGAAACGCCGCCGGCGGAGGCAGGAGATTTCGAGGATCAAACCGTGCTGCTTGTCGGATGTTCGCGATGTCTCTTTCGCCTATTTCGGGGCGCCTGAGAGTGGCCGTACGGAGGATTGGCAGGATGTGTGGGACGGCACCGGCGGTCTGCCCCGGCTGGTTCGCATGACGGTCGAATTCGAGGCCGATGACGGCCGGGTCTGGCCGCCCTTGACGATCGCGCCGGCGCTTGCGGCAACGGTGACCGGGGAGACGCGATGAGCAGTTCCTCGGAGTTCGGCGGCGTGACGTCGATCAGATCCCTGCTTCCAGGCGATAACCGGGTTCTTTCGATGGTGGGGACGGGAGCTTGCGGCCTGCATCCCGGCCCGACTGCGCTCGGTACTGCGTCGGCGGTCCGGTACGCTGGTCGTGTGTCTGGAGCCTGGCGAGGCGGTGTTGCGGTTCCGCAAATCCGGCGGAAACGATGGAGATCGGCCGCGTCGCCTTCGACCGGGAAACGCCCGACGCTGCCCGTCATGCGGTCACCGACCTGGTGTCCAAGACCCGCCGCCGCACCGGGCAGACGGTTCTGGTGCTGCCGGACGACCAGATCCTGCGGCGGGTAATCGAATTGCCCCTGGCGGCGCGGGAGAATCTGCGCGAGGTGGTGTCGTTCGAGATGGACCGATACACGCCGTTTGCCGCCGAAGACGTGATGTTCGACGTTCGGCCGGTGTCCGCCGATCAGGAAGCCCAGACCCTGACCGCCGAACTTGCTGCCGTGCCCAAGGCTGCTGCCGCTGGCTTGGAAGCCGCGGTCGAAGCCTGGGGACTGCACCCGGACATCCTGTGTTTCGCCGATGATCGCAATGCCGAAGCGCCGGAAACCGACTTCGTGTTTCGTCGGCCGGAAATCCGCCGCGGCGATTTGTCCAGCCGGCTGGCTATCATGCTCTGGGTCTGCGCCGGACTGCTGGCGGCCGCGCTGGTTGCCCTGCCGCTGCAGCGTCAGCGCGCCGTGCTGGCCGATTACGAAGCCCAGCTCTCTGCGCGCCGGACCGAGGCGGCGGCGGTCGAGATCCTGCGTCGGCAGGTCGCCGAGACCGCCGGGATCTCCGATCTGCTGGTCGGGCGCAAAGATGGCGCGCCCGGCCGCGGTCGCCTTGCTGAACGAAATCACACGCCTGCTTCCGGACGATACCTGGCTGCTGCAGATCCGGGCGTTCGGCGATCAGCTGACCATGGGCCGGGTATTCCGGCGCGGCATCGGCACTGATCCCCGTTTTGGAGGCGTCCGAGTTCTTCACGGAGGTGAGATTCGAGGCGCCAGTCACGCTGGACGGCCGGATCGGGCTCGAGCGCTTCAACCTGTCGGCCAAGGTGGCTGGCGAACCGGAGGGCGATTCGTGATCCTGCCGGATTGGGTTGCGCGGCTGGCCGCGGTCGCATTGCTGCTGATGTCGCTGGCTGCGGCATATGTCCTTGCGGTGACCCCCCTGCTTGACGGCTACCGGCAGACCGCCAAAGCCATCGTCGACACACGGGACCTGTTGGCGCGCTTCGAGCGCCAGGCCTCGGCGCGCGCGGACCTGGAAGGGCAGCTGACGGCGCTGCAGGATCTGGTGGCACGGCAGGGCCACTACCTGGACGGCGCCACCTACGCGGTCGCGGCGGCGTCGCTTCAGGACAATGTGAAAGCAATCGTCGAGGGCCAGGGCGGCGAGGTCCAGAGCATTCAGACCATGCCGTCGGCGGCCAATGACGAGAGCCGGCGAGTGGCGATCCGCATACAGTCGGTAATGACCATCGAGCCGTTGCTTCACACGATCCATCGGCTGGAATCCGGCGCGCCGTACCTGTTCCTCGACAATCTGGAAATCCAGGGCCGGCTCAGCCGCCGGGCCCGGCAGGGCGAATACAGCGACGAGGAAACCGAACTGCTGGTCTGGTTCGACCTGTTCGGATTCCTGCCACCGGCGATGGAATGAGTTGATGAGTTTTGTTTACCAAAAGCCAAGGTCCCGCTGCCAGATTGACCCTCTGACGGCCCATTGGCGGGCCGGGAGGCGATAATGAGCGGGCGAAGCGGCATTCTGGCCGGTCCGGTGCTGCCGGCAATCCTCTGCCTGGCGCTGGGCGCGGCCCTGTTTCAGGAATTCAACCGCCCGCCGGAAGTAGGTGCCGGGTCAGGCGCGGCGATCTCGCGCGGCGGCGATCTGCCGGGCGGGAGGGCCGCCGACCCGTTCGTGCTGCCGCCGGTTGCAGCCTTTGCCGAGATCGCCGCACGGCCGGTGTTTTCGCCGACGCGGCGGATGCCGGACGATTATGACCCGGAGCCGAATATCGCCGATTTGGCGCCGGCCCGCCGCGAAGAGCTGGATGTGGTCGTGGTCGGGATCGTCACCGGCCCGCGCGAACTGGCGCTGCTGCGGTCCGATTCCGGCGATCGGCTGCTTCCCATGGGGGAAGGCGACCAGCTGTCCGGTTGGACCCTGGTCGCAATCGAGCCTTTTCGCCTGGTGTTCAAGCGGGACGATGACGAGCAGATGGTCGAGATCGAGTATCGGGGCGACTGACCGCCTCGGGAAAGCGCCGCGGGTTCGCCCGTGGCAGATGGGACATCCTTGTGACTCAAGATTTTGTATACGTTAGGGGCCGTCCCTGCATACCATCCAGGGAATTTGGAGGCGCGACGCGTCATCCAGGAACGGCGGACAACGTGAACACAATCGGCGGCGGCAGGACTCTTTACGTTCCGCGGATGATCGCAGGCGCCGTCTGCGCGCTCGCCGTCCTGCTGCTGGGCGCCGGGTGCGTGCCGCTGGACGACAGGCGCAAGGACTATCCGGCCTTCGGCGGCACCGGTTTGACACCGGCGTCAGCCGACCGGGTCGGTGCGCCAAACCGGCTGACTGCGCCGACGCAGGCAGCCGAACCGGACGCGGTCGGCGGGTCGGGCCTGCAGACGGCGGAGCTATATCGGGGCACCGGTCAGCTTGTCGGTCGGGCCTCCCCGAGCCTGCCGGTTGCGGTATCGGGGAACGGCGTCACGCTCAATTTCGTCGATGCCGAGATCAGTGATGTCGTGGCCGCCATCCTCGGCGAAACACTGGGGATGAACTACGAGATCGATCCACGGGTCCAGGGAAAGGTCACCGTCCGGACCGCCAAGCCTCTACCCCGCGATACGGTCATCCCGACGCTTGAGGAAATCCTGGCGACACGCGGTGCCGTGCTGGTCCGCTCCGACACGATCAATCGCGTCCTTCCAGCGGATGCCGCGGCAGCGACCATCGGCTCGGAGAGCTTCCGATCTGGTCCGGATCGGTTCGACCAGGGTTTCGGACTGTATTTCTTTCCGCTCGAGTACACCTTCGCCCAATCGCTTCGCACCGTGCTCGAGCCGTTCGTGCCGCCAGGCCGGGTCCTCCGCGCCGACCCGGAGCGCAATCTGCTCATCTTCACTGGCACCTCGGTCGAGTCGCGCGACATGGAATCGCTGATTGCCGCATTCGATATCGATCGCATGGCCGGGATGTCCTTTGGACTCTACCCGGTGAGCTTTTGCCGATCTGCCGTCGCTGATCAACGAACTGCAGGCGGTGTTCGGGGCTGGCGGCGAAGGCCCGGCCGCGGGCGTCGTCTCATTCCTGCCGGTGGAGCGGCTGAATGCTGTCCTGGCCGTCTCATCTCAGCCGAAATTATCTCGACGATATCCAGGCGTGGATCGCGCGCCTGGACCGCGGCGAGGAGGGTGTCGGGCGTCGGATCTATGTCTATCGGGTCCAGAACGGTCGCGCCGTCGATCTGGCCGAGACGCTGGGGGCAATTCTGGCGGATGCAGGCTTGGCGCCGCAATCGGACCGCGACCGGCTGGCCCCGGGGCTGGAGCCGGTCGAGCTTTCGCGCGCTCCGGAGACGGCCGGCGTTGCCGATGCTGCGGGGGCCGCCGACGCGGGAAACGCAGGTCTACCGGAGCGAAGCACAGGCATCTCGTTCTCCGGGCGACGGCAGCGCTGGTATCCCGTTCTCCGGCTCCGGCGCCGACATGCGCATCGTCGCCGATCCGCGCAACAACGCACTGCTGGTCTGGTCGACTCCGGCGGAATACCGGATGATCCTGACGACCATCCGCGAGTTGGACATCATTCCGCTCCAGACGCTGATCGAGGCGACCATCGTCGAGGTCACGTTGCGTGACAATCTGGAATACGGCCTGCAATGGTTCTTCCGGGCGGGCGATAGCAGCTTCACCTTCAGCGATACGGCAACCGGGGCGATTGCGCCGTCCTTCCCGGGATTCTCCTACGTGCTCTCCGCGACCGACGTTCAGGTGGTGTTGGATGCGCTGACGGAGATCACCGACATCAAGGTGATCTCGTCGCCGCAGCTCCTGGTGCTCGATAACGAGGCGGCCCGACTGCAGGTCGGCGACGAAGTGCCGATCGCAACGCAATCGTCACAGTCGATCGACGACCCGGCGGCACCGTTGGTCAGCACGATCGAATACCGCGACACCGGCGTGATCCTGGAAGTCACCCCGCGCGTCAATGCCGGCGGCCTGGTGGTGCTGGACATCGTGCAGGAAGTCAGCACGGTCTCGGAGACCACCTCATCGACCCTCAACTCACCGACCATCTCGACCCGTCGGATCGAAAGCACCGTCGCGGTCCAGGGCGGCGAAACCGTGGCCCTCGGCGGTCTGATCGAGGACACGCGGACGGATATCGAGATCGGCATTCCGCTGTTGGCCGACATCCCGATCCTGGGCAACCTGTTCAAGACGACGACCGATCGGATTGAGCGAACCGAACTACTGGTTCTGCTGACACCCCGCGTCGTCCGGGACTTGCAGGATGCGCGCGACGTGACGCAGGAGCTGCGCGAACGTTTGACCGGTCTGGACGTCTTCACCGGCGGAGAGTCCGAGGGGTGAGACGATCGCCGGTGCGACTGCCGCTCACCCGTGCGGCGGGACAGCGCGGCATCGCCCTGGTCGCGGTGCTCTGGGGACTTGCGATCCTGTCGATCATCGCGGCGGCGTTCCTGGCCGACACCCGCAGCCAGGGCACAATCGCTCGAAACCTGATGGAGAACGCCAAGGCCCAGGCGTTGGCCGATGCCGGGGTCTATCGCGCGATCGCCGGCATCCTGTCGATCGACCCGGCGATCGCCTGGCGCGCCGATGGGACCGCCTACCAACTGTCGCTGGGCGAAGGCGAGGTCGTGATCACGATCGCCGACGAGGGCGGCAAGGTCGACATCAATCGCGCCCAGGACCGCCTGTTGCGCGGGCTGTTCGAGGGGGCCGGAATACCGGAGGACGAAGCGGCGGCGCTGATCGATGCGATCCGCGACTTCGCCGACCGCGACGACGACCGCCGGCCGGCCGGGGCCGAAGATGGCGACTATATCGCCGCCGGGCTGGAATGGGGTGCGAAGGACGCGCCGTTCGAGGCGGTCGAGGAATTGCAGCAGGTGCTTGGCATGTCGCGGCCGCTATACGATCGGCTGGCGCCCTTCCTGACCGTCCATTCAGGCCGTGCCCAGGTCAATCCGGTGGTGGCTCCGCGAGAGGTGCTTTTGGCGATGCCGGGACTTGGCGAAGAACAGGTCGATGCTCTGTTGGCCCGGCGGGCGGACGCCGGCGATGCCCGGGCTCGTTCGGTCGGGACCGCCTTTACCATCCGTGCCGCGGCGGTGACGAGTGGCGGCGGCCAATTCATCCGCGAGGCCGTGGTGCAGCGGACCGCCGACCGCCGCAACCCTTACCTGATCCGCGAATGGCGACAGTTCTGGACCAGTCAGACGCCGGAGGGTGAGTCCAGCTGACCGGGGCCGGTCAACAATTCCCGACCGGGATGCCGTTCACGAACGAGCAGTTTCCGTCGCTCATATAGGTCCCGAACGGGCCGCGATCGAGCGTGCCCGAATAGTTGGTCCCGCTACCCTGCCCGGCCGTCGCACCGCCGATCTGGCCACGCGGCGTCGGATCGCCGGCATATCCCCAGACGCCGGTGTTCGGGTTGACCCAATAGGCGCCGTTGGGAACGTAGCCTCCTGCCATCTGGTCCAGCACATAGAGCTGTTCGGCAGACATGAGCTGGCCGTTGACGACGACGAAACGCTGCTGCGCCTGTGACGGGGCGCTGGCGACTGTGGCCGCGATGGCGAAGGCCAGTGCGATGAGGAAGCGTGTGAATTGCATGCGGGCTGAATATGGCATTCTCGAAATACTCCCATGCGAATCGAAGCCTGGCGTCGGCCGCTTGGACCGATATGGCAACGTGGCGCAGTCTGCGCTCCGGTCGGTCCAGGAAATATGACGATGGTCACAGGCCGGTCACGGGCCAATGCATTCGGCGGAATTAACGGAGTTTTTGTGAATAATGCCGAATATCTCCCCAAGCACACTGGAGTTCTGCTTGAAAGGAGACGCCAGATGAACGCGCCAACCAACACCGCCCGCCATGCGGATGAAACCGTTGCGAGAGAGCAATATGCGAAGCTGAGCCGGACTCGCCGCAGTCAATACATAGTTGACGGCATACGATCGCTGATCCGGGCCGCATTCGGCGCCCCGTCGGGTAAGACGAGCACCGGATCTCGCGCAGATATGCAGGGCACCGCGACGCGCTGATCTCGGATCACCTGGGAACTCAGTACCGAGCCGCCCACTCGGACCGGAGTGAGCCCTCGGCGGCGGCACGGCCGCTATTGCGCCGGGCTTGGTTCCGCCTCGTTCTGCACCGCCTCGGCGATCGCCTCTGCCGCGGCGCCCGCAATCGCGCTGCTGGCGGCGGGTCCCGCGCCGGGTTCGGACTCGACCCGCACCGTGACGCCACGATTGGCGAATTCGATGCCGTTCTCCTCGAAGGCATCGCGGATCTTCTGATAGGCATCCTTGCGGATCGTGAACTGGGTGCCGGGCTTGGCCTTGAACTTGATGCCGAGGATCAGGGCATTGTCTTCGATCCGTCGGACTCCCTGGGACTTCAGCGGCTCCAGGAAATCGCCGCCATAGTCGGGATGTTGGGACATCTCCGCGCTGATCGTCTTCACGATCTTTTTCACCAATCCGATATTCGTGTCGTGCGGCACCCGGAATTCCAGCTTCATCATCACCCAGTCGCGGCTGTAGTTGGTCAGCGACTGCATCTGGCCGAAGGGCAAGGTATGCACGGCGCCGCGATGGTGGCGCAGTTTCAGCGAGCGGATCGAGATGCTTTCCACGGTGCCGCGCAACTCGCCGACCTCGATATAGTCGCCGACGCTGAACGCGTCATCGATCAGGAAGAAGATGCCGGCCACGATGTCGGTCACCAGCGACTGCGCGCCGAGCCCGATGGCCAGGCCGACCACGCCGGCGCCGGCCAGCAACGGGCCGATCTCGATACCCAGCGACGACAGCACGATCAGAGCGATCATCACCAGCAGGACGACCAGGATGAACTTGCGCAGCAGCGGCAATAGCGTCGCCAGGCGCTTGGTCTCGCTGGTGGCGTCGAGCCGATTGGCCTCGACCAGCTTTGCGATCGACGGCGGTGCGAAACAGCTGCCAGCAGATGGTAGCTGGCCAACACGATGAACGAGCTTTCGAACAGTACACGCATGGTGGTCGCGCCAACTCCGGCCTCCTCGGTCGGATCGAAACCCCAGATCCGCGCCGTCGTGCTGGCCGCGATGATTACCAAAATGATCCAGACGCCGCGCATCAGAGCATCCAAGTTGACCGGCTGTGATTCTGCCGCGGTGGCTGGCGCAGGGCTCGCCCTCTCCGCCGACCGCGGCCGGCATGGGGGTTTCCGCTGGCGCAGCGGCCTCCGCCGGCGCAGGGGTGTCAACTGGCGCAGGGGCTTCGGCCGTCGCAGGGGCGGTTTCTGCCAGCATCGGGGCCTCTGCCTGGGCGGGCGACTCGGTCGGCATGGGGACCTCGGCCGCCATGGCGGGCTGCGGCACATCGACCTGGAAAAAGCGCTGTAACAGCCTGTCGGCGAAGTGACCGAGAACCGGGACCAGAATCACGATGGCGAGACTGGCCATTGCCTGCGGGGTCACATTCTCGTTTCCGCGAATCTCCGCATCGCTGGCAACCAGCCACAGTCCGACGACGTAGGCGGTGCCGGCGATCGGCCACAAGCCGGCGATCTGCGCGGCCTGGGCGCCGCCACCGAAGGTCCGGGTCAGCGCCGCCGCCACCGGCGCCCGGTTGGCCCAGACCAGGGCGATCAGGATGCCGCAGAACACGATGCCAAGCAGCATGCCGGTCGCCACCTGGGCATCGCGCGGCAGACCCAGGATCGCCAGCAGGCTCACCAAGAAATTCAGGGTCAGCATCGATCCGAAGACCAGGACCACGATCCGGTGCACGCGCAGCGCGGCCGCATCGGACAATGGCAGCAGCCGCATCGACGGCGAGTCCGGGGCCAAGACCGCCTTCGAAACCTTGGCCGCCAGGATGATCCCTGCAGAGGCCAACAACAAGGCCTGCAGGAACAATGGCGCCTGAGGATCGGATGGCGACAACACCAGGTAGAACGCGACAATCGCCAGGCAGAAGGCCGCAATCTCCATCAGGTCGAGCATTATGACACCGGCGCAGCGGGCCATGGTTTGGCCGAGCCCGCCGCCCGCCTGCCTTTTCAGGCTGTTGCAGGTCTTGCCGAGTGCGCGCCGTGTCAACAGCATCGCGATGACGCCGAGCAGGACATGGCCGGCGATTATTAGGAACATCCTGACCGGGTCGCCGGGCGTGCCATCGGCGTGGGGCTGGTACAGCGCCGCGTGCACCAGGGCCGGGAGTTCACTGAACGCCTGACGGATATCGGCGACGCGCCGCTTTTGCTGCTCCAGCAGGGTCTCCTGGGTCGCCGCCGATTGCGCGGCCTCCAACTGGCGCAGCACGGATTCACGTAACGCGGAGCGGGCCTGGGTGTCGTCCAGTACGGCGAGGATCGCGTCGACCTGCTCAATCGTCAGGGGCCCCGGAATGGCATCCAGAATCTCCTGTAGGCTGGGCACCGGCTCGGACGCGGCCGTGTCATCCGACGCGACGCCGGCGAGCGGAATCTGTGCAGTCGCTGGATATGCGAAAAACAGGAACGCCACCAGCCACGACAATGTGGCCAGCCGGCTGGCGGCGGTCTTGATCACAAGCATTGTTGATGCCCCAATATTGCCCGTCTCCCCGGCGGACAGGGATTGGAACACGCCCGGGCGTCCGCCTGCAACCCGTTCAAGCGGTCAACGCCGCCCGGCCAGGATCTCCAGCAGCGGTTCGAGATGCCTTTCATAGCGCCGCCACCGTGCGATCGAGCTCTTGTAGATCGGGCGGCGCACCTGTGAGGCGCTGGCGGTGTGTACCGGTGAGCGGTCGGCATGAAACCGCAGGCAGGCCGGATCCCACGGCATGCCGCAATGATCGAGGAGTCGCCGTATCTGGTCTTCCGGTTCGGCCACAAGGGATTCGTAGTCCACATCGTACACCCGCCCCGGCAGCACCCGTCTCCAATGATCCATCAATCCACGATACAGCACGTAGTGCCGGCCAAGGTCCTGGAGATCATAGGAGAACGACTGCCCGCGCCCGAAGAGTTGTTTGTAGCAGGACAGGCATGTATCCGCCGGGTCGCGCCTGCAATGGATGATGCGCGCGTTCGGCAGGATCAGGCTGATGAGGCCGATGCGCAGGAAATTCGACGGCATCTTGTCGACGATCCGCTCGGCATTCGCATCGATAGCGGTGATCCGCTCGACATAATCGTGTCCCATAGCGGTGCATTGCCGGGTGTCGAGTCCCGCCAGGCTGGCGGCGCGACCGACCGGGTCGCCTCCGCCGGATGTCTGACGCGCGATATCGCTCAGGGTTCGCAACTCGCCAGCGCCATGGACCCGGGGATGGCTTCCCAGCATGCGTTCGACCAGCGTCGTGCCGGATCGCGGCATGCCGACCACGAAGACCGGTAATGTCGATTCGTTCCCGCCTTCGGCCAGTCTGGTCAGCAGACTCTCATCGAAGACCGACGCAATCGTCTCGAACAGCCGCCTCTGGCCGTCGGCGTCGTAAGGAAGCCGGTCGCGCTTCAGCCGGTTGCCGCGGCTCAGCTGTTCGAAGGCGTCGTCATATCGGCCGGCATCCTCGCAGGCCTTGGCAAGCGCGAAATGCAGGTCGATCCGATCCTGCACCGCCAATTCATCCGATTGACGCGAACGATGCCGTTCCATCTGCCGCAGATCGTCATCGTCCGACATCGAAACGCTTGATGTCGGAGAGTTCGAAATAGGCCGTGCCGCGCAGTTCAGGATCGACCCTGCAGTGCGTCACGCAAGGCCGCCTCCGCCGCCGCCATGTCGCCGGCCTTGACCAGCAACCGGTCCGCGTTGGCAGCGCAGACTGGCCTCGTTCGGAGACTCGCCGAATTGTCATCGTCCAGAACCGCCGCCGCGTCTTCCAGACACCCGGTGGCATCAAGCACGGTTGCGAGGTTCCGCCTGGATTGGCGTGCAAGTCCGAACGCGATGGGAGGCGGCGCGACGGCTTGCGATCAGGGCATCGTCGATGTGGCCCGCCTCCCTGAGCGCCAGGCCGAGATTGCCATGAGCATCGGCATAGTCCGGGTCCAACTCGGCGGCGCGACGGTAGGCGGCGCAGGCCTCGTCGACCGCACCTCCATCCAGGTAGGCGTTGCCGAGATTGTTGTGCAGCGCCGGGATGCCCGGGTCGATCTCGAGGCCCCGCCGATAGGCGGCGATCGCCTCGGAAGCGCGGCCGTCGGCCCGCAGCGCGGCGGCGAGTATGCCGTGCAGTTCGGCCGCCTCCGGACAGGCGGACGCCGCCTTGCGGAATGCGGCGATCGCATCGGCGATCCGACCGCCGGACTGCAGGGCGCGCCCGCGCTTCACCCAGTTGGCCGCTTCCTGGCGCTTGGCCAGGCCTGTCGCCGCGGCAGCCCGTCCGCCTCCCGTTCGGCGGTCTCGATGGATCCCGGCGTGACGCTGTTTGCGGTTCATGGGCCTCGTTCTACAGCGCGACCTTCCCGGAGGCCAAGGGTCTGCCGCAGGACGGCGCGCCGCTCTGCCGCCACACCGCGCCCGGTTGACACCCGGCAGGACGATTCGCCACAGTCGCGATGCGGATCGGCACTTGCCCGATGACAATGAGAAGGGATCACGGAATGGGTCCGTCAGGAGGACGGTCGGACGATGTCGTCGATCACGGCGTCCGGCACTGACTGATCTGCAGGTCTGATGTGCGCGAGCGGTCGCTTTTGGGCGCATGCGGCGGCATGGCCAATGATTTTCCGACCGCCGCGCAGGGTCGACTATGTGATCGGCTGCATGGCGGCCAACGGCCAGGACCAGATCGTCATGGCGAAATGCTCCTGCAGCATCGACTACATCGCCTGAGCGCATGACCTTCGCGGAATACACCGAGATCGAGACCATCAAGCGGATGCGGCTGGTGCCGGGCGAGCGCGCCGGAATCTTTCGCGAGGTCCCGGGCGTCACGCGACGCGCTGGACTAGTTCCAACTGCTGCAGGTGGAAGCCGACCTCCAGTGCTTCTGAAGGCCGGCGGATCCAGCTCGGTCAGGTTGCCGGCAGCGGAGTCACCGGCCAGCTCTCGGTGAAGACGTTCTCCTCGCTGTCCACGACTATCGACATCGATGACGCCTTCGCCTTCGGGAATGAAGGAGAAGTGGAAGCTCGGATCCTCGCTCATCGAGATATCGCCCTCGATGTCCAGCACGGTCTTGCCGCCATAGCTGACCCGGACCGTCTGCGGATGTAGTGCGGCGGCACGAAGTTGCGGGTGATCTGGTCGAACTGCATGCCGGTGTTGTTGGGATGGCTGATCAGCAGCTGCGCGGTGATCGGCGTCTGCGCGACGACGGTATCCGGCAGGTTGAAGCGCATGTTGCCGAGCCGCGATGCGGCGACCTCGGGATCCTTCATCGCAGGCGCCGAGCAGCCGCCGGCGGCCTTCACATAGGCGCGGGTCATGATCGCGCTGCCGTCGCTCATTTCGGCGACGGCGTGGATGTAGGTGTACTCGTTGACCCGCACGCGGGTCGTCAGATCGGCAACCGAGATATCGTCGCCGAACTCGAACCGGCCGACCATCGGCGCCGGGTTGTCGTCCACCAGCAGCCACATGCGCTCCACCGACATGGCCTTCGCTCTGCGGGAAGGTGGCGGTGACGCGGATCGGCACGATTGCCGCGTCATGGGCGCGGTAGGGCGCCTCCATGGTCAGCAGATCCGGTCGATCGACGATGGTCCGGTCGGGGAAATAGATTTCGGCAAGCTCCGCCCAGCGGGCCTCGTCCTCTTCGGTCTGCGCCAGCGCGACGCTGGTCGATTGCGCCGCCGCCATAGGGCCGCGACCATCGCGGCGCCGATCAGCATGCACTCGCACGGTCCGGCGCATGCCAAGACGGAACTTCAAACATACTCACATCCTCCTCAAAGCCCGAACGGTCCTACCTCCTGATACCAAGGGACCTGCATTGGTCCCTATTCCCATTCGAGCTCTGCAAAAGCCGCCGTTACGTTGCGGCTGTGATATTCGTCGAACAGCACCCATTGCCCGGCCGCGTCGCTGGCCGACTTCGCGGACCGCCTGCTGGATCGTGCCAAGGGCTCCTTTGCAAGCGCCCGGATCTCGGCCACCATGACCCTCCAGATACCGGCGCTGCGGCATCCAGCGCGTCCAGGCCAGGGCGCGGTCACCGGCCCATGGCCGGGCACCACGATGCTCGCGCCGGAATCTGCGGCCAGCTGATCCATGACCTCCAGCCATCGTAGCACGCTGCCGTCCATAATCGGGATATGGTTGAGGCTGACAAGATCGCCGGCAAACAGCGTCCCGGTCGACGCTGTCGTACACCGTGACGTCGTTGTTGGTGTGGGCCGTCTGATAGGCGACGACCTCCAAGACTCCGGCCGCCCAGATCCGAGTTCCAACCGCTCGCTGACCGGGATGTCCGTCGGCAGCATGACGACGCGCCGGGCCTCCTCCGGCCCGACGGAAGTCTCTCGAAAGCGCGCCAGATAGGTGTCGGCGCGGGACATCAGCGCGCCTTGCAGCCGGGCATGGGCGACCAGCTCCGGACCGTCGTCGCGAAACGCGCCGTTGCCGAACAGGTGGTCGAAATGCACATGGGTGTTGATCAGGTACCGGATCGGCAGATCGGTGCGCTCGCGGATGGCGGCGCGCAGCCTTTCGCCGGTCGTCGGGCTGCCGCCGCTATCGATCACGGCGACCGCTTCGGTCTCCGATCACGAAGCCGATATTGGCGATGTCGCCATTGTTGGCTCGGCTGGGAAGTCTGCTTCGTGGCCGCGATGGGCGAAAACGCCGGGCGCGATCTCCTCGACCGGCAAGGGGTTCGACCGCATGGCCGTCCGCCATGGCGTTCGCCGGCGCGGCGAAGCAAGGCGACCGCCGTGACCGACAGCCGCACAAGCAGTCAGGAAGGGGCGGATCATCGCCATCTTGCCATGGATGGGTCGTCCCGCACGGGTCCATCGGCAGCGTATCCATGATACCGCTTTCCGCATCGCTCGCGACAAACCTGGTCGACGTCGATCCCAAGGTCTTGCATTCAAACGGATTTGCATCCGTCCGCAATGGCTTCGCTATGATGACCGCTCAACCGGTACGGTAGCAGGCAGAGGCGGCCGCAAGAAAAGGGAGAGGAATGGCTTCAGGGTGTCCCGGACCGGGGCGTTGCATAAGTCCCTGTTGGCTCAAATTGGCTGCGTGCCGCGGCGTTCGCGAGCGCTGTTCGCATTTGCTGCCGCATGCCCGGCGATGCCTTCGGCACAGGCCGGCGGCGAGAGCGCAGACTGTCGTGATCGGCTACCTGACCCAGGAGGAAGAGCCGCCGATCCCGTTGTCGTTCCTGGATCCGATCCTGACCGATGAGGGGTACAGGGCGCCCGACTGGCGCTGGCCGACAACATCTCCACCGGCCGGTTCATGGGCCAGGACTTTCGAGCTGCGCGAATTCGTCGTTCCCGAAGGACGACGGATCTCTCCGCGGCCTTCGACGAGGTCGTGGCCGATGGCGTCCGATGCGTGGTGGTCGATTTGCCGGCCGACGGGTCTGCTGACCATCGCCGATCATCCGGCGAAGCGGCCGACATGCTCTGTTCAACGCCCGCGCCCGGGATGACCGGCTGCGCCAGGATGACCTGCCGTGCCAACGTGCTGCACACCATTCCCAGCCGGGCCATGCTGGCCGATGGCCTGGCGCAGTTCCTGGTGGTCAAGCGCTGGACCGACTGGTTCCTGGTGGTTGGCCGCCACGATGCCGATCGCGAATTCGCCGAGGCGTGCGCCGGGCGGCGGAACGTTATCGCGCCGAGATCGTCGAGGAGAAGGACTGGACCTACCAGGCCGGCAATGCCCGGGTCGATACCGGCCACGTCACCCTGCAGCGCACCGTTCCGGCATTCTCACAGGTCGGCGACCACGACGTGGTCATCGTCGCCGATGAGATCGAACGAATTCGGCGAGTATTTCGCCCATCGCACCTTCCTGCCGCGACCGGTGATGGGGACCCAGGGACTGGCACCGACCGCCTGGAGCCGGGTGTTCGAGCAATGGGGCGGCACCCAGCTCCAGAAGCGTTTCACCCGCCAGGCCGGAACGCTCGGATGACCGAGCGCGACTACGGCGTATGGATGGCGGTCCGCGCGGTCGGCGAGGGCGGCGACGCGAACGCAGTTCGGTCGCGCCCGAGGACATCAGCCGCCTATGTCCGCAGCCCAGAGTTCGAGCTGGCCGCGTTCAAGGGCCAGGGACTGACATTCCGCGACTGGAACGGTCAGTTGCGGCAGCCGATCCTGATCGCCGGACCGCGCGTGCTGGTTTCGGTGTCGCCGCAGGAAGGGATTCCTGCATCAGGAGTCCGAACTCGACACGCTGGGCTACGACCGCCAGGAGAGCCGTTGCACGATGTGACGGCGGCCATGACCGCCCGGTCTTATCCGAACGGGCAGTCACTGCAAAAGGGAGACTTGACCACATGAGAGCGCTATGGGCCGCAGGAGCGGCTAACTCTGGGACTTTGCCGGGCTGATCGGTTCGGCGGCGGCGGAAACGATCTATGTCTCCAATGAGCGTGACAACACCATCTCGGTGATCGACGGCGACACGCTGGAACTGATCGACACGGTCGAGGTCGGCCGCCGGCCGCGCGGCATCACGCTCAGCAAGGACCAGTCGCTGCTTTATGTGTGCGTCGGCGACAGCGACCGGGTCGACGTGATCGATCTGGCGACGAACACCGTGATCGACCGGCTGCCATCCGGCCCGGACCCCGAACTGTTCGTGCTTGGCATCCGGACGGCGACAAGCTCTACATCGCCAACGAGGACGACAATCTGGTCTCGGTGGTCGACCTGAGAATCCAAGCGCATCGTGGCCGAGATCGAGGTCGGGGTGGAGCCGGAAGGCATGGGCATCAGCCCGGACGGCAAGGTGCTGGTGAATACGTCCGAAACCACCAACATGGCGCATTTCATCGACACCGAGACGTACGAGATCTTCGACAACGTGCTGGTCGACAGCCGGCCGCGGGTGGCGCAGTTCAATCAGGATGGCAGCCGGGTCTGGGTCTCGTCGGAGATCGGCGGCACGGTCTCGGTGATCGACACCCAGAGCCGCGAGATCATCCAGAAGATCGGCTTCGAGGTGCAGGGTGTGCCGCGGGAATCCATCCAGCCGGTCGGCATCGCCATCACCGCTGACGGTACGAAGGTGTATGTCGCCCTTGGCCCGTCGAACCGCGTGGCCGAGATCGACCAGCAGACCATGGAGGTGGAGCACTATCACCTCGTCGGTCAGCGGGTGTGGAACCTCGCGCTCTCGCCCGACGAGTCGCGGCTCTACACCACCAACGGCGTCAGCAGCGATGTCTCGGTGATCGATCTGGAAGAGGGTCGGGTGATCAAGACGGTCGGCGTCGGCCGGCTGCCCTGGGGCGTCGTGGTGCGCCCGTGACCCGTGGGGACCCGTCAGTCGGCCAGTATTCGATTGCGCAGCAGCCAGCGGACTCCATGCGACCAGGAGCGGTCGTTGTCGCCGCGGATATCGGCGACGGCGACCGCCGTGACGGCGCCGGTCTGGGCGTCGTGAACCTGGATCCTGATGCTCAGGATCAGCGTGCTGACCTTGTGAATCAGGGCCGTGACATAGCTGGCGGCGCCGAATTCGCGGGCGATCGCGGCCTCGCACCCGTTGCATCCCCAGATGTAGCCGAGCGCCTCGATGCGATCGGCGGCCGGGGTCAAATCGACCAGGTCGTAGTCCGGAGAGGCTGCCAGTCCGTCGCGCAATTCGCCGCTGATGCGTGCCAAGCGCTGTTCCAGATCGGCATGGGCACCCTCGCCGCTGGTGTCGTAGATCTCGACGTCGAACACCGCCAGGCGCTGCGTCGCCACCGCGGAACCCGAACCGACGGCCACCAGCAAGAAGAGCGCCAATCCGCAATATCGCCGAAAGCCGGATGGGCGGCCGGTCTGACCGGACTGCTCATGCTGGCGTCGGCCTGCGAGGCATCGGCCCAGCCGCAGCAGGATCCCGACTGGCCCTGCATCCAACGGCTGGTGCCGTCGCTCGCCGCCGGGCAAATCTGGAGCGGTCCGCCGATCGACGAGATCGGCTCGGCCTGGGCCGACGACAGCGACATTGCCGGAATCGTCAACACGGTGACGTCGCGCCGGACTCCGATCGAAGAGGCAGTCGACCGCGCCAAGGCCTTTGCAGAGGGCCTTGATCCGGCCGAACAGCATCGGTTGACCCTGTTGTTTGCCGGCATCTTTCAGAGGATCAACGAATCCCGGACCGACGCGATCACCGCCATCAAACGCTACATGCGGGCGCAGCGCACCGTGGTCGATGCCCTGTCGGAGCAGGTGGCGGCGCTGGAGGCGTTGCAGCGGGACCCGGCGGCGAATGCCGACGAGATCGCCGACCTGTCCGCTGGCGTCGAGATCAGTCGGCGCATCTTTGCCGACCGCCGGCGGGCCCTGCGGCCGCTGTGCGAACAGCCGGTCGTGCTTGAGGAACGCCTGGGCGCTTTGGCGCGGGTCATTATGGCGAGCCTGGGCTGACCCTCGGTTTTCGGCGTAGCTCATTCCAGGGCGGGCGCCGGCTTGACCGGCTCAAGTGGCAGTCCGGCGGCCTTCCAGCCCACCGTGCCCTGCGGATACCAGTAGATGCCTTGATAGCCCCATTCCGCCGCTCGCTTTGCCGCGTTCCATGACATCCAGCAATTCGGCTCGCAATAGAACACCAGGCTGGCGCCCGGCATTTCGGTGGAAAGCCGTTCCAGATGTCCGGAGTAATACCGGTGCATCTCGTCCGACAAATCGCCGAACCCCACATTGGGAAGCCAAACGGCACCCGGAAGGCTCTGTCGCGCCCGCGGCACCCAGATCGTGGTCTCCGGCAATTCCGCCGGCCGAGGGGGTTGCGGCAGCACGTCGATCAGCAAGGCATTGCCGCCGGCGATCAGCGCCTGGAGCGCCGCGGTGTCGACGGTGGTCGCTCCCGGCACCGAGGCCGGTACCGGCGCGCGGTAGTTCGACATGCGAAAGCCATCCGGCGCCTGCACGCTCTGGGCACTCGCGTCGTTCAGCGCCAGTACCACGAGTGCCGCCGTGACGATACCGGCCAGGCGCATGTACGGCACGTACAGTCCGGGTGCGTTCAATTTGCCGTTTCCTCCACGACAATCAGATTGCCGGCCTGGTCCAGTAGTGGAACGCGATAGCTTGCAAGCAGACTGTCGATGTCGTCCTGGTTGTCGCGTATGAATTGGTTCAGCCAGTGCCGCCAATCTGGCTCGTCGCCGCGTATGCCCATGGTGATCCGGTACTCCAGGCGGGCGGGCCCCGGTTCATCGAGCATCGGCACCACCGTCAGCGGCTGCTCCTGAAGCCCCGCGTAGTAGCCGGCTATCGGCCCCCAGACCAGGGCCAGGTCGGTCTTGCCAGCCGCCACATCCTCGATCGCCCGGCGGGCCGGCTGGTCGGCGCGGGTGTCGATGTTGAGCTGATAGGGCTCGATGTTGCTCAGCCCGTAGAAGGCCAGCAGGTTGGCCGGCGGGGTCTGGGCGATGACCCCGATGCGCTTGCCGAACAGCGCCGGGTCGGCAAGCGTGGTGGGCTGTACGTCTGCATCGGTGCGGTACACCATTGCGTACACAGAACGATAGTACGCATTGGTGTTCTGCATCAGCTCTTCGCCCGATGCGGTGCCCATCACGATGTCGCACCGGCGCGCCATCAGCGTGTTCCGCACGAAACCGATGGTTTGCGGCCACCAGGTGTAGACCACCGGGATCCCCAGTTCTTCGGCGATCATGTCGGCGAGCTTGTTTTCGAATCCGTCCTGCGCCTCTGAGGAAAATGGCGGAAGGCTGGGATCGGCGCACACCCTGAGTTCGGTGCGCGCGGTGACCTCCTGCGCCGATGTCGTCATTGGCCATGCGACAAGGCAAATCAGGGCCG
>CBDBVB010000037.1:0-124826 GCA_965212545.1 Inquilinaceae bacterium
GCCGAACCGTGTACCGGTTCGTACAGCGCACGACGACTGCCGTCCGCATCCGCCGCGCCCAGCGACGCCGAGGGCAGCATGCCCAGCGACCCGGTCAGCATCGCCGCTTCGTCGGACAGCATGTCGCCGAACAGATTGTCGGTGACGATAACGTCAAACTGCTTGGGATTACGGACCAGCTGCATGGCGCAGTTGTCCGCCAGCATGTGCGACAGCGCGACGTCGGAGAACTCGGCCTGGTGCAGCGCGGTGATGTCCTGGCGCCACATCAGGCCGGATTCCATCACGTTGGATTTCTCCACCGAGCACACCTTGCCGGAGCGCTGTCGCGCCAGTTCGAAGGCGACGCGGCCGACTCGCGCGATCTCCGATGTGGTGTAGACCTGGGTGTTCACGCCGCGGCGTTCGCCGTCGCCCAGATCCTCGATGCCGCGGGGCTCGCCGAAATAGACGCCGCCGGTCAGTTCGCGGACGATCATGATGTCAAGCCCTTCGACCACCTCGCGCTTCAGGGTCGAGGCATCGGCCAGCGCCGGGAAAACCATCGCCGGACGCAGATTGGCGAACAGCTCCATTTCCTTGCGCAGCCTCAGCAGGCCGGCTTCGGGCCGGATGTCGAAATCTACGCCATCCCAGGCCGGGCCGCCGACCGCGCCCAGCAGGACCGCATCGGCCTTCAGCGCTTCGGCCATGGTCTCGTCGGTCAGCGGCACCCCATTGGCATCGATCGAACACCCGCCGACCTGCCCCTCTTTCACCTCGAACGGGATGCCACGGTCTCGTCCCAGCCACTCGACCAGGCGATGGACCTCGGTCATGACCTCTGGGCCGATGCCGTCTCCCGGCAGCATGAGGATCGTCTTGCTAGCGGCCATGTGCTGGGATTCCTTGAAGCTACCGGTGTTGGGACTGGTCGATCAGCCGAACAGCCACGGGCGCTCCGCCCCGGCCTTGGCTTCGTAGTCGTCGATGGCGGCCGCGTTCTGCATCGTCAACCCGATATCGTCCAGGCCGTTGAGCAGACAGTGCTTGCGGAACGGATCGACGTTGAATTCCACCACGCCGCCATCCGGCCCGCGGATCTCCTGCGCCGCCAGATCGACGGTCACGGTGGCGTTGGCGCCGCGCTCCGCGTCGTCCATGATCTTGTCGACGTCCTCCTGGGGCAGGACGATCGGCAGGATCCCGTTCTTGAAGCAGTTGTTGTAGAAAATGTCCGCGAAGCTGGGCGCGATCACGCAACGAATGCCGAAATCGAGCAGCGCCCAGGGGGCGTGCTCCCGCGACGAGCCGCAGCCGAAATTATCTCCGGCGACGAGGATCCTGGAGCTGCGATATGCCGGCTTGTTCAGCACGAAATCCGGGATTTCGGCGCCGTCCGGGGTGAAGCGCATCTCGTCGAACAGGTTCTTGCCCAGGCCGGTCCGCTTGATGGTCTTGAGGAACTGCTTGGGGATGATCATGTCGGTGTCGACATTGATCATCGGCAACGGCGCGGCAACGCCAGTCAGCGTGGTGAAAGGCTCCAAGGGTACGGTCCCCAACACTATTCATCGTACTGGCCGGCACAGTAAGCGCAGGGGCCGCTTCTTGTGCCACAGCGCTCCCCACCGCCCAAAGGGTTTTATTGTGATGGCAGGTGCTGATCAAAGTCCCACTACACATACAAATTGCAGGCCAGTACGCTCTTTTCGGCACCGTTCGCCCACGCATCGAAGATGGAAGGTCACCGGCCCTTACGACTCCGAAGCACCTCATAGAGCAATAGACTCCCCGCCACACCGAGGTTCAACGAGTCCGCCGATCCGGTCATGGGGATTCGGATCAGGTCGTGGCATAGGACGCGCTGTTGCGGGGTGAGGCCGCGGCGTTCCTCGCCCAGCATCAACACTGTGTTTCTCGGGAAGGTCGCCTGATGGAGGCAGCGCGACCCCTCGGGCGTGGCGCCCACCACCCGCAGGCCGTGATGATCGACCCAGGCTGCCAACTCCGAAGGACTGCTTCGTATCACCGTGCCTGGCCGAACAGGCCGCCCATGCTGCCGCGTGCAACGGCCGGGTCGAAAGGGTCGACCGCTCGGTCCAGCAGGATGAAGCCGGCGCCGCCGACGGCCTCGGAGGTGCGGATCAGAGATCCGAAGTTACCCGGGGAACGCACCGCCTCCAGCGCCACCCAGCACAGCCCGTCCGAGGGCATCACCCTCTCCAGACTGGACCAATGCTGGCGGAGGATGGCGGCGATGCCTGAGGCTCGGGGCAGGTGGGAGATGCGACGGAACTGCTCCGGCGTCAGGGCGGCATAAGGCACACCGGCACGCCGGGCCTGTCGCGCCAGTTTCCGGGCGATCGGAACCTTGAGCAGCTTGTCGCTCGCCAGGATAGCGGCGAACTCCATGCGCTGATCGGCGGCCCATACGAAATTGCGGACGCCCTCGATGGCATGGAGCCTGGTTGCGTCCCGGTAGGCGCGCGATGTCTTGAGTTTTTCGAATTCGGCCAGCGCCGCCTCGGCGCCCAGCCACTGATGGCCACGATCCCTAGGACCGGCCATCCTCCTCTGATCGGGCCGTCAGGCCCGGCATGACGTCAAGATGGATCATGAGAAATTCGAGCAGATCCGCTCGCGTGGTTGCCAACGTGGGCGCGCATAGTAGCGCCGAGGTTCCCGGCGTCAACGTGAAGCATGGTGCCCGGTTGGAGCGGACTAGCTGCCCCAATAGCGTACACGTCCGGTGTCGACGTGCACGAAGTCCGAAGCGTGTATACAGGCCGACGCCTCCAACCTTTAGGGATACCGCCGCCTGGTGCAGGGTATCCAGGGCGCAGTCCGGCAGCCTGATATCCGCCGCCATGCCCTGCACGTGCAGGCTGCGCCGCGCGACGCCGTTGCTGTTGGCCGCAAGAGCAGCATTGGTCGCCGCCGAACGGTAGCCGGAGATCAGTTGGAATGGCTCCGTACCGCCGACCCGATCGTGCAGCAGCGACAGGAGATCCAGCAGACCGCGATCGATCTCGCGGATATCGCCGGTTCGCCAGTCGCGAAGGAGATGATCGAATTCATCGAGCGCAACCGCATCATAGCGCCCGTTCCGGTAGAAGGTGGCGCGCAGGCGCTCTCCGGTATGCAATGCCTGTATCGACAGGGCCCGCGTCGCCGGCAGCGCCGCCGCATGCGCCTGACCAATGGGACTCATCCCCAGCAGGATTCACCGCCGACGCACCCAACAAGCCCGCCAGCACATGCCGCCGCCGGCATGATCCGAAACCCCGCACATCGCTCTCCTTATAGCCGCAACGCGGCATGTCTATCCGCCCCAACCTGCGGGTTCAATCACGAATTTTCCGGTTGAAACGGCCCACGCGTCGGATCGCCGCAGTCTTCGAACCACCCGATCACAGTGGCCGACGCGTTCCCATCAGGGCGGCCGCCAGCACCACGTCGCGCTCATAGATGTCCGAGCGGAAATGCACCGAGCCATCCTTGTTGACCCAGGTCGCCGTCTGGTAGCTCAGATGCACCGGCAGGGGTTCCGCCAGCGACACAACGGTCGGCGCACCGGTCGCGATGATCTGGTCGATCCGCGCCCGGTCCCAGCCCGGCATCCCGTCGAGCACGACCTCGGCCAGCCCAAGCGGATTCATGACCCGGATGCATCCGGAGCTGAAGCTGCGCTCGGCCCTGTTGAACAGGGATTTCGCCGGCGTGTCGTGCAGATAGATGCTGAACCGGTTGGGGAACATGAACTTGATGCGTCCCAGCGCGTTGTTGTCCCCGGGCTCCTGCCGGATCTTGTAGCCGAAGCCTCCGCGGCGTGACTTCGCTCCAATCGACGCCCAGCGGATCGACCACGGTGGCGCCGGCGCTCCAATCGCTGAACAGGGTGTAGTTGTTCGCCGCCAGATAGCCCGGGTCGGACTGCAGCCGAGGCAGGATATCCCGGCGCGCGATGCTCGGCGGCACGTGCCAATAGGGGTTCAGCTCAAGGTAGCTGATCTCCTCGCTGAACACCGGGGTCCGCCGATAGGGCAGGCCGACGACGACCCGCGTGTCGTGGATCGTGCGCTCGCCATCGACCACTTTCAGGTTGAAGTCGGCCAGATTGACGAAGACGTAGCGCCGGCCGAGATCGTCCGGCAGCCAGCGCCGGCGCTCGAGATTCAAGACGATCTGGTCGATCCGGTCTTCGACCGGCACGTTCAGCGCGCCGAGGGTGCCGCGGCCGATAAGGCCGTCCTGTTCCAGCCCGTGCCGGTACTGCACGCGCTCCACGGCCGTCACCAGGGCCTCGTCATAAAAATCCGGGTCGCCGCCAGCGCCCGCGAGATCCGCGTCGGGGGACAGATCGCCCCAGAGCAGGAGGCGGGACCGGACCGCGCCGATTCGGGGATCGGTCATCTCCGGCTTCAATGTCGGGCCCTCGGAAATCGCCTCCCAGCCGCCCAGTTCGGCAATGGCGCGGTAATCGGCCAACGCCTGCCGCAGCCGGTCATAGCGCGGACTGTGTGGACGGTATCGATCGACGAGTTCGGCCAGATCGGCCGCCGTCGCCGCGGCCACCAGGACGTCGGGCTTGTCGACCTTGTCGCGATAGGGAAACAGCTCGGGGTCCGCGACATTCGGCGCGGTGCGCCCCTCGCCCAGATCGGCCACGAACTGCACCAGGCCCAGGCTGAGCCTGACCTCCAGATCGGCCAGTCGGCCAAGATCGGTCGCGGTCAGCAGGGGGCCGACGGCGGCGGCGCCATAGTCGCCGGAGACCAGCCCGTCGCGATCGGCCAGCAACAGCAGGTCGGCCATCTGCCGCGCCCGAGGCAGCGCGCCGGCCTCGCCGACCCAGATCGGCCGCATATCGCGCGCCCGATAGAAGCCGTCCACGACGGCGAGGGTCTCGAACTCCTCCTCGGTCGCCGGCCCGTCGAACCCGGCGCCGAGTCTCGCCTCGATCTGAGTGCCGAGATCGTCTGCCCGCGCGGCGGCCGTTACGAGCAGGAGTGAAACAAGACAGAAAACCGGACGCATCCACATGCGACATGCCCCAGAGAAATTGGCCCCGCCGGACTTATGGACTCGATTGGTTAACGCGCGCAACCGCAACTGCAACCGCCGTCACATATTCGTGCCGTTCGGCCGGCCATGGCCATCAGGCCAGCGTCTTCTCCATCCGTTTCACCGTGATCTCCAGTCCGCCTCGCGACATCCATGGGTATTCGTCGACACTCTGATAGCCCTTCGCCTCGTAGAACGGCTGCCCGGCACGGCTGGCCTGCAGCCAGACCCTGCGATGGCCGCCTGCCAGTAATTCGGCCTCTGCGCGGCGCAGCAGCGCGCCGCCGGCGCCACAGCGCGCGATGGTCGGATCGACATAGAGGCTCCGGATTTCGTCATCGCGAATGGAACAGAAACCGATAACCGCACCAGCGTGATCGACGGCCACAAAGAATGCCTCGCCGCCCTCGGTCATGTTCCTGGCATAACGGCCGGCGACCAGCCCATGGGCCCAACTCTCGACCTCGGCCCGGGTGTAGAACTCCCGGCCGAGTTCGAGGATCGAGCGGCGATGGATGCGCCAGATCGCATTGGCATCGGCCGGCGTGCCGGCCCGGATGGTGAAGGGCCGGGGGCCGGTCGGGTCAGGCGAGCTCCCGGACATCGGCCAGATGGCCGGCGATCGCCGCCGCCGTCGCCATGGCCGGGCTGACCAGATGGGTCCGTCCGCCGCGCCCCTGTCGACCTTCGAAATTGCGGTTCGAGGTCGAGGCGCAGCGCTCGCCCGGCTCCAGCCGGTCGGCGTTCATGGCCAGGCACATGGAACAGCCGGGCTCGCGCCAGTCGAATCCGGCCTCGGTGAAGATGCGATCCAGGCCTTCGGATTCGGCCTGCTCCTTCACCAGACCGGAGCCGGGCACGATCATCGCGTAAACGCCCTCGGCGACCCTGCGACCCTCGGCCAGAGCGGCGACGGCGCGCAGATCCTCGATCCGGCCATTGGTACAGGATCCGATGAAGACCTTGTCGACCGCGATGTCGGTCATCCTGGTGCCGGCTTCCAGCCCCATATAGTCCAGCGAGCGGCGCGCCGCCTTGGCCCGGGCCTCGTCCCCCAGACCGTCCGGGTCGGGAACCGCGCCGGTGATCGGCACCACATCCTGCGGGCTGGTGCCCCAGGTCACCGTCGGAGCGATATCGGCTGCGTTCAGCACCACCTCGCGGTCATAGCGCGCGCCGGGATCCGACGGCAGGGTGCGCCAATAGGCGACGGCGGTTTCCCATGCAGCGCCCTTGGGCACCATCGGCCGTCCCTTGAGGTAGTCGAAGGTGGTCTCGTCCGGCGCGATCAACCCGGCCCTGGCCCCGCCTTCGATCGACATGTTGCAGATCGTCATGCGGCCTTCCATGGACAGGTCGCGGATCGCCTGGCCGGCATATTCGATGACATGGCCAGTGCCCCCGGCGGTACCGATCTCGCCGATAATCGCCAGGATCAGATCCTTGGCGGTGACACCCGGCGGCAGGTCGCCTTCGACCGAGATGCGCAGATTCTTCGCCGGCTGCTGTATCAGGGTCTGGGTGGCCAGCACATGCTCCACCTCCGACGTGCCGATGCCGAAGGCGAGCGCCCCGAATGCGCCATGGGTGGCGGTGTGGCTGTCGCCGCAGACGATGGTCATGCCGGGCTGGGTCATGCCCTGCTCCGGCCCGATGATGTGCACGATGCCCTGGCGGATATCGTCCATCTTGAAAATCGGCACGCCGAACGCGTCGCAATTGGCCTCCAGCGTCTCCACCTGGATGCGCGACTGCTCGTCGGCGATGCCCTCGGAACGATCGGAGGTCGGCACGTTGTGGTCGGCCACCGCCAGCGTCGCCTCCGGCCGGCGCACCGTGCGGTCGGCCATGCGCAGCCCCTCGAAGGCCTGCGGGCTGGTCACCTCATGGACGAGGTGCCGGTCGATATACAGAGTGCAGGTGCCATCGTCCTGGCGACGGACGACATGGCTGTCCCAGATCTTGTCGAACAGCGTCCTGGGCTGCTGGTTTGGTGCTGACATGGTCTCGATGCCCTGCTGTGGGCCGGTCGCGGATCAGCGCGCCCGGCAGATTTCTGAATGAGGGCGGCGAGGATAGCCCGCCAGCCCCCTACCGCAAAAGCGGAGAATTGTGCCGGCGGCGGCCAATCAATCGGCGATGCCGTACAAACCCTGTTGCAGGCGACACCCCTGGCGCGAAGGATGCAAAGGAGAGGTTCGGGCAATCGCTCGTGCCCGCAAGGGGATAAGGTCCGCGCCGGCGTCGCTCATGCTCCGGCCTACGCCCGGTCAGCTATCGGCATCGTCGTGGAGATCGTCTATGGTGGCCACTGGCGCCTCTCGGCGCTAGCAAACATTCCCCCAAGAAGTTCGAAACCGAACCGGGTATTCGGGATGCATTGCCGTCGCTGGTGCACTTGGTCAATACCAACCGCTTCCAATTGCTGGGGCTTTCTAGCGGCGCGCGAGAATTGCTGAGGCAAACAACAGGAGGCCATCGTGGCGAAGGCTGATCGGCCGGAAGACTTTCCCTGGTGTCCCGAGGATGCCCAGCGCTACCAGCAGTACCGGATTCTGGTCAAGGATCTCTCCCCCACGCAGTTCGCGACCGGGAAGGCCGAGGTCATGACCAAGGCGGAGCGGTTTCGGCGCAGATACAAGAACGATCCGCGCAAGCTTCACGACTACCTGCTGGTGCACCCCGTTCCGGTCGTCATCCGCAAGGGACGATACTACCTAGTCGACCACCATCATCTAGTTCATGCCCTGTATGGGGCCTTGCATGAAGATCTGGGCGATGACCTCAGCGTCTATGTCGAGGTTCTGTTCAATGCCAGTTCCCTGAGCGAGAGCTACTTCTGGAAGACGATGCATGCGCACAACTACGTGTATCTCTTCGACGGGGATGGAGCCGGTCCGCAACCACCGAGCAGGCTGCCCAAGACCATTCAGGAGATGGGCGCCGATCCCTACCGCAGCCTTGCCTGGATCGTGCGCGATCGGCACGGCTACATCAAAAACCCAACGCCGTTCTCGGAGTTCAGATGGGCCGATTTCTTTCGGGCTCGGCTGTGGCCCGATATGAAGGTCCTGGAAGGCAAGCGGTCGCTCGATGATCATCTCTTTCACATCGAGAACGGCGTTCTGGAGTTGACCGCCGACGGCGAGGAACTGATCGACGAGGCCCTGTTCCTGGCGAAGAGCCCGGAGGCGGCAGGTATGCCCGGTTACATCGGCCGGTGATGGCCGGTTCCGCCCCGGTTGCAATCGGCAGATCCTGACCATCAGGGCAGCGGCAGACTGCCCGGCAATACTGTGACGAGGAGGCATTCGAGTGCGCTATTTTCCGATCCTGACCTGGCTGCCGAAATACAAACTTTCCTGGTTGCGGGCCGACGTCGTGGCGGGGCTGACCGTCTGGGCCGTCATGGTTCCGGAGGCCATGGCCTATGCCGGGATCGCCGGCGTACCGCCGCTCGTCGGGCTCTATACCGTACCGCTGCCGCTGATCGCCTACGCGCTGTTCGGCACATCTCGGACCATGGTCATCGGGCCGGATTCCGCCACCGCGCTGCTGTCCGCCGCCACGGTGGGCGCGGTGGTGTCCGCCGGATCTTCCGACTTCATTGCCCTGACCTCGGTGCTGGCCCTGGTCGTCGGCGTGTTCTTCCTGATCTTCGGCCTGCTGCGGATGGGGTGGATCGCGAATTTCATTCCCCAGCCGGCGATGAAGGGCTTCATCGAAGGGCTGGTATGGGTGACCATCATAGGACAGGTCCCAAAGGTACTCGGCGTCGAGGGCGGGGCCGGCAACTTCTTCGAGAAGGCCTGGGCCATCATCCAGCAGATCCCGGATGCGAACCCGGCGACCGCCGCTGTCGGCCTGGGAAGCCTGGTGTTCCTCGCCGTGCTCAAGAAGTTCCTGCCCAGGGTCCCGTCGGCGCTGAGCGCGGCCGTGGTGGCCATCCTGGTCGTCACCCTGCTGGATCTGGAGCAGAGCGGCGTGGAGGTTGTCGGCAGCATCAAGGCGGGACTGCCGGCGTTCGCGATCCCGACATTCGAGCTTGGCGATCTCAAGGCCATCATCCCCGGCGCCCTGGCCATCGTGCTGCTTGGCTACACCGAGTCCCTCGGAGCCTCCAAGGCGGCGGCGGAACGCGGTGGTGGAGATGTGGATCCGAACCAGGAACTGCTGAGCCACGCCCCGGCCAATATCGGCTCCGCCATCAGCGGCGGGTTCGTCGTGGTGGGCAGCCTGTCCAAGACATCGGTCGCCATGGGCGCCGGCGGCCGTACACAGATGGCCTCCCTGGTTCATGCCCTGTTTATCTTCCTGACCCTGATGTTCCTGCTGCCGCTCTTCCACAATCTGCCGCACGCCGCGCTGGGGGCCATTGTCATCGAGGCCATGCTTGGCCTCAGCGATTTCCGCTATCTGAAGCGGTTGATCGGGATCAGCCGGGTAGAGTCCGCTGTCGCCCTGATCGCCTTGATCGGCGTGCTCGCCGTCGGGGTACTGCCCGGCATCGGCGTGGCCGTGGTGTTGGCGATGATACTGGTGATCTGGCGTTCCAGCGCCCCGCCGACAGCGGTGCTCGGGCGGATCCCCGACGTGCGGATGTATCGCGATGTCCGTCGTCATACCGATGCCGAGACCTTTCCGGGGCTGTTGATCTTCCGGTTCACCTCCGGCCTGTATTTCGCCAACTCCAACCATTTCGCGGATCAGCTCAAGCGCCATATCGCGGCGGCGGATCAACCCGTGCGCTCGGTGCTGGTCGATGCGGAAACCATCAATCTCATCGATACCACCAGTACGGATATGCTCCTCAAGCTGCACGGAGACCTCAAGAGGCAGGGCGTGTCTCTCGGATTTTCCCGGGTGAGAGATGCCATTCGCGACAGGATGCAGGCGGCCGGCGTGGTGGACGCCATCGGCGCGGACCACCTCTATGAGACCATCACCGACGGTGTGGATGCGTTTCTCCAGACGACTGCAGGGCAACCGGAGGAGAATGCAACCTAGGGGACGTAAGAGCTTCGGGGACGTGCCTGCGCCACGTTCGACACGGCGCATCGGTGGCCGGCTCGCCAGCCGGTGAGCCAGCATGTTGACCACTGGGCGGAATCGGGCCGGCATCAACCCTGCTGACGGGAATCCGCGAGGGTCATTCCGGCTAATGCCGGGTTGCCAGCCTGCCGCCCCGAACTAGCGCCGAAATGACGCACTGGACCTGAACGGGCGACGCCAATTATACCAACGGGGACTAGCGGCTTAGAAGGCCTTGAAAACCTCTGCGATCGGCAGTGGACCACTGGAAGGAACTGGAGGACATGGGAACGTTCAAATGTTGGATCGCAGTTCTGAGCCTGGCGCTTGTGGGCGCCTGTCAGAATATGGAAGGCGGATCGACCGATGCACCGCAATCGGCCTCATCCGTGAGTTCGGTTGAGACCAATGCGGTTGTGCAGTTGGTCGACCTGGAATCCCGTCAGGTCCTGCTGGAATCGGAGAGCGGCCGCCTGATGACGATCGTGGCAGGCCCCGAAGTCCGCAATCTGGCCCAGATCGAGCCCGGCGACATCGTTCGGGCCGTCCATGAGCAGAGCGTCGCCGTGCAGATGGCTGAAAGCGGCCAAGGCGCTCCCGATACGCAGGCGGTGGTCGCAGTCGGACGTGCGGCCGAAGGTGAGAGGCCGGCTGCCTTTGCCGGCGATGCCGTGCGCATCGTCGTCCGGATCGTGTCGTTCGACCCCGAGAGCAAACTCGTCGTGTTCTCCGCGCCGGATGGTTTCGTGCACAGCGTCGTCGTACAGAAGCCTGAGATCCAGGAATTCGCCCTCGGACTCACCCCTGGCGACGAAGTCGAAGTGACGTTCACGGAAGCCATCGCCATCGCCGTCATCGAGCCCACGCAATAGGTATATCGGATCGAAAGAGCGCCAGGGCGGATATCTCCTGCCCTGGCGTGACGTGAAGACGCGCTTGGTCGAAAGGGTGAATTACCGTGACAGTTTACTAAATCCCTTTCTCCACCCCTGCGCAGTCTGTCGGATCGGCGAAATCCGGCACGATCTTGCCGTAGGTCCGTTGCGCGGGGTCGCCTGTCGAGCATTTCGAACCCCTAAGGCGCGCCGCGGTATTCAGCGTCGGTGACATGCTCCAGCCAGTCGACGGCCTTGCCGTCCAGTGCCTCGGCGATCGCGATATGGGACATCGCCGTGTCGGGTGATGCGCCATGCCAGTGCTTTTCGCCCGGTGGGATCCAGACGATATCGCCCGGGTGGATTTCCTCGATCCCGCCGCCGACGCGCTGGACCCGGCCCGCACCAGAGATCACGATGAGCGTCTGCCCCAGCGGGTGGGTATGCCAGGCTGTCCGGGCGCCCGGTTCGAAGGTGACGGTCAAGCCGCCAACACGGGCAGGCTCTTCCGTACTGAACCGCGCATCGAACCGCACGGTTCCGGTGAAGTGTTCCGCCGGGCCTTTGGCGGATGCAATCGTGCCTGCCTTGGTGATCTTCAAGCTGATCTCCTTCTACAAAACCCGGCCCGCCCCATTGCGCCGACGCGATGACTAATACCAAGGGACATAAATGGTGATCGGTTTCACCGCTCTCCCGCACCCGCTCGTCAGGCGCGGTCTGCGCCGTGGTGCAGCGCACCACAAGCGGGCCGCAACGCAGCGGGCGGGTGCGGAAGAGCGGCCTTCGGTGGCGCCAATTGAGCCTTTCGGATGCGTTGCGACGCTTGCCCGATGCGCTGCATCGCGCCGCGCGCCGCGCCTGTCCGCAAGGGTCAATTGGCGCCATGAAACCGGTCACTATTTATGTCCCTTGGTATAAGAGCACAAGCACCGAAATGGTGGCATCCTGCTTCCCTGATTTCGGGATTCATGGTCCGGATCCTGGTCAGAATGCGGGGACATAGCCGTAATCGTGGCTATTGGCGGCGAACCGGATTTCTGCAGTATCGCCACCATCGCGATACCGGCCCCGGATTTCTCCGGGACCGGCGGCCGTGTGTGCTATTCGATCAGGCCGATGCTTTTGCCGAAGGCCGTGTGGCTGTCGACCATCTCCTGGGTTTCGGGCGTTCTCGACGCCCAGTCCGCCCAAGCGGTCTGTGCAGCGGCCCGGAAGGCCGCACGATCTTCCGACGACCAGTCGTAGATGGTCACGCCTTCGGCCGGCAATTCAGCCAATGCCCGCCCGTTCTCCACCAGAACCTGCATGATCAGGTCCATCGCAAGCGCCTTTTCAGCAACGGTGAGGATGGCGCGCTGCTGATCGGTCATGCCCTCCCACACATCGGTCCGGCAAGCCAGATGGTCCGATGACATGGAGTGAAAGCCTGGATAGGTGGTGTGCTTTGCGATGTCGTAGATGCCAAGGCTGCGGTTCACGGCGAGGGTTGCAGCATCGGCGCCGTCGATAATGCCGGTTTCAAGGGCTGTGAATATCTCGGTGAAATCCATCACAACCGGCTTGGCGCCAAGCGCTGCGAAGATCTCGGATTCCATGCCCGGAGGCGAGCGGAACTTGAAATCCACCAGATCCTCCGCACCATTGAGGGGCCGGGTCGAGTTCAGCGACTCCTGTCCACCGACATGGGCGCCGATGAACGTCATTCCGAATGGGGCATAAAGCTCGTTGATCTGCTCTTTGCCGCCGCCCAGATTCACCCATGCCTGATACTGGATCGGCGTGTCGTACCCGCCCATTGTGTCAGCGACGAACTGGAATGCAGGGTTCTTTCCGGTCTGATAGCTGCCGTTGGTCATGTCGCAGTCAAGAATGCCGGAGGCGGCTGCGTCAAAGGTCTCGACGGATTTGACAACCGCGGACGCGTAGAACATTTCGATGTCAATCTCGCCGCCGGACATTGTCTCGACATTCTCCACGAACTCTGCGATCAGCAAGCCCACCGTCGACCCCGGGGCCTGGTGGTTCTGAATGCGCAGCGTGACCGGCCCTTCGGCGACAGCCACAGTGGCGGACAGGCTGATGGCAGCGGTTGCCGCCAATAGGGTCTTGAGTAGGTGACGCACGGTTTCCTCCCTTTTGCGTTCCATGTGGCCTTCGGATTTGCGGGCCAATCTTAGGTTGTCGAAATGGCTGTTAACCAGCTTCATCTTTCGTGGAGTTTGGAGATCATCGGTATCGCGGTGACACAATGCACATCTCCCACCGCTCTCAAAACACCACCGACGGGAGCCAGGTGGCGAGGGTGGGAATGAGCCAGATCAGGGCCATGCCAAGAATCTGCAGGCCGATGAACGGGGCGACGCCGAGATAGATGGCGGTGGTCGGGATCTCCGGCGGGGCGACGCCGCGCAGGTAGAACAGCGAGAAGCCGAAGGGCGGCGTCAGGAACGAGGTCTGCAGGTTGACCGCGATCAGGATCGCCAGCCAGATCGGGTCGTGGCCCATCACGATCAGGGCGGGGATCACCAGCGGCAGCACGATCACCGTGATCTCGACGAAATCCAGCACGAAGCCGAGCACGAAGACCAACGCCATTGCGAAGATGAGAGCCCCGGTCGGGCCGCCTGGCATGGCGGTCAGGATGCGTTCGACCCGCTCCTCCCCGCCGAGCCCCACGAAGACCAGGGAGAAGAAGCTGGCGGTCAGAATGGTGGCGAAGATCATCGCCGTGACCGTCATGGTGGAGGTCAGCGCCGGCACCAGCATGCCGCCGCGCATCGCCTGCCGCACCGCGGCGGCCAATGCCGCCAACCCGGCCGCGGCCAGCGCCAGATAGACGGCCCCCTGCGCCCACACGGCCAGCGTCGTATCGCTGCGCTGCAACCGCACCGGCGCCAGCCCCGCCGCCAGCGCCAGGGCCAGCAGGGCGACAACCCCGGCGATCAGCAGGCCGGGCCTGACGCCCAGCCGGTGCCCCGCCAGCAGCAGGGCGCCGGCGGCCCCCACCGAAGCCGCCTCGGTCGGCGTCGCGATGCCGCCGAGGATCGCGCCCAGCACCGCTACGATCAGCAGGATGGGCGGCGCGATCACCCCGGCGATCTGGCGGCCCGTTGGGCGATCTGCCGCCTCGCGCACCGCCGGTGCGACTTGCGGCGATATCCGGGCCCGCACCAGCAGATAGGCGATGTAGAGTCCGACCAGCGCCAGCCCCGGCATCAGGGCCCCCGCAAACACCTGCCCGACCGAGATGGTCTCCACGGTGAACTTGCCTTGGGCGAACTGTGCCTGCTGATAGCCATTCGACATTACGTCGGACAGGATGATCAGCAGGGTGGAGGGCGGGATGATCTGGCCCAGCGTGCCGGCGGTGCACACCGTGCCCGAGGCGAGTTTCGGGTCGTAGCCGCTGCGCAGCATGGTGGGCAGCGCGATCAGACCCATGGCAATGACGGTGGCGCCGACGATGCCGGTGGAGGCGGCCAGCAGCGCCCCGACCAGCACCACCGAGACACCGAGTCCGCCGCGCAGCCGGCCGAACAGCCGGCCCATGGTCTCCAACAGGTCGGCGGCGATGCGGCTCTTCTCCAGAACCACCCCCATCAGCACGAACAGCGGGATGGCGATCAGGACGTCGTTGGTCAGCAGGCCGAAGACCCGCTGCCCCAGGGCACCGAGCAGGGAGATGTCCATCACCCCGAGCCACCAGCCCAGGAAGGCGAAGGCGGTTGCCACGCCGGCGATGGTGAACGAGACCGGGAAACCCAGCAGGATGCAGATGATCAGCGCCCCGATCATCAGCAGGTCGAGCGGCAGCCCGGTCATCCCGGGTCCTCTCGCCACCGGGCGATGTCGCGCAGCAGGCAGGCCGCGGACTGGATCAGCAACAGGATGCAAAAGGCCGGGATCAGGGATTTCAGCAGGAAGGAGGCTGGGATGCCGCCGACCGAGATCGGCCCTTCCAGGATCGCCCAAGCGTTGCGCACCGTCGGCCAGGACCAATAGAGCAGCACCGCCATGGACGGCATCAGCAGGAACAGATGCCCGAAGACATCGATGGCCCGCCGGGCGCGGGGGCCGGCCCGGGCATAGAACACGTCGACCCGGACATGGCCGCCGACCAGCAGGGTGTACCCCGCCCCCAGCATGAACAGCCCGCCATGCAGATACAGGATGCTCTCGTTCAGCGCGATGCTGCTGACGCCGAAAACATAGCGCAGCAGCACGATGCCGAACTGCAGCAGCACCATGAGGAGCGCCGCCCAGCGCACCACCGCACCGACCGCCCGGTTGATCGCATCAAGCCGGTCCGCGAGGCGGCTCATGGCGCGACCGGCCTTTCGCTGATGAGTCGGATTGCAACGTCAGCGCCTGCCCCCTCACCCTCCCGCTTCGCGGGTCCCTCCCTCTCCCCGAGGAGAGGGAAAGCAAAAGCCGCCGGCGCAATTTCCCTCTCCTCGGGGAGAGGGAGGGACCCGCGCGTCAGCGTGGGAGGGTGAGGGGGCAAGCGCCGCCGCCGCGTTCCGGCACGGCGGCGGTTACGCAGGCTCACAGATGCAGCCCTGCCTAGTAGGTGTAATCCAGCGCCCGGGCGTTCATCTGCCCGTTATCGGCATAGACCATGTAGCCGGCGACGGATTCGCGATAGGCCAGGAAGCTCTCGGTGATCCGCCGGACCAGCTCGTCCCCGTCCTCCCGCAGATCGGCGATCACCTCGCCGGCGGCGTTGCCCAGGGCGACGATCACGTCGTCGGGCAGCTTGCGCACCTGGACGCCCTGCTCCGCCACCAACTGCCGCAGGGCACGGGCGTGGTTGGTGGTGTATTCGGTCCAGACCGGATTGTAAAGGCTCTCGCAGGCCAGCGCGACGGCCTGCTGCAAGTCATCGGGAAGGTCGTTGTAGGCGTCCTGGTTGACCGCGCATTCCTCCGCCGAAGAGGGCTCGCCCACCCCCGGCCAATAGTAGTTCTTGGCGACCTGGTAGAAGCCAAGCGCGCTGTCGGTCCACGGACCGATGAATTCGCCGGCGTCCAGCGCGCCGGACTGCAGCGCCTGGAACATGTCGCGGCCGCCCATGGCCTGCACCGCCATGCCGATCTTGCTGCACATCTCCGACGCCAGGCCGGTGGTGCGGAATTTCAGCCCGCGCAGATCGTCGACCGAGTTGATCTCGGTGCGGAACCAGCCCTGCCATTGCGGCCCGGAATTGCCGCATAGGAAAGGCTTCAGCCCGAAGCGGCCATACATCTCGTCGTACAGGGCCTGGCCGCCGCCATGGGCCAGCCAGCCGAATTGCTCGTCGGCGCGCAGGCCGAAGGGCTGCGAACCGAACAGCAAGATGCCCTTGGACTTCGAGCCCCAATAGGCCGGCACCGCGTGATACAGCTCGGCCGTGCCTTCGGAGACGGCGTCGAACACGCCGCGCCCCGGCACCAGTTCGCCGGCGGCGAACAGCTTGACCTCGATGCGGCCACCGGACAGCGCGGTGATGCGGTCGGCCAGCATCTGCGCCGCCACGCCCGGCCCCGGCAGGTTCTTCGGCCAGGCCGTGACCATCTTCCATTGCCGCCGGTCCTGTGCGATCGCCGGCGCGGCGAGGGTGGTGCTGGCCGCAACCGCCGTTCCAGTAGCGATAGTCTTGACCAGATCTCTGCGTTTCATGATGGGCCTCCCAGTTGACGTGGCGCTGAATCCTTGTGGACCGATCCCCGCCGTGCCGCGCGGAACTGGGTACAGATCCTGGATTCATGATTGTTTGATAACGCGCGGACGCCAGACTGAACCGCAATAGGACCCGGAAATCCAGCGCATTCTCCGCCCGGCCACACGATGCGAGCGGCTGCAAGCGCGGCAATTCAGCCGGCTGGACCGGTTGGATTGCCGTGTCGCGCCCATCCTGAGAATGCCGAAGGACTCTCCTCGCAACGACAGCTGATGTCGGCGCGGTGTTGGGAAGTCAGTCCAGATCGCTTCGGCCGGCGAAGCCTACAGGCGCTAGCTATCGGCCACCTCGACGGCCTCGGCCGGCGCGGCGGCAGTCGCAGTAGCGGCGGAGCCCTTCGGTGGGCGGATATCGCGCTTCTCGGCGATCCGGGCGGATTTGCCGCGGCGGTTGCGCAGATAGTACAGCTTGGCTCGGCGGACGTCGCCGCGGCGGATGACGTCGATGGCGTCGATGCGCGGGCTGTGCAGCGGGAACACGCGCTCAACCCCCTCACCGTAGGAAATCTTGCGCACCGTGAAGGAGCTGTTCAGGCCGGCATTGCGGCGGGCAATGCACACGCCCTCATAGGCCTGGATGCGCTCGCGCGTCCCCTCCAGGACCTTCACGTTGACACGGACCGTGTCGCCGGGGCCGAATTCGGGAACGGCGCGCTTGGCGGTCAGCGCTTCGACCTGCTCGGTCTCGAGCTTCTCGATGATGTTCATGTCTGGCCCCTTCTCTCACTCTTACTTTTCATGTCTCGTCATGTGTCCCGGCATCCGGCCGGCGCTGCCACAAATCCGGACGCCGGTCCCGGGTGATCCGTTCCGCCTCGGCGCGGCGCCATCGGCGTACGCGGGCGTGGTCCCCGGACACCAGCACCTCGGGCACCGCCCGGCTGACGCCGTCAAGGCCGCGCCATTCGGCGGGCCGCGTATAGTGGGGATACTCCAGCAAGCCGGGCTCCCCGAAACTCTCCTCTTCGGCGCTGTCCTGGTTGCCCATCACTCCGGGCAACAGACGCACCACCGCGTCGATCAGGCACAGCGCCGCGGGCTCGCCGCCCGACAGCACAAAATCGCCAAGGCTGACCTCGTCCATGCCATGGGCCTCGATCACCCGCTGATCGACGCCCTCGAACCGGCCACAGAGCAAGACAACGCCCGACAATTCGCCCAACGCACCGATCAGCCGCTGGTCAAGCAGCCGCCCGCGCGGGGTCAGGTAGATGAGCCGGTCGTCCGCACCCCGCCTCGCCCGTTCCTCGCGAACCGAGGTCAGCGCGGCATCGATCACATCCGGCTTCATCACCATACCGGCGCCGCCCCCGAACGGGGCGTCGTCCACGGTGCGGTGTTTATTACCAGCAAATTCGCGGATGTCCACCGTTTCGAGCATCCAATCGCCGCGATCCAGGGCACGGCCGGCCAGGCTGATCGCCAGCGGCCCCGGAAACATCTCGGGAAACAGAGTGAGAACCGTGGCGGTCCAGGGCGGCGGCGTCACGTCTTGCCTCCCTCGGTCCCGCGCTCAGCATCGTCCTCCGGTGTCGCCTCGGTCTCCGCCGGCGGATCGATCACCAGCCGAGCGCCAGCAAGGTCGATCTCCGGTACGGCTTCCCGGGTGAAGGGCAGCATCAGCGGCGGGCCGTCGACGCCAACGATCTCCAGGATGTCGCCGGCGCCGAAATCATGGACCGCCCGCACCTTGCCAACAGCCTGCCCGTCGGTTCCAATCGCCGTCAGGCCGATCAGATCGGCGTGGTAGAACTCGTCCTCATCCGGCGCCGGCAGGCGGCCACGATCGGCGAAGAGTTCGGTCCCCCGTAACGCCTCGGCCGCATTGCGATCATCGACGCCATCAACGCGGGCCAGCCACTGGCCCTTGTGCTTCGACAGCAATTTCAAGCCGATCACCCTCCTGCCGGACGCGTCGGTCAACGGGCCGTAGGCCACCACATCGGCCGGATCGGCGGTGAAGGGCTTGACCTTCACGATGCCGCGCACGCCGTGCACGCCGCCGATCACACCGACGCAGACCCTGTCCGTCACAGCCATGCCCTTGCGGCCCGCTCATGCCGATGCCGAAACCCCGGGATGCCGGCCGGTCAGGCCTTCTCCTTCTCTTCGGTCGGGGCCTCCTCGGCGGCGGCATCTTCAGCCGGCGCCTCGGCGGCAGCCTTTTCAGGAGCGGCCTCCTCAGCCGGGGCTTTCTCGGCGGCTTCCTCAGCCGGAGCTTCGGCCACAGCCTCTTCAGCCGGGGCCTCTTCGGCGGCAGCTTCCTCAGCGGGTGCTTCGGCGACCTCTTCGGCCGGAGCGTCAGCGGCCTCTTCGGCCGGAGCCTCAGCGACCTCCTCGGCCGGAGCTTCAGCGGCCTCTTCGGCCGGAGCTTCAGCGGCCTCTTCGGCCGGAGCTTCAGCGACCTCCTCGGCGGGGGCCTCGGCGGCCTCCTCCGCAGCCGGCTCGGCGGCAGCTTCCTCGGCGACAGGCTCTTCGACGGCTGGTTCCTCGGCGGGTGCCGCTTCCACGGCCGGGGCGGCTGCCGCTTTCTCGGCGGCTTCGAGGGCCTCCTTCAGGCGCTCCTGAGCCTTGGCCTTGGGCGCCGACTTCTTCGGCGTCTCGCGCCAGACCGGCATCGGTGCCAGTTCGGCCTGGCCGAGGAAGCGCGCGACCCGGTCTGTCGGCTGGGCGCCGACGGACAGCCAGTGCTTGATGCGGTCCGCGTTCAACGTGATGCGGTTCGGGTGATCCTTGGCCAGCATCGGATCGTAGGTACCGACCTTTTCGATGAAGCGGCCGTCGCGCGGGGTGCGGGTATCGGCAACGACGATGCGGTAGAACGGGCGCTTCTTGGCGCCGCCGCGGGAAAGACGGATCTTAACGGACATGGTGGTGTGACCTTTCCAGAGTCTGCTGTGGTGGTTTGGTGAGTGATGCGGCGCGTCAGCCAGGCTGATGGCAGACCGCCTCGATGTGGTAGCCGTCCGGGTCGATGATGAAAGCGCCATAGTAGTCAGGGTGGTATTCGGGCCTCAGGCCCGGCGCGCCATTGTCCTTGCCGCCGGCAGCCAGGGCTTCGGTGTAGAAGCGGTCGACGGCGGCGCGGTCGGCCGCCGCGAAGGCAAAATGCTGGCCGATTTCCGACTGCGGAGGCGGCATAGGCTCCTTGCCGACTCCGATCGCAAAGGCCACGGCCTGTCCCGGACCATATCCGGACGCCTCGTAATCGGATTCGTCGATATCCATGACCCGGCCAGAACCGAGCGTCGCCAGCACGCGGTCGTAGAACGCGCGCGAACGCTCCAGGTCGCCCACCCTGATCGAGATGTGGTCGATCATCTGAAGCCACCGCCCGGTGGCATCATTCCCGGAGGCAGGCCCGGCATGCCACCGCGCATCATGCCTTTGCCGCCCATCTTCTTCATGCGCTTCATGACGCTGGTCATCTGCTGGAACTGCTTCAGCAGCCGGTTGACGTCCTGCACACTCATACCGGCTCCCGAGGCGATGCGCCGCTTGCGCGAGGCGTGGATCAGCTTGGGATTGCGGCGTTCGCGCGGAGTCATCGACTGGATGATCGCCTCCTGCCGCTTCAGCGCACTGTCGTCGATATTGGCCTCATTGAGCTGGTTCTTGACCTTGCCGACCCCGGGCAGCAGGGCCATCAGCCCGGACATGCCGCCCATCTTGCGCATCTGCTGCAACTGGGTCGCCATATCCTCCAGGTCGAACTGGCCTTTCTGGAATTTCTTGGCGAGCTTCTCGGCGGTCTCCTGTTCGATCGTCTCCGCCGCCTTCTCGACCAGGCCGACCACGTCGCCCATGCCCAGGATCCGGCCGGCGATGCGGTCCGGATGGAATACCTCCAGCGCGTCGATTTTCTCGCCGACGCCGATCAGCTTGATCGGCTGGCCAGTGACCGCGCGCATGGACAGCGCCGCGCCGCCGCGGGCATCGCCGTCGACCCGGGTCATGACGATGCCGGTGATGCCGACCTTGTCCTGGAAACCCTGGGCGACCGCGACCGCGTCCTGGCCGGTCATGGCATCGGTGACAAGCAGGGTCTCGACCGGACTGACCATGTCGCGCACCGCCGCCGCCTCGGCCATCAGCTCGTCGTCGATGGCCAGCCGGCCGGCGGTGTCCAGCAGGACCACATCCATGCCTTCCAACCGGCTGCGCTCCATGGCGCGGCGGGCGATTTCGACCGGCTGCTGGCCGGCGACGATCGGCAGAGTCGGCACGTCGATCTGCTCGCCAAGCACCTTCAGCTGTTCCTGCGCCGCCGGCCGCCGGACGTCCAGCGAGGCCATCAGGACGCGCTTCTTCTCCTTGGTCTTCAGGCGTAGCGCGATCTTGGCCGTAGTGGTGGTCTTGCCCGAGCCCTGCAGCCCGACCATCAGGATCGGCACGGGCGGCACCGCCACCAGGTTGAGCGGCGAGTCCGTCGCACCGTCTTCCGCGCCGCCGCTCAGCATCTCGACCAGCGCGTCGTGGACGATCTTGACGACCTGCTGGCCGGGGGTGACCGAGCGCAGCACCTCGGACCCGATGGCCCGCGCCCGCACCTTGTCGATGAACGACTTGACCACCGGCAGAGCGACATCGGCCTCGAGCAAGGCGATGCGAACCTCGCGTAGGGCGGCGGTGACGTCGCTCTCGCTGAGCGCCCCGCGCTTACGCAGGCGGTCGAAGATCTCTCCAAAACGGCCGCTAAGTCCGTCGAACATCGTCCCGTCCTTTGGCGCCGCCGAAAGCGTGGCGGTCCCTGATCCTGGTCTTCTTCACGACAGCCGGCCCAACACGCAGAACGCGCCAGTGCGCGAAACTCGCGGACTGGCGGACACCCGAAGGCGCGTGACAGGGCTCTTGCTGTACCTGAGCGGCGGGAACCTAGGCGCGGCGGGCGACGATGTCAACGCCGGCATTCCGCTGCGCGGTGACGCACAACCGGAAATTTAGGCAATCTTAGTATTTCTCTGTTAACCATATAGAATGGACGTAAAATACAACTAATCGGACCGGAAGGCAGCACCCCTATGCCGTCCGGCACGCAAGTCGCCGACGCAATGCGCCGCAGGCTCACCCAGCGTGAGCTGGACGACGTCATCCACGCTCACGAACTCTATATCACCAAGCGCGGCGGCCAGCGGGCCGTGCTGCGGATGTGCGATCTGTCCGAACTCGACATGTCGAACCGGGATCTGTCGGATGCCGATTTCACCGGCAGCAAGCTGGAAGGCGCAAAGCTTGCGAAGGGCCGCTTCGTCAACGGCAATCTCTACGGGGTCGACCTGTCCGCCGCCGACATGACCGGCGCGGAGTTCACCGAGGCCGATCTGCGCGGCTCGACCATGCTGGGTTCTGTGCTGGACGAGGCGCGGATGACAGATGTCGATCTGCGCGACGGCGTGGTGGTGATGCCCGGCAATGATGACGGCATGGTACCGATCAGCTTCGACACCAACGTCACCACGATCAGCGACGCCCAGATCCACGCCGCCGACCTGACCGGCGCAAAAATGACCAGCGCCGCGGTGCAAGGGTGTGACCTTTCCGATTCACTGCTGTGCGGCGCCAAGCTACCGCGTGCCGACCTGTCGCGCTCGACGCTGACCGGCTGCGACCTGACCGATGCCGATCTCAGCGGGGCCAAGCTGTGCGGCACGGTGCTTCATGGCGCCAATCTGCTGGGCGCAAAGTTCGACCGCGCCGATCTCAGCGACGCCGACCTGCTGGGCGCCGCCCTGGATCCCGAGGCGCTGAAGACGGCCAATTTGACCGGCGCCAAGACGGCGACGGCGATCTCCGACCTGCCGCAGTCGCTGGAGGAGATCCTGTCGGCCCACGCGCAATGGGCGGAGTCCATGGGGCGAGCCGGAAGTCGTGCCGATCTGACGGCGGTCGACCTGTCCGGCCAGGATTTCACCCAGCGCGATCTCTCAGCCGCCATGCTGCGCGGCGCCTGGTTGATCGAGGCCAATCTGACCGCCTGCAAGCTTGCCATGGCGGATCTGTCGCTGAGCGCCATGCAATCGGCCAAGCTGGCCGGCGCCGATCTTCGCGGCGCCAATCTTGAGCGCGCGTCGCTTGCCGGCGCGTCGCTAAAGCGGGCACGGCTCTACCCCCTGCGCATTTCGGCAAGCCAGGCAACCGAGCGACACACCAACCTGCTGCGGGCAAAGCTGGCCGGCGCCGATCTGACCGAGGCCGACCTGCGCGGCACCACCCCTCGCCTATGCCGATTTGACCGGCGCCGACCTGACCGGCGCCAATCTGACCGGCGCCAACCTGGCGGGCGCCAAGCTGGACGGCGCGAGGCTGAAGGGATGCCGTCTCGACCGGGCCGAAACCGCCGGGGCCAGCAACTAGCCGATCCTCCAGCCATGGACTTCGGCGGGGCGGTCGCCATATAACCCCCAGCCATGGCCATCGCCTTCCGCAAGATGCATGGGCTCGGTAACGATTTTGTCGTCGTCGATGCCCGCGACCGACCGCTCGCCCTGACGCCGGTGGCGGCCGGCGCCATTGCCGATCGGCGGACCGGCGTAGGTTGCGATCAGCTGCTGGTGATCGAGCCGTGCGATGACGGCGAGGCCGATGCGGCGATGCGCATCCTGAACGCCGATGGCAGCGAGGTCGGCGCCTGTGGCAACGGCACCCGCTGCGTCGCATCGCTGCTGATGGCCGAAGGCGGCAAGGACCGGATCCATATTCGCACCAGCGCGGGGTTGCTGGTGTGTACCGCCGCTGGCAACGGCGCCCTGTCCGTCGACATGGGACCGGCACTGCTGGATTGGCGCGACATCCCGGTCGCATCGGAGTGCGACACGTTGCACCTGCCGGTCGGCGATGGCGAGTTGGCCGACCCGGTCGGCGTCAATATCGGCAATCCCCATGCGGTGTTCTTCGTCGACGATGCCGAGGCGGTGCTCCTGCCCGTCGCCGGCCCGGCGCTGGAAACCCACCCGTTCTTCCCTGAGCGCGCCAATATCGAGGCGGTACACCTCCTCGGCCCTGACCGCCTGCGCATGCGGGTCTGGGAACGCGGCGTCGGCATCACCCGCGCCTGCGGCTCCGGCGCCTGTGCCGCCGCCGTCGCAGCCCACCGGCGCGGGCTGACCGGCCGAAATGTCGAAGTGGTGCTGGATGGCGGGCCGCTGTCGATCGACTGGCGCGAGGACGGCCATGTGGTGATGACCGGCCCGGTCGCCACCAGCTTCACGGGCGTGCTGGATGACGCGCTGTTCAGTGGGACGGCCAAGGCATGACGGAGCCGGAGATCATAACCTTCGGCTGTCGCCTCAACAGCTATGAGAGCGAGGTCATGCGCGGCCATGCCCGCCGCGCCGGGCTGGACGACGTCGTGATCGTCAACACCTGTGCGGTAACGGCCGAAGCCGAACGGCAGGCGCGCCAGGCGATCCGGAAAACGCGGCGTAGTCGACCCGACGCGCGCATTGTGGTGACCGGGTGTTCAGCGCAAATCGATCCCGGCCGCTACGCCGCCATGCCCGAGGTCGACCGGGTATTGGGCAATGACGAGAAGATGGCCGCCAAGACCTGGTCCGAGGCGACGCTGGCGCCGGGCGGCGAGCGGGTCAGGGTCAACGACATCATGTCGGTCGGCGAGACCGCAGGGCATCTGGTCGAGGGCTTCGAGGGCAAGGCCCGCGCCTTCGTCCAGGTCCAGAATGGCTGCGACCACCGCTGCACCTTTTGCATCATCCCCTATGGACGCGGCAATTCCCGCTCGGTGCCGATCGGCGAGATCGTCGCCCAGGTCCGCAAGCTGGTCGAGGCCGGCTATGTCGAGATCGTTCTGAGCGGGGTCGATATCACCTCCTATGGCCCCGACCTGCCGGGCCGCCCGACCCTGGGCCAGATGGTGCGCCGGCTGCTGGCACAGGTGCCGGAATTGCCGCGCCTCAGACTGTCGTCGCTGGATCCGGTGGAGATCGATGACGACCTCTGGCGGCTGATCGCCGACGAGCCCAGGCTGATGCCGCACCTGCATCTGTCGCTGCAGGCCGGCGACGACATGGTGCTGAAGCGCATGAAGCGCCGGCATCTGCGCGCCGACGCCATCGCCCTGTGTGACAACGCACGGCGGCTGCGCCCCGACATGGTGTTTGGCGCCGATCTGATTGCCGGCTTCCCGACCGAGACAGAGGCCATGTTCGAGAACACCCTGTGCGCGGTCGACGAATGCGGCCTCACCTACCTGCACGTATTCCCCTATTCGGAGCGTCCCGGCACGCCGGCAGCCCGCATGCCGCAGGTGCCGGTACCGGTCCGAAAGGACCGCGCAGCCAGATTGCGGGCGGCCGGAAATCGGGCCGTCATCGACTATCTGTCGGGGCAGGTCGGCAGGGAGGCTACCGTGTTGATGGAGACGGGCTTGCAGGGCCGGACGGAACATTTCGCGCAAGTGTCATTCGATTGTCCGCAGGCGCCGGGCACATTGGTCCGTGCATCAATGACCGGGGTGGACGGCAACCGCCTGAACGGCGCCGTGGCGGCATGACGAGGTTCGGCAAGACAATATGACAACGCAACAGACAGAAGACCGGACCGAGTCCGACGCCGCACCCCGCGGCTGGTTCGCGCGGCTGAAGGCGGGGCTGTCGCGGTCTTCTACGCGGCTGACCGACGGCATCGCCGGGATTTTCACCAAGCGCAAGCTGGACGAGGCGGCGCTGGAGGAGCTGGAAGAGTTGCTGATCACCGCCGATCTGGGGCCGGCCACCGCCGCCAAGCTGACGGCGGAATTGGCCCGCACCCGGTTCGGCAAGGACGTCTCGCCGGAGGAGGTGCGCACCGCCCTGGCCGAACAGGTGACGGCGATCCTGGAGCCGGTGGCGATGCCTCTGGCCATACCGGACGGGCATCGGCCGGCGGTGATCCTGGTGGTCGGCGTCAACGGCACCGGCAAGACCACCACCATCGGCAAGCTGGCGGCGCAATGGCGCTCTGAGGGCCGGTCGGTGATGATGGCCGCCTGCGATACCTTCCGCGCCGCGGCGATCGGGCAGCTGCAGCTCTGGGGCGAGCGGGCCGGAGTGCCGGTGGTGGCCGGCAGCCAGGGCGCGGATGCCGCCGGCCTGGCCTTCGATGCGCTGAACCGCGCAAAGGACGAGGGCGCGGACGTGCTGCTGGTCGATACCGCAGGTCGGCTGCAGAACAAGGCCGGGCTGATGGCCGAGTTGGAGAAGGTCGGCCGGGTGCTGAAGAAGCAGGACGCGACCGCGCCCCATGCGGTATTGTTGGTGCTGGACGCGACCACGGGGCAAAACGCCCACGCCCAGGTCGAGGTGTTCCGAGACATCGTCAATGTGACCGGGCTGATCGTCACCAAGCTGGACGGATCGGCGCGCGGCGGCGTGCTGGTGGCCCTGGCCGAGCGCTTCGAGCTGCCGGTTCATGCCATCGGCGTCGGCGAGAGCATCGACGATCTGCGGCCCTTCGACCCTGCTGGTTTCGCCCGTTCGTTGATGGGGCTTGAGGTAGCCGAATGACCAAGATCGAGACCTGTGCCAGCGCCAAGCGCAAGCCGGAATCCTTCGACGATCCGGAAAGCGTGCTGAACTGCCTGAAGGAAATCTACGACGAGAGCACGGCATTTCTGCGCGACCGGTTCGAGCGCTTCGCCCGGGGCGGCGCACTGACCGGCCGGGTCCGGGCCTGCTACCCGTATGTGCGGATCAAGAGCACGAGCTTCGCCCGGGTCGACACGCGGCTGAGCTATGGTTTCGTCTCCTCGCCGAATACCTACGCGACGACCATCACCCGGCCCGACCTGTTCAGCCGCTACCTCATTGAGCAGTTCACCCAGCTGATCCGCAATCATCAGGTCCCGTTGGAAGTCGGTGTCAGCGATCTGCCGATCCCGATCCACTTTGCATTCCCCGACGGGCTGCATGTGGAGGGCGATCTGGCGCCCGACCGGCTGGGAATGCTACGCGAGGTGTTCGACGTCCCGGACCTGGCGTTGACCGATGACAGCATCGTCAACGGCACGTTCAAGGCGAGGCGAGGCGAGTCCCGGCCGCTGGCCTTGTTCACGGCACCGCGCATCGACTATTCGCTGCATCGCCTGAAGCACTACTCGGCGACCGATTGCGCGCACTTCCAGAATCAGGTCCTGTTCACCAACTACCAGTTCTATATCGACGAATTCGTGCGCTTGGCGCATGAGCTCATGGCCAGCGGCGACTGCGACTACGAGGCGTTCGTCGAACCCGGCGACCGGATAACCCCGAACAGTCGCATTGATGACAGTGGACCGCGCGGCGTCGTGGTCGACCGGCTGCCGCAGATGCCGGCCTACCATTTGAAGCGCGCCAACCATTCCGGCATCACCATGGTCAACATCGGCATTGGACCATCCAACGCCAAGACCATCACCGATCACGTCGCGGTGCTGCGCCCCCATGCCTGGCTCATGCTTGGCCATTGCGCCGGCCTCCGGAACACCCAGAAGCTGGGCGACTATGTGCTGGCCCACGGCTATGTCCGCGAGGACCATGTGCTGGACGCCGATTTGCCGCTCTGGGCGCCGATTCCGGCGCTGGCCGAAATACAGCAGGCGCTGGAGCAGGCGGTCAGCGAGCAGACCGGCCTGACCGGCTATGAGCTGAAGAGCATCATGCGCACCGGCACCGTCGCGACCATCGACAACCGCAACTGGGAACTGCGCGATTATCGCGAGCCGGTCGAGCGGCTGAGCATGTCGCGCGCCATCGCCCTCGATATGGAAAGTGCCACCATCGCCGCCAACGGTTTCCGCTTCCGGGTGCCGTACGGCACATTGCTCTGCGTCTCGGACAAGCCGCTGCATGGCGAACTGAAACTGCCCGGCATGGCCAACGTGTTCTACAAGCGGCAGGTCGGCCAACATCTGGAGATCGGCATCCGCGCCATGGAGATACTGCGCGAGTTGGGGCTGGAGCGGCTGCACAGCCGCAAGCTTCGCACCTTCGACGAGGTCGGCTTCCAATGACCGAATCCGCACCGGAGTCAGGGTCGGACGGGGCCGCCACCGCCGCAGAGCGCAAGCCGCTGTCGCCCTTGTTGCGCGTCGCACTCGAAATGGGACCGCTGGTGATCTTCTTCGTCACCAACCGACTGGACGGCATCATGACCGGCACGCTGGCCTTCATGGTGGCGACTCCGATCGCTGTGCTGGTGTCCTACCGGCTGGAGAAGCGGGTGCCGGTGATGCCGCTGGTTGGCTGTGGCTTCGTGATGCTGTTCGGCGGGCTGACCCTGTGGATGGACGACGATTTCTTCATCAAGGTCAAGCCGACCATCGTCAATCTGCTGTTCGCCGCCGTGCTGTTCGTCGGGCTGGCGTTGAAACGGCCCTATCTGAAGCTGCTAATGGGCGCCGTGCTGCATATGGACGATGTGGGCTGGCACAAGCTCGCCTGGCGATGGGCCTTCTTCTTCGTGGCCCTGGCAGTGCTGAACGAAATTGTCTGGCGCAACTTCTCGACCGATTTCTGGGTCGGCTTCAAGACCTTCGGGCTGATGCCGCTGACCCTGGTCTTCGCGATCACCCAGGTGCCGCTGATCGCCGCGCACCAGACCGAAGAGGCATCAGCCGCCACGGGCGACTGAGCCGTTTTCCGTCCCGTCATTGCGAGGGGCCGAAGGCGACGCAGCAATCCACTGCTGGCGGACAGAGCGGATCGCCGCGCCCTCATCCCGAGCCGGTCGAGGGGCGCTCGCGATGACGATGACGTGTGGAAAGACCGCGCGCCAATCCGGACAAACGGGCGGTTTCCAATGTCCCGATCGTCAGCCCGCCAGACCGGGCTCGAACGTTCGGGGAGAGGGCGCTGCCTGGGCGGCAGACGCAGTCAGTCCGTGGACGACCCCGTCCAAACGATGCTTATGGCTGGCCGCGGTCTCCAGTCGTCCGACGAATTCGAGCACCAGCCCGTTCGGATCGATGATGGCGAAATGCCGACGGCCGCACGGCCCCTCACGCAGCTTGACCGCCAGGGTGTAGACCGCACCGATCCGGCGATACAGGGTCTCGATGTCTTCGACCTCGAAACGCAGAACCACACCGTCGCCGGCGAAGCGCGATCGGAACACATCCGGCTGGTTGGGGTCGTCGGACGCCAGGAAGCCGATCCGCAGATCCGGATCGCCTGGCCAGGCCAGTTGCAGCGAACGCGGATCGGCGCAGACCACCCTGAATCCAAGCCAGTCGTAAAAGGAACGGGTCTCCTGAAGGCGGCTGGTCGCGATCATCGGGCAAACGGATTTGAGGCTCATCTGCGGGATCCTTGGCGGGTGGCAAGCCCCTATCCGGGGCTTCGGAAAAGGAGTAGAGCACGGCACTGCTGACAGCATGGTGTCAGCAGGATCGGAGTACTTTCACGACCGTTGCATACCGGGGGACCGATGCGCCGCGCCGACAGATTGTTTCAGGTGATCCAGGCCCTACGGCGACGGCGGCGGCTGACCACCGCGCGCGACCTCGCCGAGGAGCTGGAGGTCTCGGTCCGGACGATTTATCGCGACGTCGCCGACCTGGTCGGGTCGGGCGTCCCGATCGAAGGGGAGGCCGGCCTTGGCTATGTGTTGCGCGACGGATACGACCTGCCGCCGCTGATGTTCACGCTGGAGGAAATCGAGGCCATCGTGCTGGGCGCCAAGATCGTCGGCAGTTGGGGCGACGAGCGGCTGGGCAGGGCGGCAGAGAACGCCCTGGCGAAGATCGAGCACACCCTGCCCGACCGTCAACGCAGACTGTTCCGCGATACCGCCCTGTTCGCGCCGGGCAGCCACTACCGCGAGGAGATCACCGTCGACATGGCGGCGCTGCGCGGCGCGGTGCGGGAATCCCACAAGGTCGCGATCGCCTATCACGACCTGTCCGGAGGGGAGACGGAACGTACGATCTGGCCGCTTGGCCTCGCCTTCTTCGGCCCCGTTTGGCTGATGATCAGCTGGTGCGAGCTGCGCCGGGATTTCCGGTCGTTCCGGGTGGACCGGATGCGGGAAGCCAAGGTGCTGGAAGAGCGCTACCCGCCGCAGCAGGGCCGTCGCCTGGTCGATTACCTTTCCCGCGAACGTCACACAAACTAACGGCCGACCGCCCAGCAATTATCGCGGCGGTCACCTGTTTCTATCACCTCTCCCCTTGTGGGAGAGGGGAATTACGCAGCCCGAATTTGGGCTGTGAATGTCAAAGCCCCGGCGTGTCCGCGTCCGGATTGGTGCCCGGCTGCCCCAAGGGGCCGTTGCCGATTTCCCGGTGTCGGGCCAGCGACCAATGAACCGACGGGAAGGCAATATCGTTCCAGGGAACGTCGTCCCATCGGAACAATCCGACCTCGGCGGATTCCGGCCCGGCGTCGATGTCCGGCGAGGTCAGGCGGGCCCGGTAGATCAACTGGATCTGGCTGATGCGGGGAATACTGAAGATCGCCAGCAACCCCTCCAGTTGCAGCTTCGCGCGCGCCTCCTCCCAGGCTTCGCGCAGCGCGCCCTGCTCGACCGTCTCGTTCAGTTCCAGATAGCCGGCCGGCAGGGTCCAATAGCCCTTGCGCGGCTCGATCGCCCGGCGGCAGAGCAGGATGCGGCCCTCCCAGCAGGCGACTGACCCGACCACGATCTTGGGATTTTCGTAGACCACATAACCGCAATCCGGGCACAGCAGGCGCGCGCGGTCGTCACCTTCGGGTACCGCGCGAATCGACGGTCCGGCCGGTTTCGGCGTCTCGGTCATCGGGCATTAGGGCCGCCGGACGGGGCCGCCGGCAAGGAAAATCGAGAGGTGGAACAGCGGCCGGTCGGCCGCGCTACCGGCAGTTTATGCGGAGACGTCGAGCAGCGATCCGCGCAGCGGGGTCTCGCCTTCCGCCGGCTCGCGGAAGCGGAGTTCCGACCCGGTGTTCTGGGGGGCGGGAACCGCCTGCGGGGTCTGCGTCTCGGCAGCCTGCTTGGAAGCCTTGGCAAGCGGTACGGCGTTGGCGCCGGCCGCCTGCTGCCCCTGTGGCTGGCTGATGCTGGACAGAGCCTGGAACAATGCGGCCGAGGGCGATATCTGCATGACCCAATCCTTGCTGGCGGGCGCGGTCCGGGGATCGGTGCGGACCGGTACGGGGTCACCTTCGCAGACCGACCTTTATGAAAGGTTTATTTCCGGCTTGTCGCACAACCATTAATTCGGTGGCGTGCGATGATGTCTTCGGGTCCTTGGCCCTTGAACGGACCGGCGAATTGCCGGAATCCCGGGTCATACGTTGTCGATGATCGTGAGGATTTCGGACGTCTCGTCATTCCCCTTGAGAATCTCCGCAGACACAAGCGTCGTCGGCTCTGCCAGGCGAATTGCGACATCTTGCGAGAACAGAATCGGCTTGTCGTATTTGCTGCACAAACCTTCGATACGGGCCGCTGTGTTCACGGCCTGCCCCAACACCGTGAAGTCGATGCGCGACTTCGATCCAACGTTGCCGTAGAGCACCTCACCGAAATGGACTCCAATCCCGAAATCGAGATCGAGTGGGGGAGCCAGCTCGTCGGCAATCCGCAGAGCCTGCCGTGCCGCCGCCAGAGCTGCACTGCAAGCGGCGGTACCGTCCGGATTTCCGTCGTCGGTTGGAAAGACCGCGAGGACTCCATCGCCGATGAACTTCAGGATTTCGCCGCCGTTCGATTCAACCGCCTCTGCGACGACTTCGAAATAGCGGTTGGCGAGTGCCAGCGCCTGTTCGGCCGGAAGGCGGTTGTTGAGGCCCGTCCAATCGCGGATGTCGCTTACCAGGATGGCCGCATCGATCGTCTCGATATCGCCCCTCGTGATCTGTCCTTCCAGGACCCGTCGACCGGTCCGCGGCCCGAGGTAGGCCTCCGCCACTGCGAGCGATACGCGCCGTGCGCTGAAAACCTCTATGATCGGCGCAAGAACGGACGCGATCTCGCTGACCTGCCCGATGTCCCGGTCTGAGAAGCCGCCCGCGGCATCGGTCGTCACGACCAAGGTTGCCGTGGCCCCATCAGAAAACTTCAGCGGAATCGCGAAATAGTCCGTGCCGCCGCGCGCTCTCAGTTCGTGCAGCACGTTGTGGTCGGTGTTCGACAGCGCATCGCTGAGCCGTTTCCTGAATGACGTGCCGGTTCGGTTGATGATTTCGAGGGGGCTGCCGATATAGCCGGACCGGCCCTCGAGCCCGTGGGGCGTTTCGATACGGTTTGCGGATCCGTTGTCCCTTTCCCATACCGACGTGATGCCGGCCATCAGCGGGTGCAATGTCCGCATCGACAAGCGCAGCCTCGAAAGCGGCGCCCCGGAGGCAAGCATCCTGGCGCCGAGCTGACTGACGAGTTCGTCAACAGCAGCCAGGAATCGCCCTTCATCGACCAGCCATTCAATGATTGGCCCCGATTCCCAATGCGGAGGATTTGTTCTACCCGGATCTTCTGGCATCGCTCATGTTCGACGAGAACTGACTGTAGCTGGTCGATCTCCGACGAAAGCCTCGACAGGTGGTTCGCCCAATGGACAGAAGGTGGTCCGAGCCTCGCGGCGAGCTGGCTAGACCGACAGCGCCGCCACGCCCGGCAGTTCCTTGCCTTCCAGCCATTCCAGAAAGGCGCCGCCGGCTGTAGAGACATAGCTGAAATCGCCGACCACACCGGCCTTGCCGAGGGCCGCCACGGTGTCGCCGCCGCCGGCCACGGTCAGCAGATCGCCGGACCCGGTGCGTTCCGCGGCGAATTGGGCAAGCGCCGTCGTCGCGGCATCGAATGGCGCGATCTCGAAGGCGCCCAGCGGGCCGTTCCACACCACCGTACGGCATTCCGCCATGCTCGCCTTCAAGGCCTCGACCGTCTCCGGCCCGACATCCAGCATCATGGCTTCGGACGCTATGGCATCGACGGCGACCGTCTCGCTTGCCGCGCCCTCCTTGAACTCCCGCGCCACCACCGCATCGGTGGGCAGCAGCAGGGCGCAGCCGACATCCTCGGCAATCGCGGCGATGGCCCGGGCCTGCTCCGCCATCTCCTTCTCGCACAGGCTGGCCCCGACATCGGTGCCGGCGGCGTGCAGGAAAGTGTTGGCCATGCCGCCGCCCAACACCAGCCGGTCGACCCGGCGCACCAGATTGCCGAGCAGATCGAGCTTGGTGGAAATCTTGGCGCCGCCGACCACCGCCATCACCGGGCGCTCCGGATCGCCGAGCGCACGGCCCAGCGCCTCCAGCTCCGCCTGCATCAGACGCCCGGCCACCGCCGGCAGCAGACGCGCCACCGCTTCAGTGGAGGCATGGGCGCGATGGGCGGTCGAGAAGGCGTCGTTGACATAGACTTCGCCCAGGGCCGCCAGCGACCGCGCGAAGGTTGCGTCATTCGCCTCCTCGCCGGCATGGAAGCGGAGATTCTCCAGCAGCAGGATCCCGCCATCCTCCAGCGCCGCCACCGCCTGCTCCGCCGCCGGGCCGATGCAGTCCTCGGCGAATGCTACCGGCCGCCCTTCCAACGCCTTCGACAACGCCGGGACCACCGGGCGCAGCGAATACTCCGGTTTCACCTCGCCCTTTGGCCGGCCGAAATGCGACAGCACGACCACCTTGGCGTGCCGGTCCGCCAGTTCAAGCACGGTCGGCGCCAGGCGCTCCAGCCGGGTCGCGTCGGTCACCGATCCGTCCTTCATCGGCACGTTCAGATCGCCGCGCACCAGCACGATGCGGTGGGCGACTTCGATATCGGCGAGCGAGCGGAAATTCGTCATCGGGCCATCCGGGCTGGGTCTAGTTCGGCCGCAAGCAAGCACAGCACCATCGGCATTGCAACGGCCCCGAAGGCCAATCCCAATCACGATTTCACGCCGCCCGAGGCCGGTCATTCTCGCCCCGCCATTTCGGCACGCATTCAGCCCATCGAGCGGCGTCAAATGGTGCTGAGCAGCAGGCTGGTCTCGCTGTTCAACACGCCGTCGATGGTTCGCACCTCGCGCAGGATACGGTCGAATTCGACCAGGCTCGAGGTCTGGATCTCGGCCACCAGGTCCCACGCGCCGTTGGTGGTGTGCAGGGTCTGGAGTTCGGGCAGGCCGCGCAGCTTCCTGATGACCTCGGTGGTCGACTTTCCAACCACCCCGATCGTCATGATCGCCCGGATCGTGTCCGGTGCGTAGTCCTCGCACACGCGGATTGTGAAGCCGAGAAGGGTGCCCGAAGCCAGCAGCCGGTCCAGCCGATTCTGAACGGTACCGCGAGACACCTGCAGGATGTCCGCCAGCTTCGACAGAGGCGCGCGACCGTCATTGCGCAGCAATGCGATCAACTCCCTGTCAAGTCGATCATACGCATGCTTGCCGGGATGCCGGTCGATTGCGGACATGGTGTTTGGCGATTCGTGCATTTTTATCTAGCGATTTGCTAGACCTATGGATGATTTGTACTAGATCTTGCTATTTTGATCAACCGGACACTCCTCCAATATGGTGACTGCCGCCGGCCGTGATGCCGGACGGCGAGACGCGCAAGCGAGAGAGGTTCGGTTATCGCCATGACATTCACCGCACCGAGAAGCCTGAACATCGTTCCCTTCGTCAGCGTCGATCACATGATGAGGATCGTCGTCGAAATTGGCATCGAAGACATGCTGAGCGGGCTCGCCGCCTATCTGGAAGAAGACTTCAGGCGTTGGGAACTGTTCGACAAGACGCCGCGCGTCGCATCGCACTCGCCGGTCGGTGTGATCGAGCTGATGCCCACCAGCGATGGCGAGGTCTATGGCTTCAAATACGTCAACGGCCATCCGAAGAACACCAAGGAAGGGTCTGCAGACGGTAACCGCGTTCGGCGTGCTCTCCGACGTCGACACCGGCTATCCGGTGCTGTTGTCGGAGATGACGATCCTGACCGCGCTGCGCACCGCCGCAACGTCCGCGCTCGCCGCCAAATACCTGGCGCCCAAGGGGGCCAGTTGCATGGCGATCATCGGCAACGGCGCCCAAGCGGAATTCCAGGCGCTGGCCTTCAAGGCGATCCTCGGGGTGACGAGCCTGCGGCTCTACGACGTCGATCCGTCGGCCATCGGGAAATGCGCCGCGAACCTGGCAGGCAAGGGATTCGACATCGTTCGCTGCAGTTCGGCGCAGGATGTCGTTGAGGGCGCGGACATCATCACCACGGTCACGGCGGACAAGCAATGCGCGACGATCCTGACCGACAACATGGTCGGCGCCGGCGTGCACATCAACGCGATCGGCGGCGACTGCCCGGGCAAGACGGAACTGCACAAGGACATATTGCTGCGGTCCGACATCTTCGTGGAATACCCGCCGCAGACCCGGATCGAAGGCGAGATCCAGCAGCTTGACGAGGATCACCCGGTGATCGAGCTGTGGCGGGTCATTCGCGGCGAGGCGGAGGGCCGGCGTCACCCCCACCAGATCACCCTGTTCGACAGCGTCGGCTTCGCGGTGGAGGATTTCTCAGCGCTTCGCTTCATCCGCGATCAGCTCGACAAGACCGAGCGGTTCCAGCACCTGGACATGCTGGCCGATCCCGACGAGCCGCGCGATCTCTATGGCATGATCCTGCGCTCCGCCAAGGCGGCCGCCTAGATGCAGCCCATGGAACGGCGTAGCGCCCAAGCCCCCGCCGCGGTCGTCATGGTGCGACCGCACAAATACTGGCCCAATGAGGAGACCATCGCCGACAACGCGTTCCAGCAGCCGGTCAACGGCCGCGACCGCGCGACGACGGCAAGGGCCGCATTCGACGAGGTCACCCAGGCGTCGCAAGCGCTCGGCGCCCAGGGAATCCGCGCCCACCTCTTCGAGGACGAGGCCGGCGAGACGCCGGATTCGGTGTTTCCGAACAACTGGTTCTCCACCCATGCCGGCGGCCATACGGCGATCTACCCGATGTTCGCGCCCAGCCGCCGCAGGGAGCGCCGCTGCGACGTGATCGAGATGCTGAAACGCGACTATCGCGTGCAGGACGTGATCGATTATTCAGGGCTGGAGGCCGACGGACTGTTCCTCGAGGGCACCGGGGCCATGGTCCTCGACCATATCGACCGGGTGGCCTATGCGATCAAGTCGAACCGCACCGACCCGGTCGCCCTGGAGCGCTTCTGCACCCATTTCAACTATGAACCGATGGTCTTCGAGGCGCGCGATCGAGCCGGAACGCCGGTCTATCACACCAATGTGCTGATGTGCATCGCCACCGGTTTCGTGATGATCGGCCTCGACATGATCGCCGATCCGGCGCGGCGGGCGGAAATCTCACGACGGTTTTCGGAGTCCGGCCGCGAAGTCATCGCCCTCAGTGATCGCCAGATCGCCGAGTTCGCCGGCAACGCCATCGAGCTTCAGGGCCGCAACGGCCGTGTGCTCGCACTATCCGCCCGGGCCCGCCGATCCCTGACCCCGGACCAGATCGCGATCATCGAACGCAGCGCCACCCTCCTGCCTCTCGACGTCCCGACCATCGAACTGGCGGGCGGATCGGTTCGCTGCATGCTCGCCGGGATACACCTGTCGCCGCGATAGGCTCCGCTGCAATCCTCACTGCCTAGTTGCGATACTTGGCGGGCGGCTGCGGATTGTTGGCCGGGTTGGTGTCGTGTTTTGTCAGGCGGGTGATGATGTCGCCACCGACCAGCGGCTTCAGATCGGCCTCCAGTCGGTCGGCCTTGTCCCGCGCGTAGACCTCTTCGCCTCCGACATAGAGCGTGAAAGACTTGATGTACTTCGCTTCCTTGATCGGATCTTCGATCGTCGCCTTGGTCCAGGCGTAGAGCGGATAGTTCTCGGTGCCGTGGGCCTCGGCCTCCGCGACGTAGCCGGCGAAGGCGTCGTATTGGCATTTCAGGGCGGCGTCGTGCCGGGACAGCACCTCGGTCAGCGGGTCCAGCGCCGGGTCGTCCGGGCTTCGCCGCGCGATCTCGGCGCAAGTGTCGCTGAGAGTGATCCGAACCTGGAATTGCCACACATCGCTCATGACGAGCTCCTCATGGTGCTATGCTGACGGCTGCCGCGCTGGGTACCCGACACTTGGCGGCGGCGAGTTACCACCCAGTTTATCAGGTATAGGGCGTGTCACCGTAGGAGACAAAATGGTTGGTCCGGTGGAACGGGTTGCCTATGCCGCGGCGCAGACGGCGCGGATCGGATGGTTCTTCGGCCAGAGCCTGCTGTCGTCCCGACTGTCCCGCGGCGCCATCCCGAAACCGGAAACCGCCGGCCCGTCGACCAAATCCGAGCACGTTCTGGCCGGCCTCAGATGGCTGATGCGTCGCGACTGGCGGAACATCGAGGCCGGGTATTACCGGGTCCCGCACGATCTGATCCAGCCACCGGCGAAAGCCCTGGCGGACGCCCGCGCCTTCTTTCGCGATCTGCCGGCTGTCAACGCGCGCAGGCGGGGCCGGGACAATGCCCAGGTCTTCCATGCGCCGCCGGAAGGCACCGAGAAGCTGCCGCGCTATTACCGGCAGAATTTCCACTATCAGACCGACGGCTATCTGTCGGAGCGCTCTGCACGGCTCTACGACCATCAGGTCGAAGTGCTGTTCGGCGGCGGCGGCGACGCCATGCGTAGGCAAGTCCTTGTACCGATCCACCATTACGTTGCAGCACGGCCCGATGCCGAACTGCGACTGCTGGACGTGGCCTGCGGCACTGGCGGTTTCCTGTCCTATCTGAGCGACAACCATCCGCGCATCGACATCACCGCGCTGGACCTGTCGGTGCCGTACCTGTCCGAGGCTCGGCGCCGGGTGGCGCAAGTGGCCCGTCCGACCCGCCATGCCGGGCGCTGGCGCCGGCCCCGGCCCCGCTTCGTCCAGGCGGCGGCCGAGGCGATCCCGTTGCCGGATGCCAGCGTCGACATCGCCACTTGCATCTTCCTGTTCCACGAATTGCCGGCGAAGGTTCGCGCCGAGGCGGCTTCGGAAATCACCCGGGTCCTGAAGCCGGGAGGACAGTTGGTCTTTCTCGACAGTTTGCAGCTCAGCGACCGGCCAGACCTTGCACCCCTGCTGGAGTATTTCCCGCGCGCCTTCCACGAGCCGTACTACGCCGACTACATCCGATGCGACTTGGTGTCGCTTTTTGAAAGTGCCGGCTTAACGTTCGGCGGGAGCGATCTGGTTTTTCTGTCAAAGATGATGGTGCTCGAAAAGCCGTAGGGCGAAGTCCGGGTTGGACATTTGCCTAGGTTTTTATGTAACTATTGCTACAGATCATATCCGCGCTTTTTCCACCATGGAATGGTGGCGGCAACGAAACGCAATAAACGGGGGTCAGTAACAGGCAATGGTGGATTCTCCGGACCGACCGCAGTCGGAGATCGAACTGAAATTAACGGCCGATCCGTCGTCGCTGAGGGCCCTCAAGGAATCCCCGGCGCTTTCCGGGAAAGCCGGGCGAGCCGTAACCCGACGGCTTGAGAGCGTCTATTACGACACCCCGACCACCGCCTGCACAAACGCAAGCTGGCATTCCGCGTTCGCAAGAAGGGCCGGCAGTTCGTCCAGACCCTCAAGGATGAGGGCGATGGCATGCTGCGACGCGGCGAGTGGGAGGCGCCGGTCCAATCGCTGGAGCCGGATCTCGACGCACTGCCCAATCCCGAGCCGCGCGAGCGCATCGGACTGATCCTGCCCGACGAGTTGCAGCCAGTCTTTGCCAGCCGAATCCGGCGCACCACCAAGCTTCTCAGCGACAAGGCCGGCGACGACGCGGCGAATGAAATCGAGATCGCCTTCGACGACGGGGTGGTCGAGTCGAACGGTCATTCGTTACCGGTCGCCGAGGTCGAGCTGGAACTGGTTCGCGGTTCGCCGGAGGCGCTCTACAAGCTTGCGCTCGAGCTGCACGAATTGACCCCGTTGAAGGTCGAGATGCGGTCGAAATCGGACCGCGGATATGCCCTGGCCATGGGCGAGAAGCCTGGCTGGAGCAAGGCCAAGCGCCTGACTCTCAAGCCCGACGCCACCGTCGGCCAGGCTCTCGAGGCGGTGATCCGCAACTGCATGGATCACTGGCTGCAGAACGAGTCCGCCGCCGTCGCCGGTGAGGATCAGGAAGGCGTGCACCAGATGCGGGTCGGCCTGCGCCGGCTACGCTCCGCCCTGTCGCTGTTCGCCAAAGCGATCCCCGCCCAACAGTTGATTTGGCTCAAGGAAGAGACCAAATGGGTCGCCAGCAGCCTGGGGCCGGCGCGCGATTGGGATGTCTTCCTGGCCTCCCTGCTGTCGCCCGTGGTGACGGCGAGACCGGAAGACAGCGCGCTTGCGGAATTGCAGAAGGCGTCGCAATCGGCACAGGCCGGCGGGTACGACCTGGTCCATGTGACAGTGGCATCGCACCGCTATACCCGATACATGCTGCGTCTTGGCGGCTGGGTCGAGGGCGAAGGCTGGCGGCAGGGCGGCGACCCCACGATCACCGAATGGCAGGACCGACCCTTGGTCGAGCTGGCCGACCGCCTGCTGTCCAAGCGCCATAAGGAGGTTCTGAAGCTCGGCAAGGGTTTTGCCGATCTGCCGACCGAACAGCGTCACGAGGTCCGCATTGCGCTGAAGAAACTGCGGTATGCGACCGAGTTCTTCAGCTCGCTCTACGGGCAGAAGAAGGTCAAACCCTATCTGCGGGCGCTGTCCGAGATGCAGGACACCATCGGGCACCTCAACGACGTCGCGGTCGCCGGACGCCTGATGGACGAACTAACCGCCGACGCCCGGGGAACGGCGCGGAAGCGGGCGGCATTGCAGCGTGCGGCCGGAACCGTGATCGGCTGGCACGAGCATGGCGTGTCTGTGCTGGAACCGAAGATCGTCGCCGACTGGCACGATTTCGCCCATGCGCGTCCATTCTGGCACAAGATTTGAGGTCGGCGATGCTTTCAGTACTGGTGGCGAACAGCAAAGGTGGTTGCGGCAAGTCGACGATCGCAACGCAACTCGCGGCGGCATTTGCCGGTTCCGGGCTCAATACGACACTGGCCGATGCCGATCGCCAGCACAGCAGCCTGGAATGGACCCGAAAACGGCCTGGCGACCTGGCGCCGGTGCATGGCACCGACTGGGCCAGAGACATCGGCAAGGTTCCGAAATCAACCGCGCGCCTGATCATCGACGCGCCGGCGGCGCTACGGCCCAAGCAGGCCGAGGAACTGGTCAAGATGGCCGACCTGATCGTTCTGCCGGTGCTGCCGTCGCCCTATGACGAGGCGGCGACGACCCATTTCATCGACAAGCTCGACGCCATCAAGCCGATCCGCAAGAACAAGAAGGCGGTGGCGCTGGTCGGCAACCGCATGCGGGCGCGGACCCGCGCCGCGTCGCGGCTGGACACCTATCTGGTGTGTCAGGGACATCGGGTGGTGACCCGGCTACGAGACAGCGCCCTGTATGCCGAGACGGCGGCGACAGGCCGCAGCCTGTTCGACCTCAAGAGCAAGCGCGCGCAGATGGTGCGCGAGGATTGGATCAGCCTGCTGCGTTTCATCGAAAACGCCGTTTGAGCCGATCCGGATACGCTGAAACGATCCAGACACCCGTCGCCGGCGTCTATGCGGCGATGGGTTCGAAACACTGTCCGTCGCCTTCACATTCCTGAACTGCGGTCGGAAGGTTTGTCGACATCGCCGGGCCTGAAGTTGCCGGCGTCTAGCGGCCCCGACACGGATTTCCAGTACGGCTCGAATTTCTGAACGTAGCCGGGTTCGGGTCAGAGCGACTTGCCGCCCGTTGAAACTTCCTTGTCGGTTTCATTTCGCCCACGACGTGAAACCTAGCGTCGGGCCCCATCCTCATCGCTTCGATTTTAATCAATCGATTGACTTATACAGTCGATTGACCAAATATGCCTAATGGTGACGTCACTCGACACTCCGGTCCGCGGCGACGAGACCCGAACTCTGCTCATCGAAGCCGGTCTGAAACTGTTCGGCCGGCTGGGCTTCGAGGCGGTCTCGACACGCATGCTGGCGCGCGAGGCGGGCGTCAATCTTGCCGCCATCGCCTATCACTTCGGCGGCAAGCAGGGCCTCTACGAGGCGGTGACGGAAACCGTTGTTGCCGAAATCAGTCAAAGAGCGCTGCCGGTGGCCATGGCGCTGCGGCAGGATCTGGCTGAGGCCGGCGGCGACCGTGCGAATCTGGCGGCGGTGGCTGAACGCTTCGTCCGGGCCCAGATTGCCACATTCATCAGCCATGGCCCCCGTCAGGAACAGATCGCCCTCGTGCTGCGGGAATACGCCGAACCGTCCTCGGCCTTTCCGATCCTGTTCGAGAACCTGATCGAACCCATGCATCGCGCGGTCAGCGCGCTGGCGGGCGCCGCCCGCGGCGTGCCGGCGGAAGACCAGAGCGCGATCCTGGCGGCGCATGCCCTGATCGGCCAGATCATCGGCTTCGCCATCGCCAAGCGCCCGCTGCTGCATCGCCTGGGCTGGACCGGATACACGCCGGAGCGAATCGAGGCGATCGCCGACATCCTGGTGCCGATGGCCCTGAACGGTTTACAGCTGAACCACCGGGCGGCTACCACCGGCGAGGTCACTCCATGAGCAAGCCCCGCGCCCTGTGGAAGCGCTTTCTGGTGCTGCCCCCGATCGCGGCCGGGATCGTCATCCTGGCGCTGCAGATCTCCGGCCGCGATACGCCGGAGCGTGCCGAACCGCAGGAAATCGCACAGCCGGTCCGGGTCATCGAGGCTATACCGGCCCGCTTCGTGCCCCGAGCGCTGGGTTACGGCTATGCCCAGCCCGGCACCGTCTGGGACGCGGTGGCGGAGGTGCCGGGCCGTGTCGTGTATCGCAATCCAGACCTCGAACGCGGACGGATGCTCGAGGCCGGGACCCTGATCCTGCGCATCGACCCCACCGACTATGAGTTGGCGGTCGCCAGCAGCCAGGCCAATGTCGAGAGCATCGTGGCCCAGCTCGCCGAGTTGGATGTGCGCGAATCCAACACCGGCGCCTCGATGGAAATCGCACAGCGCGGCTGGCGCTGGCGCTGGAGGATCTGACCCGCAAGCGCCGCCTGCTGGTCAATGGCAACACCAGCCAGGCGATCGTCGACCAGGCCGAGTCCGCTGCCCTGACCCAGCGCCAGCGGGTCCAGGATCTGGAAAACCAGCTGACCCTGCTGCCGGCCGAGGGCCGGGTGCTGGAGGCCAGCCTGGCCCTCAACCGGTCGCGATTGGTCGAGGCCGAGACGGACCTCGCCCGCACCGAGATCCGCATGCCTTTCGATGCCCGGATCGCCGAGGTCACCATCGAACAGGACCAGTTCGTCGCCGCCGGCCAGACCATGGCCGAGGCCGACAGCATCGATGTGGCGGAGGTGACCGCCCAGATGGGCATCGACCGGCTGGTGCCGCTGATCGATGGCGAGATCGACCTGTCGACACTGACGGCCCAGGAATTGTCATCCCTGCCGAACGCCTGGGGCCTGCAGGCGACGGTGCGCCTGGAGATCGGCGAATTGCGGGCGAGTTGGGCCGGTCGCTTCGACCGCGTCAGCGACATGATCGACCCGCAGACCCGGACGCTGGGCCTGATCATATCCGTCGAGGAACCCTATCGGCAGGCCATCCCGGGTCGCCGGCCACCCTTGGCGAAGAACATGTTCGTCGAGGTCGAGGTGCGCGGCCGGCCACGCGACGGCGTCATCGTCGTGCCGCGAACGTCGGTGCATCGCAGCCCTTCGGGCAATCCCGTCGTCTTCATCGCCGGACCCGACGACCGCCTGGAGTTCCGACCGATCGAGCCCGGCCCGGCTCAGGACGATTTCCTGGTCGTCCTAGTCCGGCCTGACGGCCGGCGACCGCGTCGTGGTGACCGACCTGATCCCGGCCATCGAGGGCATGCTGCTGGCGCCGAGCGTCGACACCGCGCTGGCCGACCGCCTGCTGATCGGAGGCCGGCGGCGACCTTGCGGTTCGCTAGCAGCCGGTCCGGGGCGTCGGCGCCATGATCCGCTATTTCGCAACCCATCCGACCGCCGCGAACCTGCTGATGGTTCTGCTGATGGCCTTGGGCGTAGTGGCGCTGCCGAACCTGAAGCGCGAGACCTTTCCCGACTTTCTCCGCCGACGCGGTCCAGGTCAGCGTTGCCTATCCCGGCGCCACCGCCGAGGAGGTCGAGGAGGCGATCTGCCAGCGCATCGAAGAGGCCGTGGACGGGCTGAACGACCTTGGAGGAAGTGCGCTGCGAGGCGCGCGAGGGCCTGGGCAGCGCGACCATCGAGATGGTCAAGGGCGGCTCCATGGACCGCTTCCTGACCAATGTGAAGACCGAGATCGACGCCATCGACAGCTTCCCGGAGATCGCCGAGGATCCCGGTCGTCGAGCAGATCAACCTGACCGATCTGGTGATCTCGATCGCCATCACCGGGCCGATGGCCGAGCCCGACCTGAAGGAATTCGCCGAGCAGGTGAAGGACCGGCTGACCCAACTGCCGGAGGTCAGCCAGGTCGAGGTCCAGGGCTTCTCCGAGCGGCAGATCCGCATCGCGCTCGACCCCCTGGCGCTGCGGCAATACGGCCTCAGCGTCTCCGACATCGCCGCGGTCGTCGAGCGCCAGAGCATCGACCTGCCTTCGGGAACCATCGAGACCGGCGAGCGCGACGTGCTGGTGCGCTTCGCCGACCGCCGGCAATCGCCGATCGGATTTGCCGACCTGGTGGTGCTGGGCGGCGATACCGGGGCGGAGTTGCGCCTCGGGCAGATCGCCAGCATCACCGACCGGTTCGAGACCGACGAGGACCGGGTCCTGTTCAACGGACAACGCGGCGCCATCCTGCAGGTCGCCAAGACCAAGCAGCAGGACACGTTGACCGTGATGCAGGCGGTCGACGCCTTCGTGGCCGACGAGCAGATGCGGGCGCCGCCGGGCGTTGCCTTCGTACTGACCCGGGATATCGCGTCGATCGTCGAGGACCGGCTCACCATGCTGACCGACAACGGGGTTGTCGGGCTGGTGCTGGTGTTCCTGGCGCTATGGCTGTTCTTCTCGATCCGGTTCTCGTTCTGGGTCGCGATGGGGTTGCCGGTGTCGTTCTTCGGCACCTTCTTCCTGATGACCCTGATCGGCATGTCGATCAACATGCTGACCATGGTGGCGCTGCTGATCGCCATCGGCCTGCTGATGGATGACGCCATCGTCATCGCGGAGAATATCGCCACCAATGTACAGCAGGGCAAACCGCCGCTGGCCGCCGCCATCGACGGCACCAACCAGGTGGCCATCGGCGTGGCGTCGTCATTCCTGACTTCGATCTGCGTGTTTGCGCCGCTGGCCTTCCTGCAGGGCGATATCGGCCAGGTATTGCGGGTCGTCCCGATCGTCTTGATCGCAACCCTGTCGGTCAGCCTGCTCGAGGCGTTCCTGATCCTGCCGCACCACATGTTCCATGCCCTGAAACACGAGCACCGCAGCCGGTTCCGCGACTGGTTCGACACCCGCTTCGCCCGGGTCCGGGAATCCGTGCTCGGCCCGATGGTGGATACCGCGGTGCATTGGCGCTACCTGACGGTCGGGCTGGTGATCATGGTGTTCCTGGCGTCGGTCAGCATGATGGCGGGCGGTGCCCTGAAATTCCGCGCCTTTCCCGATCTCGACGGCGACGTAATCGAGGCGCGTCTGCTGCTGCCCCAGGGCACGCCGCTGGAGCGCACCGAACAGGTCGTCGCCCGGTTGACCGAGGCGCTGGACCGGGTCGACGCCGCGTTCACCCCGCGCCAGCCGGAGGGCCGGCCGCTGATCCGCAACGTGCTGATCCAGTACGGCGCCAACGCCGACGCCTATGAGAGCGGTGCGCATCTGGCAACGGTGACGGCCGACCTGTTGCAGGCCGAGCAGCGAAACGCGCGGGTCGACGACGTCCTGAACCTGTGGCGCGAGGAGGTCGGCACCATTCCCGACATCGTCGCCCTGGCGTTCAAGGAGCCGCAGATCGGTCCCGCCGGCCTGCCGATCGAGATCCGCCTGCAGGGCGGCGATCTCCAGGCGCTGAAGGCCGCGTCGCTCGATCTTCAGGCCTGGCTTGGCCGGTATCGCGGCGTGCAGGACCTGCAGGACGATCTGCGGCCCGGCAAGCCGGAGGTCCGGCTGGCGCTCCGCGACGGTGCGCTGGCCATGGGGCTGGACGCCTCGGCCATCGCTGCCCAGTTGCGTGCCGCCTATCAGGGCCGTACGGCGGCCGAGATCCAGGTCGGAACGGAGAGCTTCGAGATCGATGTGCAGCTTTCCCCCGGCGGCCAGGACAGCCTGGCCGATCTGGACAATTTCTCCCTGACCCTGCCGGATGGCAGCCAGACGCCGCTGCCGGCGGTGGTGACCGCCGTGCCGGGACGAGGCTTCGCGCGCATCCAGCGGATCGAGGGGCGGCGCACTGTCACCATCCGTGGCGACATCGACAGCCTGGTCGCCAACGTCAACGAGATCACCGCCGATACCGCGGCCAATTTTCTGCCCGAACTGCAATCACGTTACCCATCGGTGACCGTGTCGCTGGAGGGTCAGGCCGCCGAGCAGGAGGAGACCGGCGGCTCGATGCGGCGTGGTTTCCTGATCGGCCTGCTCGGTATTTTCCTGCTGCTCAGTTTTCAGTTCCGCAGCTATGCCGAGCCGATCATCGTGATGATCGCGATCCCGATGGCGCTGATCGGCGTCATCTGGGGGCACTGGGCGATGGGCCTGGATCTGTCGATGCCCAGCATGATGGGCATGGCGTCGCTGGCCGGCATCGTGGTCAATGACTCGATCCTGCTGGTGACCTTCGTCAAGCGCAACGCCGCCCGAGGCCTGGCGCTGGTCGCCGCAGCTCGGCAGGCCAGCCGCGACCGTTTCCGGCCGGTGCTGCTGACCTCGATGACGACGATCGCCGGGTTGCTGCCGCTGCTGTTCGAGCGAAGCCTGCAGGCTCAGGTGCTGGTGCCGCTTGTGACCTCGATCGCCTTCGGCCTTCTGGCCTCGACGATCCTGGTGCTGATCGTCGTGCCCTCGGCCTACGCCATCCTGCACGATTTCGGATTGTCGACGGTGGCGCGGGAAGAGCCGGACGATTCCGGCGCTCCGGCGGAGACGCCGAAGACTGCCTGACGCTGCCGAAATCGACGATCAGGGACGCCGGAATACACCCACCAGTTCGACATGCTCTGACCATAGAAACTGATCGACCGGGGTGACGCGCCCCAGGCGATAGCCGCCGGCGACCAGGGTGGCCGCATCACGGGCGAAGCTGGCGGGATTGCACGACACCCCGACCACCAATGGCACCGGCGAGCGGGCAAGCTCGGCGGCCTGAGCGGCAGCGCCGGCCCGTGGCGGATCGAAGACCACCGCGTCGAACCGACCCAACTCGTCGACCGAAAGCGGGTCCCGGAATAGGTTGCGGCGCGCGACCGTGACCTGAGCCCCAAGTCCGCCGGCCCGGGCGGCCGCTTCGAGAGCATCGAGGCCGCTGCCGTCACTGTCGACGGCATGCACACGGCGGTGTCGCGCCAAGGGAAACGTAAAAGTGCCAAGACCGGCGAACAGATCGGCCAGTTGCGGCGCATCGCCGATCCCCTCGCCGACGGCCTCGAGCACCAGCCCGGTCAGCGCCGCTTCCCCCGCCGCGCTGGCTTGGAGGAAGGCGCCCGGCGGCACTGCCACCGATGTATCGCCGAATGTGACCGTGCAGTGCCGCCGCTGCGCCACTGGTTCCGGTGCCGACTTGCCGTCCTGCCACGCGATCCGGGCCAGATCGGCGCTGTCGGCAAATGCCGCCAGGGCCTCGCGGGTTTCCAGGTCCGGGTTTCCTTGCGCGACGATAGTGACGTCGATTCCGCCATCCAGCGCCGCCAGCTTCACCTCCGCGCCCTCGCCGGCGGCAAGGATCCGGGTCAGCAACCCGCGCAGCCCGGGCAACAGCGCGACCAGATCCGGTCGCAGCACCGGGCATTCGCGCAGGTCGGTGATGCGATGGCGGCGACGCTCGTGAAAACCGATCAGCATTCCCGCGGCAATTCGGCGCGCCGCGAGAGTCGCGCGCCGGCGGCCGGCAATCGGGGTCGACACTACCTGCTCCACCGGGATTTCGCCGAGGCGGCATCGATCGAGCGCCTCCCGCACCCGCTCGCTCTTCCAGGCACGGTAGATTTCCTCATCGACATGCTGCAGGGCGCAGCCGCCGCAAACACCGAAATGCGCACAGGGCGCGCTCCGGCGGTGGGCGCTCGGTGCGATGATCTCGACCAGCGACGAAGCCTGGCCATCACCGCGCCGCCCCTCCAGCCGCGCCCGGACAGTTTCGCCAGCCATCGTATAGGGCACATAGACCGGCCGGCCCTGGAAATCGGCAATCCCGTCGCCGCGTCCGCCGATCCTGTCGATTGTCAGATCCACCGTCGTCGAGTGGCCCGATCGTCGCCTTGCTTGTGCCATTCCTGTGGATTGCCATGGTCATGATGAGTCGGGCAAGTGGCCCGGCATGCGATCTCGATGGTTGCGGCCGAATCGACGGCTGGGTCCGGACACGGAATACCGGGCTTGGTCGAACCGGGACAGCAGGAACGATGGTGGATATCGCCACGACGGCAAGTCGGGCATACGGCATGATCGCGGACCCGCAAGCGACGCTGGCCTACAACAGCGATCCGGTGCCGCATTGGAGGGTTGTCGCCCGGGAGCATGTCCTGCCGGTGATCGTCGCGTCGGCGGCGGTCCACGTTTTTCTGACCCTGGCACTCCGACCGGTCCATGAGGCGATATTCCGCTCGGCCGGGCTGGAAATGCCTGAATCCGGTAATCTGACCCTCGATATCGGTATCAGGATCGGCATGCAGTTTGTCGGCATCCTGGCGTGGTCAGCCATCATCGGCTTCTTCGCCAGCACGCTGGGCGGACGCAACGATTTCAACGCCGCATATGTGCTTGTGGCGCTGGCGCTTACCCCCTATGTGGCGGGCACGGCGATGCTGTCGATCCCCGTCTTCGGCCTGCTGTTCTGGCTGGCCGGGTTCGTACGGGCCATAATCACGCTGTACCAGGGCGCGCCGGCCCTTTTGGGCGTTCCGGACGAGAACCGCGGCAAGCTCGTGGTGCTGTCCCTCATTTCGATGCTTCTGGCCGGTATGGCCGTGGCCAGTGTCTTCGGCCCGCTGGTGGCGCGCCCGATCGGCATGGCCGGCTGAGCGGCGGCGGCCTTGTCGGCAGACAATGTTTCTCTGGGCGTGAGTGCCGTCGCGACTTAGCCTCGGGACCGTTCATCGTCATCGCCGAACGGAGGCCCGCAATGACCCAGGACTGGCTGCAGACACTTGCCGATGCTCAGGCGCGAATGCCTGCGCCGCCGGAGCGGCCGTGGCTGCAAGTGATCGCCAATGGCAGCATGTATGCCGGTCTTTACGCGCCGCGCGGCGAAGACGACCAGAAGCCGCACGAAAAGGACGAACTGTATGTGGTGGTCGCCGGCAGCGGCACCTTCCTGAGCGGCGAGGACCGCAGGCCGTTCGCGCCGGGCGATCTGATCTTCGTGCCCGCGGGGCTGGTGCACCGATTCGAGTCGTTCACCGACGACCTTGCGGTCTGGGCAATCTTCTGGGGACCGCCCGGCGGCGAGACCCCCGCCTGATCAGGGCATCACCACCGACTCGACCGCCTCTTTCAGGATCGCAGCGCTGCGGCCGAGCGCCGCACGTTCGTCGTCGTCCAACTCCGGGCGGAGATCGGTGACGACGCCGCCACGGCCGATCACTCGCGGCAGCGACAGCGCAACATCGGATGTCCTCTCGACCTGCCCGGTGACGATCGACACCGCCAACACCGCGCGCTCGTCGGATTCGATGCATTGCGCGATACGCGCGATCCCGCCCCCGATACCATAATAGGTCGCGCCCTTGCCCTCGATGATGCGATAGGCGGCGCGGCGAACCCCGGCATCGATTTCGGACCGGACCTTGGCATCGAGCGGCCGGCCGACATCCCGGGCGAAATCGTCGATCGGCGCATTTCCGGCAAACGCTCCCGACCAGCACAGCACCTCGCTGTCGCCATGCTCGCCCAGCACGTAGGCGTGCACCGATTTCGGCGAGATGCCGAGATGCGCACCCAGCAGCGCCCGGAACCGCGCGGTATCCAGAACCGTCCCGGAACCGATGACCCGACCGGGCGGCAATCCGGAAATCCGCGTCGCTATCTGGGTCATCACATCCACCGGGTTGGAAGCCACCAGCAGCACCGCCTCCGGCGCGACTGCCAGCACCTGCGGGAGGATGTCGGCGAATACCTTCGCGTTGCGGGCCAACAGGTCCAGGCGGCCCTCACCCGGCTTCTGTCCGACCCCGGCCGCCAGCACGACGATACTGGCGCCTGCCAAGGCCTGGTAGTCGCCGGCGCGCACCGGCAGCGGATAGGCGAACGGCGTGGCATGGGTGATGTCCTGGGCCTGCGCGTCCGCAAGCTTGGGATCGCGATCCACAAGGACGATCTCTCGGCCGACCCCGCGCATGACCATCGCATACGCGGCCGTCGCGCCAACCATTCCCGCTCCAACGATCCCGATCTTCAAGGCCGGTACCTCCAGGTTGCATGATCGCCGGCTTGGCTCATGCCTTTCCTAAAGTTTCGATTGACAGGGAAATACAAAAAATGGAAAGCAATCAGCCATGCCATCCCTACAAGCTACATTACGTCATCAGGCGATCACCGATATTCTGCAGAGCGAGGGCAATGTCCACGTCGCGGAGATGGCGGAGCGGCTCGGCGTGTCCGCGGTCACCGTTCGGGCCGATCTGGACTTTCTGGAATCGCAGCAGATGCTGCGCCGGACCCGGGGCGGGGCTGTGCCGATGCGCCCGCGCCGCTTCGAGATGCCGCTGGAGCTCACCAGCCAGACCAATGCCGACGCCAAGAAGAGGATCGGCCGGGCCGGTGCGGAGATGGTGCGCAGCGGCGACACCGTCATCATCGATGTCGGCAGCACGACGACCGAACTGGCCAAGGCGCTGGCTCGCGACCTGACCGATGTGGTGGTGGTGACCAATGCCCTGAACATCGCCCTGGCCCTGGAGACCCATCCCGGCATCACGGTCGTGGTGACCGGCGGCACGCTGCGGCCGCTGCAGCACTCCCTCGTGGCGCCTTTCGCGTCGCTCCTGCTGCGCGAGGTCAATGCCGATATCGCCTTCATCGGCTGCAACGGTGTCGACCCCGACAAGGGATTCACGAACACCAATCTGGACGAGGCCGAGGTCAAGCATTCCATGATCGCAGCCGCCAGGCGGGTGATCTTCCTGACCGATCACAGCAAGCTGATGAGCGTGGCCACCGCCCGCGTGGCGCCGCTGGAGCAAGCCGACGTCTTGATCACCGATGACGCCGCCGCGCCCGAAGCGGTCCGCAAGCTGCGCAAGACCGGAGTCGAGGTCGTGGTTGCTTAGTGCGCATCGTCCGATGCGAAAGAAATACAAAATCTTGACAAAAAATCGTAAATCGGGTGACGTGATCCGCCGCCAAAAGCCGCCATGGGAACGGCGATGCTATTTGGGCCGGCGGCGGTTGGGGACGAGTCCATGCTGGGCGTTTGCTACTATCCGGAACACTGGCCGGAGGCCGATTGGGCCGATGACGCGCGCCGCATGGCGGAGCTGGGCATCCGCTATGTGCGGATCGGCGAGTTCGCCTGGAGCCGGATCGAGCCCGAGCGCGACTGCTACGACTGGGGCTGGATGGACCGGGCGCTGGAGACCCTGGGCACGGCCGGGCTGAAGGTGGTCCTGGGCACGCCGACGGCGACGCCGCCGAAATGGCTGGTCGACGAGTATCCGGACATCCTGCCGGTCGATGCCGACGGGCGCCTGCGGCGGTTCGGCTCGCGCCGCCATTACTGCTTCTCCAGCCCGACCTATCGCATGGAATCGCTCCGGATCGTGACCGCGCTCGCCGAACGCTACGGCCGGCACGACGCCGTCGCCGGCTGGCAGACCGACAATGAGTATGGCTGCCACGACACGGTACTGAGCTTCTCGGAGGCCGCGTGCCGGGCATTCCGCGACCATCTGAAGGAGCGCTACGGCGCCATCGAGGCCTTGAACGAGGCCTGGGGCAATCTGTTCTGGTCGATGGAATACCGTCGGTGGGACGAGATCGACCTGCCGAACATGACGGTGACCGAGGCCAACCCATCCAAACTGTTGGACTTTCGTCGCTTCGCCTCGGAGCAGATCGACCGCTTCAACCGCTCCCAGATCGCCATCATCCGGCGCCATTCGCCGGGCCGGTTCGTCACCCACAACTTCATGGGATTCTTCCTGGAGTTCGACCATTTCCGAATCGGCGAACCGCTGGACTTCGCCGCCTGGGACAGCTACCCGCTCGGCTTCACCGAGCGGTCGCGGCTGGATGACGACATCAAGATCCGCTATGCGGAGTCCGGCCATCCCGACATCGCCGCCTGGAACCACGACCTGTACCGCGCCGTCGGGCGCGGCCGGTTCTGGGTGATGGAGCAGCAGCCGGGCCCGGTGAACTGGGCCGCCTGGAACCCCTCGCCGGCGCCCGGCATGGTCCGGCTGTGGACCTGGGAGGCGCTGGCCCATGGCGCGGAGGTGGTGTCCTATTTCCGCTGGCGGCAGGCCCCTTTCGCGCAGGAGCACATGCATACCGGCCTGCATCGGCCGGACGGGTCGCTGGATGTGGGCGGCGAGGAGGCCGGCCGTGTCGGCGAGGAACTGCCGGGCTCACCCTGCCGGACAGCGATCAGGCGGCTGTCGCCATCATCTTCGACTACGAAGCGAACTGGATCTGCGAAATCCAGCCCCAGGGCCGGGATTTCGATTATCTGAAGTCGGTGTTCGACTGGTATTCCGCCTTGCGCCGCCGCGGCCTGGACGTGGACATGGTGCCGCCCGGCGCGCCGCTCGACGGCTACAAGCTGGTCATCGTCCCGACGCTGCCCTATGTCAGCGAGGCCGCCGTCGCGGCGTTCCGGGCGTTCGATGGCGTGACCCTGTTCGGGCCGCGCACCGGATCCAAGACCGAGAGTTTCCGGATCCCCGCCAGCCTGCCCCCGGGTCCCCTGGCGGAACTTCTGCCCTTCAGGGTCAATCGCGTCGCCAGCCTGCGGCCCGGCCTGGAGCATGAGCTCGCCTGGGGCAACCGCCGTTTCAGGGCCCAACGCTGGGCCGAGGATCTGGAGACGAGCCTCGATCCCCTCGCCCGTTTCGACTCCGGCGGCCCGGCCCTGGTCGCCGAGGGCGGCCGGCATTATCTGGCGTGCTGGCCGGACGACGCCTTGCTGGAGGCCCTGGTCGACCACCTGACCGTCGCCGCCGGCTTGGAGGCCAGGCAACTGCCCGGCGATCTGCGGCTGCGCCGCCGCGGCGACCTGCATTTCGCCTTCAACTACGGCGCCGATCCGGTCGACGTACCGGCCCCCGATGGTGCGACCTTCCGGCTGGGGCAAAGACGCCTCGCCGGCCACGACGTCGCGGCCTGGACACCCTCATGACCGAAACCGCAAGGCCCCACCGGCGGCACCATCGCAAGGCCGACGGACGCAATCTCTATCTGTATGGCTGGCAACCGCACGCCCTGGAGCCGACCGTCGAAATCGAGCCGGTGCCGCCGCCGGACCCGCACAGCCGCTGGCATCCGTTTCGCCGCGAATGGGTGACCTACGCCGCCCACCGCCAGGCCCGGACTTTCAAGCCGCCGGCGGAATACTGCCCGCTCTGCCCTACCCAGCCCGGCGGCTTCGCCGGCGAGATTCCGTTCGCGGATTTCGAAGTGGCGGTGTTCGAGAACCGCTTTCCGGCCTTTCACGTGGATGCCTCGGCGGCGCCCGCGCTGCCGGTCGAGACCTCCGCGGCGCGCGGCACCTGCGAGGTCCTGGTCTTCACCCCGTCCCATCAGGGCGACTTGGCCGGGCTGAGCCAGGAGCGGCGCGAGCTACTGGTCCATGCCTGGTCCGACCGCTATGTCGAACTCCTTGGCCAGGAGCATGTGCAATGCGTGCTGCCGTTCGAGAACAAGGGCGAGGAGGTCGGCGTCACCCTGCACCACCCCCATGGCCAGATCTACGCCTTCCCCTGGGTGCCGGTGGTGCAGCAGGCCGCCGTCGCGACCTTTCGCGAAGGCCCGGCGCTGGCGCGCCTGCTGGACCGCATCGGCGACGCCTACACGGTCTGCGCCCGCGACAGCATGGTGGCCTTCGTGCCGCCCTTCGCCCGGTTTCCCTATGAGGTGTGGATCGCCCCGCGCCGGCCTCTGCCCGGCCCCTGGGAGATGAGTACAGCGGAAATCAGCGACTATGCCTCGCTGCTGGGCGAGTTGGTGACCCGCTATGACGGGCTGTTCGACCGGTCCTTCCCCTACATCATGTCGCTGCATGCCGCCCCGAAGGGCGAGGAGAAGACCTTCCACTTCCACACCCAGTTCTATCCGCCGCTGCGCACCGCGGAGAAGCTGAAATACCTGGCCGGCGTCGAGCAGGCGGGCGGCGCCTTCCTGATGGACGCCCTGCCGGAAGAGACGGCGGCGCGGCTGCGCGATGTGGAGATCCGATGAGCACCGGTGTTTTCCAGACCGTGTTCGGCAGCGCGCCGGACGCCGAGGCCCAAGCCCCGGCCCGCGCCAATCTCCTCGGCGAGCACACCGACTACAATGACGGCTTCGTGCTGCCGACGCCTCTGGCCTATCGCACCGTGGTCGAGGCGGGCACCGACGAGGGCGCAGAAGGCGGATCGCTGACCATGCACGCGGCCCAGTTCGGTGAGACCGTGCAGCGCCGGCTGGGCGAACCGCGTCGCGGCGACTGGACGGATTACGTCCTGGGCAGCGTGTCCGTGCTGGCGGAGCAGGGCGTCACCGTGCCGGCCTTGCGGATCGCCATCGACAGCGACGTGCCCATGGGGGCCGGCATCTCGTCATCCGCCGCCCTGGAGGTGTCGGTGCTGCGCGCGGCGCGGTCGCTGCTGGGCCTCGACATCGACGACGTCACCATCGCCCGGCTGGGCCAGAAGGCCGAGAACAGCTATGTCGGCATGCAGTGCGGCATCATGGACCAGATGGTCTCGTCGCTGGGCACATTCGGAAAGGCCCTGTTCCTGGACACGCGGGACATGGCGACCGAACTGGTCGACCTGCCGGCCGACGAGCGGATCGCCATCATCCATTGCGGCGTGGCGCACAAGCTGACCGAGGGCGGCTACAACACCCGGCGGCGGGAATGCGAGGCGGCCTGCCAGGCGCTCGGCATCGCCAGCCTGCGCGACATCGGCACCGACGCGCTGGACCGCATCGATGTCCTGCCCGACCCGCTCAACCGCCGGGCCCGCCATGTGGTGACCGAAAACCAGCGCGTGCTGGACGGGGTGGCGGCGCTGAAATCCGGCGATATCGCCCGCTTCGGCGCCCTGATGAACGCCAGCCACGCCTCACAGCGCGACGACTACGAAGTCTCGATCCCGGAGATCGACGCCCTGGCTGATTCCGCCCAGCGCCACGGCGCGATCGGCGCCCGCCTGACCGGCGGCGGTTTCGGAGGGTCGATCGTGGCCCTTGTGCCGGAAGCCGACTACGACGATTGGCTGGCAAAAGTGCTGAAAGACAGACCGGCGGCCAAACCGATCTGACACCGTATGGCGCTCGGCCTACGGATCGAGATGCCCGACCTTCACATACATCAGGCAGCCTTGCTCGCTGCGGACCTTGTGGCGGCTGCCGGAGGGCATGCGCAGCCAGTCGCCTGCACCGTAGCGGCCGTCTTTCATCCGCTATGCCACCCTCCAGGATGAAGACCTCCTCGCCGCCGGGGTGGTCGTGTTCCGGCACGTCGGTGCCGGGCGCCAACCGCACGAGGCGGATGCTCTCCGGGTAGCCGTCTTCGCCGTAGAGCGGCAGGACCTCGCGGCCGGGGCCGCCGTCCTCCCACTCGGCAGTCTTGGATCGATCGCAACATGCCGGCGTTCAGTGCCGGGATATTGCCGCAGCTTGACGAACAGCACGCAGCCTTCCTCGGAGAAGGGGGCGTGGCTGAATCCCTCCGGGTTCAGCAGATAGGTGCCGGCCGGATAGCGGCCATGCTCGTCGGCGAACACCCCGTCCAGCACCAGGATCTCCTCGCCATCGGGATGCGGGTGCGAGGGGAACTTGCTGTCGGGCCGGTACTGCACAACCGAGGTCACCCGTCCCGCTTCCGGCGGCCCGATCAAATCCAGGCGCTTGCGCAGCACGTTCGGGCTGGGGCTTTCCTGCCAGTCCATGGACGCCGTGGTCAGCACCACGCGCCGGGACAGATCCGCGTTCAATTCGGCCATGTCGGGCTCCGCTCGGTCCGGGTAGGGGGACGGGATACGATCGTCATAGTCGGCATATGGGACGGTGCCGGCAAGCCGCACGACACGATGATGTGACCATCAGCCAGCGCGGGATTCGCAGGATTCGGCTAAGCGGCGCCGGACGGTCGCAGCACCCGGGTCTGCATCCAGGCGGCCAGCGCCGGCAGGTAGCCGGCCGGCAGCCTTGGCCAGTCGAACGGGGCCGATGGCGGCGGGCTCTGGATCAGTCCGTGGCCGGTATCGGCGAATACATGCACCGTGACATCGCGGTCCCGCCGGCGCCTCAGATCGACCAATGCCTCGGCACAGCGGAGCGCCGGCAGCCGTTCATCCTGCTCGCCATAAAGTGCCAGGATCGGCAGGTCGAGCGCCGCCAACAATGGCATTGGCTGGAAGTCGAGATCGCGTCGACGCAGCGCCGAGACGGCACCGTCACGAGGCCGGTCGATGTCCTGCAGACAGGCCCGTTCGGCCCTGCCGTAACCGGCGGCAGCCATACGGGCATCGCCTTCGTGGCGCGCCTGTTCGGACGGCGAGATCGCCGGCGCGGAGCGCAGCACCAGGAACGCCAGGTCCCCCAGCAGGCAGGCGGCCACCGGCGCCGCCCAGCCGGCCAGGCCGCCGGCGATCAGCCCGATTCGCGACCGGTCGATGCCCTCGGCGTCGCGCAGCAGCCGTACCCCGGCCACCGCATCGCGGGCCTGCTCGTCCAGCCCGTATTCGAGCAGGGTCCCGGTCGAGCGGCCGGCGCCGGGCGCATCCAGGATCAGCGAGGCGACGCCATGGCGGGCGAGGAACTGCGCCAGGAACCGGGACTGGTCACGGGTCGGGGCATCGGCTCCCGGCAGGTGCAGGGCCGCCGGGTGCGGCCCGACGCCGAGCGGCCGGACCAGAGATCCGGCCAGGCGTCCGCCGACCCCCTGATAGGCCACATCCTGCACGGTGAAGGGGGACGGCTCGACCGGGCATCGGATCATCTCGAACGACGCGGCGATGCCGCCACCCTGCCACTGCCCGGCGATGCGGTCGCCGTCCACCACGCCGGACCACGCATCCAGTTCGCCAGATGCGCCGGGCATGCCGAGCACCAGGGTCGGCGGCTCATAGGCGGCGACGGCGAACGGTGCGCCGACGATGCCCAGAGACGGCACATCCAGTGCCGCGGACAGCCCGTCAGGACGGATTTCCAATGTCAGCGTGAAATGCAGCTCGCGGCCCTCGCGGGTCAGCGCGCCGGCGTAGCGGCCATGGGGGTCGTCGGGCCATGCGATGGCGCCGATGCCGGAGGTCGGATGGGCGGGGTCGAATACCTGACACATGACAAACCTCTCCTGTCGGGGCAATCGCAGGGACTGCCCGGTGATCTGGACGAATGCGGCTCTTGGAAGGGCGCTATTCGATGTCGCGGAAGGCGCGGTGCAGCTTGAATTCGTCGGAGGTCACATGCCGTTCCAGGCCGGCAAGGCGCTCCTCCAGGGACCTGAAGCGATAACGCAGGGCCGAGAAGGTCTGTTCCGGCCGGCCGGAAACCGAACGCCAGAACTCCTCCTCGTCGCGGCTTCGATATGGGCGCTGTTCCGGCCGGCGGGGAATGAAGATCGCCGACATCAGATAGATCAGCATCGTCCACGGGGGGAAGAACATCAGCATCAGCACCGCCGCGGTCCTGACCTGCCAGGTCCTGACGCCGAAGTAATCGGCCATCCCGGCGCAGACCCCGAAGATCACCCCGTCATCGGGATCGCGGTAGAGGCGGTGCGGATTGGGCGATTGGTAGGTGCGGTCGTCACGGGTCATTTCTGTCTTCCCCGCCATCCCGGCGCCTCGGCGTCCAGGATGGTCTCAAGCGTCTCGATGCGGCTTTCCATCCGCTTGGCGCTTTGCCACAGATCGGCCAGCATGCGCTCGTCATCCGCCGACAGGGTCTTGGTCGATCGCCAGCGATTGATGTAATGCAGCAGCAGCCACAGCGGCGCGACGACGACCAGGAACAGTATCAGCGGCACTTCCAGGAAACCGGACATTAGGACTCATCCGTCTGCTCATCCGCCGGCTTGCCCGTCGGGCGCGCCGGACGTTTGGCGGTGTCGACTTTCAGCTCGGCCGGCTCACCCGAACGTCGGCTCGGACGCTTGGACATGCGGGATTTCAGCTCCGCCAATTCGCGCTCGACAGCCGATTCCGCCTCCAGATCGGAGAACTCCTCCGCCAGGCTCTTCTTGCCGGTGCCGAGATCGTAAGCCTCGACCTGGCCTTCCAGCTCGTCAAGCTTGCGCTCGATATGCTCATAGCGCGACAGGGCATCGTCGATCCGTCCGTCATGCAGCTGGGTGCGCATGCGCAACCGGTCATGGGCCGACTTGCGCCGGATATCCAGGCTCTTCTGCTTGTTCTTGGCCTCGGTCAGCTTGGCCTGCAGCTTCTCCATGTCGTCCTTGGCCTTGTCGAGGGCCTGGTCGATGATGGTCAGCTCCTTGTTCAGCGCCTCGACAGTCTCGGCCGCGCGGGTCTTGGCCAGCAGCGCACCCTTCGCCAGATCCTCGCGCCCCTTGGCGATCGCCAGCTCGGCCTTGGCCTGCCAATCCTGCTGGGCGACGTCGAACTGGTCGACCTTGCGCATCAGCTCCTTCTTCTCGGCGATCGATTTGGCCGCGGCGCTGCGCACCTCGACCAGCGTGTCCTCCATCTCCTGGATGATCAGCCGGACGATCTTCTCCGGCTCCTCGGCACGGTCGAGCATGGCGTTGAGGTTGGAATTGATGATGTCGGTCAATCGGGAAAAGACACCCATGTCATGCATCCTTTGTTCTTGAAAGCCGGTGCTACGCGCCGCTGGCCGGTCAGCCGATGAACAGGCCGAGCACGAGGCCGGCCGCGAAGAACAGCCAGCATTCCGACGACCGTGAGCGGGCATAGGCCCAGAACCGGCGCGCCTGCTTCTTGATCTCGCGCAACAGCTCGTTCAGATCGTCGTCTCCGCGCCCATCGCGGGCTCCATCGGGCAAACTCATTGATTCCTCCATCTGAGATCGCGCGGCCATCGGCGGCCGGCATGCCCATACCCCTTGCACCCGCCGTGCCAGACCCGTTGTTTCGTCTTACCCATTGATTTCAATGATGAAATTTCTACGCATTCAATTGTCCCGCTTGAACTCTGATCTATGTCAATTGAACTAGTTCTTAGTCTATTCAATGATTTAATAGTGTTCTTGGCCATGCCGATGGATTCGGTGATCTGCCACCCCTGCTCGGCGAGGCGCGCAGCTTCGTGGACCTGCTCGAGCAGGTCTCTCGGGTGGCGCCAATGCAGCGGCCGGTGCTGGTGATCGGCGAGCGCGGCACCGGCAAGGAACTGATCGCGGCCCGCCTGCATTTCCTCTCCCGCCGCTGGGAAATGCCCTTCGTCAAGGTGAACTGCGCCAGCCTGTCGGAAGACCTGCTGGACAGTGAGTTGTTCGGTCACGAGGCCGGCGCCTTTACCGGCGCGGTCCGGCGGCATGTGGGCCGTTTCGAGCGCGCCGATGGCGGCACCCTGTTCCTGGACGAGATCGCAAACGCCTCGCTGCGGGTGCAGGAGAAGATATTGAGGGTGGTCGAGTACGGGGAATTCGAGCGGGTTGGCGGTTCGACCACCCAATCCGTCGATGTCCGGGTCATCGGCGCGACCAATCTCGACCTGCCCCGACAGGTTGGGGTCGGCCGGTTCCGGGCCGATCTGCTGGACCGGCTGGCCTTCGACGTGTTGACCCTGCCGCCGCTGAGGGCCCGCCGCGACGATATCGCCCTGCTGGCCGAGCATTTCGCCCTGGCTATGGCCAGCGAAATGGGCGACGGCAGCTTTGCCGGATTCGCGCCGCCGGCCCTGGCGCTTCTCGACAGCCATTCCTGGCCGGGCAATGTGCGGGAGTTGAAGAATACGGTCGAACGGGCGGTCCATCGCGCGGGGCGCCTGGACAAAGCCGATCGCCGAGATCGTGCTGGACCCGTTCGAGTCGCCCTACCGGCCAGCCGCTGACCCAATGGGCCAACCGCCTACCGCCGCATTCGGCGATACTCCGGTCGAAAAGCCACCCGAGCCGCCCGCCCTGGTCGGCCCGTTCGACCTGGTCGGCGAGGTGCGGGAGTTCGAACGCGACCTACTGGCGAGGAGCTATGAGCGCAACCGACACCATCAGCGGCAGACCGCGAAATTCGTCGGAATGACCTATCACCAGCTGCGCGGATACTTGAAGAAGCATGGTCTGATCGGCTAATCTGATAAGTTGAACTACATAAAATTCAATACAGTTTTCAGGCTTTTTTAAAGCAGCGCGGGCTATCCCTTAGAGGCCGCGGGCTGGGGCTTCCCCGTGGCTTGGGGAACCGACTTGCCGAACCTTGAATCCATCCTGTGGATCATCCTGGCCGCATCGGTCGTCTTGAATCTGACGGTGACGCTGATCATGTGGCGCCGCCGGATGCTCGGACGCCCGTCGGCGCCGGACGGCCGCACCGCCGACCAGCGACTTTCCATGGCACTCGACGGCCTGGAAAGCCTGGATTCGGGATTCGCGCTGTTCGATCGCGACGACAGGCTGGTGTTGTGCAACGAGACGTATCGGCGGGCGAACTCCCTGACTGCCGACCTGCTGGTACCCGGCACGCTGCGCACCGACATCCTGCACGCCGCCGCGGATCGCGGGCCGGGCGCCCTGTCGAGCGTCGACGCGGAGGCCTGGGTGGAAGCCGAGATCAACCGCCCGCCGGCGACCGCCCAGCCGATCGATCGGCTGCATGATGACGACCGCTGGTATCGGGTCAGCGAATTCGACACGGTCGGGGGCGGCATGGTCCGCACCCTGACCGACATCACCGACGTCAAGCGGCATGAGGCGGCGTTGCGGCATGCCCAGAAGATCGAGGCGATCGGTCAGCTGGCCGGCGGGCTGGCGCATGAATTCAACAATATCCTGACCGCCGTCGGCGGCTTCGCGGAACTGGCGCGTCGGCGGCTGGAACAGCCGAATATCGACCGCGAGCGAATCGGCAAGCTGCTGAACGAGGTGGTGCTGGGCGTGCGCCGTGGTGGGGCGGTGACGCGCCAGATCCTGACATTCAGCCGTCGGCGGGCGGTGGAGACCAAGATCGTGGAGGTCGGCGAGTCGATCGACGGCGTGAAGGGCATCATCGAATCCCTGGCATCGACCGGCATCGACGTCACCTTCGACATGAACTGCGGCAGCACACTCGTGGAAGTCGATCCGTCCGAGCTCGAACAGGCCATCATCAATCTGGCGCTGAACGCCCGCGATGCCATGCCCGATGGCGGCACCCTGTCGGTCTCCTGCAAGCCTGTGACACTGGATGCCGGCTTCGTGTCAGCGCACAAGGGCAGCCACCCCGGCGCCCATGCCGCCATCTCGCTGGCCGATACGGGAGTCGGCATGGACGCGGCGATCGTCTCGCGGATCTTCGAGCCGTTCTTCACCACCAAGGATGACGGACGCGGCACCGGCCTCGGTCTCGCGACCGTCTATGGCTTCGTCCGCCAGGCCGGCGGCATCGTCACCGTCGAAAGCATGCCCGGGAAGGGGTCGATCTTCACCCTGTATTTCCCGATCGCCAACGCGGAGCGCAAGGAGGCGGAGGCCCCGCTGGCGCCGAGGGGCGGGGCGGTGCTGGTGGTTGACGACGAGCAGACCGTGCGTGATTTCGCGACGCTGGCCTTGGAAGAATTGGGATACGAGGTCCATTGCGCCGGTGGCGCCGACGAAGCGCTGGCGACTCTGGCCCGCAGCAATGGGCAGATCGACGTGTTGCTGACCGACGTCATGATGCCTGGTCTTTCCGGGCCCGAGCTTGCCCGGCAGGTGGCGCAAAGGCACCCCGACGTCACCGTGATCTACATGTCCGGCTACGAGAACCGGCGGCTTGCCAAGGAAAGAATGGTCGCCAAGGGCGAGGTCTGCCTCTTCAAGCCCTTCACGCAGGAAATGCTCGACCGCGCTGTCAGGCGCGCGCTCGGCCGCCGAACCGGCGCCAGCCCCGAGCCGGACGCTTTTGATGATGCCCCAGCCGCACCGCGCAAGCTGGGCGGTTTGGGTCGGTAGGAGAGCCTGGGAGGGCGATACGTCAGTGCGGGTTGGTTCTGAGTACTGGATTCGAGTGGACTGGGGCGATGACGGGCGTCGGTGAGAACCTGCGCGCCAGCGGCGCCGTCGCAGTCGGCGAAGACCGGTTCCTGATCGGTCGGGTGTCGCTGCTGTACGAGCAGGCGGCCTTTGGCATCATTGGCGGCATGGTTTGCGCCATGGTGGTTGGCATCGCCTTCTCCGGCGCCGGCAACCGTTACGAGGTGGCCCTGTGGACCGCCGGATTCTCGGCGCTCAGCGCATTCCGCCTGTGGACCATGCGGCAATACCGGCTTTCCGAACCCGATGCCGAGAAGGCTCGCAACTGGAGCCGGCTGTTTGTCGTGCTGTGCCTGGTCGGCGGGCTCTGGTGGGGCTATGCCGGCGTTCTGCTGGTCGACGGCCAGCCGGAGCAGATGCGCATGTTTATCTATGTCATCGTCGGCGCCCTGTGCGCCGGGTCGGTGGCGACCTATTCGGCCGTGCTTCCGGCCTTCATTGCCTTCGCGGTCGGGGCGCTGGGGCCGCTGATCGTCGATTTGACGTTTTTGCGCGACGACGAGGTCTCCTTCCTGGTCGGCTTCCTGATCATCGTCTTCCTGCTGGTTCTGGCGGCGGCGGCGGTCAAGCAGAGCGAAGCGATCCGTGCGACGCTGCAGATCCAGTTCGACAATACCGAGCTGATCGGGGTGCTGGAGACGGCGATGGACGACGCCGCCGCGCTGAACGACAGCCTGACGGCCGAAATCCGGCAGCGCGAGCGCATCGAGCAGGATCTGGCGCGCTCGCTGGCGCTGTACCAGGCCACCATGGACGCCGTCGACGAAGGTATCCTGGCGCTGGATCAGGATCAGCGCATTGTCGCGATCAACCAGCGGTTTCGCGAACTCTGGGGCCTGAAGGACCAGGACGCCCGCCCAGGCATCAGCCATGAGGCGGCAGAGCGTCGCACGGATGACCTGCAGAAGGCGGTCGAGGCCGACACCCCCGTCGACGAGGATGGCGCGGAGTTGATCGAGTTGGTCGACGGCCGCATCTTCGAGCGCCAGGTCGTCCCATGCCATCTGGACGGCGAAGTGATCGGCCGGGTGCGCACCATCCGCGATGTCACCGACCGGATCTTCGCCGAGCGCGAACTGCGCCAGGCCAAGGAACTGGCGGAGCAGAGCAGCCGCGCAAAGTCGGAATTCCTGGCCCATATGAGCCACGAACTCAGGACCCCGCTCAACGCGATCATCGGTTTTTCAGAGATCTATCTGAACGAAATGTTCGGCAAGATGTCGAACGGCCGTTACCTGGACTATGCCAAGGACATCCACGACAGCGCCAACCTGCTGCTGTCGCTGATCAACGACATTCTGGACCTGTCCAAGATTGAGGCCGGCCGGGTCGATCTGACGGATCAGCCGATCAGCGTTCTGAAGACGGCGCGGCAATCCCTGCGGCTGGTCAGAAGCCGGGCCGCCGACGCGGCCCTGAAGCTGGATTTCGCGGTTCCCATGGACCTCCCCGTCCTGCGCTGCGACGAGCGGGCCTTGAAGCAGATGCTGGTCAACATGCTGTCCAACGCGATCAAGTTCACGCCGAAGGGCGGACAGGTGTCGCTGAATGCCAAGGTGCAGTCGACCGGCGAGATGGCGATCTCGGTCTCCGATACCGGCATCGGCCTGAGCAAGGATCAGATCACCCGCGCCCTGGAGCCGTTCAGTCAGATCGAAAATGCCCTGAACCGGACCCATGAAGGCACCGGCCTGGGACTGCCCCTCGTCAAGGCGCTGATCGAAGCCCATGGCGGACGGCTCGACATTGTCAGCGCCCCGAAGAAAGGCACAACAATCTGCCTGCTGTTCCCGGCCGACCGTCTGGAGTTCGGTGCGCCTGCCGATGCCGAATCGGACGGCGGAAGCGAAAAGGCGGCACCAGCCAAGGCCAAGTCGAGCGGCCGGAAACGCTAGTGTATTGTCCGCTCACGCGGGATCGGAGCCGGGCCGGCACCCAATGAACGGACGGTCTAGTCGGCGAGTTCCACGCCGGTGCGAGAGCTGACCGACAGCAATGCGGCGCAATCCGATCGCTCGCCATCCGTATCCTTGCAGGACAGCACGCCGTTGATCAGGAACCGGCCAATCGCGTCGCAGGCCAAGTCGCGCACGTCGAACAGGCGCACCTGGGTCTTGCCGGGCATGACCGCGCGGGTATCCATGGCCAATCGCCGCTCGATGATGCCGTCACGATTGAAGATGTAGATATCCAGCACCAACTCGGTGAAGCCGATTTCGGTCGCATTCTGCAGCACGAAATAGGTCCGGCAGGCAGTGTCCTGCGGCTCCAGCTTGTTTAGCTCAATGCCCAGACGGCCATCCGCATCCTGCGCCCCGGCCGGCGCCCCCAAACTCCCTACGGCAAGCAGCACGACACCAAGCAGGGTCGCAAGACGCATCGTTTCCTCCCCAAAAGCTCCGCACCCGGTCGGCCGAGACCTTGGCATCTGCCGCCGCTTCCGCCAAGCCCCGGCGACCCGTTGATGATTCGAGGGCTGGCCGCGAATTACCGCCTTCCGACCCTTGGCCTGCATCGGCAATGCTGTGTTAGCCTTGATGCCTTGGGGAAAGAGCAGATTTGGGGACACCGCGCATGGCGCTCGTCGGATTCGACCACGTGAACATCCAGACCGCCAATCTGGCGGCCATGAGCGCCTTCTACGGCGAGGTGCTGGGGCTGCCGGCCGGCTACCGGCCGCCTTTCCGTTTCGGCGGCGCCTGGCACTATTGCGGCGATCTGGCGGTGGTGCATCTGGTCGAGACCACTGCGCCCGATGCCGTGGGCAACCCGCAGCTCGAACACTTCGCCTTGCAGGCGCAGGGCATGGCGGATTTTCTGGCCCGGCTGCGTCAGCATGGCGTGGCCTATCGCATCGCCGTGGTGCCCGAGATCATGATCCGCCAAGTCAACCTGCACGACCCCGACGGCAACCACATCCACATCGATTTCGGCCCCGACGAGGAGGCCGATCTCAGCGACTTCGACGGCCAGACGAACTAGGCGCCGGGCGCCAAGCAAGGGGAAGCCATGCCTAAGGCGATCGTTATGCAGCAGACCGGCGGGCCCGAATGCCTGTTGTGGGACGAGGTCAAGATCGGCGATCCGGGTCCCGGTGAAGCCCGGATCCGCCAGACCGCGGTCGGCCTGAACTATATCGACGTCTATGTGCGCACCGGCGCCTATCCGCTGCTGCAGCTTCCCGGCACACCGGGCATGGAAGCAGCCGGTGTGGTCGAGGCGGTCGGCGACGGGGTCACCCATGTCAGGCCCGGCGATCGGGTCGCTTATGGGACGGTGCTGGGCGCCTATGCCGAACAGCGCATCGCCCCGGCCGACCGTCTGGTGCCGATCGCCGACGGGGTCGAGGACCAATCGGCGGCGGCGATGATGCTGAAGGGCATGACGGCGGAGTACCTGCTGCACCGCACCACCCAGGTCAAACCGGGCGACACCATCCTGATGCATGCCGCGGCCGGCGGCGTCGGGCTGATCCTGTGCCCCTGGGCGAAACACATTGGCGCCACCGTGATCGGCACCGTCGGCAGCGACCAGAAGGCCGAACTGGCCAAGGCCCATGGCTGCGACCACACGATCGTCTATTCCCGCGAGGATTTCGTCGGCCGGGTGGAGGAGATCACCGGTGGCAAGGGCGTGGACAAGGTGTTCGACGGTGTCGGCAAGGATACCTTCCAGGGCTCATTCGACTGTCTGGCGCCGTTGGGCCATCTGATCAGCTTCGGGCAATCCTCGGGGCCGGTCGAGCCGGTCACGACCGCTATGCTGGGCCAGAAATCCGCCACCCTGTCGCGGCCGTCGCTGTTCCATTATGCCGCCGCCGCGGCGGATCTGCAGGCCATGGCGGCCAACCTGATGGGCGTGGTCGCCAAGGGCGTCGTCAAGATCGAGATCGGCCAGACCTATACGCTGAGCGAAGCCGCCCAGGCCCATCGCGATCTTGAGGCGCGCAAGACCACCGGATCCACGGTGCTGTTGCCCTGACCGACCGAAAATCGAGCACGCGACCATGAAGATCGACGGCGTTCCCTATCGGACAATCTGGATGAACGACGATGGCTGGTCGGTGGAGATCATCGACCAGACCGTGCTGCCGCACGAATTCCGCACGGCCACGATGAAGACACTGGACGATGCCGCGGTGGCGATCCGCGACATGCTGGTGCGCGGGGCGCCGCTGATCGGCGCGACGGCGGCCTATGGCGTCTGTCTTGCGGTGCGCGACGATCCGTCCGACGACGCCGTCGACCGGGCCTGCGAGACCCTGGCGGCGACCCGGCCGACGGCGGTCAATCTGCGCTGGGCGCTGGACGAGATGCGCGCCGCGTTGCGCAACCAGCCGCCGGAGCAGAAGGCCGACATCGCCTATCGCCGGGCGGCGGAGATCTGCGACGATGACGTTGGTATCTCAGAAGCGATCGGCGAGCACGGGCTGGCGCTGATCGAACAGATCGCCGCAGGCAAGCCCGCCGGCGAGCCGGTCAACGTCCTGACCCATTGCAACGCAGGTTGGCTGGCGACGGTCGATTGGGGAACCGCCACGGCCCCGGTCTACAAGGCGTTCAATGCCGGCGTGGCCGTCCATGTCTGGGTCGACGAGACCCGGCCGCGCAACCAGGGCGCGGCGCTGACCGCTTTTGAGCTGGGGCATCACGGGGTCAGCCATGCGGTGATCGCCGACAATGTGGGCGGCCATCTGATGCAGCACGGCATGGTCGATCTATGCATCGTCGGGACCGACCGCACCACCGCCACCGGCGACGTCGCCAACAAGATCGGCACCTATCTGAAGGCGCTGGCGGCCAGGGACAACGACGTGCCGTTCTACGTCGCCCTGCCCTCCACCACCATCGACTGGACCCTGTCCGACGGCGTCGCCGAGATCCCCATCGAGCAACGGTCGGGCGACGAGGTGTCGCGCATCAGCGGCCGCACCGATGCCGGCGACGTCACCACCGTGACCATCACGCCGGAGGGCAGCCCGGTCGCCAACTACGCCTTCGACGTCACCCCGGCCCGGCTGGTCACCGGCCTGATCACCGAGCGCGGCGTGGCCGAAGCCTCCCGCGACGGGCTTGCGCGTCTGTTCCCGGATCGCGCGGGCGGCGGATGAGCCGCTACCGCATCACGGCGGAGGACCGGCAATGGGTCGACGAGTTCCGCCAGAACCCGCTCGGCCCGCACAGCCCGAACCTGCAGCGCGTGCTGAACCGCATGCGCGGCGGCGCCCGGTCCGGCAAATACTGCCTGATCTGCACCAAACCCTTCGCCGAATGGCAGCTCGGCCGCATGAGCGGTCGCCGGGGCGTGCCGGCGGCGCCGATCGCCGGCGAGGTCTTCACCGACCTGGCCGAGGCGGAATGGGCGGTCTTTCGCCGCCGCTGGCAAGAGTTGACCGGCGAAGACCTGAACTAGAGTCGAAAGAGGACCGCATGCTGCTGCAATTGTGTACCTGGCAGGAGGTCGAGGCCCGCCTCGCCGACAGCACCGGGATCATTCTGCCGATCGGCTCGACCGAGCAGCATGGGCCGAACGGGCTGATCGGCACCGACGCGCTGTGTGCGGAAGTCATCGCGGAGGAGGTCGGCAAGGCGGAGGACGCGCTGGTGGCGCCGACCATTTCGGTCGGCATGGCGCAGCACCACATGGCCTTCGCCGGCAGCATGACCCTGCGCCCCTCGACCCTGATCGCCGTGCTGCGCGACACGGTGCAGTCGCTGGCGAGGCATGGCTTCGACCGGTTCTATTTCATCAACGGCCATGGCGGAAATGTCGCCACGGTGACGGCCGCCTTTTCCGAGATCTACGCCGAGTCCAGCCTGGACGCCGAGCACGGCAACCGGCCGGTGCCGCGCTGCAAGCTGCAGAACTGGTACGACGCACCGGCGGTCCGGCGCATCAGCCGGGAGGTCTATGGCGCGGCGGAGGGCAGTCACGCCACGCCGTCGGAAGTCGCGGTGACGCAATACGCCTATCCGGAGGCCATCAAAGATGTGGCGATGGAGCCCAAGCGCGCGCCCACCGGCCCCATCCGCGACGCCCGCGACTATCGCCGCCGATTTCCGGACGGGCGAATCGGGTCGGACCCGTCGCTGGCCAGCCCGGAGTTCGGGGAGAAGCTGGTCAAGGCGTCGGCCGCGGATCTGGCGAAGGATTACCGCACCTTCCTGGCCTCGGAGTGACCGGCGGCCATGTTGAAGCTGGTCGGCTATAGCGACCGCCTGAGCGTCGCGCCGGGCGAGGAGATCGGCTTCAAGGTCTCCGCCGACAGGATGCCCGACTACGAGGCCAGGATCGTGCGCCTGATCCATGGTGACGCCAACCCGGACGGCCCCGGCTTCAAGGCGCGGCCGGTCGGCACCGGTGCCGACGGCACCTATCCGGGCCGCAAGCAGGAAATCCACGCCGGCTCGTATGTCCTGGTGCCGGACCACCCTGCGCTGGCGTCCCTGGAGAGTTTCACCATCGCCGCGATGGTCTGGCCGGCCAGCCCCGGCAAAGGGGCACAGACGATCGTCTCGAAGGGCCGCGAGGGCGACGGACTGTTCATGGGGCTCGATGGGCAGGGCTGCCTGTCCCTGTTGCTGGAAGACGGCAAGGGCAGATCGCAGGCGCTGGCGACGGGCAAGCCGATGCTCAATCGCCACTGGTATCTGGCGGCAGTCACGTTCGACGCCCAGAGCGGTGGTGTCACCCTGCTGCAGCGGCCGCTGACTCGATTTGCCCTGACGGACGATCATGCCGAAGTCACCGGCTCCCTACTGACCTGGCCCGGCCGGACCGACGCGCCGATGACCATCGGGGCCGCAACCAGCCCCGATGCCGACGGACGCCTTGGGACCATCCGTCCCTATAACGGCAAGATCGACAGCCCGATGATCTTCGGCCGGGCATTGAATTCCGACGAGTTGAACGCATTGTACGGCCCGTCCGCAAGTCGCGAAGGGCTGGTGGCGGATTGGGATTTCAGCCGCGAGATGTGCACCACGCATGTGCTGGATGCAGGCCCGAACGGGCTTCACGGCACCTGCGTCAACCTGCCTGCGCGCGCGATGAAGGGCTGGAACTGGACCGGCGAGGAGATGAACTGGTGCCGCGCACCCGAGCAGTACGGCGCGATCCACTTTCCACGATGACGATCTGTACGACAGCGGCTGGCAGACCGATTTCACCTGGACCGTGCCGGCCGGCATGGCGAGCGGGATCTACTGTGCCCATATCCGATCGCCGGACGGCGCCCACGAGGATTACATGCCGTTCGCCGTGCGCCCGCCGCGCGGGACCGCCACCGCCGATATCGCCTTCCTGATGCCGACGGCCAGCTATCTGGCCTATGCCAACGACCACAGCTCGGTCGATTCCGACGCCTCGGAGATGGTGATTGGGCGATTGACCCAGCTGCAGCCGGCCGACCTGTACATCGACGCGCATCGCGAATACGGGCTGGCCTGTTACGACACCCATTCCGACGGCAGCGGCGTCTGCTATTCCTCCCGCCACCGGCCGATCCTCAACATGCGGCCGAAATACGCCTCCTGGCTGGGCGGCGCAGGCTCGGGGTTGTGGCAGTTCAACGCCGATACCCAGTTGATCGACTGGCTGGAGGAAAAGGGCTTCGCCTACGACGTCATCACCGATGAGGATCTGCACGAAGAGGGCGCCGAGCTGCTGCGCCCATACCGCGCGATCCTGACCGGCACCCATCCGGAGTATCACTCCACGCCCATGTGGGACGCCATGCGCACCTATCTGGATGAGGGCGGGCGGCTGATGTATCTCGGCGCCAATGGCTGGTACTGGCGCATTGCCTGGCATGACGAGTTGTCGGGGGTGATGGAGGTGCGCCGGGCCGAGGATGGCATCCGTACCTGGGAGGCCGAGCCCGGCGAGTATCATCACAGCTTCACCGGCGAATTCGGCGGGCTGTGGCGGCGCATCGGCCGGCCGCCGAACATGGTCACCGGCACCGGCTTCACCGCCCAGGGATTTGATCTCTCCTCCTATTACGTACGCCAACCGGACAGCTTCGACCCGCGCGCCGCCTTCATCTTCGAAGGCGTCGGTGCTGATGAGCGGATCGGCGATTTCGGGCTGGTCGGCGGCGGCGCGGCGGGCTTGGAGCTGGACCGGGCCGAGCCTCGACTGGGCACGCCGCCGAACACCCTGGTGCTGGCCTCGTCGGAGGGCCACACCGATCTCTATCTGCTGGTCAACGAGGAGTTCACGGTCACGACGCCGGACATCACGGGATCGCAGCATCCCAATGTGCGCGCCGATCTGACCTTCTTCGAGACGGCCGCCGGCGGCGGCGTCTTCTCGGTCAGCTCAATCGCCTGGTGCGGCAGCCTGAGCCATGCCGGTTACGACAACAATATCAGCCGCATCACCGAGAATGTGCTGAGGCGGTTCCTGGATCCGACGCCGTTTGAGGTATAGTTCAAAGCGCTTCTGACTTGCACTCAGGAGGAGTGCGACAGGTCATGCTGGCGACTTTGCCGGATACCCTGTTACTCGACAACATCGCGCGTTTCACCCAGCTCTGTCGCTGTCGCCGCGCCGGCAGCCAATAGTGCGGCGATGATTTCTGCTCTCAAATCACCATACGGGCGGCCTGCCCTAATTTCGTAGGCATAGTCCAGCGGGGTCTTTTCGCGATACACCACATTCACACCCGCCCCAAGTTCAATTAGAGGCAGGGCAGCATGAAGGTCATTACCCAGATGTTGGCCCGCCTGGCAGGCATTGAGCGCATAGAGCAGTGCGGTGCAGCCACGTCCATCCTCGGCATCCAGTTCGGCACCCCATCGGTGCAGCAACCGGACCAATCTCTCTGATTCCAGGCGTCCCGCTCTTGTAACCGTCACCGAATTCATCAGAGTGGTGCGATCGGTTCTGCGCGGTTCCAAATCCGCGCCTGATTCAAGCAACAATGCCGCTTTGGCAAAGGTGTCCCTGCGGGACATCACAGCCAGATCGAGCACAGTGTATTTCACCCAGTTCAAGGCGCTGACGTCTGCGCCGCGATCGAGAACTCGAGCCAGCGTTGCGGCAGAGCCGTACTCCGCGGCGACAAAAAACGGTACGGAAAGATCGGACTGCGGGGCGATAGAAAGGAAGTATTCGATGACCTCCGACTGATCGCCAATGACAGCAGTTCTGAAGACCTCACTGTCAATGAGATGCTCTTCCGACAATGGCATCCGGGCGCCCAATTCGACCATGAGTTGGGCAGACTCCAAATCGCCGACGGTGGCGGCGAGCCTCAGCGTCCCATACAGAAACGGTTGACGATCTTGATCCGATCCCGACACGGCCATCTTTCGCGCGGTTTCCGACAGGGCAGCCATCAACTCGGTTTGGTTCTTCAGGACCGCAAGATAGAGCGGATCTCCCCAGGGCATGGAAACGGAATGCGCATGGGAGTTGACATCGGCCGGCGGCCACAGCTGCGCGCCCGACCCGAGGAGTTCCGACACCACTTCTTCGTGACCGCGGGCGACCGCCCAGGCCAGCGGTGTCATGCCAAATCCGTCAACCACGTCGATCGTGTCCGCCTCGCGGGCAATCCATTCGCGCACATCCTCCAGCCGCCCAAGTCTGGCGGCCATCGCCAGCGAGTTCGTCCGGGCCGGCCTCTCCGAATCGCCCGGCCGCACATCGTCGAACAGATACGTCGCGTCGATCCCATGCGTGCCAACTTCCCTGTACCACTGATCGCCATCGTCGAGGCTTCGCAGGCCGGAGTCGCCTTCACGCCAAATTCGACATACATCCCGGTAGGGATAATCGGAGTGCTCAACCAGCGCCCGATTGTATTGGCGAGCGATCTGAAGCGGTTCGACTGCCGGCACGGGATCATCAGGCAACCGGGCGATATCGCTCACGAACAGAGTGCCAAGCCGAAAGGCGTTCCACGCCGCCAGTGGAAACGAGCAATAAACGCCGGTGGGTGATGCGCCCAATCCAGCATTGGCGTAGAAGAGGTCGAACTCGCCCCGGTCCACTGCGTCGCGCGCCTGACCTTCCGGATCGGTGACGGAAAGCTCGCGCTGCTGATCATGCAGTCTGATTCTGCTCTCGGAATCGGTTGTGGCGCAGCCGCCGAGTGTCAGCGTCTGGGTGATAGCCAGTGCCAACACGGCTGGAATTGACCGTCCCGCACAGGAATGGTGCTTGCCCGGCTTCATTGCTCGAATCTGGCGAGTGAAGCGGGCGGAACTATGATTGGCACAATTGCCGGTACGAAGGCTCGGAAGAGCCGATCCTTGCCGCGGACCGGGCCGTGGACGCTAGTCGGCCTGGAACTGGATGATCTGGGAGGATTCGTAGGTTTCTTCGGTGGTGCAGGTCGGACAGGCGACCTGGAGATGGCCCGCACCGCCCATGGCCGGCGGCTTCTCGCCATTGCTCTTGTCGTCGAAGACAGCGATGTGCGCGTTGCACTGGACGCATTCGAACCCGTAATACCAGCTTCCGGACTCCGCCGATTTGGCGGAGACCACGATGGCCCGTTTTGCGCTCATCTGCGTGTCTGGCACGGCCGTCTCCCGGTGTCTGACAACCTGGGTCTGATCGATCCTCGACAGGCCAACCGGCAAAACACCGGAAGAGCCTGAGACCCATTCGCGAAAGGAGGTCCACAATGCGTGTACGACGGCAAGGTGCCCGCCGCCGAAATCGCCCTATGGAACACCCCATAACCACACAGGCTGCGGCGGGTCCTTGAGGCCGAATCTTGGGCGGGAAAACTTAAACTATGCTTAAGAACAATACCTGACGTTTTCGATGAAACGCCTTGCGGCAGCCACAGTTACAGCGACGCCACACACCTGCGCCTATGGGTCGAAAAATCGAGAGCATCATACACGCATAGGTGATATTTCCTGTTGCAACCTCAGCGCATCCGCTCGACCGCCTCCATGAAGCGTTTGACCCGGTCGCCATCGACCGGATTCCAGGTGTCGCCGCCGCGCTTGAAATGGGTGCCGACCACGGCCCCGTCGGCAACCGCCAGGATGTCCGTCACGCTGTCGACCGTAACGCCGGTATTGGCCAGCACCGGCGTCTCGCCGACGCTTCGCTTCACGGCGCTGAGGTCCGAGGCGTCGACCGTCTCGCCGGTCATCGGCCCGGAGACGCAGATCACGTCGGCGGTGGACGAAAAGACGGCGCTCTTGGCCCGTTCCGCGACCGGCCGGCCGTCCAGCGCGGTTGCGAATTCGGCATTGACGTTGAACAGCAGCTTCAGGTCGGAACGGCCGAGATTGGCGCGCAGGCGCAGTGCGGCGGCGGCGTCGGGCTGCCACAAACCCATGTCAGAGGCATAGACGCCGGTGAAGATCTCCCGTGCGAACGCCGCCCCGGTTGCCGCCGCCAGGGCGACCGTCGCCACCGGATCCCACAGGTAGTTGACGCCAAACGGCACGGTCAACAGCGCCTTGACCGCCGTCACCACGGCGGTCATCGCGGCCAGCCCCTCCGGCGGAGCCTGCAGCACATAGGGTCGATCGGCCTCGTTGCCGAACATGACGGCGTCGATCCCGCCGGCCTGCAGCGCCTCCAGATCGGCCGCCACCCAGTCGACCAGCCTTTGCACGCCGCCATCCGGATCATAGCCCGGCGCGCCCGGCAGGGGCGGCAGATGCGCCATGCCGATGATCGTCTTGCCGGTCTCGAACATCGGCCTACTCATCACCGCGGACCGCTCGAGCGGCCGCGGTCACGTCGGCAATGCTGCGGAAATCCGAAGTGTTGACCATGAGGTCGCGAGCCAGGGTCAGACTGCGGGTCTCGCAGGCGGCGCGCCGATCCGGATCCTCGATCCACTCCAGGTCGATATTGTGCGCCAGTCCCAGAATGCGCCGGATCATCTTGGCCGCGCCAAAGCCGATCGTATCGGCGAACAGGCGTCGCAGATACGCCTGCCGTTCCAGCTCAAGCGCCTCGGCGCCGGCGGCATCCGCGAACAGGTCCTGCGGATAGGCGTCGCCCACCGCGCCGTCGCTCCAGAGTGCCAGGAACTTCCGCGCAAACTCGGTCCAGACCTGCTCCGCTGTCTCCAGAACCCAGTCCTGGTAGTCCTCCCGTGGATCGTCCGCGGTGGCGTGGCCGTCCTGGCTGAAATAGTTCAGCAGCAGATTGCCGATCACCGCCCCGATGTCGAAGCCCATGGGGCCGAAGAATGCGAATTCGGGGTCGATGACCCGGCTGTCCTCCTCGGTCACCATCACCGATCCGGTATGCAGATCGCCATGCAGCAGCGCCTCGGCGCTGGACATGAATTTCAGCTTCAGCCGCGACACCGCGACCTTCAGCTCGGGATCCTGGCGGAAGGCGCCGGCGATGCCGTCGAGCTGCGGGCTGGTCCAGCGGTTGCGCTCATGCACCCGGTAGGGATCGGTGAAGATCAGATCCTCGGTGATGTTGCACAGTTCGGTGTTGTCGCAGAAGACCTTCATCTTCCGCTTCTTCTCCCGCGCCGTCAGGGCGAGGTCGGACGTGAAGAACAGAGAGCGGGCGAGATAGGTCGAGATGTGCTCGGCAAAATCCGGATAGCGCACCGCCCGGATCATGCCCTGCCGCATGATGATGTGCGGCGACAGGCGCTCCATCACGATGGTGAACAGCAGAGGGTCGTAGTGATAGACCTCCGGGATCAGCCGGCCGACATGGGCGCCATGCTCGGTCAGGCAGCTATGCTCGAAGAACGCCCGTTCCAGCGGCATCGGCCAGCCCTCGCCGACCAGCCGCACATAGGGCAGCGACTGTTTCGTGCAGACACTGCCATCCGGGCCTTCGACGATAAAAACCAGGTTGAGGTTGCCGTCGCCGACCTCGGTCACCGACCAGTCGGCCGCCGTGCCGCCCAGCCGGGCGGCGATGTCCGGCAGCCCGGCCAGATAGTCGGCCAGGGTGTTCTCGCTGAGGGGCCGGTAGCCCTCTGGTGTCTTCAGTGCCAAGTCGTCCCCCTGCTTACCCTTTTCGTGCCCGTTCCTGCGATCGCCCAACCGGCTCGTCGGCCGGTTTCCGTGCGCTTGACTCGGTTCGGCGGTGCGTTAACCTAACGAAAAATCATACCAATGTCGGCCGCTTCCTTCGCTCGGAGGTGGCACGATAACAGGGGGAGGCGATGTTCGGGCGGTTCCGGTTTAATCGTTTTACCGTGAGACCGTCGGCCAGGAGCCTGTCCGAGTAATGCTTGTGGCCATCACCGCGTTTTCAAGAGCTTGGGCTAGGACGGGGTCGCGTGGCGATGCTGGATGCATCGCAAGCGGCGACGGACGACGGCCCAAGCTCTTGAAAACGCGGCCCTTCGGGTCGACCAGGGCAGCGTGGGTGCGGCGTCTCGGACGCTTGACGATGCGCACGGCATCGCCCGCGCGCCCGCTCCTGACACCCACGCCGCCCTGGTCGATGCTGGCCACGAGCATTACTCGGACAGGCTCCTAGGTGAGCGTCGAGGGCCTCAAGGACGAGTTGCCATCGCTCGCCCCCGCGCGAGAGGCGTCCTATCCGGACTGGTTCAAGAATCGGCGGCGCGGTCGCAACCTGACCGTCTCGCCGCTCGTGCCGGCGGTGATGGTCGGCCTGCCGGTTCTGGTGATCATCGCGATCGTCATCTACCCGACGATCTGGATGTTCTATCACGCGTTCCACGACACGAACATGATGAGCCTGTTCAATCGGGACTGGCAGTTCGTCGGCTGGGAGAACTTCGCCACGGTGCTGGGCTCAAGCCGGTTCCAGGACAGCGTCGGACATATCGTCAAGTACCTGTTCTTCGGCGCCTGCCTGCAGATCCTGGTGGGAACCGCCCTGGCGCTGATCCTTTATGAACTGGTCAAATCGAACACCCTGCGGATCGTGCTGCTGATCGTCATGGTGCTGCCCATGATGCTGCCACCGTCGATCGTCGGCGTGCTGTGGAAGTTCCTGCTGCAGGCCGATAACGGCGCCTTCAATCATCTGCTGATCAAGCTCGGCCTGATGGCCCCGACCGACCGCATCGAATGGCTGGATGCCGATCTGGCTTTGTGGTCGCTGATCATCGCCGATGTCTGGCAATGGACCGCCCTGCCGCTGCTGATCGTCTATAGCGGCCGGGTGTCGCTGCCGCCGGCGATCTACGAGGCGGCGCAGGTCGATGGCGCCTCGCGCTGGCTGGTGCTGCGCCGGATCACCCTGCCGATGCTGAAGGAGATCATCGCCATCGCCTTCATCATCCGCTTCATGGACGCCTACAAATTCGTCGACAAGGTCTATGTGATGACCGCCGGCGGTCCGGCGCAAAGATCGGAGCTGCCGGTCTTCATCGCCTTCCAGAAGGGCATCCGCGAGTTCCAGGTCGGCGAGGCGGCCGCCTATGCGATCATCATCTTCGCCGTGGCGGCGGTCCTGATCACCCTGTTCCTGCAGTACCTGAAACGGGTGCTGAAGGCGCAGGCGATCGCGTGAGCGGGCCGAGAGATCATGTCCCCGGCCAACGCCAAACTCGCGAAAACCCTGTTCTGGGCCTTTCTCGGCATCTGGCTGGTGTTCACCGGCTTTCCGCTGTTCTTCATGCTGGTGACCTCGCTGAAGCCGGTCGAGGAAATCAACCGCATGATCCCGACCTTCTGGCCGGAGACAATGCGGCCGCAGAACTACGCCGGCATCTTCGCCGACCCTGGCAGCCTGAAATCCCTGGTCGACAGTCTGATCGTGGCGTCGGCGAACACGGTGCTGTCGCTGTTCCTGGGCACGCTGGCCGGATACGCCCTGGCGCGCTGGGTGCGTGGCGCGGTCGGCGAGAACCTGGCCTTCTTCATCCTGTCGAACCGGATGTTCCCGCCCGTCGCGATCCTGATTCCGATGTTCTTCCTGTTCGACGCCACGCCCTGGGGCACCGACAGCTATTTGTCGCTGATCATCCTGTATCTGGTGTTCAACATGCCCTTGGCGACGTGGCTGATGATGGTGTTCTTCCGCGACGCGCCGCGGGAGTTGGAGGAGGCCGCCTATCTGGACGGCTACACGCCGCTGCAGGCGTTCTTCAAGGTGACACTGCCGCTGGTCGTCCCGGGCATGATCTCGGTGGCCATGCTGTGCTGGATCTTTGCCTGGAACGAATACCTGTTCGCCAACCTGCTGACCGGAACCACCGTCAAGACCTTCCCGGTGCACATCCCGTCCTTCACCCTGGGCAGCCAGACCCTGTGGAACCTGGTGATGGCCTTCAGCCTGGTCGCCATGCTGCCGCCGGTGGTGCTGTTCATCGTGCTGCGCCGCTACATGGTGCGTGGGTTGTCGCTCGGCGTGGTCAAGGGGTAGCGGGCAATGGCGCGGCTGGAACTCAACGCGATCTGCAAGGGCTTCGACGAGCCGGTGATCGACCGCCTGGACCTGACGGTCGAGGAAGGCGAGTTCTTCGTCGTGGTAGGACCGTCCGGCATCGGCAAGACCACGCTACTGCGCTGCGTCGCCGGGCTGGAGGTGCTGGACGCCGGACAGGTGCTGATCGGCGGCCGCGACGTAACCACGGTGCCGCCCTATCGGCGCAACGTGGCCATGACATTCGAGAGCTATGCCCTCTACCCGCATCTCTCGGTGTTCGAGAACATCGCCAGCCCGCTCAAGGCGCGCAAGACCGATCGCGCCACGATCGACGCCAAGGTTCGTGAAATCGCCCGGCTGCTGCGCATCGATCCGCTGCTGGACCGCCGACCGCACGAAATCTCAGGCGGCCAGAAGCAGCGCACGGCGCTCGGCCGGACCCTGGTCGCCGAACCGGACATCTTCCTGCTGGACGAACCGATCAGCCATCTCGACGCCAAGATCCGCCACGAACTGCGCCGCCAGTTCCATACGCTGGAAGAACTGCGCCGGGTGGCCACCATTTACGTCACCCATGATTACGCCGAGGCGCTGTCGCTGGGCGACCGGATCGGCATCATGGGCCATGGCGGGCTGCAGCAGATCGGCACCGCCCGCGAGGTTTTCGAGAGGCCGGATAATTTGTTCGTCGCGCGCCATCTGGGCCAGCCCTCAATCAACGAGCTGCGGTGCGAGTTGGTCGTCGAGGGCGGCGGCATGAGAGCCGTGGCGCACGGGACGGAATTCACCTTCCCGGTCGGCGGCCGGCATCACGAGGCACTGAATGGCGGCCAGCACCGTACCGTGACCGTGGGCATCCGGCCGCAGCATGTGGAAGTCCTGCACGATGGCGGCACTTCGGACACCGCCTGCGTGGTCGACGCCAGGGTCGAGCTGTTCGAGGCCCTGGGCGCGAACGGGGTACTGATTGCCGAGAGCGGCGGCGTGGCGCTTACCGCGCTGACCTCGCCGGATGCCCAATTCGACCCTGGCCAGCCGGTGCGCCTGGCGATGTCGACCGACCGCTTCCTCTATTTCAGCCCCGATCAGGGGCGCAACATGCACGGCTGACCGAATGGCTCGCGTCTCGCTGGACACCGTCAACAAGATCTACCCGTCGCGGCACGGCCCGGTGCATGCGGTGCAGGACCTGAACCTCGAGATCGAGGATGGCGAGTTCGTCGCCCTGCTGGGCCCGTCGGGCTGCGGCAAGACCTCGACCCTGCGCATGATCGTCGGGCTGGAAACGATCACCTCGGGCGCGATCCGCCTGGATGGCGACGAGGTCAACGACCTGACGCCCGAGCGGCGCAATGTCGCCATGGCCTTCGAGACCTATGCTCTGTACCCCAACTTCACGGTCGCGGAAAACCTCGGCTTCCCGCTGGAGGTGCGTGGCCTGGCGCGCGAGGAGCGCGAGGAGGAGGTGGCGCGGATCGCCCGGCTGCTTCGGATCGAGCCGATCCTGGAGCAGAAGCCGACGCAGCTGTCCGGTGGGCAGCAGCAGCGGGTGTCGCTGGGACGGGCACTGATCCGAGATCCGGCCGTCTTCATCCTGGACGAGGTGATGAGCCATCTCGACGCGCATCTGAAATTCCAGATGATGTTCGAGTTGAAGCGGATCCATCAATCCATGGGCAAAACCATGGTCTATGTGACCCATGATCAGGTCGAGGCGCTGGCGCTGGCCGACCGGGTGGCCGTCATGTCCGAAGCCCGGCTGCAGCAATTCGGCAGCCGCAATGACCTCTATCATGCCCCGGCCAACCGCTTCGTCGCCGATTTCATCGGCGAGCCGCCGACCAATTTCTTCGATGCGGAGATCGCCGAGCTGAACGGCCAGATCCGACTCTCCGTGCCAGGATCCGGCCTGTCGTTCAAGACCGCGCCGGAACGCGAGGCGGCGATGCGCCTGCGCGGCGCGCGCCAGGTCGTCGTCGGCATTCGGCCGCAGAACCTGTTCACCACGCCGGTGCCCGGCTCGGACTCGGTTTCCGCCGCGTTGGCGATCAACGAGTATCTCGGCGAGCAATCGATCCTGACGCTGCAGGACAATGCCACAAGCTTCCGCGCCCTGGCGCCGCCGGATGCCGAGGTGTCGGCCGAGGGCCAGGTGCAGGTGAATTACCGCCCGGCCGACGTCATGGTGTTCGACGCGGAGACCGGGGAACTGGTCGCATGATGATGCGCAAGGGGCCGAGAGCGCAGTGACGAAGAGGCCCGACGAATAGACGAAATGGCCGCAAGAGGCCGAAACAAGGGAGGAAAGACCATGGGAATCTTGAGTGGCATGACGCGCCGCAAGTTCATGAAGGCGGCGGCTGCGGGGGCCGGGGCGGCTGCCGGCGGCGGTCTGTTCCTGCCGGACCGGGCGCGCGCGGCACTGGCGCCGCCGGGCGGCAAGTTCAACAACATCGAGCTGACCTATTTCCAGGATACGAACTGGGGGCACGCCCCGCTGTGGCTGTCCGACATGTTCAGGCAGGAAGCCGGCGTCAGCATCGCCTCTCGAGAGCTGTATGGCGGCGGAGACACGGTGAGCAAGGTGTTGCCGCAGTTGCTGTCCCGTAACCCACGATTCGACTGGGTGCAGTTCCCAAGCCTGTTCTTCGGCGCCTTCGCGGAGACCGGCATGCTGGAGCCGCTGGATGAATACTTCGCCGAATATGCCGACGCGGACGCCTATCACGACTGGGTCATGCCGGCCTATGGCGAGTTCTATACCAAGTGGAACGGCAACCGGTACGGGGTAATGCTGGATGGCGACATCCACATCCTCCATTACCGCAAGAACCACTTCAACGACCCGGACCTGCGGCGCAAGTTCTCCGCCCGCTTCCAGCGCGAGCTGGAGGTTCCGAAGACCTGGCCGCATTTCCTGGAATGCACCCAATTCTTCACCGAGGAGTTGTCCTCCCAGGGCATTTACGGCACCTCCATGGTGGTCAACCCGCCGAATTTCGGCTGGGGCTTCTGGATGGATATCGCCGCCGGCAACGGGGTGAATTATTTCGACGAGAACATGAACCCCGGCATCAACTCGTCTGCCGCCGTCGAAGCCCTGGACATGTACAAGGAGATTATCAAATTCGGACCTCCCGGACGCGAATCGATGTCCGTCGACGACACCATTCAGCGTTGGCAGCAAGGCGCTGATGTCATGTCGATCTGGTGGATCGATCTGGCCGAATTCACGGTGCAGCAGCAAGGAACCGATTTGGCCGAACTACAGGGTGCGGACATCGTTCCAGGCTGGCCTCAAGCCGACGGCTCGATCCTCCATCGAGCGATTTCGCTTTGGTGTCGCACTGGATCGATCCCGAAGAACGCGCCTGACGACGTCAAGAGGGCGGCATTCCACTATCTCTACCGCATATCCCATCCGGACATTTCGAACGAGATCGTCGCCGACGAGTATTGCGGTTCGGACCCGTTCGGAAAATCGCACTACTCCGACGAGGCGGCGCGGCTGTATACACAACCAAACCCACAGCGCGGCACGGACAACGAACTCTGGCCAACGAATGCTGGAATCTTTCAGACATTCGACCGTGCCCGAAATCACATCGATGGCGGTCTCAAGAATGTCGAGGTCGGCTATCCACAGTTCTACTGGGAAGGCACGCCCGATTTGGCCGACGCACTGGGCCGCAATATCGCCAAGGCGGTGGTCGGCGATCTGACTTCGCAGCAGGCGCTGGACGAGGCAGCGGAGGAATGGGTGCGGATCGTGCAGCGGCTCGGCATCGACAGCCAGAAGGCGCAATACGCCAACTTCCTCAACGGCGCCCGCGCCCTGGGTTATCGGATCTAGGCAGTCAGGTCCGAGCCTTGCGGCGTTCACCCTCACCCTCCCACGGCTTCGCCGCCGGCCCCTCCCTCTCCCATCAAGGGAGAGGGGCAAATGGGGCTGGCAGAATTACCCCTCTCCCCTTGCGGGAGAGGGTGGCCGCGCGACTCCGTCGCGTGGTCGGGTGAGGGGATTTATCCACCAGAGCAATCCCATGAATTGAATCATCGAGTGCGGCCATGAAAAAGATCCTCAACGATCCCTACAGCTATGTGGATGAGATGCTGGCCGGTCTGTGCGCCGCGCATCCGGAGACCTATATGCTGACCGGCGAAGGCGGACGGGTGGTGGCCCGTGCCGGCGGTGCCGTTACCGGCAAGGTCGGCATCGTGTCCGGCGGCGGCTCCGGCCATCTGCCGGTCTTTACCGGCTATGTGGGCACAGGGCTGTTGGATGCCTGTGCCATCGGCGACGTGTTTGCGTCGCCCTCCGTGGACCAGATGGCTGACGCCATGCGGGCCGCCAATGGCGGCGCTGGTGTCGTGCGCCTGTACGGAAACTACGGCGGCGATGTCATGAATTTCGACATGGCCGGAGACATGCTGGAGATGGAGGACGTGCCGTCGACCACGGTGCTGCTGGCCGACGACGTGGCCTCGGCCAAGCCGGAGGAGGCCGAGAAGCGGCGTGGCGTTGCCGGCATGGTCTATGCCTTCAAAATCGCCGGTGCGGCGGCCGAGCGGAAGGACGATCTGTCGGAGGTCACCCGCATCGCCCAGAAGACGGCCGACCATTGCCGCTCCATGGGCGCGGCCCTGACCCCCTGCACCGTGCCGCAGGCCGGCAAGCCGACCTTCGAGATCGCCGAGGATGAGATGGAGATGGGCATGGGCATCCACGGCGAGCCCGGCGTTTGGCGCGGCAAGCTGCGCCCGGCCGACGCCATCGCCGCGGAGATCGTCGACGCCTTGCTGGCCGACATGCCTCTGGCCTCCGGCGACCGCGTCTCGCCGCTGATCAACAGCCTGGGCGCGACGCCGCCGGAGGAGCTCTACATCCTCTATCGCTACGTCAAGCAGCGCTTCGATGATCTCGGTGTCAGCGTGGTCATGCCACTGGTCGGGCGCTATGCGACCTCGATGGAGATGACCGGCGTCTCGTTCACCTTCTGCAAGCTGGATGACGAGCTCGAGGTCCTCTTGAAGGCGCCGGCCAACTGTGCCTTCTGGACCGTGTAGGGATGGAGGCGCAGCAATGACGCTGACCACCGACGGCCTGAAACTGGGCCTGACCCGTATTGCCGCCGCCATGGAGGAGGCCGCCGACGAGTTGAACACCGCCGACGGCAAGCTCGGCGACGGCGATCTCGGCGTCACCATGGTGCGCGGCTGCCGGCTGGTGCTGGAAGTGCTGCCCGAACTGCCGGAGGATGTCGGGATGGCGCTGATGAAATGCGCCCAGGCCTTCACCAAGACGTCCGGCTCCAGCTATGGAACGCTGCTGGCCACCGGGTTGCTGAGCGCCGCGAAAGCGACAAAGGGCCGGACCGAAGTGCCGTGGAGCGAAATTGGCGCCCTGCTCTCAGGCGCTCTGGAGGCGATGACGTTGCGCGGCAAGGCGGCGCTGGGCGACAAGACGGTGCTGGACGCCATTGCCGCGGCCCGCGACGAGGTCGGCACCCTGAACGACCCAGCAGCGATCGCCGAGGCCGCTGACACCGGTGTCGCGGCGGCACTGGATCGCTATCGAGGCCAGGCCAACAAGGTCGGCCGCGCCCGCATCTTCGGAGACAAGAGCATCGGCCTGGACGACCCCGGAATGCTGGCCTTCAAGCGTGTCGTCGAGGCCTTGCGCGACTGATTCCGAGGTTCGGGTATTCGGCGGGGCACTTCGGATAGCAAGAACCGGAATTCCGGATCGCCGTTGCCATTCTCCATTGCGCCCACTAGGCTCATTCCATGCACAAATGCGATTCTGCAGGGGGTTCTCATGACCATTGACGGTGTCTGGACGGCCGAGGCGCATGGTATGCTCGTATGGAATCCCGCCGGTATCTTTGTACTGGAGAACGGCCGCGTGCGGGGTGGGGACAACAGGATGTTCTGCACCGGTCCCTATAGCGTTTCGGGCGATACCTTCGAGAGCGAATGGTCGGTTCAATTCTTCGGTCAGCCGCCCACCGTCTTCGGTGAGTCCAAGGACAAGCTCACCGTGCAATTGACGGGCACGCTGGAAAACGGCGTGATTGACGCTGTTCTTCAAAGCCCGGACCGGCCGGGATATCAGCTCCGGTTTCGACTCACGAGGTGCTTGGACTTGCCGACGGTCTGATCCGCCGTCGCCCGGCCGCGCCGTCTGACAGTCGACGGGCGACGGCCGGGACGCTTTCCCACCACGCGGTGACCGCGCTAGAACTGCGAATAGAGCTCGGCGACCGCCACCATGTCCCGATATACCGCTTCGCCGATCCGCCCGACCTTGTCCACCAGATCGCGACTGACCCTCCCGCCCCGTTCGGCCGTGACGAATAGCGGACGGATCTCTGCCCAGCGCTCCTCGGCCTGGGCGAGGCGCTCGACGATCGCCGGCGTCGGCGCCGGCAGCAATTGCAGATCGGCATTGCCGTGGATGAGCCCGGCCAGGACGCGATCGAACCGCTCATAGCTTTCCGCCAGCAAGGCACGGCTGAACGCCTCGTCCTGACCGTAGGCAATCATCAGATAGTCCTTGATCAGGCGCTGTATCAACAGCGCCTGGGCCTCGCAGTGAAGCGTGGCGACCACCAGGATCGACGGCATGTTGCCGTTGGTGAAGACCGAATCGAAGGCGGTGAACGCCTCCAGGGCGGCCTTGGCCAACGGCGGATTCAGATCGGCAAGAGCGCCGACATCCTGATCGGTCAGGCGTCGCTCGCTGATGCCGCGCAGGACGATGTCTTCCATCTCCGGCCACAAGTCACCGACCTCTGCGACGGCCCGGGTCACCTCCAGGTCATCCAGCAACGGCACATCCATCGTCGCGTCGCCCTGACGCAGGCTGTTCAGGACGGCCGCGAATCCGTTGCGGGCGTCACGCAGCCGCAGCCTATGCAATTCGGTGTCGATCCCCAGAGCGATGAACATCAACTCCGCGCTCATGCGCTCGACATGGGTCGATAGCGTGTGCACGTAGCGGACGGTCCGGCTGGTAGCCTTGGTGCCGAACTGAGCCAAGGCCGGTTCCGGCAGCATCAGGATCAAGAGGCAGGCGATTGCCACGCCGCGCAAAATCCGCATCGATCAGTCCCTCCCGCACGAACACGCTCGAACGACGACCTGCGGCCGGTGCCAAAGGTCGAGTCATATGGGGGCTGGCTGCAATTAATGCGGGAGTCGGTTTAAAACCTGTTAAGCCCCGGCTCGGTGAACTGCGGCCACGGGGAACTCGGCGCGCCGCCGGTGACGAAAAGAAAAGGGCGCGCCTCACGGCGCGCCGCCGGTGACGAAAAGAAAAGGGGCGCGCCTCACGGCGCGCCGTTGGTGACGAAAGAAAAGGGGCGCGCCTCGCGGCGCGCCCCTGGCTGTTGGTAGCCTCTCGGGCTATTCGGCGGCCGAACGCGAACTGACGATGCGTTCCGCCGGCAGGTGCACGGTGGCGGTGGTCCCGACGCCGGGCTCGCTCTCCAGCATCAGCTTGCCGCCGTGCAGCTTGGTCATGGCAGCTACAAGCGGCAGGCCAAGGCCGGCACCCTGGCGCTCGCGCGGCACCGATTGGTCGTCGACCCGGCCGAACTGGGCCATCGCTTTGGGGATGTCCGCCTTGGCGATACCGATGCCGGTGTCCTTGATCTCGACTGCCAGCCCGCCCTGGTCGTTCCAGCGCATGCTGAGGCTGATATGGCCATCGTCGCCGGTGAACTTGACCGCGTTGGACAGCAGGTTCATGACGATCTGCTTCAATTGCCGCTGGTCGCACCAGACCTTCGGCGGCGGCTCCAGCACGTTGACCTCGATCTTGCGATGCTCGGCACGATGGGTCTGCTGGACGACGCGGGCCGCCGTGGAAACCAGGGCATTGATGTCGACTTCGGACTCGTTCAGCGTCAATCGCCCGGCCTCGGCTTCGGCCATATCGAGGGCATAGCTGATGATGCCCAGAAGATGGCTGCTGCCGTTGCGGATGTTGCGCGCGTGCTCCATGTATTGCGGAGCGCCCAGCGCGCCATGCGCCTCCTCGATCAGCGCTCCCGACGAGTTCATGATGGCGGTGATCGGCTTACGCAGTTCGCGGCTCATGGTGGCGAAGAACTGGCTCTTCGACATGCTGGCGCTTTCCGCCGCATCCTTGGCGATCTGCAGGGCATCGAAAGCGGCATCGGCGCGCTGTTCCAGTCGATGCTTGTCCAGGCAGCGTTCGATCACCGAGAACAGCTCGTTGGGATGCAGCGGCTTGGTCATATAGTCGTAGGCGCCGTTGCGCAGCGCCGTGACCGCCGATTCCTTGTCGGCATTGCCGGTGATGACGATGCAATACAGGTTGGGCCGGTATTCCTTGAGCCTGGAGATCAGATCGAGGCCATTGCTGTTGCCAAGCCGGATGTCCAGCAACGCCACCTGGGCATCGTATTCCTGGATCGTCTTGATCGCGCCGTCCTGATCGTTCGCGGTCTTGACCTCGTAGCCATGGGCGTCCAGGACCTCGGCCAAACCATCGACCATGTCGACATCGTCATCCACCGCGATGATGCGGCCACGACCACTCGACGCCTTGCTGCTGGCACCATGGCCATATTCCGTCGTGGCGGCCGACGGCGCCGCCGAGGGCGCAGCAGCCGGCGCGGAGGCGGGCATCGGGGGAGCCGCGTCGGATGGCGTGGGCGCGGCGGCCGGCGGTGCCGTCGCGGCGGCGCCTGGATCGTCAAAGCCCTCGGACGGAAAGGTGTCCTGTGGCGGCTGGGCGATCGCCGGCGCATCCGGCGCGGCATGGGCGCCGCCCGGCATGATGTTGCCGAGCACCTCGAGCAGCTGGTTGGTGTTGAACGGCTTGGTCAGGATGCCGGCGGAGAGGCTGCTGAGCTGGTCGATGGCATCCGCCTGGTCCTGGCTGTACCCGGTGACACAGACCGTCGGCAGGGCCCGGCCCCGCTTCTGCAGCTCCATGTAGACTTCCAGGCCGCTGACCACCGGCAGCTGCAGGTCCAGCACCAATATGTCGATGCCGCCTCCCAGCACTGTGTCCAGCGCCTGCTTGCCGGTCCGGGCCACCTGTACGCGGTAGCCCTTGTCCTTCAGCACCTCGACCATGTTGGCCGAGAAGTTCGGATCGTCGTCGGCGACCAGGACCATGCCCTGGGAATCCACACGCTCGACCGAATTCAGCACTTCGTCCATCGAAACGGGCTTGTGCAACACCCCATAAGCGCCGTTCTCGATCGCCTGATCCAGAAGCTGGGTGACGCTGTAGCCGGTCATCATGACCACCTTGGCGTCCGGCTTGATCTTGCGGATCTCGAGGAAGCTTTCGACGCCGTTCATGCCCGGCATCATCACGTCCATGAAGGCGATATCGAAATCCTGTTCCTTGAAGATCCGGACCGCCTGTTCGCCGTTATGCGCGACTTCGACCTCATGGCCGTGCATGCGAAGCACGTCCGCCAATCCCTCGGCCACATCCCTATGGTCGTCGACGATGAAAATTCTCATTGGTCTCTCCGCCAAGGAATGTTGGTTCAGGCCGCTGCGTCTTTGGATTTGGGCGCGCCGGGCTGGCCAGCCGGCTCGTCCGGATCGGCCTCACCGGGCAATCCCGGCACTGCTCCTGCACTGGGCTGGGCCGGCGCACCGGTTGGCGCACCCGCGTCGGCCGCGGACGGCATCCCGGCCGGTGCGGCCGTGGGCGGAAGTCCGGTCGGAGCGGCGGGATCGGCCGCGGGCGGCTTCCCGGTCGGTGCGCCAGGACCGGCCGCGGACGGCATCCCGGTCGGTGCGGTGGGATCGGCCCCGGGCGGCTTCCCGGTCGGTGCGCCAGGACCGGCCGCGGACGGCATCCCGGTCGGCGGAGTGGGATCGGCCGCAGGCGGCATCCCGGTCGGCGCGGCGGGATCGGCCCCGGGCGACATTCCGGTCGGAGCGCCAGGACTGGCCGCGGACGGCATCTCGGTCGGCGCCATGGGATCGGCCTCGGACGGCATCCCGGTCGGTTCGGCCATGGGCGGCGCTTCGTCCGGTGCACCCAAGTCCATCGCGGGCGTTCTTTCCGCCGGCGCCGCCGGTGCGGCCGCGGCAGAAACTCCTGACACCGCCGCCATGCTGGCCTCGACCGGCGCGTGATCGTCGACCTCCGGCATATCGGAACCGGCGGATTCGCCGAGGCTCCGCGGCAGCCACAACACCACCGTCGTGCCCTGGTCGGGTACACTCTGCATTTCGATATCGCCGCCATGCTGGCGCATGATCTGGCGCACCGTCGGCAATCCGAGCCCGACGCCGAAGCTCTTCGTGCTGTACAGCGGCTCGAAAATCTTCTCCAGGATATCGGGCGGGATTCCAGGACCGTTGTCACTGAACCGAATCTCCAGCCTGTCATCACTGGAGGTCGATGTGACGGTCATCTGATGCTGCTTGTCGCTGCCGCCCTGAGCCTCTTCCAGCATCGCCTCGCAACCATTGTTGAAGACATTGATGATGACGCGGCGGAACCGGTCCTGGTCGAACGCGATCTCAAGCCCCTGGTTCGACACCTGGTTGTCAAAGGCGATGCCCTTCGGCACGGTCTGCTCGTCGAGAACCGACTGCAGCCACTCGTCGAACGGAACTGCTTCCAGCGCCAAGTCGGTGGTGCGCGTGAAGTCGAGCAACTCGGTGATGATGTTGTCGCACCGGGTGATGCTGCGATCGGCACGTTCCAGTGCGCCCTCCACGCCGAGACCCGCGTCCTTGGTGCGACCGGCGACCAGATAGACTGCCGTGCGGATCGCGCCAAGCGGGTTTCTCAACTCATGCGACACCGTCGCGGTCAGCTGGCCAAGAGCGGCCAGGCGCTCGTTGCGCAGCAGATCGCCCTGGGCGGCGTGCAGTTCGGAGGTCCGTTCCTCGACGCGGTGCTCCAGTTCTTCGTTCAGTTTCAGAACGTCGGCATTCGCCTTGTTCAGGGCCGAGGTACGTTCCTCGACGCGCTGCTCCAGGCTTTCGTTCAGGCGCGTCATGCTTTCGTTCAGGCGGTAGAGCTGGTCGTTCGCCTTGGAGATCTGGTCGGTACGCTCTTCCACGCGTTTTTCCAGATCTTCGTTGAGCTTGGTCACGGCCTCGTTGGCCTTGCCCAGTTCGCCGGTACGTTCGTTAACACGCGCTTCAAGGTCGGCGTTGAGGCGCAGAACCTCTTCCTCCGCCATGGCGAGCGACGCACTCGCCGCCTGGACAGTGGAGAGCTGCCGGTTTCTGTCGTTCAGGTTGCCGTAGATCACGAAGCCGAAGGTCACGACCAGCAGCGCCAGCATGCCGCCGGCGCCAAAACGCGCCTCCTCGACTTCATTGGTGAGGTATTCGGCAAGGCCGCTACCATCCACATAGACCTCGACGGCGCCCAGGAAGGCACCATCCTGGATCACAGGCACATACACCTCGGCCACGAAGGATCGCGTACCGCGGTCCTCGGAAGCGGAGCTCGAGAATGAGTAGCGGCCTCCGCGCTCGTTATCGCCCATGGTCGCTTCGATCGCGATATCGTCTGGATGGAATTCGACATCGTTCTCGAAACTCACATAGGTCTGGCCCTGCCGAACGACATCGAAGAAGAAGGAATCCGTTTTGCGACGGCCAAGATCACCGGGTCGGGACGCAACCACGATGATGCCATCGGCGTTGTAGAAGCTATACCGGTAGACGTTACCGGTCTCGGCGACGACGTTGATCAGATCCTGGTCCTGCTCGGTGATGGCGCCGTAGGCAAAGGTCGCGGACGGGTCGCTAAGCCGCTCCATAACGAAGAAGCCCATATGCAGGGCTTCGTCTTCGGCGGTTTCCTGAAGCATCTGCTCCTGGAATTCTTCCGACACGAACCAACCCGCCATTCCGATGGCGATCGAGATGCCCGCCAGCAGGCCGAATAGGGTGATGTCTCTTTTCTGAAGACTACCGATCATGACGAACTGTCCCTCTTGGAGTCGCCGTGGGCGCTTTCCGGCCAGGTTTAAAACGGCACCGGCCGACAGAAGGCCGGGGTGTACGAGTACTGATGCGTCCAGAAACGTATGCACGCCAACCCGTAAAGCGTGGGTTAATGAAGTCCGAAAAGAAGCGGAATTTGACGCAAATGTGCCGCACCGCCCGCGGCAGACTCTAGGTATCGTCGGGGAACATCACGAACGCCGATCAGGCCGGGATCGAAGCTGCCTGGCCTGCCCGATTTGGTGTGGATCACGGCTCAACCATATGTTGAAGATCCGGCGCAAGAAAATGCCGTTTGGGTTTCAACGCCAATGACGAAATCCGAACGCTCCGTGCGTCGGCAAGGCAGCCCTTGCAGAACTGCGGATCAGCTCCTGCCAGGCGGAACCAGCGCCGCCAGCATTTCGCCGGCCCGTCCGATCTCGGTATAGAGGCGCGCACTCAGCTCGGCGAAGTTGTCGATCTGATCACGGCCCAGAGGTTCGCCGGTGGCGGCAGCGGCAATATGGGGTGTCATTTGAACCCATAGGGACTCGATCAGCGACCACTGCGCACGAAGGTCCTGCGTCGGCGCCTGAACCAGCCCGAATTCGGGATCTCCATAGGCCAGGCCCCGCATGAACCGCTCAAATTGAGCTGCGGTGTCAACCAGCACGGTCTGCTGCGCCGGGTCGGCGCCCATCGCGACACTCAGGAATGCAGAGGTGATTCTCTGACTGAGCGCACGTTCATGTTCGGTCACCAGAATCGCCCTGCCCATCACGGTGACAACGCCATAGTGGTTTGCTGCCTGTTGATACTGCCCGTGAACCCGCTCCACCGCGTCGCCAAGCTGCCGGTTCAGATCGAACAACTCGCGCGCCTGTGTCTCGGTGACCACGCCGGCGGCAAGGACAGGCTGCAAGGCACCGTCGAAAGAACGCCACTGGGTTGCGGCCTCCTGAACGGCGCCGATGATTGCCGGCGCCGCCGCGTTGTCGCTGTCTTCCAGATCGTCATTGCCCTGCCGCATGGCGGCCAGCGATTGGTCAAATCGGACATGCGCCTCGCGCAGCCGGTCCATGCTGTCCTGTTCGTCGATCTTCAGGCCGGCGCGCATGAGCTCCGCTCCCATGGTCTGAACCAGCGTTCGCTGGACATTGGACGCGGCAATCATCTCGCTCATGAAGAGCCGGTTGGCGGACGCCGTTCCCGTCCCGGCGAGAACCGCGACGAGCAGTAACAGGGCAGCGCATCCCCGGCTGCGTGTCGTGGCACTCGTCATGGATCTACCCTTTCCTTATTCGAATGTTCCGTCGTCGCGCGCCGGGTGGGCGCGCGACCGTTGATCTCCCGGCGCTAGAGCGCCGCATACATCCCGACAAGGGCGTCAACATCCTGAAGCAGGCGCTGGTTCACCCGTTCCATCCTCAGGACCGTCCTGTAGTCCAGCTCATTTCCGTCGATCGCCAAGTCGACAAACGGGCGAAACTCCTCGTCCCAAATCCGCCTCGTCTCTTCCAACTGCGCCCGAATTTCGGCGGTCGGCGCAGGCAACAACAGGCGGTCGAAATCTCCATCGAGCAGATCACCCAGCTCGGCCTCGAAGTCCTCAGCGCTGATTCGCAGCGAGTAGCGATATCGTTCCGCCTGGTGACCATAGGCGACCAACATTAAACCTTTGGTCATCTCCTGAGAAAGCGCGCGCGCATGGTTGGAGACGCCGACCGCCACCGTGAGCATGGAATGCGACTCTCCGGCTTCCGCCTCGTCGCGAAGGCTCTGGGAGATATCGACCATCCTCGCCATCAGCGTATCGCTGCTATCGGCAATGGCTCCGACATGGTCCATCGTAACGGTGCCGATCGACAGGCAGTCCGCAACGACGGCATCCATGTTGGCCCATGCCTCCTCTGCGTCCTCGAAGTCAGGGACAGCGTCCGGATCGCTAACAGCGGCGATCTGTGCGTCGCCGCTGCCAAGGCGAAGGACCGACATGGCGCCATCGAACTGGTGCCGGGATGACCGGAGCCGCTCGAGGTTGTGGCTTTGATCGACGTCCAAGGCCACAAGCAGGGCCTCGACGGACATCCGCTGGGCCAGCATGGCCTGTCTGTCGGCAATACCGGCCATGCGATGGTAATCGCTCTGCTGAGCGTGCGCAGGTGCGGCCATCATCAGTACGGCAGCGGCAAAGAATAGGCTTTTCCGGTCGAAAAACTGAATCAGCTTTTTAATCATCCTGTCCCCCAAACTTCATACTCGGCCCGCAGACTCGCCAAATACTCCCAACAGCGAAGGCCTCTTACTCTTACGGCTCTTATGTCCATGTTCAATCTATGTGGCCGATCAACCCAGAATACCGGTTGTTTCAGTCGTATCGGCTTTATCGAATAATATTACACGTCATTCTTTTAAAAATATCTAAAGAGCGATTATTTACTTCTCAAACCCACGATGGGTGCCGGCCCGGCAGTTCGGCCGAGCGGGCACGGACGTCATCGGAATCGTGTATTCGGCAAGATGAGACGCCGCCGGAGGCCAGGTGTCGGCGGCTCGGGGATCAACGGCGGTGCGCACAACGGTGAGGCAATAGCCCATATTCGTGCGATGAGCCGGACCTGTTATGAGACATGCATAATCGGCTTACGCGGATTCGGAACCGGCCCGCACACGCCGGCCCACTCAACGACAGTATCCCCAACGATGGATGGTCGGGGGAGCGGGCCGCTGCCGAATGAGCAGGCAGTACCCTAGCCGCCAGATCGGCCATCATCCGTGTCGAACGAAATCCATTTCAGCGCCTTCAATAGCTGAACCGGGTCAAACGGCTTCGTCAGTACCCCGGTCACCGCCAGATCGCGCAGTGTGTCCAGCTCTTCGGATTCCTCTTCCGGGTGGCCGGATACGACGATCGTCGGCAACGCGATGCCACGCTGCTTGAGCTCCAGATAGACCTCCACCCCGTTGAGCACCGGCAGCCTGAGATCGAGCACCAGAACGTCAATGCCGCCAGCCGCTACGCGATCCAGCGCCTCCTGGCCGGTATTGGCAAGGCAGACGTTGTAGCCCTGCTGCTTGAGGATCGCCTCCACCCAATCGCGGAACCGCGACTCATCCTCCGCCAGCAGCACCATGCCTTCCGGCTTGACGCCTTCCAGCTTGGTGAGCAGTTCCTCGATGCCCACCGGCTTGTCCAGGACGCCGAGCGCGCCATGCTCGATGGCCTGGCTCAGCAGTTCCTGGACGCTGTAACCGGTCATCATGTAGACCTTAGCATCCGGCTTGAACTTGCGAATTTCCAGGAAGCTCTCGACGCCGTTCATGCCCGGCATCATGACGTCCATGAACGCCACGTCGAAATCGCGTTGAATCAGGACCTCCAGGGCATCCTGGCCATTGAAGGCCAACTCGACGTCGTGGCCCGCCATCTCCAGCACATCTGCCAGCCCCTCGGCGAAATCCCGGTCGTCATCGACGACGAATATCTTCATGAGGTCCGCCTCGATCCGGACAGTCGTTTGCCGGCCGGCCGTGGACGCACGAGATTGCGGCCGGCATTCCTCATCGCTGGCTGTACAGGCTGGCGACAGCCTTCAGATGCCCGAACACCGTATCATTGGCCTCGACCATCCGGACCACCAGTTCCGGAGGTTGCTTAACCGACGTCCTTTTAACGTGCTCTAAACGTCCGGTATTTACTTCACGAACCCGAATGCCCGTTGCGCCTCGACCCGGCGCGACGAATGACGAGGGTTCGAGATGTGGATCGAAGGGATCGAGCCGATCGCCAGCGAGCAGCGGGCGATCGCGCTGATCGAGCGGCGCGCCTGGCCGAACGGACCGGTTTGCCCGCATTGCGGCGGCACCGAGCGCATCTATGCGCTGACCGGACGCAGTACCCGCCCAGGGTTGCGCAAGTGCGGCGACTGCCGGCGGCAGTTCACCGTGCGGATCGGTACGTTCTTCGAGGGCTCTCACCTGCCGCTCCACAAATGGCTGCTGGCGATCTTCATGATGTGCTCGTCGCCGGCCGGAGTCAGTGCCCGGCAGCTCCAGAACAGCCTTCAGGTGTCCTACAAGACCGCGTGGCTGATGTGTCAGCGAATTCGCAAGGCGAAGACCCAGGAACCGTTGGCATCGCTTCTGGACCATCCGCCGAGCAGACGGTGATGTCGCCAAATGGTGTCGATCGGGCGCAGTGCATTCTCTCCTATTCGGGAGAGTCGTTATTCTGTCGGCCTTGTTCGTCCGATCCTTCAGCCTTTGTCGCAGGACTATCCGAACGGCGATCAAGTTCGACCGGGCCGACCTGCAGCAGGGCGACAAGCGCTTCCTTGAACGACAGGGGGTGGAGGCTGAGCGGTTTCTCCGCCGATTTGAACTGTCGCGGCTTCCGCTCGTCTTGGGTATCCGAACTCACGGTCGCATCCGCCGCATCACGCCACGCGGCGTCTCGGTCAGCAACCTTCCGTACAATTGCCGCTGCATTCCGGCGCAGCGCCGTCCGTCACTTCGAGAGCACCCTTCGCAACACGAAGGCATCCACCGGCCTTGAAGTGGACACAGACCGTGATCCCGTTGTCCTTGCAGACCCGGCCCAGTTCGCCCTTGGCATCGCCATTGGCGAATTTGACAACATCCCCGACCGCGATTGTCATGTGCAAAGTTCCTTCCATCCGGTCGAATGCTCACCCTATGTGACAGGCCTGACTGCGGCCCTTCGATTTCTTGCGCCGGCGACACCCCGCAGTCACGAAACCCGACGCTGACGACACGATTATCCCCAGCGCCTTAAAGATATATAAAAATCTTTTATAGACTTTGAAAACCCAATCTAGGGGAATGCTCGCCATGCGGGCAGCGAACTTCGGCCGCAAAGGGCGGTCGATCGTCACAGAGTCAAGTCGTTACGAGGGTCACGTCCACAAGGAACCGCCAGCAACTGGAGCCGGCAAATCAGGCCGCGCGACTGAGTTCTGCCATCAGGGCTGGGCCGCAAGTCCACCAACCCCGTGAGGCTCATCGTGCGTATCTTTCAACTGCTCGGCCGGTTTGGTGACGCGATCTTCCAACTCCGCGTTAAGACGGCGGACCTCCGACTCCGCGCGCGCCGCGTCGTCCTGCGCCGAGCGCACTTCCGCCAACTCACGGTTGCGGTCGCGGAGGTTCTGAAAGATGACGACCGCAGTGACCCCGGCCATCAGCACGACAAAGCCCAATATCACCGAGCGCGTGAGCCCGACGATCTGGCGAACCAGTCCCGCCATCTGCGTCATGTTCACATGGACTTCGATGGCGCCGTTGAAACGGCCGTTTTCCATGACCGCGGTGTAGGCCTCCGCCAGAACCGTGCCGGAGGGGAGTTCGAAATCGTTCCGTAGCGAGCCATCGCCGCCCGCCGCGGTTCCGCCATGCAGATCGGGCTCCAGATCGAAGAAACGACCGTCTTCCTGTAGCTTGATGAAAGTGCCGCCGCCCAGCACCACGTCGGACAGGTATGTATTGATGTCCCTGCGCCCGACCTCGCCCGGGACCGAAGACAGGACAATGAAGCCGGCACGATTGAAAAAGCGATAGCGCAGCACGTTGTTGGCCTCCGCCATGGCGGCGATCAGCCCTTCGTCCTCGTCGGTCACGCGGCCGTACAGCAGTATCTGGTTGAAGTCGGCGATATGGACTTCCGCGAACCGGGCCCAGTTGAAGACTTCTTGCTCCGCCTGTTTCTGGATCATGTAGGACTCGACCTGCCGGGCTCCGAACCAGGTCGAACCCAGCATGATCGTGGCGATCAGCAACAGTAGACAGACAAGCCGAAGGTCGCGTCGATGCAGTCTCGAAAACATGGCGTGTCATCCTCCCGGGCGGTCTACGCCCTTGCCAGAATCAAGCGCCCCCGAAGCATTTCTCTCGGCGCCCCGTACCTCGGACGGGGCGCGCGGAAATCGCTCTCCGACTCAACTTTCGGACGAGTTTGGTGAAATTTTAGTTAGATCCGAAGATCACGTTGTCGTCATCGAATTGATCGTTTCCGATCAGTCACATACGGCAGCATGCGATGAGCTGGGCTCAAGAATCTGCACGTCGAAAACGACGAGTTGCGCAATCGGGCCCGACCACTTTTCGAACGCCCAATCGCCGGGCGCGACGGGACAGGTCTGGGTATAGAACAGATCCGGCGAGCCCGGCCGGTTGGCGGCAAGCCGGAACTTGACCGCATGCGGCAGCGGGTTTTCGATGCTGAAGATCATCTCGTTGCCGGCTTCGGAAAGGGTTTGCTCCAGACTGACCGTCAGGGTCCGGTCCGGGTCGCCATCGGCTTCGGCATAGCGCAGCGTCAGGAAGGGGTCGCCGTTATCGGCCGCCTCGACCTTGAGAGATTCGCCGGCAAGGACGTTGATCACGCCGTCGAGCACATAGGGTCCGGGCGGAAGCACGCCTTCCAGCACAGCGCCGTCCTCGGTCCACAGGCGCACCGTGGTCGGCTCGCGACAGGCGACCTGCTCGCAGATGTCGTCCTTCGGCGCGCGCACGGTATCGTCTCCCGCGGCAATGGCCGGTGGCGAGAACAGTGCCGCGAAAAGCAGCGCGGCGGCGGAGATCGTTGGGAAATTGGCGTTGTCGCCCATGGCTACCTGCACCCTGTTGTTGTTGTCGACCGTTCCTGGTCGTCTTGATTGATCGTACCTTACCAGACTGATCGACATCGTGGAACCGCGCCTAGCGGTCGCCTATCATCGGCCCATGACAGAGACCCTGCGCCCGGTCCACCAGGCCCATCGCCTCGACGAGGCCCGGCTGGTGGAATTCCTATGCGATCACCTGCCGGGCTTTGCCGCGCCGATGACGGTGCGACAGTTCGAGGGCGGACAGTCCAACCCGACCTTCCTGCTGGAGACCGCCGGCGGCAATTTCGTGCTGCGCAAGAAGCCGCCGGGCACGCTGTTGCCGTCGGCGCATCTGGTCGAGCGGGAATACCGCGTCATGACGGCGCTGAAGGACAGCGGCGTCCCGGTCCCGGCCATGCATCTGCTTTGCGAGGATACCGGCCTGATCGGCACCAGCTTCTATGTCATGGATCATGTCGCGGGCCGGGTATTCCGCGACCCGGCCTTGCCTGACGCCGCGTCGGGCGATCGGGCATTGCTCTACGATGCCATGAACGACGCGCTTGCCCGACTGCACGCGGTCGACTGGAGGGCCGCGGGCCTGGCCGATTTCGGCAAGCCGGAAAACTACATCGCCCGGCAGACTAATCGCTGGAGCCGCCAGTACCGGGCCTCGCAGACCGAGGAGATCGCAGCCATGGACCGGCTGATCGACTGGCTGCCGGGCAACCTTCCGGCCGACGGGGAGGTGTCGATCGCCCATGGCGATTTCCGCCTGGAGAACCTGATCTTCCACCCCAGCAAGCCGGAAGTCGTGGCGGTCCTCGACTGGGAACTCTCGACCCTCGGCCACCCGCTGTCGGATTTGGCCTACAACTGCATGACCTATCGTTTCCCGGCCGAAGGTCTCTCCTTCCCCGGCCTCGGCGGGCTGGACTTGGCGGCGCTTGGCATTCCGTCGGAAGCGGACTATGTCGCCGCCTATTGCCGCCGCACCGGGCGCGACGCCGTCGCGGACTGGAGCGTCTTTCTCGCCTTCTCGCTGTTCCGCATGGCGGCCATCCTGCAGGGCGTCTACGCCCGCGCCCTGCAGGGCAACGCCGCCTCGGAGAAGGCCGCCAGGATGGGCCGCATGCCGGCGCTGCTGGCCGGCATCGCGTGGGAAATTGCCGAAGGCAGGTGAGCGTCGACGAATTCGGACGGCCGAAGCCGCCGTTAGGACGCCAGTCGAGAATCTACCTGCAGCGTCTGTCGGGAATGATCGTCGAGGCCGCAAACGCAACGTCGTGGATCAACACGGCGTCGACTCCGCCGACCCAATCGACCGTTCCGCGCTGGGAACCCCGGACGACGCAGAACACCTGATCGGCGGGCTGATAGGCACCATTGCGGCGCGCCGCCACTTGAAACTGGACGTCCCTCGACAAGGGATTCTCGAACTCCAGCACGACGAAGCCACCTTGCCGATCGAGTCTCAGATCGAACGTCCTGACAGGAGATTGGGTCTCGCCAAGGTAGACCAGGTCGACGATCCGATCCTGTGCCACGGTCGGTGCAACGCGGAACGCCTCGCCGGACAGGATGCTGATCCGGCCCTCGTATACATATGGGTCGTCGGCGACCGGCACCTGAACGCGGGTGCCGTCTTCCGCCTCCATGAGGACGTACCGCACCGGCCGGCATACCACCTCGGAACACGCTTCCACGAAGGCCCGCCGCTCCGGGGCAACCGGATCGATGTCCGAAGCGCACCCGATCAGGAGCAGGCAACATGCGCCGGCCGACAGAGCCTTCAGAACCATCGGAGAAGGCATCATCCCTTGCGCAGTTCCAGCATGGCGACCGCCTCCATGTGGACCTCGTCCGGGCCGTCGGCCAACCGCAAGGTGCGGGCCAGGGCGTAGCCGGCGGCGAGACCGAAATCATCGCTCAACCCGCCGGCGCCGTGGGCCTGGACGGCGCGATCGATGACCGCGAGCGCCATGTTCGGCGCCACCACCTTGATCATCGCGATCTCGGCGCGGGCCGCCTTGTTGCCCACCGTATCCATCCTGTGCGCGGCGTTCAGGGTCAGCAGCCGGGCCTGGTCGATCTCGATGCGCGAGCGGGCGATGTCCTGGCGGATGCCGCCCTGCTCGGCCAGCGGCCTGCCGAAGGCGACGCGATCCTTGACCCGTCGGCACATGGCCTCCAACGCCCGCTCCGCCAGGCCGATCAGCCGCATGCAATGATGGATGCGGCCCGGACCCAGCCGCCCCTGGGCGATCTCGAACCCGCGCCCCTCGCCCAGCAGCATGTTGCCGGCCGGCACCCGAACATCAGTGAAGCGCATCTCGGCATGGCCGTGCGGCGCGTCGTCATAACCATAGACGGTGAGCGGCCGGATGATCTCGACGCCGGGCGCATCCATCGGCACCAGGATCATCGATTGCTGAAGATGGCGCGGCGCGTCCGGGTCGGTCTTTCCCATGACGATGGAGATCCGACAGCGCGGGTCCGGCGCGCCGGTGATCCACCATTTGTGGCCGGTGATTACATAGTCATCACCGTCCCGGGCGATGCGACATTCGATATTGGTGGCGTCGGAGGAGGCCACCGCCGGCTCGGTCATGGCGAAGCATGAGCGGATCTCGCCGGCCAGCAAAGGCACCAGCCACCGGGCCTTCTGGGCCTCGGTGCCATAGCGGACCAGCACTTCCATATTGCCGGTATCCGGCGCGTTGCAGTTGAACGCCTCCGGTGCGATCGGCGAGCGCCCCATGATCTCGCACAGCGGCGCGTAATCGCGGTTGGACAGCCCCGCGCCGAGATCGCTCTCCGGCAGGAACAGGTTCCACAGCCCGGCGTCGCGCGCCTTTGCCTTCAGCTCTTCCATCACCGGCGGGATCGCCCAGCGCTCCCCGTCGCGATGCTGTCGGGCATAGACCGGTTCGGCCGGATAGATATGCTCGTCCATGAAACGGACCAGCCCTTCGGCCAGATCCCGCGCCCGTTCGGAAGTTTCGGTCATCAGCGTCCGCATGCCGGATGGAGTTTGCCGCCTGCAATTCTCGGCTAGCTTCCCATGGCGCCAAAGCCCGAACAAGACGTGCATGGGGTACCGGTCCGCCCGACCGTGGAATGCTGGGCCTCAATCGATACTGGCATCGTCATGGACGACGTGGATAATCGTCGCCTGCAGGTTCGGCCCAATGCCGATCCCGTCGGCGAGGCGCTGGGCCGGTCGGCATGCGAGAGTGTGAGCATAACCCGGTCGTTCGAACCAACGGAGTGATGAGCGGATGGAACTGAAAAGCATCGTGGTCACCGCCGCCACCGATCCGCGGTATCTGGACCGGCTCGATCTCGCCTTCTCACTGGCCGATGTGCATGGTGCCCATATCACGGTCGTTCACGTGTTGCCCTCTCCCCAAGACGTGCCGACATCGGGCCGGGCCGCCTCGGCCGCCTATATCGCGGCACGCCTGGAAACCGCACGCGAGCACGGCAAGGAGCTTGAACAGGAGACCTTGGATCACGCCAAGTCGAAGAACGTACCGATCGACTGGGTGTCCGGTTCCGAAGGTCTGCGCCAGACCATTGCGCACGAAGCGCTGCTGGCCGACCTGACCATCGTCGGGCGCAGCGAAAACAGCAATTTCGAAGACTGGGTCCGCGATCACCTCGTCGACTACCTGACCCGGGCCGTCGACTGTCCGGTGCTCTATGCACCGCCGAGCGGCGATTATCCGCCGCTATGCAAGCGCGTGATGATCGCCTGGGATGGATCGAACCCGGCGATGCGCGCGGCGCGGGCCGCCCTGCCGGTCCTTCACATGGCGGACTCCGTGCATATCGTGTCCCTGGATGCCGGCACGCAGACGCCGGCGGAGGCCGGGGGAGCCCTGGTGGGGTATTTGGCCCAGCACGGTATCGAGGCCAGCCTTCACGGCAACGAGACCACTGAAACCGCGACCGGCGACGCGTTGCTGGCGATGGCGGATCATCTCGACGCCGACCTGATCGTGATGGGTGCGCACAGCAAGCCGAAATTGCGCGAAGTGCTGTTTGGCAGCGTGACCCGAACCGTACTGACGGAGGCCACGAAGCCGATCCTGTTGTCCGGCTGAGCGCCCGCGAACCTGCTTCCGTAGCAAGCACCGCCTGCCGCCCGGTGCGCGACTGAACAATATTGGCCAAGCGGCCTTGTGTGCTAGCATTGCGGCCAAATCCGCATGGGGAGAAAAACATTGCGGCAGAATGGGTTAGGTTGGGCGGCCGCTGCACTGATTGGCGGCGCGGCTATGCTTGCCGGTTGCGAGGAAGGGCCGGTTCAACCGCAGGCCGCGGCCGAACCGGCCTCTGTCAGGGTCATCAACGTGCAGCGGCAGGAAGTCCGGGAGCAGGTAGAGTTCGTCGGCCGCGTGCAGGCCATCGAACGGGTGGAGTTGCGGGCGCGGATCGAGGGGTTCCTGGAAGAGCGGACGTTCCGCGAGGGCCAGTTCGTAGAAGCGGGCACGGTGATGTTCCGGATCGAACCGGACACCTTCGAGGCCGAGGTCGAGCTTGCCCGCGCCGGGGTCGCCGCCGCCGGGGCCCAGAAGGTGGAAGCGGACGCCAATCTGGCCCGGGCCCTGCAACTGATCGAGCGCGGCAATATCGCCGAGAAGAGCGTCGACGAGGCAAGGGCATTGGCACAGACGACCGAAGCGGCTGTGCTCGCCCGCTCCGCCGAACTCCGCCAGGCGGAGATCGATCTCAGCTACACCGCGATCACGACACCGATTGCCGGCCGTGTCAGTCGGGAGGCGTACAGCGTCGGCAATCTCGTCGCGCCCGAGAGCGGTCCGCTGGCGACGGTGACGAGCCTGGATCCGATCTCGGTGGTCTTCTCGATCAGCGAGGCGGATCTGCTGAGATCTCAGCAGGACCGCTTGGCGCGCGGCGAAGATACAAGCGATATCCGCGACGGGGAGGGGTCGAGTATCGTACCCCGGTTGGAATTGCCGGGCGGCACGGTCTACGAGCACGCCGGCACCATCGACTTTCTTGGCGCGGAGGTCGACCCCGCTACCGGCACAATTCCGGTGCGCGCCATCTTTGCTAACCCGAACGCACTTCTGCTGCATGGCCAGTTCGCGACCGTCTTGCTGTCGCAGCAGGAGACCGAAAGCAAGATCGTGATCCCGGTCTCGGCCGTTCAGGAGGACCAGGTCGGGCCCTTCGTCCTGGTGCTGAACGACGAAAAGGCAGCCGAGATTCGGCGGATCGAGCGGGGCCAGACCCAGGAGGTCGATCTGATCGTCGAACAGGGGCTGGAAGAGGGCGAGGTGGTCATCGTCGACGGGCTGCAGAAGATACGGCCGGGCGTTCCCGTGACGCCGGTATTCCGCGACGGCGATCCTCTGGACTCGTAGGCCGCCATGTTCTCCGCCTTCTTCATTGATCGGCCGAAATTCGCGCTGGTGATCTCGATCGTCATGGTAACGGTCGGGCTCATCGCGCTCCGGGCGCTTCCGGTCGCCCAGTTCCCCGACATGGTGCCGCCGCAGGTGCAGGTCAGCACCAGCTATCCTGGCGCCAATGCCAAGGTTGTCGAGCAGACCGTTGCGCAGCAGATCGAGGGCGAAGTCAACGGCGTCGAAGGCATGATCTATATGTCGTCGACCAGCGGCAATGACGGCAGCTACAACCTGACCGTCACCTTCGAGGTCGGCACCGACCCGGACATCGCCGCCGTTCTGGTGCAGAACCGCGTCGCCCAGGCAGCCGCCAAGCTTCCCGAAGAGGTCAACCGCCAGGGAGTCCAGACCGAAAAGAAATCGACCTCTCTGCTGATGGTCGTGAACCTGCTGTCGCCGGATGGCACCTTCGACAGCCTGTTCCTCAACAATTACAGCCTGATCAATGTCGTCGACGCGCTGACCCGCCTGCCCGGCGTCGGCAGCGCTTCGATCATCGGGAAGCCGGATTACAGCATGCGGATCTGGATGGATCCGGATCGCATGACCGGATTCGGGCTCACGGCGACCGACGTCGTCGACGCCGTGCGCGCCCAGAATGTCCAGGCTTCCGCCGGGCAGATCGGCGCGCCGCCGGGGCCGAACACCCAGCAAACGCAATACACGCTTGAGGCGCAGGGTCGATTGACAAGCGTCGCGGAGTTCGACGACATCATCTTGCGCGCCAATCCGGATGGCACGACGATCCGCGTCAGCGATATCGGACGCACCGAACTCGGTGCCGAATCGTACGGTTTCAGCCCGCTGGTCAACGGCGAGCCTACGGGCATGGTCATGATCTACCAATCGCCCGGGGCCAACGCTCTGGAGGTGGCAGGGCGGGTACGCGCCGAGATGGATCGGCTGGCGGAGCGGTTCCCCGACGATCTCACCTACGAGGTCTACTTCGACACCACGGATTTCGTGCGCGCCTCGATCGACGAGGTGATCACGACCTTGATAATCGCGATCACGCTGGTCATCCTCGTGGTGTTCGTGTTCCTGCAGGATTGGCGCACCACGCTGATTCCCACGGTGGCGATTCCCGTTTCGCTGATCGGCACATTCGCGGTGCTGCAGGCGCTGGGCTTCTCGCTCAACACGATCTCGCTGTTCGGGTTGATTCTCGCCATCGGCATCGTGGTCGACGACGCCATCGTCGTCGTCGAGAACGTGCAGCGTCTGATGGACGAGGAAGGGCTGGAGCCGAAAGAGGCGACACGCAAGGCGATGGGCGAGATCAGCGGCGCGGTGGTGGCCACCACGCTGGTGCTGCTGGCGGTGTTCGTGCCGACGGCCTTTATCCCGGGCATCACCGGGCGGCTCTACGTGCAGTTCGCGGTCACCATCTCGGTCGCCGTGTCGCTGTCGTCGATCAACGCGCTGACGCTGAGCCCGGCGCTCTGCGCGCTGCTGTTGAAGCCCGGCGTCGGCCTCGCCAAGCGCGGCCCACTGCATTGGTTCAATCTGGCCTTCGAGAAGACGCGGGCCGGCTATGACAGCATCGTCCGCCTGTTGCTGCGGCGAGCGGCGATCGCCCTGGTGCTGCTGCTCGCCGTCTTCGGCGGCACCTTTGTGCTGTTCCGCACCCTGCCGACAAGCTTCATCCCGTTCGAAGACCAGGGCTACTTCATGGTCGAGGTCCAGCTGCCACCGGGCGCATCGAAAGCGCGGACCGAAGCCGTCGTTGAAGAGGTGCTGAACCACGTGCTCGCCTTCGACGGCGTCGACGTCACCCTGACCGGCGCCGGCTACAGCCTGATCAGCGGCGCCAATGCGCCGAATTCCGGCTTCGTGATCGCCGTTCTGGCGCCCTGGGGCGAGCGCAGCGATCCGGCGCAGCACGTCGATGCCCTGGTCGACCGGGTCCGGCGGGAGTTGGCGACTCTGCCGCAAGCGATCGTATTGCCTTACAACGTACCGCCGATTCCCGGGCTCGGCACAACCGGCGGCCTGGAAATGGAGCTTCAGGATCTCGGCGGACGCACGCCGCAGGATCTGGCGGCGGCGCTCGGATCGCTGATCCTGAGTGCCAACGCGACGCCTGAGATCGGCTCGGCCTTCAGCACCTTCCGGGCCGACTCGCCACAGCTCTTCGTCGATGTCGACCGCCAAAAGGCCGAGACCCTGGGCATCCCGCTGGCCGATATCTTCACCACGCTGCAAGCTAATCTTGGATCGATCTATATTAATGATTTCAATGTGTTCGGGAGAAATTATAAAGTCATAACGCAGGCTGAGGCGCAGTATCGCAGCCGCATCGGGGACGTGCGGCGGCTGTATGTCCGCAGCGCCGCCGGCGAGATGGTGCCCCTGTCCACGCTGGTCACCGTCCGGACGGTGCTCGGGACCGAGGTCCTGCGCCGCTACAACCTGTTCCGCAGCGCATCGGTCAGCGCCGCCCCGGCGCCGGGCTTCGCCACCGGACAGGCGATCACGGCGATCGAGAACACCGCCGCCACCGCGCTGCCGGACGGCTTTGCGGTCGAGTGGACCGGCACGACCTTCCAGGAATTGCAGGCCGGCGGGTCGGCCGCCGCGATCTTCGGCATGGCGATCCTGTTCGCCTATCTGTTCCTGGTGGCGCAATACGAGAGCTGGTCGATGCCGGCGGCGATCATCCTGTCTGTGCCGATCTCCTTGATGGGCGCGTTGCTGGCCGTCGTGGTCACCGGCACCAGCATCAGCATCTACACCCAGATCGGCCTGGTGATGTTGATCGGCCTCGCCAGTAAGAACGCCATCCTGATCGTCGAGTTCGCCATGCAGCGCCGCGCCGAGGGAGCGTCGATCTTCGACGCCGCCGCGGATGCCGCCTCGCTGCGCTTCCGGGCGGTGATGATGACGGCCTTGTCCTTCGTGCTCGGCATCCTGCCGCTTGTCGTGGCGACCGGCGCCGGAGCCGTCAGCCGGCGGGCGCTGGGCAGCGCGATCCTGGGCGGCATGCTGGCCGCCATCGTGGTCGGCCTCATTCTGTTGCCGGCATTGTATTTGGTGCTGCAGCACACGCGCGAAAGGTTCAAGGGGACCAGCGCGGCGGGCGGGAAATCGACCCCGGGGCCACCGGAGAGCGAACCGCCGCAGCCACCCAAAACGGCGCCCCGTCCGGACCTGCCGCCGGAGACCGCTCCTGCCGCCGAATAGGCAGCCGGCACCGGTTTACCCCACCCGGCCGAGGAGCCGCCATGTCCCGACTGCTTGAGGGCGTCCGCGTCCTCGACCTGACCAACGTGCTGGCCGGGCCCTTCTGCACCTATCAACTCGCCTGCCTGGGCGCCGACGTGATCAAGGTGGAGATGCCGGGCTTGGGCGACACGGCCCGCGGGCTCGGGTCCGACCCGGAGTTGAACCGCCGCCGCATGGGGGCGTCGTTCCTGGCGCAGAATGCCGGCAAGCGCTCGATCACCCTCAACCTGAAGCACTCCAGCGGCAAGGCGGCGTTCCGCCGGCTGGTGGCGACGGCGGACGTGCTGGTGGAGAATTTCCGGCCCGGCGTCATGGACCGGCTGGACCTGGGCTACGACACCCTGACCAAGGACCGCCCGGACCTGGTCTACGGCGCGATCTCCGGCTTCGGCCAGGACGGTCCGCTCGCCGGCAACCCGGCCTACGACCAGATCGTCCAGGGATTGTCCGGGATCATGAGCGTCACTGGCGATGCCGGTTCCGGACCGCTGAGGGCCGGGTTCCCGGTCTGCGACACCGTCGCCGGCATCACCGCCGCCTTCGCCATCGCCGCCGCCCTGTTCCGCCGGACCCGCACCGGCGAGGGCGAATTCATCGACGTGTCGATGTTGGAATCCAGCTTCGCCGCCATGGGCTGGGCGGTCTCCAACTGGCTGATCGCCGGGGTCGCGCCGATGCTGATGGGCAACGAGAACATGACCGCCGCGCCGTCCGGTTCCGTGCGCACCGGGAACGGCCTGCTCAACATCGCCGCGACGACGCAGCGGCAATTCGAGACCCTGTGCCGGCTGATCGGCCGGCCGGAGCTTGCCGCCGACCCGCGCTTCGCCGAGTGGGAAATCCGAAGGACCAACCGCCACGCCCTGCGCGACGAGATCGAGCCGGTGCTGGGCGCCAGATCGGCCACCGAGTGGGCGGCGACGTTCAATGCCGCCGGCGTCCCGGCCGGCGAGGTGCTGAGCCTGCCCGACGCGCTGGCGAGCGAACAGGTGGCGCATCGCGGCGGCGTCACGACTTTCGCCGAAACCGCGGCAGGGGACCGGGAGGTTGCGGTGGTTCGGCCCGGCTTCCGGCTCGGCCACGGCGACCCCGCCGCACAATCCCCGCCGCCAGCTCTGGGTGCGGATACCGAGGCCGTTCTGGCGGAACTGGGATATGCACCGGACGAGATCGCTGCGCTGCGCGAGGCAGGTGCGGTGTGATGCGTCATGACGGCAATGAAGGTGCGGGCCGCCCATACAATCGCCTGGTCCCAGACCCGCAATACATCGGAGCAGCCCAATGACCGACCGCGACCGCGCCGACAGCGAAGAATGGTGGTCGACCGGCATCATCGAGATGCAGCCCGGCATGATCCGCTATCGTGGCTATGCCATAGAGGAGCTGATCGGCCGGATCAGCTTCCCGGCCATGATCTGGCTGATGCTGAAGGGCGAGTTGCCGTCGGATGGCGAGGCGGACCTGCTCGGCACCGCCCTGACGGCTGCGGTCGATCACGGACCGCAGGCGCCCTCGATCGCCATCGCCCGGATGGCGATGACCTGCGGCGTGGGCATCAACAACGCCATGGCCTCGGCCATCAATGTGCTGGGCGACGTCCATGGCGGGGCCGGCGAGCAGGCGGTCGCGCTCTACACGACAATCGACGAGCGCATCCGGTCCGGTGTGGCGGTTACCGACGCGGTCGCCGCGGAGTTGGCGGGGCTGTCAGACCGCGGCGAGCGCTATGTGCCGGGCTTCGGCCACCGCTTCCACCCGGTCGACCCGCGCGCGCCAAGGCTGCTGGAGATCGTCGACACCGCTGCTTCAGCCGGCACGGTCAGCGGCCGTTTCGCCGCCATCGGCCGCGCCGTCGAGGTCGCCATCGCCGAGCACAAGGGCAAGCCGATCCCGATGAACATCGACGGCGCCACCGCCGTCATCTATGCCGAGCTCGGCTTCCCGCCGACCTTGTGCCGGGGCCTGTTCGTCCTGTCCCGCTCGGTCGGCGCCCTGGCCCATGCCTGGGAACAGTCGCAGCAGAGCGGCCGCAACAAGGGCCCGATTCCCCGCGACCACCTCTGGAAATACACCGGGCCGGCGCGAAGGTCGCTGAACAAAGAGGGTTGAAGCTTGCCGGCGGGAACCAATCAATGATCCCTTCGGCAAAACTGTTACCCATGTCTCCGGAATGGACACGAGTGAGCCTGGCGTCCCCGGCAGGATTCGAACCTGCGACCCCCAGATTAGGAATCTGGTGCTCTATCCAACTGAGCTACGGGGACGTCACGGCAGATTTAGCAGAAGCGGCGCAGCCATGCCAAGGCGGGCGTCCTACCGCCCGCCCTGCTCCTGCAGCCATTGCGCCTGCAGGGCGTAGGCCTGGGCCTCGAGTTGCTCGCTGGTGCCGGTAACACCAAGCTGATCCTGCACGTAATGCACCAGCTCATGGACCAGCACCGAACGGTCGCGCGGGTCGTCGAGGTCGAGCCCCTGCAGGAGGTAGATCTTGTCGGCGTCGGGGATGTACAGGCCGCCGAGCCTGAGGCCATGGTCGCGTATCCACTGCCGGGACTCGGGGTCGGTGGCGCCGGCCACCTGGATCATCTGCGCCTCGGTCGCCCATTGCACCGTCGGCGCCGGAAGCGCGTGGTCATAGCCAAACTGGGCCGTCACCCAAAGCAGGGCACCCGCAATGAACGCGTACATGGGCAGCCTCGCCTCACTGTTTCCGATCCCGGCACCCTAGCGCGATGGCAGTTGCCATCCGGTTTACGCTCGGCTGTGTTTCCGGGATCCGTGAGACGATGAACCAGACGGATCAGGGTCGGTTTCGATTGGAGCGGCCTTGCCCTCAGGGGCATCGATCACTACCGGCCGACCTGTTCCCGCAACCATTGCTCCTGCAAGGCGTAGGCCTGGGCCTCGATCTGCTCTGTCGTACCGGTCACCCCAAGCTGATCCTGCACATAGTGCACCAGTTCATGCACCAGGATCGACTGGTGGCGCGGGTCGTCCAGATCCAACCCCTCGAGCAGATAGATACTGCTGCTGCCGGGTATGTACATGCCTCCGAGCCGGAGACCCCGCTCACGGGCATGCTGCCGCGCCGACGGATCGGTGGCGCCGGCCACCCGCACCATCTGCGCCTCCGTCGCCCATTGCACATAAGGCGATGGCAGGCCGCTATCGTATCCAAACTGCGCGGTCACCCATATCAGGGCGCTTGAGATGAACACGTACATGGCTGGATTCACACCTGGCGGTCGTTCCGTCGCGCCAGCCTAGCGTGGCGAGTCTTGCCAACCGGTTTACGCCCGCCGGTGTGCCCGCGGTCACTGAGGCGGTGGATCGGAGAAACTAGCGTAACCTCCGATTGGGACGGCCATGCCCGCAGAGGCATCGATCAACCGGCCGCCCGTCCGGAGGAGGCACCACCCATGACCACGCTGCTCGATCTCGCGCTGATTTCATCGCATATCTACCACTCCAACCCCGGCGACCCGGAAGCGGTCAAGGCCAGGCAGGGCCGGCCCTTCAAGCGCCTCGCGGATGCCGCGGTGATGGAGCATTCCAGCGGCTTCCAGGGCGCGATCTACGAATGCGGCGACGAGTGGATCGTGGCCTATCGCGGCACCGAAAGCTGGGAGGACGTGAAGGCCGACATGAATATCGGCGTCGGCAACGTGCCCGGCCAATTCGTCCCGGCGATGCAGCTGTTCGAGAAGGCGCAGCAGGTCAAGAACCTGTCCAAGATCATCGTGACCGGACATTCGCTGGGCGGCGGGCTGGCGCAACTGGTCTCCGCCAACAAGGTGGCCCTGGGCGTGACCTTCAACCCGCCCGGCATGGCCGGCATGGCCAGGAAGCTGGCGTCGAAGGGCTACAGCTTCCATTCCGCCAATGTGCTGAACGTGGTGCTGAAATGGGACCCGGTCAGCGATTTCGGGACCCTGGTCGGCAAGAAGATGCGTCTGCCGAACAGCGACATTTTCGGCGGCCACTACATCTCCACGGTGATCAAGGCGATCGGGACCAGCGGGATGGCCGGCAAGGATCCGGTTGAGCTGATGAGAACGGCGAAATAGCGCGGTTGACTTCGGTCCCGGGCCGAGAGCGCTTTTATTTCAGGCGGCGCCGCCGATCGAGGCCGGACGCTGATCCTCGTCGCTCTGGGTGGACACGACCACCCGCCAGGCCGGCAATGACACGGTCGCGGTCGTTCCGACCCCGACGATGCTGTCCAGGGTGAACTCGCCGCCATGCAGATCGACCAGCGCGTTGACGATCGGCAGGCCGAGACCGGTGCCCTGGCGCCGGCGCACCAGCGAGGAATCGACCTGTTCGAACGGAGCCATCACCCGGTCGACCGCCGCATCGGGAATGCCGATCCCGGTGTCGCGGACCGCGAGGCTGAGCCGCCCGTCCGGCAGCATGCCGGCGGACACGGTGACCGTGTCGCCCTGATGGCTGAATTTGACGGCGTTCGACAACAGGTTGATCAGGATCTGTTTCAGCGCCCTGAGATCGGCGCGCATGGGCGGTATGTCGGGGTCGACCTCGGTCCTGAGGCTGAGCCCCGCGGCGACCGCGCGCCCGCCGACGATGCGGACAACGGTTTCGATCAGATCGCCGATCGCGACATTCTGCTCGTACAGATCGAACTTGCCGGCCTCGATCTTCGACAGGTCCAGGATGTCCGAGATCAGGTTCAGAAGATGACCGCCGCTCTCATGGATGTCCGAGGCATATTCCCGATAGCGGGCGTCGCCCAGGGTCCCGAAGATCTCGGTCGCCAGGATCTCCGCGAAGCCCATGATGGCGTTCAGGGGCGTGCGCAGCTCGTGGCTCATATTGGCCAGAAACTCGCTCTTCGACCGGCTTGCGATTTCGGCCGTCTCCTTTGCCAGGCGCAGCTCGGTCTCGCGCGCCTTCAACTCGCGATTGGCCGCCTGCAGCGCCGCCGTGCGGGCCGCGACATCTTGTTCCAGGCTGTCATGGGCACGCGACAGCGCGTCATTGGCCTGCTGCAGATCGTCCAGAACGTGGCGCTTTTCCAGCTCCAGCGCGATGATGTTGGCGATGTTCTGGAACACCGCCACATAGTCGCGGAACCGACCGCTGGCATCCTCTGTGATCCAGATATGGCCGTACTCGGTGTCCTTGGTCTTGACCGGGAGACACCAATCCTGTGGCTGGCCGCGCTTGGCCGGCGGCGGCAGCTTCGCCGCGACACCGTTCAGCGATACCCGCACCGCCTGCACGCCGGGAGTCTCGCGGAGAAAGCGCTGCAAATACGCGGTGAGCTGATCCGGCGTGGGAAGCGTGTCCAGCACGCTCAACGCCATCAGCAGACGGGCCAGGATTTCGGCGCGCTCGGCATTGCCGTCCGCCGAACGCTGCATTACCGCCGCCATATCCTCTGCTCGCTCGATTCCGTCACGGGCTGCTGTTTTCGGTTGGTACGCCCCGACCATGACGCGGAGATCGTCAAGACTTGGTTAACGAGGCGGTAACCAATTCGCCGTCAGCGGCGTCTGGCGGTCGACTGGCGCAGCGCGTATCTTGCAGCCATCGCAAGCCGCTAATCCCGGGACCGCCATGGCCGACCTCAACGCAAAGACCCTGTTCATCTCCGGCGCCAGCCGCGGCATCGGCCTCGCCATCGCGCTGCGCGCGGCGCGGGACGGCGCCAATATCGCCATCGCCGCCAAATCGGCCGAGCCGCACCCCAAGCTGCCGGGCACGATCTACACCGCCGCGGAGGAGATCGAGGCGGCTGGTGGCAAGGCTCTGCCGCTGGTGGTGGATATCCGCGACGAGGACCGGGTCGCCTGGGCGGTGAGCGAGACCGTTTCCGCCTTCGGCGGCATCGATATCTGCGTCAACAATGCCAGCGCCATCAATCTGACAGGCACCCTGGACACGTCGATGAAGCGCTTCGACCTGATGCACGGGGTCAATGCGCGCGGCACCTTCTGTGTCAGCCAGGCCTGCCTGCCGCACCTGCTGAAGGCGGCGAACCCGCATATCCTGAACCTGTCGCCGCCGCTCAGCCTCGATCCGCGCTGGTTCAAGAACCACACCGCCTACACCATGGCGAAGTACGGCATGAGCATGTGTGTGTTGGGCATGGCGGCCGAGTTCGCCGATGCCGGCGTGGCGGTCAACGCGCTGTGGCCGCGCACGGTGATCGCGACCGCGGCGCTGGCGATGATCCCGGGGGTGAAGACCGACCATTGCCGCAAGCCGGAGATCGTCGCCGACGCAGCCCATGCCATCCTGACATCACCCAGCCGCGAGTTGACCGGCCGGTTCCTGATCGATGACGAGGTGCTGGCCGGGGCCGGGATCACCGACCTGGACGGCTATGCGGTCAAGCCCGGCATGCCGCTGCTGCCCGATTTCTTCCTGGACGACCAGCCGGCGCCGCCCGGCTACGCCGACTGACCGCGCCCGCCGACCCCGCAACACCGGAGATTGCCATGAGCGAGACCGAGACCGTTCTGCTGACCGTGGACGGCGCGATCGCAACCGTGACCCTGAACCGCCCGACGGCCCTGAACACCCTGGACCAGGCGATGGTCGACGCCCTGCATGGGTCGTTGGTCCGGGTCGAGCAGGACCCGGCGGTGCGCTGTGTGGTGCTGCGTGGCGCCGGCGACAATTTCATGGCCGGCGGCGATATCCGCATGTTCGCCAAGGCGCTGGAGGAGTTGCCGCCAGCGGACCGCCAGACCAATTTCGAGGGCCTGATCGGACAGGTGCATGCCTCGGTGACGGCGCTGAGGCGCATGGGCAAGCCGGTCGTCGCCGCGGTCCACGGGGCGGCCGCCGGCTTCGGTGTCAGCCTGGCGCTGGCCTGTGACCTGGCGCTCGCCGCCGACAATACGGTCTTCACCCTCGCCTATTGCCATATCGGCACCAGCCCGGATGGCGGCTCGACTTTCCATCTGCCGCGCGCCGTGGGCATGAAGCGGGCCATGGAGATCGCCCTGCTGGGCAACCGCTTCGGCGCCGCCGAGGCGGCGGCGATCGGGCTTGTGAACCGGGTCGTCCCGGCAGCCGACCTGGAGGCGGAGGTCGCCAAGCTGGCCGGCCGGCTGGCGCAGGGTCCGACCGCCGCCTACGGGCGGACCAAGCAGCTCCTCAACGCGTCTCTGGACAACAGCCTGGCGGCCCAGCTTGCCGCCGAAAGCGAGCTGTTCACCGCCTCGACCATGACCGAGGATTTCCGCGAGGGGGTCACCGCGTTCCTGGAAAAACGTCCGGCCGGCTTCCAGGGCCGCTGATCGGCCTCCAGGGCCGCACTTTTGAGATAATCAATATTCGTAAATTTTCGAAAGCAATGAAAGCTCACCACTGCCTGGGCATGGACCGGATTTTCGGCGCTTTGCCTTTCTTCCGGGCTTGAGAGTGGTAAGAAAGGCAATGATACTGCACCTTAGCGAAGGTACTGCAGCCCTGACCGGGAAGCGGAGATATTCGAAGAAAAGGAAAAATCTTGACAAGAGGCGGCGGCGCGGGAGAATGCACCCGACGGAATTTGGGTGCTTGCGGTGCCAGTCGGCGGCGTGATCGCCCGTCTTGATCAATTTTGGCCACCTGGCCGGATCCGCCCGAAGAAGGCGGACGTCACCCAATGGGAGGTATTCGATGTTCCGATTGCGCACTGTAACCGCATTGTCCGCTGCGGCGCTTCTGGCCGCGATGACGGCTGGCGCCGATGCCGGCACCCTAGTGATCAACTCCAACCAATCCGACCCGGCCCCCAAAGCCGCGTTCGAGCAGATCGTCGCCGACTTCCAGGCGGCCAACCCGGACGTCGAGGTCGAATTCAACACGTTCGACCATGAAAGCTACAAGACGGTGGTCCGCAACTGGCTGACCTCCGAGGCGCCGGACGTGATCTACTGGTTTGCCGGCGAGCGTATGAAGACCTTCGTCGATCGCGGCCTACTGGAAGATGTCAGCGACCTATGGGCTGAGAACGGATTGGAAAGCGGCATGGCATCGTCGCTGTCGGCCTTGACGGTCGACGGCAAGCAGTATGGCGTGCCCTTCAGCTACTATCAGTGGGGCGTCTACTACCGCACCGACCTGTTCGAGGCGAACGGGGTTGCGGTGCCGCAGACCTTCGACGAGCTTGTCGCGGCCTGCGAAACCATGCGCGGCGCCGGGATCGCGCCGGTGACGATCGGCACCAAGTTCCTGTGGACCGCGGCCGGTTGGTTCGACTACCTCAACCTGCGCACCAACGGCCTCGACTTCCATCTGGCGCTGGCCGCCGGCGACGTCGCCTATACCGACGACCGGGTTCAGAAGACCTTCGATCACTGGGAACGGCTGATCGAAGCCGAGTGCTTCATCGAGGACCACGCCGCCTACTCCTGGCAGGAGGCCCAGCCCTTCCTGTATCAGGGTGAGGCGTCGATGTACCTGATCGGAAACTTCATCACGCCGCAGTTCCCCGAGGACGTCGCGGACAAGATGGGCTTCTTCCAGTTCCCGGTCATCGATGACAGCGTGCCGATGTACGAGGACGCGCCGATCGATACCCTGCACATCCCGGCCCGCGCCTCGAACAAGGATGACGCAAGACGGTTCCTGGCCTTCGTCGCCCAGCCGGACGTGCAGCGCGATTTGAATGTCGCGATCAACCAGCTGCCGCCGCACAGCGAAGCCGGCGTCGGCGACAACCGGTTCCTGCAGGCCGGCTATGACATGTTGAACGAAGCCGCCGGGATCGCGCAGTTCTACGACCGCGATACCAACCCGGAGATGGCCCGCGCCGGCATGGAGGGCTTCCAGGAGTTCATGGTCAACCCGGACCGGCGCGACCGGATCCTGGAGCGGCTGGACCGCACGCGGCAGCGGATTTACCGCCGCTAACATCCCACCTTGAGTAGGCGCCGCCAGCGATAGGCGGCGCCGGCTCTTCGACGCCCCCCACGACCTGGGCTGGAGGCGAAGCGATGGCGGATATCCAAAAACAGGACGCTCTACGGGGTGGCGCGACAGTAGGGGGCGGTACCGCGGCCCTTCAGACACCGTACACACGGACTTTCTTCGCCCGCCATCAGATGCGCATCGCGCCGATCGTCTTCATCACCCCGGCGATGATCCTGTTCAGCATCTATGTGATCTATCCGATCGTGAACAGCATCTGGATCAGCTTTCACGATTGGGACGGCATCGTCGAACCGTATTTCATCGGGCTTGGTAATTACGAGGAACTGATCGTCTGGGACGAGGCGTTCCTGACCGCCATCTGGAACAACATCCAGTGGTTGGTGTTCTTCATGCTGGCGCCGGTGATCGGCCTGGCCCTGGCGCTGTTCCTCAATCAGACGGTGTTCGGAATCCGGCTGATCAAGTCGCTGTTCTTCTTTCCCTTCGTCATCTCGCAGGTGGTGGTGGGGCTGGTGTTCAGCTGGTTCTACGACCCGTCCTTCGGGTTGCTGAACGTGGCGCTTCAGGCGATTGGGCTGGACGCGATCTCGCCCCTGTCGGACGAGCGATACGTGACCTTCGCGATCATCGCCGCCGGGCTGTGGCCGCAGTCGGCCTATTGCATGATCCTGTACCTGACCGGCCTCAACAACATCAATCCGGAGCAGATCGAGGCCGGCCGGATCGACGGCGCCAGGAGTTGGACCATGCTGTGGAACATCATCCTGCCGCAGCTCCGTCCCGCGACCTTCCTGGCCATCGTGGTGACGGTGATCGGCGCCCTGCGCAGCTTCGACCTGGTCGCCATCATGACCAATGGCGGGCCCTACGGCTCGTCCACGGTGCTGGCGTTCAAGATGGTCCGCGAGGCGTTGTTCAACAATCGCGTGGGTTACGGCGCCGCGGTGGCGGTGGTGCTGTTCCTGGTCATGAGCGTCTACATCACCTACTTCCTGACCCGCATGTTGCGGGCCGAACGCTAGCGGAGGCGGCGCTATGTTTCCCGCACCAATCGAGAAACAGGGCCATGGCGCCCAGATCTCCTATCGCGTCGCCATCTGGGTCGTGCTGTTCCTCTGGCTGCTTCCCCTGCTAGCCGTCATGGTCACCAGCATTCGCAGCCTAGCCGACATCACCCAGGGCAATTACTGGGGTTGGCCGACCGACTTCAACATGATCGAGAATTATGCCGAGGTGTTCACCCGGACACCGATGGGCAAGTACCTGCTCAACAGCATCGCGATCACCTTGCCGACCGCGATCGGCGCGGTGGCGCTGGCGACCATGGCCGGTTTCGCTCTGGCCAACTACCGCTTCCGCTTCGACGTGGCGGTCATCCCGCTGCTGGCGGTGGTTCTGTTGAGCATACCGCTTCACGGCGGCAGCGGGTTCGCCATCGCGCTGGTCTCGGTGCTGGTCGCCTGCGGGCTCTGGTGGCTGTTGGCCCGGCTGAAGGTCAACGCGACAATCGTGCTGTTCGCGATGTTCATCGCCGGGAATTTCATTCCCTTCCAGATCCTGATGATCCCGGTGCGGAACCTGACCATCGCGACCGGACTATATGACACCGTGTTCGCACTGATCATCTTCCACATCGCCTTCCAGACCGGCTTCTGCACCCTGTTCATGCGCAACTTCATCAAGGGCCTGCCCTATGAGCTTATCGAGGCGGCGCGGATGGAAGGCGCGAACGAGTTCGAGCTGTTCTGGTACGTGGTGATGCCGCTGATGCGGCCGGCCCTGGCGGCCCTGTCGGTGCTTATCTTCACCTTCATCTGGAACGATTATTTCTGGGCCCTGGTGCTGGTGCAGAGCGACAACGCCCAGCCGATCACCGCCGGAATCCAGGCCTTGCGCGGCCAGTGGATCGGGTCGTGGAATCTGATTTCCGCCGGGTCCATCGTCGCCGCCCTGCCACCGGTCGCGATGTTCTTCATCATGCAGCGCCACTTCATCGCCGGGCTGACCCTCGGCGGCGTCAAGGGCTGAGTTGGCGAAAGGCGGGCTCTTCAGGCTGGACAGTGCCGGCTCCAGCCTGGTGATCGATGCCTGCGGCGGTGGCATGCCGCGGGCCTGCCATTGGGGGGCGAGGCTTCCCGACGGAATCGATCTGGCCGCCCTGGCCGATGCCCAGGCGCGGCCGGTCCCCAAGAACGCGCTGGATGAGGACACGCCGCCGAGCCTGCTTCCGGAGCCGGGACTGGGCGCCTTCAACCGGCCGGCACTGTCGGGCGCCCGATCCGACGGCGGCGGCTGGGCCACGGCCTTCCAACTCGACGGCGTCGAGCGGGATGGCGACGGTCTGACGATCACGCTGTCGGAACCGAACGCTGATTTGTGTCTGGTGCTGGGCGTCTCGCTCGATCCGACCAGCGGTGTCGTCACCCGAAGCGCCAGCCTCAGCAATGCCGGCACGATCCCCTATCATCTGGAATGGTGCGCCGCTGGCGCCCTGCAGCTTCCGGCCGATGCCGAAGAGGGGCTGGTGTTCGATGGCCAATGGAGCCGCGAATTCCACGAACGCAGGGTGACCTTTGGCCAGGGCGTGTTTCTGCGCGAGAACCGCCGAGGGCGAACGTCGCATGACGCCTTTCCGGGTCTGATCGTCGGCCGACCCGGATTCCGTCAGGAGACCGGCGAGGTCTGGGGTTTCCATCTGGGCTGGAGCGGCAATCACGCGATTTCCCTGGAAACCAGCGTCGACGGCACCCGGCAGGTTCAGCTGGGCGAATTGCTGAAGCCCGGCGAAGTGATCCTTCAGCCCGGCGAGACCTACGAATCCCCAACCGCCTACGCCGCCTATTCCGGCACTGGGGCTGGATGGCATGGCTGCGGCCTTCCACGGTTTTGTGCGCACCCGCATGCTGAACTGGCCGGGCGGATCGATGCGGCCGCGGCCGGTTCATCTGAACACCTGGGAAGCGGTCTATTTCGATCATGAGATGGACCGCCTGACGGCGCTGGCCGATCGCGCCGCGGCGCTGGGGGTGGAGCGCTTCGTACTCGACGATGGTTGGTTCGGCGCCCGCGACGACGACACCACTTCGCTTGGCGACTGGGTCATCGACCGGCGCAAATATCCCGACGGCCTGACGCCTCTGATCGACCATGTGCGGGGGCTCGGCATGGAATTCGGCCTCTGGGTCGAGCCCGAGATGATCAGCCCGGACAGCGATCTCTATCGCGCCCATCCGGAATGGGCGCTGAACCTGGATCCGTATCCGCGCCGCACCGGGAGGCACCAACTGGTGCTCAACCTGACCCGCCCCGAGGCGGCGGAGCATATCTACCAGGTGCTGGACGGCCTGTTGCGGGATCACGCGATCGATTATCTGAAATGGGACATGAACCGGGATCTGGCCGCGGCCGGCTCCGACGGCGTCGCCGCCTACCGCCGGCAGACCCTGGCGCTATACGCACTGCTCCACCGACTGCGGGCGGCGCATCCCGAGGTCGAGATCGAGAGCTGCGCCTCCGGCGGCGCCCGGGTCGATTTCGGCATCCTGCCCTATGTCCACCGTTACTGGCCGAGCGACTGCAACGACCCGCTGGAACGGGTGTCGATCCAGAACGGCTTCCTGCGCTTCTTCCCGCCGGAGGTCATGGGCGCCCATGTCGGGCCGTCACCGGTGCACACCACCGGCCGCCGTGCCACCTTGGCCTTTCGCGCCGCGGTCGCCCTGTTCGGGCATTTCGGCATGGAAATGGACGTCACCCGGCTCGACGACCAGGAGGACGGTGAGCTGGCATCCTGGATCGCGCGCCACAAGCGGTTCCGGACCCTGCTGCACGGCAATCCGGTGCTGCGCATCGAGGACCAGGCCGGCACCGGGCGATCCGGCCTGGGCGTCGTCGACGCGGCGGCCGAAGAGGCGCTGTATGGCGTCTACCAGAACACGACCGGCCCGTTCCGCATACCGCCGCCCTTGCGGCTGCCGGGACTGGATACGGGACGGGACTACCGCTTGCGATTGGACGCCCCGCCGCCGGAGGGAGCCCGGTTGACGACGCCGGCCCTGAAGGATCTCGCGGCAGACGGGCTGGTGCTGCCGGGCGCTGTCCTGGCGACGATCGGCATCCAGCTTCCCGCCCTGTGGCCGGAATCGGCGCTGATCCTCCACTTGCGCGCCGAGACCTCCTGACCCTGCAGCGGGGTCCTGCGATCACGCCTTCGGATAGCGGGCCGCCGCCTCCAGTTCGTTGAGGTCCAGGTGGTTGCGCATATAGCGCTCCGACGCCTTCTGCAGCGGCTGGAAATCCCATGGATAGAAGCTGCCGTTTCTCAGCGCCGGGTAGACGGTCAGGCGATTGGCCTGGCTGCGCCGCACATCGGAGCGGAACCGGGCGATATCCCAGGTTTCAGCCACCTGATCGCGGAACGCTGCCTCGGTAGCCGAATGCGCCGCGTCGCCGGCCAGGTTGACGCGCTCCAGCGGATCGGCGCGCAGGTCGAAGAGCTGCGGCGGATCGGCATCGCAATGGATGAATTTCCAGTTCTCGGATCGGATCATGACCAGCGGGTCGACCGAGCCTTCGGCTGCGTATTCCGCCAGGACCGGCGTCGCCGGCTGTTCCGATCCGGCGCAGAGGTCCAGCAGGCTGCGGCCATCGACCGCCAGCGCGTCCTCCGAAGGGCCGCCGGCAAGCGCCACCAGAGTTGGCAGGATGTCGAGCGTCGACACCGGATCGGTCACCAGGCGCGGCGCGAAGCGGTCCGGCGCATGGATGATCAACGGCACCCGGACCGAGCCTTCGAAGAAGCTCATCTTGAACCAGAGCCCACGCTCTCCGAGCATGTCGCCATGGTCGGCACAGAACAGGATCACCGTATCGCGGTCGAGGTCGCAATCCCGGAGCACCTGGAGGATCTCGCCGATCTTGTCGTCCAGATAGCTGATATTGGCGAAATAGGCGCGGCGGCTGTCGATGACATTCTGCTCCCCGATATCGAAGTTGCGATAATCGGCGGCGCGGAACAGTCGCTGGCTGTGCGGATCCTGCTCCTCGTAGGGGATCGCCGGGACGGCAAGCGGCGGCAGATCGGCCTCCGGGTACAGGTCCCAGTATTGGCGCCGCGCCACATAGGGATCGTGCGGATGTGTGAAGCTGACCGTCAGGCAAAACGGCCGGTCGCGCGCTTCCCGCGCCATCTGGTACAGCCTCTGCTTTGCGAAGCTGGCGACCTCGTCATCATATTCCAGCTGGTTGGTGATCTCGGCGGTGCCGGCGCCGGTGACCGAGCCGAGATTGTGATACCACCAGTCGATCCGCTGCTCCGGATTGGTCCAATCCGGCGTCCAGGCAAAATCCGCAGGATAGACATCGGTGGTCAGCCGCTCTTCGTAACCGTGCAGTTGGTCGGGGCCGACGAAATGCATCTTGCCCGACAGGCACGTCCGGTAGCCGGCCCGCCGCAGATGATGGGCGAAGGTCGGGATGGATGAGGCGAATTCCGCGGCGTTGTCGTAGACCCCGGTACGCGACGGCAGCCGGCCGCTCATGAACGACGCCCGGGACGGCGCGCAAAGCGGGCTCGCCGAATAGCTCGCGGCAAACCGCACGCCGCCCTCGGCGATCCGGCGCAGATGCGGCACCTTGAGGAATTCCGCCGGACCTTCCGGGAACAGCGTCCCGGCTAGCTGGTCCACCATGAAGATGAGGATATTCGGGCGCGTGGCCATCCGGGTCGCCTTTCTAGGATGCGACAGCAATCAATCCGAAGAGTGCCGCGACCGGGGAGCGAAGGGAATTCGAATCTCCACACTGTGCGGCTGCGGTTGCCGACTCGGGAACGAAGAGCAGCGCCACCGCGGCCAGGGACTCCGGTTCCGGCATGACGCAATCGAGCCGGTCCGGCGCGCCACATCATTGCCGTGGCGAAACCAGGCCCGTCCAATAAGGCCTCGCCGTTCAACAACAATTCATCGGTCTTCTTTATTTGCATCAAATCATCGCAATAAAAACCGGTAAACCGTTGGAAACCCTTTAATTCTTGCTTAAGGATTTTTACCTAGTTCTCTTCGGACCGCTTGTAACCAGTGGAGTGCGATATGAAGGCGATCCTTGGGGCGATTGCGGCACTGTTGATCGCGGCGCCAGCGTTGGCCGCCGACGGCAGCGTGGCGCGTGCCCAGTTTACTGAAAACGTCGTTGACCGCGAGCCGGTCAATCACGTTCGGACGATGGCCAATGACAATGAGCAGGTCTATTTCTACACCGATCTGCGCGACATGGCCGGCCAGCGGGTGATTCACCGCTGGGAATATAACGGCACCGTGTTTGCCGAAATCCCGTTCGATGTGGGCGGACCGCGGTGGCGTGTCTGGTCTTCCAAGAACTTCGTGCCGGAGTGGGTCGGAACCTGGACGGTTTCGGTCGTCGACAGCTCGGGTGACGTTCTGACGACCCGTACACTGAACTATACCGGCAAGCAGCCTGCTGCAAATCGGTAACGCTTCGCCTGGGCGGCTTGTCCGTCCGGCGTCGAAAAATGCCCCGGCTCGCCGGGGCATTTTTTGTGGCCGATCCGTGGGCCGGCCGACGCAAGGTTCATTCAGGAGACTCCGGCTGGGGACGCCGTGTTCGAAGAAGCGCTATGCGCGGCTTGCCGAGACTTCGTTAGAGGCGCGCCTGGCTACGGCGACCCGGTTGGGCCCGGTCCGACTCGCCATCTCGGCGATCAGCCGGCTGGCGGTCGTCTTGAAGAGGAACGGCAGGATTGCGTGCACCAGCGCCGCCAACCCGGCCAACAGCAGCTTGACCGCGAAGCCCAGCGCAAACGCCAAGTGCTGCCAATAGCTCTCCCCGACCGAGGCAGGGTGGTCGGTGAATGCGCGTAGCAGACGGTCGGTCATTGCGTGTTCCTTATCAGTGTATTCCTAGACATGTTATCCCGGAACCTGCGGGAATTGGTCCCATTCATATCGTTGATTCGCCCTAGTTCTTCCAAATCGTCCCACGAACTAGTATATTCTTGGGACGATGATCGATTCGATCGACCGACGCCTCCTGGCGCTGCTGCAGGATGATTCCAGCCTTTCGATCGGCGAATTGGCGGATCGTGTCGGCCTGTCGAAGAACCCCTGCTGGCGCCGGATCCGCCGGATGGAGGATGACGGGCTGATCCGCCGCCGGGTCGCGCTGCTGGATCCCGAGCGGCTGAATTGCGGCCTGACCGCTTTCATCGCGGTGCGCACCGACCAGCACAACCCGGCCTGGTCGGAGGCGTTCTCCCAGGCGGTTCAGGACATCCCCGAGATCGTCGGCGCCTTTCGCATGACCGGCGACACCGATTACCTGCTGCATGTGGTGGTTTCGGACATGAAGGCATTCGACGTCCTGTATCAGCGCCTGATTGCCCGCATCGAGCTGTCCGACGTGTCATCCAGCTTCGTCATGGAGGGCCTGAAACAGACGACGGCGCTGCCGCTGACCTATGTGTGAAACGGGACCGCCGACACGCCGACGTTTCATTGAACACCTGAAATCGCTGGGCCGGCCGACATCACCTTGATATGCACGGTCATGGCTCACCAATTTGTGTCGGGCAGCGGAACCAGGGGAGGCGAACATCGGCGAGGTCAATCGGGCAGGCACCGGCCGACCCGTCGCCGACGGCCGGCTGCTTGCGGAAGCGGTCCGCTACTACGAATCCGCCCAGGGTGTGTCTTCCGGCAAGGATGATGCGACCGCGCTCGAGAAGGCCCGGGCTCTGTCCGGATCGATCGAGGCCAAGGTCCTGGCCCGTGCCGGAGCGCTGCCCGTCGCACCGAATCTGGTCCAAGAAATCTCCCGCCTGTGGTCGATCCTGCGCGGACTGGGACTGGCGGGGATCGGACTCGCCGCCCTTGCCGGCGCAGCCACCGCGCGCACGGCATTCGCCGGCGCCGAGGGGACGACGGTCAATTTCTTCTGGCTGCTCGCCAGCCTCCTCGGGCTGCATGCGCTGAGCTTCACGGTCTGGCTGGCGCTGATGATCGTCACCCCCCGATGGACCAGCGGCGGCATCCTGGGCTCCGCGATGCTCTGGCTGTGGCGTCAGCTGTCGGAGCGCTTCGGCCCCAGCCCCTATCGCGCGGCCGCCATGCAGGCGCTGGGCGTCCGCTGGGGCCGTGGGCGCACCGGCCGCTGGCTGGCATCCTCGCTCGGACACGGATTATGGCTCGGCTTCGTGCTCGGCATCCTGGCGATGACGCTCGCCCTGCTCAGCGCGCAGCAATACATCTTCGTCTGGGAGACGACGATCCTCGATGCCACAGCCTATGTCCGGCTGACAGACACATTGGCCGCGCTACCGGCCGCACTGGGCATTGCCGTGCCGGACCGGGCCACCGTCATTGCCGCCCAGTGGCCGGGGGCGCCGGATGCCGGCAACGACGTGCTGTGGTCGGCGCTACTGATCTCCACGATCCTGCTTTACGGGCTGCTGCCACGGGCCCTGGCCCTGGCGGTCAGTGCCTGGCAGACGCGGCGCGGCGCGGCGGTGCCGCTCGACCTGGGCAGGCCCTACTACGCCCAGCTGGTGACGCGCCTTTCGCCGATGGTCAGCGCAATCCGCGTCATCGATCGCGACACCGAGGCAACGACGCCATCCGACACGCACCCCGACCTTGCGCAGCTGCCGCCGGCGCCAGCGGCCGGCCCGGTGTATCTCATCGGCTGGGAGATCGATGCGCCGGAGGTCGGCTGGCCGCCGCCCGGAACGCCCGACCAGGTCCACGATCTCGGGTGTCGCGACGGCCGCGCCGAGTTGGATGGCGCGATCGACGCCCTGACGAAATCGGCCAACGAGCCCTCCCGGGTCGCGGCGGTTCTCGATCTGCGGCAGACCCCCGACCGGGGCGTCACCGCCGCCCTGGCCGCCCTACGGACCGCCGCGCACGGGCATCTGGTGGTGGTGTTCACCGGCGCCGCCACACTCCACACCCGCATGCCGGCGCCGGATGCCGCGACGCGGATCGCCGACTGGGTCGCGGCAGGGCTGGCCGCCGGCATCGAGGCGGACCATATGCTCGCCATCGACCTCGACCGGCCGACCGCCGATGACCGTCGGCGCCTGGCGCACATCCTGGGGGCGGCGGCGGCATGACGGACGGTCCCGACATCGCCGTTATCGGCCACACCAACACCGGCAAGACCAGCCTGATGCGCACCCTGACCCGGCAGCGTGATTTCGGTGAGATCTCCGCCCACCCGGCAACCACCCGCCATGTCGAGCTGGCCGACCTGGCGGTGGCCGGGCACTCGGTCCTGCGCCTGTACGACACCCCCGGATTCGAGGATTCAAGCGGGTTGCTGGCCCATCTGGAACAAGTGAAGACGGCAAGCGGCGAGGACTGGATCGAGGCCATCGAGGCCTTCGTGCGCGAGCCGGACCTGCAGGCCGAATTCGCCCAGGAGGCGAAGGCGCTGAAACAGATTCTGGCCTCCGACGTCCTGCTCTACGTCATCGATGTGCGCGACCCGGTCCGCGCCAAGCACCGCGACGAGTTGGAGGTGATCGGCCGGTGCGCCCGGCCGGTGCTGCCGGTGCTGAACTTTCCTGACCTCCGACGAGACGCAGGAGGCGAACTGGCGGGAGCAACTGGCGCGGGTCAACATGCACGCCATCGTCGCCTTCGATACCGTGGTCTATCGCGAGGCCGACGAACTCACCCTCTACGCCAAGATCGCCAACCTGTCGGACGCCTTCGCGCCGCAGTTGGAACAGCTGATGGCCGAGCTCAAGGCGGCCCGCGCCAAGCTGCGCCGGGCCTCTGCGTTGATCGTGGCCGACCTCGTGGTCGACGTTGCGGCCGCCCGGCGCCGCTACCCGGCCGAGGTCGAGGCGGAGGAGTCGGCCGTCGCCGAGGCGCTGAAGGACGGGATACGGCGACGCGAGCAGGAGGCCGTGACAGCGCTGCTGGGTCTGCACCGTTTCGCGGAGAGCGACTATGCGGCGGAGACGTTGCCGGTAAGTCACGGCGCATGGCAGCAGGATCTGTTCGACGCCGCGGCGCTGGAGAAGTTCACCCTCGACACCACCAAGGCGGCGGTCACCGGTGCCACCGCCGGGCTGGCGATCGATCTGATGACCGGCGGCGTCACCCTGGGCGTGGCCGCCCTGGCCGGCGCCGGCCTAGGCGTGCTGATCGACGGCGCGCGGCGCTATGGCGGCCGCATGGTGGCGCGGGTCCGCGGCTTCGCCGACATGACGGTGGCCGAGCCGACCCTGCAGCATCTCATCGCCCGTGAAATCGCCCTGCTGAAAGCACTGATGGGCCGCGGCCACGGCGCCCAGACCCCGATCCAACACGGCGCCGGCGCGGCCGCCGGAGCGACAGCCGAATTGCGACCCTTGCTGGCGCGGGCGCGCCGAAATCCACGATGGTCGATCCTGACCGACGGCGTTACCGCGACCACGGCGTCGGCCCGAGCAACCCTCGTCCAGAAGCTTGCAGAAGCGATCGCCGCGGCGGCGGCGGAACAGGCCGACCCGGATGGCGCGTCCCTGCCCGTGCCGGTCATTGCCTGAGGCGCAGGATGGATCGGCCCATCTGACAGCCTGCGTCGAAATATCGCCGGCGGTGTCCGTTTCCGGAATGTTAGGCCTCGATTGCGAAGCTGGCCGTCCAGACCGGCCAACCCCTACCCGCGCCGATTCTCTCGTCCTGGATTGCCATCATGACGCGCCGACCTGCCTCTTCCGCCGCCCAAGCCGCGCTCGCAATCGCCGCCTGCCTGATGACGGCCCCGTCCGCGTTAGCACAGACGCCAAGCGTGCAGATCACCGAGCAGGGCGGCCAGCGCTGTATCACCTCCAATGGCGTGCCGAACCACGACATCGGCACCTTCCCCAACAGCGGCAACCCGAACAGCTTCCGGAGCCAGTCGAACCGTTACTGCTTCGACGCCACGCCGTCCCGCAACGGCCGGCCGACCGAGGGAACGCCGACGGTGGGGATCGCATTGAACGGCATTCCCATCCGTCCCGGCACGGCCGACTGGTACGACGCGTCCAGTCCGCGCGGACACAGCCGCGACAGTTCATCGGGCTGGAACCTGGAAGGCATGGGCAGCGCCGACACGCTGGGCATGGACCGGAACAACGCCCATGTCGACAATCGCGGACTCTACCACTATCACGGCGCCCCGGTCGGACTGCTCGCGGTGACCTCGTCGAGCCATATCGGCTACGCCGCCGACGGTTTCGAGATCCACTATGTCGGGCCCGAGGCGCAGCCGAGTTACGGGTTGAAATCCGGCACCCGCCCGACCGCACCCGGCGGCCGCTACGACGGACGCTATGTTCAGGACTGGCAATACCGCGCCGGCTCCGGCAACCTCGACCAATGCAATGGCGGCATGGTGAACGGCCAATACGTCTATTTCGCCACCGACAGCTATCCGTTCTACCCACGCTGCCACTGGGGCGACGTGAGCCAGGACTTCGCGGGTCCGGGCGGCGGTGGCGGTGGCGGACAGGGTGGAATCGGCCGACTTCCTCCGGGCCGGCGCCCGCCGCCGGGCCAACGACCGCCGCCAAGGCGCTGAGCACGGCCCACGCAATCCCCACAGGGCTCGACCAAACGACCGTTCGACTCTAACGTATTCGGCCAGCGGGAATTCGATAGCCGCCTGACCGGCGCGGTCCTTGCGCCGGGGTCGGATGCTGACCGAAGATCGTTGTTCGATCGCCGCCCATCAGAAGGCGGCGGCACAAGAATTGTTGTTGCGGGGACAGGGGGTCGCTTGCCGAACGCCGTGAAGACCTATGTGCGGGTCGTCGATGCCGTGAATCGGCGGGTCGGTCGGCTGGTCATGTACATGATCTTCGTGATGATGGCGGTGATGCTGTTCTCCGCCATCTCGAAGGCTGCGGCCGGCGTCTCCTACATCTGGACGGTCGAGATCCTGGAGTTCTCGCTGGCCGCCTATTACCTGCTGGGCGGCAGTTATTCCATGCAGATGGACAGCCATGTGCGCATGGATCTGCTGTACGGAAGCTGGTCGCCGAAAGGCAAGGCGATCGCTGACGCGATCACCGTTGCCATGCTGCTGTTCTACCTCGTCTTCCTGATGGTCGGCGGTATCTCCAGCACCCATTACGCCCTGGAATACGGTCAGAAGAACTACTCCTCCTGGGGCCCGCCGATGGCTCCGATCAAGATCATCATGTGCATCGGCATCGCGCTGATGCTGCTGCAGACGGTGGCGATCTTCTTCAAGGACCT
>CBDBVB010000038.1:0-247224 GCA_965212545.1 Inquilinaceae bacterium
CGGGTGGCCGAGGATGTGCGGCTTGGCTATGTGAGCTCCGAGATGGCGGAACGGGATTACGGCGTTGTGCTGACCGGGGCCGGCACGGTCGACACGGCCGCGACCGGGAATCGGCGCAAGGCGTCCTCGGCATGACCGGCGAGACTAGGTCATCCGGCAGCGCCGTCATCGGCGTCGATGTCGGCGGAACCTTCACCGATCTGTTCCTGTTCGACCCGGCGACCGGCAGCTACCGCACCGGCAAGGTGCCGTCGACCCGGGGCAACCAGGCGATCGGGTTCGTCGACGGCATCGCCGGTCTCGGCGATCTCGCCGAGGTGGCGACCATCGTGCACGGCACCACGGTCGGCACCAACGCGCTGCTGGAGCGCAAGGGCGCGCGGACCGGCATCATCACTACCGCCGGATTCCGCGATGTGCTGGAGATGCGCCGCCGCGACCGGCCTCAGACCTGGGGGCTGTGGGGCAGCTTCGAGCCCGTCGTGCCGCGCGATCTGCGCCTGGAGGTCGACGAGCGCACCCTGGCCGACGGCACGGTGCGCAAACCGGTCGATCCGGCGCAGGTCAAGTCAGCGGCGCGCATCCTGATTGAGCGTGGCGCGGAAGCCGTCTCGGTGATCTTCATCAACGCCTACGCCAATTCCCGGAACGAGCGTGAGGCTGTGACAGCGCTGCGAGAGGTCTGGCCTAACGACTACGTCAATGCCTCGAGCGACATACTGCCGGAGATTCGCGAGTTCGAGCGGGCCTCCACCACCGCCATCAACGGCTATCTGCAGCCGGTCGTCGCCTCCTATCTGGGGGCGTTGGAGGAGCGCCTTGCCGATGGCGGTTTCGCGGGCTCGGTGTTCATCGTCCAGTCCAATGGCGGCGTGATGTCCGTCGACACCGCCCTCCGCCTGCCGGTGCGCACGGCGCTGTCCGGCCCCGCCGCCGGGGTGATCGCCGCCGCCGCCATCGCCGAGGCCGCCGGCTATCCGAACGTCATCACCTGCGACATGGGTGGCACCAGCTTCGACGTCTCGCTGGTGGCCGGCGGCGAGAGCGTTCTGGCGCCGCAGACCACCATCGATTTCGGCATGGTGGTGCGCACGCCGATGGTCGAGATCACCACCATCGGGGCCGGCGGCGGCTCGATCGCCTGGGTCGATCGCGGCGGTCTGCTGCAGATCGGCCCGGAGAGCGCCGGGTCGGATCCCGGACCGGCCTGCTATGGCCTTGGCAACGAGCGGCCGACCGTGACCGATGCAAATGTGCTGATGGGCCGCATCAATGCCGAGCGTCCGATCGGCGGCAAGCTCGACCGGCTGGACATCGACGCATCACGGCGGGCGATCGAGACCCATGTCGCCGGGCCGCTGGGGCTGGAGGTGATGGCGGCGGCCGAGGCCATCATACGGGTCGCCAATGCCCGCATGGCGGGAGCCATTCGCCTCGTCTCCATAGAGCGGGGCCACGACCCCAAGCGGTTCGCGGCCATGCCGTTCGGCGGCGCCGGCGCACTGCATTGCGGCGCCCTGCTGGACGAGGTCGGGCTGGCCAGCGCGGTGATCCCGCGCTTCCCCGGCGTGACCAGCGCACTCGGCTGCGTCATCGCCGACATGCGTCACGACCAGGTCCACACCCTGAACCGGCCGGTCGAAGGGCTGGATGCCGCCGCGCTCGACCAAGAGATGACCGAGGCGGCACGCTCGGCTCGCGCAGTGCTGGACGGCGCCGGTGTGCCCTTCGCTGCGGTCGACACGGTCTTTGAACTCGACATGCTCTATGCCGGCCAGACCCACAGCGTATCGGTAACGCTGCCGGTCACGCCGGACGCGTCGGGGGACCGGCGTCACCGAGGCGATGGTCCGAACGGCATTCGAGGATCGCTATCGCGCGGTCTATGGCCGTTTGCTGCCGGGCATAGCGATCCGCATCGTCAACCTGCGCACCGCCGTCATCGGCCGGCGGCCGCCGGTCGACCTCTCGGCGCTCAGGCCGTCCGCCGATACGACGGTCGAGGCGGCCCGACGAGAAACCCGCCAGGTCTGGGTCGACGGCGGCTGGGCCGAGGCCACGATTTACGACCGACTCGCCCTTCCGGTCGATGCCGTCATTGCCGGGCTGGCCATCCTGGAGCAGCCGGATACCACCATCCTGATCGATCCCGGACTTGTCGGGCGGGTGGACGGTCTGGGCAATCTGATCATCGAACGCCAGGGCGAATGATGGGCGCCGCCGCACAAGTGCCCTGGGGCCGGACCGCTCTGCTGCTGATCGATCTGCAGAACGACTTCCTGCATGCGGACGGCGCTTATGGCCGCGCCGGCCAGACGTCGCCTGACATCACCGCCCTGCCGGAGCGGCTGGCTCCGGTGGCCGAGGCCGTGCAGCAGGCCGGCGGCTGGATCGTTGCCAGCCTGTTCACCCTGGTTCACGGGCGCGACGGGGCGCCGTTGATCTCGCCACACCTGCAGAAGCTGCGGCCGTTCCTCACAAAGGGCGATTTCGCGCCTGGCTCCTGGGGACAGGCCCTGGTCGCGCCGCTGCAGCCAGCCGACCTGACGGTGGAGAAGATCGCCTATTCGGCGTTCTACATGACCCGGCTGGAATGGGTGCTGCGCAAGGCCGGCATCGACCGGCTGGTGGTTGGCGGTATCGTCAGCAATGGCGGCGTCGCCTCCACGGTACGCGACGCCCATCTGCGCGATTTCGAGACCGTGGTTCTGAGTGACGGCTGTGCGGCGTTCTCGCCGAGAGGTCCACGAGACGGCGATTGCCGCCCTGGAGCCGGTGGCGCGGATCGCGACCTGCGCCGACATCCTGGCCGAGCTTGCGGGCGTCTCGCGATGAGCGTCGTGTCCCGCCGACGGTATCGAAATCCCTGCCACGGTTCCGGTGTTGATTGTCGGGGCCGGCGCCTGCGGCCTGACGGCGGCGTTGGCGGCACGCGAGGCCGGGGCCGAGGAGGTGGTGGTGCTGGAGCGCGAGGCCGCACCGTTCGGCAGCACCTCCCTGTCGGCAGGGCTGATCCCGGCATCGGGCACCCGGTTCCAGGCGTGAGCGCGGCGTCGATGACAGCGCCGAGCAGCAGGCAGGCGATATCCTGGCCAAGTGCAACGGACAGGCGGATCCGGACATGGTCCGGCACGTCGCCGGCTTGTCTGGCCAGACCATCGAATGGCTGGCCGATTCCTGGGGCGCGCCATTCGATCTGGTGGAGGGCTTCATCTATCCGGGGCATTCGGCGCTGCGCATGCACGGCCCGCCGGCCCGCAGCGGCGTCGAACTGTTGGGATGCCTGGTGCGCGCAGCGATGCAGAACGGCGTGCATCTGATGACCGGTGCGACAGTGGAAACCCTGTACCGTGCCGCCGACGGCAGCGTCGCCGGCGTCGAGCTGGCACGTCCCGACGGCAGTCGCGAGCGAATTGGCTGCCGGACGCTGATCCTCGCCTCCTGCGGCTATGGCGGCGCGCCGGACCTGGTGAAGCGACACATCCCGGAAATGGCCGATGCGTTTTATTTCGGTCATGAATCCAATCGCGGCGATGCCCTGCTATGGGGCGAAGCGCTGGGTGCACAGACCCGCCATCTGTCCGGTTACCAGGGACACGGATCGGTCGCCCACCCGCATGGCATCCTGATCACCTGGGCGGTCATCACCGAAGGCGGCATCCAGGTGAACAGTTCGGGCGAGCGTTTCGCTGACGAGAGCCAGGGCTATTCCGAGGCGGCGGTGCCGGTGCTGCGGCAACCGGGCGGCATCGCCTGGACCATCTATGATGGCCGCATCAACCAGATCGCCCGGCAGTTCGCCGACTACTGCGAGGCGGATGCGGCCGGCGCGCTGCGCCGCTCGGCCACGGTGCCCGGGCTGGAACAGCAGATCGGGGTGCCGCCGGGATCGCTCTCACACACCCTCGACCGGATCGCCGCCATCGTGCGCTGCGAGGCCGAGGACCAATTCGGACGCAGCTTCGACGAACGCTCGCTGCTGCGGCCGCCCTATTTCGCGGTCAAGGTCACCGGTGCGCTGTTCCATACCCAGGGCGGGCTGGTCGTCGACCGAGAAGGTCGCGTCCTGCGTCCGGACGGTACGCCATCTGCCCAACGTCTATGCCGGAGGGGGAGCCGCGGTCGGTATTTCGGGGCCCGAGGCCAGCGGCTATCTGTCGGGCAACGGCCTGCTGACCGCGGTCGTGCTTGGCCGCTGCGCCGGGCAACACGCGGCGGCTCAGTCGAGCAGAGGATAGCTCTCCATCACTTCGATTGTGTGGTCCAGGTCGATGATGCCGGCGTCGGAGCCGAGGCCAGTCGAGACCAGCCCGGCGGCGGCGGTGCCCAGCCGGCAGGCCTTCATCGGTTCCCATCCCTGCTTCAGCCCGGCGATGAAGCCGGCGCAATAGGCGTCGCCGCAGCCTGTCGTATCGGTCACGTCGAAGCGTTGGGCCGGGACGCGCTCATGGCCGTCGGCGGTGGCGAAATAGGAGCCGTTGGCACCCCATTTGAAGATGCAGGTGGTGGCGCCGGCATCCCGGAAGAAGGCTGCAATCTCGGCCGGGTCGTTGCGCCCGGAGATGATCTCGGCCTCCTCCATGCTGGGCATGAAGAAGTCGATATGCGGCAGGCAGGGGCCGACGATGTCCATGGTGTTCGGCGTCGGCGCAATCAGGTCGAAGGTGACGGTGCAGCCGGCCGCCTTGGCCTTCTCCAGGAAGGCCGCCGTCGGCGGACCGTCGAAGCGGTTCAGCAGACCGGTGCCACCCATATGCACGAACTGCCCGTCGCAGATCGGCGGCACGTCCTTGTCGTCGATCCACATATGGTCCGAGGCGCCGCGCACATGCAGCGCCGGCCGGTCGCCATTGGGCCCGCACGTTCAGGATCGTGGCCGAGGTCGGCGCGTCCTTGCTGCGCTTCACGGCCCAGGTCTCCACCCCGAAACGGCGATAGGTGTCGACGACGAAATCGCCTTTCTCGTCCTCGCCGACCGCGCCCACCGCCAGGGTCTTCAGCCCCAGCTTGGCGCAGTCGATGGCGGTGCCGGCGGCCGTGCCCGCCACAGTCAGCCGGATCTCATCGATGAAATCGACATTGCCGCCATCGGGAATGCGCTCCACCGGCCGCCCCAGCACATCCAGGATCGTCAACCCGACACAGGCGACATCGTGGCTCATCGTTTCACCCCTTCAGATGAATGCCTTCGGCATGCGTTTTTTCAAGCCCCCTCACCCTCCCAACGCTTCGCGTCGGGCCCCTCCCTCTCCCGCGAGGGGAGAGGGGTCGAATAACAGCGGCCGCTAAGTTGTTACCCCTCTCCCCTTGCGGGAGAGGGAGGGACCCGCGGCGGAGCCGTGGGAGGGTGAGGGGTCTTCAAGAAAGGCCCACTAGTAACTTCACTCCGCCGCCTGCTGGACGCCGGCGGCGTGCCGGTCGGGCGCCTTGTGGAAGCTGCCGTCCTTCATGATGGCGCGCAGATTGTCCGGGTCCTGCAGCACGGCGATGTCCTTCAGCGGGTCGCCGTCCACGATCAGCAAATCGGCCAACGCACCCTCCTTGATCAGCCCCAGCTCGCCCGGAAGCATCATCAGCTCACCGCCCCATTTGGTGATCGAGACCAGCGCCTCCATGGGCGTGAAGTCCATGTGCTCGACCATATGGGCGAGGTCGCGGGCGTCCTTGGCCGTCGGGTTCCAGGCGAAGCCGTAATCGCCGCCGGGCAGCACGCGTACGCCGCGCTTCTTCAGATCCTTCATGTTCTCGGTGCCCATGCGGAACTCGCGCGGCATGCCGATCTGTTCCGCCACTTCCGGCGTGATGCCCCAATCGCTGGCCTCATAGGCGGTAGCATAGGTGATGCCGAGCGTCGGCATGACGAAGCACCAATCCTTGGCCGCTTCCAGCATGTCCCGCGCCTCCTCGTCGGCGAAGGTGGCGTGGTTGATCAACTGGACGCCGTGCTTCAGCGACAGCTTGACCGACTCGGCGCTGCGGGCATGGGCGGCGATGCGCAGGCCGACCGCGTGGCCGACCTGGGCGACGGCGGCAATCTCGTCCTCGGTCATCACCGTGTGCTCGGCCTTGGCATGCGGTACGAACTCATCGCCGGACGGGTTGATCTTCAGGGTGTCGACGCCCTCACGGACCATCACCCTGGCCTCCCGGCGGAACTCATCGGCGCCGTCGCAGATGATGGCGAAGCTGTCGCGCTTCATGTGCAGCAGGCGCACATCGCCGAGGCCGCTGCTGACCGTCAGCTCCGGCGTCGCCGCCAGCATGCGCGGGCCGGGGATATCGCCATTGTTGATGGCGTTGCGGATGACGATATCCAGCCGCGACTTGGCCGAGGCCATGGAGTTGATACTGGTGAAACCGTGGTCGAGATAGGTCTTGGCGTTGCGCGCCGACAGCAGGACGTGCTCCTCGGTCGGGATCTCGCCCAGAGCCTCCAGGGTCGAGGTATTGGCGAAAGTGATGTGGCAATGGGCGCAGACCATGCCCGGCATCAGCGTGGCGCCGGCGCAATCAACCACATCGGCGCCGTCCGGCGACAGGGCGCCGACCTCCTTCGCCACGGTCTTGATGCGGTTGCCGGCGACCAACACATCGCCCTGGAATCCAGGGTCTCCCGAACCGTCGATGATCTTCGCGTTGGTGAACAGTGTGGCCGACATATCGTCCTCCCTAAGAGCCTGTCCGCTCCTCGTCAGTCGCTGGCGAGATATATTTTGTAAAGTTCCGTCGCGCCGAGCGCGAGCAGGATCACCACGACCAGGATGATCAGGACGATCACCCCGCCCTTGACCAGATCGCGCACAGGAGCGCCCGGCCGGCACATCGGCACCAGGTTGAAGGCCAGCCCACCGACGATCACCGCCACCGCGCCGATGCCATAGAGCGTAATCGACAGCGGCTGAAAGACGAAGACGAGGGCGAGGATGCACAGTCCGATGATCGACAGTTCGATCGTCCTGGCTTGTCTGCGGCTCATGCCCTCCGGATTTCGGGGTTCGGTCATCAGCGCACCAATGCTCCGGCGTGATCGAATACGTGGGCGCGGTCTTCGCGACAGCGGACATGGACCTGGGCGCCCACCGAGACCGGCAGCCGCCGGTCGACCACGGCCCGCAGGTCTCGGCCGCCTTCCATTAGATGGATCAGGGTCTCGGCGCCCATCGGCTCCACCAGATCGACGGCCGCACCCAGGGTCGACCCGTCGGCTTCCGAGGCGAGCTGCAGGCTGCGCGGGCGGATGCCCAGCGTGACGTGGCTGCCTGGCTGAAGCCGCGACACCGCCGCTTCCACCTTCAACAGGATTTCCTGGTCGCCGGTGCGGAACTTCATGCCGCCGTTTTCCGGGCCGGCAATCTCGGCCGGCAGCAGGTTCATCTGCGGAGTGCCGATGAAGCCGGCGACGAACAGGTTGCTCGGCTGGGTGAAGATCTCGTGCGGGGTGGCGACCTGTTCGATGAGGCCGTCGCGCATCACGGCGATGCGGTCGGCCATGGTCAAGGCCTCCAACTGGTCGTGGGTGACGATCACCGTGGCCCGGTTCAGCCCGGACAGCACCTCGCGGATCTGGCCGCGCATAGTCTCACGCAGTTGCACGTCCAGCCGGCTCAGCGGCTCGTCGAACAGAAAGCAGGACGGGTCGCGAACGATCGCGCGGCCGACGGCGACCCGCTGCTTCTCGCCTTCCGAAAGCTGGCTCGGCCGGCGGTGCAACACATCGCCGATATGCAGGATGTCGGCGACTTTTTGGATGCGCTGCTCGATTTCGGCCTTTCCCATGTCCTCGGCATGCAGCGGATAGGCGATGTTCTCGGCCACCGACAGGCTGGGATACAGGGCGTAGAACTGGAACACCATCGATACGTTGCGGTCGCGCGCGTCGAGGTCGTTGACCCGGTTGCCGCCGATCAGGATGTCGCCCTCGGTGGCGAATTCCAGCCCGGCGATCATGCGCAGGGTCGTCGTCTTGCCGCAGCCCGAGGGTCCCAGCAGGCAGACCACTTCGCCCGCCTCCACCGCCAGATCGACCTTGTTGACCGCGGTGAGATCGCCGAAGCGCTTGGTCAGGGCTTTCAGGTTGATGTCCGACATGACCCCGGTCAGTTCCGAATGGTGCCGAAGGTCACCCCGCGCAGCAGCTGGTGCTGCAGGGCGAAGGTGACGATGAAGACCGGGATCAGGAACAGGCTGACGATCGCCGCCAGCAGGCCCCAATCGACGCCGATCTCGCCGCCGATGGTACGCGCCATGGCGACCGGGACCGTGCGGGTGTCGGTGCCGGTCAACAGCAGCGCAAAGAGGAACTCGTTCCAGGTCAGGATCAGGGCGAAGACCGCGGTCGCCGCCAGCCCCGCCGTGACCTGCGGCAGGCAGATGCGGAAGAACAGCTTGAATTCCGAGCTGCCGTCGATCCGGGCGGCGTCCTCCACGTCCCGGTTCAACTCGTCGAAGAAGCTTTTGATCATCCAGATCGAGAACGGCAGGTTGAAGGCCGTATACAGCAGGATGATCCCGAAATAGGTCCCGCTCAGCCCGGTGACCCGGAACATCAGGAAGATCGGGATGATCACGATGATCGGCGGCAGCATCCGGGTCGTCAGGATGATGAACATGTAGGTGTCGTTGCCGCGCAGCGGAAAGCGGGAGAAGCCGTAAGCCGCCAGGGTTCCGATGATCAGCGCCAGCACCACGCTGGTCCCGGCGACGAAGATCGAGTTGAAGAAGAACAGGCTGAATCCGGTGTCGAAGGCCTGATCCGCGCCGATTGCGGCGCGCGAGAACACCCGCCCGAAATTGTCCAGGGTCGGCGTGAAGAAGAATTTCGGCGGCGTCGCCAGCGCATCCGGGCGGGTCTTGAACGCCGTCATGATGATCCAGGCGACCGGGAAGAAATAGATCAGGCTGATCACTGCCGCGAAGCAGGTCCAGCCCCAGCCGGCCTTGCCGATCCAATTCTGGGTTCGTTTCGCCATAAGCTAAGAATCCACCTGCCGGGTCTTGATCGTATAGAGGTACAGGTTGGTCAGCACGATCACGACGAACAGCAGGATGTAGCCGAGTGCTGCGGATTGGCTGGTGCGGAAGAACTGGAACGCCAGCCGGTAGACATAGACCGCGATGGTCTCGGTCGAAGATCCGGGGCCGCCCTCGGTGATCAGATAGACCACGTCGAACAGCTTGAAGGTCTCGATCGTGCGGAACAGGATCGCCAGCAGCAGCAGGCTGCGGATATAGGGAAAGGTGATCGTGGTGAAGCGCCGCCACCAGGATGCGCGGTCGATCTCCGCCGCCTCGTAGAGGTATTTCGGTACGCTGACCAGCCCGGCCAGCACCAGCAGCATGACAAAGGGCGACCACATCCAGGCATCGGCGACGATGATGCCGATGCGCGCGCCCGCCGGGGTCGCCAGCAGCACGAAGGGCTCGCCGGTGAAGGTGCCCACGGTCTGGCTCAGCAGGCCGAAGGTCGGCTCATAGAACAGCTTGAAGAAGACCCCGACCGCCACGAAGGACAGCATCATCGGGGTCAGCACCAGCATCAGCAGGATGCGGCGCAGCGGGAATTCCTTTTCGAACAGCAACGCCAGCAGGAAGCCGATGATCAACTGCAGCAACACGCTGGAGGCGACGATCACCGCCGTCGTCTGGAACCGCTCCCAGACCGTGTCGTCGGTCAGCACCTTCTCGTAGTTGCGGAACCACGAGAAATCCGGCGGCGCCAGGCGGTTGGCGCGATAGCGATAGAAACTCAGCCCGAACGACCACATCAGCGGGAAGATGTTCATCACGAACAGCACGATGATCGCCGGCGCGACCAGATAGGGGCCGCGCCGCTCTGGCGCCATCATCCAGGCGAAGAATCCGCCGGCTGAACGCGGTTGCGGCTGTGCGTTGGGCTGGCCGGCGGCCTGGTCGCTGGACGACATTCAATACTCGCGGAGATGCGGCTGGGTGGGAACCGGGCACGGGGCCTGATGGCGCCCCGTGCCCATCGTCCCTACTCGATGCGACCGGCGTCGCGCAGGAGTTCGTCCTGGAATTCGGCGACGGCGTCCAGCGCTTCACGGGCGGAAATCTGCCCGGTGATCGCCTTGTCGAATTCCTCCTGCTGCTGGGTCAGCAGTTCGAAGAATTCGGGGATGTGCCAGACGTCACGCTGCCAGGGCAACATGGCGACATGGGCCTCGTTCCACGGCCGGAACTCGGCATAGTCGCTGCGCCCCATGACGCTCTGCAGGCCGCTCTGGCCGCCATTCTGGGCGAACTTGACCTGCACGTCCTCGGACAGCCACCATTTCACCAGGTCCAATGCTTCGGTGATCACCTCGTCACTGTTCCAGGTGGTCAGCACGAAGGGCTGGCCGCCGATATTGGCCCAGCGATCGATGCTGCCGTCCGCCATGCGTCGACCCGGCGCGACGCCGAAGCTCGACACGTCGGAGACCTGCGAGGTGCTCGGGTCGAGCACCGGCTCGCCCAGGCCGACCCAGTTGATGATCGCGGCGACCTTGCCCTGCATATACAGTTCCTGAATCTGGAAGATATCCATCTGCCCGGTCTGATAGGCGGGCGGCGCCAGGTTCAGGATCTCCAAATAGCGGTCGAACGCGGCGACGTTCTCGTTGGAATTCACCACGCCAAGGGCCAGGCCGTCGGGCTCGTTGGTTTCATCCCAGATGCCGCCGCCCCATTGCCAGAAGAAGGCATTGATGGCCATGGTCGAGAAGTCGTAACCCTTACCGGCCTGGTAGGCGATGCCGTAGAAATCACCATCGGCGACGCCGTCGCCCAGCGGCTCGCCGGCCTCCCGGCGGAAATGAAGGCCGATCATCTCCCAGGTATCCCAGTCGATGTCTTCCCATTCCTCATAAGTACAGGGCAGGGCGCGGCCGTATTCGGCCTGGAACGCAGCCCGCTCGCCGTCATGGCAGAACAGATCGTTGCGGTACCAGGTCACATAGGTGTCCGGCATCTGCGGGAAGCCGTAATAGTTATCCGACCGGTGCGGATAGGTCGAATAGGCCGCCACCAGGGCCGGGTGCAAATCCTCCATCAGCGCCTGCAGTTCGGGATCGGCGTCGATGAACTGATTGAGCTTCATGTAGTAACCGCCCTCGATGAAGGCGCCCAGCCACTGGCTGTCGGTCACCAGCATCTGGTACTTCTCCTCGCCCGAGGTCAGCGAGGCGGCGACGCGCTCGTAGAAGCTCGGCCAGGGGATGAAGTCGATCTCCAACTTCACGTTGTTGCCGCTTGGCGCGGTATAGCTGCGGTCGGCTTCCTCCTGCAGGAATCGGGTCGGCGGCCAGTCCGGCGCCGCCATCCGGAGCACGATATCCTCCGCCGACGCGGTCGTCGGAAGCGCCAGTGCCCCGCAGGCCAAGGCACCGCCCGCCAGCAATGCACCAGGCAATCGAATGCTACTCGTCATGTCTTCTCCTCCCCTCTCTGGTCGTGTTGTGCGCGTTTGCCGCGCGTCTTGGTAATCCGCCTTGCGGCGGCCGTCTCGGAACTAGTCGATGTGAACCCCCGTTTCACGGAAGAACAGATGCGCGTCCGCGAGCGAATAGCCGATCTCGACCTCGTCGCCGACCGAATAGGCGACCGCCTCGTCTTCCGGCAGCACGGTCTTGAGCAAGGTGCCGCCGGCCTCCAGGTCAAGGATCGTGACGTCGCCCAGCGGCTCCGACAGGTGGACCCGCGCCTGGAAGGTCGGTCCAGGGCGGTCGCCGTCGACCGGCGCCAGATCGTGCGGCCGGATGCCGAACAACAGCTCAGTCCCGGCCGCCGCGTCGGCCAGCGGCCCGGCCCAGCGTTGCCCATCGGCCGCCTGGAAGGGCATTTCGATCACCGGGCCATTGCCGTCGCGACCCAGCGTCGCCGGGATCAGGTTCATTGCGGGCGCGCCCACCATGGTGGCGACATAGGGGTCCTTCGGCGCTCCGTACAGCGCCTCGGCCGTATCGGTCTGGACGATGGCGCCCTCGCGCATGACGGCGATCCGGTCGCCCATGGTCAGCGCCTCCAACTGGTCCGGCGTGGCGTAGACCATGGTCATGCCCAACTCGCGGTGCAGGCGCTTGAATTCGGCGCGGGTGTCGTGCCGCAGCTTGGCATCCAGATTGGTCAGAGGTTCGTCCAGCAGCAACAGCGCCGGCCGCCTGATCAGCGCCCGGCCGATCGCCACGCGCTGCTGCTCGCCGCCGGACAGGGTTGCCGGCTTGCGGCGCAGGGTGTGCGCTATGCGCAGCATCTCGGCGATCTCACCGACCCGGGTGGCGATCACGCCACGGTCGAGACCCGCCTGCTGCAGAGGATAGCCCAGATTGTCGAAGACGCTGAGATGCGGGTAGAGGGCGAAGGTCTGGAAGATCATCGCCATGTCGCGCCCCTGCACCGGATCATCGGTCACGTCGCGGCCCGAAAAATGAATGCGGCCAGTGTCCGGGCGCTCCAGACCGGCGATGCTGCGCAGGGTGGTGGTCTTTCCGGCGGCGCTCGGCCCCAGAATGGCGAAGAACTCGCCGGCCGCGACAGTGAGCTCGAGCCCCCTGAGTGCGGCGACGTCGCCGAATGATTTGCTGAGCCCGGCGATCCTCAGGTCGGACATCGATAACCCACGATGCGGCCTGAAATCACCGGCGTCGACAAAACCATGACGCCTCCCCGGAAAAACGTTTTTCTTTCATCCTATCGTATGCGGATTCCGTGCGGATGCAATGGCAGCGTATGCAAAATGACGGCTCGCGTCGGCGATCGGAGGCCGCGATCGTGCCGCCGCAAGACCGGTGTGCGCACCATCACAGCGAACCGGAACGCCGCATTGCTACTTCTAGACGTTCGGCAGGTATTCGTCCCGGCCGAACGCAAGGACGCGATTTGGGAGGATCGACGATGACGGTTTGGGAAACAGCCAGGGCAAGCGGCGAGTTGGTCTATCGGTTCCGGCAGGGCGAGTCGCCGGTTCTGACGCAGCCGGGACCGTGGGGCCGGACCCTGCCGAGCCGGATGGCGATCGATGGCGACAACGCGAGATACAACGGCTACTGCGCCGCGCTGGCGACCCACTGGGCCAATCTGCGCATGTCGGACATGGATTTCGTCTACGACAAGCAGACTTCGCGACTGGACGGCATCGCCCATTGGCGCGCCACCAAGGAGCAGAGCCTGTACCGCGACGGCGCCGGGCTGAAATCCCTGCTGGCGAGCTACGGATTCTCGTACCAGCAGTTCCTCAATTGCCGATCCCGGCCGACCGGGCATGCCATCGCGCAAGCCGCCGCGGACCATTCCGGGGCTCTGTATGTCAGCCTAAAGCGCGATGGCGGCGGCCATGGCGTGGCGGTCCAGTCGGAGAGGCATGGCGGGCACGAGATCTATCACTATTTCGACGCTAATTTCGGCCACTTCCAGTTCGAGTCGGTCGACCGATTCGCCGCCTGGCTCGACGATTTCCTGAAGAACGTCAGCGGCTACCACGACCGCTATGATCGCTACCAAATCTATCTGCTGAACTACGACAAGCAGCAGCGGGTTCAGGAATTGATCCGGCGCTTCGGAGGCTGACCAGCTTCCGCCGAACGGAAATCGTACAGCAGACGAACGAAGCCGGCCTTCAAGGTTTCCGCCGAGACAAGTTTCACAGGCCGCGCGAAGCCGTTCGGCGGGAACAGCGGAATGCCGCTGCCGATAATCTCCGGCGCGATGAACAGGGCCAGGCTTTCCAGTGCGCCACGTTCGATGAACGCCTGCTGAAGCCTGCCGCCGCCAATCACCCAGACATCGCCGTCATCCAGCGCCCGGAGATGGGCAATCAGAGCGTCCACTCCGTCCGACCATTTTTCAACGGGTCCGACGGGCGGGTCGAACGGTCGCGATGTGACCACGAATGCACGCTTGCCGCCATAGGGCCAACCGACATCGAAGCCGGCGATCGCGTCGTAAGTCCCGCGCCCCATGACGACCGTGCGGATGCCGTCGATAAATCGCTCGTAGCTGAATTCTCCGCCGCCGACATCGCCATACTTGTTCAGCCAATCAAGCGAGCCATCGGAAGAGGCGATGTAGCCATCGAGGCTGACGGCGATGTAGCCGCGGATGGTGGCCATGGCGAACACCCCATTCCATTAATTCGAGCGGGCCTCTACCTCACTCGCCGAACGGATAGGTTTCCTCTCCGGTGAGGAACACGACCTCCGCGCCGATCACCTCGTAATCGTCCCGCCGCTCATAAACCGAATAGGTTCCGTCGCCGAAGCCGCTGGCGAAATAGACCAATGTCGACTTGGCCGTCGCGCAGGGTATCGATCCGGACAGCGAGCGAGCGCCATCGACGATGTGATGCCGGCCCCACTCATCGAATGCCTCCGCGTCGGCGTCCGCAAATCCCTCGATCGCGTCGTAGTCAAATATGCAGGCGTTGCCGACGTCGACGCCGAATTCGCCATAAAGCGCTCCCCGCTCGCCATGTCGCCCGGAAACGGTGGCCATCACCCGGGCAACTCGCTTGTCGTCACCGTAGCAATAGCATTCGGCCTCCAGGGCGTATTGTCCCGACGGGCATATGACCGCCACGGCGTCCATAAGCTGCCACGGGTCGCTGAATCCCAGCCGCGTGCCTCGCAACTCGAATTCCGCAAACGGGATCGTGATGGAAGCCGATGGCAGTTGCCCGCGCTTCGAGGCCGGGCCAGCCGAGCGTTCACTCAGAAACTCGTTCAGCGGGTTGGTCGACATGCGTTCTGGACCTACGCTATTCCGGCGGAGTCAACAAATTGGCCATCAGGCGGAACGCGCCCGGCACCAGGAAATCCATCTGATAGTACAGGATCAGGCTGGTATGTATGTGCCGGCCCTTGCCATAGGCGGCGGTCAGCAGGGAGCCGGTCAACGGTTCCTCGCCGGGATCGGCCATCGACAGCAGCGGCGTGTAGGCCGCCGCCCATTCGGCGGCGAAATAGAGTCCGCGCTCCTTGACCCAGCCCTGCCAATCCGCCTCGCCGATCGTGTTGGGGTGGTTCAGCAGCCGGTGGTCCGGAACCAGATGGGTGACCTCGGCGTTCTGGTCTGTGACCCGCCAGCGCAGGGAGGGCTGCCCGATCTTCAGGTAGTGCGGCGGCACGGTCTCGGGATCCCAGTTGTCCCAGGGCCGATGGTACTGGGTCACCAGATTGCCGCCGGCCGCGACCCATTCCCTCAACCGCCCGTTCGCCGCCAGCAGGTCGGGGCGCGCCTTGTAGGCGAATATGCCGATGACGATGGTGTCGAAGCGGCCGAGATCCCCGCCGCCGAGCGCCGCCGCGTCCAGCGGCTCGACCTCCGCGCCGAGTTGCCGTAGCCAGGGCAGCACCCGGTCCGAGCCGCCCTCGACATAGCCGATGCGCAGTCCCTCCGGTAGCGCCACCGACATGGTCTGGACGCTGATCTGGGCTGGCGTCACGACATGGGTGGTGCGGATATGCGGGTGCCGGATGGTCCGCACGGCGCGCCCCGGCAGGCCGTCGACCGAGACCGGGATCTCATAGCGCCCGTGTGCAACGCCGTCCGGCACCGTCAAGGTGAACTCGGCGCTCGCGGTGTCGGCCGGTGCGGGCAGAGAGATGGCGGTCTCCGGCGGCAATACCTGCCATTCGGGGGGCGGCGAAATGGTCAGCCGGCTCTCCGATCCGCCGGTGCCGCCATTGCGCCGGGCAGTAAGTCCGACCGTGATCGGGCCGCCGCGTTCAAGATTGTAGGCGACCGCGGGCGGTTGCGATTCGACCGATACCGCGGGCAGTACCGCGAGCGGCTCGTCCATCTGGATGACGGTCTCCACCGCCACCCCGTCGACCGCATAGCGCACCAGCCCGTGGACCGGATCGGTGGATCCGTGCGGCGCAGTGCGGAATTGATAGGGCTCGAACTCCGCGGCATCGGATGGTGCCGACAGGCGCGCGGTCGCGGTCATCCGTGCGCCCGGTCGCAGCAGGCTCGGCGCATTCCCGGACTGCTCGGCCCGCCAGCCGCGCGGCGCGACGATCTCCAGGGCAGTCGCGGTCAGCGCGACCGGCCCGCCGAGATAGGCGGTCAGGGTCAACTCCGCGCCGTCGCCGGCCGACAGGACCGGCCGATCGGCTTCCAGGCGGGCGACCAGCAGGGCCGCGCATCGGCTGGCCCGGCAAAGCTGCCGTTCCTTGGCGTCCAGGCGGTGGGCAACGGCCTGGCGGAGAACGGCGTCGACGGTCGGCAGGGCCTGAATAGCGCTGCGAACCGCGCCCAGGGCGGCGTGGATTTCGGCCAGCACGCCGGCATTGTCCGGGAAGGCCGCCAATGCCGCATCGATATGATGCTGCGCCGACCGCATGGCCCCGGAGATACTGTCGTCGGCGATGGACTCGGCCAGGGTGCCGAGGGTGGTCGGCAGTCCGTCGAACAGGCCGTGTTCCTCATCCGGAGCATCGATGGCGCAGGCCAGCCGGTGCAGCGGTACCTCGTCCTGGCCCTCTTCGACCCAACGGCCCATGCCCTGGGTCCGGTGGAAGGCCCGCGACCACTGCGCGATCTGCGGATAGGTGGCACCATGGATCGCGTCGAAGCCGCCGACCGGCACGGTGATGGTGGCGTTGGGCGGCGGCTCGGTATCGTCATAGGCGCCGCCGGCCCCGGACCAGGCCGGCAGATACAGCTTGGCCGCCTGCCAGGGCGCCAGCCCGTCGCGGGCGTGCTCCGGGATGGCCTGCGGGTCGGCGGCAAGCCGGAACGCCTCCTCGGTCGCCTGGGTGACGGCGCGATGATGGCCATGCTGGCCGGGCACATCCAGGAATGTCGGCGCCACGACATCCGGCCGGAAGCTGCGGATCACCCGGACCAGACGTTCCACGGTGCGCTCGCGGCTCCAATAGCCGAAGGTCTCCTCGGCAGACTTGGACAGGCCGAAATCGAAGATCGCACCATCGATCTCCTCGTTCAGCCAGAAAAGCTCCATGTCCAGCACCGCCGCCGCACGCTCCATCTCACGGGTGCGCAAGACGCCGAGCACCGACCGGCTCTCGGTGCCGATATCGTTCTGGCCACCTTCGCCGCGCACCGCGCAGGCATAGCCCAGCTGTACGCCGTCGGCCTTCGCAAGCCGGGCCAACAACCGGGTCGTCTCATCGTCCGGATGGGCGCCGGTCTGCAAGAAGCTGTTGATCGATTTCAGCGGCACCAGGCTGTCCCACAACCGCGCGATGGCGCTGCCGGCGGCCTGGTCGACGATGCGTTTCTGGTCGGGCGTCATGTTGCGGTTGCGGCAGCCGGACGATGGTCGCCGGCCTGGAGGCCGCCGCCATTCTTGAAGAGCAGGCTGAAGCTCGGGCTCATGGTATCGAAGATCGGCAACGCCGCCGCTCCAAGCGCCGTCGCCTCGACGCCGGCCGTCGCTTTGATCAGTCGCGGCCAGTCGCGGCCACGGCGGGCGCTGACCGAGGGCATCAGTGGTTCCAGCCGCTCGATCAGGGTCTGGGCGATCGTTTCCGGCAGCTCGCCGCCGATCAGGATCGCTTCCGGGTCGAGGAGGTTCTCCACCGCGTTCAGGGCCCGGCGAAGATGCCGCGCGGCGGTATCGACCCAGCCCATGATCGCCCGGTTTCCGGCTGCCGCGAGCGCCGCCAGATCCTGAGTCGCCGCGGAGCTGTAGCCGGCGGCACGAAGGGCCTCATGGGCGGCATGCAACGACGCATAACGCTCAAGACAACCGGAATTGCCGCAGAAGCACCGGATGCCTCCGGGCGCGACCACGATATGGCCAAATTCGCCGGCATTGCCCCAGGCGCCGCGATAGGGCTGGCCGTCGATGATCAGCCCGCCGCCAAGCCCGACCCCGATATACAGGTAGAAGAAGGTCCGCAGATGCCGGGCGGCGCCGTAAAGGCTCTCCCCTAGGGCCGCGGCGGTGGCATCGTTCTCGACCAGGACCGGAAGCCCGATGATCTTGGACAGCATCGCCGCCGGATCGATGCCGCGCCAGCCGGGCAGGGTGGTCGGCCCGACAGACGTCAGGGAGTCGACATCGAAGGGACCCGGCATCACCACGCCGGTGCCCAGCACCCGGCTCGAGTCGAGCCCGGCGCGCTGCAGGAGCGTATCGACCATCTTGGCCATCAGCGGCAGGGCAATGTCCGGCGCGGCGCGGCCGATCTCAACACTGCTTCGCTCGTGCACCTCGCCGGCCAGATTGACCAGCACGCCGGCCAGCCGCCGATGGTCGAGCTGGAGCCCGACCGTGTACCCGCCTTCCGGATTGATCGACATCTCGACTGGCGGCTGGCCGCGCCCGGTTCGCCTTCGGCCCTCGCTGCGGATCAGGCCGCCTTGCTGGAGGTCCAGGGCGATGTTGGATACGGTCTGCGCGGTCAACGACGTCAGGCGCGCGATTTCGGCGCGCGAAATCGGCCCGTGCCGCCGCACCGCGTCCAGCACGACACGGCGGTTGAACGATCTGGTATGCTCGATATTCGTTCCGCTCAGCAGCATGGGCGAACCGGTTGGGACAGCGGGAAACGAAACGATGCCGCAAGGAATCGATTAATTCAATATGATTGATTTATTGACAAGCGGCTGTCGATGGCAAAACATTCCGGAGCAAGAGTTCCAGCGGCGGCGGCCGATTGTCTGCCGGCGCCCGAAAAGGGAACATGGGAGGATCGAATGAAGCGGAAATTCGCGGCGCTGACCGGCGCCGTTTTCATGGCGGGTGCGGCGCTGACGGCGTCAGCTCCGTCGCAGGCGGTTGAGATCGAATACTGGCAGTATTTCTTCCAGGCCCGGGTCGACGCGATCGACGCGCTGATCGAGCAGTTCGAGGCGGAAAACCCAGACATCACGGTGGTGCATACGCACTTCCCCTATGCCGATTATCGCACCAAGGTGGCGGCGGCGGTGCCGGCCGGCGAAGGGCCGGACGTGGTGCAGCTGTTCTATGGCTGGCTGAACGACTACATCGAAGCCGAGCTGTTGCAGCCGTTACCGACCGACATGTTCAATCCGGTCGAGATCGAGGAAGAGTTCTTCCCGATGGTCCAGGCGATGAACATCAATGGCCAGTATTACGCCATGCCGACCGCGGTGCGCTCGCTGGCGCTGTTCTGGAACAAGCGCATGTTCGAGGAGGCCGGTCTGGACGGACCGCCCGAGACCCTGGATCAGCTGGTCGAGTACGCCGAAGCGCTGACCCAGCGCGACGGCGGCGGCAACCTGACGGCCGTGGGCATCACCATGGGCATGACAGCGCAGGATCACCATTGGTGGCGTGAGGTCCTGGTCCGGCAGATGGGCGGCGCGCCCTATTCCGCCGACAGTCAGACTGTCACCTATGACGACGAGGCCGGCGAGAAGGCGCTCGACTTCTATGTCGGGCTGATCGAGGAGCACGGCGTCAGCCAGATCGGCTTCATGGATGAGCCGCAGGCGGCCTTCAAGGCAGGGCGCGCCGGAATGCATATCGATGGATCATTCCGCCTGGGCGCCCTGCGCAACCAACGCGGCCTGGATTGGGGCGTGACCGAACTGCCGGCCAATGCCGCGGGCGAGCGGTTCAACTTCTCCTCATACTGGGTCAACGGCATCACCTCGAAGGCCCAGGGCGAGCGGGCCGAGGCGGCGGCGAAATTCCTCGCCTTCATCAGCTCCGAGGATGCGATGCAGCTCTGGCTGGAGACGGTCGGCGAGTTGCCGGCCCGGCAGGCTGCGGCGCTGACCGACGAGAACACCGCCCATCCGGAATACGGGCCGTTCATCCGCGGGCTGGCATACGCCAATGCGACCAAGTTCGTGAACGAGTCGGCGCAGCGCCAGATGTTGGTCGACATGGTCGACCGAGTACTGCTGGAAGGCGCAAGCATCGAGGATTCGGTCCGCACCGCGGCGGAGGCCGAGCAGGCGTTGCTGGACGAATTCTACGGCGCCATGTGATCCCGCAACCGGTATGCCGGGGCTTGGTCTCGCGACCGCGGCCCCGGCGTGCCGGACTGTGATTCCTGAAAGTCTGAAGCGGGCATGCGAGCCTTCTACGACACGTTGCCGATCGGCAAGAAGCGGGCGATGTGGGCCTGGGGATTCCTGGCCGTGCCGGTCGTTTTCTACGTCGTCATTCGCTTCTATCCGACGTTCGAATCCTTCCTGATCTCGCTGACCGACTGGAACCTGGTCGGTAAGCGTGATTTCATCGGCATCGACAACTACGTGCGGCTGGTTCACGACGAAGCGTTCGGCGAGGTCTTCGTCAACACCTTCCAGTACCTCGCCATCGGCACCCCGGTCAGCCTGGTGGTCTCTTTCGTGGTCGCCTATTTCCTCGACCAGGTGCGGTTCATGCACGGCACCATCCGGGCGCTCTATTTCATTCCGTTCCTGACCACCGCCGTCGCCATGGCCTGGGTATGGCGCTGGTTCTACCAGCCAGTGCCGATCGGCACCTTCAACCAGATCCTGTCGGCTTTGGGACTGCCGCAGCAGCCGTTCCTGCGCGACACCACCCAGGCATTGCCGGCGATCCTGGCACCGGCCATCTGGGCCGGGCTCGGCTTCCAGATCGTGATCTTCCTGGCCGGACTGCGGGCGATCCCCGGCACCTACTACGAGGCCGCGAAGATCGACGGCGCCGGGCCGTGGCGCATCCTGTTCGAGATCACCCTGCCTCTGCTGCGCCCGACCATGATCTTCCTGGTGGTGATCAGCTCGATCGGCTTCCTGCGCATCTTCGACCAGGTCTACAACATGACGCCGCAGGGCGATGGCGGGCCGCTCAACTCGACCAAGCCGATGGTGCTGTACATCTATGAAAGCGCCTTCGACTCCTTCGACATGGGCTATGCGGCGGCGCAGACCGTGGTGCTGTTCCTGGTGCTGCTGCTGATCACGCTGGCTCAGATGTACCTGCTGAGGAAGCGATGACCGCAGAGACCCTCAGCCGTGCGGAACCGACCGTCGCCGTGAAGTTCCGCAAGCCGATCAATCCGGGCCGGATCGTCATGTGGACGCTGCTGGCCATGGGCGGCATCACCATGATCATGCCGTTCGTCTTCATGATCTCGACCTCGCTCAAATACCCCCACGAAATCTACGACCTGCGCCTGATCCCCAACGAGCCGACACTTGAGAACTACATCTACGTGCTGGCCGACGGCCGGTTCTTCCGCTGGTTCATCAACTCGTTCCTGATCGCCACGGCGACCACCATCTCGGTGCTGTTCTTCGACAGCCTGGTCGGCTACACGCTGTGCAAGTTCAAGTTCCGCGGTCGCACCATCGTCTTCGTGGCGATCCTGTCGACGCTGATGATCCCGACCGAGATGCTGGTCATTCCGTGGTATCTGATGTCGCAGAGCTTCGGCTGGCTGGACAGCTATTGGGGCATCATGTTCCCCGGCATCATGACCGGCTTCGGCACCTTCCTGATGAAGCAGTTCTTCGAAAGCGTGCCCGACGACTTCCTGGACGCGGCGCGCATCGACGGGCTGAACGAGTTCCAGATCTGGTGGGAGGTGGCGATGCCGCTGGTCACGCCGGCCCTGTCGGCGCTGGCGATCTTCGTCTTCCTGGGCAACTGGACCGCCTTCCTGTGGCCGCTGATCGTCACCAACAGCACCGACCTCTACACCATCCCGGTCGGGCTCGCCTCGTTCTCGGTGGAAACCAATGTGCAATGGGAGCTGATCATGACCGGCTCCAGCCTCGCCACCATCCCGACCCTGATCGTCTTCCTGCTGTTCCAGCGCTACATCATCCGCGGTGTCATGCTGACCGGGCTGAAGGGGTGATATGGACATTCGATGACTGACGACACAGACACCTTCCCGGCCCCTGTCTACAAGGACACCGTGCTTGGGCCCCTGTTCGAGATCGCCAAGCGTTACAGCGCCGTGCCGCTGACCCGGATCAACCAGGCGCATGCGGTGATGCTGGCCGAACGGGGCATCCTGACCGGCGACGAGGCATCGGCCATCCTCGGCGCATTGCGCGGAATAGAGGCCGGGTTCGACGCCGATGCGCTCAGCTATGACGGCAGCGTGGAAGATCTGTTCTTCCATATCGAGGGTCAGCTGGCCGAGCGGCTGGGGGTCGATCTGGCCGGCAAGCTGCATACCGGGCGCAGCCGCAACGACATCGACCACACGGCCTTCAAGATGCTGCTGAGGCAGCGGCTGGCCGGCCTGCTGCACGGGCTGACCAATCTGGTCGATACGCTGATCACGGTGGCCGGTGACAACCGCGACACCATCGTCGTCGCCTACACCCATGGCCAGCCGGCCCAGCCGACCACCTTCGGCCATTACCTGGGCGCGCTGATCGAGGTGCTGCTGCGCGATCTGGACCGCCTGGCGCTTGCCGGGCGCGATCTGGACCGTTGCAGCATGGGGGCGGCGGCGATCACCACCACCGGCTTCGATATCGACCGCACCCGCATGGCCGAGCTGCTGGGCTTCGTCGATGTGCAGGAGAATTCCTACGGCTGTATCGCCGCCTGCGACTATGTCACCGGGCTCTATTCGGCGATGAAGGTGCTGTTCATCAATCTCGGCCGTTTTGTGCAGGATCTGAACCAATGGACCGGTTTCGAGACCGGCCATCTGCGGGTACCCGACGCTTATGTGCAGATCAGCTCGATCATGCCGCAGAAGCGCAACCCGGTGCCGGTCGAGCATCTGCGCCTGCTGCTCTCGACCGCCGCCGGACATTGCGACACCATCGTCAACACCATGCACAACACGCCGTTCACCGACATGAACGACAGCGAGGCCGAGGTCCAGGCCGGCGGCTATGCGGCGTTCGACGCCGGCGGCCGGGCGCTGGCGCTGCTCGACGGGCTGATCTCGGCGGTCCAGGTCGACTCCGCCAGGATCGCGCGCCACATCGACCGGAGCTGCATCACCATCACCGAACTGGCCGACAGCCTGGTGCGGGTCGAGGGCATCTCGTTCCGCCAGGCGCATGAGGTGGCGGCGACGCTGGCCCGGCATGTGGTCGATCGCGGCGAGAGCCTGAGCACGGTGTCTTTCGAAGCGGTCACCCGGGCCTTCGCCGAGGTGATCGGCCGTCCGGCCAAGCTCACCGAGGCCGAGTTCCGCCGCTTCGTCTCCCCGGAACACTTCATCGCCGTGCGCGAACGCTTCGGCGGCCCCGGACCCAAAGCGCTGGCCGCCAGCCTGAAAGGCTACTCGAAGCAACTCGCCGCCCACGCCACCGCACTCGCCGTCCTGGAACACCGGACCGCATCGGCCGACGCCGCGCTGACGGCGCTGGTTGACGAATATCTGGGCTCGGCGGAGCCGACCTCGGCAGTCTCCGAGAGAAACAGGTAGCCAAGGTATGACATTGCCTAGACCCCTCACCCTCCCATCGCTTTTGCGACGGGTCCCTCCCTCTCCCGCAAGGGGAGAGGGGTATCAGGTAGCGCCGAGAAAATCGCCTCTCCCCTCGCGGGAGAGGGAGGGGCCCGCGGCGAAGCCGTGGGAGGGTGAGGGGGCTGCTGCGCGTCCTTCAGATCTCCGGACCGGGAATTTCTGACGATGGCCAGCGTCTCGATCCGCAATGTCGTAAAGCGCTTCGGCAAGGTGCAGGTGATCCACGGCCTCAGTCTGGACATCGCCCATGACGAATTCGTCGTGCTGGTCGGCCCGTCGGGGTGCGGCAAGTCGACCATGCTGCGCATGATCGCCGGGCTGGAGGAGATCACCGAGGGCGAAATCTATATCGGCGACAGGCTGATCAACAATGTCGAGCCGAAGAACCGGAACATCGCAATGGTGTTCCAGAACTACGCGCTCTATCCGCATATGACCGTGTGGCGGAACATCGCCTTCGGCCTGCGCGCCGCCCGCCTGCCCAAGCCGGAAATCGACCGCAAGGTCAAGGAGGCGGCGACGATCCTGGGTCTGGAAGACCTGCTGGAGCGCAAGCCGGCGGAACTCTCAGGAGGCCAGCGTCAGCGCGTCTCCATGGGCCGGGCCATTGTCCGCGACCCGCAGGTCTTCCTGTTCGACGAGCCGCTGTCGAACCTGGACGCCAAGTTGCGCAACCAGATGCGCACCGAGATCAAGAAGCTGCACCAGCAGGTGCAGACGACCATCGTCTACGTCACCCACGACCAGATCGAGGCGATGACCCTGGCCGACCGCATCGTCATCATGCGCGACGGCCATATCCAGCAGATTGGCACGCCGCTGGACGTCTACCAGAACCCGGTGAACCTCTTCGTCGCCGGCTTCATCGGCAGCCCCGCCATGAACCTGGTGCCCGGCCGCATCGCCACGGGCGAAGGCGGGCTGGTCTGCGACATCGGCGGGGATGTGAAGGTGCCGATGCCCGAGAACCGTGTGGACGGACTCAGCAACGGCCGCCCGGTGGTGATGGGCATCCGCCCGGACGATCTGGTGCTGGTCGACGCGGATGGCGGATCCCATGGCTGGCAGACCGAGAGCCGCATTTCGGTGGTCGAGCCGATGGGCCCGGAATCGATCCTTTTCCTGGACCTCGGCGGCCACGAAATGGTCGGCAAGGCTGAGGGCCGCACGGTGCCGGAGGCCGGCTCCACGGCCAACATGGCCCTCAACCTCGACCATCTGCACCTGTTCGACCCGGAAACGGAACAGGCGATCTTCTGAGCCTGGCGCGAAGGGCCGCCCTGTCGGACTTTCGGATCGGCCGCGACCTCAGATAGAATCCGCGCCCCTATTATGACCCCAGGGCAATCGCATATATGACGGATCTCGAATCGGGCCGCGCCGCTATCCGTGCCGGCGACACGGTACGGGCGCTTGATCTGCTGCTGCCGCTGGCCCGGGCCGGCGATGCGTCTGCTCAGCGATGGGCCGGGCTGGCCTATCTGGACAGCATGTCGGCTAACCCGTGCCGCAGCGTGTCGGAGGGACTGCATTGGCTGCGGGCGGCGGCGGAACAGGACGACGCCCGGGCAGCCTACGAATTGGGCAGTACTTACAAACACGGCGATGTCGACCTACGCGCAGACCGGTCGAAGGCGCCCGCTTTGTTCCAGAAGGCACTGTTGCTGTCCGAATCGGCCGCCGATGCCGGGTCGGCGGACCATCAATTTGTCCTGGGTTGCATGTATTGGCGCGGCGATGGGGTGCGCAAGAACGCCAAGCGCGGATTGCGCTGGTTGCGGCTGGCGGCCGAGCAGGGCGATGTTGAGCATCAGTCGATGTTGGGCAATGCGCTTTGGTGGGCGCCGGACTCGGTCAAAGACATGGACGAGGCGGTCTATTGGGCCACAAAGGTGGCCGAGCAGGGCCATGTCGGCGCGCAGTACCATCTGGCGGCGAACTATGCGGTCGGCGAGGAGATCCAGCAGGATCTTCGTAAGGCGGCCAAATGGTACCGCCGCGCCGCCAAAGGCGGCAACGCCGAGGCCGCCTACAATCTCGGCTGGATGTATATCCTGGGCGAGGGCCTGCGCGTGAACGCCGCTGCCGGATTGCGGCATCTCGAGAAAGCGGCGGCGAAGGGCTATTCCGAGGCCGCGGATCTCCTTGGCGAAATTCACTCCCGAGGCGGGTATGGCCAACCATGCGACCCGGTGACCGGCGCCCGTTGGCTGGTCCAGGCGGTCAGGACCGGCGATCGGGTCCCGCTGCGCACGCTTGCCGCGGCGCTTATCGACGGGCGTATCACAGCCCAGCCATTGGCCACCGCTCTGCTCATGATCTGCGCGGAGGGAAACGTCGTGCAGGCGGACGAGATGCTGAAGGCGTTGCGACGAACTCGACAACAGGGCGAGGGTGGCTGATCGCCTGGCACCAGGACGAGATTGCGGGCGGTCGTTTCGGAGGAACGGCTTTTGGATCGAGAAGATTGGCCGGCAAAGTAGACGCGAAGCCGGCCCACCGGTCCATTCATGCAAAGGATTTGTGAATAGGACGCCCGCGAGTCGCGGACCGACGTCTGCAACGAGAGCGGGTGGTGCAAAGTCGGCGTGCTTGCCATAATGCCGGTCGATAACGGGGCCGCCGGGGCCTCGATCTGCGACCCGCCCCCGGGGGAGCAGGGCTGATCCAGGGAGAGCCAATATGAGGGGATTGGGATTTTCGACGGCCGTGGTGGCGCTTGCGGGGACCGTGGCGCTGACCTCGGCGGCGGCCGCGCAGGACGCGGCATCCGAGGCAGTCGCCAAGGCGGACGCGATCTACCGCAACGGCTTCGTCTACACAGCGGACGCGTTCCGCTCCACGGCGCAGGCCATCGCGGTGCGCGACGGCACGTTCTTCAGGATCGGGACCAACGAGGATATGGACGCGGTCATCGGGCCCGAGACGCAGGTCATCGATCTCCAGGGCGGGATGGTGATGCCTGGCATCGTCGATTCGCATATTCACCCGGTGCGCGGCGGGCTCGGTCAGCTCTTCTTCTGCAACTTCCCGGTGGAAAGCACCGTCGAGCAGATCCTGGACACGGTGAAGGATTGCGTCGCGAATGCCGACCAGGGCGCGTGGGTCGAGGGCAAGACCTGGGACTCCTCGCTTTCGTCCGACCTCACCGCGGCGATGCTCGACGAGATCGCACCGGACAACCCGGTCTATCTGCATGACGATACCAATCATCTTGGCTGGGTGAACTCGGCGGCGCTGACGGCGGCGGAGATCACCAAGGACACGCTTGATCCCGCCGGCGGCGAGATCGGCCGAGACGATGGAGGCGAACCGACCGGCGTGCTGTTCGATTCGGCGGCGGCCCTGATCGTGAAGGCCATGCCGGCGCCGTTGGAGGAAAACGTGCGCGCGGCGGCGGAGTGGATCTTCCAGAAGCTGAACACATATGGCGTCACCGGGGCCCGTCTTGCGCAGCTCGACGAGACCCGCCTGGCCGCCTATCGCGCCATGGAGGAGGACGGTGTCCTGACCGTCCGGCTGCAGGGCAGCTGGGACTTCAACACACGCTACGCCACCGTCCCGATCGAAGAGATGGCGGAGCGTTTCGCCACCCGCGAGGCGCGCGGACCTGTGTCCCACCTGATCAACCCCGACGGCGTCAAGATCTATGCCGACGGAGTCTGGATCGGTTACGGCTCGCCGATGATCGACATGTACGAAACCGGGCAGACCTTCGGTCGCCAGTCGATCGACCAGCCAAGCATGAAGACCTGGGTGACCCGTTTCGACGCAGAAGGTCTGTCGGTGATGATCCATGCCGTCGGCGATCAGGCGGTGCGCAATGCGCTCAACGCCGTCGAGGCGGCGCGCCGCACGAATGGCCCCGACGGCCCGCGGCATCACATCGCGCACAACTCGTTCGTGCATGCCGAGGATCTCGACCGGGCACGGGACCTGAATATCATCGCCGAGGTCTCGCCTGCGAACACCTGGTATCCGAGCAGCTATTTGCCGAGCTTCGCCGAGCTCCTGGGTCGCGACCGGGTCAGCCAGATGGTGCCGGTCGGCAAGCTCGTCGGCAATGGGGCAATCGTGGCCTACGGGTCCGACTGGGACAACGTTCCCGAGCCGGACCCCTGGCTCGCCCTGCAGACGCTGGTCACACGCACCAATCCCGATCAGCCGGAGCTGGGCGTCATCGGCCCCGAAATGCGGGTCGACCTGCCGACGGCGATCGAGATCCTCACCATCAACGGCGCCCACGCACTCGGGCTCGAGGCGGTGACCGGGTCCATCGAACCCGGCAAGGAGGCCGATTTCATCGTTCTCAATCAGAATCTGTTCGACGTGCCGATCGAAAAGGTCGTCGAAACCGAGGTTCTGCGCACGGTGCTCCGCGGCCGCACGGTCCATATGCCGGAGTGATACCAAGGAACGCTGAAAATGGCCTTCCTACCGCGGCAATGGCCGGCCAACCTGCATCGGGAAAGGAAAGGTTAATCTTTCGGCGGGCAGAGTCCCTTCCAGTCAAGTCTGATTGGGCATGGGGCATACATGCGGAAAGTCGAGGAGCACGAGGCGGCCGCCCTCGGGGCGCGGATCGCCGGTATCTACCTCAACGGGCTGGAGCGCGCGGTCGGCGTGCCGGCCGGATTCTGGGACGATCCCTTTGCACTCGGCTTTCTGGTCGGATGCGCACTGAAGGCGGTCACGGCGGCGAATATCGAGCTGGAAGGCTCCGCCAGGTCGCGGGTCGCCGGCACCGCGCTGGGCAATCTGTCCGGTCACGATGCCCGCACCATGGCCGGCCGTCTGCGCAGCCTGGCCCGCGGTAGGAATCCCCATTTCCGCAACGGCTGGGACAATGCGGAACGGCTGCTGGCTTATACCTGGGGGTTCTATCCGGATGATCGCGCCGATCCCGATATCGCCGAGGCGCGCCGCAGGGTCGAGCATCTCAGGGCCGCCGGCCTATTCTGCGGCGAGACGATCTCGGAACACAAAGCGATTGCCGTCGCTCTGCAACTGCTGCTGTTCAACGACGTGATCGTCGAGCGCTTCGGTATTGAAAGCGTTGGTCGGACGCTTCAATAGGCCGACAACCCGGCCGATCTAGGGCAAGATCTCGATCGGGGTCCCGTCCGGCACGGCGCGCCAGATCTCCTCGATCTCTTCATTGGTGACCGCAATGCAGCCGGCGGTCCAGTCACCTGCCCGGGCGAGCGACCCGAGCCAGCCGAACCCGTTGCGCATGCCGTGGATCATGATGTCGCCTCCTGGGGAGACGCCTTGCGCCCTGGCGGCCGCGATGTCCTCTTCGTCGGGATAGCTTATCCTGAGTGACAGGTGGAAGGCGCTTTTCGGATTGCGGCCGCTGATATGGTACAGGCCCTCCGGCGTGCGCCCGTCGCCCTCCCGGGATTTCGGGCCTGGCTCGCCGAATCCGAGCGCGATCGCATAGGTTTTCAGAGGCTGCCCGCTACGGAACAGCGTCAATCCGCGATCGGCCTTGCGAACGACGACTCTGTCCGCTGTTGCGTCGGCAGCAAGTGGGACATGACGAGGTTTCAAGGCCAAAGCGAAGGCGAAGCCGCCGGCGGCCAACGTCGCGGCGCCAATCATCAGGCTGCGTCTTGTCCGCTTTCCCACCATACCTCCTCGTCAGTCCCCGCGGCATCGATCGACGAGCCGGCGGAAAGGCTATTGGGGAAACGGCCCCGTCCACCGGCGGATTAGCGGCGCTTGGAGGGCATCACCATGGCCCAAACGTGGACGAGCCCGGCCGGGGCCGGGCTCGTCGAACCACTTTGGCAATCGGCGGCCGCGGCGCGCCGCCGGGGTCGGTCAGTCGTCGCCGGTGCCGGTCTCGACCGGCTTCAGTGTCGTGACCTTGGAGTCCGAGTCGTTCGACTTGTTGGCTTGGGACGACGCCTTGTCGCCCTTCAGCCGGCCAAGCCGACCTTCGAGCGTGGCACCCTCCTCGACCTCGAGGCATTCGTGATAGATGTCGCCGGTGACCCTGGCGGTCTTGGTCAACACCACTTTGCGCGCCTTGACGTCGCCCGAGAAGGCGCCGCAGATGCGCACCGTGTCGGCCTCGATCGAACTCTTGATCTCGGGCTCCTCGCCCAGGATCAGGGTGCGGCACTTGATGTTGCCCTCGACGGCGCCGTCAATGGTGATGTCGCCGGTGCTTTCCAGGTCGCCCTTGATCTTCAGGTCTGAACTGATGACCGAGTGCTGAACCTTCTTGTTCTTGCTGTCGTATCCGGCGCCGGAATCGGCCCCGTGCTTTTCTTGCTGGAAGATCATATCCGCGTCACTCCGGTTTCGGTGAGCGGTTCATTCAGTAGTGCGAAATGGTTAAAAAACACGAAACCAACCGGCCCCGCGCGACCGGTCGCAGGCCAAGACGAGCGGCAGGAAGGGCGACCTAGGACGCCGCCCGCATGCTGCCGTTCCGACCAACGCCGTCGGATTTTTGCGCCAGTCCACGCCGTACCTTCGTGGTGCTGGTCGGCACCGGCGCCTGATGGCGACGCCCGAACAGACGGTGGATGAAACCGGTATTGCGTCCGGCCAGGCGGTCGCGTTCGTCCACCAGCTCCTCGACATCCTCAAACAGGCGGTTAATCAGGGTCCAGCGGCCCTCGATCAGCTTGTCGAGTTCCTCGAGCCTGCGGTCTTCGCCGGTCGGCCTATTGATGCCCATTGCCAATCCTTTCGGGACCTTGGCACTCTTCGTTAAAGTGTAATTTAAGCGATTTTTAACAAAAAGTGTAGCGTGTTTGTTTCTCGCCAGTTTTCCGTAGGCGGACCACGTCACACCGCCCGTCCGACGGCAGGATCGCCGCCGGAGCCCGGCGCGGCTGTGACGCCGCTCACGATGGATCGTAAAAAGGATCGGCCACGGGCCTGTCACAGGCCCACCGGCGGTGTGCTAAGCCGGCCAGAGCTCCCGCAGTTCGGCGGGCAGCAAGCCCTTGATGTCGTCGATCTCGCCGGTAGAGATACGGTTCGCCAATAGCTCGAAGACCGCCTCCACCACCGGCTCCGGATCGAAGTTGCCGTCGCGCCGGATTTCCTGACGCACATGGTCGAAGAACTGCGCCTTATGCCGTTCCTTGAGCGGCTTGCCGGCCGGATGCCAACCTTCGTAGTAGATGCCGCGCACCAGCATCGGCAGTTGGGCCCCAAGCTGGGCCGCCTCGTCGACGCTCATGCGGTCACGCAATGCGTGCAGCACAGATCGCAGCGCCGCATAGGCTGACTGCCGGTCGGTCCACCCGAGTTGTATCCCCAGCTCCTTGAGCCATGCGTCGGACAGGTGAATCGTATGGTCGAATACCCTGAGTCCGGTTGAGGTCATGATGCCTCTCCATTGTGGTAGGGCGACGATGACCGAACCTGACCGGACCAGGCTGCGCCAACGGCGGCTGCATCCGGGGGTTCGTGGTCTGAAATCGTCGTGTGGCCGGTCCCCTCGGCCCGTCGATGCGCGTCAGATCGACCTATGCATCGGATCTTCGGGGACATTGGCACAGGTGCGCTCGGCGGACATTGACGCGGGTCAAATACCGTTTGGGCCGGCATGCCAGTTGCCATCGAATTCCTGCAATGCTGCGCTGCAAAATGCCCGCTGGTTGCATGGCTCGGCCGGACTCATTTCTCGTCCAACGCAACCGGCGATTTCGATGAGTTCGCCTTCTGGAGTGTCCGAGATGACCAATGACCGTTCAACCAGCCGCGCAGTTGCTTTCGGCACGGTCGACCGTGCCAGTGACTTCCCCGTCGCCGCCAGCGAATCTGGCGTTTCGACACTGGGACTGTTAAGCGTCCTGACCGCAGCGGTGGATGCCGCATTGGGTGCGGTACGGGATCGTTCGACGGTCCAACAGTTGCGCCGCATGTCGGATCATGTCCTGGCCGATAAGGGATTTGACCGCCACAGCCTGGCCGCCGATGTCGCGGCCGCGCGGAAGGCCGCCGCCGCCCGCCGTGGAGCGTTGGTGTCGCAGCGCCTCGCCGCCTGGCGCGAGGAGCGTCGGGTTTACCGCGAACTATCGGCTTACACCGATGCCGAACTGTCCGAGCTTGGCATGGGGCGTGGCGACATCCGCGCGGCGGCGCGGGGCCATGCGGTGATGCTGTTCCGCGACGCCGGGCTTGTCGACGGGTTCTTCTCGTCGGACGGCCACCAGATCGCCGACAACCGGCCCGCACAGCGCCGCGCCGCCTGACGGCGCAATCGGGCCGCCCGCAGGGCGGTGCCGGACGATCGCTGGCCCGTCCGGGCCGGCAGGGTTACAAAGAACGGCTCCGGGTCCGTCACCAGACGGTTTCCGGGGCCGTTTTCCTGTCCGGGGGAGCCATGCTCGGCCGAGGAGCCTGTCCGAGTAATGCTTGTGGTCATCACCGCGTTTTCAAAGGTTTGGGCTAGGATGGTGTCGCGTGGCGATGCTGGATGCATCGCGAGCGGCGGCAGACGACGTCCGAAGCCTTTGAAAATGCGGCCCTTCGGGTCGACCAGGGAGGCGCGGGTGCGGCGTCGCAGGCGCTTGCCGATGCGCTGCATCGCCGGCGCCCCCGCTCCTGGCACCCGCGCCACCCTGGTCGATGATGATCACAAGCATTACTCGGACAGGCTCCCAGGCTCAGCGATGCGGCGGTTGGCGGCGGTCGGTCGGCGCTGGCCGACGATCGGATTGGTGCTTGCGCTGGGGCTCGGCCTCGTATCCTGCGGTAGTGACGGTGAGCAGTTGCGCCTGTGCCGCTCGCTGATCCCCGCTTTCGAGGGCGTCGCCGAGATCGACATCCGGCATGAGGCGCCCGATCCGTCGGCGCCGTACGCGGTGATCGTCGAATACCGGATTGCCAGCAGCGCCGGGGATCACTGGATCCTATGCCAATTTGCGGGGGGCAGCCTGGATGCCGACCGATTGGTGCTCCAGAGCGTCGTTACCGATCGCGAAGGGTCGCTGACGCCGGTCCGGCTTCATATGCTGAAAGTCTGGCTGGGCCTGTTCGACTCCCGGCCGGCCGGCGGCGATAGGACCGAGCAGGCCAAACGTGGCCCGGTCTTCGCGGCGGCCTATTTCCTCCAGCAACTGGTCAATGGCACGGCGATCTCCTGCATCTACGCCCTGCTCGCCATCGGCTACACCCTGGTCTACAGCATCATTGGCCGCATCAACCTGGCATTCGGCGAGATGGCGATGATCGGAGGCTTCGCCGCGGTGACCGGCGCCGTCATGATCGCGGCGCTCGGCGGCGGAGCGCTGCCGCTTTCGCTCCTGGCAGTGCTGGCCTTCGCCATGCTGGTCGGCGCCGTCCATGGATGGGCGACCGAACGGCTGGTATTCCGGCCGCTGCGCGGGACACCCACCCAGGCGCCGCTGATCGCCACCATCGGCCTGGCGGTCGGACTGCAGGAATATGTCCGGCTGGTCCAGGGCTCACGCGATCGATGGCTACAGCCGATCTTCACCGATCGTGTCGAGCTGGTCGGCGCCGACGGCTTCGCCGCGTCGATCGGAGTCGGGCAGATGCTGATCCTGTTGCTGACTGCCGGGCTGTTCATCGCGTTGCGCTTCGTGCTGACGCGGACCGGCCTCGGCCGGGCCCAGCGGGCCTGCAGCGACGACGCCGGCATGGCGGCACTGGTCGGTGTCGATGTCGACCGCACGATCGGATGGACATTCGTGATCGGCGCCGGGCTTGCCGCCGCCGCCGGTTTCATCCTCGCCACCTATCTCGGCGGGGTTAACTTCTACATAGGCCACCTGATCGGCTTCAAGGCACTGGCGGCCGCCATTGTCGGCGGCATCGGCTCGGTCTCCGGCGCCTTGCTCGGCGGACTCCTGATCGGCATGCTGGAGACCTTCTGGTCGGGCTACCTCACGATCGCTTACAAGGATATCGCCGTCTTCGGCGCGCTGACGCTGGTTCTGATCTTCCGGCCGGCCGGCCTGCTGGGGCAATCCAGATCGCGCGCCGTTTAGCGGCATATCCGATCATTCCGGGCAATCCGGTTCGAAAGTCTCGAGCGGGCGCGCGACAAGGCTTGGCCGCGCCGGTCAGTTTCGCCATGTTCTGTCGGAACGCCGCGTTCCAGATCGGATGGCGGCGACCGGACGGGCCATCACACGAGTGGACTCCATGAGCGAGAAGATCACCAAACCGAATGCCGATTGGAAGGCGCAGTTGACGCCGGAACAGTACCGGGTGACCCGCAAGAAGGGCACCGAGCGAGCCTTCACCGGGGAATACTGGGATACCAAGGAGCCGGGCACCTATCGCTGCGTCTGCTGCGGTTCCGATCTGTTCGATTCCGAGGCGAAGTACGATTCCGGAACCGGCTGGCCATCCTTCTGGAAGCCGGTATCCGAAGGCGCCGTGGCGACGGAGTCCGATCGCACATTGTGGATGGTGCGAACCGAAGTGCTCTGCGCACGCTGCGACGCCCATCTGGGACATGTGTTCGAGGATGGCCCCGAACCGTCGGGCAAGCGCTATTGCATGAACTCGGCGGCGCTGGATCTGGCGCCCAAGAAGGAGTAGCCGGCATGGCCGGAGAACAGGGTGGCCGTCTGGCCGGAAAGCGGACGCTGGTGACCGCCGCGGCCCAGGGCATTGGCCGGGCCAGCGTGCTGGCCTTCAACCGCGAGGGCGCATCGGTGGTCGCCACCGATATCAATGACGGTGCGCTTGCGGCGCTGGCTGAAGAGGCGGCCGGCGTCGAGATCAGGCATCTCGACGCAACCGATGAAGCAGGGGTCAAGGAACTGGCGGCCGAATTGGGGGCGGTCGACGTGCTCTTCAATTGCGCCGGCTACGTGCATCACGGCTCGATCCTGGACTGCGAACCGGCCGACTGGGACCGATCGTTCGACATCAATGTCCGTTCGATGTTTCTGACGATCAACGCGTTCCTGCCGGCCATGCTGGCAGCAGGCGGCGGCAGCATCATCAATACTTCGTCTTTGGCGTCGAGCCTGAAGGGCGTGCTGAACCGATGCGCCTATGGCGCCAGCAAGGCCGCCGTGATCGGTCTGACCAAGGCGGTTGCCGCCGACTATGTGACCGGGGGCATCCGTTGCAACGCGATCTGCCCGGGGACCGTCGATACGCCGTCGCTGCATGACCGGATGCGCGCGCAGGGCAACTACGAAGCGGCCCATGCCGCCTTTGTCGCGCGGCAGCCGATGGGCCGATTGGGAACGGCCGAGGAGATCGCTGCCCTGGCGGTCTATCTGGCGTCGGACGAATCCGCCTATACCACTGGCGGGGCCCATGTGATCGACGGCGGCTGGTACATCTGAACCGAGATCTCGCGGCGGCGGGAGGCCCCGCCCGGCCGCGCAGATCTCGCGATCACAATATCGTGATGACGTTTTCCGGCAGCCGCGCGGCGGCTGCCCGAGTTCACCGCCAAGCGGTGTCCGATCCGGATATTCCGGCTGCACTGTCAGTATTCCGAACGCTCTCGGGCGGCTCGCAGGCGCAATCTTAGACCGGCAAGCCGCCGATTCAATACCGGGCACGGGCCGGTGCCGATCGGGGCTGCGGCATTGCGTCCAGCGATGATCCGGGTCTTCGGCGCAGCCGTAATCGATTCCGCAATCACGCAACACAAGGCGTCCGTCCAAACCCGGACCTCGCCAATACAGGAGAGCAGCATGATCAAGCTTCGTAACTTCGCCCTGGGTGCCGCAGTTGCATCATCGATGGCGCTGGGCGGCGGCATTGCGCAAGCCGAGGACATCGTCGACATCGCCGCCGGCAATGGCGACTTCAGCACACTCGTCGCGGCGGTCCAGGCCGCGGAACTGGTTGAAGTCCTGAAGGGCGACGGGCCGTTCACCGTCTTCGCGCCGACCGATGAGGCGTTCGCCGCACTGCCTGCCGGCACGGTCGAGACCCTGCTGTTGCCGGAGAACAAGGACCAGCTGATCGCGGTGCTGACCTACCATGTCGTGCCGGGCACCGTGATGTCGTCGGACATCATGAACAAGCAGCTCAATGCCAAAACGGTGGAAGGCTCGACGGTTCGGATCAACGCGTTGCAAGGCGGCGTGAAGGTCGACGGCGCCAATGTCGTCGCTGCCGATATCGTCGCCGACAACGGTGTCATCCACGTCATCGACACGGTGATCCTGCCGTAACCGATCCTGAATGGAACCTCAGCGGCCCTGCTGCCTCGTGCGGCCGCGGCGGGCGGGACACTTTCCCGCCCGCATTTTTGCCAGGAGCTTGCACCCCGGAAGCCGGAGCCGCTGATGACAGGCCGGATTGCGGCCGCTATTGTCCGGGACGGCGGGCCGGCGCCACTACGACCGGCCGCGAAGGGAGGTCCCATGACGGAACTGGAACGGCAATGCATCGATGCCGGCCTGAAGATGACCGGCCAGCGTCGTGTCATCCTGAAGGTGCTGACCGAGGCGGAGGACCACCCCTCGGTCGAGATCGTGCATCAGCGCGCGAAAGAGATAGACACCTCAATCAGCATCGCGACCGTCTACCGGACCCTGCACCTGCTGGACGAGATGAACCTCGTCCAGCGCCACGATTTCAATGACAATTTCTCGCGCTTCGAGGTCAATCTCGAGCACCATCACCATCTGATCGACCTGGAGACCGGAAAGGTCATCGAGTTCCAGAACGAGGAGCTTGAGGATCTGAAGGAGAAGATCGCCGACGTTCTGGGTTACGAACTGGTCGACCACAGGCTGGAACTCTATGGCCGAAAGAAAAAGCCCTAGGCCGATCATCTTCGCGGCCGGTGCCGATTGCGGGCCGGGCGCGTCGCACGGGTCCTGCCGATGCCGCGGCGCTGTGGAGCGCGCCTACGCCGGGATGATCGCCAGCGGCGCCCCCGACAGCGTGGCCATGGAAGCCGCCGAGCGGGTCTTCCGCTATCACCATCCGGAAAGCACCGAGCGTCACGCGCGGGATACCGTGGAAACCTGGCTGTTCAACGGCCCGCTGCACTGACCTTTTCCAGCCTGGACTTGGCCTCTCCCTGAGTGGCGAACCGGTGCGTCCGGCCGCCGCGTTTTATGAGGGCGTTAACGATTTCCGTGTAGTTGGGGTTTTCGACAAATCCCTATGCGCACGAGAGGCGACGCCACGATGGCCGGTCCGAAACGCTCCAAGCGACCCTCCAGAATCCCGAAGAGCCTGTCCGACGAAGACATCGTTACCGCCTCGAAAGTGGGCCGGCGACGGGTGCTGTCCGTGGTCGGAGCGAGCATTGTCGGCGCCGCATCCGTCACCGGCTGCGCCACTGGCGGCGGGTATTCTTCAGGCTCGGGCGTCACCGATGCCGATACCGGCGCCTATGCCGATCTGGCGGGCGCAGGCCGGGGCGCGGGCCGAGGGTCCGGGATCACCGATGCCGATACGGGACGTTATGCCGACGGCGTTGGCGCCGGGCGCGGCACCGGCACAACCGATGCGGACACCGGCCGGTACGCCGATCAGGCGGGCGCCGGGCGCGGCGGCAGTGTCGTCGACAGCGACACCGGACGCTATGCCGATCCGACGACCGGTGGGCGCAGCAGCGGCGTCACCGACAGCGACACCGGCCGCTACGCGGATCCCGCCGGTCGCGGTGGCGGCGGCACCGACAGCGACACCGGCCGCTATGCCGACCCGGCAGGCGGCGGCCGCGGTGGTCGCGGCGGCATAACCGACAGCGATACCGGTCGTTATGCCGATGCAGCCGGCCAGGGACGCGGCAGCGACCCGGCCGACAGCGACGGCGGCTACTACGCGGACCCGGCCGACTCCGACTAAGGCGTCGGCCTTACCTGCCGGCCCGCCAGGACGGATCGGGCCGGTCCTTCCGATCGCGGCCCAGCGCCACCGGTGCGCTGGTCGGCCCTGCCTCTGGTGCCACGATGCAGACCCCGGACTTCTCCCTGCAATGGATCATCGATCCGGTTGCCCGCGACGAGTTTTTCGAAGCCTATTGGGAGGCGCGCCCGCTGGTGATTTCCAGGAACGTGCCCGGCTATTTCGACCCGCTGTTGTCGCTAGACGAGATCGACCGGGTCATCACCACCCTGAACCTGTCGCATCCCGACCTGCAGCTGGTCAGCTCGGCCGAGGATATCCGGGCCCCGCAATACACCTATCGCAGCGGCATGGTCGATGTTGCGAAGCTGTATCAGTACTTCGCCGACGGGGCGACGATCATCCTGCCGCAGCTGCACACCAGGGTGCCGTCGCTGGCCGCGTTCTGCCGCTGCCTGGAGCGTGAACTGAGCTCACGGTTCCAGACCAATATCTACATGACCCCTGGCAATGCCCAGGGCTTCAAGCCGCATTACGACACCCATGACGTGTTCGTTCTGCAGATCGCCGGAAGCAAGAACTGGCAGATTTTCGAGACGCCGGTCGAGCTGCCGCTGAAGGGCCAGCATTTCGACAGCACGGTGCACCCGCTGGGCGAAGTGACCCAGAGCTTCACGCTCAATCCCGGCGACATGCTGTACATCCCCCGCGGGCTGGTCCACGACGCCACCTCCAGCGACGAGATCTCGCTGCACATCACCACCGGCGTGATGGCCAACAGCTGGACCGATCTGATGCTGGACGCCTTGTCGGCGGTGGCGCTGAAGGACCCGTCCTTCCGCAAGGCGCTGCCGGTCGGCTTCGCCCATGACGGGTTCGACCGAACCGATGCGCGCCGGACCTTCGCGTCCTTGATCGAGCGGATGGCGATGGCCGCCGATCTGGACGAGGTGATGGACCATTTCGTTGACGATCTGGTGTCGACCCGGCAGCCCGTTCTGCATGGCCAGATGGCGCAGCTGTCGCGGTTGGAGAGCCTGACGGTGAAAAGCGTTGCCGGCGTTCGGCCCGGGTTGATCTACCGCCTGACGGAGTCCGCCGACACGATCCGAATCGATTGCTACGGAAAAGAGATCAGCCTGCCGGTCCATGCCGGACCGGCGATCCGCTTTGCGCTGGAAACCGAGCGTTTCAAGGTCAGCGAACTACCGGGCGATCTGGACGACGAAGGCAAGCTGGTCCTGGCCCGGCGGATGGTGCGCGAAGGGCTGATCGCCCTCGGGTGACCCTGCGACCGGCTCGGCCGGCCGCGATGATCTGTCCGAGCGTTCAGGCCGCCTGGTGGGGCGCCATGGCCTTGCCGATCTCCTCCATGGCCTGCGACACGCCGTCGTAGATCTTGCCGTCCAGCGCGGCAAGCGTCGGCAGTGTTGTGTAGAACACCACCTTCAGGTCCAATGACACGAGATCGCCGACGCGTTTCCCATCGATCACGACCGGTCTGTGTCCGAGTGTCATCTCATCCCTCGACCAATATTGGCGGCGCCATCGGGATACCAGACCCCGGAGCGATGATCTTTGATATGGGTCATCACATGGCGCTTGATCCGAGCGGCATGGGACGCAGGTGTCGGCGATGATTGTGGCGCGCTTGCGGTCGGTCAGCGGGATCGTCCTGTTCGCCTTTGTTTTCAGCCACCTGCTCAATCACGCGGTGGGGCTGGTCTCGCTCGAAGTGGCCAATGAAGCACTCGAAGTGTTCCGGGCAGTCTGGGGCAACCCGATATCGTCGCTGCTGGTGACGATCGCCTTCGTCGTGCATCTGGTGATCGCGCTGATCACCCTCTACCGGCGGCGCACGCTCAGGATGAGCCCATGGGAGGCGGCGCAGTTGATCCTCGGCCTGCTGATCCCGCTGCTGCTGGCCGAACATGTCATCGGCACCATGGGCGCGGACCGGGTATTCGACGTTCGCACCGATTACACTTATATCCAGACCGTATTCTGGATCGCCGCGCCGTCCAGCGGCATCCAGCAGGTGATCGTGCTGTTGATTGCCTGGATCCACGGCTGTCTCGGACTTCATTACTGGTGGCAGGTGAAGCCCTGGTATCCGCGCGCAGTGCCGATCTTCTACGCCGTCGCGGTGCTGGTGCCGACCCTGTCCCTGGCCGGCATCATCTCCTCCGGCGTCGAGGTGATTGCCCTGGCGGAACGAGTTCCCGACTTCGTCGACCAGGTCTTCGAGCGCGCCAGGCTGACCCGGGAATCCATCGATTTCGTGGTCATCGGCACGGACGGCTTCCAATGGGGCTATGGCGCCGTGGTTGTCGCAGTACTGGCGGCGCGTTGGGTTCCCTATGCCGTGCGGCGTATCACCGGCGCGCCGCGTCTGAGCTATCCGGGCGACCGCGTCGTGAGCCTTCAGCCGGGCGTGACGGTGCTGGAGGCGAGCCGCGCCGCTGGCATTCCGCATGCTTCGGTCTGTGGCGGTCGCGGCCGTTGCTCGACCTGCCGGGTGCGGATCGGCGCCGGTGCCGAACATCTGGCCGAGGCCTCGCCGGCGGAGCAGAAGGTGCTGCAACGGGTCGGCGCGCCGCCGGATGTCCGACTGGCTTGCCAGATCCGGCCGACCCGCGACCTCACAGTGACGCCGCTGATGCCGCCCAATGCAAGCGCCAGGGACGCCGGGGCCAGGGCCGATTACCTGTCCGGCCAGGAGCGCGAGATCGCCATCCTGTTCGCTGATCTGCGCGGTTTCACCAGCTTCTCCGACGCCAAGCTGCCCTATGACGTGGTGTTCGTGCTGAACCGGTATTTCTCGCTGATGGGCCAGGCGGTGGAGCAATCCGGCGGCCGCATAGACAAGTTCATCGGCGACGGCGTCATGGCCCTGTTCGGGGTCGAGGCCGGAGCGCCGGAAGGCTGCCGCAGGGCGCTCAACGCGGCGCAAGCGATGGCCGAGAGCCTGGACGAGTTGAACCGCTCCCTGGGCGAGGATCTGCCGGCGCCCCTGCGCATGGGCATCGGCATCCATGTCGGCCCGGTGATCGTCGGCGAGATGGGCTATGGCCGCGCCAAGTCGCTGACCGCCATCGGCGATGCGGTCAACACCGCCAGCCGCCTGGAAGGTCTGACCAAGGAATTCGGCGCGCAGCTGGTGGTCTCCGAAGACGTCTTCCAACGCGCCGAGGTCGAGACCGCCGGCTTCGAGGAGCGTTCGACCGAGGTGCGCGGCAAGCGGGATGGCATGACGGTCTGGGTGGCCGGTGTCGCGGCCGCAACGCATCCAGGTTCATGACAATGGTCGGGGGCGGGTGACGGTGCGGAGGATCGCCTCGCTGCTGCCAAGCGCGACGGAGATCGTCTGCGCGCTGGACGCCGGCGACCGGCTGGTGGGGATCAGTCATGAGTGCGACCACCCGGCGGCGGTGGTCGGACTGCCGGTGCTGACGACGACGCGGATCGATTCGGCAAAGCCCTCAGGCGCTATCCATTGGGATGTCGGCGAGATGCTGAAACAGGCGCTTTCGGTGTTCGAGATCGATCTCGCGACATTGGCAGCGGTGCAGCCGGATATAGTGCTGACCCAGACCCTGTGCGAGGCCTGCGCAGTGAGCCAGGTTCAGGTCCGGGAGGCACTTGGCCAGGCGGTGGCCAGAGAGGCGGCATTGCTCTCCCTGGAAGCGGCGACGCTGGAGGATGTCTGGTCGGACATCCTTTCGGTCGGCCGGGCGATTGGTTGTGAGAGCCGGGCGGTGTCGCTGGTGGAAGGATTGCGGGACCGGCTCGTCGCCCTGTCGCGCGCGGTGGCGGCCCATGAGCGGCCTCGGGTCACCTGCATCGAATGGTTCGACCCGCCGATGATCGCCGGCAACTGGGTGCCGGAACTGGTGACCATCGCCGGTGGAGAGCCGCTGCTGGCCGAACCCGGCGCCCATTCCGACTGGCTGGACTGGGACGATCTGCTCGCCGCCGATCCGGATTTCATCGTGCTGATGCCCTGCGGTTTCGACATCGACCGCTGCCGGGCCGAGCTGCCGGCGCTGACCGTGAGGCCGGGCTGGCGGGACATCGCCGCGGTGCGAGCCGGGCGGATCTTCGTCACCGACGGCAATGCCTGTTTCAATCGGCCGGGGCCGCGCCTGGCCGAATCCGCAGAAGTGCTGTCCGAGATCCTCCATCCGGGCTCGGTGAAGACACGGCATGCTGACAGATACTGGCAGCAGGCTTAGCCCGGACCCTTCTCAAACCGTTGCCGCCGTTGCCGGGCGATGCCAGTCTCCCGCCCCATGTGCGCACAACCCCTGAAGGACGGCCTGAACCAGGCCGTCATCGAGCGGATCGCAGCGATCTTCGCCAGCGTCGAGCCGGGTTTCGACCGCGCGCGATTCATCGACCTGGCCTGCGACGGGCTGGACGGCCTGGAACTGAAGGACCGGGTGATCCGGATCGCCGAAACCTTGAACGCCGTCCTGCCCCAGCCATTTCCGGCAGCGCTGGATGTAATCCTGCGGGCCGCCGAAACCTGGCCCGCGCCTGATCCGGACGCGACGTTCGGGGCCTTCGCCGCCTGGCCGGTGATCGATTTCGTCGGACTGTACGGCGTCGACCATCCGACGGAGTCGGTGCCGGCGCTGCGCCGTCTGACACCGCTGTTCTCGGCTGAATTCGCCATCCGGCCTTTCCTGATCGAGCACCGGGATGCGACGATGGCGCATCTGAAGGACTGGGTCGCCGATCCGGATCACCACGTCCGCCGGCTGGTGTCGGAAGGCACGCGGCCGCTGCTGCCCTGGGGCCAGCGCCTGCGGGATTTCCAGGCCGAGCCGTCGCTGGCCCTGCCCTTCCTGGAGCGGCTGAAGGACGATCCGTCGGAATATGTGCGCCGCTCGGTGGCCAATCACCTGAACGACATCTCCAAGGACCATCCGGTTGTGACGCTGGAGATCTGCGCCCGCTGGTCCAGAGCTGCCGGGCCCGAGCGCCAATGGATCGTCCGCCACGCGCTGCGCACGTTGCTGAAGCAGGGAGAGCCTCGCGCCCTGTCCCTGCTGGGCTACGTCCATGGGGCCGAGGTCGCCGTCGACGGCTTTGCGCTCACGCCGAAGACGGTCTCCATGGGCGACAAAATCGACTTCTCCCTGACGCTGACCTCAACCGGCGCCGAAACCCAGGGGCTGCTGGTCGATTACGCCATCCACCACTGCAAGGCCAATGGCGGCACCACACCCAAGGTCTTCCGCCTGAAGACCCTGGACCTCGCCCCCGGCGCCACGGTGCGCGTGAAGAAGCGCCACGCCTTCAAGCCGATCACCACCCGCCGCTACTATTCCGGCACTCACGAGGTCGAGGTGATCGTCAACGGCCGCAGCGTCGCGCGGGAGGCGTTTGAGTTGGTCGTGTAATCGAGCCGGGCAGTCCCATATGGCCGACGGCGGCGGCGCTAGTTCTGCCAGTCGAGCAGCAGCGAGTTTGGATCCTCCGCCTCGATCACCTTCCGCGCGAGATCGTAGGAAAAGCCGGCGCGGGCCAGGGCGGCGAGGTCTTTGTCGTGGAAGTCGGCTCGGGCCTCCGGATCGCGGTGCGGGCCCAGGCGTCGTCGTCGGATCAGGGCGAGGGCCGCGGACAGGTCGGCGTCGCCGGTCGCCTCGGACAGGGCGGCGATGGCGTAGTTGATGTCCTCCGGCGCCACTCCCTTCTGCATCAGCCGGGCACGAATGGCCCGGGTCGCGACGCCTCGGCGGGACAGGCTGTGGGCCAGGTTCTCGGCATAGCGGCGGTCGTCCAGCAGGCCGGATCGGGCATAGCGTTCGACGATCCCGTCGACCCAACGTGCCGCCTCATCCGGCTCGATATCGTGCACCCGGGCCGATCTGTAGACCCGGCGCATCAGCACCCGCCGCAAATTCTCCGCCGAACTGGCGAAGCGTTCCAGGTAGTGCAGCGCCGCCGACTCCAGGCTCTTGGGGCTGACCTTCCGTAGGCGCTTCCGGTGCGGGAGTGATTCGGACATTACCCGCATACTCTGCCATCGGCCGGGAGGCGCTGTCAGGCCGTTTGCGGCGCCGGCTCCCGCGGGCTATGGTCGCCGCCGTTTCAAGCCCTAGTGAAAGAGCGATGACACCCTACCGTTCCGCGCCCCGCGAAATCGGCCTGGTGAACTGGGTCGGCCTTTGGACCCTGTACCGCAAGGAGGTGTTCCGCTTCCTGAAGGTGTTCACCCAGACCATTGCGGCGCCCGTCGTCACCACGCTGCTGTTCTACACCATCTTCGCGCTGGCGCTGGGCGGCATCGTGCGCATGGCCGGAAACGTGCCGTTCCTGGAGTTCCTGGCGCCGGGGCTCGTCATGATGTCGATGGTGCAGAACGCCTTCGCCAACACCTCGTCGTCGGTGATGATCTCCAAGATCCAGGGCAACATCGTCGATGTGCTGATGCCGCCGCTGTCGTCGCTGGAACTGGCGCTGGCCTATGTCGCGGGCGGCGTCACGCGGGGCATGCTGGTCGGGTTGGCGACCTTCCTGGCGATCCGGCTGTTCGTTCCGGTCGGCATCCACTCGGTGTTCTTCATCCTTTTCCACGGCATCGCCGCTGCGATGATGCTGGCACTGCTGGGGGTGATCGGCGGTATCTGGTCGGAGAAATTCGATCACATCGCGGCGGTGACGAATTTCGTGGTGACGCCGCTCGCCTTCCTGTCCGGCACCTTCTACACCATCGACCGGCTGCCCACGGATTGGCAGTTCATCGCCCATCTCAACCCGTTCTTCTACATGATCGACGGCTTCCGCTATGGCTTCATCGGACAGTCCGACGGCACGCTGATGATCGGCCTGGGCGTCATGACCGGCGTCAACCTGGCGCTCTGGGCCCTGGTGCTGCGCATGCTGTCGACCGGCTACAAGCTGAAGCCGTGACCGCGCCCGCTGCCGCGCCGCGGGCCATTCGCGGGTTCGGGGCGTGCAACTGGATCGGGGTGCGGACGCTGTTCGGGCGCGAGATCCGGCGTTACTTGAAGGAATGGCTGGAGACCGTTGTGGCGCCGGCGTTCGCGTCGATCCTTTATTTGGCGGTATTCGCATTTGCGCTCGGTCCCGACCGGACGACGCCGCAGGGCGAGGCGGTGCTGCGTTTCATCCTGCCGGGGCTGGTGCTGTTCGCCATACTGGAGCGGGCGGCCGAGACCACGGTCTTCACCCTGGTCTTCGACAAGCTGGAGGGCATCATCACCGACGTGCTGATGCCGCCGCTGACTGCCTCGGAGCTGGTGGCGGCCTACGCGCTGGCGGGGGCCGCGGCCGGGCTGATCACCGGCGCGCCGGTGGTGGCGGTGGCGGTGCTGGCGCTCGACATGCCGGTGGGCTCGCCGCTGCTGGTCGCCGCGTTCGCCGCCGGCGGTTCGCTGATGCTGTCCCTGACCGGGATCGTGGTCGGGCTGTGGTCGGCGAAATGGGACCATGCCAGCGCCTTCTTCGCCTTCCTGCTGATCCCGCTGACCTTCCTGTCCGGCCTGTTTGCGCCGGTCGAGCTGCTGCCGTCACCGCTGCCGCAGATCGTACAGTTGAACCCGATCTTCTACGTGATCGACGGCTTCCGCGCCGGCGTCCTGGATATCCACTCGGCCCCGATCGGCCTCAGCCTGGCAGTAGTGGCGGTCGTCAACGTGATGCTGTGGATCGCCTGCGACCGGCTGGTCGCCCGTGGCTGGAAGCTGAAGCCTTAACGCAGTCCGACTAGGAGGCCTGCTCAAATGCGGACGGGCCCGGCGCATTTTGCGAATGTTCGAATTCGCCCTTGGATTGAAACTGATATTTCCGAAAACAAACGATGCGGCCGATATCATCATCCAGGGCCATCCCTGCAATCGATTCACTTCGGCCAGCTTCTAAATGCCCGAGTGAAAACGACTGGGGCAAGATCGGCAGGCTTCCCGTCAACTTGCAGGGTCTTGAGGCTTAATGTGAAAGAATCGAGGCCGGCCCTGGATACATCGAAGGTCAGAATGAACCGGTAAGGCGCGCTTCTCGCGTCTATCGTTCTTGCACCTTCAATTGGCAGCAACTTGTACTCCGACCTCCCAACGTCATGATGCTCGATAGTCTGCATCACAATTCTCGAAGGCTGTAGGCGCAGAGCAGTGTCCGGGATTGTGACTGTCGATTCCTCCAATTCAAGCAATACTTCGCCGCGCACGATGTCTATTCGAACATCGACTGTCAGCGGTTCATCAATGATTTCTGTTTCTGACCCTGGCGTAGGGACAATGACCAATGGCGCGAATAAAGCCTGAAGTTCTTCTGAGATTACGGTTGAGTTGATGGTCACACGCGCATCGACCAAGTCGAATGTCGCCATGCCGCTCTCATCATCAGAGGTACCGCTCGGTACAAGCACTTCCTGGCGGACGGACCCGCTGCACCCTGCGAAGACAATCCCGCATAGAACAAAGCATGCGTGAATGTAACACCATTGAATCACTGACATATATCGGATCATCGAAGGACTGGCGGCAGAATTATGCGTAGGCTTGAACAATTGATCACCAACTCGCCCTTGGGTCAAATGTGGGATATGCAGGACGTTCTACGGAGCGGTGCTTTGGTTTGTCTGACGAGTACAGTTTAACTGCCGAGGTCGTCATTGACAATCTGGGAGGATTGGCAATTCAGTGGGTTTATTTTGCGGAGATACTCCGTACGATTTGGTTTGATTGTGTCGGGACCTGCAACTTGGTCACAATCGGAGTTGGCTAATCAGCGACAGGCGCTGCCCCGGCCAACTCGTCCAGCACACTATCCAAAGCGGACATGTACAGTGCTGCCGCTCGAACGGCGTGCACGAGTATCAGCCCTGATCAGCCCGGCATGCTCCCACTTCTTGCCGCGCAAGAACAGGTCGTCCTTGGGTGGGCGAGCGGAGGGCAGGCCGGTGTCGACTCCGATTGGATGGAATAACCGCCATGACGTTCAGGCTGTCGGACTCCAAAACAATTCTCGACGTTGTGGCATCGAGGCGGGTCGTCGTCGGCATACGGGCACATAAGCCAACAGCCGAGGAATTATTCCGATGACTCACTTGTCCAGCCGCCCGTCGCAGACGGCGACCGCCCTGATGGGCGGCGTGTCCATTCTTGCGCTCCTGTTTGTCGTTGCATGCTCTGAGCAGGAGGTGGCGCAGCCCGATCCCGCCACCGTGGAACGGGACGCCGCGCCACAGGAAACGGTCCTGACCGATCAAGCGCGAACACGCGTCGAACGACAGGTATACGAGGATCGATCCGATACGTCCCTGGAAGCCGTGACGGGCCCTTCGTCGTCGACGCCGCCGCGCGCCGTGCGGGTACAACCGGCGCCTGGACAGGGTATGCGGGGGATGGCGATGCCGGTGGTGGGCGATTACGCCCCGCCTCCGACACCGCAGGAGTATCGCGACCGCTATGAGGATTTCGATGCCAATCCGGTCAAGCTGGTTTCCGAGCATGCGGTTTCGACCTTCTCGATCGATGTCGATACGGCCTCCTACGCCAATGTGCGGCGCTTCCTGCGCGACGGCACCTTGCCGCCGGTCGATGCCGTCCGGACCGAGGAGCTGATCAACTATTTCGACTATGCCTATGTGGCGCCGGACAGCACCGACGAGCCCTTCGCCGCCGATGTGGCGGTGTTCGATTCGCCCTGGGACGACGGCAGTCAGCTCATCCGCATCGGCCTGCAGGGCTACGAGCTGGCAGTGGAGGAACGGCCGCCGGCCAATCTGGTGTTCCTGGTCGACACTTCGGGCTCGATGAGCAGCCCCGACAAGCTGCCACTGCTGAAGCAGTCGCTGATCATGCTGGTCAACGAGATGCGCGATGAGGACACGATCTCCATCGTCGCCTATGCCGGCTCGGCCGGTGTCGTCCTGGAGCCGACCAGCGGCGCCGAGCGCGGCAAGATCAGAACGGCCATCGAGCGATTCCAGTCCGGCGGCAGCACCGCCGGCGCGGAGGGCATCCGCCAAGCCTATCAGCTGGCCGAGTCGTCGTTCGACGAGGACGCCATCAACCGGGTGATCCTGGCCACCGATGGTGATTTCAACGTCGGCATCACCGATTCGGAGCAGCTGGAGGATTTCGTCGCCCGCAAGCGCGAGACCGGCGTGTACCTGTCGGTGCTGGGCTTCGGTCGCGGCAACCTGAACGATCAGCTGATGCAGACCCTGACCCAGGCCGGCAACGGCAACGCCGCCTACATCGACAGCGTTATGGAGGCGCGCAAGGTGCTGGTCGACGAGATGGGCGCGACCCTGTTCACTATCGCCGACGACGTGAAAGTGCAGATCGAGTTCAACCCGGAATTCGTCGCAGAGTACCGGCTGATCGGATACGAGACCCGGATGCTGAACCGCGAGGATTTCAACAATGACCGGGTCGATGCCGGCGAGGTCGGAAGCGGGCATTCCATCACGGCCCTGTACGAGATCACGCCTCCGGACAGCGCTTCGCGGCTGGTCGACGATCTGCGATACGGGTCGTCCGAGGAGACGGTTTCGACCGGATCCGGCGAGCTCGCCTTCCTGCGGATCCGCTACAAGCCGCCGGGCGGTAGCGAGAGCCTGCTGATCGAGCAGCCGATCCTGGCCAGCGCCAGCACCACCTTCGAGGCGGCGCCGGATGAGGCCCGATTTGCCGCTGCCGTCGCCGGGTTCGGCCAGCTGTTGCGCGGCGACCCGAATGTCGAGGATCTGACCTTCGCTGAGATCCTGGATATCGCCCGGGATGCTCGCGGCGAGGATGCATTCGGATACCGGTCCGAGTTCCTGCAGCTGACCCAACTGGCCGAGAGCGCCGCCGCCATGCGGCCGCTCAACTGAGCCGGCAATCCGGCGGCAAGGGGGCCGATCGTATGCAAACTCGACCGGACGCGTCGGGAGAGGACGACCATCGTCGTCTGCTGTACGATCGGTCCCCGATGCCGGGGCGACAGATCGATTGGACGGCGCAGGATTGGGAGGATCTGGTCCCGCGTCTTTTGCTGCTGGCGGTCTCGCGGCTGTCGCGCATGACCTGGCGCGGACGCCGACAGGGGCCGACGCCGGGTGCCGCGCAGCCGGAGGATTTCGTCAACGATGCGATCGCCAAGACCATGGCCGGCATCCGCGTATGGGATCCCGAGCGATGCACCCTGTTCCAGCACCTAGCCGGCGCGATCGTGAGCGACATCTCCCACGCGGCGGAATCCTCCGAGAACCGGATCACCCTATCCGCCACCGCTGCGCCGTCGGACTCCGACTGGCCGCCGGACCACGCGGATGACGATCCCGATCCCGAGCAGGCGGCGATGTGGCAGTCCGAGCAGCGCCGGCTGATCGCCCATCTCGACGGGCTCGATCCGCTGCTTGGGCGCATGGCCATGCACATGCTGATCGAGGATTGCCGTGAGACGGCCGATCTCTGCCTGGCGCTGGACCTGGCGCCATCGGACATCGCCAACCTGCGCAAGCGGCTGAAGCGGGCGGTGCGGGCCTATATCGTGGAGCACGGCGAATGAGCGCCGCGGCGACCCCCGCCCGCCGCCTGCTGGCGCTTCTGGAAGAGGAGCGCTCGCTGGAGACCCGGCCCGGAGACGAGGTCCGCGCTGATCTGGCGGCGCTGGGCATCGACCTGGACGGCCCGGTCCGGCTGGCGCGCCGGATGGCGGAGCGCGGCCCCGACCCGGCCGCCACGCTGCTCGACGCGGTCATCGAGGACGAGGCCGCCGAGGCCGACATCGCAGCGGTGGAAGCCGCCGATATCGATCAGATCCGCGCCCGGCTCCAGACCGGTACCGTGGCTGCGGTAACCGCCGAGGCGCAACGCCGGGCCGGGGCGCAATCGAATGTCGTGGGCATCGATCGCCGCCGGCGCGGCGCGGTCTGGGCCTGGACCGGGTCGATTGTCGGCATGGCGGCATGTGCGCTGATCGTCGTCGCCGTGTGGTGGCCGTCATCGGATCCGGTGCCATCGCCTGCGGCGGTCATGGTCGAACGCTTCGCGCCGGAAAGCCCGGCGGTCGGACGGATGGCAGCTGAGCGATCGCCGGACGCTTCGGCGGCAGCGAGCCTTGCAGCCGGCCCGATCGGCGCGCCGGAAGCGGCATCGCCGGATGCGACGGCGGATGTCGCCGATCCCGATTCGTTGGAGCCGCCGGCCCCTGAGCAGCCCGTGGCGCCGTCCCGGGACGATCTGGCGGGTATGGAGAGTCGCCTCGGTGCGGCCGCCACCCCGAGTCCGGACATGCCGGTCGAGGCCGATGCGGCGGGCCGGACCGAAGCCGAAGGCGCCATGGGTTCGGCCGGGATCGCAACGAGCGAGGCAATTCCGCTGGCCATCGAAGATATCGACGATTCGTTCGTGCCGCCGCCTCCACCGTCGACTCCGGCCGAACGCCGGCCGCTCGGCGATCTCGCGATGGAGATGCCGGCCGAAACCGGTGCGGAGTCAGCAGCCACAACCCCAACCCGTGTCGAAATCCCCTCGATCGAGGACCTGATCGCATCGCTTCCCGGCGGCAGCGCAGGGTCCATGCGGGGGCTTCGGGTAGATGACGGGCCGCCGGCGGCGGTTCGGTCACAGGAGGTCGCGGACCTGCCACATGTAGTGGCCGATCTGGCGCTCTTCGTTCCCTGGGAGCCGGATCTGGGGCAAATACGCAAGGATGCTGTGCTCGTCATGGCGGACGACGCCCTCCAGAACGGCATCGGCGACTGGCCTGGGGCGGTATTGGGCCGTCGCGCCGACGCGCTGCGGATCGCGGACGGTATGGCCATCCAGGCCCTCATGACGCTTCGATCGGGGGGCTCGGATCGCGACACTATCCTGGTCCGGAATCAAAGCGCTCTGCCGCCGCTGGCGGACGAATCGCTCCGTCCGCTCCTGGTCCGTTGGTTCGGCGATCGTGCTTCGGATTTTGCGCTGATCTCACTTCCGGACCGGTGAGGTCGGCCGTGACGGCCGGCCCCAGACGGACGGCCTTCCCACCTTTGCCTTGATCCTGCCATCGCGAGGCCGTTCCTTGTGCCTCGACGCACGGTAAGACCCGTACCCTTTGATTTGGACTGTGATGTACCCTTCAGCGCCAATGAACGGCGATTCGATCAACTGGACGGCCCAGGACTGGGACGAGATCATTCCGCGACTGATGTTGGTTGCGGTCCTTCGGCTTGCCCACCTGGCGTCGGAGGCCGATCGCCAGGGGCTGCCGGCCAGCTTTGCCGATGCCCAGGACGTGGTCGTGCAGGCCGTCTCGCAGACGATATCCGGTCTCAGGGAATGGGATCAGGACGACGACACCCTGTACCGGCATCTTGCCCGGATCGTGATCGGTGGCATATCCGCCAAGGCCGGCTCGTCGCTCAGCGAAGGTCCGGGCGAGGGCTGGCGCGATGAGCGCCGTCAGCTTCTGGACCATCTCTATGACAAGGACGAGAGGCTGGGCGAGATGGCATCGCTCATGCTGCTGGAGAATTGCTGTGACACCACAGAACTGGCCACGGCGCTGGAGGTCGTGCCAGTGGAGGTCACCAATCTGCGCCGCCGGATGAAACATGAGGTCCGCGACTACATCGCGGGACGCCGGACATGAGCGGCGGGACTCCGGCCCGGCAATTGTTGCTGCTCCTCGGAGACGAGGGGGCCGTCGCCGAGCAGCCGATCGAGGAGGTGATTGACGAGCTTGCGGCGCTGGGGCTCGATGCCTCCGCCACAGTCGCGATGGTCAGGAAACAGACCGCGCGCCCGGCCCCTCAACCGACTCCGGCGCCGCAACCGATCCCGGACCCAACACCGCTGCGGCCGGTCGAAGCCATCGAGCCCGTCGCGCCGCCCCGCCGAATTCAGCCGGTTGAACCCGAAGTACCGGTTCGACCTGTGGCTCCCTTGCAGCCCGCCTATAGCACCGTCGGCAATGGACCGGACCTGATGGCCGATATCGGCACGCGCGCCGGCGGTGCGGCTGAAATCGAAGAGAGCAAGGAACGCAAGGAGCGCAAGGAACGCCGGAAGGGCGGAATGGCGCTGGCCATCCTCGGCCTGTTCGCAGCCTCGGCGGCGGCGGCGGCAGTCGTGGTGAGCGTCTGGCCGGAGGTCCTGGACATGGACCCCGCGACGGTTCTGGCCACACTGGTGCCCGAGAAAACGGTCATAGCGGCCGAGCCGCAGCCGGACCAACCGCCAACCGAGGTGACCGTTTCCCGGGTCGAGCCGGTACCGCCACCACAGCCCGAGCCGGTTGTCGTGGTGCGACCGGAACCCGCACCGGCACCGGCACCACCGCCGCAGCCCGCAGCCCAGGTGGCTGTGCCGGCGCCGGCTTCACAGCCGGCTGCAACGGCGACGGATCCCAATGCGCCGCTCAATATCGTTCCCAAGGTGCAGGCGCCACCAGTGCAGGAGGCCCGCCTGCCGGAGAACGTCGCTCGGCCCTTCACGCCGCCGCCGGCAATCGTAGCTTTCGTGCCGGTCGAGCGGGAATTGCTGGCGGAATCCGGCACCGGTGTCTTGTCGAGCGGATCTCGCGCGGGTGGCGGTCCCAGCGCCGATGAACGGCGTCTGGCGACCCGGGTGGCGGATGCCGAGCGCATCGCCGCCGGCCGCCCGATCGCCGCCCTGGTGACCATGAGCGGTGCCGATGAATCCTACGATGCCGTCATCCTCAAGCGCCCACGGGTCGAGGAAGACCGGACCATCGCCGATGCCGACCCCTCGCTGATTCCGATCCTCGGCGACGTTGCGCATCTGTTCGATCTGGTGCGGCTGGCGCCGCAGTAAAATCTCCGGGCCACGCCGCCTTGACGGCGGGTTATGACACGCCGAACTCCAAGGAAGTGGCGTCGGCGGCGGTCGATCGACTTCAGGCCAGAAATGCCGTATGGACAAATCCCTCACCGCCGGACGCGCGGATCAAGGCCCAATCGCCCTGCCTTGAGATGAGTTCTACGGATACGCCATTCTCCAATAGTCCCCAGGCCAGCTTCTCGAATTCGATGCCAGGGCCTCCGCGAACGTTCAGCGAGCTTGCGCTCACGGTCCAGACGTCCTCGGCATCGATGCTTCTCAGGACGTTGACCGCGGCCTCCACCTGGGCCCTTGCCAGAGCCGACTTTCGTTCGCTCGCGGCCGTCGCGTCGCCGGCGTTGGAGCCGAAGAACGGCTCTGTCAGGATCGACGGTTTCGGCCCCATCTGACTCAGATTGCGTGTGCCTCGACCGCCGCTCGCCTCGTTCGGGGTCTTCACGCCCCGGTCCCTGAGCCCCAATGTCGTGACCGTCGCATCCTGCACGGCTTCGGCCAGCGGTCGCGAGACTGCGGTGACGAAGAGCGTCTCCGACCCCGTGGCGGTTGGGCCGGCGGAATTGAAATGCAGTTCTATGGCTGCGTCTGCGCCCCAGTCCTTGGCGGCATCGTAGGCACCGACGATGCCGACATCGTCGCGGAAGAAGCTCTTGGCCTCGACATCGTCCATGTCTTCGAGATGAGCCGCCATCATCTGGGCGAGATCCTTGTTCCAGGAGTATTCATTCGCGCCGATGGGGGACACCCCGAACGCCCCCTGCCTCTGCTCGGTATGCCCGATGACGAGTGCGAGTTTGATCATATCCGTGTCCCCTTTGCTGGCCGCATCCGCCACCGGCCTGGCGCAGCGGTCGAGTTGACTCGATGCAATGCTCTCGCGGCGGCTTGCGGCCGACATGGCTCTGGAGAACTGTCTGCGCTGGCGGTCCGCACCGAGCCTCTCATTCCGAGATGTCGAAGATTAGTGCAATTTGATTTAAATTGTCCATATATCAATTGCGGTTGGATGGGTGGGATCCGATTGCCTGCCGCGTGAGTACGCATTCCACGGGTGTCCAGGAGCCGCATCCGCTTCACCGACCGGCATTGTCCCAATTCCGGGCCTCTTGCCCTGCCCACCCACATTGACAGCCCGGCCCGTCCTTGTGTTTAGTGCCGGTCCAGAGGCGGCGCGCGTTTGGGCGCCGTTTTTGTATTGGGGCAATTCGGAGCCTGGTCGCTTCGCGCCGGAACGGCGTGGAGCGTGGATCAGCCTCCAACGGACCTTGTGACCTTGGATGGACCGGAAAGGCGGTCGTGATGATACCAGCCGTGATGCCGACCTATGCGCGGGCCGATGTGGCGTTCGAGCGGGGCGAAGGGGCGTACCTTTTCGACACCGACGGGCGACGATACCTCGACTTCGCCAGTGGCATCGCCGTGACCAGCCTGGGCCACGCCCATCCGCATCTGGTGGCCGCATTGCAGGAACAGGCCGGCAAGCTGTGGCACACCTCGAACCTGTTCCATATTCCGGAGCAGGAGCGGCTGGCCCAGCGGCTGGTGGACTCCAGCTTCGCCGACACGGTGTTCTTCACGAATTCCGGGGTCGAGGCCTGGGAATGCGGCGTCAAGCTGTGCCGCAAATACATGACCCATACCGGCCAGCCGAAGCGTTGGCGGATCGTCACGGTCGGCGGTGCCTTCCATGGCCGCACCCTGTCGGCGATCGCCGCAGCCAAGACGGAAAAGCTGATCTCCGGCTTCGGGCCGATGGTCGAGGGCTATGACCAGGTCGCGTTCGGCAATCTGAATGAGCTGCGGGTTGCGATCACTGACGAGACAGCGGCGATTTGCGTCGAGCCGGTGCAGGGCGAGGGCGGCATCCGCGCCTCGACGCTGGACTATCTGAAGGCACTGCGCGAGACCGCTGACGAGTTCGGGATCCTGCTCTACTTCGACGAGATCCAATGCGGCTACGGCCGCACCGGCAAGCTGTTCGCCCATGAATGGGCCGGCATCACGCCTGACGTGCTGTGCGCCGCCAAGGGCATCGGCGGCGGCTTTCCGTTCGGCGCCTGCCTGGCGACCGAGGCCGCGGCGGCCGGCATGACCGCCGGCACCCACGGCACCACCTATGGCGGCAATCCACTGGCCATGGCGGTCGGCAACGCGGTGCTGGACGTGATTCTGGAGCCGGGCTTCCTGGAAGACGTCGACCGCAAGGGGCGCATCCTGTGGGGCCGGCTGTCAGAGCTGGCGGCGGCTTATCCGACGGTCGTCGAGGAGTTGCGCGGCGCCGGGCTGATGCTGGGCCTGAAGCTGGTGCCGCCGGTCGGTGAGTTCATCGAGACCCTGCGCGCCGCGGGCATGCTGGCGGTGCCGGCGGCCGACAATGTCATGCGGCTTCTGCCGCCGCTGATCATTGACGAGAGCGGAATCGATGAGGCGATCGGATGCCTGGAGGCGGTTTGCAGCGAATGGGCGGCGCGCGATGGCTGATCCGAGGCACTTTCTGGATCTGCACCGGGTCGGCCGCGACGATCTGCGCGGCATGATCGATGCCGCGTCCGAGGCGAAGAAGACCGGCCTGCCCAAGGGAAATGACAAGCCGCTCGCCGGCAAGACGCTGGCGATGATCTTCGAGAAGCCCTCGACCCGGACCCGGGTGTCGTTCGAGGTCGGCATGCGCCAGCTCGGCGGCGACGTGGTCATGCTGTCGGGCAGTGAAATCCAACTCGGCCGCGGCGAGACCATCGGCGACACCGCACAGGTGCTGTCGCGCTATGTGGACGCGATCATGATCCGCACCTGGGGCGAGGAGCGGCTGATCGAGATGGCCGAGGCCGCCACCGTGCCGGTGATCAACGGTCTGACAGACAACAGCCATCCCTGCCAGCTGATGGCCGATGTGATGACCTTCGAGGAGCATCGCGGCCCGATCTCCGGCAAGGTGGTTGCCTGGACCGGCGACGGCAACAATGTTGCGCGATCCTGGATCCGGGCCGCCGCCCGGTTCGATTTCGAGCTGCGCCTGGCCTGCCCGGAGGAGCTTCAGCCACCGGCGGATCTGCTGGCCTGGGCAAACGGCCAGGGCGCCCATGTCAGTGTCAGCAGCGATCCCGACGCGGTGGTAGGCGACGCCGATTGCGTGGTGACCGACACCTGGGTGTCGATGGGCGACAAGGAGGCGCCGTCGCGGCACAATCTGCTGCGGCCCTATCAGGTCAACGACCGGCTGATGAGCCTGGCCAAGCCAGAGGCGGTGTTCATGCACTGCCTGCCGGCCCATCGCGGCGAGGAGGTCACCGACAGCGTCATCGACGGCCCGCAATCGGTGGTGTTCGACGAGGCGGAGAACCGGCTGCACGCCCAGAAAGGCATCCTTCTCTGGTGCTTAGCACCCACAATCCTTCCGTAATGGTGGGTGCTGGCCTAGACGAGGGGACCGATCCGTCGGCCGACGACCTCGTCCAGCCGTTCCAGATCGAGGTGTCCGGGCTGCGCGGCCGGCTGGTGCGGCTGGGCCCGGCACTCGACGAGATCCTCTCGCGACACGATTATCCCGAACCGGTCGCGACGTTGCTGGGCGAGGCGGTGGTGCTGGCGGCGATCCTGTCCAGCGCGCTCAAATATGACGGCGTCTTCAGCCTGCAGACCAAGGGCGACGGCCCGGTGCCGCTGATGGTGGTCGACATCACCTCGACCGGCGATCTGCGCGGCTATGCCCGTTTCGACCGGGCGCCTGGACGATGCCGCCGGACCCGGCGTGGCCGCGCTGATCGGTGAGGGGCTGCTCGCCTTCACCGTCGATCAGGGGGATTTCACCGATCGCTACCAGGGCATCGTCGAGCTCAGCGGCGAGAATTTGGCCGACTGCCTGCAACACTATTTCCGGCAGTCCGAGCAGATCGACGCCGGCATCGTCATCGCCGCCGGACGGCCGAACGGCGCCTGGCGCGCCGGCGGTGTCATGGTGCAAAGGCTGCCCGATTCCGATCGCAAGGTGCCGTCCAGCGACCGGGAAGACGATTGGCGGCGCGCCATGATCCTGCTCGGCAGTGCCACGACCGAGGAATTGCTGGACCCCGAACTGGCCGCCAACGGACTTGCTGTACCGGCTGTACCATGAGGACGGGGTCAGGGTGTTTGCCCCCTCGAGGTTGCGCGCCTCCTGCCGATGCTCGCGTGACCGGGTTGCCGGCATGCTGAGCGCGTTGCCGCGCGACGAGGTCGAGGACATGAAGGAGGACGGCACTGTCTCCGTGCAGTGCGAGTTCTGCAACAGCACCTACCTGTTCGACGACGAGCAGCTCGAGGCCGTCTTCCGATGACCGCCGGCGCGTCTGCGCCATCAATCCGCCATCCCGGCGTGGCCTGGTTCGGCCAACGATCAATGCGGGGTCCGTCCATGAGTCGCCATGTGCTCGTGCGCGTGCGTCGCTTCTGCTTGTCGCTGTGCTGGTCTTGGCCGGATGCTCGTCGGCGCCGTCGCGCACGCTTCCGGAGATCACCTTTGCCGATCAGTCGCCGATCGGCCTTGGACGTGGAGCGCATCGAGATCGTGCAACGATACGAGCCGGCCTTCGCCGACCCCTTCGTCGACCATCTGTTCCCAAGGCCGCCCGCCACAGTGATCCGCCGCTGGGCCGAAGACCGGCTGGCGGCGCGCGGCGCCACCGGCACCGCGACCCTGATCATCCAGGATGCCAGCGTCACCGAGGAGGTTCTGGCCCGCAATCCCGGGCTGCAGGGCCTGGTGACGATCGAGCAGTCGGAACGCTACGAGGCGCGTCTTCGCCGTGCGGCTGGAAGTGAACAAGCCGACGTCGCAGCGGCTATCGCCGAGGTGCTGGCTCAACGGTCGATCACCGCGCCGGAGAATGCCTCATTGGCGGACCGCGAACAGATCTGGTTCGAGCTGACCGAGAACGCGATCGACGATCTCGACGCGAAGTTCGAGCAGGAGGTCACACAAGGCCTGTCGCGATACATCGTCCGATGACCGGTCGCCGGTAGTCACAAGCGCTGCAGCCTTGGCCCGGCGGTCCTACGCCGCCGCCCAATCGGCGACCCGTAGCAGGAACGCCTCGCCGGCCGCCATCTGTTCCAAGGTTATGAACTCGTTGGGCTGATGCGCCTGGGCGATGTCGCCGGGGCCGCAGATCACCGTCGAAAACCCGGCCTGCTGAAACAGGCCGGCCTCGGAGGCGAAGGCGACGACGCCCGCACTATTGGCGCCTGTGATCTGGCGGGCCAGGGTCTCGGCCGGACCGTCGGGGTCCGGCACCATCGCGGGGACATTGGCCAGCGTTTCAGTCTCGATGGTCGCCGCCGAGAACCTTGCCCGCAGGCGCGGCAGAAGATCGTCGTCGACGAAGGAGCGGTAGCGGGCCAGCACGGCGTCGGTATCCTCTCCGGGGAGCCCGCGATAATCCCAGGCCAGGCAGCACTGCCCGGGGATTATGTTTAGCGCAGTGCCGCCCTCGATGATCCCGACATTGAGGGTCGCATGGGGTGGCGCGAACCCGCTTGCCGGTGCGGCGTCGCGCTTTGCATCTTCGGCCAGACGATCGATGAACGAGACGATCTCGGCGGCGGCGGAGATCGCGCTGACGCCGAGATGCGGCGCGCTGGAATGGGCATCCTGGCCGGTGACCACGGTTCGAAACGTGCGCGCGCTCTTATGCGCATTGACCGGCTTCGTCGAACTCGGCTCGCCGACGATCACCAGGCCCGGGCGCGGCAAATGCTCCAGGATGTGAATCAGGAGGTGGCGGATGCCGTTGCAGCCGATTTCCTCGTCATAGGTCATTGCCAGATGGATCGGCCGCGCCAGCGTGCGCGCGGCGAAATCCGGCACCAGGGAGAGCGCGATCGCCAGGAAGCCCTTCATGTCGGCGGTGCCGCGGCCATACAGGCGGTCGTCCCGGGCGCTTAGGGTGAACGGGTCGCTGTCCCATTGCTGATCGGCGACCGGCACGACGTCGGTGTGGCCGGAAAGCACGACCCCGCCTGGGCCGTCCGGGCCGATCGTTGCGAACAGGTTGGCCTTGGCACCATCCGGCGAAGGCAGCACCAGCGGCTCGACGCCGTGGCCGCGCAGATAGTCGGCCACCCAGTCGATCAGGTCGCGGTTGGATCGGTCCGAGACCGTATCGAAGGCGACCAGCCGCTCGAGCACCTCCACTGGCGACAGCCTTGGATCGATCGTTGCCGCCATGCCCCGCTCAGTTGCGCCAGAAATTCGGCACGATCAGCATCAGCACCGTGAACAGCTCCAGCCGGCCGAGCAGCATGCCGAAGGACAGCAGCCACAACGCCGCATTCGGCAGGTCCTGGAAGGTCCCGGCCGGCCCGATGATCGGCCCCAGCCCCGGTCCCACATTGGCGATCGCCGAGGCGGCCCCGGACATGCTGGTCAGGAAATCCAGGCCCAATAGCCCAAGCCCCATGGCCAGACCGACGAAGCTGATGACGAACAGGAAAAAGAAGCTCATCACCGATTCCGAGACGGTATCGGGGATCTGGCGGCCGTTGTAATAGGCGATGAAGACGCCATGCGGATGCATCAGCTTGTACATCTGGGCTCGGCCGTGGCGTAGGCGACCTGGAAGCGGAAGACCTTGATGCCGCAGGAGGTCGAGCCGGCGCAGCCGCCGATGAACATCATGAAGAAGAAGGCGCCGACCGCGAACGGTCCCCAGGTGCCGAAATCCGATGTGGCATAGCCGGTTCCGGTGATGATCGAGACCACGTTGAAGGTGCTCAGCCGGAAGGCGTCCTCCAAGCTCGTCGCCTCGACGTTGCGCCAGACATAGAACGCCATGACCACCACCGCCACGACGACGATGGACAGGAACCACCGGACCTGGCTGTCGCGGTAGAGCGGCATCACGCTGCCGCGCACCGCCCTCAGATAGAGCGCAAAGGGCAGGCTGCCGAGGATCATGAAAGCGGCGCCGGTGTAGTCGACGGCGGCGCTGTCAAACGCACCGACGGACTCGTCCGTGGTGGAGAACCCACCGGTCGCGATCGTCGTCATCGCATGGGCCAGCGCGTCGAACCAGGGCATGCCGGACACCGCGTAGCAGGCGGCGCAGATCAGGGTCAGGGCGAGGTAGATCAGGCCGATCGAGGTGGCGATCTGGGCCGCTCGCGGCAGCACCTTCTCCGACGTGTCGGAGCTCTCAAGCCGGAACAGCTGCATGCCGCCGACCTGCAGCAGCGGCAGGATCGACAGCGCCACCACGATGATGCCGATGCCGCCCAGCCATTGCAGCAGGGCGCGCCAGATCAGCAGCCCCGGCGGCACAGTGTCCAGCCCGGTGATCACCGTGGCCCCGGTCGTGGTGATGCCCGACATGCTCTCGAAGAACGCCTCGGTATAGCTCAGCTTGAGTTCGGAGAACGCGAAGGGCAGCGCCGCGAAGGCGGCGATCACCGCCCAGCTGATCGTGGTCAGCACGAAGGCCTGCCGAACCTTGAGGTCGAACGGATTGCCACGGCTGGTGATGGTCAGCGCGATGCCGACGAACAGGGTCGCCGCGGCCGAGGCCGCGAAGACCTGCCAGTCGGGATTCTCCTCGGCCAGGTCGAACAGCGCGGGCAGCAGCATGGCCGCGGCCAGGATGCACAGCAGGATGCCGAGGACGAAGGCGATCGGACGGAAGTCGAGCAAGTCTTCCGGGGTCTTTGCTATCAGAATCGGTCGGAATAACGGCCGCGATCATCGACCCTATCGCCGATGAATGTCCAGACCGGGAATTTGAACGCCGTCCCGGGAAATCAGGACTTGAGCCCGGCCATGGCCTGGAACTCGCGGCGTAGCTGGATGTCGTCGCGGAAGGCGCCGATCATGCGGCTGGTGACCATTGTGGTTCCGTCCTTGTGGACGCCGCGGGTGGTCATGCAATGGTGCTCTGATTCGATGATCACCGCGACGCCGAGGGGCTGCAGCGCGCCGTCGATGGCGTCGGCGATCTGCGCCGTCATCTTCTCCTGGATCTGCAGCCGGTGGGCATAGGCGTCGACCACCCGCGCCAGCTTGCTGATGCCGACGACCCGGTGGTGCGGCAGATAGCCGACATGGGCCTTGCCGATGATCGGCACCATGTGATGCTCGCAATGGGATTCGAACGGGATGTCGCGCAGCACGACCATCTCGTCATAGCCCTCGACCTCCTCGAAGGTCTTCTGCAGGATCTCGTGCGGGTCCTGGCCATATCCGGCGAAGAACTCCTCATAGGCGCGCACCACGCGATCGGGCGTTCCCGCCAGGCCCTCGCGACCCGGGTCGTCGCCGGCCCAGCGGATCAGAGTGCGGACGGCCTCCTTGGCCTGTTCCTGGCTCGGACGCTCCGTCGCTTCGGTGGCCGGTTTGCCCGGATCCGACGATTGCGTTCGCTTGCGCAACGGGGTGGGTGCCGGGGTCACGACAGTCTCCTCTTGCGGACATGATGCGGTCGTCGGTGCCGCGGGTGTCGGACTCATACCAAGGAGCGCCGATAATGACTCATTTGATGGCGCTCTTGGTATGAGGTACGTGGCCTGTCGGGAAATGGTTTCAACCCCGGTCCCGCGCCCGTCGCCGTCTGACAGGCTAATTCAGCGGCGCGGTGTCGTGAGGGCTGTCGAGAGAGAATGCCGGAATGTCGACGTCGAAGCGGTCGCCCGCGGTGGTCTCCATCTCGTAGCTGCCGACCATGATGCCCGACGGCGCGCTGAGCGGCGTACCGCTGGTGTATTCGAAGCTCTCGCCGGGGCTCAACACCGGTTCGACGCCGACCACGCCGGCACCGCGAACCTCCTGGATATGGCCCCAGCTGTCGGTGATGCGCCAATAGCGATTGCGGAGCTGGACCGTCTCTCGGCCGCTATTCTCGATCCGCACGTGATACGACCAGACGTAATGGTTGTCCGACGGCGACGACTGGTCATCCAGATAGGAGGGCTCCACCGTCACCGTGATGTCGCGGGTGCTGGTCTCGTACATGCGGGCAACCGATTATTGGCCTTGTATGCCGGTCGTTTCTGCCGGTCACTCGACCAAGTAGATATCGGTTGACGCCGGCCCTGTCCAGCGGCGCCGGCCGGACGCCACTGGAGGGCGGCGCATGCCCCACGGGTCTCAACTTCCGAGTGGTGAGACCCGCGAGCTAACGGAGCCGGATCTCCGCGCGCCGGTTGGACGGCTCACGCACGCCGTCCGGGGTCGCGACCGCCGGGCTCGCCTCGCCTGAGGCCTCCACCACGATCCGCGACCCGGTGATGCCGGCGGCTTCCAGCGTCGCCTTGATCGCCTCGGCCCGCTGCAGCGACAGGTCCATATTGTAGGCTCTCGCCGCCGGACCGGTCGGTGTGTCCGACGACGGTGATCTCCGGCGAGCCGCCGGCCTTGGCTGCGTCGATCAGGGTCTCGAGCACGCTTTCGCCGGCCTGGGTGATCTCGGCGCTGTCATGGTCGAAGAACACCAGATGGACCGGGATATCCGTTGTCGCCACCGGCGCCAGCTTGTCCTCGATTTCGGTCAGCGCGGCCAGGAACCCGTCGCGGCAGGCGGCGATATGGTCCGGCTGGTGGTTCTCTTCCTGCTGCTCGAGCCAGCAGTCGAACTTGGCCTGCGCCACCGCCGCCGCATCGGGATCGACGTCCCGGGCGCCGTCATCCAGCACCTTGGCCAGCCGGCCATGGGCGACCGACATCTCCTCGACCAGGGCGTCGGGGATCTCCCAATCCTCGATCGCCTCGGGCGGCAGCAACTCGCCGGCCGCGACCTGTGTGCCCTTGCGCGCGAAATAGGCCGCGTCGCCCCAGTCGTACATCTCGCCGGCCTCGAAGGCGACGGTCTGCCGGTATTCGGCGGCAAGTCGCCGGGTGAAGGGGTCTCCGACCGCCTCGGAGCTTTCGAAACGGTCGATGGCCTGGCCGCTGCATCCCGCCAGCAAGGCTGCGCCAAGGCCGATCGATATCGGCCGCGATCCTGTGATCCTCATCTGCCTCTCCGGTTTTCGCGCGTCGCCATCATGGCCGCGCGTTGCTCCGGGCCTGGGTGACGGATACCAACCATCCTGCCCGCGCCCGGATGAGCAATATTCATGAGGATTCCGGCGCTTTGACGAAGATTTGTGTCGAATCCGGGATATCTTCGTGACGTGGTTAATGCGGTGGCCTGGTTCAGGGCGAGACCGGCTGTTCGATCACCGGGCCGCCGGTCGCCGCCGCATCGGCCGGATCGTGGGTGACCAGCAGGGTCGGCAGGCCGAGATCGCGGGCGTGGTCGAACACGAATTCCCGGAACCGGGCCCTCAGCGCCGCGTCCAGTTTGGAGAACGGCTCGTCCAGCAGCAGCGCGCGGGGTTCGGCCAGCAGGGTTCGCATCAAGCGCCGCGCGGGCGCGCTGACCGCCGGACAAAGTGGCCGGATCGCGGTCGGCGAAACCGGCAAGGCCGGCCTCGGCCAGCGCCGCCTCGACCCGTTGCCGGCGCGCCGCCCGCCCCTTCACGATGGGCGGCAGGGCGAAGGCGAGGTTGTCGCCGACCGACAGGTGCGGGAACAGCAGATCGTCCTGGAACAGGATGCCGACGCCGCGCCGTTCCGGCGGCAGGGCCGCGATGTCCCGGCCGCCCAGGCGCATCCGGCCGGACCATGAGAAGACCGGGTCCAGGGTGCCGCAGATCAACGCCAGCAGGCTCGACTTGCCCGAACCGCTCGGGCCCATCAGCGTGGCGATGGTGCCGGGGCGGACCGAAAGGGACAGCGGGCCGAGAAGTACCTCGCCGTCCAGCGACGAGGGTGATGCCCTCCAGATCCAAACCGTCTCCGGCGCTGCGCAGGGGCACGATCTGGGCGGGGGCGGTCATACCTGCAACCCCTTGCGGTGGCGGAACAGGATCGCCGGCACGGTCACGGCGACCGCGAAGCCGAGCAGCGGCAGGGCCATCTGGGCGAAGGCGTAAACGCCGACGATGCGGCGGTCGGCGCCGGCCGCCAGGCCGACCGCCTCGGTGGTCAGCGACGTCAGCCGTCCGGCGCCGGCGAACAGGGTCGGCAGGTATTGCGCCACGCTGACCGAGAAGCCGACCGCGCCGGCGAACAGGATCGGCCGCAACAGCATCGGCACCTTGATGCGCCAGAAGACCCGCGCCGGCGAGGCGCCGAGGCAGGCCGCGGTGCGGGCGTAGCGATCGTCCAGCTTGCGCCACGGGTCGGACAGCGCCAGGAACACATAAGGCAGCACGAACAACAGATGGCTCCAGGTCAGCGCGATCCAGCGCCCGTCCAGCCGGCCGGCGACCAGCAGCACCTGGATGCCGAACAGGAAGGCGATCTGAGGTACCAACAGCGGCGTGTAGAGCAGCCACAGGGCCCGCGTCGTCGGCCGGATGCCGGCCCGGCACTCGTATTCCAGGCAGCCGATCGCCAGGGCCAGGGCGACGGCGGTGGCGGCGACGCCAACCGTCAGGGTGGTCGCGGCGGGATGCGACAGCGACCAGAAATGCTGCATCCAGTTGTCCATGGTCCAGGTGCCGGGCAGGGCATCGGGAAAGCGCCAACGCCGGGTCAGGGACCAGATCGCCAGGCTGATCACGCTGAATCCGGCGGCGGCGACCGCCAGCATGACGGTGCCGCCGCTCGCCATCCTCAACGCGCCTCCGCCCCCGCCGCGGCGGCCGGCGGCGATCCATGGGCGGGCGCACCAGATCGCCAGCCTTTCCACGGCGTACCACAGGCCGATCGCGCCGGCGACGATGCCGAATTGCAGGCAGGCGCCGGCCGCCGCCATGAAACGCATCGCCAGATCCGGGTCGTTGAACCAGCGCAGGACCAGCGGCGCCAGCGTCGGCGGCGTCGCCGGCCCCAGGATCAGCGCCATGTCGACCACCGACAGGGAAAAGGCCAGCACCGCATAGACCGGCAGACGGATCAGCGGATAGAGCTGCGGCAGCACGGTCTTGACCCAGGCCATGACCGGGCCGTAGCCGGCGGTGCGGGCGATCGCCAGGGTACGGTCGGCGCCGATCTGGCCCATCGCCGAGACCGCGATCAGCAGCAGGAAGGGCGTCTCCTTCAGCGCCAGCCCGAGGGTCAGGGCGATTCCGTACGGGTCCTGGACGATGACGAGATCGGGCGGCCGCTCCCAGCCGAATGCCCAGGGCGACACGGCGCGGGCCAGCCAGCCGCTCGGGGTAAGCAGGAAGGCCAGGCCGATCGCCAAGGCGGCGTGCGGCACCGCCAGCAGCGGCGTCAGGACCCGGCGCAGGAGTCCGAAGGCCCGGGTTCCGTGCCAGGCCGCCAGCAGCGACAGCGACAGCCCCAAGGCCAGCGCGGTGGAGAGGAACCCGCTTGTCAGCGTCAGGCGGATCGCGCCACCCAGCCCCGGGGCGTCGAACAGATCCCGCCAGGGGTCGAGGGTCGGCGATGTGCCGCCCAGGGCGGGCAGGAAACCGATCGCCGGCGCCCAGGTGCCGATCAATCCCAGACAGATCGGCACCAGGAACAGGGCCAGGGTGATCGCCGGTATGGCGATCAGCCGTCCGCCGGGTCGGGCCGGCCGGTCGGCGGCGGTGTCCGTCGGCACGTCGGTGCCGCCGCCGCGCCCTATTGGCCGTATCGTCTCAGCCATTCGGTTTCGAGCGCGCCGGTCCACGAGGCGTGCGGCTCGAGCAGCGGACGGCCCAGAGCCTCCGGCGCCAGGGTGGCGATGCCGCGCGGCAGGGCCGCGAAGGCCTCGCGGTCGGCCGCGGCCAGCCGGTCCATGGACAGCACGGTCGGGTCGCCCCACACGCTTGCGTCTTCCTTGCGCAACTGCGCCTCCGGCGACAGCAGGAAGTCGGCGACCACCATGGCGCCTTCCCGGGCGCTGCTGTTGAACGGGATGGCGACGAAATGGGTGTTGCCCAGGGTGCCGCCGGCCAGGACGTAGGTCCGCACCGTATCCGGCAGCCGGCCATCCTCGATCGCGGCGCTGGCCGCGCCCGGGTTGAAGGTGAAGGTGATGTCGATCTCGCCGTCGTCCAGCATCTGCAGCGTCGCCTCGCTGCTGGTCGGGAAGCCGTCGCCCTGGCGCCACGACACGGGATGCAGCCGGTCGAGATAGTCCCAGAGCGGCGCCGTCGTCGCGGCGAAATCGGCCTCGTCGACCGGCCGCAGCAGCGGCTCGCGGTCCTCGGCCAGCTCGATCAGCGCCTGCTTCAGGAAGGTCGTGCCCAGGAAATCCGGCGGCAGCGGATAGGTGAAGCGGCCGGGGTTGGCCGCCAGATAGTCCAGCATCGCCGCCATGCTGTCCGGCGGGTCGGTCAGCCGCGCGGTGTCGTAGATGAACACCAGCTGCGCCATGCCCCAGGGCGATTCCAGCCCGTCGGTCGGCACCGTGAAGTCGATCAGCGTGGTCGGCTTGCCGTCGGTGTCGACCAGCGCGAAGTTCGGCAATTGTCCTACGAAGGGCTCGCCCAGCAGCCCGTTGCGCTTCATGGCGGCGAAATTCTCGCCGTTGATCCAGACCAGGTCCACCGAGCCGCCATCCGTCCGCCCGGCAGTCTTCTCCGCCAGAATGCGGCTGACCACATCGGCGGTGTCGGCGACCTTGGTGTGGCGCAGCTCGACGCCATACATGTCCCACACGCGGCCGCCGGCCCAGGCGATGTAATCGTTGATCTGCTGCGACCCGCCCCAGGCGTTGAAGAAGACCGTCTGTCCGCGCGCTCGCTCCAGCACCGCGTCCCAGTCGGAATCGTCCGCGCGGGCGATTTCGAGCCCGCCGAACACTGCGAGCACCAAGCCTGAGACGGCTGCGCCTATCCGCTTTCCGGTGATCATGGGTCCCCTATCCATCAATTCGGAGGCGACCCTAGAGTTTGAGCGCTCGCCTGTCAGCAGCGCAAGTCGAACCTCACGCAGGCTTTATATGGTGCGAGCGGTTGCGGTGGGAGGCTGTGCAGGGGCGGCAAGAACGGCCCGGCCCGGCGGCGGGATCTCTTCCCGCGCCGCTGGCTGGCCGCACCGACCCCGTCGGCAGCCGTTTGGAGTTGCCTATACGGCCTGTGCCGCGGGCGCCGGCGTCGACACGGGTGCCGGAAACTCTGCGTTCACAGCACGTAGCACGAGGGCCAACATCGCCTCGTCCTTGCCTGCCAGCAGGGCCTGGAGCTGCAGCGGATAGCGCTCGCCGGCCATGCGAAGCAGGTTCGCGATGCGCGCCGTCGTGTGCGGGAAGGGCGACAGGCATTTCGCCAGCCAGCCGAAGAAGCTGCCGCTGATCGCCTCGTGCTGGCGCAGCACGCCGGCCAGGCTGACCCGGTCGCCGAGCGTCCCACCAATCATCAACCTGTGCGATGCGCGAACCGCGCTTTCGATGTCGCCGTTGATGGCAACCAGCCCGAGCTGGTCGCCCGATTTGATGACGGCGCGCTCATAGGGATATAGCAACATGTTGAAAATCATTATCTTTTCGATCGATCCGATAACCGCCTGCAGCCACGAGAAGCGATAATGCTTCGAGGCCAGGGCGCCGACAAACCGGGCGACGATCCAGCGCACTTCGTTTTCCGATTCAGAGTCAGAAATGACGTTGGAATGGATCAGGATATACTTCCGGCGCAGCAGCGGCAGGAGCATCGCGTTGAAGCTTTCGCCGTCATAGACGTAGACATCGATCCTGCCGGGATAGCCGAACAGCTCCTTGTACTCGGTCACGGCGGCGTCGATCTCCGGGAAGTTGTCGGGTGACACTTTGACGGTGTTGCCGAGCAATCTTGCCGTGAGGATCTTCATCGACACCCACAGCCCGAAAACGATCGCGGCAACGCCAAAAAGCGCCGTGCCCAGGCTGGCAAACACCAGCACGATCGCCGATGTGAGGATGGGCACGACCACGATCATCGAAATCCAGAACCGGCTGCCCTCGCTTGGATGGCGAAACGCCATCAGCTCGGTCTTTGTCATAGCTCGTCTCCAATATCCTGAGCGGGGTCTCCGCCTTGGGTCGTCCGTGCCGGAGATCGCGCGATATCTGAAAAGATCGATGTGGTCAGAACTGGCGCATGATCTCGCTGCTGTTCTTCACCTTTGCCGGGAATTATGGGCGGCGCTGTCACAAACCCATCACCGAAGACCGGCACGGAGTTGACGGATTCCAGCGATTACGGGACCCAGGGGCCGTTCTGTTCCGCCCGTGTTTTTCGGGCGGCGCTCCGCCTGTCACGTTGAACCGTCCCGGCCCATCGCCTATAACCGCAAACGGCGCGGGTGTAGCTCAGTGGTAGAGCACTAGCTTCCCAAGCTAGGTGTCGAGGGTTCGATCCCCTTCACCCGCTCCATTCCCCGACATGCGATCGCATCGGTAGAGAGTCCGTCCCGGTTCTGTTACTTTTGCCGCCGAATCCTTCCACCGGGCTTTGGGGCGATGCCGATGGTTGTTGGCAAATCGTGGCGACTGCTGCCGCTGTTCGGTCTGCTGGTTTCCCTCACCGCCTGCGGCGTCAACGACCTGCCGACCTATGACGAGCAGGTCAAGGCGGCCTGGGCGCAGGTCGAGAACCAGTTCCGCCGGCGTGCCGATCTGATCCCCAATCTGGTCGAGGTGGTGAAGGGCTTCGCCAATCAGGAGCGCGAAGTACTGACGGAGGTGGTCGAGGCGCGATCGCGGGTGGCGCAGATGACCCTGCCGCCGGACATCGTCGACAATCCCGAGGCCCTGCGCGAATTCCAGGCCAATCAGGGGGCGCTGAGCGGGGCGCTGTCGAGGTTGCTGGTGGTGGTCGAGCGCTATCCACAGCTCACCTCCAACCAGAATTTCCTGGCGCTGCAATCACAGGTCGAGGGCACCGAGAACCGCATCGCCGTCGCCCGGCGCGACTACATTCAGGCGGTCCAGACCTACAACACCGAACTGCGCACCATTCCCGGCCGGTGGTGGGCGGCATGGCTGTATCCGGAGTTACAGCCGCGCGAGACGTTCAGCGATGTCGAAGCCATCGCCACGCCGCCGCAGATCCGGTTCAGCGAATGAGTGTGGGCGTCATCGCGCGAGCCGTGGTCTGGCCGGCGCTGCTGATGATCGCAATCGGCATGGCCGGTCCGGCGGTCGCCCAGCCCGATTTTCCGAGCCTGAGCGGCCGGGTCGTCGACCAGGCCAGTGTGCTGCGCCCCTCGACGGAGCGGGCCATTACGGAGCAGTTGCGGGCCCATGAGGCCGAGACGACGAACCAGGTCGTCGTGGTGACGCTGCGGTCGCTTCAGGGCTATTCGATCGAGGATTTCGGCGTCCGGCTTGGCCGCCATTGGGGCATCGGCCAGGAAGGGCGCGACAACGGCGTCCTGCTGATCGTCGCCCCGAACCAGCGCAAGGTGCGGATCGAGGTTGGCTACGGCCTGGAAGGCGCGCTGACGGACGCGCTGGCCAGGACCATCATCGATACTGAGATCCTGCCGGATTTCCGTCGCGGCAATCTGGAGCGTGGCGTGCGGGCCGGAACCGATGCCATCCTGGCGGCCGTCGCCGGGACCTATGAGGCGCCGACCAGGTCGAGCCGATCGGGCGGAGACCTGAGCATCATCATTCCCGCCCTTGTGATCGGCCTGTTCATATTCGTCGTGATCATGATCATCCGCGACGCTTTCGGCGATGGCCGGGGCGGCAACCGGGTCCGGATCGGCGACGACTATTACAATATGCCGGACAACAACGGGAATCGCCGCCGCGACAACACGTGGTCAGGTGGCGGCTATAGCGGCGGCGGTGGTGGTGGCTTCAGCGGTGGCGGCGGAAGTTTTGGTGGCGGCGGCGCCTCCGGGAGTTGGTGACGATGGTGTTCTTGAGCGCAGAAGAAAAGGTGCGGATCACCGAAGCGATCAAGCAGGCGGAAAGCCGGACCAGCGGTGAGATCGTGACCGTCATCGCCGGATCGGCGGATGCCTATTGGTTCATCCCCCTGTTGTGGGCCGCTGTCCTGGCCTTGAGCGTTCCGGCTGCCGTGCTGCTGGTCAATCCGTGGATCTACCCGGTCGAACTTTATGGCGGGCAGCTACTGCTGTTTGCCGTCCTGGCGCTGCTGTTCCGCTGGAAACCGTTGAAGATGCGCCTGGTCCCTGGCGCAGTGAAGCAGCGGCGCGCCGGACGGTTGGCGCGCGAGCAGTTCCTGGCGCAGGGGCTGCACCACACGAAGGACCGGACCGGTGTGCTGGTTTTCGTCTCGGTCGCTGAGCACTATGTCGAGGTGCTGGCGGATTCTGGGATCAATGAAAAGGTCGCGCCGGATGCGTGGACGAACCTGGTCGATGCCTTTGTCGCCAGAGTGAAGGAAAATCGGGTTGCCGACGGTTTCCTGGAGGCAGTGGCTGGGTGCGGCGCGGTGCTCGCCGAACATTTTCCTAGGGCAACGGGCGACAAGGATGAACTGCCGAACCACCTCATTGAGTTTTGATGCCGTTCTGAATGCCCCCCTGACGGCGCGCGGTGCTGCGCTGTTCACGAGAGTCTTATCGGCAAGGCATTGGGTGGCGCCTCCGCATTCTGTAGGCTTGAGGCAGCGCCTGAGATTAGAAGGCGACCGGAACCGCCGTGGAGGCCGTCCGGTGCAAGTCAGAGGGAGGGACAGATGCCAATCCACCGCTTCACCGCCGCTGTTTTCGGCCTCGCCTTAGGAGCCGTTTCGGCCACGCCCGCCTTCGCCGCCGACGTTGAGGCCGGGGCCGATCTCGCCACCCAGTGTTCGGCCTGCCACGGGGCGGCGGGGATCAGCACTGGAGGCAACTTCCCCAATCTCGCGGCGCAGAAGGACGGCTACGTCGCGTCGCAACTAAGGGCGTTTCGCGCCGGTGATCGAACGAACGCCCTGATGAACGCGGTCGCAGCCTCGCTGTCGGATGCCGACATCGAGAACCTGGCAGCCCATTTCGCAAGTCTGCCCGGCGCCGATCCGGGCACGGTCGCAGCCAATCTGTCGGGGCTCGACGGCACCGCCCCGGTGTTCCCGGCCGAATTCGAAGAGAGTTTCACGCGCTACCAGCGGATCGATTTCGAGGGCCGCAGGCAGGTCCGCTTCTACCGCGCGAACGATATTGCCCTGGCCGCGGCTGAGGCCGGCGGACCGTTCCCCGACGGGTCTTATCTGTTGGTCGAGATCTTCAAGGCTGAACTGGACACCGGCGGCGAACTGCTTCGGGGCGAGGACGGCCAACTGGTGCCCGGTGACCGGGCGGCGTTCACTGCCATGGAGAAGCAGGCCGGTTGGGGCGACGCGGTGCCCGCTATCCTGCGCAACGGCGACTGGCGCTATGCCGTGTTCTCGGTCGAGGGTCAGCACAGGCCGGGGCTCAATGAAGGGCCGTGCCTGGCCTGCCACCAGCCGCTGGCGGATAAGGATTTCAGTTTCACCTACGATACGCTGCAGGACTTCGCTCTGGCGAATTAGGGGCAGGCCTCACCGATAGGCCCGAACTTCCACACTGCTTTGCGGCAGGCGAAGGGTTGCGTCCTTGAGTCGGCAGCGGATGCAGAGCAGGCGCCGGCTGGCCCTGGCGACCGGCGTGGTCTGCGACAGTGTGCCCAGCAACCGGCTGAGCGGCAGCAGCTTGGTGTGGCCGCAGCCATTGCATACGCAATCCAGTCGTCGCACGCCCTGCCGCCGCAGATAGCCCAGCGTGACGGGTTTTTCGAGATCCGGCATCATCATCACTCCTTGCCAATGTCCGCCGATCGTTCGCCGGGCTCCGGGTCCGGCGGCCAGGTCGCCCTTACCACTGCACCCTTGTGGCCGCATTGCGAACAGGTCAGGCGCGGTTCCAGCCGCGAGGTCGGGCAGCCGGCGCCATATCGCCGGATCAGCGGCCTGGCGGTCAGGGATTGCGCATGTCCGCACCGTCGGCAAAGGCAGTCCAGCGTGCCGCCATTGGAAAACAGATAGCCGAGGTCGACGATCTTGCGCAGGTTGACCATGGCGACGCCTCCCAACAAACCCTCGATCCGAAAGAGAACATAACATGAACAAAGAGGACAGAAAAAACGACCGCCGGTTCCTCGCCGGCGGCCGCTTTTGTTCGCTCAGGTCGAGCCGAAGGTTCGTCAGCTCTTTGCCGGCCCCTACCGATCGACCGGTTCGGCGGCCGGCGGTGCCGGGTGCGGCGGCGTTACCTCGCCAATGGTGCCATTCGTCGCGGGGGTCGCCGTTTCGACTGGGGCGGCCGCCGGCGGAATTTGCGTTGTCAGGATCGGCACGGCCGCGGGAGCCGGCTCCGGCGCGGCGGCGGCGGCCCGGCCGCGTGGCAAAACCGACAAGCCGCTTGCCGGACGGACAGCGTCGGTCCCGGGCGGTGTCGGAGAGGCGCCTGGCGCTTGCGGCGTGGCCTCGGAAGTGCCGTCCGCCGCGACAGCCGGGGTGTGCTCAGCGCCGCCGGCCGCACTCAACGGCGGTGGTTCGGCCCCTTTTGCGCCACCCGGCGCGATACGGTCCATCGCGGCAATCAGATGGGCTGGATCGAATGGCTTGGTCAGGATGCCGGTGACAGACATGTCGCACAGCGTGCTGACCGCTTCCGACTCCTCGTTGATGTGGCCGGACATGATGACCGTCGGCACAGCATGGCCGCGGTTCTTCAACTCCAGATAGACCTCCAGGCCGCTCAGCACCGGCAAGCGCAAATCGAGGGCCAGCAGGTCGATGCCGCCGGCCATGACCGTCTCGAGGGCCTCCTTGCCGGTGGTCGCGACACAGACATTGTAGCCCTGTTGCGTCAGGACCTCTTCGAGGCTGTCGCGGAAGGCCGGGTCGTCGTCTGCGACCAGCACCATGCCGCCCTGCTCGTCCTTCATGTTGTCGATCTTGGCCAGCAGTTCCTCGATGCCGATCGGCTTCTCCAGTACGCCCAATGCACCATTGTCCAACGCCTGATCGAGCAATTGGGTGACGCTGTATCCGGTCAACATGAAGACCTTGGCGTCCGGCTTGATCTTGCGGATCTCCAGGAAGCTCTCCACGCCGTTCATGCCGGGCATGACCACGTCCATCAAGCTGATGTCAAAATCCCTCTGGCGGAAGATCTCAACGGCCTCCTCGCCACTGAACGCGATCTCGACCTCGTGGCCCGACAACTCAAGCACCTCGGCCAGGCTTTCCGCCAAATCCCGATCGTCATCGACGACAAAAATGCGCATTGGCTTACCCTCCTCTAGGCGGCCTGCTCGGCCGGCTCCGCAAGTGGCAGCCAAAGCACCATGGTTGTGCCGGCTCCAACGTCGCTTCGAACGTCAATGCCGCCGCCATGCCTGGCCATGATCTGCTGCACCAGCGGGAGGCCCAGGCCGACGCCGAAGGCCTTCGTGCTGAACAGCGGTTCGAAAATCTTCTCCATCTTGTCGGCCGGAATGCCCGGGCCGGTATCGGTGACGGCCAGCTCCAGTCGGTCGGCCGCCAGACGGCTGGATATGGTCAGGGTCATCGGGCCGGAGGCCGGTGCCGTGCCATCCTCGGCCTGCTCGGTCATCGCCTGATTGGCGTTCTGGATGACATTGAGCACCGCGCGGCGAAGCTGCTCGCTATCCAGCCCCAACTCGACGCCCGCGGCGTCCAGATCGGTGTGCAAACTGACGCCCTCGGGGACCGGCTGTTCGCTGATCAACTGGGCAAGCCACCGGTCGAAATTGGTCGGCGCCAGCTCCAGGGCCGACTCGCGGACGAAGTCCAGCATCTCGGTGATGATGTTGTTGCAGCGGATGATCGCCCGCTCGGCGCGCTGCAGCGATCCTTCGACGCCTAGACCCTTGTCCTTGATGCGGGCGCTGATCGCGAAAAGCGTGTTGCGGACGGCGCCGAGCGGATTGCGCAGCTCGTGGCTCACCGTCGCCGTCAATTGGCCCAGCGCCGCCAAGCGCTCGCGGCGCAGATACTGCTCCTGCACCTCTTTCAGCTCTGCGGTGCGTTCGATCACGCGCTGTTCCAGCACGGCGTTGAGCTCGAGGACCTTCTCCTCGGCCAACTCGGCCGCCTCGTGCGCCTGGCGCATCTCTTCCAGCTCGCGGTTGCGGTCGCGGATATTGTTTCGGACGACCATGAATGTCGCGCCGCCGACGAGAAGTATGATCCCGATCAGCACCGACCGCGCCACGGCCATGATCCGACGCACCAGTAGCGCGGTGCTGGTGACGTTGATGTGCACCTCGATCACGCCGTTCAGCCGCCCGTCGAGCATGACCGGTCGATACGCCTCGGCGATCACCGAACCCCGGATCAACTCGTCGCCCGAATCGGCCGCGGCTTCGCCCGGCGCCACGTCGCCGCCATGCCGGTCAGGCTCGAGGCTGGCAAATTGGCCATCGGCCTGGAGCTTCACGAAAGTCTGGCCGTCGGCGACCAAGTCCGAGAAATAGGTATTCACGTCACGCTGGCCGACCTCGCCGGGGATCGACGAGAGAACGACGAAGCCGGCGCGGTTGAAGAACCGGTAGCGAAGCACGTTCTCCGCATCGGACATCAATTGGATGATGTCCTGGTCCTCCTGCGCGACCCTGCCGTACATCAGGATCCGATTGATGTCCTGGAGCCGGTACTCGACGAAGCGTGTCCAGTTGAAGACCTCTTCCCGGGCCTGCTGCCGGATCATGTAGGTCTCGGCCTCTTGCGCGCCGAACCAGCTTGAACCGAACAGCGTTGCGGCGATCAGACAGAGCAGGTAGATCAGCCGCCTGTCGCGGGCATGCAGTCTTCCGAACATTTAGTGTCTCCCTTGCCGTTCGCGCCGGTTGCTGCTCCGTGCGCCGGTATGGGAAATTGCGCGCAGTGCGCGCAATTCCTACTCCATTCGCCATTTTACAAAATTAGAACTAATTTTTAGTTAAATCGGCCGAGAAAACCGCAATTCGATCCAAACAGGGTCGAGGGAGTAGACGCACGGCACTGGAACCCGGCGGCGCGCGGCGCGTTCAAGGCAGCGGCAGTTCACCACGGCCGGTCCGCCATTGCGCGCGCTCGGTGATCCGCTGCTGCCGCTCTTGGATGGCCACCGGCCATCGGCTCGCAATGTAGGCAAGAACAGCCCGGATCTCGCGATCGGTCAGCCGCTCTTCAAAGGGCGGCATATTGCTCTGGAATCCGGTCGGCGCGAAGCGCTGGCCGCCGAATTTCGTCAGTGCGAAGAGCTGCTGGTCGGGGTGGTGTCAGGTATGGCCGGTTTCGTCATGAGGCGGCGGGGTCGCCCGCCAAGTCATCCAGGATCGGACAATCCGGACGGTCGTCGCCGTGGCAGCGGTCGATCAGGTGCGTCAGCGCCGCCCGCATGGTGTGCAACTCGGCGATCTTGCGGTCGATTTCGGCGACCCGGTGCAGGGCCAGCGCCTTTACATCGGCGCTCGCGCGACCCCGATCCTGATACAGCGACAATAGGTTGCGGCAATCCGCGACGCTGAAGCCCAGCCCCCTCGCCCGTTTCAGGAAGCGCAGCACCTGAACGTCGCGGTCGTCATAATCGCGATAGCCGTTGCCCTGGCGGATCGCCCGTCCGACCAGCCCGATATCCTCATAGTATCGGATCGTCTTCGGCGGCAGGCCGGAGCGGTCGGCCACGTCGCTGATCTTCATGCCGGCCTCCGTACGTCCAGCCGTGCGGTGCGCAGCCTGAGCGCATTGCTGATCACCGAGACCGAGCTCAGGCTCATGGCGGCGGCGGCGATCATCGGGCTCAGCAGCAGGCCCGTGAACGGGTACAGGATGCCGGCGGCGATCGGCACACCGACCGAGTTATAGACAAAGGCCAGGAACAGGTTCTGGCGGATGTTGCGCATGGTGGCCCGGCTGAGCCGATGGGCGCGGACGATCGCGGTCAGGTCGCCCTTGACCAGGGTCAACCCGGCGCTTTCCACGGCCACATCGGCGCCGGTCCCCATGGCGATGCCGACATCGGCACAGGCCAGGGCCGGCGCATCATTGATGCCGTCGCCGGCCATGGCGACCCTGACACCGCTCGACTGCAAGCGTTCGATCGCCCGCGCCTTGTCGGCCGGCAGCACCTCGGACTCGACCGCGTCGATGCCGAGCCGGCGGGCCACCGCCCGCGCGGTCGTGGCGTTGTCGCCGGTCAGCATGACGATGCGCAGTCCCTGCGCGCGCAGGGCCTTGATCGCTTGCGGAGTGGTCGGCTTGATCGGGTCGGCGACCGCGATCAGACCGGCGATTACGCCGTCCAGGATGACGAACATCACCGTCGCGCCATCCTCGCGTAGCGCCTCGGCACGGGCCGCCAGTCCGACCGACTCGACGCCCAGATCGGCCAGCATGCGGCCATTGCCCAGGGCCACGGACCGACCTTCGACCTGTCCGGTGATGCCCTTTCCGGGCTCCACCGCGACCGAGTCCGGATTGGCCAGTGTCAGCCCCTGCTCGTCGGCGGCGGCCAGGATCGCGTCCGCCAATGGGTGCTCGCTGGCCCGTTCCAGGCTGGCGGCAAGGCGCAGGATTTCATGCTCGTCCTGACCGGTGGCGGGCTCGACCAGGCGCACGCGTGGCTTGCCCTCGGTCAGGGTGCCGGTCTTGTCGACAACAAGGGTGTCGATGCGGGCGAAGTGCTCCAGGGCCTCGGCGTTGCGGATCAGCACCCCGGTCTGGGCGCCGCGCCCGACACCGACCATCACCGACATCGGCGTGGCCAGCCCCAAGGCGCAGGGGCAGGCGATGATCAGCACCGAGACCGCCGCCACCAGACCGTAACCCATCGCCGGCGGCGGCCCGACCAGTGACCATACGACGAACGCGATCACTGCGGTGACGACGACGGCCGGCACGAAATAGCCGGCAACCCGATCGGCCAAGCCCTGGATTGGCGCCCGGCTGCGCTGGGCATCGGCGACCATCTGCACGATGCGGGCGAGCATGGTGTCGGCGCCCACATGGTCGGCCCGCAGGACCAGGCTGCCGGAGCCGTTCAGGGTGCCGCCGGTGACCGTGTCGCCTGCCGTCTTCTCGACTGGGATCGGCTCGCCGGTTAGCATCGACTCGTCGACCGCGCCCTGACCCTCGGTGACGGTCCCGTCGACCGGGATCTTCTCGCCGGGACGCACCCTCAGCAGATCGCCGACGCGCAGCACGTCCAGCGGGACATCCTCATCGCGGCCGTCGGCCCCGATCCGCCGCGCGGTCGTCGGCGCCAGGTCGAGCAGGGCGCGGATCGCGCCACCGGTGCGCTCACGGGCGCGCAGTTCCAGCACCTGGCCCAGAAGCACCAGCACGGTAATCACCGCCGCCGACTCGAAATAGACCGCCACCGTGCCGTCCGGCGCGCGGAACGCCGGCGGGAACAGACCGGGGGCGGCCGTCGCAGCGACGCTGTAGACATAGGCGGTGCCGGTGCCGATCGCGATCAGGGTGAACATGTTGAGGTTGCGGGTCACGATCGAGGTCCAGCCGCGCTGGAAGAACGGCCACCCTGCCCAGAGCACCACGGGGGTCGCCAGCACGAGCTGGATCCATGGGCTCAGAGCCGGCGGAATGACGCGGTCGACCGGCAGCGCGAACAGATGCGCCGCCATCTCCATCATCAGCACCGGCAGGGTCAGCGCCGCTCCGACCCAGAAGCGCCGGGTCATGTCGATCAGCTCTTCGTTCGGCTGATCCGGGTCGGGAATTCCCATAGGCTCCAGCGCCATGCCGCAGATCGGGCAAGTGCCCGGACCCTCCTGCACGATCTCCGGGTCCATCGGGCAGGTGTACAGCGCGCCCTCGGGTACCGGGGCGGCCGGTGGCGGCGCGCCGTTGAGATAGTCGGCTGGGGCAGCCTGGAATTTGTCCCGGCAACCGGCACAGCAAAAATGGAAGGTCATGCCCTCGAAATCGGCGCTGAACTTGGCAGTCGCCGGATCGACCGACATGCCGCAGACCGGGTCGCGCGACTTGATCACATCGGGTTTGCTGTCGGATATCGCGGCCATATCGCGCCGAACTCCTGTGCCTGGGTGAGGGTAAGGCAACACTCGCCCACTAGGACCTTAGATAAGGCTTCCAGTAACTGGAAGGTCAATAATCGACATTTGAACCGGTGCCCGGGTGGCTTCGGGTTGCGGTATTCGATGGAGATTGATACGCGCCTTAGTTCAAGCGTTTCGTGCCGAACTGGAATCGTCCGGTTCTGTCCCCATGTTGTCGGCATAGCCCGCGCTCGGGCGCAAATGAGCGAGCAATGGTGCGGCTGTATCGGGACAAGGAGTCCGAATCTTGGAGAAAGATGACCGTGACGCATTCGAACTGTTTGAGAAGATCGTCAGTCTCCTGGACAAGCAGAGCGAAGATCTCGCAGAGGTCAAGAAGCGGCTAATGCGATATGAAGGGCAGAGCGCGAGGGTACTCCTCTCTGCAACGAAGCAGATGCTCGACGAATCTGCGAAGGCGAAACGGGCGACGCGTTCCGCCGACAGCGCGGCCAAGAAGCCCGACGAGAACACGCTCTATTGCTCGTTCTGCGGCAAGAGCCAGCACGAAGTCACAAAACTCATCGCTGGACCCACTGTGTTCATCTGCGACGAATGCACGTTGCTGTGCATGACGATCCTTGTGGGCGAGGTCGATCCGGGCAATTCAATTGGGAGCAAAGATGGCGATGCTAACAGCTCATAGCGTGCCGACTACCGCTCCAACCGCTCGATCGCCTGGTTCAGATCGGCCCAGACATAGCCGCGCTCAGGCAGGGTGACGCCCCACAAGGTCTCGTCGCGCACCGCAGCCCATTTGCCGCCCATTGCCTCGTAGAAGAATCGCGCCGGGTTGTCGGCCAGCACCCAGAGCATGGCCGATGTGACGCCGTCCTGAAGCAGCGCTGCGAACAGTGACATCAGCAGTTTGCCGCCGATCCCCTGACCCTGGGAATTCGGCCCGACATAGAGCGTGTAGATCTCGCCCTCATAGGGAAGCTTGCCGTTGCGGGAGCGTCCGGCACTGCCAAAACCGACCAGACCGTGGCGATTGTCGACCGCCACCTTGACCCGATCGCGGGTGAGGGTCCCGCGCCATTGCGCCGAGTGGCGCGCCTCCGACATGCCCAGCAAAGCGCTGTCGGGCAGAATGCCGGCATAGGTGTCGCGCCAGGTCTCCACATAGATCTCGGCGATTCTGTCCACGTCCTTGGGAATGGCGGTGCGGATGGTCAGCATGCCGGACCTTCAGGCTTCTCTCCATCGATCCTCCGGTGTCGCTGTGCCGGCCGATCGGGCTTCCCAATAGCGTCGGTCAACCGAGTCCGGGACCGTCGAACAACACCACCCGCCAACCATCCGGATCCTCGAAGGTGACGCCCCTGTCGCGCCAATACGGGTTCTCAGGCTCGACCGGTCCATATCCCAGAGACTCCAGCCGCCCGACCGTGGCGTCGATGGCGTCTCGGTCCGTCATGTACAGCACCAGGAGATTGTCCCGGCTCGGCGCCGGGCAGGGACTGCCGGCGGCGTGGCTGGTAAACTCAAGATGCGGATGGACGCCGGGAAGCCCGATCATCACGCCGTCATAGCCGTCATGGTCGGCGAACGAACCGATCCTCGGCAGTTGCAGGCCGACGGTGTAGAACCGGACGATTTCGGGCAGCCGGTTGGTCGGCCGGGCGACGCGGATTTGTGCGATCGGGGGCGTCATATCCGTAGCCCGATCGCCATCGTCAGGTCTTGTGCCCGGACAGCAGATAGTTCACCTCGAGATCCCGATCCGACAGGGACCACGCGCCGGACAGCGGGTTGAACACCATGCCCTGCACGTCGTCGATTTCCAGCCCCTGGCGCCTCAGCCCGCCGGCCAGTTCGCTGGGGCGGACGAACTTGCGCCAGTCATGGGTGCCGCGCGGCACCCAGCGCAGCAGGTATTCCGCCCCGACGATCGCCAGGCCGAAGCTCTTCGGCGTGCGGTTCAGAGTCGACATGATCAGCGCGCCGCCGGGACGCACCAGGCCGGCGAGGGCGGCCAGGAAGGCGTCAATGTCGGCCACGTGCTCGACGATCTCCAGCGCCAGCACGGCGTCGAATTGCGCGCCCTCGGCGGCCAGTGCCTCGGCTGTCGCCTGCCGGTAGTCGATGTCCAGCCCCATCTGTCCGGCATGCAGCCGGGCGATCGAAACCGCCTCCTCTCCCGCATCGACGCCGGTTACGCGCGCGCCGAGTCGGGCCATTGGCTCGCACAGCAGCCCGCCGCCGCAGCCGACATCGGCGATGCCCAGGCCGTCCAGCGGTTTCGGATCGCCGACTGTGCGCTCGAAATGCCGGCACAGCGCGTCGCGGATATAGCCGACCCGGGTGGGGTTCATCCGGTGCAGCGGCCTGAACTTGCCCTCGCTGTCCCACCATTCGGCGGCGACCGATTCAAACCGCGCGATCTCGGCATCGTCGATGCTCGGATCGGGATCGATTGCCGCTGTGGCGGCGCCTGTGGCTGGCATGGCTGATCTCCGGCTCCAGTTGCCTCATACCGTGAGTGAGAGTATGGATACGCCGCCTCGCCGCGGCAATGCGACTGTGTCGCAATGTCGTGCCGCGGGGCTTATTGTTGCCTATTATACAGTGGGTTCGACCACGGGAACGACCATGGCGCGCATCGTGCAGAAATTCGGCGGCACATCGGTCGCGGATATCGCGCGGATCCGCAATGCGGCGACGCGGGTTCAGGCCGAACTGGCCAACGGCAGCCAGGTTGCGGTGGTGGTTTCGGCGATGGCCGGGGTGACCAACCAACTGGTCGAGTATTGCAGCGAGGCATCGCCGCTCTATGACGCGCGGGAATACGACGCGGTGGTGTCGTCGGGCGAGCAGGTCACCGCCGGGCTGATGGCCATGGCGCTGCAGCAGGCCGGCGTGCCGGCTCGCTCCTGGCTTGGCAGCCAGATCCCCATCCGAACCGACGATATGCATGGCAAGGCGCGGATTTCAGGCATCGAGACGGAAGAGCTGGACCGCCGTCTGGCGGGCGGTGAAGTGCCGGTGGTTGCCGGATTCCAAGGACTGTCGCCGACCGGTCGCATCACGACCCTGGGGCGCGGCGGCACCGACACCACGGCCGTGGCGCTGGCGGCGGCGCTGAAGGCGGATCGCTGCGACATCTATACCGATGTCGATGGTGTCTACACCTGTGACCCCAGGATCGTCCGAAATGCACAAAAACTTCACAAGATCACCTACGAAGAAATGCTAGAAATGGCCTCTCTCGGGGCCAAAGTTCTGCAGACACGCTCGGTGGAAATCGCCATGAACCACAGGGTGCGGCTTCAGGTGCTCTCCAGTTTCGACGATGCACCGGGTACCCTGGTGGTGGACGAGGACGAGATCGTGGAACAGCAGGTCGTAAGCGGCATCGCCTACAGTCGCGACGAGGCGAAGATTACTCTGGTCGGGGTGCGCGACAAGCCCGGCGTGGCGGCCTCCATCTTCGGGCCGCTGTCCGATGCCGGCATCAATGTCGACATGATCGTCCAGAACATCTCCGAGGACGGCAAGGCGACCGACCTGACCTTCACGGTCGGCAAGGGCGAGCTCGATCCCGCCGTGCGGGTGCTGAACGGCCTGGGATCCGACATCAAGTTCAGCCAGCTCCGCCCCGACGGCAACGTAGTGAAGATCTCGGTGATCGGGGTCGGCATGCGCAGCCATGCCGGCGTCGCCCAGCAGATGTTCAAGGCGCTGGCGGAAAACGGCATCAACATCCAGGTGATCTCTACCTCGGAGATCAAGATCAGCGTGCTGGTGGAGGAGAAATACACCGAGCTTGCCGTGCGCGCCCTGCACACCGCATACGGGCTGGACGGGATCTGATGGCGGGTGCCGGCGAACCGATCGCCTTCGCGGCAGAGGTCAGCCCGTCCCGGCGGCTGCTGGCGCGCCTGCGCGACGTCATGGCGGCGTCGGGCGCCGGTGCCTCGCGGCTGGACAAGATCGTTCGCCTGATCGCGACCGAGATGGGGGCGGAGGTGTGCTCTGCCTACGTCATCCGCCCCGGCGACGTGCTCGAGCTGTTCGCCACCATCGGCCTGAATCCGGAGGCGGTGCACCGGACCCGGCTCAGGGTCGGCGAGGGCCTGGTCGGCGAAGTGGCGGCGACGGCGCGGTCGCTGGCCATCGCCAATGCGCCGGCCCATCCGAATTTCGCCTACCGGCCGGAGACCGGCGAGGAGGCCTATCACTCGCTGCTGGGCGTGCCGATCCTGCGCGGCGGCCGGGTACGCGGCGTCCTTGTGATCCAGCACCGCGAGCGCCGCAGCTACAGCGAGGAGGAGGTGGAAACCCTTCAGACCGTCGCCATGGTTGGCGCCGAGCTGGTCGCCGGCCAGCAGCTCGCGGCCAGCGGCGAGATTGCCGGAGACAGCGCCGGCGGCGTGATGCCGTCGCGGATCGAAGGCATGACCCTCAATGCCGGGCTGGCCCAGGGCACCGCCGTGCTGCATCGGCCGCAGCTTACGGTCCGTGAGATGGTCGCCGAGGATCCGGCGGCGGAGCGGGCGCGTTTGTGGCAGGCGGTCGACGCGATGCACAGTTCGCTCGATGAACTATTGGCCAACAACGCCGAGGCGCTTGCCGACTCCCAGGACATCCTGGAGACCTACCGGATGTTCGCCGAGGATCGCGGTTGGTTGAACCGGATCACCGACGCCATCAACACCGGCCTGACGGCGGAAGCGGCCGTGCAGCGGGTGCAGGACGATATGCGCGCCCGCATCGTTCACATGACCGACCCCTATCTGCGCGAGAGGCTGGCCGATTTCGAGGATCTGGCCAATCGGCTGCTGCTGCATCTGGCCGGCAAGACCTCGGCCGCGGCGGCCGGCACGCTGCCGGACGACGTTGTGCTGGTGGCCCGCTCGATCGGCCCGGCCGAACTGCTGGATTACGATCAACGGCGACTCCGGGCGCTGGTGATGGAGGAGGGTTCGGCGGCCAGCCATGTCGCCATCGTCGCCCGGGCGCTGGACATCCCCGTGGTTGGACAATGCGCCGATGTGCTGTCGCGCATCGAGCCGTTGGATCCGGTGATCGTCGACGGCGACAACGGCCAGATCTTTATCCGGCCGGCCGACGACGTGCAGGCCGTATTCATCGAGAACGCCGAGCTGCGTGCCCGGCGTAAGCGGGAGATGGCGGGCCTTGCCGGATTGCCGGCGGAGAGCCGCGACGGTGTCCAGGTGTCGCTGCACATCAATGCCGGGTTGCTGCTCGACATGCCGCATCTGCACGACACCGGCGCCGACGGCGTCGGCCTGTACCGCACCGAGATTCCGTTCATGGTGCGCGCCACCTATCCCGATGTGAATGCGCAGACCGAGCTTTACAGTCGGGTCCTGGACTTGGCCGATGGCAAACCGGTGGTGTTCCGCACGTTGGATATCGGGGGCGACAAGCGGCTGCCCTATTTCGCCGACATGCCACAGGAGAACCCGGCGCTCGGCTGGCGGGCGATCCGCATCGGCCTGGACCGGCCGGCGATGCTGCGCAACCAGCTGCGCGCATTGCTCCGGGCGTCCAAGGGCCGCCCGATCAACATCATGTTCCCGATGGTGGCCGAAGTCGCGGAGCTGGATGCCGCGCGCCAATTGCTGGCGGTGGAACTCGAACGTGGCCGCACGGAAGGCTTTCCCACGCCCGACGCAGTACTGATCGGCGTCATGATCGAGGTCCCGTCGCTGCTGTGGCAGCTCCCTGCGGTGCTGTCGCGGGTCGATTTCGTGTCGGTCGGGTCGAACGATCTGATGCAGTACCTGTTCGCCTCGGACCGCGGCAATCCGAAGTTGGCGCAGCGTTACGACGCACTTTCCCCACCCTTCCTGAATGTGATGCGCGACCTCATCACGCGCTGTAACGAGGCAAATGTGCCGATCAGCGTCTGCGGCGAGATGGCCGGGCGGCCGCTGGAGGCAATGGCTCTGGTGGGGCTGGGGCTGCGTCGCTTGTCGGCGGCGCCGGCGGCGATCGGCGGGCTGAAGACGATGATTCGCAGCCTGGAGGCCGGCGCGTTGTCGGAGTATGTTGAGCTGCTATGCGCCAGCGAGCAAAAAACCGTGCGCGAGGGGCTCAAGGCCTTTGCCAGGGATCGCGGTATCGCGCTCTGATCGGCGGGGTTGGGCGGAATTCCGGGCGCTTCCGATTCTGGTAACGATTCGTTGTTGTTAACAACTTTTAAGGAATGCGTCGTTATCAATGGCCCCCATGTGCGGATCCCTCTCGTTCGCTGGACCGCATGCGCCAGGCCGGTCAAATTGGCCGCTGTGCCGTGCCGTCGGCAAAACAAAGCGCGGACAGGTAAAGACGACGCAAGATGGCGCAAGGTAGGAAGCCGTTGAACGTGGCCATTATTCCTGAGGACAAGGACTCATCGTCGCCGGATATGACGGCGAAGCTGGTCCGCGACCCGGTCTGTGCGGTCCTCCGCAAGGCGCGAGAGGATGCCGGTTACGACATCCCCGACATTGCGCAGCTGTTGCGCATTCAGCGGCCTTATCTGGAGGCGATCGAGGACGGCCGCTATGGCGACCTTCCCGGAACCGTCTACGCGATCGGCTTTGTCCGGACCTATTCCGATTTCCTGAACCTCGACACCAACGACATGGTGCGCCGGTTCAAGGAGGAAGCGTCGGAACTGTCGAAGCGCACCGATTATGTGTTCCCGGTCGCCCCGACCGAAGCCCGCGTGCCGGGCGTCGGGTTGCTCGTCATCGGCGTGCTGCTGGCGGCCCTGGCCTACGGCGCTTGGTTTGTGGCGTCGGACGGCGAAGACGGGCTGGTCGACCGCGTCGCCGACATCCCGGATCGTTTCGCGGAATTGGCAAGTCGTGGCGGCGAATCAGATGCCGACACGTCGGGGCCCGCGCCAGATGCCGATCTGTCGGCTTCTGCCGCTCCTCCGGTCGAGTCGCCCGCCGTCGCCGGTGCGCCGGTGATGCCGCCGGACCTGGACGCGCTGGCGTCCCTGGCCGAGTCGCGGCGGACCCAGAATCCCGATACGACCGCCGCGGCGGATTCGCAGATCTCTGAGCCAGCCGTTCCCGAACAGGTCATTCCGGTTCAGGTCGTAGAGGAAACGCCGCCGCAGCCGGTCGTTCCTGCCGACCGGGCCGCCACCCCTGCGGCAACGCCGGAACCCACCGTCACTGCCGAGCCGGCTCGTCCCGCCCGGGGCGTGGAGCCGATCGAGACGGTTCAATCCGTTGAATCGATACAGCGGGTGCCGCCGTCCTCGATCCAGACACCCCCGTCGCAGCAATTCGAAGTCGCCGCCGCCGACCCGCAGGAACCGTCCTCCAACGGGCAGCCGAAAGCGGCGACCACGCCATCTGGCGAGCAGCAGGGGGCGGCGCTGTCGGCGCCGACCAATATCCTGCCGGGCCGTCAGCAGACCATCACCGAGCCGCCGCCCCCGCCGCCGGCTTTCCAGCCCGACCAGCCACGGCGCAGCAGCCTTGGGAATTTGAATTCGCGCATCGTGATCCGGGCCACCGAGATGAGCTGGGTCCAGATCACCGACGATCTGGGTAATCTGGTGATGACCCGGGTGCTCGACCCGGGCGAAACCTATCGTGTGCCGAACACCGAGGGCCTGACCCTGGCATCCGGCAATGCCGGTGGGCTGGAAATCCTGGTCGATGGCGTCGTCCAGCCGCCGCTTGGACTGCGCGGCACGGTCGTGCGCAACGTCACGCTGGATCCGGACGGCTTCGGCGCCAACTAGCCTAACGAGCGGGCCGCCGCGTCTGCTTGGCCCGGCGTTGACCGCGCGCCCATCGACGACCATATCAATTGCGCACCGCGACGGCTTTCGCCATTGGCGCTTGTCCCCTATAAAGGCGCGGACGCCGCATCCACGCCACAACATCGATCCATGGTCCCCCGATGACCGTCCGTCCCTATCGTCAGATCGACCGCCGCAAGAGCCGGCAGATCCAGGTTGGCAAGGTAGCTGTCGGCGGCGACGCGCCGATCTCGGTGCAGTCGATGACCAACACGCTGACCTCGGATCCCAAGGCCACGATCGAACAGATCCGACAGCTGGAAATCGCCGGCGCCGATATCGTGCGGGTTTCGTGCCCGGACGAAGCCTCGACGGCGGCGCTGAAGGAGATCGTGCCGGAAGTCACGGTGCCGATCGTCGCTGACATCCACTTTCACTACAAGCGCGGCATCGAGGCGGCTGAGAACGGCGCTGCCTGCCTGCGCATCAATCCCGGCAATATCGGGTCCCAGGAGCGGGTGGCCGAAGTGGTGAAGGCGGCCCGCGACAATGGCTGCTCCATGCGCATCGGCGTCAATGCCGGCAGCCTGGAGCGCGACCTGCTGGAACGCTATGGCGAGCCCTGCCCCGAGGCGATGGTGGAAAGCGCGCTCAACCACGCGCGGCTTCTGGAAGACGAGGATTTCCACGAATTCAAGATCAGCGTGAAGGCGTCGGACGTTTTCCTCGCCGTTGCCGCCTACCAGCAGTTGGCCGAAGCCTGCGACTACCCCCTGCATGTGGGGATCACCGAGGCCGGCGGCCTGGCCAGCGGCACGGTGAAGAGTGCGATCGGCATGGGCATGCTGCTGTGGTCGGGCGTTGGCGACACGATCCGGGTCTCGCTGTCTGCCGATCCGGTGGAGGAGATCAAGGCCGGGTACGAGATCCTCAAATCGCTGGGTATCCGCCGGCGCGGCGTCACGGTGATCTCCTGCCCATCCTGCGCCCGCCAGCAATTCAATGTGATCGAGACGGTGCAGGTGTTGGAGGAGCGGCTGGCGCATATCACGACGCCGATGACCGTGTCGGTGATCGGCTGCGTCGTGAATGGGCCCGGCGAGGCGACCATGACCGATATCGGCTTCACCGGCGGCGGCCGTGGCGTTCATCAGGTCTATGTGAACGGCCTCCAGGATCACCGCCTGAACGATCCGAACATCGTCGACCATCTGGTCACCATGGTCGAGGCCAAGGCGGCCGAGATCGAGGCGGACAAGGCGGCCGCAGAGTCCGAGGCCGAGCGGCCACTGTCGGCCGCCGAATAGACGGGACCTCTTGCGAGGGTCAATCCGACCGAAGACCACGACATTTCAAGAGTCCAGGTCCAGCGGCGGACTGGATCTGATGGGCAGCAGAAATCGGAAGAGCAAGTCGTGAGTCTGGAAGACAGTTTCAGCAAGGTCCTGGCGCGGTTCGCGGAACTCGCCGACATCATGGCGCAGGGCACTCTGTCTCCCGACGAGTTTGCCGTCTACTCCAAGGAATACGCCGATCTGGAGCCGGTTGCGCAGCGGATCGAGGAGTTGCGCGCGCGGCGCGAGGAGATGGGCGACCTCGCCGAACTGATGACGGACCAGGATGGCGACGCGGAAATGCGGGCCATGGCGGAGGAGGAGTTCCGCGCGCTGAAGGACCGGATCCCGGAGTTGGAGCGCGAATTGCAGCGCATGCTGCTGACCAAGGATGAGGCCGACCGCCGCAACGCGATCCTGGAGGTCCGGGCCGGCACCGGCGGTGACGAGGCGGCGCTGTTCGCAGCCGATCTGTTCGCCATGTACCAGCGCTATGCCGCCATGAAGGGCTGGCGGTTCGAGACCATGGATCTGCACGAGACCGGGATCGGCGGTTTCAAGGAGGCCAGCGCCAACATCATGGGCGCCGGCGTCTTCGCGCGCCTGAAATACGAGAGCGGCGTGCATCGGGTTCAGCGCGTGCCGGCCACCGAGGCGCAGGGCCGCATCCACACCTCCGCCGCCACCGTCGCCGTGCTGCCCGAGGCGGAGGAGGTCGATGTGAAGATCGAGGAGAAGGACCTCAGGATCGACACCTACCGGGCATCCGGCCCCGGCGGACAGTCGGTCAACAAAACCGACAGCGCGGTGCGCATCACCCACCTGCCGACCGGCATCGTGGTGGCCCAGCAGGACGAGAAATCGCAGCACAAGAACCGCGCGAAGGCGATGAAGATCCTCCGTGCCCGGATCTACGAGCAGGAACGCGCCGCCGTCGATGCCGAGCGGGCCGAGCAGCGGCGCAGCCAGATCGGCTCCGGCGACCGGTCGGAACGCATCCGTACCTATAATTTCCCGCAGGGGCGCGTCACCGATCACCGAATCAACCTGACCCTCTACAAGCTCGACAAGATCCTTGCCGGCGAGGCGCTGGACGAGTTGGTCGACGCGCTGACGGCTGAGGACGAGGCGGCGCGTCTGGCGGCGTTGGCGGATCATGATGAAAACCGCGAAGGCAATGACCGATCAGGCGACTCTGTCCGCCCCGACGCTCGCTGAGGCGCTTGCCCGGCTATCCCGGCGGCTCGACGACGCCGGTGTCGATGGGCCGATGCGTGACGCACGGCTACTAGCCGCCCATGCCCTGTGTGTTGATCGGATCGCCCTTCATGTCGATCGCGACCGCCGGCTGTCGACGTGCGAGCAAGATGCGCTGAATCGGCTGGGCCGGCGACGGGCGGCGGGCGAACCGGTGTCGCGCATCGTCGGACTGCGCGAATTCTGGAGCCTGGAATTCGAGCTTTCGCCAGCGACGCTGGATCCGCGCCCCGACAGCGAGACCATCGTCCAGGCGGCGCTGGATCGGATGCCGGAACGCGACCGGCCGCTGTCCATTCTCGATCTGGGGACCGGCAGCGGCTGTCTGCTGATCGCCTTGTTGAGCGAACGGCGACGCAGCTGGGGCGTTGGCGTCGATATCAGCCGCGACGCGGTGGCAACGGCACGGCGCAATGCGATTCGGCACGGAGTGGCGGATCGGGCGGCATTTCTGGTCGGAGACTGGGGACAGGCGCTGGCCGGCGGATTCGATCTCGTCGTCGCCAATCCACCTTATATCGCCCGGTCGGAGGTCGACACCTTGGACCCGGAAGTGGCGCAGTTCGATCCGCGCCGGGCGCTTGTCGGCGGTGCCGACGGGCTGGATGCTTATCGCGCGCTTGCCCCTGATTTGGCCAGCTTGCTGGCTGCCGGCGGGCTGGCCGTGCTGGAAGTCGGAGCCGGGCAGGCGCCGGCCGTTGCGTCCATTCTGGCTGATGCCGGCCTTACCGGCTGGAGTCGATTGACGATCTAGCCGGTGTTCAGCGCTGCGTTTGCGGCAGAAAATGATTGGAATCCTGCCGGCAAGGCGGTAGGTTCGATGCAGCGAAAGACTGGGGTGAAGTGCTTCCGGATCGCCGTCCAGCTTCCCAATACTGCTGTGACCATGCGATCGCCCAGCCACCGGACAATGGCCGGTGGGTTTCGCCCATGTCCGACCGGCGGAGGGTCGGCGCGTCATCATGATGAAAAGCTAGGGATAGATGAGACAAGGACCGAGCAACAGGCGTGCGCGTGGCAGGGGCAACAACAGCGGACGCCGGAGCAACATTCCTAATCGAAATCAGACTTTCGACAGCAATGGGCCGGATGTGCGAATCCGAGGTACTGCGTTCCAGGTGAACGAGAAGTACCAGGCGCTGGCCCGCGACGCCTCAGCCAGCGGCGACCGGATCATGGCGGAGAATTATCTCCAGCACGCCGAGCACTATCACCGCATCATCGCGGCCATCAACGAAGCCCAGAGCCAGACCCAGCAGCAGTCGGAAGGCCGTGACGGGGGTCATCGCCATCGCGACGGCGGCGGGCGCGACAATGGTCATCGGGACAATGGCCATCGTGACGCCGGTGGCCGCGACGGCGCTAATCGTGACGGTGCGCCGCGCGAGAACGGGCATCAGACCGACCGCGATCGTGGCCGCGCCGCTGCCCCGCAAGCCGGCGACGCCGAAGCAGTGGATGGCGGAACTGCGGTCGAATTCGGCAAGGATCCGCGTCAGGACGATGCGCGTGATGCCGCGTCCGAACTGTCCAATGGCGAGGCCGTCGTTGAAGTGGTCGGCTCCCAGCCGGAGTCCGAGCCCGAGGCGACGCAGTCGAAGTCGGCGGCGAGCGGCGCGAACGGCGCCGATGACCAAGCGGATGCATCTCCCGCGCCCAAGCCTCGGCGGCGTGGCCCCGGACGTCCGCGCAAATCGACCAGGTCCAAGGACAGCGCCGCTGCGCCGCCCGAGGCCAATACCGAAGGCGACTGACCGCGCGTTGTCACATGTGCCCGCAACGCGCTTGCGGGCTTGATTTCAGCATGCATCGTCCGCGGATCAGGAGATCGAGAGCGTGTCTCCAACCGTGACGCTGCCGGCTGACTCCACGCGGGCATAGACTCCGCAATTGCTATGACCGAATCCGGACATCAGCGTTTTTGGGATGTTCAGATCGCGGTTGCCGGTTGCCGGGTCGACATTGGTCGCGGCGCAGCGGCCGATCGGTTCGACCACCGACAGCCGCGTTCCCCCGAGCGTGACCACGCGGCCGACCCAATCGAATTCCTGCCAAGGCCGGGCGCCGTCGATCATTAGGTTCCCGCGAAATCGGATCGGGTCCACCGGCTGCCGCGTGACCCGCTCCAGGTCACGCACCGAGTCGAGATTGATGATCGAGACGAATTTGGCCTCGGCGTCCGTGAACATGACGCCTGGCGACTGAACCAGCCTCGGCGAGCGGACCGATTCGTGGCGCATGAACGCAGCGAAGAACTGGTCGATAAGGTCCCGACCGATCTGCTGCGTGATGTTGCCGCGAGCCACCTGCTTACCGTTTCGGCGGATCGTGAGGATGCCGCTGGCCGGATCATAGCTGGTTTGCAACGCGGCGAGCCGCTCGTTGCTCATCAGGTTCAGGAAATGCCGCTTCGGCTGCCAGCCCGATCGCCCGCTCTCGTATCGGTCCGCGCCATGCGCCAGGGCGAAACGGCGGTCCTCGGGAAACCCGTCACCAGCGGTCAGGGCGACCGAGTCGAGATCCTCGGCGCTCAGGCCCTTCACCGGGTATCGGCAGAGACGCTGCAACTGTATCGCCATGGTCCGCGGTTATGCGGGCCATGGCGCGTCAATGTCAATTCTCCGAAACCTCTGACGGTTGCGCCCGGTTACATCAAGGCGTGCCCGCCTTGTCGTTGAGGCGCCAGTCATAGGCGTGGCCGGCGATCCTGGTCTGTGCCTCCAGGCCGAGGGCGCGGACGCCCCTGGCATGTTGCTTCAGATGGGCAATGATTCCGGCATCGCTGCCGCCGAAATCCTCGTCGAACCAGGCATAGATGCTGGATACCCTGAGCGCGCCATCCGCGATCATGCTGCCCCGGTCATGGTTGACGAAGGCCGATGCGGAGTCCGTCAGCAGGCGTTCCTTGCCGGCGGCGGTGTAGGCCGTCATCGCCAGGTTCGGACAGCCCAGCGCGGCGCAGTTGACGGCGTAGTGGATACGCGGATCGCGCCAGATCGGTCGCAGGATGCGGTGTTCAATATCGTCCAGGCTGATCGGCCTGCCTTCGATCTCGATCAGCGTCCTGCCCCACGGTCCGTTGGCGAACAGTCCCGGCGATATGTCGATGTCGCGGATGCTGTCGACCGGATAGTGCGCCAGGACCGTATCAATGGTCAGCGCGTTGTAAAGGTTCACCCAATAGGCAAACTGCTCATCGCGTGTCAGACCGGTCGCCCGGACCGTCGCCAGATCGTCGAGATAGGCTTTCAAGGCGTCGCGGTCGGCGGTCGGGACCGCTCGGTAGGCGATGCGATGTATGCCGTCCCGCGACGGCATGACGTACCGGGACAGGAACCGCTGCCAGCTTGTATGGTCCACGGCAATTGGCGACTGGGGATCGTGCGCCGTCCAATACTCCCAGAGATTCGCCGCCGGGGCCGCGATTGCGCCGGTCACGCCGGCGCCGAGCAGGGGAACGGCCGTCGCCGCGGTCAAGAATTGGCGTCGATGCATGGCAGGTCGATCCTCATGACGGGTCCTACGCGATCAGAGATAGGCTTGGATCAGCGCACCGGCGAATAAAGCCGGTTCGCGACCGCGTGAGTAGATGTGCGGGCCGGTCGGACGGGACCGCCGATCAGCAGACGAGAGACACTTCTCCTAACCGAATACTGCTCGTCCCGTCTTCATACGCCAGTGCGGAGGTGCTGAACGTCATCCGCCAGGGGCGGCAGCCCTCGACGTCGATCTCGATGACGAGGTCTTCGTCCACTGCGGGGATATCATTGATGTCGGAGACGGTGACGCCCCAGAAATAGTCTTCGACGAAGTCGAATGGCTCGCCCAAAGGCAGAGCCCGGCTGGCGATGATCCTCTGTTCGGGCCGGCGTGTGTCGTCGAGGGCCAGATCGCGAAACGTCAGCCTGGCGTTGCGGGATCCGGACGCCGTCTCGGCTGGCGGTGCCTCAATGATGCCGGTCAGACGATAGCTGGACAGAATGTCGACGTGATGGCCGGCGCAGCCGGCGACGGCCGCACAGACGGTGAGCACGATGCAGATCCGGTTCACCGAATGGCTCCCTGCCGTTGCTGGTGTCGGGAGGTTGCATAGAGCGGTCATGTGGCGGGAAAGGGGTCGGCGCTGCATCGCACCCGCGGACAGATGCTAATCCGCGACTTTCTTGTCTTCGGCGCGGCGCAGGCTGCGCTTGCGATAGATCGTCGCCGGGCCGATGCCCAGGAATACGGCGGCCTTGCGGACATCGCCGCCGCACAGCGCGACGGCATTCTCGATCGCGTCCCATTCGACCTCGGCCAGCGGGCGGATCAGCTCCGCAAGCTGCGCCATGTCCTTCACCTCGCCAGTTTCGTATGGCGGCTGATGGGCTGCGTCGGAAAGGCCGGGCGGCCGTGACATGGAGACCGGGCGTGCCATCGGCGCGGTCAGGGTCTGCGGCAACATCTGTGGCGTCACCTCTTCGCCGTCATTCAGCACGACGATGTTCCGCAGCACGTTCTGCAACTGTCTCACATTCCCTGGCCAGTCGTAGGCGTCGATGATCCGTTCGGTCTCCGGCGCCAGCCGCCTGAACCGCTTGCCCTCCTGGCCGGCATAGTCGTCGAGCAGGCTGCGCGCGATCTCCAGACAGTCGGCTCCCCGGTCCCGCAAGGGCGGCAATGCGATCGGGATCACGTGCAGCCGGTAGTACAGGTCTTCGCGGAACCGGCCTTCGCGAACTTCCTGCAGCGGATCGCGGTTGGTGGCGCAGATGAAGCGGACGTCGACGGTTTCGACCCGGCTGCCGCCGACCGGCGTGAAAGAGCCGGTCTGCACGAAGCGCAGCAGCTTGCCTTGCAGCAGCGGGTCCATTTCGCAGATCTCGTCCAGGAACAGCGTTCCTCCATTGGCCAGGCTGGCGGCGCCGGGCCGATCGCTGACGGCGCCGGTGAAGGCGCCCTTGACGTGCCCGAAGACCTCGCTTTCCATCAGATCCTTGGGTATGGCGGCGCAGTTTATGGCGATGAACGATCTGTCGCCGCGCGGGCTGGTGCTGTGCACGGCTTGGGCGCAGACCTCCTTGCCGGTGCCGCTTTCGCCGGTGATGAACACGGTGGCGTCGCTGGCGGCCGCGCTCTCGACCATGCGGTAGATGGCCTGCATTTCCAGGCTGGAGCCGATGCACCCGTGGAAAGAATGGCGGTCGATCGATTCCTGGTATGCCTTGACGACTTGGACCAGTTCGCTGCGTTCGAGGACATTGCGCAGCGTCACTTTCAACCGTTCCCGATTGAACGGCTTGACCAGGAAGTCGCTGGCCCCGCCGCGCATGGCTTGAACGGCCGTGTCCAGCGAACCGTGCGCGGTGACCACGATCACCGAACAGGGCAGGCGCTGAAGCGAAATCTCCTGAAGAATCTCCAACCCGTCGCGGTCCGGCAGTTTGAGGTCCAGCAGCACCACCTGAGGCGTGTACTCATACAGTGCCGCCAATGCATCCGCGCCGGTCTCGACGTGCTGGATTTCATAAGGCTCGTCACGCAGGAACCCCAGATAGGTCCGGGCCAGCGAGGGCGTGTCCTCGACCAGCAGCACGGTGTTCTTGCGCAGGTTGGTCATCGTCCGGCCCGCGTGCGGCCAGGCGGAAATCGCAATGTCACCCGAGTGCCCTCACCGGGTATGCTGTCCAGCGCCAGGGCGCCGTCGTGCAGCTCGATCAGGGTCTTGGCCAGGGGCAGTCCGAGGCCGGTGCCCGTGCGCGCCCGGTTGTCGACCGGCCGGCCAGCTTGCCCGAACGGCAGCATTACGCGTTCGAGCAGGTCGGCGGCAATGCCGATCCCGTCATCGGATATTTCGATCGTCATGGCGCCCTCGTGATCGACCCAGGCCCGGGCCGAAATCGCGCCGCCATCCGGGGTGAACTTCACGGCATTGCCCAACAGATTGAGCAAGACCTGACGCAGGCGCCGCCCGTCGCCGATCAATTGCGGCAGTCCGGCTGCCGAATGGTGCCGAATGGTCAGCGCTACGGCACTGGGCTGATTCCTGACAACGGCCACGGCGCTCTCGAGCAAATGGTCGATGTCGAGTTCCTCCTCGATCAGATCGATGCCGCCGGCCTCAGCCTTGGCAAGGTCCAGGAGGTCGTTGATGTGGTCCAGCAGATAGGTGCCGTTCTCCAGAATGTCCTCGGCGAAGATGTGCAGATCTTCAGCCGGCAGCGAGGCCGGATCCCAATCCCGAAGAATCTCGGCGTTGCCGATGATGACATTGAGCGGTGTGCGCAGTTCATGGCTGACATTCGCCAGAAAGACCGATTTGGCCTGGTCGGCGGCTTCGGCGAGTTCCCGGGCATGGGTCAGGCGGCGCTCCGCCGTCGCCAGATCGCTGCGCTGTCTCCGGACATTGCGTTCCAGCGCGCCGACGGTCGATGCGTCCTGAAACACCAGCCCCATGCCGCGTTTGTCCGGCATCGGAAAACAATGGAGCGAATAAGACTGCTCTTCATCGCCTACCGCGTGGCGGTGACGGACCTCAGGCAGGAACAGGGATTGGCGCTCTCCGCTGCACACGGCCATGAGCTCCGCTTCATGGGAACTCAGGACCGGCAGGCAGTCCGAAATCCTGTGCCCGGTCCGCGCCCATCCGACCAGGTCGCCGCAACGATCGGTGACGTTGCCGTCATGGCCGATCAGCACGACCCCGATAAGCTGGTTGTCGATGAGCCAGCGGGCGCCCAATGCAGCCGCGCCGTTTCCGGTCATGACGTCACCGCCGGCCGGGTCGCGGCAGGCTGCCCGGTGTCGGTCCGAACGATCCGCGCCTCCGGGCCCGCCCTGCGCGTTGCGCCCGTCTGCTGCCCGTTCCGGGACCGCTTCGGGAGAGATGAGAACACCATTCTGCACCGGTTTGACAGTCATCGACCGGGTCTTTGCCGCTCCGGCCACAATACCCGCTTATGCGTCGGGAGGCTCAATCTGGTTGCCGAGCCGCACTGCCTTGCGGGCTGATTCTCGTGTCCCGGTCCCAACGCTGCTCCATATTATCTGTTTCTGGCTCAACACTATGCCCGCGCCCAAGGACGGTTCCAGTATATTCGCGGCGCCATTGGAATATGGGGTTGTGCGGCAGGCTAATTTCTCGCGCAGTGTCGGATGCAAACGGCGCGCAATGCAAGACAATCACGACGGAAAGCGGTAATTGGTTGCCTGTGAGGATCTCGGAACGTTCTGATATTCTGGACTTATCCACGCTGAGGACGTACTCGTTCTTGCAGGAGAGCCCAGTGATGAGCCCGGTTTTCTTGCGATTTGGGAATCTCGAATCGGGCTGTTTCGTGATTCTCTGGGGCGTGGTTTTGAGCCTCGGGGACGTGCCATGAACAAACGGCGCGACAACCGTCAGAAGGACCTGTTGCGGCTGGCCTTGGACCAGATCATCGACCTGGGCCACCCGCTGGTGCGGCTGGCGCGGGAGATCGACTGGGAGATTCTCTAGGGCCGGTTCCGCTCGCCCCGCGCCAAGAATGAAATACCGGCGTGGCCGGAAGTCCGAATTTGACAGTCTCGGTCGGAGAGCATCCCTTTTGATGGACGCCCCGATCGATATTGAACTTCATCAGCGTGACGTCTGGGCTGGACCGAAGGAGGATCTTCGTTTCCACCGGGCCCGGTCCACCCTGTCGGAAATCGAAATCCCATTCCGCGTGCCGGCTCATGTCATTCGGATCGGCCGGGCACATCTCATGCACAGACGCCGTAGCCGCGTCAGCATCGCTACCGCCGGTCATCAACTTTGGCCGAAATTCGATGTGGCATCCAAATCCACTCGGGTAGAACGCCGACAATGCTATCCGGCGCATGGACTGTGATGCAAACGACAGCGTCCAATGTCGGAAAGGTCGCTCCCGGCGCGCCCTCGATGGTAATTGGTGGAGATATGATCCGAAATCATCCACCCGCAATTTGCCTCGTGCTCACAACGGGCATGGCCTCGGCCCAGGAGAATGTATCCGACCCCCTGGCGGCAGTGAACTACGTGGAATTGTGCTGGCAATACTTCTCATCGGATTAATTAGAGCAAAATTGACTTGTATCTGGATCAAACGGTTGTCGAAGGGCTATTGTATGTTCGGGACGGTGCCGATACGAACCTGACTTCGGGCGGTGCTGAAGGTTAGTCGGGGGAGGGAGTCTGCAATTCGGTGACGGCAAGTAGCGGCTGCGACCTTTGGGCGCACTAACAGGTCGCTGACGATGAAATGCCGTGCCCGGAGCGTAGGACAACAATAATGTGGCCCTGGCATCAACAAATGAAACGGAGAACTTGAAATGGTAAGAACAACAGGTCTTATCGCCGTGGTTGCCGGCGCGGCTCTGGTGTCGGCATGCGATACGCCAAATGCGAGTATGGCGTCGATGTCGTCCAATTCGTACAACGAGGCGCTGGGCAGCGGCTATGTCGAGCTGTCGACCAATGAGCGGTCCGAGTACGACTGGCGGGATAACCGGCATTTCGCTCAGAAGGCGATCGATGCCGGCCAGGATATGCCGGTCGAACCGGACACCGTGGAGTCGCGCAACATCCCCGCCGAATACCAGGACGAACTTGGCGCCGCGCGGGTGCGTTTGCTGTCGGCCTATGGCCAGGGCGCTCGCGAAGCCGCGCCGGTCGAGGTCGCAACCGCCCAGGTCCAGTACGATTGCTGGCTGCAGGAGCGGGAGGAGAACCATCAGGACTTCGACATTGGCCAATGCCGCTCGAATTACGAGAATGCGATGGCCGAGGTCGACGCGATCCTGCTTGGCGAGACCGGTCCGTTCAACGTCTTCTTCGATTTCGGCGCGGCGACGCTGACGGATGACGCGCAGTCGCTTCTCGACACGATCATGACGGACCTGACCAAGCGTCCGGACGCCAAGATCGTGGTCTCCGGCCATACCGATACCGTCGGGTCGGATGCGTTCAACTTCGCCCTGTCGGAAGAGCGGGCGGAGGCGGTCGCCGCATTCCTTGCTGCCAACGGTGTGCCTGAGGACGCCATTTCCTTGTCGGCGTATGGTCAGAACAACCTGCTGGTTCCGACCGGCGACGGTGTGAAGAACGCGCAGAACCGGCGCGCCGCCATCACCGTCCAGTAAGGATCGGATTGCGCCTGTACAAGGGCGCGACGGAACAGGGCCGCTTGGCGATGGTGCCAAGCGGCCTTGTTCAATTGATCGGTACCGCGAAACGCGCCGCCATCGCGGTCCGGAATGAGTTGCCCGGCCTGAATGCCGGGCGGATGCCGCAGAGGATTTTGCGAAGCCCAATTTGGGTGTCCCGAACCGGGACAACCCGAGGGCATTGCGTTCAGGGAGGTATCACATGAATGACTCCATTGCCGGGACCGTGGATGCGGTCATCGGCCTGGTGGCGGCTTATGGGCTCAATGTCGTAGCCGCAATCGTTACGCTGATCGTCGGGTGGATTGCCGCCGGTTGGTGCAGCCGAATGGTCCGTCGGGTTCTGTCGCGTACCGACAAGGTCGATGCGATGCTCGGCGGCTTTTTCGCCAGCTTCGTGCGGTACGGCATATTGGCCTTCACGGTGATCGCCGTACTCAGCCGGTTCGGTGTTCAAACGGCCAGCTTCATCGCGGTTCTGGGCGCCCTTGGCCTGGCAATCGGCCTGGCGTTGCAGGGCACGCTCAGCAACGTTGCGGCGGGTGTGATGATCCTGCTCTTCCGTCCGTTCAAGGCGGGCGACTATGTCGACGCCGGCGGACTTGCCGGGACAGTCAAATCGGTGACGCTGTTCGCGACCGAACTCTGCACGCCGGACAACGTTCAGATCATTGCCCCGAACGGGCAGATTTGGAGTTCGGCGATCAAGAATTACAGCTTCCACGCCACCCGACGGGTCGATTTCCTGTTCGGCATCGGCTACGCCGACAATATCGACACGGCCATGGAACTGATCCTTGCCACGGCCAATGCTGATGAACGGGTCCACCAGGATCCGGCACCCATGGTCGCGGTCGGCGAACTGGCGGACAGCTCGGTGAACATCATCCTTCGAGCGTGGTGTGCCGCACCGGACTACTGGGGTTTGAAGTTCGATCTGACCAAGACGATCAAGCAGCGCTTCGATGATGAAGGCATCGAGATCCCGTTCCCGCAGCGACAGGTCCATGTTGTGCGGGACGAGACCGGAATCGCTGCAGCGGCGGAGTAACGGCCGTCTTTGCCGGGCGGTAGGGTTGCGGGCCGGCCGGGATGTCTTTTCCCCGGCCCTCCCCCTCCGAGGCTCGACCCTTGCCCGTCACTATAATTCACGTGATCGCACGATTCTTTCGATAACTCTAACAAAGAGGGTAAAGAGAATATATTTCAACATCGTATGATAGAAAAACTCTCGAAAAACGCGATGTATTGATTTTTACCTATATTTAAACTTTCTCGCCGAGCCTGTGCCGGTAATTCTGCTCGAGGTATGAGCGTCAGGCACGGGTTCAGCAATATGACGGCAGAACTCATCAATCCGGGGGGGCGGGTTGCCGGTGCCATCGAAATGCCGGCTGGTTGCCGGTCGATGTGGCGGGCACGGGTACTGCTCGTAGACGACTCCCCCTCCTTGTCGCGGTCGCATGCTGATTTCCTCAGCCGTGCGTCGATCGACACTCGGTGCGTGCGATCCGCCGCCGAGGCGCGCGAGGCGATTCGTCGTGACGCGCCGCAGGTGGTGTTGCTGGACCTGGACCTGCCGGGCGGCAAGGCCGCTGAAGTCCTGCGCTTCGTCGCAGAACGGCCTGAGCGGATCGGACTCATCGTCCTGACATCGAACGCATCGGTCAACGCCGCCGTCCGGGCCATGCGTGCCGGCGCCCACGACTATGTCATCAAGCCGGTCAGTGGCAGCCGCCTGACCGAGGCGGTGCTGACCACCCTGGACCGGCTGCAATTGGAGGGCGGCGCGACGGCGACCGAGGCCGGGTCCGAACGGGACCGCTATTACGGCTTCATCGGGTCTTCTGCGGCGATGCAGGCGGTCTATGCCGCGATCGACAATATTGCCGCGTCGAAGGCAACCATTTTCGTCACGGGCGAGAGCGGCACCGGCAAAGAGGTCTTCGCCGATGCGGTGCACCGGCGCAGCGGCCGGTGCGAGAAGCCATTCATCGCGATCAACTGCGGCGCTATCCCGCGCGAACTGATGGAATCGGAGATCTTCGGCCATGTGAAGGGGGCCTTCACCGGTGCGGTCGGCGAGCGCCAGGGCGCGGCCTCGATGGCGGATGGCGGTACCCTGTTCCTGGACGAGGTCTGCGAACTGGATGCGGCCCTGCAGATCAAATTGCTGAGGTTTCTGCAGTCCGGCGCCTTTCAGAAGGTCGGCGGCAACCAGCTCGAGACGGTCGATATCCGTATCGTCTGCGCCACCAACCGCGATCCGCAGGCGGAAGTCGCTGCCGGCCGCTTCCGCGAGGATCTGTACTATCGTCTGCATGTGGTGCCGGTCCATCTGCCGCCGCTGCGAGAGCGGGTCGGCGATATCGGCGAAATCGCGCAGCATCTGCTGTCCCAATACGCCGAAGAGGAAGGGCGTGGATTCAAGAGGTTCGCCCCGGAGGCGTCGGCAAGGCTGGAATCTCATGATTGGCCCGGTAACGTCCGCGAGCTTCAGAACGTGATCCGTCATGTGGTCGTGCTCAACGAGGGCGAAGAAGCGACGGCGGAGATGCTGCCATTGCCGGCGGACGATGGCGGCCGGCCGGCCCCGGTCACAATTCTCGGCGCGCACCGCGACGGCGGCGCCAATCCCGGCGATGCCATTCGGCCGCTTTGGGAGGTCGAAAAGGAGGCCATCGAGTCAGCGATTGCCGCCTGTGGCGGCAATATCTCCAGAGCCGCCGCGATGCTGGAGATCAGCGCCTCGACCATCTACCGCAAGAAGCTGTCCTGGGAGACGGCCGGCGCAGAGCCTGCCTAGTTCGGAATGATCTGAGGTCGAGTCGACTTCAAATCTGAATCTAGGTCTATTCCATCATGCTCTGGGCGGGAGCCGGAAAGACAAGACCCGGCCGGGTGCGGCTACGGCAGGATGAAGATCGCCGTGCCATCGTCTACTAGTTGCCAGATCTCCTCGATTTCCTCATTCGACACCGCGATGCAGCCATTCGTCCAGTCGAACTGCGGGTGCCCGACCTGATCGGCGGACCTGCCGTTGGGCAGGCCATGGATCATGATCGCGCCACCCGGGTCCTCACCGGTCTCGCTGGCCGGCGAATAATCCTGCGGTCGCGGATAGGAGATGTGCAGCGACAGGTGGAAATCGCTGTTCGGATTGCGCCAATCGATCAGGTAGCCGCCCTCCGGCGTGCGCCCGTCACCCTCGCGGTTCTTATGACCGAACGGGTTGCGCCCAAGCGCGACCTCATAGCTACGGAGCACCTTTCCATCGCGCATCAGGTACATGGTGCGGCGGCCCTTGTAGACCAGCACCATGTCCGCGGCTTCGGCCGCTGCCAGCGCGGGGCCGGTCGACATGGTGGCCTCGGTGGCCGCATCAATGTCGCCGGTCCAGATTGCGTCGGCAGTCGTCAGGGGCTCGCCCGAGGCCGGCGCTGAGGCAAGCGTGACGGCGATCGCGAGCCAGAAGACAAACGTCACAATGGGCAATGTGCCGATTCGGTTCAGGATGCCGGCTTGATGCGGCCACTTGCTCGGTCGTTTAGTTTGGCAATGCATTCGCTTGGTATCATAGCATGACCCGAACAGGATGATCCCGTTCGGCGGAGGTTCGTCGATGATATCGGTCAAGCCATTAATTCGACGTTTACCAGCGGCGGCGCTGGCGGCGTGGCTGATTCTGCCGGGTCCGACCGCAGCCGCCACCGATATGGTCGGCCAGATGGGCAGCTATGTGACGGTGTTCGAGGACAATCTTCTGGATGTCGCCCGCGCCAACGACCTCGGTTTCGTCGAGATCCGGGCGGCAAATCCCGGCCTCGACCCCTGGCTGCCCGGCGCCAATGTGCGAGTTGTGCTGCCGACCGCCCATTTGCTCCCCGATGCGCCGCAGGACGGCATCGTCATCAACCTGCCGGAGATGCGTCTGTACTATTTTCCGGGCTCGGATGGCGCGTCGGAAACCTATCCGATCGGCATCGGTCGCGAGGGCTGGACGACCCCGACCGGCGACAGCCGGATTGTTCGCAAGACGGAAGGGCCAAGCTGGTACCCGCCGGAGTCGATCCGGGCCGAGCGGCCCGAATTACCGGCGGTGGTCGCGCCAGGCGAGGACAATCCGCTCGGCAGTCACGCGCTCTATCTCGATTGGCCGGCCTATCTGATCCACGGCACGAACCGTCCCTGGGGCATCGGACGGCGGGTCAGCAGTGGCTGCATCCGGATGTATCCGGAGGATATCGTTACGCTGTTCGAGAAGATACCAGTCGGCACGCCGGTCACGGTGGTGGATCAGCCGATCAAGATGGGCTGGGTCGACGGCGAGCTTTTTGTCGAGGCGCACCCGACGCAGACCCAGGTCGATATGCTGGAGATAGAGGGGCGATTTGATCCCGAGGTTCCGCTGGGGATCCTTGGCCAGGTCGAGAGCTTCGCGGCCGAAACAGCGACCCGGACTGTCGACTGGGCGGCGGTATTGGCTGCTGTGAAAGAAAGGCGCGGATACCCGGTCCGCGTCAGCCGCTGATCGGGTATCCGCGGCCGAAGGGCTATTTCTGCATCGACTGTTGGAACATCCGCTCGGCGCGCTCGGCGGCGGCCTGCGCTGCTTCGGCTGCGGCCTGGGCAGCGGCTGCCGAGCGGGCCGACCGTTCCGCAGCTGCCTGCGCCGCGGAGGCGCTGTCGGATGCCGACATGCTGCCTTCTTCCATGCCCGTCTCACAGCCGGTCATGCCGACGGTCAGCACCCCCGCCACCATCAGCATGCCAACCTTCCGTTTGAAGCCTTGCATTTCATTCCCCTTGAAATTTGGACACTCGGCACATTAACCATTAACAGATCGAATCGGGCCGGCACACGGCTAATACGTCGCCGGGCTGTAATATTCCAGGGATATCCGGTGGCCTTGGCCGTCCGTGGCCCGCCACTGACGGCCGTCAATGGTCTTCGAAGTGGCCCGTGAGCGGCAACGAACTGGGAACGATCATCCGGATCGGCGACGCCAGGATCATGTCCACCGACGCGCCCGTCTTCGACAGGGGTAGGCATAGGCGCTTGTATTCGTAGCGGTGGAGTTTGACCTCGCCGACGATATGGTGGAACACCGGCGTCTGCGCATCGACGCAGCTTTGGTAATGCCGGGTCGTCATCGAGGCAAACGCCGTATCGTGGTAGTCGGATGCGAACTTGCCCGTCATATCCGCCAAATCCGGATTGGTGACACGGCTGCCATAGATCCGGTACCGGAATTCTCCGGGACCGAGCACATCGATCAGGTGGAGCTGACCCATATGCTCTTTGAGTTCCAAAGGATCGATGTCGGCACGGCCCGGCATTGGCCGGCCGGCCTTTTTCCTTGTCCAGTAATCAAACAACCGGACGAGCCGATCATCGTCCAATGCCTCGATCGGCAACTGCCTATCGCTGATCAGGCCGAACATATTTTATTCGAATCACCTTTCACTAATAAAACAAAGCATATCATATGAGACTGTATATACGCATTAATAATCATTCATCTCTGCGACTTATGCCAATTTGTTGAACTATTCCAAATTTGTTGCAGAAAATGGTACATAATTCTCGAATTGCGACGCATACGTGCTGACATGCCGTTACGATCTTATGCCGGTTCGGTCGGGCACGCCTTGAGACGATCCAGACATTTCCCACATAAGGGATGGCCCTCCGATCATCGATCGATGGTGGCGGGTCGAAGGTCCTCCATGGATCGCACATGACGTGGGTCAAGGCGGGATCGGGCTTCTGAGAAGACGATCCGGCTCCAGATTGGAGACGATGATGGATTTCGAGAAGTATACCGAGCGGTCGCGCGGATTCGTCCAGGCGGCCCAGACGCTGGCGATGCGCCAGGGGCACCAGCAACTGACGCCGGAACACCTGCTGAAGGCGCTGTTGGACGACCAGGAAGGGCTGGCGGCCAACCTGATCCGGGCCGCCGGCGGCGACGCTAAACGGGCGCTATCCGGCGTTGACGGGGCGCTGAAGAAGCTGCCGACGGTCGAGGGCGGCGGCGCGGGGCAGATCTACCTGACCCGCGAGATGAGCCGCGTTCTGGAAAGTGCCGAACAGCTTGCCCAGAAGGCGGGCGATCAGTTCGTCACCGCCGAACGGCTGCTGCTGGCCCTGGCGATGGCCAAGGGCACGTCATCCGCAACGCTGCTTTCCGATGCCGGCGTCGCGCCGCAGGCACTGAACGGCGCCATCAACGACATTCGCAAGGGGCGCCGGGCCGACAGCGCCAGTGCGGAGGACACCTACGAGGCGCTGAAGAAATATGCCCGCGACCTGACCGATGTGGCGCGCGAGGGCAAGCTTGACCCGGTGATCGGTCGTGACGAGGAAATCCGTCGCACCATCCAGGTCCTGTCACGGCGCACCAAGAACAACCCGGTACTGATCGGCGAGCCCGGCGTCGGAAAGACCGCCATCGTCGAGGGGCTGGCCCACCGCATCGTCAACGGCGACGTTCCGGAAGGTCTGAAAGACAAGCGGCTGCTGTCGCTGGATCTCGGCTCCCTGATCGCCGGCGCCAAGTTCCGTGGAGAATTCGAGGAGCGCCTGAAGGCGGTCCTTCAGGAAGTCGCCGCCGCGGCCGGCGAGATCGTGCTGTTCATCGACGAGATGCACACCCTGGTCGGCGCCGGCAAGGCAGAAGGTGCCATGGACGCATCGAACATGCTCAAGCCGGCCCTGGCCCGCGGCGAGTTGCACTGCGTAGGCGCCACGACGCTGGACGAATTCCGCAAGCATGTCGAGAAGGACGCCGCCCTTGCGCGCCGGTTTCAGCCGGTCTTCGTATCCGAGCCCAATGTCGAGGACACCATCTCGATCCTGCGCGGCCTGAAGGAGAAATACGAACTGCATCACGGCGTCCGGATCACTGACAGTGCGATCGTCTCCGCGGCGACGCTCAGCAACCGGTATATCAGCGACCGGTTCCTGCCCGACAAGGCGATCGACCTGGTGGACGAGGCCTCGTCGCGCCTGCGCATGGAGGTCGACAGCAAGCCCGAGGAGATCGACGAACTGGATCGGCGCATCATCCAGTTGAAGATCGAGCGCGAGGCGCTGAAGAAGGAGTCCGACGCCGCCTCGAAGGACCGGCTGACCAAGCTGGAGACCGAGCTTGCCGAGCTGGAGCAGAAATCCGCCGAACTGACGGCGCGCTGGCAGGCCGAGAAGGACAAGCTGTCCTCGGCCCAGAAGCTGAAGGAGCAGCTCGACCAGCACCGGCTCGAACTGGAGCAGGTTCAGCGTGGCGGCGATCTGGCACGCGCCAGCGAGCTCAAATACGGCATTATCCCCGAGCTGGAAGCCAAACTCGAGGATGCCCATGCCGCCAAGGAATCGCGCATTCTGAAGGAAGAGGTGCGCGCCGAGGACATCGCCTCTGTGGTCTCGCGCTGGACCGGTATCCCGGTCGATAAGATGCTGGAAGGCGAGCGCGAGCGGCTGCTGGCGATGGAAGAGAAGCTACATTCCAGGGTCGTCGGCCAGGATGAAGCGGTCGGCGCCGTCGCCAACGCCATCCGGCGGGCGCGGGCCGGGCTGCAGGATCCCAACCGACCGATCGGCAGCTTCATGTTCCTGGGGCCGACCGGTGTCGGCAAGACCGAGCTGACCAAGGCACTGGCGGAATTCCTGTTCGACGACGAGCACGCGATGGTCCGCGTCGACATGTCGGAATACATGGAAAAGCATTCGGTCGCCCGGCTGATCGGGGCGCCGCCCGGCTATGTCGGCTATGACGAGGGCGGTGCCCTTACCGAGGCAATCCGCCGACGGCCCTACCAGGTGGTCCTGTTCGACGAGGTCGAGAAGGCCCATCCGGACGTCTTCAACGTGCTGCTGCAGGTGCTGGACGACGGCCGCCTGACCGACGGCCAGGGGCGTACGGTGGACTTCCGTAACGTGTTGATCGTCATGACCTCGAACCTCGGCAGCGAGCACCTTGCATCCGCCGCCGGCGAAGATGACGCCATCGCGCGCGAACAGGTGCTGATCGCGGCGCGCGCCCATTTCCGGCCGGAATTCATCAACCGGCTGGATGAGATGATCGTGTTCCGGCGGCTGACCCGGGAAGACATGACCGGGATCGTGGCGATCCAGCTCGGCCGGCTGCGCGATCTGCTGGAAGACCGCGACGTCACGCTGGAATTGGACGAGGCGGCGTCGGTCTGGCTCGCGGATGCCGGCTACGACCCGGTCTATGGCGCCCGGCCCCTGAAACGGGTGATCCAGCGCGAGCTGCAGAACCCGCTGGCATCGATGATCCTGGAAGGCCGCATCGAGGACGGCCAGTCGGTCGCCATATCGGCCGGCGAGGGCGGCTTGGCGATCGGCGGCGAACTCGCCAAGGCGGCCGAATAGCGCCGGAATCCAAGCTAGTGCATGTTCCGCTCACGCGGGCCGGTGTCGTATGAACGGAAAATGCGCTAGGGCGAAAAAAGGGGCGCGGTGTTGATCACCGCGCCCTCTCTTTGCGACCAGCAGCGACCGGCCGATGACCGATCCTGCGTCGGATGTTCCCTATCTGACCTCTGCCTTCGGGCGTGAACGCCGGACTGCGGCCCGCTTCACGGCGCCACGATGCTGGAGCCGTTCGCCACCTTGAAGGCCAGTTCCGCGAACAGATCCTCCGTCTCGCCGACTGCGCCGGACAGACGGTGGACGGCCGTCACGTCGACCCGGCCCCGGCCCTCGAAGGCCGGGATCCCCATCGCCTCGCGAATCGTCCGCAGCACCCGTGAGGTGAGCGCGGCGCCGTCTTCGCTGCGGCGTACGAACAGCAGCGCGAAGCTGCCATCGGCCAGGGGCTCGATCATCGCTTCCAGATCGAACTGCCGCTGCAAGAGAAAACCCATCGCCTCGGCGCCTTCGCCACGAAAGCGGACATGGAATAGCGAGATATGCGAGTTGGTGATCCGAAGCAGGGCGAGCGGTCGTTCGAACAGGTGCAGCGGAGCAAGTACGGCGTCAACAGCCGGGCGTTGCGGCCTGGCAGTCACATCGACTTTCTCCTGATCGGCTGCCGCTGCTTCGAGCATCGCTCACAATCCTTTCCGGTCACCAATGCTGATTTCGATGCTTTACTGTACTCCCGTCTTGCTTTCTATAGTTGTGTAATAGTTGTGACATCAATAGCTCAAATAAAGTGTACAACTGATGAAATAGTTAATCGGAGATTAAGTGCCGGCGTCAATGTTCTGTTAATAGTATTGCTTTGACGCTCCTAAGGGGTTTAGAAATATTCAGCAAAATCAATGTTTAGGGGGCTGTGTTTGCGAGTTGTGACAATGCCCGGAGGCTATGTCGCTGGGATATCACAGATCGTTGGTCACACGTTGAATCGGAAATGCAGCACATCGCCGTCCTTGACGACATAGTCCTTGCCCTCCTGACGCATCTTGCCGGCATCCTTTGCGGCCTGTTCACCACCCAGTGTGACGAAGGACTCATAGTCGATGGTCTCGGCCCGGATGAACCCGCGCTGGAAGTCGGTGTGGATCACGCCGGCCGCCTCGGGCGCGCTGGCACCCTGGCGAACCGTCCAGGCGCGCGCTTCCTTGGGCCCGACCGTGAAGAAGGTCAGCAGTTCCAAAAGCCCGTAACCGGCCCGGATCACCTTGTTGAGTCCCGGTTCGTCCAGGCCAAGAGATCGGAGAAAATCGGCCTTCTCCCCAGGATCCGGCAATTGCGCCAGTTCCGCCTCGATGGCGGCGGAAATGACCACGGAGTCGGCCCCACGGGCCGCCGCCATCGCTGTCACGCCTTGTGACAATGCATTGCCGGCGCCGGCCTCATCCTCGGCGACGTTGCAGACGAACAGCACCGGCTTGGCGGTCAGCAACTGCAGCGATTGGAACACGGCAGCCTCGCCGTCATCCACGGCCTTCGCTGGTGCGGCGGCGCGCGCCGGGCGGCCATCCTGCAGGACCGGCAGCACAGCCTCCAGCACGGCAAGCTGCGCCTTGGCCTCCTTCTCACCGCCTCGGGCCCGCTTGGTCGCCGACAGGATGCGCCGTTCGACGCTTTCCATATCGGCCAGGATCAACTCGGTCTCGACGGTCTCCGCGTCACGGATCGGATCCACCGAGCCCTCGACATGGGTCACATCGCCCTCGAAGCAGCGCAGCACATGCAGGATGGCGTCGACCTCGCGCACATGGCCGAGGAACTGGTTGCCCAGCCCCTCTCCCTTCGAAGCGCCGCGGACCAGCCCAGCGATGTCGACGAACTCAAGCTGGGTCGGAATGACCTTGGCAGAGCCGCCGATCTGGGCGAGCGTGTCCAACCGTTCGTCCGGCACGCCGACCCGGCCGACATTCGGTTCGATCGTGCAGAACGGATAGTTCGCGGATTCCGCCGCCTGGGTCGAGGTCAGCGCGTTGAACAGGGTCGACTTGCCCACATTCGGCAAGCCGACGATTCCGCATTTGAATCCCAATTCTCGGGCTCCTGGTTGGCCGGCTGACCGCGGCTATGGCTTGGTCGGCCCCGTCAGCATGGCGACTCGGGTCATGAATCTTTCCGGCTCGCCTTCGGCGATCAGCGGAAAAGCCTCGGCGACAGCCTCCAAAAGCGGATCGAGCCAGTCCTCGTCGGCCTTGGCGAAGTCATGCAGCACATAGCCGTGGACCCGGTCCTTGTGGCCGGGATGGCCGATGCCCAGCCGGATTCGCCAATACTCGGGTCCGATGTGACGATCCAGCGATCGGATGCCGTTATGGCCGCCTGCGCCGCCGCCGCGTTTGACCCGGCACTTGCCAGGCGCCAAGTCCAACTCGTCATGGATCACCACGACCTGCTCGGTCGTCAGCTTGAAATAGCGCATCGCCTCGCCGACCGACTGGCCGGACAGGTTCATATAGGTGGATGGCTTGAGGACGATCGCCTTGTCGCCGGCCAGCCGGCCTTCCGCCAGCCGGCCCTGGAAACGTGCGCGGAACGCACCGAAGCCATGGCGGTGGACAATGTCGTCCACCGCCATGAAGCCGATGTTGTGCCGGTGATAGGCGTGTTCCGGACCTGGATTGCCCAGGCCCACGACGAGCAGCATCGATATTCCGCCCCGCTAGGAGTCTGTCCGAGGAATGCTTACGGTCAGCACCGCGTTTTCAAGGGCTTGGGCTAGGATGCCGCCGCGTGGCGATGCTGGAGGCATCGCGAGCGGCACCGGACGACGGCCCAAGCCCTTGAAAACGCGGCCCTGCGGGTCGACCACGGAGGCGCGGGTGCGGCGTCGCGAACGCTTGCCGATACGCAGGGTATCGCCGGCGCGCCCGCTCCTGACACCCGCACCTCCCTGGTCGATGCTGACCATAAGCATTCCTCGGGCAGGCTCCTGGGGGTGAGGCCGCGGGGACTAGTCCTCTTCGCCCTCTTCCTCTTCGCCCTCGCCCTCTTCGCCCTCTTCGCCTTCTTCGCCTTCTTCGGCTTCCGCGGCTTCCGCGGCTTCCTCAGCCTCGGACTTGACGATTGACGGCGCGGCGATCGTGGCGACTGTGAAGTCGCGGTCGGTAATGGCCGGCCGGACGCCCTCGGGCAGTTCGAATGCGCTGATGTGAATGCTGTCGCCCAGCTCGGTGCCGGTCAGATCGCAGACCAGCTTCTCCGGGATGCTGTCGGCGCGGCAGACCACCTCGATGGTGTAGCGCACCACGTTCAGCACGCCGCCGACCTTCAGGCCCGGCGACTCCTCGTCGTTGATGAACTGGACCGGCACTTCGACGGTGATCGTCGTGCGCTCGCTGACGCGCAGGAAGTCGACATGGATCACCTGGTCGGTGACCGGGTCGTACTGCACGTCGCGAGCAAGGGTGCGGTGGTTCGTCTCGCCGACCTTGATGTCGTACAGGAAGGTGGCGTAGCCCGGGTCGCGCAGCAGCAGACTTAAGCGCAGGGAATTGATGGCAATAGGGACCGGCGGTTTCTTGTCGCCGTAGATAACGCTCGGAATCAATCCAGCCCTCCGCGACGCCCGTGCTGCCCCCTTACCGGCCCGGTCGCGCGCTTCGGCCTCGATGACAATCGTATCGGCCATGTCGTGTCTCCAAGTCACAAAATCGGCGCCGACCTCCAGGGGTGTCGGCGCCACCAAACCGTTCATAGCTATGCCAGGGACGGAAGGCGGTGATTTAGCAGCGTGCCGGCAGTTTGTCCAATATCCAGTGCACACGAGATCCCGCGTCGCCGGGCTCCTTCGATTGACGGTAAAGGCGTCATTAACTTGCGCGAATTAATTTGCCGCGATCATCAACTCAGGGATGAATTACGCAATGGGCATTCTCAAGGCGCTGGGCATCGGAGCAAAGAGCTCCTCGCGGGCTCGCACAAGTATCGGACCGGCTGATCTCCCGGCGGCGTCTCAGGTGATCCTCAAGACCCTTGTCGACCACTTTCAGGACACCGGCCTCCACGCCCCGACGATCTTGAGCGCCAGCGGGGCCCTCAGCGGGTTTGCGGCGCAACAATCCGTTCTGAAGGAATTCGTCGAGAAGCAGGGCCAGCCGCTTGAGAAGCATTTCGCCGTCGCCGAGACCGAAGGTGGCGAGCGCTTCCTGTTCTCCGAGACGGTCAACCAGTTGATCGCGTCAGATGGCGGCGAACTAATCTCGTTGTGGCGCCTGGTCAGCAGGTTTGCCGTCGAGTCCGGCGCTCCGAAGCTCCCCGATCTGCATGCCATCTTTGCCAGCACCGCGGAGCGCGTCGGGTCGACGCCGTTCCCCGTCTTCTCCACGCCAGATCATATTCGGCCGCGGGAGGAGCCGACCTTCGCTCTGCGGCGGCTGTGGCCGATCATGCTCCCGATCATGGAGGAGCACTGCGAGGGGCATATGGTCTGGCCGATTGCGACGGCTTTCTCGGCGGCGGCGCTAATCCCCATGTCCAGGAACACTGTCGAACCGTTCCATGCCGCAACGCTGATCATGGAATCTGCCGTCGCCATGTCCAAAGTGACGGGCATTCATCCGGTTCATTAAGGGCCGCCGCCGTCCATTTCCTTGACGGTTGCGCCCCGGATACGGCTCGGCGCCCGACATCGGCTGCGGGACCGGCGATCGAAGGGGTCCAAGGCCAAGCGCCGCGAGTCGGTCTTTGGCGTGGCGGACGTTCGGAAAGTCGTCGTATCCTCGGTCGACGAAACCGATCCGGCGGAACCTTGCCACCATGGAAGATCCTACGATACGCCGGGCAGGTGTGGGCGATGCTGCGGGTCTCGGCAGCTGCCTGGAATCGGCATACGTTCAATACCGGGACCGCATCGACGACCTTCCGGCCATGTCGGAAGGCTGCGCCGAGGACATCGCGAACCATCTGGTCTGGGTGGCGGAGGCCGGCGGCGTCATTCTCGGCGGGTTGGTGCTGATTCCGACTGACGGCTTCATGCTGCTGGCAAATGTTGCGGTACACCCCGATGGGCGGGGCGCCGGCATCGGTCGCCGCTTGCTCATGCTTGCCGAATCCGAGGCGGCGACCCGTGGCTATCATCAGATGCGCCTGAATACCCACGCGGGCATGCCGGAAACCATCGCGCTTTACGCCCGTAATGGCTGGATCGAGACCGAGCGCCAAGGAAACACGGTCAGCATGAAGAAGGACCTGCCGGCGTAGCGGGCCGGTGCCGTCTGAACGGAAACTCCCTAGTCGAACAGGCTCGAGACCGAGCGTTCGTCGGAGATGCGTGAGATCGCCTCGGCCATCAGCCGGGCAATCGAGATCTGGCGGATGTTGTGGCTGACCCGGACCGCCTCCGTCGCCATGATGCTGTCGGTGGTGACCAGCGCATCCATCGGCGACGCTGCGACCCGAGCGACAGCATCGCCGGACAGGACGCCATGAGTAGTGTAGGCGCTGACCGACTCGGCGCCGGCCTCCTTCAGGGCAACTGCCGCGTTGCATAGAGTCCCGGCACTGTCGACGAGGTCGTCTACCAGGACACATTTGCGGCCCTCGACCTCACCGATCACGTGCATCACCTCCGATACGCCGGCCCGTTCCCGACGCTTGTCGATGATGGCAAGTCCGGCATTCAGGCGCTTCGCCACCGACCGGGCGCGCAGCACTCCGCCGACATCCGGCGACACGATCACCAGATCGCTGCCGTTGGTGTTCTCCTTGATGTCTTTCGCGAACATCGGCGAGGCATAAAGGTTATCCACCGGAATGTCGAAGAAGCCCTGGATCTGCGCGGCATGCAGATCGAGGGTCAGCACCCGGTCCGCCCCGGCTCGGGTGATCAGATTGGCCACCAGCTTGGCCGAGATCGGCGTCCTGGGGCCGGTCTTGCGATCCTGCCTGGCATATCCGAAATAGGGCAGCACGGCGGTGATCCGGCGGGCCGATCCGCGCCTTAGCGCGTCGATCGCGACCAGCAGCTCCATCAGATGGTCGTTGGCCGGATAACTGGTCGACTGGCAGACGAAGACGTCCTCGCCGCGCACGTTTTCCAGGATCTCGACGAAGATCTCCATATCCGCGAAGCGGCGGATGCTGGCTTTCGTCAGCGGAATCTTGAGCGCGGCGGAGATCGCCTCGCTCAGCGGACGGTTGCTGTTGCAGGCTATGATCTTCATCTCGGACCGGCTTGTCTGGCGGCTGAGTACTGTGCGGCCATTCCGACTCGCCTTGCCGCGGCCCGAGCCGGTCGTCGACTCCCAGACCGGGAGTCGCGCGTGGATATATCAAGGCGATTTGGACATGTAAATGTCATTAAGCCGGGTCGTCGGGAATTGCCGCGGGAGGCCTCAGGCATCCTGGTCCAGCGCCCTGCCGCGATCGCCGCCGCTGGGTCTGTCTTGCCCGATTTCACCGGATTCCGCCTGCCCGAATCGGTAGGCGCGGGATGCCGCGGCAAGGTCAGCGGCCGAAGGGTTGGTCGCCGCCAGTGCGGCCGCGGCCAGCTTGCCGCCAAGCCGACGCGCCTCGGCCGGGTCGCCGGTAACCGCACGAATGGAGATTGGAACCGATCCGCCAACCGCGTATTGCCGGCCATCCGGACCGCGCTGATAGATATAGGAGATCGGCCCGGCCATCGATCCCGCGACGCCGGCATGGGCGGTTTCTTCCTGGCGTACCTGGGCATCGCGTTGCCGCATCTGTTCCACGGTCGCCCGGTCCTGCGGCGACAGCCGGTCGGGTGTCCGGGCGGCCGATGGCCGGGCGGCGTCGCGATCGCGCACCGCCTCCGCCAGTTCCGCCCGCAGGCCGGAGATGCTCTGGCCGGCGAGGCTTGGATCGGAGGTTGATTGCGGGCGGTCCTGAGGTGCCGTCGGCACCGGGGATTCGACCCGCAGCGCGAGACGCCGGTCATCACTGGACCCGCCTGGAAGTGGACGCGCGTCGAGAACGACACCGGACCTGCCGCCCGGGGCGCCGACCATGATCGAACCAATGGACGGGATAGCCATTCGTCCCCAACCGTCCCCTCGAAACCAGCGTTCAGGGTATCGCGCGCTGCATTACCGGCCGGTTAAACGGCGGATTCGCTGGATATTTGATGGATCGCCCGATTCAGGACTCGATCATGATCGCGGACAATCCACGGCCGTAATCGCCCTCGCCGCGCAGGGTCGCGCGACGGTAGCTGAAGAAAAGCTCCTCATCAGCGACCGTGTCGTGGCCGTCGACCTCTATGCCGGCCAGGCCCAGCCCTTCGAGCTGGGCCACGACATAGCCTTTCAGGTCGAAATGCGGATGTTCCGGGCGCCTGCCCTCCCGGAAGAAGCGATCACTGGCGCGGTCGTGGGCGAGAAACCGGTCGCGGAACTCCGGCCCCACCTCGTAGGAGGCCTGGGCGATACATGGCCCGACCGCTGCGACGATCCGGCCTGGCGTTGCTCCGAGGGATTCCATAGCCATTACGGTGGACTCGAGAATTCCACCGTTGGCGCCCTTCCAGCCGGCATGAGCGGCACCGATCACGCCGGCCTCGGCATCGGCGAACAGCACCGGCGCGCAATCGGCGGTAAGGATGCCAAGCGCGATGCCTGGCCGGTCGGTGACAAGCCCGTCGACCTGCGGCGCGTCCTTCGGCTGCCAAGGCGCCTCCACGACCGCTGCCGCGGAGCTGTGCACCTGATAGGCGGTCACCAGCGCCGCGACGCCGTCCGCCATCTCGGCGATGCAGCGGGCGCGGTTGCGCGCCACGTTGTCCGGATCGTCGCCGGACCCGAAGCCGCAGTTCTTGCCCGCGTAGATGCCGTCGCTGACTCCGCCGACACGGGTGAAGAACCCGTGCCGGATGTTGGCCAGCCCGCTCAGGGAGTCGAGAAGGATCAATGCCGGCGGCCAGGTTCTTCGGCGGTGAAGCCGGCGGTCGGCGCCAGGGAAGGTGCTGAAATCGACATGCTCTTGAACACCTGTCCCATCTGGTTTGCCGCAGTCAACCGGTCAACCGCGGAGTCGATCTCCGCGGCCTGCCGTACATTGGCCGACTGCTTCAGCATCGCGGCACGCTCGGCGATCCCCATCCGCGCCAACCAGTCGGACTGTGTCGCCGGGCCACTGATTTCCGCGCCGGCCGCCCGGGCGGTTCTCGCCAAAGCGGCGAAGTCCACATGGGCCGTCAGATCGGCCTCTCCGGGATCGGCCAGCGGGTCGGCACGCCGGTGCCGGCGCACCGCCTGCAGGGTGTCGCCGGTTGCCGACCGGAGATAGCCGTAATCGACGATCAGCGCCGCGCCGCCGGCCGCGACCAGCCGGCGGGCAAGGTCGCCGGCGATGGCCAGCGCCGTCGGGCAGAACTCGGCGATGGTGCCGATGGTAACGTCGGCGTTTGCCGCCGGTACCTGATCGATGATCGGGTCCGGGCGCTCGGACACTGCGAACCGAAGCGTCCCGGTCTCGGGGTCGACGGCGACCATGCGTTCGCGCCAGCCGGCGTCGATGTGCTGGAACTGGCGCACCGGCAGCGCGTCGAAGAACTCGTTGGCCACGACCAGTGTCGGGCCGTCGGGCACCTCCGCCAGCTGGTCGTGCCATGCGACAGAGGCCAGTTCGGCCAGTGTGTCGGCCTGCTTTCGGCGCAGAACCGCGCTGGTCTCGATCAGGTGAATCCGCGCCGCCTCCACGAGGCCCGGCATCACCCGGGCGGCGCGCAGGGCATCGTGCATCAATGTCCCGCGGCCGGGGCCGAATTCGATAAGGCGAAATGGTTTGGGCCGGCCCATGCGGTCCCATGTGTCGGCCAGCCATATGCCGATCAGCTCGCCGAAGATTTGCGAGATTTCCGGCGCCGTCACGAAATCACCGGCCCGGCCCAGCGGGTCGCGGGTTGCGTAATAGCCGTGCCGCCGGTCACCCAACGCCAGAGCCATGTACCGGTCCAGCGGCATCGGCCCGTCGGCGGCGATCTGTCGGCGCAGCGCCTCCAGCAGGGCAGTCACGCCGCCATGGGCTCCACGCGCCGCCGCCGCGCGATCACCACCAGGCCCAACCCGAGCAGGATCATCGGCAGAGACAGGACCTGTCCCATGGTGGCGCCGAGCAGAACGCTGCCCTCGATCACCTGCGTGTCGTTGACGAACTGGATATCCGGCTGTCGGACGAACTCCACGGCAAAGCGCGCCAGCCCATAGCCGATCAGGAAGATCCCGGACAGGGTGCCCGGCCGCCCGCGAATTTCCGGGCGCCGCGCCAGCGTTGTCAGGATCATGAACAGCACCGCGCCCTCCAGGAACGATTCGTAGAGCTGACTCGGATGGCGTGGCTCCTCGCCGGCGATCGGAAACACGATGCCCCAGGGCAGGTCGGTGACGCGTCCGTACAGTTCCTGGTTCACGAAATTGGCGATGCGCCCGAAGAACAGGCCGATCGGCGCGACCGTGGCGATGATGTCGGCGACCGCCAGCAGCGCGATCTGCCGCCGACGCGCGAACAGCACCATGGCGGTGATGACGCCAATGAGGCCGCCATGGAAGGACATGCCGCCAAGCCAGATCTTCAGGATCTGAAACGGGTTTTCGACGAAGTATTGCGGCTGATAGAACAGCACATAGCCGATGCGGCCGCCAAGGATGGTGCCCAGCACCGCCCAGGTTAGGAACTCGTCCATGTCCTCCGCCGTTGGCTTGGCCAGCCCGGTCTGGGCCAGGCGCAGGGCGTAGCGCCAGCCCAGGATGAAGCCGGCCAGATAGGCCAGCGCATACCAGCGGATCGGCAGAATCCAGATCTTGAAGGCGATCGGATCGAGGATCCATTCTCCTGCCGTCGTATCCATGAAGAATGCCTGTTCGCCAAAGCTGCCGCGCGGCGCGCGTCTGATGTGAGCGGTGCTCTATTATCCCGCCGCCACCGCGGTTGCAACGCACCACGCGCGTCGCCATACTGCGCGCATCTTCCCGAAGGATTAGGGCGAAATGCAGGTCGACAACAAGCTGCTCGACGATCTGGCGCGTGTCGCCGCCGGTGCGGCCGGCGCGGTGACGGGCCTTCGCGACGAGGTCGAGGCGCAGATGCGCCAGCGCATGGAACGGGTCTTGGCGCGCATGGATGTGGTGACCCGCGAGGAATTCGAGGTCGTGCGGGAACTCGCCGCCAACGCCCGCCGGGAGCAAGAGGCGCTGGCCAGGACCGTGGCAGCGCTGGAGGAGCGGCTATCGGCGTTGGGTGCCCCCTCTGTGAGGAAATCTGCCGCGCGGCCAGCCGCAAAAAAGCCGGCAGCAGTGAAATCGTCCAGGCCGGCGAAGAAAGCCGCGACCGCCAAGAAGGTCGATAATCCGGATTAAGATAAAATTTTCAATTTCCTGCAATATTCACTTATTGGTCACGAATACCTGCTGAATTGGTATTGCAAGGGCTGGAGTACCTGTGACACCGTGCCCTCTGTAGTGGCCATTGCCCGGCCAACTACCAGATGTCGTCTCAAGCTCGATATCTAGGTGAATGGGGCGGGTGCAGGTTCACCAATTGCGCGCCCGATCAAGGAGGGCAAAGCATGGCTATAATGTCGGTCGAAGCCAACAGCTTCACTCAGAACCCTCTGGACATCGTAGAGGAGATGGTCAGCGCCAATGATTGGGCGTTCGAGCGGGCCAGCACGGATGAAATGCTGGTCGAGGTCGCCGGTCGCTGGTGCAATTACCGTATGTTCTTCTTCTGGCAGGACGAAATCAGCGCGATGCAGTTCTGCTGCCAATACGACATGAAGGTTCCGGCCGGCCGCGCCTCGGCGGTCCACGAACTGCTGGCAACGATCAACGAGCGCATGTGGCTCGGGCATTTCGATATCGATACCGAGGAACAGATCCCCATGTTCCGCCATACCACGCTGCTGCGCGGCGCCCAAGGCGCCAGCGTCGAGCAGTTGGAGGACCTGGTGGACATCGCGCTGACCGAATGCGAACGCTTCTATCCGGCATTCCAATTCGTCATCTGGGGCGGTAAAACCGCGCCTGAGGCCGTCTCCGCCGCCATTCTCGACACCGTCGCCGAGGCCTGAGCCCCGGCGCCACCGGGGGTAGGGCGCGCCTCGCCGCACCATGCGGTGACGAGGCGCGTCGGCCATGAAGCCGTCCGCCCGGCCGCAAGCCGAGGGGGAGGCAGATGGGCCATCGCGTATTGCTTGTCGGTTGCGGCCGGATGGGGGGCGCCATGCTCGCCGGCTGGCTGCGTTCCGGCATCGCAGACAGAGTCGACGTCATCGAGCCGGGCGCGACCGAGATTCTCGAGAATCCCTCGGTGACCTGCCACAGCGACATCGACGGTCTGTCGCCGGACGCCCATCCCGACATCGTCGTTTTCGCCGTCAAGCCGCAGGTGACCGATGAGGTCGTTCCGGCCTATGGCCGGTTCGTCGCCCCCGGAACCGTGTTTCTGTCGGTCGTCGCCGGTCGGACCATCGGTTATTTCCGCGAGCGGTTGAAACCGGAGGCCGCGATCATCCGCGCCATGCCCAACACCCCGGCGGCAATCGGACGCGGCATCTCGGTGCTGGTCGCCACCGACAACGTCGGAGCCGACCAGCGCGCGCTGGGAGGCCGGCTGATGGCGGCTGCCGGGTCCGTGGAATGGGTCGAGGACGAAGGCCTGATCGATGCGGTCACGGCGCTGTCCGGCAGCGGACCGGCTTATATCTTCCTATTGATCGAGACCATGGCGAAGGCCGGGATTTCGGTCGGACTGCCGCCGGAACTGGCGATGCGCCTGGCGCGCCAGACCGTGGTCGGCGCCGCCGCGCTGGCCGATCAGTCCGATGAGGCGGCGGCGACGCTACGGCAGAACGTCACCAGCCCCGGCGGCACCACACAGGCAGCGCTGGAGGTCCTGATGGCAGCGGACGGCGTGCAACCCCTGTTCGACCGCGCCTTGGCGGCAGCACAGCGGCGCAGCCGCGAACTGGCCGGCTGACATGGCACAACCCGAAGACAGCAGATCCGGTGGCGATCGGTTCGCGTCGGCGCTGGCGGCACTTGGAATGGACAACCGCATCCTGCGCTTCGACCAGACCACGCGGACGGCGGCAGAGGCCGCGGCGGCGATCGGCTGCACCGTCTCGCAGATCGCCAAATCCCTCGTCTTCAAGGCCGCCGAGGCTGATCGGCCGGTGCTGGTCGTCGCCAGCGGCACCAATCGGGTCGACGAGAAGCGCCTTGCAGCCGTGCTGGCTGACGAAATCGGCCAGCAGGCGATCCTGCGCCCGGATGCGGCGTTTGTGCGGGACCGCACAGGCTATGCGATTGGCGGCGTCGCGCCCATCGGGCATGCCGAGTTGCCGGTCACCGTGATCGATGCCGACCTTTTTCTCCATCGGAGGATCTGGGCGGCGGCCGGAACGCCAAACTCCGTATTTGAACTGACACCGGCGGAGTTGCAGCACATGACGGGCGGCCTGCGCGCCGAAATCGCCAAGCAGCCCTCCGATTGAGCGTCTCGGCGCGCCGCCACGCTTTTCGCTGGTCGTTGAAATCGCTAACCTGTCCGGCGTCCGTCAACCGGCGGATGTGGGGCGAACCAGTTGGGTGATTGAATGGCTAAGAAGGCCGATACCGGACTCTTGGTGATCAGGACGGCGATCGACCTCGCGGCGGAGCGCGGCTGGCGGCGTCTGACACTGGCGGAAATCGCCACGGCATCGGGTGTTTCGCTGTCCGAACTCTACCGGCATTTCTCATCGAAATCCGCGATTCTGGGTGGGTTCGGCCGGCGGGTCGACGAATCGATGCTGGCAGATGGCCCGGCCGATCCCGCCGACACGCCCCGCGACCGGCTGTTCGACCTTCTGATGCGGCGGTTCGACGCGCTGCAGGACCATCGCGGAGGGCTGACGGCGATCGCCGGGGAGATGCGCCGCGACCCGGCCGGGGCCCTGATACATCTGCCACAGCTCGAGCGCTCGATGCGCTGGACCTTGGAGGCCGCGGGACTGGATTCCGGCGGGCTTCTCGGACTTGCCCGCATCCGAGTGCTGGCGCTGCTGTATTTGGCCGTCCTACGGGTCTGGCTGAAAGACGACACAGCGGATATGGCGCGTACCATGAAGGCGCTTGACGGTCGGCTGGCGCAGGTCGAGCAGCTTGCCAACACCCTTGAGCGCCGGGGGCGGCGCGGTCAGAAGGCGCCCGGCGATGAGCCCGCGCCCGAGGATCCTTCAGCGCCAGGCTGAATTTATGTTGCAGTGCACAATAGAACTGACTATATTGTGAGATATCAGACATTCAGCGGCGAGTGCGTCGCAATATGACGAGGCGGTTCGCCGCCCGTCCGATCACGGAAAGGACGATCAATGGCCAGCAAAGCTCCGCCGATGTGGGATATGGACGTCACCAAGATGATGTCCGACTTCAAGGTACCGGGCGTCGACATGGATGCGGTGCTGCAGTCGCAGCGCAGGAACATCGAGGCGCTGACAGCCGCCAATCAGCTCGCCATGGAAGGCGTGCAGGCCGTCGCCCAGCGTCAGATGGAAATCCTCCGCCAGACGATGGAAGAGACGGCGTCCACGGTCCAGGGCATGATGTCGGCCGGGACGCCGGAAGAGGGCGTTGCCAAGCAGGCCGACCTGGTCAAGACGGCCTTCGAGCAGGCCCTCATCAACATGAAGGAAATGGCCGAGATGATCGCCAAGTCGAACTATGACGCGGCGGATGTCATCAGCAAGCGGATCAGCGCCAACCTCGACGAGATCAAGGCGGCCGCCTCCAAGAAGTAAGGCTTGCCGCGATGCGGGCAGGTGGGGCTATCCTGGCGACGGCCCCCGCCGCCCGGTCCGTGACGACTGCCGATCGGGAGCCATCGATGCACTGTCCGGTCCGGAGCCGTCATGTCCATTACGTTCGATGATTTCCTGAAGGTCGATATCCGGGTCGGCACGATCGTTGCCGCCGAGCCCTATCCCGAGGCCCGACGGCCGGCCCACAAGCTGTGGGTCGATTTCGGCCCGGAGATCGGCGAGAAGAAGTCGACCGCGCAGATCACACGGCACTACGCGCCGGATGAACTGGTCGGCCGCCAGGTCGCGGCGGTGGTCAATTTCCCGCCCCGCCAGATCGGCAAATTCATGTCGGAGGTGCTGGTTCTTGGCTTCCCCGATGCCGATGGCGAGGTGGTGCTGATCGGCGTCGACCTCTCGGTGCCGAACGGCGGGCGGCTCTACTAGGCGCCGGCGAAACTCGGTCGATCCAAGTTCAGTCCTCCTGGCTCCCGACCTGCCGTTCATCGGGACGCAGGATGTAACCTTGGCCGCGAACGGTCTGCAGATAGCGCGGCGCGCGGGGGTCGGGCTCGATCTTGCGCCGCATGCGGGTGACCAGCACGTCGACGGTACGGGTGCTGCCGCTGATCCGGCAGCGCTCGATCAGCACCTCTCGCGACAGCACCTCGCCGGGCGATCGCGACAGTACGGATAGCAGGCTGGCCTCGGCACCGGTGAGCCGAACCGGATGGCCGTCCTTGCTCAGCTCTTCTCGCTCTGGGTCGAACACATGATCGCCCAGGCGAACCGGGTCGGTGGATACCGGGGCGGTACCGACGCGGCGCATGATGTTGTTGATGCGCAGAACCAGTTCGCGCGGCTCGAACGGTTTGGAGAGATAGTCGTCGGCGCCGCATTCCAGGCCCGTGATGCGGTTCTCCGGCTCGCCCATGGCGGTCAGCAGCAGGATCGGAGTCGATTTGATCTGGCGCAGCGACCGGGTCAACTCAAGCCCGCTCTCGCCGGGCATCATCACATCCATCACGATCAGGTCGAAATCCAGCGAGGCGAGTTTGGCCCTGGCGTCGGCGGCATCGCCGGCGGTGCTGACCAGGAACCCCTTATCGGCCAGGTAGCGGCGCAGCAATTCGCGAATTCGTAGATCGTCGTCGACCACCAGCACATGGGTCTGCTCTAGGCTCATGCGGTCACTCTCTCACGTCCCGCCCAGGGCGGCGCGGGTCCGGTCCACTGCCAGTCCCGGACAGGCCGGGATCGGGCGTCACCCGGCCCGCCGGGTCCGGTCCGGGTGCTCGATCGACAAGTGCGCATGGCGGTCGTCATCCATGACGCCCAGCAGCACAGTGCGGAAACCCTCGACCGCGGCCGCGCCGGCCTGGCGATAGGCCCGGGCGATCCGCTGTCGCTGGTTCTCGGAAAGCTGCCGCTCCAGCGCCTCGCCTTTGGCGGTCAGGTGCAGCAGCCGCTGTCGGCGGTCGCGCGTGCCCTGGCGCTGGACGATGAAATCCTTGCGCACCAAGTCGCCGAGAACGCGGCTCAGGCTCTGCTTGGTGATCCGCAGGATGTTCAGCAGCTCCGACACACTGATACCGGGATGCCGGCCGACGAAATAGATGACCCGGTGGTGGGCGCGGCCGAGCCCTATCTTGGCCAGCATGGCATCAGGTTCGGCCGTGAAATCGCGATAGGCGTAGAACAGCAGCTCCATGCCCTGGCGCAATTCCTCTTCGCGAAGGAACAGTGGGTTGGCGGCGGATTTTACGTCAGTCATGTTGACATAATAGCGTGTGAATGTTACGACTGCCATCCCCAAACGGGACATAAACGAACAAATTGGATGCATACATATGTCGATAATTCCATTCGACGATCGCGACGGGCTGATTTGGTATGACGGCGCGATGGTGCCATGGCGCGACAGCAATCTGCATGTCCTGAGCCACGGGCTGCATTATGCCCGCTGCGTCTTCGAGGGCGAGCGGATCTATGGCGGCAACGTATTCAAGCTGACCGAACATTCCGAGCGCCTGGTCAATTCGGCCGAGATCCTGGGCTTCACCCTGCCCTACAGCGTGTCGGAAATCGATGCTGCGACCAACGCGGTCGTCGAGGCCAATGGAATTGTCGACGGCTATGTCCGGCCCGTCGCCTGGGCCGGCAGCGAAATGATGGGCGTATCGGCACAGCACAACACCATCCATGTCGCCATCGCCGTCTGGCAATGGCCGAGCTATTTCGATCCCGAGGCGCGGCTGAAGGGCATCGACCTCACCATCTCGGAGTGGGCCCGCCCGGCGCCAAATACCGCGCCAGTTCACTCCAAGGCGGCCGGCCTGTACATGATCTGCACCATGAGCAAACATCGCGCGGAAGCCGCCGGTTTCCACGATGCGCTGATGCTGGACTGGCGCGGACAGGTTGCGGAGGCGACCGGCGCCAATATCTTCCTGGTGATCGACGGGGTACTGCATACGCCGATCCCGGACGCCTTCCTGGACGGGATCACCCGGCGCACCGTAATCGAGCTGGCGAAGGCCCGGGGGTACGAGGTCGTCGAACGGGTCATCTGGCCGGACGATCTGAAGGCGGCACAGGAAGTCTTTCTGACAGGCACCGCCGCCGAGGTAACCCCGGTCGGACGCATTGACGATCTGCGCTACATACCGGGAGCGGTCTGCGAGACCCTGATGGATGCTTATGCGGTCGAGGTCCGGCGCCCGATGGCCGAACTGGCGATCGCCACCGCCGTCTGACAGCCAATCGAGATGGTGAGCAGCGGGCCGGGGTCAACCCGGCCCGTTTCATGTCTACTCCGCGGTCCTTGGTCTAGGGTCCGTTTCTGCCCAGCGCGCCGCCGCGTCATCATCATCCGATCGCGCATCGACCCAGGTTTCGCCGCACGGTCCATCCTCTAGCTTCCAGAACGGCGCCTGGGTCTTCAGCCAGTCGATCAGGAAATGGCAGGCCTCGAAGGCCGCCTGGCGATGGGCCGAGGCGGTCGCCACCAGGACAATCTGGTCGCCAGGTTCCAGCCGGCCGTGGCGGTGAATGATCAAGGCATCCTCCAGTGACCAGCGGCGGCGGGCCTCGGCCTCGATCTCGGCAAGCTTGCGCTCGGTCATGCCGGGATAATGCTCCAGGGTCATGGCCGAGATCGTCGCTTCGCCTGCCATGTCGCGCACCAAGCCGACGAAACTCACCACGCCGCCGATCGACCGGTTTCCACGGGTCAGCGCAGTCAGTTCGGTGGCGAGGTCGAAATCCTCGGATTGCACACGGACTGCCAAGTCAGCCGCCGGTTACCGGTGGAAACAAGGCGATCTCGTCACCGCTTCGGATCGCATCACCACGGCGCGCATATTCCTGGTTGACCGCCACCTTGACGACGGAGTCATTGGACAGGGCGTCGGCGAATCCCGGGCCGCGGCCTTTCAGCCACGCGATCAGCTCGGCGACGGTGCGCACATCCGCAGGCGGCGTGACCTCTTCCTCGGCGATCCCGATCTTGGTCTTCAGCCAGGCGAAATACAGTAACTTCATCAAACGGCCTTCCTGGACTCAATCCGCGTACTGTCGCGCTGAATTGCCGGTGGCACAAGCGCGCCACGCGCGTTCAACCTTCCTTGGGAATTGGGCCCATTGCATTTCTACGTTGCATTCCGCGCGAGTTGCATTACTTTGCTTGCAAATCATTAACCATAAATGCCGCTTGGATCTTGTGCATTGGAGAGCTGCGGATGATCCTCCTGAACGATCACGACCTTAGTCTCTACGAGCGTATGGCCGCCGAATTGAGACAGGTGGCGGCGGATTTGCGTAGACATCAGGACGAAGCTCCACCGCAATCCGTGACTGCTCATCGCCTCGAGCAGTACGCCTCGGCGATCAACACCAATCTCAGGGTCGAACTGGCCTGAATCCGAGGCTGGTCGGCCGGCTCAGGCCTGACCCCATTCCTCACTCCACTTCCGAGAACGGCAAGAACGGGACCACCGTCCCGCGTTCGAGTCGCGTGATGTCCTCGGCCAGTTCGAGCAGTCCATCGGCCGCCACCATCGAGCTCAATATGCCGGCGCCGTCGCGCGGGAACTTGGCGGCGAGCGGAATCCCGTCGGCACCGTCAGTCAGGCTGACGCGGACATATTCCCGGCGATCGCGCTTCTTGCGGTAGTTGAAATCCGCCCGAACCGGATAGTGCCGGGGCTCATTGGCGGCGGCACCGGCCAAGCGCAGGATCAGCGGCCGTGCGATCCGAAGGAAAGTCACCAGAACCGCCACCGGGTTGCCCGGCAGGCCGATAAACGGAACCTGCCCGATCTGCCCCAGGGCGACCGGGCGTCCAGGCTTGATCGCCAGGCGCCATGCATGTAGCCGGCCGCCGGCGGACTCGACAGCCGCCTTCACATGGTCTTCCTCGCCGGTCGACATTCCGCCCGAGGTGACGACAAGATCGTGTCCATCGACCGCCCGCCGCAACGCCTCCCGAATTTCGTCCTGCCGGTCCGCAAGAATCCCGAAATCGGTCACCGTGCAGCCCAGCCGGCGCAGTTGTGCCGCGAGCGCATGGCGATTGGCGTCGTAGATGCCGCCATCCGGGATCGCACCGCCGGGCTCATGAACCTCGTCGCCTGTTGAGAACAAGACCACCCGCAACTGCTTGCGAACCGCCAGCCTGTCGCAGCCAATGGAGGCGGCAAGACCGATATCCCGGGGACGCAGGCGGCGTCCAGCGGTCAGGACGGTCGATCCGGCGGTGATGTCCTCGCCGGCGAAGCGGTAATTCGCGCCGCGCTTGATCCCGTCCGGGAGCACGACGTGATCGCCGCCTTCCGTGGCTTCAACGGTACAGTCTTCCTGCATGAAGACGGTGTCCGGCCCGCTCGACATCGGGGCGCCGGTGAATACCCTCAACGCGTCGCCGCGCCGGGCAACACCAGCCAGCGGATGGCCGGCGGCAATGCGCCCGGCGACCGGCAGCCGGGTCGGTCCGTCGGGGTTCAGATCGTCAAAATGCACCGCATAGCCGTCGACGGCGGAATTGTCGTGCGGCGGCACCGATCGGGATGCCACCAGATCTTCGGCCAGGAACCGTCCGGCGGCCTCGGCCAGGGTCACGACCTCGCGGCCGGCGACGGGCACCAGCCGGGCGTCGAGTTCGGCCACCGCCTCGGCCACAGGCGTCAGCTTGCCGCCGAAGGCGAAGCAATCGTCGGACAGCTGCGCCATTTCAGGTGGCCGTCAGTCCGGCATGCCGCATGACGAAGTCGGCGATCGCCGGAATATCGTTCAGATCCAGCACGGGGACCGTCACCTCCTGGTCCAGCCCGTCGGTCGCAATCGCCACCACATTCGGCAAATCGTCCCACAGCAGGGGCTTTCCGACCGACCGGCGATGCACGACCAGCTTATCATGCGGCTCGGTCTTGTAGCCCTCCGCCAGCACCAGATCGACTGGGGACATATGGGACAGGAGTGCGCTCAGGGCCGGCTCCGCTTCGCCGTCGCGGATCTCGTGCATCAACGCCCAGCGCCGCGCCGAGCCGATCACCACCTCGGTGGCGCCGGCCTCACGGTGTCGGTGACTGTCCTTGCCGGGCCGGTCGACGTCAAAGCCGTGATGCGCGTGCTTGATCGTCGAGACCCTCACGCCGCGTCCGATCAGTTCAGGCAGAAGGCCGGTCAGCAAGGTGGTCTTGCCGCTGCCGCTCCATCCGGAGATGCCAAGGACCCTCATGGGGACGGCGCGATGGCCTCAGGTTGCCGGATGGGCGGACTGCGAATCGCGCGCCCGGAGAGCGGCGCGACGCACACGGCGGATATGCAATCGCCCACCGACATATCGACCGAAGTAATAGCCGGCGACCGAACCTGCAAGGGCAAACGGCAGGCTGCCCAGCATGGTGATCGCCAATGGCAGGCCGATGGTGTTCCAGGATCCGGAACCCAACTGCTCAAAGCTCGACAGGGCGGTGTCCCAGGATCCGGTGAACAGGCCCTTGAAGTCGATCGCATTGATGGCGGCGATCAAGGGCTCGATCGTGATGACCGAGGTGTCGCATTGTATGACCGCGCAGCCGGTGAAGAAGTAGGCCGTGTAGATCGGCGCGATGGTCAGCGGATTGGTCACGCCGGTCAGCACCACGGCCAGGGCCAGGTTGATCGGTCGCCGAATGGAGCGGCCGACCATCCAGATCAGAAAGACCCCGATCACCTGGATGCCGACGCTCGCCGTCAGACCGAAGGCGAGGCCGACCACCGCGGTTCGCCCGACCACCGCCGGCGACAACCGCATCCGATTGATCGGCCGCAGAAATCTGCGGAAATATTGCCGTCTGAAGAAGCGCACTTTGACTAAGCCGTGTCCATGCTAATGCGACGGTCTCCCGCCCTTAACCATCGATGCGAAAAACCCCTGTCATTCCATACATTGCTGGCCCCGACTTGATCGGCAAGGCCCTGTGGACCCTCACGATCCGGTTACGCCTTTCCCACGGTGCCGGCGGCCTGCGACGACCGCTGCTTGGTCTCTGCATTGTCCTTCGACGCTGCCAGGATCTGACTTGCGCTTTCGCGGACATACTGCCAGCCGGTGATCAGCGTCAGCGCGCTGGCCGCCCAGATCCCGATCACGCCGATCAGCGTCACCGGCAGAATGTCCGGGCCGGCATCGCCGACGATCAGGAAGCCGAGCGCCACCATCTGCACCACTGTCTTCCATTTCGCCAGGAAGGTGACCGGCAGCCCCTTGCTGCCGAAACCGGCGAGGAATTCGCGCATGCCCGACACCAGGATCTCGCGCATCAGGATGATCAGTGCCGGAATGATCGAGACGCCGCTCAACTGGCCGAATCCAACCAGCAGCAACAGCACCGCGGCGACCAGCATCTTGTCGGCGATCGGGTCCAGCAACTTGCCGAAAGCCGAGACTTCGGCCCGCTGGCGCGCCAGATAGCCGTCGAAATAGTCGGTCATCGCCGCCAGGCCGAAGACGGCACATGCCAGCCATGCCGCCCAATCGGCGGGTATGAAGAACAGCGCGACGATGACGGGAATGCACGCGATCCGCGACAGCGTCAGAATGTTCGGCAAATTGTTCAGGCTGGCAGACAATTTGGGCCCCTAGATCTTTGATTCTTCGCGATTCCGGTTCGGTCGAATCGGTGCGTGGCAACGTGTTCCATCAATGGTCCGTGCCAGCAACGAGTCAGTCTAACTGTCCTGATTAAAATGATCATAAATCTTTTTCGCGACGGATTTGCTGACACCATCCACGGCCTGGAGATCTTCCAGGCTGGCCCGTGCCACCTCCCGGGCCGATCCGAAATGCAGCAGCAGCGACTTCTTGCGCCGCGGTCCGATGCCGGCGATCTCGTCGATCGGCGACTGCCCAACCTGCTTGGCGCGGCGCGCCCGGTGGGTGCCGATGGCGAACCGGTGCGCCTCGTCTCTGAGCCGCTGCAGGAAGTACAGCACCGGGTCGCGCGGCTCAAGCCCATAAGGCGGCCGATCGGGCTGGAAGAAGCGCTCGCGCCCGGCATTCCGTTCGGGTCCCTTGGCGATCGCCACGACCGGCAGGTCTGCGACGCCCAGTTCGGCGAGCACCTCGCCGGCGATGGCGAGTTGGCCCTGGCCGCCATCGATTATCACCAGGTCGGGCCATTCCCCGCCTTCGCGGTCCGGGTCCTCCCGCAGCGCGCGCGAGAACCGGCGGGTCAGGACCTCCCGCATCATCGCGTAGTCGTCACCCGGCGCGATGTCCGACTTGATGGTGAATTTGCGATAGGCGTTCTTCATCAACCCCTCGGGGCCGGCAACGATCATCGCGCCGACGGCATTGGTGCCGGAGATATGGCTGTTGTCATAGACCTCGATCCGCTGCGGCATCTGGTCCAGCCCGAACGCCGCGGCGACGCCCTCCAGCAGTTTGCGCTGCGACGAGCCGGCCGCCATGCGCCGGGCGAGCGCCTCGCGGGCATTCGCCAGGGCATGGTCGATCAGCCGGCGCTTCTCGCCGCGCTGAGGCGAGGACAGGACGACCTTGTGCCCGGCATTAAGCGAAAGCGCCTCGGCGATCAGTGCGCCTTCCGCGAGGCGGTGGCTGACCAGCACCAGCCTGGGCGCGGGCTTGTTGTCATAGAACTGGCCGATGAAGGCGGTCAGCACTGTCGCCGGGTCCAGGTGCTTGTCATGGCTCGGGAAATAGGCGCGGGTGCCGTAGTTGCGCCCACCGCGGAAGAAATAGACCTGGATGCAGGTCTGCCCGCCGGCCTGATGGGCCGCCATGGCGTCGGCATCGCCGATACGCTCGGCATTGATGTCCTGATGCGCCTGGATCGCCGCCAGGGCCTTGATCCGATCACGCAGCCGCGCCGCGGTCTCGAAATCGAGCTGGTCCGAGGCTGCCAGCATCTCCGCCGCCAGCCGGGCCTGCACCGCCTGGCTCTTGCCGCTCAGAAAATCGACGGCCTGTTCGACCTGGGCGGCGTATTGCGCGTCGTCGACCAGCCCGACACAGGGCGCCGTGCAGCGCTTGATCTGGTATTGCAGGCATGGCCGGGATCGGCTGGCGAAGACCGTATCGGGGCAGGCCCTCAGCAGAAAGGCGCGCTGCAGCGCGGTGATCGTGCGGTTGACGGCGCCGGCCGACGCGAACGGGCCGAAATATGTACCGGGCCGTTTCTGGGCGCCGCGATGTTTGCTGACCTGCGCGAAGGGATGGTCGCTGGCGATCAGGATATGGGGGAAGGTCTTGTCGTCCCGCAGCAGCACATTGTAGCGCGGCCGAAGGCGCTTGATCAGGTTGGCCTCGAGCAACAAGGCCTCGACTTCGGAACGGGTGACGACGAACTCCATCGCCACGGTCTCGGCGATCATCTGCAACAGTCGGGCCGGATGCTTGCCGGTCTGGGTGTAGGCCGTCACCCGTTTGCGCAAATTGTTTGCCTTGCCGACATACAGCGCGTCGCCGGCGGCATCGAGCATGCGATAGACCCCAGGGCCGCTCGGCAGCGTCTTGAGGTGGCCCTGGATCGTCTCCACGCCGGCCGACAGGGTTTCCGCGGTCAGCCGGCGGCGGGCCGATTCGGCCTTGGTGATCTTGCCCTTAGGGGCGGCGCGCCGGCGGCTGGTGCCGATGGGGTCGTCATGCCCCGAATATCGGTCCGGGCAGGCGCTCAGACAACCGCCCGATCTGTATTATCCGCCTCGGCAATCGAGGCAATTGCTATCCACGAGTGCTGTGGATAACTCTGTCCATAAGGTCCATGGCGGAGGGGCGGACTCGCACAATCACAGGAAGTTGACACATCTGCCCAAGAAATAGGCAAAAAACATAACTTATTGATTTATCGTCAAAAATCGAAAGTCAACGGTTAAGGAATTATGAAGGAACAAAAACCGTCGCATGATCAGAACGTTATGGTGCTCCTGTATCCCAACTGTGTACAACTATTGCGTCGGTGACCGAAATCTTGCTCCCGTGCATCCGGCGCCGGGCCAATCCGGCGCCCAAGAAAGCGAACGCCTCCAAGGTGTTGGCAGCTCTCATTCAACCGGATTGAAGCCCCTGCCCGGTTGTGCCCATCCGAGGTGCTCGCCGCCGTCCAGCGCGATCATCTGACCCGTAATACCGGGTGAATCCAGGATAAAACGGATCGCCGAGGCGATCTCACCGGGGTCGGTGCTGCGCTGCATCGGCACGCTCTGCCATTGCAGCCGGAAATGCTCCTCGCTTTGCCGTTCGCCCTGCAGCGTCGGTCCCGGTCCGATCGCGTTCACCCGGATCTTCGGGGCCAGCGCCAATGCCAGGGTGCGGGTCAGGGTCCACAACCCGATCTTGCTGAGCGTGTAGGACATGAAATACGGAGTCGGATTCCAGACCCGCTGATCGAGGATGTTGACGACGTTGCCGGCCGCCCCATCGGGCAGCGCCCTTGCGAAGTCCTGGATCAGCACCGCAGGCGCACGCAGATTCGCTTCCATATGCAGATCCCAGGTCTCTCGGGACCCGTCGTGGATGTCATCATGCACGAACGCCGCGGCGTTGTTCACCAGCAGGCTGACCGGACCCAGCGCTTCGATTGCCGCCGGGATCAGACCGCGGACTTCGCTCTCCTCGGTCAGCCTCGCAGGCAGGGCGGCGGCGTGACCGCCGAGATTCAGCGATCTCGGCGACGACGTCCGCCGCCTCGTCGGCCGAGTTGTTGTAATGGACGGCAACGGCCCAGCCATGCCGGGCGAGGTCGAGGGCGATGGCGCGGCCGATGCGCCGCGCCGCGCCGGTCACCAGCGCTGTCCCGGGAGGTGACTTCTGGTTCGATCGGTCCATGCGGGCTAGGAGCCTGTCCGAGTAATGCTTGTGGCCCATCGACCAGGGCGGCGCGGGTCGCCGGGCGATGCCGAGGCATCGTCAAACGTCCGAAGGGCGTCGCCCTGGTTTTCCAGAGTTTGGGCCGTCGTCCGGCGCCGCTCGCGATGCATCCAGCATCGCCACGCGACCCCGTCCTAGCCCAAGCTCTTGAAAACGCGGTGATGGTCATAAGCATTACTCGGACAGGCTCCTAGGTGGGGCCTCCGCCCCGGCAGTCAAGCTTTTGGCGCTCTCGGACTCAGGGCAGAATTGTCTCCACGCCGACGAATTGTATGACGACGAAGGTGGCATAGGTGATCAGGAAAAGCGCCGCTTCGGTCCGGCTCAGCCGCAATCCGGAATACATGAACTGGATCATCATCGCGCTGACGCCCGCCATCACCCAGAGATCGAAGCGCAGGATCTGCTCCGGCAACTCGATCGGTACGACGCAGGTCACCACCCCCATCACACCCATCAGGTTGAACAGATTGCTGCCCATGACATTGCCCAGGGCGACATCGGCATGGCGGCGCATGGCGGCGACGATGGTGGTTGCCAGCTCCGGCACTGAAGTCCCGAAAGCGATCAGGGTCAGGCCGATGACCTCTTCGGTGACGCCGAAGGCGCGGGCCAGGCCCTGTGCCCCGTCGATCAGAAATCTGGCGCCGATCATCACCCCGGCCAGGCCGGCGATGACGGCCAGGACCGACAGCCAAATCGCTCCGCTGATCGACTCGATTTCGGCCGCCTCGTCGGCATGCAGGCCGTCGCCGGACTTCCTGTCGCTGCGGTAGGAGCCGTACATGTAGGCCGCCAGCAGGCCAAGGGCGATGAATCCATAGGCGAAATCGAGCGAGTTCAGCAGGCCGGCGGCGATGAAGAACGCGGTCCCGGCCAGCATTGCCGTGCCGTCCCGGAAGATCGCCATGCGGCTGCACCGGATCGGTGCGATCATGCCGGCGACGCCCAGGATCAGCAATATGTTGGCGATGTTGCTGCCGACGATATTGCCGACCGTGATGCCGGGCGAACCGTCCAACGCAGCCTTGAGCGAGACCACCAATTCAGGCAGCGAGGTGCCCATCGCCACCACGGTCAATCCGATTACCAATTGCGAGACGCCCAGGCACCGCGCGATGCCGACCGAGCCCCGCACCAGATAGTCGGCTCCGACCATCAGCAGAACCAGCCCGCCGACCGTCATGATCGTGTCGATCATCACCGTCTGACACTCCCGCTAGGCGAGCGCGGCGTGGTTGCGGGTTGGGCCGGCGCCATGTCGGATGTGCTCGCTGCGGAGTGGCGAAGGACGGGATGCGCGACCCCGCCGCAAACCGGTCATATAGGGACGAGTCGGCCGGTGGCAAACCCGTAAGAGCCGAATACTCCGGGAATTGCCGCGGACTATGGCCCGCGGCGGCGACGTCCCCTGCCGCGGTAACCGCCGGCCCGGGCGGGCTTGGAGGCCGATGAGCGGTGACCGGAGGGGCCGCCGCTGCGGGCGTCGACGATCGGCGCACCGGCCAGGGCGCCGTCCGGGGAGAGGCCGAGTTCGGTCTGTTCCAGCCGATGGATCTCGTCCCGCAGTCGGGCCGCCTCCTCGAATTCCAGGTCCGAGGCCGCGGCGCGCATCTGTGTCTCCAGATCTGCGATGTGCTGGACCAGCGTTTTGCCGGTCAGATGCTTGGCCTCGCCGACGCCGGTTGTCACCGTGACCCGGTCGCCACGTTCGTAGACGCTGTCCAGGATGTCGGCGATGTTCTTGCGAACGCTCTCCGGCGTGATCCCGTGCTCGGCGTTGTATGCCTCCTGTTTTTCACGCCGCCGGTTGGTCTCCTCCATGGCGAATTTCAGGCTGTCGGTGATGGTGTCGGCATACAGGATGGCGCGGCCGTCGATATTGCGCGCGGCGCGGCCGATGGTCTGGACCAGCGAGGTGCGGGAGCGCAGATAACCCTCCTTGTCGGCGTCGAGGATCGCCACCAGCCCGCATTCCGGGATGTCCAGCCCCTCGCGCAGCAGGTTGATGCCGATCAACACGTCGAAGGCGCCGAGCCTGAGATCGCGAATGATCTCGATGCGCTCCAGGGTCTCCACGTCGGAGTGGATGTAGCGGACTTTGATACCCGCCTCGTGCATGTACTCGGTCAGCGCCTCGGCCATCTTCTTGGTCAAGGTGGTGACCAGCACCCGTTGGCCTTTGGCGACGCAGTCGCGGCATTCGGCCAGTAGATCGTCGACCTGGCTGCCGGTCGGGCGCACGATCAGCGTCGGGTCGGTCAGCCCGGTCGGCCTCACAACCTGTTCGGTGAAGACGCCGCCGGTACGCTCCAGCTCCCAGGGGCCCGGGGTCGCGGACACGAATACGGTGTGCGGCCGCATGGCCTCCCATTCCTCGAATTTCAGCGGCCGGTTGTCGACGCAGGCCGGCAGCCGGAAACCGAACTCGGACAGGGTCAGCTTGCGCGCCCGGTCGCCGCGATACATACCGCCCAGCTGAGGCACCATGACGTGGCTCTCGTCGACCACCAGCAGCGCGTCGTCCGGCAGGTACTCGAACAGGGTCGGCGGCGGCTCGCCCGGCTCCCGTCCGGTCAGGTAGCGGGAATAGTTCTCGATGCCGGCACAGGAGCCGGTGGCGTCGATCATCTCGATGTCGAACTGGGTGCGTTGCTCCAGCCGCTGCGCCTCCAGCAGCTTGCCGTCGCGGTTGAACTCCTCCAGTCGGACCTTGAGGTCCTGCTTCATCTGCTTGATGGCCTGCTGCAGCGTTGGCTTCGGCATCACATAGTGGCTGTTGGCGTAGACCCGGACCGCCTCCAGCGGGGTGATCTTCTCGCCGGTAAGCGGGTCGATTTCGTGAATCGACTCGATCTCGTCGCCGAACAGGGACAGTCGCCAGGCCCGGTCCTCCAGATGTGCCGGGAAGATCTCGACCACGTCGCCCTTGGCCCGGAACATGCCGCGGCCGAAGCCGGCATCGTTGCGGCGATATTGCAGCTCGACCAGTCGGCGCAGCAGCTCGGTGCGCGGCACCCGCTGGCCGGTCGACAGCGGCAGGGTCATCTCGCTGTAGGTCTCGACATCGCCGATGCCGTAGATGCAGGACACCGAGGCGACGATGATCACGTCGCGACGCTCAAGCAGCGCCCGGGTCGCCGAGTGGCGCATCCGGTCGATCTGCTCGTTCACCGAGCTTTCCTTCTCGATATAGGTGTCGGTGCGCGGGACGTAGGCTTCCGGCTGATAGTAGTCGTAGTAGGAGACGAAATACTCCACCGCGTTGTTCGGGAAGAACGCCTTCATCTCCTGATAGAGCTGCGCCGCCAGGGTCTTGTTCGGGGCCAGCACCAGGGCCGGCCGCTGCAGCTCCTGGATCACATGGGCGACGGTGAAGGTCTTGCCCGAGCCGGTAACGCCCAGAAGCACCTGGTCCTTCTCCTCCCGCTTCAACCCACCGACCAGTTCGTCGATGGCCTGCGGCTGATCGCCGGCGGGGGAAAACTCGGAGGAGATCTCGAGCGGGGCGGCCGCCTCGGTCGGCGGCAGGTCGTGCTTGCGAATTGCGACTGCTGTGCTCATGGCGATTTATATCGTGTCGACGGGCGGGAAGACCAGAGCCGGCAGTGGCCAACGAGCGCGGACTGCTGACAGCAGCTGTCAGCAGGATGTCAGATCGGGACGGGGGCTTGTCACGCCGGATCGGTCGCTTAGCTTTGGAGGTTATTGTAGCCGGGTACGATCAATTGGCTCGACCGCAAGCAGGAGGCACAGATCGGGCGCTTGAGACATATCAATGCGTTTGTACGCAGCGGCATCGTCGCCGGTATTTCGGCGCTGACGCTGATGGCCTGCGGTCCTACCGACCTCGCGCATCAGCCGGTGCCGGAACCGTTTCCGATGGCGGCGGCGGATTTCGAGCGGCACAAGGGGTCGGTGCGGTCCTATCTCGGCCGCAACCGGGTCGCCGCCGATCCCGCGGCGGCCGATGAGGAGGTCGTGCTCAATGCACCGTTCGAGCGCAAGGCCGAACCCGGCGTGGCCTATCGCGGCAAATTCCTGCTGTTCCACGGGATGAGCGACTCGCCGTTCATCTGGCGCGACCTGGCGGAAGCGTTGAGCCGGTACGGTTTCGACGTGCGCGCCATCCTCCTGCCCGGGCACGGGGTGCGGCCAGGCGCGATGCTGGACGTCGACTATCGGGACTGGCTCGCCGTCGCCCGGAGCCATCTGGCGGCGTGGGACACCGATGGGACGCCGATTCACGTCGGTGGCTTCTCGCTGGGCGGGGTGATCGCGACGGTGCTGGCGCTGGAATACGAGTCGGTGGACGGCCTGTTGCTGTTCGCGCCGGCCTGGCGCAGCGACGCGAACGACATTCTGTGGTGGTCGTCGGTGGTGGCGGTGGCCCGCGATTGGGCCTTCACCGGACCGGTGGTCAATCCGGTGCGCTATGGCTCGATCGCGGTCAATGCCGGGGTGCAGTATTACGATGTTACCCAGTACCTGCTGGACCTCTGGGGCGATCGGACGCTCGATATTCCGGCCCTGGTGGTGGTGTCGACCGAGGATTCCGTGGTCGACTCGACCTATGTACGAGACGTTTTCAGGCAGCGCCTGCCGGCGCCCGGAAACCGCATCGTGATCTACAGCGCCAATGGTGCCGAACCGCGTGACGGGCGGGAGATCGTGCGACCGGGCACCACGCTGCCTGACCGGATCCTGAACCAATCGCATATGGGGCTGATGATCGCGCCGGAGAATCCGCGCTATGGCCGGGCGGGCGATCTGGTGGTCTGCAACGGCGCCGGCGACACTGCGCGGGGCAGCTGCCGGACTGCGCCCCTGTTGTGGCATGGCGCCTGGGGCACGCGTTCGCCTGACGGGACGCCGGTGGCGCGGACCACCTACAACCCGGATTTCGATTTCGTCATGCAGATGGTGCGGGCGGTCTTCGCTCCGGAGGTGACGGGGTAGCGCTGGCCAACCGCATCGTCCCGCCGCCGCGAATTACTTGCCGGGCAGCGGCAGGGCGTTGAGGTAAAGCAGGTTCCAAAGCGAGATAGGCTCTCTGCCCATCTCGGGACTGGCGAAGTTGGGAGCCGGCGTTGCCGCCGTGTCCGGCCGGATCGATCCGAATCCGATACGGCCAGTTACCGCCGGCGCCGCACTCGGCACATCCATCCCGTCGTCGAACCGTCCGGCAAAGCGGGCATGCACGGCGTCCAGGCTGCGCGGCGCGCCGCTGGCCGGATCGAAGAACACCGAGCGGTTGGCCCGGGCGGCGGCCGGGAACAACTCCGCCGCCGGCCGGTCCGGGGTGGCGCGCTGTGCATTGAGGAAGATCGACGCCCCGTCCGCGCCCAGAAAATGGGCAAGGTAGAGCTCGGCCGAGCCGATCTCGCCACCGACCTCACGCTGCAGATGCGCCTTGTTGGTGTTGGCCAGTTCGCCGGCCATCACCGCGTTGAGGCGGGCATCGTGGCGCAGGTCGAGGATGCGCTGCCGGGTTGCCGGATCGGCCACAGACGGCTTGCCCTCCGGGCCGGTGTCGATCTGCCGCGCCAACCCGCCCAGCCCGTGCCGCGCGCCGTGATCGCGGACCATCTGCAGCCAGGTGGACTCGATGAACTGATACAGGCCGGTGGCGCTGCTGGTCGTCGCCTCGGCATCGGCGCGAAAGCCGCTCTCCTGGGCCGCTTTTGCCAGCATGTAGTCGAAATCGGCGCCGGTCCGCCGGCTGGCCTCGCGCACCGCGCCCAATACGCTGTCGCTGACCTGGTAGCCGCCGATGTTATGGGTTGTCGCCATGGCCTCAAATCCGCCTTGCCCGAATGCTGTATTTGTTGGAAGCAATCCGCGATGCCAGCCGAGCGGCGCGGATACACTGGATTCCGCCAGTGACCTCCGGCATCCACCCGGCAATTGCTGCCCGTCGATACGCACTCTTTTGCCGGCTTGCGGCCGTGGATAGGATGACCCCATGGACGACATGATCCCGCTCAAGATCTTCGCGCTGGTCGCCCTGATCTTCGGAGTGGCGGGGCTGCTGGCCGCGAACCCGGTCTTCCTGGCCATTGCCGGTCTGTCGGTCTCCAATCTGATCGGCACCTTCCTGATGGGCGGCGAGGATTTCAGCCGCCGCCGCACACCGCGCCGGCGGACCGACATCTCGCCCTACGATTGCCGGTCCTGACGACGCAATTCGGTGTGCACGGCGATGTGTCGGCGCGTGATCGCGCTCTGCTATGTTGCGCCGCAATGTGATTCTTCGGGGGACAGTGGACATGGCGGGAACGATGAAGGCGGCGGTGATTCGGGAATTCGGCGTTCCGTTGGCAATCGAGGAGATGCCGATGCCGGAGCCCGGCAGCGGGCAGATCGTCGTGAAGATCGCCGCCACCGGCGTCTGCCACACAGATCTGCATGTCGCCGACGGCGACTGGAAGGTGAAGCCGGACCTGCCGCTGATCCCGGGGCATGAGGGCGTCGGCACGGTCGCCGCGGTCGGCGCCGGGGTGGTCGCCGTCAAGGAAGGCGACCGGGTCGGGGTGCCCTGGCTGTATTCCGCCTGCGGCCATTGCGAGCATTGCCTGGGCGGCTGGGAGACGCTGTGCAATTCCCAGCGCAACACCGGCTACTCGGTCAATGGCGGCTATGCCGAATACGCCCTGGCCGAGGCGGATTTCGTCGCCCATCTGCCGGACAGCCTGGATTTCGCGCCGGCCTCGCCGCTGCTCTGCGCCGGGCTGACGGTCTATAAGGGGCTGAAGCAGACCGACACCAAGCCCGGCGAATGGATCGCGGTGGTCGGCGTCGGCGGACTCGGCCATCTTGCGGTGCAATACGCCAAGGCCATGGGCCGGCATGTGGTGGCGGTCGACGTCTCGTCCTCGAAACTTGACCTGGCGACCCGGCTTGGCGCCGATCTGGCGATCAACGCCGCCGACGAAGACCCGGTGCGGACGGTGCGCAAGTCGGTCGGCGGCGTGCATGGCGCGCTGGTCACCGCCTCCAACCCCGCCGCCTTCACCCAGGGCCTGCGCATGCTGCGCAAGCGCGGCACGGCGGTGCTGCACGGGCTGCCGCCGGGCGACTTCCCGGTGCCGATCATGGAAATGGTGCTGCAGGGCAAGACGGTGCGCGGCTCGATCGTCGGCACCCGCCTCGACCTGATCGAATGCCTCGCCTTCGCCGCCGAGGGCAAGGTCGCCGCGACCATTGAGACCCAGCCGCTGGAGGCGGTGAACGCGGTGCTGGACCGCATGCGCGCCGGGACCATCGACGGCCGGGTGGTGCTGGAGGTTTGATCGCAGACAGCGACCCCACCGTCATCGCGAGCGAAGCGTGGCGATCCACTCTTTCCGCTGGCGGCGGATTGCCGCGTCGCCCTTGTCCTGAGCCTGACGAAGGGGGCTCCTCGCAATGACGAGTGAATAGGCGAACCAGCGTAGTCGCTCCCGACTCAACGCTGTCCGAAGATCACTTGGTTGATCGGCGGCAGGTTGGCGCTCACCAGAGCCCAGGTGTTTCCGCCATCGTCCGTGGTCCACAGCCCGCCGGTGGTCGAGCCCATCGCCAGACGCTCGCCGGTGTCGTCGATCGCCAGGGCGTGGCGGTAGACCAAATCGTAGGCGGCGCCGTCCGGCAGACCCTTGTCCAGCACCTCGAAGCTCTCGCCGCCGTCGCTTGTGCGGGTGGCGACGAAACGACCGTCGACGGGAATCCGGCACTCGTCCTTCACCGCCGGCACGAACCACGCCGTGTCCGGGTCGGCCGGATGGGCGGCGACGGCGAAGCCGAAGGCCGAAGGTTTGGCCGCCGTCGTATGTTCGGTCCAATTGCCGCCGCCATCGTCGGAGCGGAAGATGCCGTTATGGTGCTGGCACCAGACCCGGTCCGGCGCCGCCGTGCAGGCGGCGAGGCGATGCACGTCCTGGGTCGAACGCTGATCGCTCATTTCCGGCGGCAGGTATTCGTTGCGCAGGCCGTGGCCGCCCAGCGACCAGCTCGCGCCGCCATCGCCGCTGGTCCAGACGCCGCCGCACGAGACGCCGACGGTGAGCCGCGCGCTGTCGCGCGGGTCGACAAGGATCGAGTGGATGCCGGGTTCGTCATAGCCGCCGCCGAACCATTCGCTTCGTTCCGGCGCCGCCCAAAGGCTCTCGTTCAGTGACCAGGTCTCGCCGCGATCGGCGGAGCGGAACAGCGCGCCGGGAAGGGTGCCGGCCCAGAGCACGCCCGGCTGGTCGCCGCCGCCCGCCGCCAGGGTCCAGATCATCGAGACGCTGGGCCCGTCCTCGGCGCCGTCGGCCTTCGGGAAGGCGGGGGCGGATAGCTCGGTCCAGCTCTTTCCGCCATCGTCGGAGCGGTGCAGCTTGATGCCGAAATGCCCGAGATTGAGCCCGGCATACAGGGTGCCGTCTCTGGTGTCCGGCAGCACGGCCGTGACCGGGTCGCCCAGGAAGGCGATATCGGCGATGCTCCAGCCGTCGCCGCTTCGTTGCAGCGTGAACAGGCCCTTGCGTGTCCCGGCATACAGCGTGTCGCTCATCTCACCCTCCTGATAGCGCCTGGAAGACGAAGACCTCCGTATTGTCGGGAACGGAGTCGGTCAGCCCGGCCCGGTCATCGACCGGCCGGTCGGCCACGAAGACATTCACATGCCGCCGCAGCCGGCCCTGGTCGTCCAGGATGTAGGATCGAAGCCGGGGATTGCCGGCGAACACCGCGTCGAGGATCGCGCCCACCGTGGCGCCTTCGGCCTCGACGGTGGGGCAGTCCAGATGACGCTGCAGATTCGCGGTGAAGCTGACGCGCGGCATGACCCCTCCCTCGCACAAAGCCTGACTCCGAATTCGGCGTCACGCAACCGTTGGCTGTTCGGAAGGAGTTACCGAGCCCGGCAGCTACGGTGCCAATTCCGCGGCCGCGAGCGCCGCTGCCGGCTCGCCCGGATCGGCCACCGCATGCACCAGGAAGCGCAGCGGGCCGCCGGCGGTGACCGCGTCGAACGGAAAGCACGTCACCAGGGTCAGGGTGGAGGCGAAGGGGTCGGATGGAATGGCGGCGTTGCGATGGTCGACGATCTCGGTGCCGGCGACCCGATAGGCATGCACCGCGCCGTCGGCGGTGTGCAGTCTCAGCGCGTCGCCGGCAGAGACATTCCTCAGGAAGCTGAAATGGGTGTCGCGATGGGCGCTGATCAGGGCCGGCCCGGGCGCGCCGATGGCCGCGAAGCCGTGCAACTGGCCGGGCCCGAAGGCCAGCGTGCGGCCGCTGGCGCCGTCCAGCACGATCAGGTCGGCATCGTGATCGGGCGCCTCCAGCCGCGCCACCGGCCAGGTATCTGCCCAGGGCCAGGGGCGGACCTCGGCCTCGCCGGCCACCGTGCGATCCCAGGCCCGCTGCAAGAGCACCTGGGCCAGCATCGCCTTGGCGTGGATGTAGACGCCGGAGCCGGCCTGCCACAGCCCGAAGGCCGCGAGCAGGCCGGCAACGCCGACGATCGCCCCGCGCCGGGTCATGCGTAAGTGCCGCCGCCGGCTGGCGACCCACAGCAGCAGAGCCGCCATCAGCATCAACAACGCGCCGAACGCCAGATTGGCGGAGGCCGGCGTCGCGGTACCCGGAAGCTGCGCCACCCGCACCGGCGAGCCGGTCTCGGCCATCGACCGGATGGCGGCCACCGAGTCGGGGTGCGGAGCCGAAAGGGACGCGTCGCGGACCGACGGCGTGTCGCCATCCGGTTGGACCTCGGGTTCCGCGCCGGGGTTCACGTTGGGAACCGGCCCGGCCATCCGCATGTCGACGCCGGCGGGCATGTTGGTGGCCACCGCATCTGTGGTCAGATCCGTCTCCGGCGGCCGCACCACCTCCTCGTCGACCGCCACCAGGCTGGTGTATTGGCTGACCAGCTGATGCGATACGGCGACCTGCAGGATCTGCTCCCGGACCGTCTGCGGGTCGGCGCCGCGATAGCGCTCGCGCTCCAACTCGGCGATCTTGGCCCGCGCCCACAGCGCCGAGATGCCCGGCGCCTCGCGACCGGTGGACAGGGGGGCGGTGCGCTCCCATTCCGCGCCGGACGCGTCGCCGGCGATCACCAGATCGCCCCGGGTTCCTTGCGGAAGGCGCATGCTGACCATCACCGGCTCGCCGAGATAGAGATCGGGGATGGTCGCCGGATAGGCCTCGGGCGCGCTGGTGTTGAGCGGCCAGTTGACGGAGATGTCGGTCAGGGCCGGGCGGTCCAGCTTGGCGAACAGCGCCGCCATGGTCTCGCCGACCTCGCGGGTCGCACCGATATAGGTGAAGGTGCCTCGCCCGATCTCGGCCGCCTCGCGCATGAAATGGCTGTTCGGGGCGCTGCCGATGCCGACCGGGAACAGCCGCGTATCGCCCAGCCGCCCATGGATCACGCCGAACAACTCGGCCTCGTTGCCGACGCTGCCATCGGTGATGAACACCACCTGGCGAATGACGCCGTGCTCGGCGCCGCCATCCAGGGCCATCTCCAACGCGCTGCGCATCTCGGTGCCGCCATCGGCGACCAGGCTGCCGACGAAGGCCCGGGCCCGTCGCAAGGTGCCTTCGACCGCCGGCTTGGCGGCGGAGAACAGGGCGTCCGGGCGGTCGTCGAAGGCGATCACGTTGAAGCGGTCGTTGGGACCCAGCCGGCCCAGCGCGTCCAGCAGCGCCTGGCGCGCCTGGACGATGCTGTCGCCGGCCATCGAGCCGGACGTGTCGATCACGAAGACGATCTCGCGCGGCACGTCCTCGGCGGTCGCAGTGGCCGTGTCGGCCGCAGGGGGCATCACCATCAGCAGGTAATACTCGGCCTCGCCGACGGTCTCGCGAAACACGCCCAGGGTCGGTGCTGCGGTCGGGGTGGGGCGCCAGTCCAGCGCGAAATCCCGGTCCGCCCAGACCTGGTCTTCCGCCAGGGTGACAGTGAAGCGGCCATCGCCGTGATCTTCGACGGCGATGCCGTGATACGGGCTCTCGATCGCGTCGACCGGAAAGCCGGGGGCCAGCGACACGGTCAGCCGCACCGGATTGACCGGACCGGTGCCCGGGGCCGCGACCGGCGGGGTGATGCGGCTGGCATCCGCGACCCGATCGGTATCGACCGCCCAGCCGGTGCCGTCGCCCCCGTCTTCGGCGTCGGCCGTGATCGGCGTTCCGGGGATGTAGCGGGGCAGCACCACCATCGGGAAGCGCAGCGAGAAGATGCCCTCGGCACCGTCATAGGCCAGCGACTGCTGGTACTCGATGGCCACCGTGATCGAGTCGTTCGGGGCGATATTGGCCACTGCCGTCGTGAAGATGTTCGGCCGCTCCTGGCTGACCAGGCTGGCGCGCTGGCCGGCCTCCGCCGCAAGGCGGTAGGTGCGCCGGGCCTGCTCCTTCTCCTGGATGATGCCGGTGACCACCCGGTCGCCGATCAGCAGTTCCAGCCGGTCGACGGCGGCGTTTTCCGGCAGCGGAAAGACATAGACCCCCTCCACCCAATGCGAGGTCGGGTTGACGAAGCGCTGGGTGATGCGGGCCCGGGCGACCAGGCCACTGACGTCGATCTCGACCTCGGAGTCCACGCCGGTCGCCGGGATCACATAGCCCGGCCGTTCCGAGGGCAGGAACAGCCCGCCCTGGGTCAGCATGGTTTCCGCCGGCACCGGCACGGCGGTGCCGGCCGCCGCGGCGTCGCGCAGCATGGCGAAGACCGCCAGCAGGGCGGCCAGAAGGATCAGGAATCGGGAATACAGGCGCCCGCGCGCCAGGGCTTCGGCCCGGATCATGTTGATGTCCCCATGGTATTGATCTTTTTTTGATGCCAGCGTCAGGATGATCGGCGTGCACGGCCTCATCTGGCGCGAAAAGCGGTCTTTCGATGATCAATCGTGGCGAAGCGTGGGCGGCCCGGCGGGGTGATGTCGGCGGGCGGACTGCCGACACCCGCCGCCATGCAATCGCAAGCAGGAGACGGTCATGATCCTGGACATCATTCTGATCGGCGATGCCCTCCTGAAACTCATGTGGGGCATGGCGCTGGTGCTGTCGTTCGGCCGGCTGATGGCGACGCTTGGCCTGCCATCCGCGGAGTCGCGCTTCTACCCAAGGCTCCTGGGCAGCCTGCTGGTCGGCGTCGGATTGGCGCTGATGATCGAGGCGCTGCCGACCGGATGGCGCGGGCTCGGCGCGGGTGGCGCCGCCGTGGTGAATTTCGCCGTGGCCGCGATGCTGTTCCTGCTGCTGATCGCACGGTCGGGCCGGACCAACGCCATGGGCCGCCGGCTGCTGTGGATCATGGCTGCATCCCTGCTCGCGATGGGCGCGCTGGAATCCTACGTCGCATAAGCGCTGCCGCCTTGCGCGCGGCATGGGTGCGGCCTAATCTTCGGGACCGCCGGATCATCGGATTCTTTGTCACTTTTGGGGGCCTGTCATGCCGTTCCTCTCGCAATCGCTCGGCCGCATCAAGCCGTCGCCGACCATCGCCGTGTCCACCAAGGCGCGGGAGCTGAAGGCGGCCGGCCGCGACGTCATCGGGCTTGGCGCCGGCGAGCCGGATTTCGACACGCCGGACAACATCAAGGAGGCGGCGATCCTGGCGATCCAGGAGGGCCAGACCAAATACACCGCGGTCGATGGCACTCCGGCGCTGAAGCAGGCGATCGCGGCCAAGTTCAAGCGCGAGAACGGGCTCGACTACGCGCCCGAGCAGATCACCGTCGGGGCCGGCGGCAAGCAGGTCATCTTCAACGCCATGGTCGCCACCATCGATCCCGGCGACGAGGTGGTGATCCCGGCACCCTACTGGGTCTCCTATCCGGACATCGTGCTGCTGTGCGGCGGCACGCCGGTGCCGGTCGACTGCCCGTCCCAGGCCGGGTTCAAGCTGCAGCCGGCGGATTTGGAAGCGGCGATCACGCCGAAGACCAAGTGGATCATCCTCAACTCGCCGAACAACCCGACCGGGGCTGCCTACAGCCGGGACGAGATGAAGGCGCTGACCGACGTGCTGATGCGCCACGGCCATGTGCATGTCATGACCGACGACATGTACGAGCACCTGGTCTATGACGATTTCCAGTTCGTCACCCCGGCCGAGGTCGAGCCCGGCCTGTACGACCGCACCCTGACCATGAACGGCGTGTCGAAGGCCTATGCCATGACCGGCTGGCGCATCGGCTATGCCGGCGGGCCTAAGGATCTGATCAAGGCGATCGCCAAGGTGCAGAGCCAGAGCACCACCAACCCGTCCTCGATCAGCCAGGCGGCGGCGGTCGAGGCGCTGAACGGCACCCAGGACTTCATCCCGGAACGGGCCGAGGCCTTCAAGGCGCGCCGCGACCTGGTGGTCGAGATGCTGAACGCGGCCGACGGCCTCTCCTGCCACAAGCCGGAAGGGGCGTTCTACGTCTACCCCTCCTGCGCCGGCTGCATCGGCAAGACCACGCCGGACGGCAAGACACTGGAGACCGACGAGGATTTCGCCGGCTATCTGCTGGAGTCGGTAGGCGTCGCCGTGGTGCATGGCGCCGCCTTCGGCTTCTCGCCCTTCTTCCGGGTGTCCTACGCGACCTCGACCGAGGCGCTGACGGAAGCCTGCACCCGCATCCAGAAGGCCTGCGCGGCGCTCGGTTAGCCGGCTCGAAGCGGACTGTCAGTCGCCCAGCAGCGCCTTGGCGATGATCAGGACGATCAGCAGCACCGGAATCAGAATAATTGTGGCCGCGAGTGCATGGCCCATGACCTCCATGTGCCGGCCCCGCGATTCCCATCGCTTGACGGCTTCGGCCACAATTCCGGGCATGCGCCGCCGGATTTGCGGGCCGAGGTGCACGTCGATGACGGTCGCGCCCATGACGCATGGGTGGCATGCCCATGACGGCGATGTAGCCATACATCCCCGCATACAGTGACACGACAACCGAAGCCGACGCCGTGACCGCCAGGACGGCAAGAATCGGAAGGCGCGGGCGCACCATGTCTCTGCAAAGTCGATCCCATCCTCGGATTGCGGCTGATTTCTCGTGCCGATCAACGCTGGACAACGAGCCAGACCAGAAATATCAGGCAGATGGAAACGGCATAGGGAAGAAACCCGCTTTCCTTGCCCGTGCCGTCGCCGAACAACAAGTTCGCGACAATGATCGAGCATCCAGTCACAAGAACCGAGAACGCGCCCAGGGCCGCCCAAGCGGCGGTGCTAATTGCCACGGCGGTTGCGCCGAGTCCACTGCCCGCCCCTGGCCTTCGGTGTGCGTTCAGTCTGGGCCTGATCCGTCACGGCGTCCCCGCTGGCAACCTGTTCCGCGCATCTGATCGGACCCGGAATTCCGGTGAGCCTACCGGAAGTCATTGAGGATTCGTTTAGCGTCCGGCCTGCGGGCGTGGCCTGGGCAATTGACGGCGCGCGCAGCCAAGCGGAGGCTCCGACGCGGCCGCCGAGCGAAGTGGGTCCGACAATCCGGGGCACGAGCCGTGACGCAACATCCCGGCGGCGCTATGACTCGCCGCAATCGCGAACCTAAGTCGAGGCACTCCCGATGGCCGCTACCCTGTTCGAGCGCCAGATGGCGATGTACACCACCTTTCACCGCGATCACCGCAACCGGCTGACGCATTTCTTCGGTTCAATTCCGGCGATCATCGTTTCGCTGATGGTGGTTCTGGCGATGGTGCGCGTCGACATTGGCGGGGCGACAATGTCGCTGGCGGTGGCGGTGGGCGTCGCCGCCTGGTTGCTGTGGTTCACGCTGGACCATGTGGATCGGGCTTGCGATGGGCCTGTTCATGATTCCCGCCCTGGCCCTGGCCGAGATGGATCGCCGCGACTCAGACCGCCGCGACGGTGTGGATCGTCTTCGCCGTGCTGTTCGTCGGCGGCTGGGCATTGCAGCTCTGGGGCCATGTCTATGAGGGCCGCCGGCCGGCGCTGCTGAGCAACCTGTTCCAGGCGCTGATCGGGCCGATGTTTCTGGTGGCCGAGATGTTCTTCGCGCTCGGCTTGCGCCGCGACCTGAAGGATCGGGTGGAGCAGGTGATCGCCGAATCCTACCCGCAATATGCGCGATGAGACGGCCCATCCCGGCCAATGAACCGGCAGCGCCCGAGCGTCAGAACCTCTGGTGATACATCACGAAGCCTGACCGCTCCGCGACCTTGTCGTAGAGCGCCATCGCCGTCTCGTTGGTCTCATGGGTCAGCCAGTAGACCCGCGTCACGCCGGCGTCCCGCGCCCGGTCGTACACGCCGTCGATCAGCGCCCGGCCGATACCCTTGCCGCGCGCGGCCTGGACCGTGAACAGGTCCTGCAGGTAACAGACCGGACCGATCCCCGTCGTTGTGCGGTGATGAAGATAGTGGACCAGGCCGACGAGGTCTCCGGCGCTGTCAGCCACCAGGGCGTGGACGGGTTCATGGGCGTCGAAGAAACGCTCCCATGTGGTGAGCGTGATCTCGCGCGGCAGGGCGGTCGGTCCCTCTCGCTTGTAGAAGGCGTTGTAACCATCCCACAGCGCCAGCCACCGATCGAAATCCGAACGCGACACCGGCCGCACGTTGGGTTCTTGGGTCATGGGCGGCTCCTGATCGGGGACGTCACGTTAGCCACCGCCGCTCGATTGGGGAAGGTCGATCCGGGGCGCACCAGCCTCCCCTTCGCGGCGAAATTCGCACTGGGACGCCACCATCATGGTTAACGCCGAACTTCGCGCATTTCGCCGGTCATTAGCTATGGACTTCGGCCGGCCGCCGATGGACCATGGTGACCTGAGGAGACCTTAGCGCCCGAAGCGAACCGCCGGGCAAAGGCGGCCAAGCGCGCAAGTGTTGATCGCGCTCGCAAGGTGCCTGAGGCGGAACAGCCAATTTCGGGAGGCGCTCATGGCAAATAACGGAAATAATCCCAACGGCGGGGGACCGCGCTGCGTGGCCCTGGTCGGACCACAGTCCAGCGGCAAGACGACGCTGCTGGAGAGCATCCTGTTCGCCACCGGCGCGGTGAAGCGCAAGGGCAACATCAAGGACGGGTCGACCGTCGGCGACCATGCCGAAGAGGCGCGGGCGCGCGGCATGTCGACCGAGCCGTCGATCGCCTCGACCAGCTATCTGGGCGACGACTGGACCATCGTCGATTGCCCGGGCTCGGTGGAGCTGGCGCAGGATTCCTACAACGCGCTGATGTGCGTCGATGCCGCCGTGGTGGTCTGCGAGCCGGACCTCGACCGCGCCGTCGCATTGGCGCCGCTGCTGCGATTCCTCGACGACATGGCGATCCCGCACATGCTGTTCATCAACAAGATGGACGCCTCCTCGGTGCGGGTCTCCGACGTGCTGCAGGCGCTGCAGGGCGTCTCGGCCAGGCCGCTGGTGCTGCGCCAGGTCCCGATCCGCGAGGGCGACGAAGTCACCGGCTATGTCGATCTGGTGTCCGAGCGCGCCTATCACTACAAGCCGGGCCAGGCCTCCGACCTGATCAGTATTCCCGACAGCGTGCAGGACCGAGAGCAGGAAGCGCGCCAGGAGATGCTCGAATCCCTGGCCGATTTCGACGACACGCTGCTGGAACAACTGCTGGAGGACATCCAGCCGCCGAAAGACGAGATCTACCAACAGATCTCCAAGGATCTGGCCGGCGATCTGATCGTGCCGGTGCTGCTGGGCGCCGCCGAGCACGATTATGGTGTCCGCCGGCTGCTGAAGGCCCTGCGGCATGACGTGCCCGATTGCGGCAAGACCGCCGAACGGCTCCAGATCTCCGGCGGCGCGGCCGCCGCGCAGGTCTTCAAATCCGTCCACGCCGCCCATTCCGGCAAGCTGTCCTTCGCGCGGGTCTGGCATGGCGAGATCGAGGACGGCATGCATTGCGGCGATGTCCGGGTCTCGGGCCTGTATCGTGTGCTCGGAGCGCATCACGACAAGCTTTCGAAGGCCGGGCCCGGCGAGGTCGTGGCCCTCGGCCGCATGGAGCTGGTCAGCACGGGCGACATCATTCGGCCGGACGGCGTCAGCCGCGGCGCGCTGTGGCCCGAGGCGCTGCCGCCGGTCTATTCCCAGGCGATCCATGCGGAGAACCGCAACGACGAGGTCAAGCTGTCCACGGCGCTGCACAAGCTGATCGACGAGGACCCCTCGCTGTCCTACGAGCAGGTCGCCGATACCGGCGAGCTGGTGATCCGCGGCCAGGGCGACGTCCACCTGCTGATCGCCATCGACCGCCTGCAGCGCCGCTACAACGTGTCGGTGCAGGGCCAGAAGCCGCAGGTGCCGTACAAGGAGACGATCCGCAAGGGCGTCTCCGCAGCATGCCCGCTTCAAGCGCCAATCCGGCGGGCATGGCCAGTTCGCCGACATCCATGTCGATATCAAGCCGCTGCCGCGCGGCACCGGGTTCCAGTTCGCCGACACCGTGGTCGGCGGCGTCGTGCCGCGGCAGTACATCCCGTCTGTCGAGCACGGGGCGCACGACTATATGGGCCAGGGGCCGTTGGGCTTCCAGGTCGTCGACATCTCGGTCACCCTGACCGGTGGGCAGTATCACTCGGTCGACAGCTCCGACATGGCGTTCCGCACCGCCGGCCGCATGGCGCTGCAGGAGGGTCTGCCGAACTGCCAGCCGGTTCTGCTGGAGCCGATCTGGGAGGTGGCGATCGCCACGCCGTCGGAATACACGCCCAAGGCCCAGCGTCTGCTCAGCTCCCGCCGCGGCCAGATCCTCGGCTATGACGCCCGGGACGGCTGGGAAGGCTGGGACGAGGTCAAGGCCTACCTGCCCCAGGAAGAGCTGCACGACCTGATCATCGAGCTGCGGTCGCTGACCCAGGGTGTCGGCACCTACACGGCCGAATTCGATCACCTGTCCGAGCTGACCGGCCGTCTGGCCGACCGGGTGATCGAGACCCGCGCCGCCTCGGTCGCGGCGGAATAGACCTAGGCCGGAGAGCGGGTTTCAACACCCGCTCTCCGGTCATCAAGGTTAACGCAAAGTATCGAATTCTTAACCCATCGTTACTACGCTCCCGATCCGCTTTTCTTGGCGTTGCCTGTCGTCTTGGCAGGTCCGTTCGACTGGATTGGGTTGCGATGCTCGGGACTCGACGTGACCAGCGCTGCGAGGCGGTGGAATGACGGCGCAGGCGTCCTCGACCCCCTCAAGAGGGACGCCGCCGGGCAGCTGCCTTTGCCCGGTTCCAGCCGCCCCGCCTGCCATTGCTGCTGATCGTGCTGAAGGGCTGGGCGCTGACCGCCCTGACCCTCGGCGCGTACCGGTTCTGGGCCCTGGCCGATTATCGCTCCTTCATGTGGCGCCACCTGTCGCTGGGCGGCGAACGGATGGAGTATGACGGCAGCCCGTCGCAATCCCTGCTGCGGTTCCTGATCGAGCGCCGCCGTGATCGTTCCGGTGCTGGCGGTGCTTTCTGGTCGGCATGTTCCTGCTGCGCGACGCCGATGCCATGATCCGCCTGGCGGCGCTAGCCGGCGCCGTGGTGATGGGCGCCTATCTGCTGCAGGCACGCCGCTTTCGCGCCCGGCAATACCTGGCCTCCCATACCCTGTGGCGCGGCATTCGCGGCGGCATGGACGGATCGGCATTCATCTATGCCGCGATCGCGATCGCCGGCTGGCTTGCCGTGGTCGCGACGCTGGGCCTGGCCTATCCCTGGATGCGCAACCGATGCTGGGCCTATCAGCTCAGCCGGCACGCTTTGGCAACCGGCTTCTCCTATGAAGCGCCAAGCGGTCCGCCGTTCGGCGCCTGGCTCGTTGTCTGGCTCAGTTTCGCTCGGCGTTCTGATCGGATTCGTCGGGCTCAACCAGGCCGGGCTGCTGGCGATCGTCGAGGGCTGGCGCGAGGGTCTGCCGCCGGATCCGGGGCCACCGCTCACAATCCTGCCGCTGGCTGGCGCTGGTCGTGCCGCGTCTTCTATGTCCGCTATCGGGCACGTGAGTTCCGCCTTCGTCGCCGGGGCGACCAGCCTCGGGCGCATCGACCTGGAAGAGCTCGCTGCCCACCGGTCTCGCTGGTCGTCGCCGTCTTGCTGCACTGGGGTTCTGGTCCTCGATCGGCATCGGCCTCGCCCTGCTGTGGCTGAACCGGCTCCGCCATCGGAGTCGGCGCAGGCGCTTGGAGCCGGTCGGCATCCTGTTTCCGCTCTGGCTGGGGCTGCTGGTCGGTCGTCTATGTGTCGATCGTCAAGACCATCTGGCTGCGCTGCGAGGTCGATGCGCACGATCTGCCGCAGGACTGCTGATGGGCGAGCTGTCGCCACTGCAGATGATCGACCAGTACGAGAGCCCGGCCACGCGGCGGGTGCGGCAGGACCGGCGCGGCGGTGGCCGCATAGCTCGCGGCCGAGGAAGCCTGAGCCATGCGGGTCCGTGCGCTCTACAATGACGGGCGGTCGGCGGTCAGCCACCGGGTGACGGTCGGCATCGACGCATCCGGCCTGGCGGATCATGAGCGCCGAGGAGCAGCGGATTTCGATGTGGCCGGCGGCCGGGCTTGACGCTGGTCGAACGGCCAACCGGCCGATCGCCGTTTCGCCTGTGCTGTGGCGGGGCCGCGCCGGCGCGGGCTGACCTTTGCCACCCCGGTCATCGAGAGCTTCGCGGAATATTTTCCCAGACTGGATCGGCGCGGCGCCGTCGGGCTGCGCGGCTGGCTGCAGATGGCCGGGTGGGCGGCCGGCGCGCTGGTTCTGGCATTCGTCCTGTGGCTGCTGTCCGCACCGCTGGTGGCGCAATATGTCGCGGCGGTCATCCCGGATGGCGCGAAAGAGCGGCTCGGGAGCCAGCTATCCGGACAGGTGGTGGCGGCGATCGCCGAGCGTGACGGCCGAAGCTTTGACGACATGTTCTGCTATGACGAGGCGTCCGCGACGGCCCTGCAACAGCTGTTCGCGGTTCTCGCCCGCGGGCCGGCCGCCGACGCACGATTCAGCCTGCTGGCGATCCAAGGCAGCAGTGGCGCGGTGTTCGCTCTTCCGGGGGGGCAGATCGTGATGTCCGGTCCGCTGGCCGAAGCCGCTGGCAGCGCCGAGGCGCTGGCCGGCATCCTGGCGCATGAGATCGGCCATGTGGCGATGGATCATCCGACCCGAAACCTGCTGCTGTTGGATCCGGTGGCGGTGCTGTTCGGCATGCTGCCGCTGGACGGCTCCAGCATCCGGTTTGACGCCTCGCTGGCCGACCAGTATCTGCGCCATGGCTATCGCGAGGCCGACGACGAGGCCGCGGACGAGTTCGCCATCAGGGTTCTGAACACGGCCGGCATCGTGGCCGGGCCCTATGCCGATTTCCGCGCCGCCAGACTGGATGCCGGCGAGGAACCAGCCGACCCCATGGCGCGTATGCATACCGTATCGGACGACAGCGTCGATCTGCTGCGCGAAGACGGTGTCGGCACTTTCCTGGCGCTAGAGCCTGCGCAATGGCAGGCATTGCGCGGAATCTGCGGATAAAGATCGGCCGACCGCTCGCAATACGGGTCAACACGCGGGTTTCACCGACAGTTGATTTTGCCTCAGGGCCGGTGCCGGCCTATCTCTGTGGTGTCGAGGAGAGGGAGATACCATGCTGATCAAAAGCCGCAAGGGCTGGGAGTTGCCGGAATCGGCGGCCACGCCGCAAGACGTATATCTCAACCGGCGCAGCCTTCTGAAGGCTGCCGCCGCGGGACCGATTGCCGTCGGCGCGACCGGCGTTCTGGGAGCTTCGGGGCCGCATTTGCGGCGTCCGGCGACGACCCGACCGCCGGTCTCTATCCGGTCCAGCGCAACATGCGTTACCGGGTCGAGCGCGAGCTGACCAGCGAGGAAGACGCCACCACCTACAACAACTTCTATGAGTACGGCTCGCACAAGAATATCTGGCGGGCCGCCCAGGAGCTGGCGATCCGGCCGTGGACCGTGACCTTCGACGGAATGGTCGAGCAGGAGCGGACGGTCGATTTCGACACGCTGATTGCCGCCATGCCGCTAGAGGAGCGGGTCTATCGCCATCGCTGCGTCGAGGCCTGGGCGATGACCGTGCCCTGGAGCGGATTCCCGATGTCGTCCCTGGTCGACTATGCCCGCCCGCTGGGATCGGCGAAGTATGTCCGCATGGAGACCTTCCAGGACGACCAGGCGCCGGGATTCCGGCAGTTCTGGTATCCCTGGCCCTATGTCGAGGGGCTGACCATCGAGGAAGCCACCAACGAACTCGCCTTCATGGTGACCGGCCTTTACGGCCAGCCGGTGCCGCGCCAGAACGGCGCTCCGCTCAGGCTCGCCGTGCCATGGAAATACGGCTTCAAGTCGATCAAGTCGATCGTGCGCTTCACCTTCACCGATGAACGCCCGGTCAGCTACTGGGAGGAGTTGCAGGACGCCGAATACGGCTTCTGGGCCAATGTGAACCCGGAAGTTCCGCATCCGCGCTGGAGCCAGGCGACCGAGCGGCTGCTGGGCTCGAGCGACCGAGTCCCGACCAGGCTGTACAACGGCTATGGCGAATTCGTTGCCAGCCTGTATGACGGGATGGAGGGCTCCGAGCGCCTCTTCATGTAGCTGGCCAAAAAAAACGCCGGGCTCAGGGCCCGGCGAGTTGAACAGGGAGGCTTCACGTCTGGGAGACGTAGGACCCGGCGATATGTGGCCAGGCCCCGCTCCGAACGGCGTTCGGAGGCTGTGAGCAATGCTGCAATGCAGCGTGCCCACTGGTTATTAAATAGGCGTCTGAGCTGCCGTTTTGCTATGCACAATCGCACAATTCTTGCATGCGTCAGACGCATAGCTGACCGATCGGTCAGGATTTTGCTGCCGGGGCGGTGTGTTAAGGGGAGTATACATCTTTATGTATGCGGCTAAGATACGTGGACCGTATCTTAGTCCGCATATCGCGGTTTTAAAGCGAAGTATACTGTCCCCTTAACACACCGCCCTAGAATTTGCTCTCGGCGACCTTGCGGACCAGGAAATCGCGGAAGACCTGGATGCGCTTGGAGTGGCGCAGTTCCTCGGGGTAGACGAAGTAGGATTCCGCGCTGGGGCCGGCGACGTCGGGCAGCACCTTCACCACGTTCAGGTTTGGGTCGACCATATAGTCCGGCAGCCGGCCAGGCCGAGACCGCTGCGCACGGCCCGATAGATGGCGTACTGGTTGTTCACCCGCAGGACCGGCCGGCGCTCGCCGGCTCCGGGTCGCCGACGGTCATCAGCCAGTTGACGTTGTCGATCGGCGCCTTGGCCTCGTTGCCGTAGATGATCAGGTCGTGGTTCTTCAGATCGTCCGACGGATTTCGGGATGCCGCGCCGCTTCAGATAGTCGACCGCGCCGTAGATGTGCAGCCGTACCGTCATCAGATGGCGCTGGATCAGATCCGGCTGGGTCGGCGGCGTCATGCGGATCGCCACATCGGCCTGCCGCATGCTGAGATCGACCTGCTCGTCGGAGATCAGCATGGTGAGCTGGAGTTCGGGATAGAGCTGCAGGAACTCGCGGATGCGCGGCGTCAGCCAGGTCGAGCCGAAGGCGACGGTCGCGGTCACCGTCAGGGGGCCCCGGGCGACCTCCTTGCTGTCGGTGATCTTGGCTTCGGCCTGGGACAGCTTGGCCAGCACCTCATGGGCGGTCTGGTAGAGCAGTTCGCCCTGCTCGGTCAGGATCAGGCCGCGGGCGTGCCGGTGGAACAGCGGCACCGCCAGGCTCTCCTCCAGCGCGCTGATCTGCCGGCTGACCGCCGACTGACTCAGATTCAGGGTTTCGCCGGCATGGGTGAAGCTGCCGGCCTCCGCCACCGCGTGGAACACACGCAGCTTGTCCCAGTCCATGAAGCCCTCTCATCGCCGGCGCGCCGCCCGATGAGTTGGCCGCCGCTCTCCCGTGTTCCGCTATCCGGGTGTTGTCTCCACCCTGGATGCCATCGGTGCCGGGCCTGTGGTCCGTGCCGCCGGACCGATCGGTCGCCGTGATCACCGAATTATGCGCCTAAGCTTCGGCCGCAACCGCCGTCTTCGCCGCGCCCGGCGATCCGGGCCGAGAAGCCGGCCTCGGCATGCTCGGCGAGGAATTTCTCCGCCTCCAGCGCCGCCATGCAGCCCATGCCGGCGGCGGTGACCGCTTGTCGGTAGATCTTGTCCTTGACGTCGCCGGCGGCGAAGACGCCGGGCACATCGGTCGCCGTCGAATCCGGCGCGGTGATGATATAGCCTTCCGCGTCCATGGCAATCTTGCCGCGGAACACGGCCGTTGCCGGGTCATGGCCGATGGCGACGAAGACCCCGTCGACCGGAAGCACCTGCGACTCGCCGGTAGTTGACTTGTTGCGCAACCGTGACGCCGGTCACCGCCGCCGGGATCGCCGCCGCCTTCGATCGCCTCCACCACGCTGTCCCAGATCACATCGATCTTCGGATTGGCGAACAGCCGCTTCTGCAGGATCTGCTCGGCGCGCAACTGGTCGCGGCGATGCACCAGAGTGACCTTGCTGGCGTGGTTGGTCAGGAACATCGCCTCTTCCACGGCGCTGTTGCCGCCGCCGATCACCGCCACTTCCTTGCCGCGGAAGAAGAACCCGTCGCAGGTGGCGCAGGCCGAAACGCCCTTGCCCTGGAAGGCCTGCTCGCTCTCCAGCCCCAGCCAGCGGGCCTGGGCGCCGGTGGCGATGATCACCGTGTCGGCGGTGTAGACATCGCCGGAATCGGTGGTCGCGGTGAACGGGCGTTTGGTGAAATCCACGTCGTTGACGATGTCGAACACCATCTTCGTCCCGACATGCTCGGCCTGGGCGGCCATCTGCTCCATCAGCCACGGGCCCTGGATGACGTCGGCGAAACCGGGATAGTTCTCCACATCGGTGGTGATGGTCATCTGGCCGCCGGGCTGCAGCCCCTGGATCAGCGTCGGCTCCAGGCTGGCGCGCGCGGCATAGATCGCGGCGGTGTATCCGGCCGGTCCGGAGCCGATGATCAGGACCTTGGCATGGTGGCGTTCGGGCATGGTGTTCCAGAAGGGTCAAGGGGTTTGAATTGTTGACGCTTAATCTAGGCAGGGCATGGGGTTCAGGAAGGTGACCGATTGGCCATGCCGCCGCAATTGCTCGGCCAACTACGGCGGCGAAGTCCCTGTCTCATTATTCCGGCCAAGACTGGATTCTCGTTGTTACGACTGGAGAACCTCGAAATGCCGTGTAATTCTGGAATTCCGCTCTCGCGGGAATGACAGGTCACAGTTGAAGGCTCGAATGCAATATTCGAGGCCATCGGCAGGTTCCCGTGGTTCACCTCGCCTAGAACCCGAACATGTGGTCCAGGCTGAAGCTTTCGTCGGCGTTGCGCAGGCCGTGATAGCCGAACAGGCGGCAGGTCACGTCGCGGATCAGCACATAGGCGTCCTCGCCGGCCGCCTCGCGCTCGGACGCGGAGAACGTCTCGGAGACCCGGAACAGGTGTGAGCCGCCGCAGGGGATCGCGACGTCCTTGACGGCGACCTCCTGGCCCTCGCGGTCGGTCAGCGCCAGGCTGGTCTTGCTGGCGGCATGCCAGGGCGTGGAGGCCGGAAAGACCAGGTGGCAGAAGGCGTCGGTGCCGTCGCGGCCAAGCCTGAGGAACAGCCGGGTCGACAGGCCCGGCGGCCGGCCGGCATAGCTCTGCGGCTCGCCCTTGTAGGTCAGCACCGTGTTGAACATATGGGCGCCGAAGCTGGTCTCCGCCGCATGGCCGGACTCGGTGTCCTCGTAGCGGAAGATGGCGTGCAGCCAGCCATCGGCGTCGCCGCCCTGGGCGAAGTCGTAGACCAGTTCGACATGGCCGTGGCCGCCGTCCAGCGCATCGGCCGAGCCGTTCAGCAGCTCGCCGATATCGATCGTGACGCTGTCGCTGCGCTTCAGGCAGCCGAAGCCGTGCCGCGCCCTGCTCGGTGCCGCCGGCGTCGTAGACGATGGCGGCGATCGGCAGGGTATCCTGGCCGGTCGCCATCGGCGTCGGCAGCACGCTGGTGCGGTAGCGCCCGGTGGGCAGGACCGGGGCCGGCAGGATGTAGCCCTTGCCCATCAGATTGCCGATCTCCTTCAGCTTCGGATCGGGCTTCAGATCGACCCGCTCGACATTGACATGGGCGATGCGGAGCCGGCCGTTGGTGGCGGTCACTTCATAGCGCGGGCGCACGAAATGCTTTCCGGCCTGGACCTCGAACTGCGCCGGCCAGCGGGTATCCGGCCACAGCTCGGTGACGTCCAGCGCATAGGTGGCGAAACCCGGAACCGGCCGGTCGAGCCAGGCGATCTCCGGCTGTCCCATCAGGTTGAGGCCGATGCCCTTGGCCGGGATGGGACTGGGATGGCTGTTCTGCACCCACAGCACGACCTTTTCGCCGTCACGCGGAGCCGGCAGGCCGGCATAGAAATCCGACGGCCAGGCATTGGCGTCATGGGTGCAGGACAGCACCGATGGCGCGTCGCCATAGGTGTCCAGCGCGTATTTCACGATGTCGTGGCCGGCGCCGTTGACCACATGCACGAAAAGCTGGCCGGTGAAGTCGTCCAGCCCATGCTCCGCGCGCACTTCGGCGCTGTCGATCACCACGGTGGCGTTGGGGCCGCCCAGCGGCTGTTCCCAGGTCACGAGACGGTCGCCGTTTCCATCGAACAGCGTGGCCCAGATGCGGGCGTCCTTGGCGCCGTATCCGCCCCAATAATTCGCCGTGACCAACCGCGTATGGTGGCCATCGCCCTCACGGAAGAAGGCGAAGTTGGTGGCGAAGTTGATCGGCGCCAGATATTGCCGCTTGTTGGTCAGCAGCGCGTCGGGCACGCGCATCTCGTCCAGGGTGACCACATCGGCGCCGTCCGGCACGAGATGGCGGATCTGGTCGACCAGCCGGCCGGCGTCGAAGGCCGCGACCAGCACGACGGCGGCGCCGCATCCGGGCAACTCGCTGACCGGCCGCGCCGGCTGTCCCGCCAGCGTCTCGCCGATGCGGGCGATGTCCTGCACGAAGGCGCCGGCGACGGTCACCGCTCCCAGATCGTTCAGGGCGGCGAAGGTCTCGAACTGCGCCAGCGGGTCATAGACCGCAACCGGGCCGGCGGCGGCCAGCCGTGCGACCAGCGCCTCGCCCTTGGGCGATGCCTCGGGATGGCCGAGCGCCTTGAACAGCGCCATGCCGCCGCTGGTATTCGAGAAGGTCTGGATGTTCAGGGCCATGATCGTCCTGCGGTCGAAGAACGGAGGGACGGGAGATCGGCGGAGTTATAGCGGCAGGGCGAGACGGAGCGAAAGGTCTTGCCGCAATCCGCCTCAGCCGAAGGGGTTGAGCCGCTTGAGCCGGGCGCTCATGCGGTGGCGCGCCTGCTCCCGGGCGACGACGCCGTCATCGGTCACCCAGTTCAACTGGATGGTCCGGCGCTGGCCGGTGAAGGATTTGTGACCGTGCCAGGCGGTCGGACCGTTCAGAAAGGCCAGCAGCGTGCCCTCTTCCGGCGGCACCTCGGCGACCATGTCCTCGAGATCGTCCGGCGAGCGCAGAATGCGCAGGCGGCCGCCATCGGCCTCCCAGCCGGAATTCATGTACAGCAGCACGGTGATGACCTTGGACTTGCTGTCGGTATGGATCTGGCCGTCCTTGGCGCGGCACTGGCCGCGCACGGTGATCATGATCGGATGGTCGGAAAGGTCGATATCGAATTTCTCGGCGAAGGCGGCGGTCATCTCCGGGCCGTTCATCTCGTCCAGCAGCGCCTGGAAGGCCGGGCCGCAGGTGAGCTCCGACACCGGGAAGCTGCCCGGCTTGTCGATCTCCGGGTAATCGGCATTGACCGCCGGCACCGCGTCGGGGCGCAGAAACCCCGGCACGAAGAGATAGGGGAACGGATCCGTCTGGAGCGGCGTGGCGCGGAACCGGTCGAGATCGAGTTGGGACGCAACGGCCACGGACATGGCGGGTGCACCATCTTTTGAGATTGCGGAAGCCCGTCACATGTATGGTGGCGCCCGCCGCGCGTCAATCAGCATTCGGGGTCGTCGCGTCGGTCTCGACGGTCCAGCTCTCGTCCTGGTCGAAAGCCGAAAACGGTATCGGTTCCGCAGGTGAGTGACTGAATTCGCCGAGGGCGATGCCATACCATCCGACGTCGTGCCAGGCGTCGAACTTTGAACCCGACCTTGCGAAAGATGCCGACCGGCGCAAATCCGAACGATTCATGGAACGCGACGCTGGGCGCGTTCGGCAGGGTGATCCCGGCCAGGGCGGTTGCGAAATTCTGCTCACGCAGCACTTGCAACAACCGCGCGTAGAGCGCACGACCGATGCCGAGCCGCTGGGCGCTCCGCGCTTACATAGGCGCTGACCTCGCACGACCAGCGATAGGCGGCCCGGGTGCGAAAGGTGCCGCCATAGGCATAGCCGAGGATCTGCCCGTCGCTGACCGCGACCAGCCAGGGATGGGACTGCAGCGTCTTCTCGATGCGTTGCGCCATCTCGCGGCGGTGGGCGGATCGGTCTCGAACGAGATGATCGAGTCGGTCACGAAGGGCGCGTAGATATCGGCGATCGCCGAAGCGTCCTGCGGCTTTGCGATGCGGATCTGCATTACCGTGCGACCGGGGCGTATTTGGTGCCGCCTCACCGTTCGGCGAGGGCCAGGCGCGCGCCCAGCCCGGCGAATGCGACGGCGAAGGACCGCCGGAGCACGGTCATGACGGTCGGCTGCTCGATCACATAGGTCCGCGCATAGGCGGCCAACAGCCCGTAACCGACGAACACCACCAACGTCAGCGCCATGAAGGCGAGACCCAGCGCGACCATCTGAGCGGTCGTGTTGGCTGCGTCGGCGTCGATGAATTGCGGCAGGAAGGCCAGGAAGAAGATCGAGAGCTTGGGGTTCAGAAGGTTGATCGTGACGCCGCGCCGCAGGACCGGCGCCATCCGCCGCTCCCGGCGGGCGCCCTTGACCGACAGCGCGCCGGTTTCCCGCCAGGCGCTCCAGGCGAGATACAGCAGATAGGCGACGCCGGCGTATTTCAGGGCCTGGAAGGCCAGGGCGCTGGTATGCACGATCGCCGCCAGCCCCAGGATCGACGCGGCGATATGCGGCACGATCCCGAGCGTGCAGCCGAGTGCGGCATAGATGCTGGCCCGCTGGCCCAGGGTCAGCCCGTTGGCGAGGGTATAGATCACGCCGGTGCCCGGTGCCACGACAACGATCAGCGCCGTGACGACGAATTCGATACTCATTCCGGATCGGAGCCCTGCAACGTGTGATGACCGAACGACGCGGCGTCATTCTGGGCTGACGGCCATGCCGTGTCGACCCTGCCGACATGCGCTTCGGGGGCAGGCCGGATCCGCGCCGCCCGCCCGGCCAGTCGATCGATTGTCCGGTTCAGCAGTCGATTTCGTAGTGCCGGATGAAGTCGCGATCCAGTTCGATGCCCAGGCCGGGACCACGTGGAATTGCGGCCCATCCCCCCGAATTCGCGACCTGGCCCTGGATATCGAGAGGATCCGTCAGCAATTGATCCCGGAACTTGTTGTCGGTCGTGTCGAACTCCAGCATCGGTTCGCTGGGGTGGAGACCGCCGGGAATGGGCGGCATGGCGGCCAATAGCTGCAGATTGGTGGCCACGGCGACGGCCGAGCCCCAGACATGGTTTATCACCGGCGTGAAATGCGCGTGGCAGAGCGCCAGGACCCGCAGGTATTCCGAGATCCCGCCGAGGGCGCAGACTTCCGGCTGGGCGATATCCAGGCCCCGGTTCTCGAGGATCTCGCGCCATCCCCAGCGGTTGAATTCGGCCTCGCCGCCGGAGATGTTGACCTTCAGACCGGCGCGAAGCTCGCGATATCCGTCCCTGTCTTCCGGCGCGACGGGCTCTTCGAACCAATAGGCGTCCAGCTCCTCCAGCGCCCGGCCGACGGTGAAGGCATCGGCGGTCGTGTAGCAGTGATTGGCATCCACCATGAAGGTGAAATCGTCGCCGACGCCCTTGCGCACGGCCTCGGCCAGTCTGATGTCGTCCCGCGGCCCCAGCCCGACCTTCATCTTGGCCGCGACAAAGCCCATGTCCTTGATCTGTGCGGCCTCCTCTTCGAAGCGCGAGGCAAGGTCGGCCGGGTCTTCGCGCCGCAACATCATGCCGTAGCCATAGACCTGCACCCTGTCACGATGCGCCCCGCCGATCAGCTTGTGGATCGGAAGGCCGGCGACCTTGCCGGCGATGTCCCAAAGCGCGATGTCCACGCCCGACAGGGATTGCAGCGGCATCCCCTTCTGCCCGTGATCGCGCATCAGGTTATAGACCCGGTGCCAGAGCACATCGCGGTCCAACGGGTCGGCGCCGAGGATCATCGGCTGGATGACCTTCTCCACGATGCCCTTGTTGGCCAGCGCGATAGTGCCGGGGCCGAAGCACTCGCCCCAGCCGGTCACCCCTTCATCGGTCTCGACCTCGACCAGATGCGCGCTGCGTCTGGCGTAGTATTGCTGCGAATACCCCAGCTCCTCCGGCAGGTCGTATTGCAGGACATGGCTGGTGATCTTGGTGATCTTCATGCTGCGCCTCAAACCAATGCGCGGGAGATGCGCTTGACGACAGGATGGTCGCATAGGGCTGGGCGCGAGCAGTCGTGCCCGATCCCGCCATGCGGCATGTCGATATCGTATCTCAACAGAATACGTTCGGTGAACTGTCTGGCAATCCGGCCGTCATGTCTGGGTGAGGCGATCCCCCGGCCGCATTGTCGCGTCGGAGTTCGCCCATGGGCGATGGTGCCTTGAGATCGCCGCCGCCGGCCAATCGCCGTAATCCCCAGGACCGTTCAGCTGTTCCGAAGCGCCATGCGCCGGCGGATTTCCTCGGCGGCATGCCGGGTGTCGTCGGGCGGCGTGTAGTCCCAGGATTCCAGAGTCCCGGTGAACGGCCGGGTGATGCCGGCGGCGCGCATGCTCTCGTGAAATGCGGTGAATTTCGGCGAGCCGCCCTCCAGCTCGACGATGTGCACCGGCTTTCCGGTGGAGGCGGCTTCGGACACCATGTTGACGCTGTCGCCGGTGGCGATGATGGCATCGGCCAGGCCGAGATAGGCGAAATAGGGGTTCTCGCCGCCGCCGTCCCAGATCTCCGCCGGCAGCCCGGCCAGACTTTCGCGCAGGATCGCCTCGTTGGCGGTGCCGGTGCGGCGGCTGGGCGTCACCATCAGGCCGATGCCCTGTTCGCGGGCCAGTGCTGCGAGCTGGCCGGACAGCTGCGCATCAGATCCGGCGTCAGGCGGTAGACGGAATTGTCACCGCCGATCAGCACCGCAGCCCGGTGTTGCGGCAGGTGCGCCAATCGGTCGCGATGGCGGTCCGCGGCTTCCGCCAACTGCCGGGCGGTGACGCGATGCATGGACCCGGTGACGACGAAGACATTGTCGCCGCGCACCCGGTCGTGTCGCGGCACGATGACCATGTCGAAATGCCGCGGGTCGATCACGGGATCCTGGATCTGCACCAGGAAGGTCCGGCCTCTGCTGGTGCGGCGGACCCGCAGGCCGACCGGCACGCTCTGCCGGCCGCTGGCGATCACCAGATCGGGCCATGGGGGCTCGATCGGAGCGCAGCCCGGGGCCCGCGCGAAGCGCAGGAATGACCGGAAATGCGGTGACAGCTGCCGCCAGGGCGCGCGCAGCGAGATGCGCTTGACCTCGGGCTCGACACCCAGCGCCTCGGCAAGCCCGATGCATTGGTTTTCCATGCCGGGCTTGCCGTCGGTGATGACCCAGCAGCTGTTTATGGACACGGGATGCCTCGATGCAGAAGGGGCGGGAATCGGCGCGGACTATCGCGCTCGGACCGGACCGGTGCAAGTTGCGACACCGGCCTTTGGTCCGGCATTCGTTCTTGCGTCCCGCGTCGAGTTGGGTAATAACATTTCGCAAAGGACCCCTCCTTGTTTCGAGAGAAAACCCTATGCGCCGTGTGAAACTGGACCGTATCGACCGCCGAATCCTGCGCGATCTGCAAAATGACGGGCGCATGACGAATGTGGAGTTGGCGAAACGGGCCGGGATCTCGGCGCCGCCGTGTCTGAGGCGGGTCCGGGCGCTGGAGGAAGCCGGTTTCATCCGCGGCTATCATGCGGACATCAACGCCGAGGCGCTGGGCTTCGGCGTTACCGTTTTCGCCCAGGTCGGGCTGAGCAGCCAGGCGGATGCGGATCTGCGGAAATTCGAGGATCTGGTCGCGACATGGCCGCTGGTGCGCGAGTGCCACATGCTGGCCGGCGAAACCGATTTCCTGCTGAAGGTGGTTGCTGAGGATTGGGACGCCTACCAGAAATTCCTGACCACGCAGCTCACCTCCGCGCCCAGCGTCAGCCACGTGAAATCGGCGTTGGCCATCCGCACCGGCAAGAACCTGCCCGGCGTACCGATCGAGGTGCCGCAGGGCAATCAGGACGTGGTCGAGTAGGGGCAGGCGTCAACGCCGTCCGAGGGAACCGGCCCAAGGGGCCGGTCAGGCAGTCGACGCATGCAGCGGACTGCACCTGCTCAGACGAACTGGATGTCCATGACTTCGTAGGATTTCGAGCCGTTCGGGGTGGTCACTTCGACCACGTCGCCGACCGTCTTGCCGATCAGTCCTCGTGCCAGAGGGGCGGTCACCGACAGGCGCCCGGCCTTGATGTCGGACTCGTCCTGGCCGACGATCTGATAGGTCGCTTCTCGTCGGTGTCTTCGTCGGCCAGTTTGACCGTCGCGCCGAACTTGACGCTGTCGCCGGACAATGCCGTCACGTCGATCACCTCGGCCCGCGAGATGCGGTCCTCGAGTTCCATGACGCGGCCTTCGATGAAGCTCTGACGTTCGCGCGCCGCCTGGTATTCGGCATTCTCGGACAGGTCGCCATGTTCGCGAGCCTCGGCGATCGCACGGATCACCGCCGGCCGCTCGACCGACTTCAAATGCTTCAGTTCCTCCTGAAGACGGCTGTATCCCGCCGCCGTCATGGGCACCTTTTCCATCGACTTCCGCCTCTACGTGCCTTGCTAGACAAAATAACGGGGCGCCCCGGTGCGATCGCACCAGGCCCCGTCCACTTCAATTCGCTCCGCGAAGGTAAGACTGCAACGGGGCGACTTCAAGGCGTCCGGCCTTCAGCGCCGCGATCGCCTCGACCGCGGCGCCTGCACCAGCCACGGTGGTGTAATACGGAATGTTATTGACCAGGGCCGTGCGGCGCAAGCTGAAGCTGTCGCGGATCGCCTGGGCTCCATCAGTGGTATTGAAAACCAGTTGCACATCGCCATTGATCATGGCGTCGACCACGTGCGGCTGGCCTTCCAGCACTTTGTTGATCCGGGTCACCGGCAGCCCGGCCGCGGTCAGCCGATCGGTCGTGCCGCTGGTGGCGACCAGCACGAAACCCATCTCGTTCAGCTTGGCGGCCAGCGGAACGATCGCGTCCTTGTCCTGGTTGCGCACCGACAGGAAGACCGTCCCGCCGGCGGGCAGTTCCACACTCGATCCAAGCTGCGCCTTGGCGAAGGCGCGGCCGAAATCCTGGTCGAGCCCCATCACCTCGCCGGTCGATTTCATCTCCGGGCCGAGCAGAGTATCGACCCCGGGGAAGCGGGCGAAGGGGAATACCGCCTCCTTGACCGCGGTGTGCGGCGGCGTCGGGCCGGTCAGCGTGAAATCGGCAAGCTTGGCGCCGGCCATGACACGGGCGGCGATCTTGGCGATCGGCGTGCCGGTCGCCTTGGCGACAAACGGCACGGTTCGGCTGGCGCGCGGATTGACCTCGATGATGTACACCGTGTCGTTCTTCACGGCGAACTGCACGTTCATCAGGCCGATCACGCCCAGCCCGTTGGCCAGGCGCCGGGTCTGTTCCTCGATCTCGCGGATCACGTCCTGGCCCAGGGAATGCGGCGGCAGGGCGCAGGCACTGTCGCCGGAATGGATGCCGGCCTCCTCGATGTGCTCCATGATGCCGGCCACATAGACCGTCTCGCTGTCGCGCACCGCGTCGACGTCGACCTCGATCGCGCCCTGCAGGTAGCTGTCGATCAGCACCGGCGTGTTGCCTGAGACCTCCACGGCGTTGGCCATATAGCGGTGCAGCGTGTCGCGGTCGTGGACGATCTCCATGGCCCGGCCGCCCAGCACATAGGATGGGCGGATCAAAACCGGATAGCCGACCTCCGCGGCGATGGCCTCGGCTTCCTCGACCGATCGGGCGATGCCGTTGGCCGGCTGCTTGAGGTCAAGCCTGTGCAGCAGGTCCTTGAAGCGTTCGCGGTCCTCCGCCAGGTCGATGGCGTCCTTCGGCGTGCCGAGGATCGGAATGCCGGCCAGTTCCAGATCATGAGCCAGCTTCAGCGGCGTCTGGCCGCCGAACTGTACGATCACGCCAAGCAGTTGACCTTTCGACTGCTCGACCCGGGCCAACTCGATCACGTCCTCGGCGGTCAGCGGCTCGAAATAGAGCCGGTCCGAGGTGTCGTAGTCGGTCGACACGGTCTCCGGGTTGCAGTTGACCATGATGGCTTCGACGCCGCCCTCGCGCAGCGCGTAGGCGGCGTGAACGCAGCAATAGTCGAACTCAATGCCCTGACCGATCCGGTTCGGACCACCGCCCAGGATGATGACCTTGTCCCGCCCGCTCGGCTCGGCTTCGCATTCCGCCGGTGTCAGGCCGTTGCCCTCGTAGCAGGAGTACATGTACGGCGTGGCGCTGGCGAACTCGGCGGCACAGGTGTCGATTCGCTTGTAGACCGGCCTCACGCCGGCCGAACGACGCCGCGTCGCGACCTCGTCCTCGCCGATATCGGTCAGCTCGGCAATCCGGGCGTCGGAGAAGCCCATCTTCTTCAGCGCCAGCCAATCGCGGGCCTCGACGGGAAGACCGTCCCGGCTCAACTCCTGTTCGGCGCGGACCAGGCCGGCGATCTGGTCGAGGAACCAGGGATCGAAATGGCAGGCGGCCCGAATGGCGTCCAGTGCGCAATGCCATGGCGCATCGCCTGGGCGATGACCAGGATGCGGTCGGCGGTCGGCCGCGAGAGTGCGGCCCGGATCAAATTGGGGTCACCCTCTTCCGCATAGCCGGGAATCTCGATTTCGTTCAGACCGGTCAGGCCCGTCTCCATCGAGCGCAACGCCTTCTGCAGGCTCTCCTGGAAAGTGCGGCCGATCGCCATCGCCTCGCCGACCGATTTCATCGAGGTGGTCAGCAGCGGATCGGCACCGGCGAACTTCTCGAAGGTGAAGCGTGGAATCTTGGTGACCACGTAATCGATGGTCGGCTCGAAGCTGGCCGGGGTGACCCGCGTGATGTCGTTGTCCAACTCGTCGAGCGTGTAGCCGACGGCAAGACGGGCGGCCACCTTGGCGATCGGGAACCCGGTCGCCTTCGACGCCAGCGCCGAGGACCGCGAGACCCGCGGGTTCATCTCGATGACGACCAGCCGGCCGGTCTTGGGATCGATCGCGAACTGAACGTTCGAGCCGCCGGTGTCGACGCCGATCTCACGCAGCACCGCGATCGAGGCGTCGCGCAAGCGCTGGTATTCCTTGTCGGTGAGGGTCAGTGCCGGCGCCACCGTCATGGAATCGCCGGTATGGATGCCCATCGGGTCGATATTCTCGATCGAGCAGATGATGATGCAGTTGTCGGCGCAGTCGCGCACGACCTCCATCTCGTATTCCTTCCACCCCAGCACCGATTCCTCGACCAGCACCTGGTGGACCGGGCTCAGCCGCAGCCCGTTGCGGACGATCTCCTCGTATTCGTTGCGGTTGTAGGCAATGCCGCCGCCGGCGCCGCCCAGGGTGAAGGACGGCCGGATGATCGCCGGCAGGCCGACCGCCTCCAGCGCGTCTTCGGCCTCGGACTGGCTCTCGACCATGCGGCTGCGTGGCGATTCCAGGCCGATCCGGTCCATCGCCTCGCGGAACAGCAGCCGGTCTTCGGCCTTGGCGATCACCTCGGGCTTGGCGCCGATCAACTCGACCCCGAGCCGCTCCAGCGTACCGTCCTCGGCCAATGCCATGGCGGTGTTGAGTGCGGTCTGGCCGCCCATGGTCGGCAGCAGGGCATCGGGCCGTTCGGCCTCCAGGACGCGCGCGACGATCTCCGGCGTGATCGGTTCGACATAGGTGGCGTCGGCGAGATTGGGATCGGTCATGATCGTCGCCGGGTTGGAGTTGATCAGGACGACCCGGTATCCCTCCTGCTTCAGCGCCTTGCAGGCCTGCGCCCCGGAATAGTCGAACTCGCACGCCTGGCCGATGACAATCGGCCCGGCGCCGATGATCGCGATGGTGGTGATGTCGGTGCGCTTGGGCATGCCGATTCAAGTCGTGTCGTGTTCCGTTGCGGCCGGCCGACGACCAACCGCCTTTCCGGGCCGGCGTTCTTATAGTGATGCAGGGCTGGCCGCGCCAGCACTTCGCGAAACCGGCCGGTGCCGAGATGCCCGAGCCCGGTCAGGCCTTGAGCGGCGGGGGCGGCTGGTCTGACGAGTCGGTCAAGGCCGTCAGCACATGGTCGCGCCAGGCGCCGTCGATATAGAGATAGCCCTTGGCGATCCCCTCGACCCGGAAATTCAGCCGCGCCAGAACCCGGGCGCTGCGCGCGTTGCCCACCACATAGCCGGCCATCAGCCGATGCAGCCGGAACTCTTCGAAGGCGTAGGCGATGACCAGGGACAGCGCCTCCCGCATCAGCCCCTGGCCTTCGGCGTCCTGGTCGAGGTGATAGCCGAGATGCGCCGCCTGAAAGGCGCCGCGCACGATATTGTTCAGATTGACCTGACCCAGTATCGGACCCTTCGCGTTGTCGGCCGGCCGGATCGCCATGCGCACCGACCGGTCCTGCTCGAACATGTCGCCCGCCGCGGCCGACCAGCGGCGCCAATATCCCAGGCTGTAGAAGCCGCTTCGGCAGGGGCGGCATCCAGGGCTTGAGATGGTCGCGATTTCGGTCGTGGAAATCCAGCAATGCCGCGGCGTCGGCGGCAGTGACCAGCGAGACCCTTACGGTCTCGCCCTTCAGGATCGGCGGGCCTCCGGACGGCATCATGGCGGCCCTACCGGTCGCACCGGACCACACGGACCGGTCCGTTCGCCAGCAGCGGTGCGGTCGCTTGGGCGAAGTTGCTCGGCGTGACCGTGGGTCTGGAGCCGGCGCTCCCAAGGCTGGCACTGGTCGCGCCGCCGGCGGTCGCGGCCAGCCAGGCGACATTGCGCTCGACGCTGATGATGCTGCGGGCGCGCCGCGCCGCGCCGCCGATCACCGTACCGACCACATTGCCGTCGGCGTCGAGCACCGGGCCGCCGCTGATTCCGCCCAGTTCCGCCGAGCCCGATGGAACCCGCTTGCGCTGCGCCACGACGACGACGGTCTCGCGATGGCCCAGCGAACGGTGGTCCAGAACACCGGTGCCGCTGACGGTCCCGTAAACGGCGGCGGCGTCTCCGGCCGGGAATCCGACCAGGTAGACCTCCTCGCCGGTGGTCAGCGGGTCGCGGCTCAGCTCCAGCCCGTCGGCGTTTCGGCGACCGATTGGGATCGCGCTGACATCGGCGGAGGGATGGCCGGTCGCCGCCGGCAGCCGGGGTCCGGCCAGAAAGCTCAGCTGCCGGCAGCCATCGGTGACATGCCGTGCGCTCAGCCAGGCGTCGCTGCCGCTGAGCGCCCAGGCGGTGCCGATGAAGCTGCCACCACGTCTGGGTTGCACGCCGCCCTCGATCACCAGATTGGGCCGGAAGCTTGCCGCCGGCGGTGCCGGCACCTGACGGGCGAAGGCATCCGCGTCGATGCCGGGTGCGGGCGCCGGCGATGGGGTCGTCGTATTCCGCCGTGGCTGTTGCATCGGTTCGCCGGGCAACAAGCCTTGGCCGGCAGGGAGCCTTTCCCAAAGACCGCCTCCGACCACGATGGCGACCAAGAGAAATATGACAAACCAGTCGAAGCGGCTCATTCCCGTTACGACATCGCCGCGGCATTGATGACCGCAACCGACAGCTTGGCCGCGGCCAGCACCAGGGCCGGCGCGATCTGGCCCTCCTCGATAGATTTGCTCAGATCGCGCATCAGCAGGTCGACGATCTTGAAGGCGAGCAGTTGCAGCACCAGCGCGACGCCGCCCCAGATCGCGATCTCGGCCAGATTCACGCTGTTGGCCATCGCCGCGGCCAGCGGGATCGCCAGGCCCAGCATGGCGGCGCCAAGCGCGATCGCGGCGGCCGGGTTGTTCTGCCGCACCAGGGCGAATTCGCGATGCGGCGTGACCCAGACATAGATCGTCACGCCCAGCACGAACATCAGCAAGGTCAGCGCCGAATGCGCCATCAGCACCGGCAAGGCGAGCGCCGCGCTGTCGAGCATCGAACCCATGATTGCCGGCGACCCTCAGCCGGCCTTGGCGCGGTCGATCAGGTCGACGAAGCGTTGGAACAGATAGTGGCTGTCGGTCGGGCCGGGCGAGGCCTCCGGGTGGTACTGCACCGAGAAGACCGGCCGGTCCTTCATGGCCAGGCCCTCGTTGGAGCCGTCGAACAGGCTGACATGGGTCGCCTCGATGCCGTCCGGAAGGCTGTCGGAAGAGACCACGAAGCCATGATTCTGGCTGGTGATCTCGACCTTGCCGGTGGCCAGATCCTTGACCGGGTGGTTCGCGCCGCGATGGCCGAGATGCATCTTCTCGGTCTTCGCGCCCAGCGCCAGCGACAGGATCTGGTGGCCAAGGCAGATGCCGAACAGCGGCAGCCCGGTCTCCAGCAGCGCCTGCACGGTCGCTATCGCATAGGTGCCGGTTGCCGCCGGGTCACCCGGGCCGTTGGACAGGAAGATGCCGTCTGGCCGGTGGCGCATCACGTCCTCGGCCCCGGCGCTTGCCGGCACCACCGTCACCCGGCAGCCGAGACCGGCCAGGCAGCGCAGAATATTGCGCTTGGCGCCATAGTCGATCGCCACCACGTGTCGGTGTGGCTCGGTCATGCGGCCGTAGCCGCCATTGGGTGTCCAGGGCGTCTCGTCCCAGGAATAGCTCTGCCGGCAGGAGACCTCGGCCGCCAGGTCCATGCCCTCCAGGCCCGGCCAGGCCTCCGCCTCGGCCATGATCGCGGGTAGATCAAATCGGCCGTCCGGCGCATGCACCACGACCCCGGCGGGCGCCCCCGAATCCCGGATCCGGCGGGTCAGGCGGCGCGTGTCGATGCCGCTCAGGCCGACCAGGTCATTGGCCTTCAGCCAATCGTCGAGATGCCGTGTCGCCCGCCAATTGGACGGCTCGGTGATGTCGGCCCGCAGCACCAACCCGCGGGCGGCCGCTGTCGTCGTCTCGACGTCCTCGGCATTGGCGCCGACATTGCCGATATGAGGAAACGTGAAATTGATGATCTGGCCGGCATAGGAGGGGTCGGTGAGAATCTCCTGATAGCCGGTCATCGACGTGTTGAAGCAGACCTCGCCGACCGCCTGCCCCAGCGGCGCCGAGGCCGTGGCCCCACAGCACCGTCCCGTCCGCAAGCACCAGGGCGCCGGTCGCGCCCGGCGGCGGGGCCTGCTGGCTTTTGTCGATCGAAGCGGCGCGGCGGTCGCTCATCATTCCTGTCCAAGGACGGTGGTGGATATTCGCGGCGTGATAAAGCATGGTTGACCAGTTTGCGCCAACCCTTTACATGCTCCGCCCGAATCTGCTGACGCCGCGTCCTGTCGTAAGGCCGCGAAAATAGATTGTGTAATATCAATTGTTTAGCAGAAGTCTGGTCGTTTGCACCGGAAATCCGATTTGGCTATGGTAGCCGGCTCCCAAGACAAGCCGACTGGAAGAGGTTGAACGATGATCCGCCCGCGGCTGAACGAGGCGCTGACCGAGTCCATCAAGGCAAAGGAAAAGCGCGCCGTTTCGACTTTGAGATTGATATTGGCCTGCCTGAAGGACCGCGACATCGCGGCGCGTGGCAAAGGTGTTACCGACGGCATCAGCGACGATGAGATCATGGCCCTATTGCAGACCATGATCCGTCAGCGCCATGACAGCATCGCCCTCTATGAGCAGGGCGGCCGCCTCGACCTCGCCGAAGGCGAGCGCGAGGAGGTCGAGATCATACGGCGGTTCCTGCCCGAGCAGATGGATGAGGGCTCGATCGAGCAGGCCGTCAATTCGGTGATCGCCGACGTCGGCGCCAAGGGCCTGAAGGATATGGGACGGACCATGGCCGAGCTGCGGAGCCGGTATGCCGGCCGCATGGATTTCGCCAAGGCCAGCGGTATGGTGAAATCTGTGCTCGCCTGACACTTACGGGGACCTCCCTGCAATGCCCCTGCCTCCGGCCTTCCTCGACGATCTGCGCACCCGGGTGCCGGTTTCCGAGGTCGTCGGCGGCCGTATCCGGCTGACTCGCGCCGGGCATGAATTCAAGGGGCTGTGTCCGTTCCACAAGGAAAAATCGCCCAGCTTCACGGTCAACGACCAGAAGGGCTTTTTCCATTGCTTCGGCTGCGGCGCCCATGGCGATGCCATCGGCTTCCTGATGCAGCATGACAATCTGCCGTTCATGGAGGCGGTGGAGCAACTGGCCGGACGCGCCGGATTGCAGGTGCCCCAGGCGACGCCCGAGGAGCACGAACGCTTCGAGCGCCAGCGCGGCCTGCACGATCTGGCCGAGGCCGCCTGCGCCTTCTTCGAAGCCAGGCTGCGAGAGCCGGGCGGCCGGGCGGCGCTGTCCTATCTGAAGGACCGTGGTCTCGACGACGAGACACTGGACCGGTTCCGTCTCGGCTATGCGCCGGCCGACAGCCAGGCGTTGCTGAAATCCTTGAAGGATGATGGCTTCGATATCGAGGCGATGATCGAGCTGGGGCTGGCGCGGCGGCCCGATGACGGCCGCCCGCCCTATGCCTTCTTCCGCAACCGGGTGCTGTTCCCGGTGAGCGACCGGCGCGGCCGGGTGGTCGCCTTTGGCGGCCGGATCCTGGAAGGCGACGGGCCGAAATACATCAACAGCCCGGACCATCCATTGTTCCACAAGGGCCAGCTTCTATACGGCCTGTCACGGGCCCGCATGGCGGCGAACCAGGGCCATACGGTGGTTGTCGCCGAGGGCTATATGGACGTGATCGCCCTGGTCGGCGCCGGCTTCCAGGCGGCGGTGGCGCCGTTGGGCACGGCGTTGACCGACGCGCAGCTGCAGGAGTTGTGGAAGATCGCCCGTGTCCCGGTGCTGTGTTTCGATGGCGATGAAGCCGGTCGGCGCGCCGCCTGGCGCGCCGCCGACCGGGCGCTGCCGTTGCTGCAGCCGGACCATTCGGTCCGGATCGCCTATCTGGGCGCCGGCGAGGACCCGGATTCACTGATCGCCGCCGGCGGCGCCACGGCCATGCGGTCGGTGCTGCAGAACGCGCTGCCACTGTCCGAAGTGCTGTGGCAGCGGGCGCTGACGGTCCAGCAGACGGACACGCCGGAAGGCCGCGCCGGGTTGAAGGCGGCGCTCGACCGCGAGGCCGGCACGATTGCCGATCCGACGGTGCGCGATTTCTACCGCAGCGAGTTCCAGGCCCGGGTGCGGCAGGCCTTTCCCTGGGCGGGAGGGCGAACAAAGCACTCTGGGGCGCCGCCCGGCACCTCCCGGCGTCCGGCGGAGCGCAGGGTCTCCGGACCGGCGGCGCGGCGGCCGAACCGCGGCGGGAGCCGGGTTACGACCCTGCTGGCGTTGCTGGTCAACCATCCGGCACTGCTGGACGAGGTGGCGGAGTGGTTTGTCGGCGTGGATATGCCAGATGCCGGGCTGGAGGCTGTCCGGCGGGACCTGGTCGCCCGGTTGACCGAGGACCCGGGGCTCGAGGCGGAGGCCCTCTTTGAACAGCTTTGCAGTGCCGGACATCGCGAGACCCTGGACCGGCTATTGACCGGGCATCTCCATACCATCGAACCGAGGGCACGCAGGTCCGCATCCCTGGAGCAGGCGCGTGCCGCCTGGGCTGAGATCTCCCGCCGCATCGAGCAGGACCGATTGCACCAGGAACTGCACCGTGCCGGGCAGGCGCTTGGCGCCGAGACGACCGAGGTGAATTCCGACCGTGTCCTGGCGCTCCACGCTGAACTCAGCCAGGCCGAAGACGACGATCTGGACGCGCTCTGAGACGATGCGAGGCCAGATGTAGAAGCGATTCGGCATCGATCCCGACAATGGCGGGTCGCCAAAGGACATCCAGCGGGATTTCTCGGCGACGGTTGAGCGAATTCGCGCCATCGAAGCGAAAGCGCTGCGCAAGCCCAGCTGTCGCAAGCCGCCGGAGGACGAGGACTCTTAGGAAAACCGGGTCCGACCGGCCGGACGGCTGGTCCGCCGCCCGGGCGTCAATACGGGCAGGATGCGATGGCAAACGGGCCGGACGGGTGAGTATTGCCGCATTGACCGCACAGACGGGGCTTGATTCGGCCACGCTTCGTAGCCACTTTTCCGGAGCCGGTACTGGGCCGGGAGACGCCGGAGTCGGAAGCGGCGCGTATTGTGGCCCTGCAGGCCGAATGGGATGGGAGCGAAGGCGACGATCCAGGACGTGTGTGGAAGGGCCCGTGCCTTGGCGGGGGCCGAGATCGACCAAGATACCTGGCAGAATGATTGGAACGGTTCGCGCGGGCGGCGCGGCCCGGTGCCAATTTTGTCGTTTGAGCGCGACGACGTGAAATTCTCGAGATCGTAAGGGCACGTATCTGAATGGCCACAAAAGCGACAAGCGCGGTTGACGTGAGCGAAAACCGCGAGGAAACGGGCGACGGTCCGCTGTTGGACAATGCCGGTCAGGACATCAAGAAGCTGATCGGCAAGGTCAAGGAGCGGGGCTACATCACGATCGACCAGCTCAACGCCGTATTGCCGCCGGACAAGACCGATTCCGAGAAGATCGAGGATGTCATGGCGCAGCTCTCCGCCATGGGCATCAACGTGGTCGAGAACGAAGAGTCCGACGACGTCGCCACCGCCGAGAGCAGTTCGGAGGGCGAGGTCCGCGCATCGGGCAATCTGGATGACGACGAGATCGGCCGCACCGACGACCCGGTGCGGATGTATCTGCGCGAAATGGGCTCGGTGGAGTTGCTGTCGCGCGAGGGCGAGATTGCCATCGCCAAGCGCATCGAGGCCGGCCGCGAGATGATGATCGGCGGGATCTGCGAATCGCCGCTGACCATCCGCGCCATCATCGAATGGCACAACGCCCTCAAAGACGGAAAGATGTTGCTCCGCGACATCATCGATCTGGACGCCACCTATGGCTCCGGCCCCGATGGCGCCGCGCAATCCCAGGCCGCGCAGGCCGCCAATGGTCAGGCTCCCGGCGGTCAGGCTCCCGGCGGTCAGGCTCCCGGCGGTCAGGGTCCCGACGGGCAGGCGCCCGCAGCCGGACCGCCCGAAGCCAAGGCCCCCGAAGCCGAGGCCGAGGAGAGCGCTGCCCCCGAGGCCGGTCAGGAGGGCGAGCAGTCCGACGGATCCGAAACGAAGACGGATGCGGAGGGCGATTCCGACAGCGATGCCGACGATGACGAGGGCGGCCCCTCCCTGTCCGCCATGGAGGAGGCGCTCAAACCGCAGGTTTTGGAGAACTTCGATCGGATCGAGGCGACCTACGTCAAGCTGCACAAGCTGCAGGACCAGCGCCTGACGCTGATGCAGAAGGGCGACACGCCGACCAAGCAGTCGGATACCAAATACGACAAGCTGAAGACCGAACTGGTCGATCTGATGGAGGGGGTTCACCTCAACAACGGCCGCATCGAACAGCTGGTCGAACAGCTCTATATCCTCAATCGCACCCTGGTCGGCTATGAGGGCCGGCTGCTGCGGCTTGCGACCGAAAGCCGGATCTCTCGCGAATCCTTCCTGAAGAACTATTTCAACAACGAGCTCGACCCGAGCTGGCTGGATCGGGTGTCCACGATCGACTCGAAATGGGGCCGGTTCTACGAGCGCCATTCCGAATTCGTCATCGATATCCGCACCCAGATCGCCGAGATCGCCGACATCGCCGGGCTGCCGGTACCGGAATTCCGCCGCATCGTCTCCACGGTGCAGAAGGGTGAGAAGGAAGCCGGCCGCGCCAAGAAGGAGATGGTCGAAGCCAATCTGCGGCTCGTCATCTCGATTGCCAAGAAATACACCAATCGCGGCCTGCAGTTCCTGGATCTGATCCAGGAGGGCAATATCGGCCTGATGAAGGCGGTGGATAAGTTCGAATACCGCCGCGGCTACAAATTCTCGACCTATGCAACCTGGTGGATCCGTCAGGCGATCACCCGATCGATCGCCGACCAGGCGCGCACCATCCGTATCCCGGTGCATATGATCGAGACGATCAACAAGCTGGTTCGCACCTCGCGCCAGATGCTGCACGAGATCGGCCGCGAGCCGACCCCGGAAGAACTGGCGGAGCGGCTGATGATGCCGCTGGAGAAGGTGCGCAAGGTCCTGAAGATCGCCAAGGAGCCGATCTCTCTGGAAACCCCGATCGGCGACGAGGAAGACAGCCATCTGGGCGACTTCATCGAGGACAAGAATGCGGTCCAGCCCCTGGACGCGGCAATCCAGTCCAATCTGCGCGAGACCACCACGCGGGTGCTGGCCAGCCTGACGGCCCGTGAAGAGCGGGTCCTGCGCATGCGCTTCGGCATCGGCATGAATACCGACCACACCCTGGAGGAGGTCGGCCAGCAATTCTCGGTGACCCGCGAGCGTATCCGCCAGATCGAGGCCAAGGCGCTGCGCAAGCTGAAGCACCCCAGCCGGTCGCGCAAGCTCAGGTCGTTCCTCGACACCTAATGGCCCTCGGCCGGCCGGCCAACCGCCGATGATCGACATCATCAAGGAACTGGTCCGCGCCAGCACCCGTCTGCGACGACAGACCGGACAGCAGCCGACGCCCGAAGCGCTGGCGCTGGATCTGCGCCTGCCGCTCAAGGACGTCCGCAAGCATGTCGGCATCGCCAAGGGCCTGATCTCCATGGATGAGGGCGTGGCCGACGATGCTGGAACCGACGGTCTGGTCGACGGGTTGAGCCCACGCGAGGAGCTGCTGCTGTGCCTGCGCTTCGAGATCGATATGGGTGGCGACCGCGCATTGGAACGGATCGGACAATCGCTGCTCGACACGCGGCAGCGCATTCGCGAGATCGAAGCCAAGGCATTGCGGAAACAGCGACGGCAAAAGCGCGACGAATAGAGCATTGTCCGCTGACGCGGAATCGGCACCGGCCGGTTCCCCCGCCCGTCCACCCAACGCGAGTATCCTGATGGGTGGACGGGCGGGGGAGCGGGCCGGTGCCGTATGAAAGGAAAATGCGCTGGCGTTGCCGCGTCCTGTTCGCGCGTCGCTGTGCAGGGCGGGGCCGCCGCCAGCCGTATTCGCGGCGCGGCAATTTCTCTTGTGCCGGCGGTGACATTGGGCAATAGAGACGTCGCGGGCCCGTAGTTCAGTGGTCAGAACGCGCCGCTCATAACGGTGTTGTCGCAGGTTCGAATCCTGCCGGGCCCACCATTCCGCGACTGCCGGGCGAGATGCCGATTGCTCCCCTGGTCGCCGATTTCATCGTTTCCTCACCATTCCCGGACCATGCTGTGCGATGGAACCATCGCTACACGAACGCCTGCCGTGACCGGCGTTCAAAGTTAATGGCGAGTTACGTCACGATCTCGGGCAGTAATAACAGAATAACAATACTGTTTGCTGGAAGTTAACCCTAATTCCTAACAAAAAATTAATGTGTTAGGAGCAAAATATAAACGATCTGTATAGAAATTTATGTGTTTACTTATCAATGTCACGATAAGGCACATTATCGGGGTATCGGATTAATGGCGATTACAGCTCTAAGGCGTGTATTCTGTTTCCGGCGACGGAAGCCGTCGGCTGACGGCTTCGTTCGTGACGACGAAGGCGGTACCGCCCTGGAATTTGCGCTTGCCGCCCCGCTGTTCTTTTCGACCCTTCTCGCGATCTTCGAGGTTTCGATGATGTTCGGCAGCAGCGTGCTGCTGGAATCGGCAACCAACAAGGCGGCACGGGCCGTGCGGACCGGCCAGATCTATACTGACACCTTGCCTGGCCTGAGCGAGACGGCGCAAAAGAACCTGTTCGAGCAGGCGATGTGTAGCGAGATCATTCTCATCGACTGCGATGACCTGTCCTACAACGTTGAGGTCTACACCGACTTCGCGTCCGCCGATACCGCGGTCTTTTGCGACGAAAATGGCGACATCGATTCGCCGAGCTTTGCGATCGGCCTGCCGGCCCAGATCGTGGTCGTGACGATTCTTTATCCCTATCGCCCGATCATTCCCAACCCGCTGGCCTATGCCGGCCGCGATTGGAAAAGCCACGCGGAAGGCGGCTGCAACGGGCTGTCGATGCGATCCGTGATGGTATTCCGCAACGAGCCCTTCCCGCTCACTTTGTGATGCTCATGACCATGCCCCAAACCCTACGCTACAAGGCGCTGCGGTTCATTGGCTGCCGCGCCCAACGATTCGCCAAGGATGCCGAGGGCGTCTCGCTTGTCGAGTTCGCCTTCATGTTTCCGATCCTGGTGATCATCCTGATGATGACCATCACCCTGTCGCACATGATGATGATCGACCGGAAGGTCAGCATTGCGGCGCAGTCGGCCGCCGACCTGATCGCCCAGCGGCAGGAGGTCGACAACGACGCGATTGAGGAGATCAAGATTGCGGCGGAGCTGATGATGCAGCCCTTCGCCACCGATTTCGACATCAGCGTCGCCCATGTGCCATTCGCATTGCCGGGCGGCGAGCCGGACATGGATGCGGCCGAGGCCTGGCGCGCCGTCATCATGGGCGCCGACCAGATCACCGATGCGGATGCCGAGGCGGCTGCAAACGGAGGCAGCATCTCCGCGCCCTCGGGCGCGGTGACGGGCGCGCTGGGCACGCCCGGGGACGCCTTGATCATGCTGGTCATGAACTACCGGTATCAATCGCTCTGGGTCAGCGACTTCACGCTCATGGGACTCAATTTCCCGGGGACCATGACCTTCACCAAGGTCACCTTTGCCCGGCCCAGGCTGATCCGGCAGATCGCGTCGACAGCAGATTTGATCAACATACCGTAACGAATTGGGGAGCCCGATCCGCCGGGGCGGAACGGGCACAATGAAAAAGGTGCATGGCATGGAACGGATACTAGAAACTTTCAGGCGGACGGCACGCTCGCTGCGCCGTTTCCGACGCGCCGAGGAGGGCAGCTATCTGGTCTATGTCGGCATCGCGGCCATTCCGATGGTGGCGGCCGCCGGCATGGGGGTCGACATCGCCCGCGGTTACCTGGCCGAGGCACGGCTGCAATCCGCGATCGACGCCGCGGCCATCGCCATGGGCTCGGCCGACGGGACCGACGAGGAGATCTTGACGCTCGGCCGGACGTATTTCTATGCTAATTTCCCGTCCGGATCCTGGGCCGAACCGAACGATCTGCAGATCACCGTCACCCGCGTCGACGAGAACGATCCGACCAGCCGGCCGGAGAGTTTTGCGATCAGCGCGACGGCCCGGGTCGACACCCTGTTCTTCCGCGCCCTGCCGGGGGCGACCTCGGCGGAGGCGGGGGCGCATTACGACTATGTCGACGTCGCCGCCAGCTCGACGGCTCTGACCGAGGTCAGGGGCCTGGAGGTGGTCATGGTGCTGGACGTCACCGGCTCCATGTACAGCAACTATTCCAGCGGCGAGCGGCGCATCGAGGCGATGCGCGACGCGGCCCTGAAGATGGTTGAAATCCTGTTCGGCGAGTACGAGGAGCCGGAGCTGCTGCGGGTCGGTATCGTGCCGTACAACACGGCCGTGAACATCGGCACCGACATGCACGGGTTCGTGGTGGATACCGGGCTCGATGTCAATGGCCTGCCGACCACCCCGGACCCGTTCGGCTCGTCCGACTGGTTCGGCTGCGTGCAGGCGCGGCGGAACGGCAACGACCTGACGGATGTCTACACCCCCGGGGCGACAGACGGCACCGGCGAATGGCCGGCCTATCTCTGGCCGCTCGAGCCGGACCGCCGCAGCTCGGGCAGCACCTACAATTACTGCGAGACCCGGGCCGGCAATTCCACCGGCGACTACTACCGCCGCGAGGAGCCGTTCGAAGATTACGAGGAGGACGATCCGGACAGCTGGGAGATCTATGCCGGCGACCCGTCCGTGCTGGTGCCGTCGCCTGAGACCCGGCGGTACTACGACCGCGACACCGACGGCCCCAATAAGGGCTGCCCCGGGCCGCTGCTGCCATTGTCGAACAGTCGGGAGGAGGTCTGGAACTACCTCCAGGGCATCACCGTGGTCGACGGCAACGGGACCATCACCGCCACCGGCCTGCAATGGGGCTGGCGGGTCATCTCCCCGGGCGCGCCATTCTCCGAGAGCCAACAGGGGGTTCCTATTGCCGATTACGACGATATCGACTGGGAAAAGGCGATCATCGTCCTGACCGACGGCGACCAGACCATGGTGTCCCAGAACGGCAATTGCGACAACGCGCGCAAGGTCACCAATATTCCGGCGCTGCAGCCGCCGACCAGTAGCGACTGGAGATTCAATCCGGCCGACCGCAACATGGACGGCCTCGAACTTGGTGTAGGCCCCTCCCAGCAGAACGAGGGTCCGGATTACCGCTGGTCGGCCTACGGCTATGTGCATCCGAACGACTCGGCGCCGCTGGGGACCGGCAACATCAAGACGATCCTGGAAGGCCGGCTGGGTCAATCCTGCGACGCGATCAAGGCCGTCGAGGATCCGATCAACGGCGGGCCGGCGATCAAGATCTTCGCCATCACCTTCGGCGACGACATCTCCGATGGCGACACGGTCTCGACGATGATGCGCAACTGCACCACGGATACGCTGAACAACTACTTCCACGCCCCGGACACGGCGACGCTGGAAGCGGCGTTCGAGGAGATCGCCCGTCAGCTCACCTCCCTGCGCCTGACGGACTAGTCGAGCAGGATCGGTCGGGCCGGTGTCATGCCGGCCCGGCCGCCCTTGCCCTCTTACACATCCAAACGGCATGGACCTGCGCCCGCCCCGGCCTTGCCGGGGCGCGGTGCTTTGTCCTGACTGCTCGTCAGGCCTTGGCGGACGACGCGGGCGACGGTCGTAACCCGTACAACGGGTGCCATGCCGATCGATGTGCGGTTTCGCGACCGGTGTCGGCCGCCTGGACAAACAGCAGTCCGGCAATCTGGATCATCGCCTTGGGTGACCCGGCCCCGATCAAGATCGCAGATTGCGGGTCTCGGCGGATCGCCTCACGAAAGCTGGCGAACACGGGCAGCCGGCGGGGTCCTGAGACAGCAACGCTGTTTTCGATAAACACCAGAATAAATGATACTTGAAAAGTAATCTAATAATTCGTTGAAAGTCTCTGTGAACTGCGAGACTTAATTCACCGGCTGATAATATCTTTGCAATAATAATATGCCGAGAGTTTTGTATTAGGACATTAACTATAGTAAAAAAGTGCGATTTTCGAACATCAATGTTCTACCAAAGGTAGGAAATTGACGGTTCGCCTTTGTAGGAGTACGGCACGATGAACAGCCCCGCCAGCTCCAGCGCCCCCCAGGCCTGCGATCACCCGAAACCGAACCCATCACGGATGCTGACCGCATTCAATCGAGTCAAGGCGTCACTGCGCCGTTTCCGAGGCGCCGAGGAGGGCAGCTATCTGGTCTATGTCGGCATCGCGGCCATTCCGATGGTCACGGCCGCCGGCCTGGGCGTCGACGTTGCCCGCGGCTACCTGGCCGAGGCGCGGCTGCAATCCGCCATCGACGCCGCGGCCATCGCCATGGGCTCGGCGGACGGGACCGACGAGGAGATCGAAACACTGGGCCGGACGTTCTTCTACGCCAACTTCCCGTCCGGGTCCTGGGCCGAGCCGGCCGATCTGCAGATCATCGTCACCCGCGTCGACGAGAACGATCCGACCAGCCGGCCGGAGAGTTTCAATATCAGCGCGACGGCCCGGGTCGACACCCTGTTCTTCCGCGCCCTGCCGGGGGCGATGACACCGGAGGCGGGCGGGCAATACAACTATGTCGACGTCGCCGCCAGCTCGACCGCCCTGACCGAGGTCAAGGGCCTGGAGGTGGTCATGGTGCTGGACGTCACCGGCTCCATGTACAGCAACTATTCCAGCGGCGAGCGGCGCATTGAGGCGATGCGCGACGCGGCCCTGAAGATGGTCGACATCCTGTTCGGCGAGAATCCGGAGCCGGAGCTGCTACGGGTCTCTGTCGTGCCATACAACACGGCGGTGAATATCGGCACCGACATGCACGAGTACGTGGTGAATACCGGGCTCGATGCCAATGGCCTGCCGACCACCCCGGACCCGTTCGGCTCGTCCGACTGGTTCGGCTGCGTGCAGGCGCGGCCGAACGACAACGACCTGACGGATGTCTACACCCCCGGGGCGACCGACGGCACCGGCGAATGGGAGGCCTATCTCTGGCCGCTCGAGCCCGACCGGCGCAGCTCGGGAAGCACCTACAATTACTGCGAGACCCGGGCCGGCAATTCCACCGGCGATTACTACCGCCGCGAGGAGCCGTTCGAAGATTACGAGGAGGACGATCCGGACAGCTGGGAAATCTATGTCGGCGATCCGGCGGTCCTGCAGCCCTCGCCCGTCACCCGGCGGTACTACGACCGTGACACCGACGGCCCCAACAAGGGCTGCCCCGGCCCGCTGCTTCGGCTGTCCAACGACCGCTCGGAAGTCTGGAACTACCTCCAGGACGTCACCGTGGTCGACGGCAACGGGACCATTACGGCGTCCGGTCTGCAATGGGGCTGGCGGGTCATCTCCCCGGGCGCGCCATTCTCCGAGAGCCAACAGGGGGTTCCGATTGCCGACTACGACGACATCGACTGGGAAAAGGCGATCATCGTCCTGACCGACGGCGACCAGGTCCTGTCGAGCCAGCACAATTATTGCGACAATGCGCGCAATGTCTCGAGCGTGCCGGCATTGCGCCCGCCGGATTACCAGGCCTGGAGCTTCGATCCGGCCACCCGCAACATGGACGGCCTGCCGCTCGGCGCCGCGGGCAGCGGCTCGGAACGGACCGAGGGCCCGGATTATCGCTGGTCGGCCTACGGCTACGTGCATCCGAAGGATTCGGCGCCGCTGGGGACCGGCAACATCAGAACCATCCTGGAAGGCCGGCTGGGTGAGACCTGCGACGCGATCAAGGATGTCGAGGATCCGATCAACGGCGGACCGGCGATCAAGATCTTCGCCATCACCTTCGGCGATGACATCTCCGACGGCGATTCGATCTCGACGATGATGCGCAACTGCACCACCGACACGCTGAACAACTACTACCACGCCCCGGACACGGCGACGCTGGAAGCGGCGTTCGAGGAGATCGCCCGTCAGCTCACCTCGCTGCGCCTGACGGACTAGCAGATCACCATTGGTCGGGCCGGCCCCGTGCCGGCCCGACCGCCCTTGCCCTATCCCCCGCCCTTGCGGCATAGATCGGACCTCGCGCCGATCCCTCGGCGGGTGACCGGGTATCGGGGAAGGGCATGCGATGACCAGCGGCGCGGCCGTCGGGCAGTTCGGGATCGGCCGGGCCGTGGCGACGGTGTTCCTGCCCTTTGCCGGTGGCTATTACCTGTCCTACCTGTTTCGCTCGGTGAACGCGGTCATCGCCAACCGGCTGGTGGCCGACCTGGGCCTCGACCCGGCCGCGCTGGGCCTGCTGACGTCGGCCTATTTCCTGGCCTTCGCCGCATTCCAGATCCCGCTGGGCCTGCTGCTCGACCGCTTCGGACCGCGCCGAGTCCAGGCCATGCTGTTGTGTGTGGCGGCGCTGGGCGCGGCGGTGTTCTCGGTCGGCCAGGGCGTTGGCATGCTGATCGTCGGCCGGGCGCTGATCGGCCTGGGCGTCGCCGGCGGGCTGATGGCGTCCTTCAAGGCGATTACCCTGTGGTTCCCCAAGGCGCGATGGCCGCTGGTCAATGGCTGCTTCCTGGCGATGGGCGGACTCGGCGCCATGTCGGCGACGACGCCGGTGGAGGCGCTGCTGGGCGTGACCGACTGGCGCGGGTTGTTTGCCGGGCTGGCGGCGGTGACGCTGGCGGTCGCGGCGGTGATCTTCCTGGCGGTCCCGAACATGGGCCGGGACGGCGCCGGCCCCTCGCTGCGCGATCAACTCTCCGGCCTGGCGACGATCTACCGCGACCGGCTGTTCTGGCGGCTGGCGCCTATTTCCATCGCCTCCATGGCCAGCAACATGTCGATCCAGGGGCTGTGGGCGGGCCCTTGGCTGCGCGACGTGGCCGGGTTCGACAGCGATACGGTCGCCACCTATCTGTTCGGCCTGGCGCTGTCGATGACTGTCGGATTCGTCGCCACCGGGCTGGTCGCCGACCGGCTGGCGGCCCGGGGCATCGGTCTGCTGAGCGTGATGGGCGCCAGCATGGTGCTGTTTTCGCTGACATTGTGCGTGATCGTGCTCGGGCTGGCGCCGACCGGGCTGTGGCCCTGGGTCCTGTTCGGACTGCTGGGGAATTCCACCGCCCTTGCCTATGCCCAGCTCTCCCGGCATTTCCCGCTGGCGTTCGCCGGCCGGGCCAATACGGCGCTCAACCTGCTCGTCTTCCTGGCGGCGTTCGGCGCGCAATACCTTATCGGCCTGGTGATCGACCAATGGCCGGTGGCGGCCGATGGGCGATATCCGCAGGCCGCCTATGCGGTGGCATTCGGGATCGTTCTGGTGGTGCAGACGGCGGCGCTGGCCTGGTTCTATCTGGCTGGAAGCCGTCGGTTCAGCGGCGCGGCAACGGAACCTGCTGGCGGCGGCCCAGACGCTGCGCCGTGACGTCCAGCGCCTTCAGAAAATAGTCGCGCGGACGCAGCGGCAGCGGCTGTCGCAGGCTTGCCGGGGTGCGGAACAGATCGTCCAGGATTTCCGCACTTTCCGGCCACAGCGTGGTGAAATCGAGCCCGACCACATCTCGATCGGTATCGATGCGGGCGATCACAGCGCTGAATTTGAATGCGATATCCTCGCCGGAGACGCCGAAATAGCCGGTGATCTCGGCACCGCCGCTGCGCTGGTCCAGGCAGTCGGCCAGGCCGCGCACCGCGAGCCCACCCAACGACCAGTCGGCCGCCGGATAGACCTCATGGCCAAGCCGCGTCTCCAGGATGGGATGGTGGCGCCGAATGTAACGGCGGCGATTGGTCGGCGTGCGGTCCACGGCGCTTATTCTTTCGCCGTGGCCGCAGCCATTTCAGAGCGGTTACGAAACGGGGCTGAACCGCTCTTCGTCCAACAGGACCTCACACGCCAAGGTGCGGTATTCGTTGGTTCGGTCGACTTCGCACAATCTGGCGTGCGGTAATCTGTCGCTATCCTCGAACAGCGCTTCAACTTGCCAGATCCGGACGTCGTATTGGCCACGAGTCCGGAAGCGCTGGCCAACCTGGACCCTACTGTTTGCCATCGCTTGGTCTCCCCCTTGTACGGGACATTCCCCAAAGGGTGACTCAAACTCGTTTGCAATTTGTTAAGCGATTGCATTTGGGAGTAGACCTTAAATCTTCCGGCGACAGATATTCTACAGCGGTCGTGCAGCGCCGGGCGGGCCTGTCTGGCCCGGTTTCCGGCCGCAGATAGCGCCCTCACCTTAGGAAGGGTGGCGGAAGGCGCGAAATTGGTCAATCTGGAATGTAGATCAGGCAGGCCAGGGCAAATCGGCCGTCGGCGATCGTTTCTTGTGCGAGATAAGGACAATGGGTAACAAAATGACCGCACCGCGAGAGGCTTCGGCCTATGTCAGCGAGGTTGACTACCCCGCCGGATTCTACGCCAACCAGGCGCCGGTCCATCTGGCCTATGTCTGTGCCCTGAATTGTGTCCAGGCGCCCGACCCGGGCGGCCATTACCGCTATTGCGAGTTGGGAGCCGGCGCCGGCAAGACGCTCGCCATCCTGGCCGCGGCGAACCCGGACGCCGAGTTCCTGGGCATCGACATCAATCCGGCCCATGTTGCTGCGGCCCAAGCGATGGCGGCCTCCGGCGGCGTTACGAACGCCGAGTTCCTCGCCGCCGATGTCGCCGGGGCCGAGGTCGAGTCGCTGCCGGCGTTCGATTTCATCACCATGCACGGCCTCTATGGCTGGGTATCGGACCCGGTCCGCCAGGCCATCCGCCGCTTCATCGATGCCAAGCTGCGTCCCGGCGGGCTGGTCTATGTCACGTACAACACCCTGCCGGGCTGGGGGGCGGCGGGCCAGATGCGTCGCTATTTCCAGGACCGGGCGCGGCAGCTCGACGGCGCAGTCACGACCAAAGTCGTTCGGATCCTCGACGAGCTGGACATGCTGCGTCGCGAGAATGCGCCGTTCTTCCAGGCCAACCCGAGTGCCGCGGAGGTGCTGGCGCGCATGCGCGGCGCCGACCCGCGTTATGTGACACACGAATTCCTCGGGCCGGATTGGCAGGCTCTGCCATTCGCGGATGTCCATGCCGAAATGGCGGAGATCGGGCTCGAATACGCTGCCGACGCACAAATCGTGGAAAACCTGCTCGACCATCTGCTGCCGCGCACGCTCGCCGAGCATGTCCGGAGCCAGGATGACCGGACTTCGCGTGAGATGACGAAGGACTTTGTCAGCAATCGTTTCTTCCGCAGCGATGTCTTCCAGCGTCCGGCATCGCAAGCCGCCGGAGCCGAGGGATCGGACCTGCTGTCCGGAAGTCTGCTGGGATTGGAGAAGTCGCCGCGCGAACTGCCGGACGCGGTCGACCTGCCCGACCGCAAGGTCACACCAGGCGGCGACAATGCCGGCCGCCTGAAGGATCTGCTGGCGGTCGAGGCGCTGTCGATCGCCGAACTGGCCTCGCATCCGGACCTGAACTCCGGACGTCCGGCGGAACTGATCGATACGATCAAGCTCTTGACCGCCGGTCGGCAGTTGCTGCCATTCGCGCGTCGTGCGAAGGCCATGGACGAGCCGCTGCCTGCGAGGATTCGATGCTGTCCGCCGTTGAACCGCGCGTTGCTGGATGGGGTTGAGAAGCCGGGAAGTTCGGTGGTTCTGGCGTCGCCGATCGCCGGTACCGGCATCAGGATCGCACCGCTTGAGGCTTGTCTGTTGCTGGCACTGGAAACCGACGATCCGGTCGCGGCGGCCGCGGAACAACTCAGCCGCCGCGGACTGCAACTGAACGAAGCCGGCCGCGTCATAACCGACGTGGCGGCGACGCGCGCGGCGATCGGAGAGATCCTGCCGGCATTCACCGCCGGCAAACTGCCGACGCTGATGGCCTTGGGCGTGGTGGAGGCGGCCTGATGCAACTGCCCTCACCGGGACCCCGCCCCCCGGGCCGCAGACTCGGCGTGTTCGCGGTCGCTCCCCGGGAGGGCGGGGCAGGCGCGGCGAGACCGAAATGGCCAGGATCGCAACCGCTAACTTGTGATCGTGGTCCTTGGGACGGGCGCCGGTCCAGCGGCATTGGTGACAAGGCTCCGTTCGGCGCGATAAGGTTGGTCGCACGCCGACAAGAGCAAAGCGTAGCGCGCATGGCCTGCGCGTCGGATGCGGAGATCGGCGCAGATTCAGGTCGACGGACGGGACATGTCGGCCGAAGGGGAGGAACCGTCGGATGACGCATTCGGTTCTGGTCGTTGACGACGAACCGAACATCCTGCTGTCGCTGGAGTTCTTGGTGAGACAGGCGGGATTTGACGTTAGGGTGGCCCGTGACGGGGAAGCGGCGTTGTTGGCGATTGCGGAGAACCAGCCTGATCTGGTGCTGCTCGATGTAATGATGCCCAACCGCGACGGCTACGATGTCTGCCAGACGATCCGGGCCGATCCGCGGCTGAAGGATGTGAAGATCATCATGCTGACCGCCAAGGGCCGCGAGGTGGAGCGAGAGAAGGGCATTGCGCTCGGAGCCGACGATTACATCACGAAGCCGTTCTCGACGCGCGAAGTCATCGAGAAGGTGCGCCAGTATCTCGGCGCAGAGGCGAGTTAGACCGCACGGCTTGGCCGCCACCGGGACATCGTCCGGACGCCTGGATCCCGGTCTGTGTCGGGCGGACGGCCAATGCAAAAGAGGCGCCGGATGACGGAACTTGGCCGTGGTCTTGCCGCTGTTCTTGCCGTCCTCGCCGTTGTCGCGCTGGGCTTGTTCGGCGCCGCTCTGCGATCGATCATCAACGATCCAGACACGCCCGCACTGATTGCGACCAAGGCCTTCCTTTATGGTGGTGCGGCACTGTTCGCCTTTGCCGTGGTGGTGGCTTTTGCCTGGGTCTTCCTGGTCCATCGCGCCGCCAGACCGCTGGAAGCGATGGCCCGGCAAGCGCTGACGGTGGCGCATTCCAGAACCGCCGTCCCGCCGGAGCAACCGGCCGGTCACTTTCTGGGCAAACTGCCCGGCGCGGTCGTCGAACTGGCCCGCGAGGTCATTGCCGCAAGAGGCGAGATCGCCAAGGCCGCGGCCACCGCCACGGCCCGCCTGGATGAGCAGAAAAGGCGGCTGGAGGCCATACTCCTCGACCTTCGTGAGGGAGTCCTGGTCTGCGGCCTCGACCACAAGATTCTCCTGTATAACCAGGCGACGACGCGCATCCTGCAGAATCCGCAGTCCTTGGGGCTTGGCCGGTCGTTGCTCGGTCTGGTGACCCGAGAGCCGGTCTTGCGATCGCTGCAGCGCTTGACCGACCTTCGCGACGGTGGCCAGACAGCGGATATCGCCGTGGATGGCGCTGCCTTCGTGGCCGCGTCCATCAATGGCCGTATCCTGTTGCGCGCCCGGATGAACCTGATCGTCGATCCGGCCGATGAGGTCAGTGGCTATGTCCTCACGCTTGCCGATGTCAGCAAGGAATTCGAGGAGGTTACCGCCCGCGACGACCTGCTCAATGCCGCCACCGAAGGGTTGCGCGGACCGGTCGCCAATATCCGGGCGGCCGCCGAGACCCTGGCTGCCGCGGAGTCATTGTCGGACCAGGATCGGTCGGCTTTCGATGCGGTGATCCTCGAGGAGAGCGCCGTGCTCAGCCGCCGTCTGGAGGACGTTGCCGACCATTGCCGCAGTCTGGTCGCGCGCGGCCTGTCGATGGACGATGTCTACTCCGGCGACCTGCTGTCATGCGTGCGACGGGCGCTGAAGGATGCCAAGGGTCTCGATGTAACGGAAGTTGGCCTCCCTCTTTGGCTGCACGTCGACGCCTATTCGCTGATGCTGACGCTGGAGAGCCTGATCGAACGGATTCACGAGCATACCGGACAAACCGCCTTCGACGTCGAGCCGATGCTGGGAGATCGCATGGTCTATCTCGACATCGCCTGGGCCGGCGAACCGATTCCGTCGAAGCTGTTGGGCGATTGGCTGGACGGGCCGGTCAGCGGCGCGCCGGGCGGTGGAACCGCGCGACAGATCCTGGAGCGGCATGGCAGCGAGATCTGGAGCATGGCAGCCCCCGGTGGCGGCGCCCTGCTACGAATTCCGCTTCAGGCCGCGGTCCGCCGACAGGTCCATGTTCCGGTCGAATCCCTCCCGCCACGTCCTGAATTCTACGATTTCGACCTGCCCGACGACCGCACCGTGGCCGATGAGGTCGCCGACCGGCCGCTGCGCGATCTGCACTATGTCGTGTTCGATACGGAGACCACCGGACTTCGTCCCTCGGACGGCGACGAGATGATCTCGATCGGCGCCGTGCGAATCGTGAATCGGCGGCTGCTGACCGGCGAGATCTTCGAGCGCCTGGTCCATCCCGGGCGTCCGATCCCGAAGTCGTCGATCCGATTTCACCACATCACCGACAACATGGTCCGCAACAAGCCGCCCATAGAGGTCGTGCTGCCGCAGTTCCGGGCCTTCGTCGACGATTCCGTTCTGGTCGCCCACAATGCGGCCTTCGACATGAAGTTCATCCGCCTGAAGGAAGCTGCGTGCGGTGTGCATTTCGACACACCGGTCCTCGACACGCTGTTGCTGTCGGTGTTCCTACACCGGGACATCGAGGATCATACCCTTGACGGCATCGCCTCCCGGTTCGGCGTTGAGATCTCCGACCGCCACACGGCCCACGGCGATGCGCTGACCACCGCCGCGATCTTCGCCCGCATGCTCGAGCTGTTGGAGGCCCGCGGCGTAAGGACTCTCCGCCAGGCGATCGAGGCGTCGGAGAAGATGGTGGCCGTCCGCAAATTGCAGGCACAGTTCTGAGGCACCGCCCGGCCTTTACTTCCATCGTCAGCCGGATGACAATTGATGAGGCACGAATGATGCCGGAACACGAGATATGAAAAAAACAGGCAATGCCGGCGAAAGGTCCGCTGCCCTTTTCCTTCTCGGGCTCGTTCTGCTGCTGCCCCCGATACTAGGCATTTTCAGCATTGATCTCTTGATCTTCGGTGTGCCGGTTCTGTTCGTTTATCTGTTTTTCACCTGGGGGGTGCTGATCGCCCTTGCGGCACGCACCGTCGCGTCCGATGAGGACGGCCGAGCCCCGTCGTCGCGCCCCGCTTACGGGCGGGGCGGAACCAACCGTCCGTAGGCATCGCCATGCTGAACGACTGGTTCGTTCTTCTGGTGGCGGTCTCATACCTCTGTGTGTTGTTCGCGATCGCCCATTATGGCGACAAGCGCGCCGATCAGGGCCGCAGCCTGATCAACCCGTATGTCTACACCTTGTCCATTGCCGTCTACTGCACGTCCTGGACGTTCTATGGCAGCGTCGGGCGCGCAGCCGGCGGCGGCATGAATTTTCTGCCGATCTATCTGGGTCCGACGCTGAGCTTCGTGCTGTGGTGGTTCCTGCTGCGCAAGATCATTCGGATCAGCAAGGTCAATCGCATCACGTCGATCGCCGACTTCATCTCGTCGCGCTATGGCAAGAGCACGTCGATCAGCGGACTGGTGACGGTTATCGCCGTGATCGGGATCCTGCCCTACATTTCGCTGCAGCTCAAAGCAGTCGCGACGAGTTTCAACGTGTTGCTGCCAGAAAGCCTGGGTCAGGCGCCGGCCTCGGTCGATACCGCCCTGTTTGTCGCCCTGGTCCTGGCCCTATTCGCCATCCTGTTCGGCACCCGCCACATCGACGCCAGTGAACATCACGAGGGCATGGTCGTGGCCATCGCCTTCGAGTCGATCGTCAAGCTGGTCGCGTTTCTTGCCGTCGGACTGTTCGTGACCTACGGGATCTTCGACGGGTTTGGCGATTTGTTCGGGCAGGGCGCCGCGGTGCCCGATGTGGCGCGTCTGTTCACCATTGGCGGCAATGCCGGTCCGGCGGTTGGCGGCTACATCGAGTGGACGACGCTGACGCTTCTGTCGATGGCGGCGATCATCTGCTTACCGCGGCAGTTCCAGGTCGCCGTGGTGGAGAATGTCGACGAGGGGCACCTGCGCAAGGCCGTCTGGCTGTTTCCCCTCTATCTGCTGGTCATCAACATCTTCGTTCTGCCGATTGCCGTCGGCGGCCTGTTGACCCTGCCCGCCGACGTGGACGCGGACACTTTCGTGCTGACCATCCCGATGGCGGAAAACGCCGAATTCCTTGCGCTGCTGGCTTTCATCGGCGGGTTGTCGGCGGCCACGGGCATGGTGATCGTCGCCACCATTGCCCTCAGCACCATGATCTCGAACGACCTTATCATGCCGTCGCTGTTGCGCCTGAAGCGGCTGCGGCTGACCGAGCGCGGCGACCTCAGCGCCCTGATCCTGAAGATCCGGCGCGGCAGCATCGTCGTCATTCTGCTGCTCGGCTACACCTATTTCCGGGTGATCGGCGAATCATACGCCCTGGTCACGATCGGCCTGGTGTCATTCGCGGCGGCGGCGCAGTTCGCGCCGGTCATCGTCGGCGGCATCATGTGGAGGGGTGGAACACGGCATGGCGCCATGACCGGGCTCAGCCTGGGCTTCCTGATGTGGTTCTATACACTGCTGCTGCCTGCCTTCACCAATTCCGGCTGGCTGCCGGCCTCATTCATCGAACAGGGGCCGTTCGGGATCGCGCTCCTGCGTCCGGAGGCCCTGTTCGGAATGGACTGGTTGGACAACCTGTCGCACGCCCTGTTCTGGAGCATGCTGGTGAATATCGGCGGCTATGTCGGCGTTTCGGTGATGACCCGCCAGAATGTCATCGAGCGGGTCCAGACGGCGCTGTTCGTCGATGTGTTCCGTCATTCCGGCGAGAAGAGCGGCTTTCGCGTCTGGCGGGGCACCGCGACGTTCGCTGAACTCCACGATCTCGTGGCACGCTTCGTGGGGCGGGACCGTGCCAAGCGCGCCTACGCCGAATTCGCCCGTGTGCGGGGTCTGGACCTGGCCAAGGTCGGCGATGCCGACGCCGACATGGTGGATTTCACCGAACGCATGCTTGCTGGCGCAATCGGGGCGGCCTCGGCCCGTGTGATGATCGCCTCGGTCGTCAAGGGCGAGGTCGTCGGCATCCATGAGGTCATGGAGATCCTCGACGAGGCGTCGCAGGTCATCGAATACAGCCATCGTCTGGAGCAGAAATCCCGCGAGTTGGAAGCCACCAGCGCCGAATTGCGCCGGGCCAATGAACAGCTCAAGGAACTCGATCGGCTGAAGGACGATTTCCTGTCCACCGTCAGCCACGAACTGCGCACGCCTCTGACCTCGATCCGGGCGCTCGGCGAGATCCTTCTCGACAACCCGGAGATCGATATCGAACAGCGCCGGCAATTCTTCGGCGTCATCGTCAACGAGAGCGAGCGGCTTACCCGGCTGATCAATCAGATTCTCGATCTGGCCAAGATGGAAGCGGGCCGGATGGAATGGCGGATGGCCGATGTCGATCCGAAAGACGTGATCGACCGGGCAATCGCCGCCACCAGAAGCCTGTTCAGCGAGCACGATATCGAACTCGAAGTGAAGCTGTCGAAATCGCTGCCGCTGGTTCATGCAGACCCGGACCGACTGATCCAGGTGCTGGTCAACCTGCTATCCAATGCGGTGAAATTCTGCCAGTGCGACGATCCGAAGGTCGTCGTCCATGCGGCGGTCATAAAGGGCAATGTGGTGGTCCGTGTCAGCGACAACGGCCCCGGAATTCCTGCGTCTGCACATCGGCTGATCTTCGAGAAATTCCAGCAGGCCGGCGATGCGGCAAGCGACAGGCCGAAGGGAACCGGCCTCGGGTTGCCGATCTGTCGACAGATCGTCGGCCATTTCGGTGGAAAGATCTGGGTGGAAAGCGCGCCGGGCGACGGCGCCACCTTTGCCTACACGGTGCCGATCGCCTCGCCCGGCGGCGGCGGCGGCAAGCGGCTGACGATCGACATCCAGCGCACTTTCCGTTCACGCGGCACCGGACCGATCAGAAGAGATCGCCGGTGAACTCGACATGGGCACGCTTGCGTAGATCGGCGATCGCTTTGAGCGAGTCGACGAGAATATCCTGCTCGCGCTTGGACAGCGCCTCCCGATGGACGTAGTTGCCGACCTCCTCGCCGGCCTTGAAATCGGCGATCTGCTGCCGCAGCAAGAGTCCGGTGATGTGATGAAAGGCGCCGTTCAGATAGTCCTGCTGGTCGTCGTCGAAGACATCGACCGCATGCAGGGCATCGATTCTCGCCAGTGTCGCTGTCTCGGCGACACCCTCGCGCATCGACATCAGGCGCGTGCAATGCACCAGTGGCAGCGCCCCGGAATATTTCAGGTCGATCTCGCCCAGGTGCTCCGGATTGACCTTCTCTGCCACCAGGCGCCCGAACAGACCCAGCGCGACGCCCATATGTGCGGCCTCGGATTCGTATAGCTCGCGCAGGAAGGCGGGACTGGATTTGGCCATATCCGTCGCGTCCAGGCGCAGCTGGTTGGCCAGTTCCAGGTCCCCGTAGACCGGCTGGAAATCGAAGAATATGTCCGCCAGCCGAGCAATGTTCAGGCCGCGTTTCCGCCTCCAGAGGGCGAGCTGGCGTTTCCACTGTGGTCCTGTCTTGCGCCATAGCGGGTTGGTCGCCATGACATTTCCCTTGCACAGCGGGAAGCCGACCGCGTCAAGGTCGCCGGTCATGCGCGATGCCAACTCTATGAAAAAGGCATCGATCGCGCTGTGGGACTCGTCCGGGTAGTCGGCCAGCACGAAACCATTGTCCTGATCCGGGTAGAGGAAGTTCTCGCCGCGCCCGCCCGACCCCATGATGATGGCGGCGAACGCGACCGGCGGCTCGCCCCAGCCTTCTTCGGCCATGTCGCCCAGCTTGGCTTCGATGATGCGGCGATGGATGTCGCGGTTGATGTGGGTAAGAAGCGCCTGGATCTCCGGTGCCGGTACGTTGTCCTGAAACAGGTCGTCGGCCAGTTCCACCTGTGCCGCCTTTATGCCCTTCAGACCGTCCAGCGTGCCTTCCTGACTGATCCGGTCAATCTGCTGCACCGTCAGTTCGGCGGCCACGGCCAGGGCCGTGTATCGGGTCACTATGCCGACTGGTTGCCCGGAGTGGTCGATGACCGGCATGTGGCGCCAGCCGAACCGCTGCATGCGGGCGATGGCGTAGTAGAGATAGTCGTCGAAATAGACGGTCTTGACCGGCGTCGTCATTACCCGGCTGACCGGGTCCGTCGGCTGACACTGAAAGACGATGCGTTGCGCCAGATCGCGTTCAGTGACGATCCCTGCCAGGCGGCCGTCGCCGCCAACGACCAGCGCGCTCGACTGGTTGCCGTCGACCAGCTTGGCGACCATATCACCGAGTGGCTCGTCAGTGCCGACGATGATCGGTTTCGGGCCGAGATGATCGCCGACCAACTGCGAGAATATCTTGGTCTGAGATCGCATCGAGATGCCGCCCCCTCAATGGCGCGATGTTAATCGTCGATATGGTATAGTGCCAATCGGGGCGAGGGTTTGACGAAATGCATTGGAATTCATACGAGGCAAAGGTATGCCCAGCTTTTTTCAGACAATGCTTCGCCCCGACCACGAGGACGATCCCGAAAAGCTCGTCGTGATCCGTGCCGCCAACATCCTCCAGGTCGGTGAGTTCCAGCTTCTGCAACTGGCCTATTTCGATTGGCATGGCAAGGAGCTGCCGGAACACCTGACCGACGACATGTTCTCCGCCTACATGCTCCGCGGGGTGATCCCCGGATGGGCGCGCCACTATGCCCGCCGGATCATCGAGCTCGACGAAACCGGTCAATTGAACGCGAACGATCCGGCACTCCACCGATATGACCACAACTACGTGATCTCGGTGCCGGATGGCCTGCGCAAGTTCTGCGTCGCGAGTCTGATCCTGGTGGCGGTGCTGGGCGGCGGCATCCTGCTCGGTTCGCTGTCGACCGGGTCTGGAACGTCGATCCTGCCACCCTATTTCGAACGGGGCGAGCTGGAGACAACGCGCTGACGCAAAACGCGGCAATGGGGGGAAGGCGACAGACGATGTTCGAGGCGGCAGGGCAATGGGAGATGCCGATCAATGTGGTGTTTCTGGCAGTGACCGGATTCATCGCCTGGCATGGCATTCGTTTTCGCGACGCCAAAGGCCGGATGGATTTTGTCCGCCTGCTGTTTGCCAGTATTGCGGCGACATTCTTTTTCCTGGTGTTGTTCCAGGACGTTCTCGGCCTCGTGAAATTCGGCTGATCGCCCCGCCGGCAAGCCTGGCTAGGGCTTGTACATGCGCTGTTGATCGTCGAGTTCGGGAACGCGCAGCAATCGTTCCGCCTCCGGGAGCGCGAGCTGTTCATGCAGGTACTGAGCCCGATCCCGCACCGTCGAGAGGTCGTCGGCGCCATGGAGGATCTTGTGGATCACCCCTGGGCCGTCGACGGTTTCCTCGTCGATCCTCAATGCCTCGATGTAATCGGCCAGGGCGTCCTCGTACCGGCCAATGCGATCCTTGACGATGCCGCGATTGGCATAGGCTGACGCCAGCGTGGCGATCCCCGTGGGGTCGTCCGCTGTCAACTGCGTCGACAGCACGTCGATCAGATAGTCCAGTTCGGCAATCGCGTCGCTGTATTGCTCGGTCTGGATGAAGACCAGCGCCCGGCCCATCAGCGCGCCGCGATGATCGGGCGATAGCTGCAGCGCCTCGTTGAAAAAGTCCAGCGCCTGGTCGTAGCGGCCGTCCTGCAGTCGGTTCGAGCCCATTTCGGTCTCGAAATCGCCGGCCGGCCGATCGAAATACGGCGACAGGATCGGCCAGAAGAAGAAGGCGGCTGTCAGGATGGCCAGCACGCCGATAACAGGCTTGAACAGTTTTCCGCCCATGCTCAGCTGGAGAACAGGTGATTGACGTAGAGTGCCGAGAACACGAAGCACAACAGTGCCGCCGTGACCGAGGCGCGGTTGCGGAGCCGGCGACGCTCCGCCTCTTCGGTCGGTCCGGACCGTCGTTCCGCCCGCCGGACATACATCACCCAAACCAGCTTGCGGACCGGCAGAAACAGGGCCAGCGCCAGGGCCGCCATCCAGACGATGGCGTAGTCCTCCTGAAAGATCATCTCCATGACCGGTATCCGATCGCCTCGAGCGTGCTCAGGACCATGCGCGGACGTTGCCGGCACCGGCGATCATAGCAGCCCGGCACGACGCAACAAATCGGCTCTCTCACAAGAAAAGGGGGAAGGCCAGGCCTTCCCCCCAATCCTCACTCTCGGACGGCCTGGTTACGAACCGCCGCCGCCCTTGGCCTCGGCCCGTTCGATGTCGCCGATATCCTCGACAATGGCCTCGACTTCCGTCGTCGGAGTCGTGGACATCTCCATCTTGTAGGCCAGGAACCACATCATGCCGACGCCCAGCACCCAGAACAGGATCTGCCAGGCCCAGATCGACGGGATGCCGAAGGTCCAGGTCGAGGCGTCGCCCGGCGTACCGAAGATGGTGTTGCCGATGACCGCACCCGGACCGATGCCGAAGAACATCCAGGCCAGTGCGATGATCCAGGCGACCGGCACCAGCTTCTTCTTCTCCGCGGACAGGCTGGCATGCTGGCGCAGGAAGTTGTGGTACTTCATGCGATGGGCATGGTCGCCGGCATTCTGCGTGACCGCCGAGACGATCAGGCAGATCCCAAGATTGAAGAAGATGCCCCAACCGGCCGAGTGGATCGTCCAGGGCCACCGGCCCCAGGCCAGTTCGATGCCGACCGAGCCGGCGATCGTCTGACCGAAGGTCTCGGTGAAGATCACCGCGAGCAGGCCGGCCGCCAGACCCCAGGTCGCCCCTTGACGGGTGATCCACGGGAACCAGCACACCGCCGCCAGCGACGGCCACATCTGGAAGCCGAAGGCGACCGCCAGACCGCCAAGCAACACCAGCGCGTCGCTGGAGAAGGTGGCGACCGTTAGTGCCGACAGCACGATGAACGCGACGCCGATCCGACCGTACATCTTCTGGGTGGCGTGATCGGCGTTCGGGTAGATGTACCGCTTTACCAGATCGCGGGTCAGCATGCCGCCGGCGGTCGACATATAGGCCGCGCCGGTTGACTGCATAGCCGCGAGTGCACACACCGCCAGCAGACCGACCAACCATGGCGCCGCGTCGGCGATCAGGTTGAAGTAGAACGGAACCAGCGAGTCGGGCTTGCCGGCGACCGATTCAGGGATCACCGTCGAAAGCTCGAGCCCTGCTTCATTCACCAGCGGGTTGGCGCCCAGCAGATGCGCGCCCATGCCCTGGAAGGCGGTGAAGAAGAACAGGATCAGGCCGATGCCGAAGGCCGAGGCCCAGACCTGCTGCGGTGCGAAGGGCCGCGGGTCCTTGTTGCCGAAAGCCCACATGGTGAAGGCCGGCGCCGACTGGATGCCCATCAGGGCGAACATGTAGGTCAGCACCATGATGCCTGTCCACAACCCGCCGACCGGCGTCTCCTTGCCAAGACCTGCGGTGAACTGGATCACGCCCGGGATGGCGAAGTAGGCGTTGTGCCCGTCCTCCGTCACGCCCCAGCGACCGACATCGGATGCCGCCAGATTGGCAAAACCCTCATTCAGCGCCGTCCACCCGCCGGCCGCGTCAAGGGCGATAAAGCCGGTGACGACAATGCCGAGCGCCAACAGGATGCACTGCAGCGTGTCCACATAGGCCACCGCCTTGAGTCCGCCGGTGGCGACGTAGATCAGAACGACCAGAGACAGCACCCACATGCCCACGTTCTGCGCGATCAAACCATCGGACAGGACGTTGAACAGGAAGCCGGAAGCGCCGAGCTGCACGCCGAGATATGGGATCGAGAACAGTAGCGCGACCAGCACCGTCAGGATTCGGATGCCGTCGCCGCGGAAATAGTCCGACAGCATCTCACCCGGCGTCACATAGCCGAATCGCTTGCCCAACATCCACTGCCGTTTCAGGAACATCACCCCGGTGAACGGGATGGTGATCGTGTAGAACGATGCGTAGGCGTATTGGAACCCATCGCGATAGACGAGTCCCGGATGGCCCATGAAGGTCCAGCCCGAGAACGACGTCGCCGTCGCCGCCAGCACGAATACCCAGATCGACAGGCTGCGCCCGGCGATGAAGTAGTCGCTGGCCGACTTGGCCTGGGTCATCCCCTTGATGCCCCAGAAGATGCAATAGGCCCAGTACAGACCGACGAATGCGAAAAGCCAGATAACTTTCGTTGACATCCGTAAAGCCCCCTTATGTGCGGGTTTCTCCCTCGGTGTCGCTTCGGATCAGGGCACGCGTAGACCGCCCCAACTAAGGTCCACCAACTTGTAAACTATTCACAGACGTGGCCCGGTGTCAATTTACCTGTTGGGAATCCTTGATATAATCATGTGAATGATTGACGGCCGATTGTGATAGTTTGTAAAAATCTGTAAAATACAATTTTTTGATGAGGGCCGCATTGGCCAGAGTTCGTCTGCTCGGGAACCGGGTCCGCCGATTGCGGCAACGGTTCGAACTGACCCAGGTTGCAATGGCGGAACGCCTTGGCGTTTCGACCAGCTATTTGAATCTGATCGAAAATGGGCAGCGGCCCCTGACCCAGCCGGTGCTCGACAAGCTCGCCGTTGCGTTCGATATCGATCTTGATTCGTTCTCAGACGACGACGATTTGCGACTGCTCGACGGGCTGACCGAGGCTTTTTCCGACTCCCTATTCGACGACCGCGACCTGGCGCGCCAGGATCTGCGTATGCTGGTGGCGAACGCGCCGGCGGTCTGTCACGCGATTGTCGATCTCTACCGCACCTATCGTGGTGTTCGTGATGACGCCCAGACGCTTGGCCAGCGGCTGTCGGAGGGCAACTTTCTCACCACGTCGGCCTTTGAGCTGCGCACGCTTCTGGCGTCAATCCGGTCGGTGGCGGAAATCCTGCATGACTACGAGGATCTGGACCGATCCAAGCGCCGGCAGTTCGTCGATGTCCTGTTGGACGAATCAAAGCATTTGACCGCGATCATCAACCGCATGCTCTCGCTGGTGGGAGAGGAGGAGAGCCGTGGGTCGGCCGAAATCGTGGCCCCAACCGCCGACGTCGAGGAATTCATCGCCCGGCACGACAATCATTTCCCGGGAATCGAGGCCGCCGCGGAAGCAGCGCGGGATGGGCTGGGCCGGCCGGACGGCGGGATGGACGCCTGGCTCATCGATCATCTGGTGAGCGACCATGGCATCGCCGTCAAAGTCGTGCCCTCGGAGGGCGCTCCCGGTCCGCTGGCGCAATTCGACGAATCTGACCGGCTTCTTATCCTCTCCGAATTGCTGCCGCCCGCCAGTCGTCGGTTCCAGATGGCCAAACTGATCGGGCGGCTAGGCTGCGATCCCGTGTTCCAGGGCTATCTCGCGGCTGCTCGGTCCACGGATGCCGCCTTCGTGTCCTTGTCCAAAGGCTTGATGTCGAGCTATTTCGCTGGTGCCCTGATCATGCCCTATGAGCCGTTCCGGCGGGCGGCATCCGAGTTCCGACACGACATCGAGCGGCTGCAAGGGCGTTTCGATGCCAGCTTCGAGCAGGTGTGCCACCGGCTGAGCACGCTTCAGCGCCCAGGCGAACGCGGCCTGCCCTTTCATTTCCTGCGGCTCGACATCGCCGGAAACCTATCCAAGCGTTACAGCAGTTCCGGTCTGCAGATCGCACAGAGCGGCGGCGTTTGTCCGCGCTGGAACATCCACGCCGCCTTCACCAGCCCCGGCACGATCCAGCGCCAGTTGATGCGCATGCCCGATGGCACGACTTATTTCTGTATCGCAAGAACCGTCACCAAACCCGGTGGGAGTCCGACCATTCCGAACAGCTGGTATGCAGTTGGTATCGGTTGCGAGGCGTCGCACGCGCGCGGTCTCGTCTATAGCGACGGGCTGGATCTCGATACTCCGGCGGCGCAGACACCTGTAGGCGTCAGTTGCCGGCTTTGCGAGCGCATGGATTGCCGCCAGCGCGCCGCCGCGCCAATCCTGCGGCGGTTCGCCGAACACCATGCGGGACTCGAAGCAGATCCGGGCGCTTAGCGCATAACTGACCCGTGGGGTCGGGGCCGATCGAGTGCCTGTGCGCCATCCGCTGCAGAATAGTCGGTGCCGGAATCGCCGAGCAATGCGCGATTCGGCAGACGACTCCGACAAGCACCGTCCAATCTGTCGCAGGCTTGATACAGAATTACTCTGGGTCGGACCGGATATGACCCATATGATACCGGCAACACATGTCGGGCTGCAGTTGTACGCCGTGCCCGGCGCGGAATTCGGACCAGGAGAGGGGCCGATGCGCAGAGCCTTGTTTCTTGCCCTTGCCGCGCTGTCCTATATTCCATTTGCCAAACCGGCAAACTCCGCGGCGATCACCATCACCTGCGGTTCGGTCGGGGTCGAGCAGGCGCTGTGCCAGAATGCTGTGGCTCAGTGGGAGGCGATGACCGGCCACGAGGTCGAGGTCTACGCGTCGCCGATGACGCCGGCGGACCAGCTTGAGCTGTACCAGCAATTGTTGGAAAGCGGATCCACGGATGTGGACGTATTCCAGATCGACATGACCTGGCCCGGTATCCTCGGCGAGCATTTCGTCGATCTCAGGGGCTATTTCGATGCCGGCCAGATCGCAGGCCATTTCGACACCATCATCTCGGGATTGACCCGGGACGAGCATCTGCTGGCGATGCCCTGGTTCACCGATGCCCCGATGCTGTATTACCGGGCCGATCTGTTGCGCAAATACCAGCTGTCGGTGCCGGCCACCTGGGACCAGATGACCGAGGCGGCCCTGGTCATCCAGGATGGCGAGCGCGAATCGGGCAATGATCGGTTCTGGGGCTTCGTCTGGCAGGGCAAGGCCGGCCAGGGGCTGACCAGCGAAGCGCTGGAATGGATCAACAGTCACAATGGCGGACGCATCGTCGAGACCGATGGAGAGATCACCGTCAACAATCCCAATGCGGTCAAGGCGATCGAACTGGCCGCCTCCTGGGTCGGGACGATCACCCCTCCGGAGGCGCTGAACTTCCGCGAGGAGGACGTCCGCGGCATGTTCCAGGTCGGCAATGCCGCCTTCATGCGCAACCGGAGCTTCGCCTACGAGCCCGGCAACCATGCCGACAGCAAGATCGCCGGCCTGTTCGAGGTCGCGCCATTGCCCAGGGGAGGCGAAGACGGTCGCAACGCCGCCACATTGGGCGGCTGGCAATTGGCGGTCTCGCGCTATTCCGACAATCCGGACGTGGCGGCCGATCTGGTGCGTTTCCTGACAAGCTCCGAAATGCAGAAATATCGCGCGGTGGAGGGCGGATTCGCCCCGACCTATCCGGAGCTCTATCGAGATCCCGAGGTGTTGGCGGCCAATCCTTATTTCGAGCAGTTACTGCGATGCCTGGAAGGGGCCGTCGCCCCGCCTTCGGCGGTTGCGGGCGAGCGCTATGAAGGGGTCACCGAGGCGGTCTCAAGCGCGGTCCACGCCGCCCTGTCCGGCGAAGGCGCGGTGCCGGAAGAGCTTGCCACGCTCGAGCAGGAACTGGCCCGAATGAGCCGCGGTGGTCGCTGGTGACCGTGGCCGCGCGATCCGTCGCGGCAATCCGTCAAATCCACCCATAGGGAGACTGCGTCGTGCAGATGATCCAGGTTGGCCTGGGGCCGTGGGGTTTCGACTGGGCGCGCAAGGTGGTGCCCAGTGTCGACGGCGTCACGGTTGTCGGCCGCGTCGATAGCGACCCCGACGTTCGATTACAGGCCGCCAAGTCGCTCGGCGAGCCTGAGGCGATCTACCACGCCACGCTCGAAGACGCGCTGGCGGGAGATCCGGCAGAGGCGGTGCTGGTCACGGTGCCGCTGTCCGCCCATGCGGTCGTCGTCCAGGGGGCATTGACGGCCGGCAAGCATGTGCTGGTCGAAAAGCCGTTCACAGAGACTGTTGCCGAGGCGCTGGAATTGGCGGAACTCGCCGAGAGCCAGAGCCGGGTTCTGATGGTCAGCCAGAACTACCGACATTTTCCGGCGCCGCTGGCGGCCGCGGAAATCGTCGCCGAACGGCGGTTTGGCGCGCTGCGTCGCGTGGCGGTGGATTTTCACCACAATGCGGCAAAGCTTGGCTACCGTTACTATCACCTTGCCCAGCCGCTGCTCAGTGATATGTCCATCCATCATTTCGACCTGATGCGCATGGTCCTGGGTACGGAGCCCGAGACGGTCTCGTGCCGGACCTGGAATGCCGAAGGTAGTCGTTTTGTCGGCCCGCCCGCGGCCGAGGCAACACTGGAATTCGGTGGTGGCGTGACCGTGGATTATTCTGGCAGTTGGATCAGCGATGATCCGCCGACCACCTGGGCTGGTGCTTGGCGGATGGAATTCGACGATGCCGAAATCTGGTGGACCAGCCGCGGCTCGGAAGGCGAGCGCTTCGCCCGCGACCGGCTGGTCGTCCGCGGCGACGGCGCCGGTACTGCGGCGGATGAACTGAAGCCACCGCCACACCTGGACCGCGCCGGTTGCCTCGCGGCGTTCCGGCAGGCCGTGGAAACGGGTCAGCCGCCGCAGTATTTCAGCGATGGCCGGGACAATGCCAGCAGCCTGGCCATCGTCGAGGCGGCGGTGATGTCATCGCAGTCCGGGCGGCCGGCGGACATCGCCGAGATTCTGGCCGGAGGCCCGAACGTCACGGATGGATAGACGCGACTACATCGACTATTGGACCCAAGCGAGGGAGAAGGTGAAAGCCTTCGATGCCCTGGACGATCTCGGTCTGATCTTCGGAGCCAGAACCCGCGGATACGGGCACGATTATTCAATCCTACCGGTGGTTCCCGAGAGCGAGCTCATCGCGTTCGAAGCGCGTAGCGGGCTGACCCTGCCATTGGAGTACCGCACATTCCTCGAGGCTTTTGGGGCCGGCGGGGCGGGGCCTGATTATGGCATTCGAGATTTTCGCGAAGAAAAGTTCGGGAATGACCTGTCCATCCCATTCACCGGCACCAACACGATCTGGTACGCCGAGGGGGAGTTGGACGAGGATCCATTGGAGTACCTTCCGGATGACGATCCGATCTGGCGGTTGCCGGGGCTTGCCTATATCTGCAACCACGGTTGCGGCAGCGAAAGCCTGATTGAGCTCAATGGCCCGGATCCCGGACGAATATGGTGTGAGTGGAACGAGGGCCTGCTCAAGGGCGGGAGATTCCATGAATTCTTTGACGATTGGGTCAAATCGACCGAAGCGATGCTGGAGCAGTACCGGCTTCTCCTGTCGGTCGCGAACCGGGAGCCGCCCCTGGATCCGAAAAAAGCGGTCACCCTCGAAGACCTCGTTGGCATCCTGGGTAGCGACTATCGAACCATCGAAGACAAGGAACCGGAGGGCCTGATCAAGGTCTATTTCGGACAGCCCGCAGCCGGGTGTGTGCTGCTCGACACGGACAATGAACTCGTCAGGATCGAGGTTCCCGGTGACGCTCCTTCGAAGCCGAAATAGGCGGGAATCGGCGTCCGGCCATGCTCGGATCGATGCCGGCACAGGCCGCCATGCGCGGCGGCAGTCGTGATCCTCTCGACTGACGTCTTCTACTCGGAAGGCGGGGCAATCGCCGCCGGCATCCTGCATCGCGATTGGACGACCGATATGGTCGAGCGCGTCATCGTCAAACGGATCGACTTGGTTGCGCCATACGAGCCCGGCGCCTTCTACAAGCGTGAACTGCCCTGTCTGCAGAGCGTGCTGGAAGGTGTCGATCACCCGCTTGAGGCAGTCGTGGTCGACGGCTATGTGGCACTGGGCCCCGATCAAGTGCCCGGCCTGGGCCGGCATCTGTATGACAGCATCGGTCAGGTCACGCCGGTCATCGGTGTCGCCAAGACCGAGTTTCCCGGAACGCCGGAGGAATGCCGTCTCCACCGGGGGCGAAGCCGCAAGCCTCTCTTCGTCACCGCTGCGGGCATGGCGCTGGTCGAGGCCAAGGCCCGCATTGCCGCAATGCATGGGGATTACCGCATTCCCACGCTCTTGAAGATGGTTGACCGGGCCTGTCGGGAGGGCGCCGCGCCGGGCGCGAGATCGTCGGCTGGCGGGTGCTGAGGACCGGCACTTCGCCGAGCGTTTTCTGCGGGCTTGGCCGGCGCTGCCGGCTGGGCTAAAACCCGCTTGAGTCACCCGACCCCTCACGAGTATCCACGTCACGCCATGGCCTCCTATCAATACATTTATGTCATGCAGGGCCTGTCCAAGACCTATCCCGGTGGGCGCAAGGTCCTGGACGGCATTCATCTCAGCTTCCTGCCCGGCGCCAAGATTGGCGTGCTGGGGCCGAATGGCGCCGGCAAGTCGACATTGCTCAAGATCATGGCCGGGCTGGAGCCGGAATTCGTCGGCGAAGCGTGGTCCGCGGAAGGCGCCAAGGTCGGGTTCCTGCCCCAGGAGCCGGAACTCGACGCTTCCAAGAATGTGCAGGAGAACGTGCTGGAGGGGCTCGGCGAGATCGTGTCGCTGGTCAAGCGCTACGAGGAGGTGAGCCTGAAATTCGGCGAGGTCGCCGACGATGACGAGATGAACGCCCTGATCGAGGAACAGGGCGAATTGCAGGAGAAGATCGACGCCGCCAATGCCTGGGACCTGGACCGCACCATAGAGATCGCCATGGATGCGTTGCGCTGCCCTCCGGGTGACGCCGATGTCGGCCAATTGTCCGGCGGCGAGCGCCGACGGGTGGCGCTCTGCAAGCTGCTGCTGTCGCAGCCGGACCTGCTGTTGCTGGACGAGCCGACCAACCATCTGGACGCGGAATCCGTCGCTTGGCTGGAGCGCCATCTGAAGGACTATGCCGGCACCGTGGTGATGGTGACCCACGACCGCTATTTCCTCGACAATGTGACCGGGTGGATCCTCGAACTCGATCGCGGCCGCGGCATACCCTATGAGGGGAACTACTCCGCCTATCTGGACCAGAAGCGCAAGCGGATGTCGCAGGAGGCCAAGCAGGAGCAGGCGCGCAGGAAGACCCTGGATAGCGAGTTGGAGTGGATCCGCGCCGGTGCCCGTGGGCGCCAGGCAAAGCAGAAGGCGCGGATCAAGGCCTATGAGGAGTTGCTGGCCGAGTCCCGTGAGCAGGCGCCGGGTTCCGCCCAGATCCTGATCCCAACGCCGGCGCGGCTGGGCGATCTTGTGATCGAGGCAGAGGCGGTGCGCAAGGGCTTTGGCGATCATCTTCTGATCGAGAATCTGGAATTCGCCCTGCCCCGCGGCGGTATCGTTGGAGTGATCGGCCCGAACGGCGCCGGCAAGACCACCCTGTTCCGCATGATCACCGAACAGGAGACACCGGACAGCGGCAGTTTTCGTATCGGCGATACCGTATCGTTGGGTTATGTCGACCAGAGCCGCGACAGCCTGGATGGCAGCAAGACCGTGTGGGAGGAGATCTCCGAGGGCGCTGACGAAATCGACCTGGGCAAACGCAAGATGGCCTCGCGCGCCTATGTCGGATCGTTCAACTTCAAGGGGGCGGACCAGCAGAGCAAGGTCGGACAGCTATCGGGCGGCGAGCGCAACCGCGTGCATCTCGCCAAGATGCTCAAATCCGGCGCCAACGTCATTCTGCTGGACGAACCGACCAACGATCTCGATGTGGAGACCCTACGCGCCCTGGAAGAAGCCCTGCTGAGCTTCCCCGGCTGTGCCGTCATCATCAGCCACGATCGCTGGTTCCTCGACCGCATCGCGACCCATATCCTGGCTTTCGAGGGCGACAGCCAGGTTGTCTGGTTCGAGGGCAATTACGAGGATTACGAAGCCGACCGGCATCGTCGACTGGGCTCGGATGCCGACCAGCCGCATCGAATCCGCTACAAGCCGCTGAAGCGGGCCTGATCGCCGCTGCGGCGGGCCCGGTCGGGCCGTCAGGTCAGGACGCGTTCTGGGCCGTCTGGATTTCGTCGCGTAGCGCCTCCAGCAGCACATCGATATTGCCGCCGCCGTTCTGGATGACGGCGTTGTAATCGCTGCGCTGGGTAACGCCCATGCTGACCTGCTCGACGACCACGTCGATGATCTTCAGCCGGCCGTCGCGGTCACGCACCCGCCAGTCGATCGTTGCGATCAGCGATCCATCGGCGTTCAGGATGGCCGTCGACACCATTGTGTCCCGCTCCGTCACCGTCCGTGATCCATCAATCCGGAAGCCCTGGCCCTTGTATTCGGTGAACCGGCGGGCATAGGTCGCCACGATCAGTTCCCGGAACAGTTCGATGAACTCCTCACGCTGCTCAGCGTTCGCGGTGCGCCAGTAACGGCCCAGCACAAATCGCCCGATGGTGGGAATATCGAAATTGGCGGAGAACATTTCCCGGAAATCCGACGTTGCCTGATCAAGGGTCAGATCCGGCCGCTGCAAAATCTCGATAGTCCGGTCGCCGAGATCGCCAATAAACTGTTCCGCGGCTGCAGTGTCGGCGGCTGCCGCGGATACGGGAGTCCATGTAATGCAGGCAAGGAGAATTGCCGCGATAATGGAGTGGGGGCGCAACATCATGGATCAGTCTTTCGTAGGGGTTCCAAATCGAGGATCAGTATGTCCGTCGAGGCCAATGCGGTCGTCGCGACTGGCGGCGTGGCCTCTGACAGGAACGCGCCGGAAGGCACCGGCCCGAGTACGGTCGGCCGGCTGCTGTCATCGAGCACCTCGTCGTCGAAGTCCTCGAAGTCCTCGTCCTCGAAGTCTTCGAAATCGGGGAAGGCATCAGACGCCGGTGGGTTGCCGTCATAGATCTCCGAGCGCCGATTCTGCCAGTAGAGGCTGCGGACCGCGGCGTAAAAGTCCAGTGACGATGCCCTGATCTCGTCCAGCGGATCCAGGAGCCTGGCGCGTGTGTCGACCGCCGTCAGGCCGAGTCTCACCCAATCAAAGGTCTCATCGTCGACCGCATAGGTGACCGGGTCGGCAAGCGTGTCGACCACCAGGCCGGTGCCGTCGCGCAGATTTGACGGGCCAAGTATCGGCAGCACCAGATAGGGGCCGTCGCCGACGCCCCACACAGCAAGTGTCTGCCCGAAATCCTCCGACCGGTACGCCAGATCGGGATTGCCATAGCCGGCGATGTCGAGGATCCCGCCGAGACCCAGGCTGGAATTCAGAAAGAACCGGGTCGCAGCGACCTCCGCCCCCTCCCAGTCACCTTGCAGCAACTCGTTCACCAGGATAATCGGAGTCTTCAGGTTGCGCAGGAAGTTGGTGACCATCTCCTGCAACGGGTCCGGAACAACCTGCCGATAGGTCGCCGCTATCGGGCGGATGATCATGAAATCGACCGCCTCATTGACCTGGAAGACAGCCCGATTGAATGGCTCGATCGGGTCCCAGACCTCCTCATACCCCTCGGAACTCTGGCTCGAGGCACAGGCGGATACAAGAAGCGTCACCAGAGCCGCCACCAGACAGGTTCTGGCGGCACGCTCATATTGGCGCAGTAAGGTATTGCATTTGTTGAAATTTTTAGACGCCAATGCCCAACCCATCCTGTAGCCCCGGCCGGATGATACATTGTCACCCGTTCCATTTCACCGCCAACTTAGGTCGCGACGCCCATGCGTCAAGTCACCCGGTCGCAGGCAGGCCGGCCAGTTCGAACTCGAAAATGAGGTATCACAGGCCTCACGACTCCACCAGCCGCGTCGACCCTCGTCAGTGGCTGCATCACGGTATTGTTGCCGCGGAGACACAGGGCCCGAAGCTGTTGGGATGCGAGCTCGGCGATATCGTTCGCCAGCGACAATTCTGTTCGCTGGTTAATCATTGCATAAAGATATCTTTATATATTGCTTCCTTGCGCGAAGGTGGGCTGCTAAGGTGCGACCAAGTGGCCGGGGATGATTGGGCAGGACGAAATGGATCAACTGCTTCAGGGATTGCGGGCCGCGGCGGAACCGACCCGCCTGCGAATCCTGGCGCTGTGCGCCCATGGAGAGCTTTCGGTGAGCGACCTGACCCAGATCCTGGGTCAGAGTCAGCCGCGCGTGTCGCGCCATTTGAAGCTGCTCTGCGAGGCTGGACTCCTGGACCGTTTTCGCGAAGGAACCTACGCCTATTTCCGGTTGTCGTCGCGCGGCGCGTGTGCCGATCTCGGTCGCACGCTGGTCGATCAGGTGCCAGTCGCGGACAATACCCTGGCTCTCGATCTTGCGCGATTGGACTCCATCAAGCGGCATCGCGCCGAGCAGGCGTCGCGCTATTTCGCCGAGAACGCCGCCATGTGGGATGAGATCAGGGCGCTCCACATTGCCGACAGCGAGGTTGAGCGGGCCGTCGTTGCCCTGTTGCCGGAAGGGCCGATCGAGGATTTGCTGGATCTGGGCACCGGCACGGGCCGCATGCTCGCGATCATGGCGGACCGCGCCGAGCGCTGCGTCGGGATCGACTCGTCACGTGAGATGCTGGCGGTTGCCAGGGCCAATCTGGAGGCTGCCGGCAAGCGCAATTGGCAGGTGCGCCACGGCGATCTGTACCAGCTTCCCTTCCCGGGCGGCTCATTCGACGTGGCGATTATCCACCAGGTCCTGCATTACCTGGAGGATCCTTCCGAGGCGCTCGCCGAGGCGGCGCGTGTGCTGCGGCCGGGCGGTCGGTTGCTGGTCGCCGATTTCGGACCGCACGATGTTGCCAGCCTGCGCGAGGAGCACGCACATCGCTGGCTCGGCTTTTCCGACGAGCAGGTCGGAGATTGGCTTCGTGGATGCGGTTTCGAGTGCCCCGATCCGGCGCATCTGCCGGGTCAGCCGCTGACTGTGACCATCTGGCCGGCGCAGCGGAATTCTGGCGCCCAGCCATCGGCAGATGCGGCCGATCGATCCATTGCCGGGCAGACCTGACCATGGCCCCCAAGACACCCGACATCAGTTTCGAGTTCTTTCCGCCACGCTCGGACAAGATGGCCGAGATCCTCAGCCGGTCGGTGACGCAGCTCGAGACCCTGAATGCACGGTTCTGCTCGGTGACCGACGGCGCGGGTGGCACCGGCGGCGACCTCACCTTCGATGTCGTTCAACGGCTGCGCCGCGACAGCCGGATGGAGGTTGCGGCGCACATGGCCTGCGTCGGCCGTTCGGCGGCGGCGACCGAGGCGCTGGCCCGCTCTTACCGGGATGCCGGCATCCGCCACATCGTGGCGCTGCGCGGCGACCCGCGCGAAGATGCGGCCGAGCAGCATGATCCCGGCCCGTATCAGTATGCGGTCGATCTGGTTGGCGGGCTCAAGCGCATCGCCGATTTCGACATCAGCGTTGCGGCCTATCCCGAGAGTCATCCGGAGGCGCCTTCGGCCGCATTCGATCTTGAGAACCTGAAAGGCAAGATCGATGCGGGAGCGACGCGGGCGATCACCCAGTTCTTCTTCGACAATGACGCCTTCCTACGTTTCCGCGACCGGGCCAGGGCCCTGGGGATCGCGGCGCCGATCATCCCCGGCATTCTGCCCGTGACCAATTTCGAACGCGCCGCCGAATTCGCGGCCAAATGCGGTGCCAACCTTCCATCCACGATGGTAGGGCGCTTCGCCGGACTGGAAGACCCGGAGTCGCGCCAGCGAGCGGCGGTCGATTTCGCCGTCGAGCAATGCCGTGCGTTGATGTCCCATGGCGTCGACGGCTTCCATTTCTACACGCTGAACCGGGCCGAACCGACGATGACGATCTGCGATCAACTGGGTCTCGGCGCCGGAGGGCAGGCGGCGAATTCGGCCGCGCCCACATCAGCCTCGCCACCTGAGGCCCGCACAATGCCCAGACCGATTCTCGAGGCCCTTGGCGAGCGCGTCCTGCTGTGCGACGGCGCCATGGGCAGCCGCGTTCAGGCGCTCGACCTGGACATCGAGCGCGACTATTGGGGCAAGGAGAACTGCACCGAAATCCTGAACCTGTCGCAGCCCGATCTGGTGCGCGACATTCATCGTGGCTACCTGGCGGCCGGGGCCGACATGGTGGAGACCAACAGCTTCGGCGGCTCGCCGCTCACGCTTGGCGAATTCGAACTCGCCGACCGCGCCGAGGAGATCAATCGCCTCGCCGCGGAGTTGGCCCGCGAGGCTGCGGAGGGCTGGAGTGACGGCCGCGACCGCTATGTGATCGGTTCGGTCGGGCCGGGCACCCGCCTGCCGAGCCTGGGGCACACCGACTACGACACGCTGGAGGCGGCGCTCACGATCCAATGCCGCGGACTGATCGCCGGCGGGGCCGATGCCATTCTGATCGAGACCTGCCAGGACCCGCTGCAGATCAAGGCTGCGATCAACGGCGCCAAGGCCGCCCGGGCGGAACTGGGCAGCGAGGTTCCGATCTTCGTCCAGGCGACGGTCGAGACCACCGGCACGCTGCTGGTCGGAGCCGATATCGCGGCGACGGCGACGGCGGTCCATGCCCTGGACGTGCCGCTGATGGGCCTGAACTGCGCCACCGGCCCGCAGGAGATGGCCGAGCATGTCAAATGGCTGGCGGAGAACTGGACCGGCCTGATCTCGGTCCAGCCGAATGCCGGCCTGCCGGAGCTGATCGACGGCCGCACCGTCTATCCGCTCGGTCCCGACGAAATGGCCGCCTGGCTGGAACGCTTCGTCGAGGAGGACGGCCTGAACCTCATCGGTGGCTGCTGCGGCACCGACACGGAACATATCGCCGCCCTGGACGCCATGCTGCGAAAGCGCGACGGGGCAGTACATCGTCCGGCCCCGGCGCGGCGCAGCGTTCATTGGGTGCCGTCGCTGGCCTCGCTCTACGGCCAGGTGCCGCTGCGCCAGGAGAACGCGTATCTGTCGATCGGCGAGCGCTGCAACGCCAATGGCAGCAAGCGCTTCCGGGAGCTGCAGGCGGCCGAGGACTGGGATGGCTGCACAGCCATGGCGCGTGAGCAGGTCGGCGAGGGGTCGCACACGCTGGATGTCTGCACCGCCTTTGTCGGGCGCGACGAGATCGCCGACATGACCGCGGTGGTCAGCCGGCTGACCGGCGAGGTGACGGCGCCGCTGGTGTTCGACAGCACCGAATACCCGGTGCTGGACACGGCGATGAAGCTGTATGGCGGCAAGGGCGTCATCAACTCGATCAACTTCGAGGATGGCGAGGCGCCGGCGGCGGAGAAGCTGGCGCTGGCGAAGAAGTACGGTGCGGCGGTCATTGCGCTCACCATCGATGAATCCGGCATGGCCAAGGACGCCGAGTCGAAGGTCGCGATGGCCAAGCGGCTCTACGAATTCGCCTGCAACGGGCATGGGTTGCCGCCGTCCGACCTGCTGTTCGACCCGCTGACCTTCACCATCTGCACCGGCAATGAGGACGACCGCAAGCTGGGCCTGTGGACGCTGGAGGCGATCGAGCGCATTGCCGCCGAGTTGCCCGAGTGCCAGATCATCCTCGGCCTGTCGAACATCTCCTTCGGGCTCAACCCGGCCGCCCGGCATGTGCTGAATTCGGTGTTCCTGGATCACGCCATGCGCCGCGGGCTGACCGGCGCCATCGTGCATCTCAGCAAGATCCTGCCGCTGCACAAGATCGCGCCGGAAGAGGTGCAGGTGGCCGAGGACCTGATCTATGACCGCCGCGAAGAGGGCTACGACCCGCTGGAACGGTTCATGGAGCTGTTCGAGGGCCGCACGGCGCAGAAGACCGAGAAGCGCAAGCGTGCGGAGACCGTCGAAGAGCGCCTGAAGGATCGCATCGTCGACGGCGACCGGCAGGGGCTGACCGACGATCTCGACGCCGCGCTGACCCAGTACCCGCCGCTCGACATCGTCAACACCTTCCTGCTCGACGGCATGAAGGTGGTCGGCGATCTGTTCGGGGCCGGCAAGATGCAACTGCCCTTCGTGCTGAAATCCGCCGAGACCATGAAGGCCGCCGTCGCCCATCTGGAGCCGCATATGGAGCGGGTCGAGGGCCAGGAGAAAGGCACCATCGTGCTCGCCACGGTCAAAGGCGACGTGCACGACATCGGCAAGAACCTGGTCGACATCATCCTGACCAACAACGGCTATCGGGTGATCAACCTGGGCATCAAGCAGCCGATCGCCACCATCATGTCGGCGGCCCGCGAGCATGGCGCCGATGCCATCGGCATGTCCGGCCTGCTGGTCAAGTCGACGGTGGTGATGAAGGACAACATCGTCGAGATGACCCGCGAGGGCTTCGACGTGCCCGTGTTCCTGGGCGGCGCCGCGCTGACCCGCGGCTATGTCGAGCAGGATTGCGCGCCGATCTATGCCAATGGCCGGGTCGCCTATGCCCGCGATGCCTTCGACGGGCTGTCGCTGATGAACAAGGTGGTCGAGGGCAGCTTCGACCGTCACCTGGACGGGGTGCGGGCGAAGGCGGCGGCGCGACCGTCGAACCGGGATCGCCGCCTTGGCCGCCCGTCGAAACCGGCGATGACGGTCGACGCCGAGGCGGCCAGGGAGCGTCGGGGGCGGCTGGGGACGGCGTTGCGGTGCCGGAACCGCCCTTCTGGGGCCCCCGGGTCATTGCCCGGGTGCCGCTGAAGACCCTGGTGCCCTATCTGAACGAGCGCATGCTGTTCCAGATGCAATGGGGCTACCGCAAGGAAGGCCGGCGCCTGGACGAATACCTGAAATGGGCGCAGCAGAATCTCAGGCCGCTGCTGAAGTCGCTGATCGAGCGCTGCGAGCGCGAACAGATATTGGTGCCGCAGGCGGTCTATGGGTACTGGCGCTGTGCCGCGTCCGGAAACGATCTGATCCTGTTCGACGAGTCCGGGCAGACCGAGACGGCGCGGTTCACCCTGCCCCGGCAGGCCGGCGAGGACGGCCAGTGCATCGCCGATTTCATCCGCGATATCGACGATGGCGAACGCGACGTGATCGGGCTGCAGGTGGTCACCATGGGCCAGCATGCCTCCGACGTGGCCCGGGAATGGTTCGCCGCCGACAAATACGAGGATTATCTCTACCTGCACGGGCTCGGCGTGGAGATGGCCGAGGCGATGGCGGAGTACACCCACAAGCGGATTCGCGCCGATCTGGGATTCGCCGCCGAGGACGACCGCACCATCGCGCGCATGCTGCAGCAGGGCTATCGCGGCAGCCGCTATTCCTTCGGCTATCCCGCCTGTCCCAACCTTGGAGGACCAGACCCACCTGCTGCGCCTGTTGGAGGCGCAGCAGATCGGCGTGGAACTGTCCGACGAATTCCAGCTGCATCCCGAGCAGAGCACCTCGGCGATCGTGCTGCATCACCCAAAGGCGAAGTACTTCACGGTCTGATAGGATCGGCGGACCCGCCGCCGTTCTCACCCAGCTCCAGGGAACCGATGACCGACCTGTCCGTTCGAGCCGCCGCTCGTCATCCACAGCGAGACCGTCCGTCCGGAGTGGATCGACTACAACGGCCACATGAACGTGGCGTACTACGTGATGGCCTTCGATCACGCCACCGACGGCCTGTTCGACCTGCTGGGCATCGGCGCCGAGTACTGCCGCCGGGAGAACCGCTCGGTCTTCGCGGTGGAGCAGCACATCGCCTACAAGCGCGAGTTGACCCGGGGCGAGCGGCTGGTGGTGTCGAGCCAGCTCTTGGGGTTCGATGACAAGCGGCTGCATTTCTTCCAGCGCATGGCGGCGGAAGGCGGCGGCCATCTGGCGGCCACCGATGGAGAGCCTGGGACTGCATGTCGACATGGCGGCGCGGCGCGCGGCGCAGTTCCCGGCGGCGGCGCGGACGCAATTGGCGCAGCTGATGCAACGGCACGCCGATATCGCCCGGCCGGCGGATGTCGGCCGCGCCATCGCGACGATACCGCCATCCGAGGTTAGTGAAGAGCAGTCGCCGCAATTCGTGGACATTCGGCTTTGCCAATCCGGCGGCAGCGGGCTAAGTCTTGGACCATGCTTCGCTCATTGTGCGCCGTTCCGGCCCTCTGCCTTCATGTTTTTCATGTCGACCAGCGCGGTGGCGGGGTGCACCGACCCCGCCGCGCCCGGAGTCAATTGGCGCCGCTGCTATCACGATGGCCGGGATTTCGGCGCGGTCGATCTCTCCGGATCGCAGCTCAGGGACGCGACCTTTCAACGGTCGCAGCTCGATGGCGGCAATCTCGACGGCATAGACGCCTTCCGGGCGAAATTCATCAGCGCCTCGATGACCGGCGTCAGCCTGAATGGGTCGCGGCTGTTCGAGGCGGACCTGACCAAGGCGGACCTGACCGGCGCCAGCCTTCGCGACGCCGACCTGCGCAATGCCAAGCTGGTCAACGCGATCCTGCGCGACGCCGATTTCACCGGCGCGCGGCTGGCCGGCGCCGACCTGCGCAATGCCGATCTGTCCGGGGCGATATGGGTGGACGGGGCGCGCATCTGCGCCGAGGGCTCGTTCGGCCAATGCAACTAGCGGATTGCGCGCTCCTGTGGCGCGGCGCGCGCTGACGTCCACGGCGTCCTCCGTAGGAATTCGCGGAGTATTGTCGGCAGTGTCTTGGCGATCGGTACCTAGGAATTAACGGGTTGTAAGCCAATCGCGGCGACAACTGGGGCAGCTTCATTGTCCCCCGGTCGACGGAGTGTACGCCCCGATGTATTCCGACACGGCACAGCAGTCCGCCGAGCTTGCCCGATCCGCCATGGAGCGCATGGCGCATGAAGGCATGCCGGCCAATCCCGAGAATTTCGCCCTCTGGTACGAGTATTACAGCGGCAAGAATGATCCGCTGGTGAAGGCGATCGACGTTCTGGTCTCCAACAGCCAGGGCTTCGAACCCGAGATTTGCGGCGATCTGTACGACAAATTCATCAGCCCCGAGACCGGGCGCCAGGCGGTCAAGGATGTCGGGGAGCGCATCCAGTCGCAGTTGGAATCGGTCATCGGCATGTTGGGAGAGGCCAGCGAGGGAGCCGGCCACTACAGCGATCGCCTGCACCATGCCAGCGTCACCTTGGGCGGCGGTGATGTCGGCCTGGACGGGCTGAAGACCGCTGGTCCAGTCGCTGATCGCCGACACCAAGACGGTGGCCGAGCAGAACCGCGTGCTGGACGACAAGCTGAAGCAGTCGTCATCGCAGATGCAGCATCTGCGCGAAGAGCTGGAAGTCGCCCAGCGCGAGGCGATGACCGACGGCCTGACCGGCATCCCGAACCGGAAATTCTTCGACATGAGCCTGCGCCAGGCGGTCATGGATTCGATGGAATCCGGCAAGGCGATGTCGCTGTTGATGGTCGATATCGACTTCTTCAAGAAATTCAACGACGAGCACGGCCACCAGATCGGCGACGAGGTGCTGAAGCTGGTCGCGCGGGTGCTGCAGACCTCGATCAAGGGCCAGGACGTGGCGGCCCGCTATGGCGGCGAGGAGTTCAGCATCATCCTGCCGGAACACCGAGCCTGCAGAATGCCGTCTCGGTCGGCGAGCATATCCGCAAATCGATGGCCAGCCGCAAGATCGTGCGGCGCAATTCCGGCAAGACCTTCGGCAACATCACCCTGTCGATCGGCGCCGCCGAATACGAGCTTGGCGAGGCCATGTCCTCGGTGATCGAGCGTGCCGACCAGGCCCTCTACCGGGCCAAGGATGGCGGCCGCAACCGGGTCATGGGGGCCGAGCCGACCCAGCGGAAGATCGCCGCGACCGGCTGACTCCGGCCGGCCGGAGCGGTTTTCCGAAGACAGAGTCCCCTTGACCCTCCGGGCGCGAAGCCCCGGGGCGTGAGGGATCAATGCCGGCGGTCACCATCCGCCAGGGCCGCCAGCGCGTCGCCTTCGGCGCGATAAGGCAGCCATTCCTCCATCTGCGACAATGCCGAGCACGCGACGTAGAAGCGCCGCGCCGGATTCCAGTCCAGCACGCTGAGGTCGAGCCGGGCGCAGCCGCGCTCCAGCGCGATGGCGGCCAGGCGGACCATCATCCGACGGCCGGCGCCGGACTTCCGGGCGTCGGGATTGACGTAGAGATCCTCCAGATAGATGCCGGCGCGCCCCTCCCAGGTCGAGTAGTTGTGGAAATAGAGGGCGAAAGCCGATCGGGTTGCCGTCCTGTTCGGCGATCAGCGCCTCGAAGCGCGGCGTGTTGCCCCAGCCGTCGCGCTCCAGATCGGCCACGGTGGCGCGGACCTGATCCTCGGCACGCTCGAACCGTGCCAGTTCGCGGATCATCCCGAGGATCGTGGCGGCGTCGGAACGGACCGCCGGCCTCACGGAAACGCCTGCCATGCTTTGTGGGATACCCTTCCTGTTTCGGACCGCTCGCCCTGGATCCGGAACCCTCATACGGGCCGGCGTTCCGCGTCAAGCCAGCTGCGCCACACCTCCAGGGCCGGCTTTGCCGCGCCGTCGCCGGTCTCAAGCCCGGTATAGGTCCAGATCAGCGACAGCTCGCGGATGTCGCCGCTCAGCCGCGCGGTCAGCCGCTCGAAATCGATCGCGGCGAAATTGACGACGAACTCGAACCCATCCCGCTCGGCGGTCTGCAGCAGCAGATCCATATGGCGCTTCTGATCGGCATAGCTGCCGAACAGGGTCAGCCCCATGACCCGGACGTCCCGCGACGGGTAGCCGGATTCCGCCACCGCGATCGGCTTGCCGCCGGCGTCGCGGGAAAGGTCGCGGGCGAAGCCGAAGAAATCCACCGGCAGCGGCCGCGGAACCTCATAGCTCATATGCGGATAGATGCTGAAGGCGACCAGGTCGCTGGAATCCATCAGATCCAGGATCTCCGCGCGCTGGCGCACCGGGTCGGCCCCGTCGCTCAGTCCCAGCATGTGCAGCGCCTCGATGGTGAAACAGACCGGCAGGTCGGGATAGCGTGCTTTCACCGCCCGATAGGTGTGCCGGTGGAAGTCCTTGTAGCTGCTCCAATCGTCCGGGGAATTGTGCAGCAGCAGGTTGCTCTCGATGCCGATCGCCAGATAGTCCGGCGCATCGCTTCGACAACTCGCAAGGCATAGCGGGCGAAGGCGGACCGCACCTCCGTCGCATCAAAGCCGAGCCGGCCCCACGGGTCGGGCAGCGGCAGATTGTCCTGTTCTCCCATGTGGAGCGCCAACCGCCGGCGCCCGAAATCGGTCGGCTCCAGCGAGACGAAAAGCTTGTGCCCGGGCGGCGGTCGATAGGACAGCTTGGCCTGTACATTGTCGGAAAACGGTGCGTCGGCATAAGCCTCCGGCCACGGCACGCCGCCCAGCAGCATCTGAGCGGCAAGGTCGCAATTCGCCGCGATGAAGGCCTCTGTGCGGTCCACCGCCTCGACGGTCAGATCCGGCGGCCACAGCGTCGTCCCCAGCCGGAAGCCGCGCTCCGGTCGCGGCGGCATCCGTACAATCTGTGGCGGCGGTCGGACCGGACGGCAGCGGCGCGTCGCAGCCCGGCAGCAGCAACGACCCGGCCACGGCACCGGACGCCGATCACAAAATCCCTGCGGTCGATCCGGTTCATCATGCCGCATCGTATCACTGTTGCCTTCGGGTTTTGCGGTCTGGAAACGCCGGTCTATTGTCTGTGACCGATCCACGCCGTCCGGCGTGGGCGCCTGTGTACGAGCGGGGGAGCAACGATGGCGGATCGCCTGGTTGCGGGCAGCGGGGTGACGTGCCGCCGCCGGGTTCCGCGCGATTCGCAAGGGCGGCGCTGATGATCCGTCGGCCGATGCTGCGCGCCGTGCTGATGCTGCGGCGGGTGCTGCGCAACGACCAGTTGGTGCTGGCCGTGCTCGCCGTGGTGATCGGATCGGCGTCGGCCGTGGGCGCGATCGGCTTTCGGATGCTGCTCGGCGGCGTTCAGTTCCTCGGTTTCGGCTCCACGTCCGAACGTGTCGCGACCCTGGCGTCGGCGATGCCCTGGTGGCAGCTGTTGCTGGTGCCCTGCGCCGGCGGCCTCGTGATCGGTGGAATCCTGCGCTATGTGATGCCGGGTCAGGCGCCGCAGGGCGTGCCCGAAGTCATGGAGGCCAGCGCACTGCGTGGCGCGCGAATGTCGCTGCGTACCGGCGTGGCGGCCGCCTGCGTCAGCGCCGCGTCGCTGGGCGTCGGCGCCTCGACCGGCCGCGAGGGGCCGGTGGTACATCTCGGTGCGACGCTCGGCTCGTGGATCGCGCACCGGCTCAGGCTGTCGCAGAACCTGTCGCGCACGCTCCTGGGCTGTGGCGTGGCGGCGGCCGTTGCCGCCAGCTTCAACGCGCCGATCGCCGGCGTGTTCTTCGCCCTGGAGGTGGTGATCGGCCACTACGCCCTCAGCGCTTTTGCGCCGATCGTGCTGGCCTCGGTCATGGGCACCATCGTTTCGAGGCTCCACTACGGCGACTTCCCGGCATTCGTGCTGCCGCAGAACTACGACATCGTCTCATTCCTGGAATTCCCGGCCTTTGCCCTGCTGGGGCTGGTCAGCGCCGTCGTGGCGGTGATCTTCATGCGCACGGTCGATCTCTCGGGCGCGTTGGTCCAGCGGGTGAAGCTGCCGGTGCTGGTGCGTCCGGCGATCGGCGGGTTGCTGGTCGGCGCCATCGCCATCGCCTTCCCAGAGGTTCTGGGCGTGGGCTACGAGACCACCGACGCGGCCCTGCGCGCGACCCTGCCGTTGTGGCTGCTGCTGTCGCTGATCGTGGTCAAGGCGGCGGCGACCGCGATCAGCCTGGCATTCGGGTTCGCGGGCGGCGTGTTCAGCCCGGCCCTGTTCCTCGGCGCCATGAGCGGCGGCGCCTTCGGGGTGATCGCCACCCATGTGTTCCCCGAACTGTCCTCGGGCCATGGCGCCTATACCCTGGTCGGAATGGGGGCGGTGGCGGGCGCCGTGCTGGGCGCACCGATCTCCACCATCCTGATCGTCTTCGAGATGACCAGCGATTACCAACTGACCATCGCGGTGATGGTCGCCGTGGTGATCGCCTCGGTGGTCACCGACCAGTCCTTCGGCCGCAGCCTGTTCACCTGGCAACTGGAAAAGCGCGGCATCAACCTGAAGGGCGGCCGCGAGATCGGCCTGTTGAGCCAGATCCATGTCTCCGACGTGATGAAGCGCGACTATGCCGCGGTGCGCCCCGACGCCACCCTGGAGGAGATGCACGACCGCCTGCGGACCGCACGCTATGGCGAACTGTTCGTGCTGGACGCCGACGACCGGCTGGTCGGCGTGGTCACGGTCGCCGACCTGGCCCATGCTCCGGAGCCGCAGGAGGGCGACAGCCCGCCCCTTGCCGCCGCGGTCGCTCGCTGCGATCCGCCGATGGTTGCCGCCTCCGATGAGGTCCGCAAGGCCATGCGGCTGATGGACAGCGCGGGAGAATCCCATTTGCCGGTGGTGTCCGACCGGGAGGTCGCCGCGTCGTTGGCTTCGTGCACGAACATGACGTGGTGTTGGCCTATCACCGTGCCCTGCTGCAGGCCCGGGCGGACGAACGTGGTGACAGCCGGCCGGTGCGCGATCCCTGGCAGGGGTGAGCGCATGTCGGTCAGTGCGCCGTGGCCGACCCGCCGGCAGGTTTCCGGATCAACCGGGATCGGTGTCCAATTCAGGCGAAACGGCCCTGCAGATCCGTTCCAGTGAACTAGGCGTCAGCGATCCGAGTATGCTTGGCCAATGCTTCGCCTGACCGATGCACAGACAGCCTTTCTCGAGGGACAGCGTGGCAGTTCCGCCGCCGCGGCCATGCGCATCGTCGCGGGCACCGGGGACCTGTTGGGCGCAAAGCGGCTGATAGCCATCTCGTCCGCCCATATCGATGGCTGTCTCTATCACGGCGATTCCGGCACCGAATTCGCGGAGTTTCTCTATCAGGGCGATGGCAGGGTAACGGTTCCCACGACGCTGAATGTCGGCTCGCTCGATCTCATGCGCCCGGAAAACGTGCTTCTGGAGGGGCATCGGCGTCAGATGGCGATGCGGCTCATGAAGGCCTATGTGGCGCTTGGCTGCCAGCCGACATGGACCTGTTCTCCGTATCAGGCCGGCCATCGGCCGCGACCCGGAGAGCAGGTGGCCTGGGGCGAGTCGAACGCGGTCGCCTTCTGCAATTCAGTGCTCGGCGCTCGCACCAACCGTTATGGCGACTTCCTCGACATCGCATGCGCGATCACCGGATTTGCCCCCGAATACGGCCTGCACCTGGAGGCCAACCGCGCGGCGCGGGTGCTGCTCAGGACCGACGGAATCTCGGACCGGCTGAAGGATGAGGACGTGTTCTGGCCCGTCATGGGTGCGCTCTTGGCAAACGGGTCGGTGATACGGTCGCGGCAGTCGACGGCCTCGGCGCATACGCCAGCGAAGACCGGATGAAGGCATTCGGAGCGGCCGCCGCATCGTTCGGATCCGTGGCGCTCTTTCATATCATCGGCGCGACGCCCGAAGCCGATACCTGCGAAGACGCGTTTCAGAATGCCGAGCCGACGGAAATCATCGACATCGGCCCGGAGGATGTGCAGCAGGCGCTGACATGGCTGTCCACATCCGCCGGTGGGGCGGTCTCCGCGGTCGGCATCGGCTCTCCCCACCTCTCCCTTGCGGAGTTCGAGAGCCTTCTCTCCGCGCTGCACGGCCGAAATGTGCGCATGCCCTTCTACGCCAATACCGGCCGACATGTGGTCAGGCGGCTCGATGAACTGGGATATCTGAAGCAGTTGGAGGACTGCGGCATACGATCGTCGCCGATACCTGCATCGTCACCACGCCGATCATCAAGGACAGGCACGGCGTGTTGATGACGAATTCGGGCAAGTTCGCCCATTACGCTCCGGGCAATATCGGGCACGAAGTCCTGTATGGCAGCCTGTCCGATTGCGTGGAGACGGCGGTCGCCGGGAGGATCGTGAGGGATTGGGCATATGGCGCTGACCGCGAAGATCCTGTTCCCCGGTCGCGCGCAGGGGCCTCTGCTCAGGCTGACGGAACCGCTGGGCTTCTGGGGCGGTGTGGACCCCGATACCGGCAAGATCATCAATGTCCGGCATCCTCAGCACGGCCGGACGATCGGCGGCACGGTGCTGGCCATTCCGAACTTGATCGGGTCGTCGTCGTCGTCGGCCGTGCTGCTTGAGTTGATCCGCAATTGCCATGCGCCAAGAGCGCTCATCCTCGGCGCCACCGATGCGATCCTGATCGTCGGCTGCCTGGTCGGCAGGGAACTCGGCTACGTAGGCCCGCCGGTCCTGCAATTGGACCCGAGCCTGATCGAGACGCTGGCAAGCGGCGTCTTTCGCATCGAGGCCGAAGAGCGCCCGCCGGGCGAGGGGCAATTGCATGCGGTCGCACCGGTCGATTGATCTCCCACGCGACCGGACTGAAGCGGTGGCTAAGGCGTTATGATCCGCTGGCGCGTCATATAGGTCTGGAACACGTCGGGGCGGGCCTGAGTGTCGATCTGCGGAAACAGGATGCCGCCATAGCTGTTCTGTTCGTGGTAGTCGCTGAGTCCGCCGGTATCGAATTCGATCGGGATCCTCCGCAGCACGACCAGCTTTCCCGCCGCGTCACGCTTCAGCCGGGCGCGCGCGATGTCCTCGAATTCGATGATCCAGGTGCCGTCATGGCCGCGGTTCTTCCGTCCCAGCCCCTTCGCCCCCGACGGCGTGACGAACAGGAAAAGGCGGTTTCCCTCCTTGACGGGGCTGGAGCCGGTGAGCACGAAATAGCCCGCATTGGACGCGTCGTCATAATCCGTCAGGGTGCCGGCATAGCGCCAGGTCTCGCCGTGATCGCGCGACGAGATGAGCACGATCCGCCGGTTCTCCCAATCGCCGAGCCCAGACGAGGTGGTGCTGGCATCGAGGCTGAGATAGAGCACGCCATCCAGCGCGATCGACCCGATCTCATTGTAGAAACGCATTCCGGCCAGGTCGGGATGCAGGCGGTTCAGATCGATCCGGCTGCCGCTTTCCGGACGTCCGAACATCCGCACCGGTTCCGACCAACGCCCGTCGGGCCGCTGGGCGTATTTCACTTCAATCCAGCCGCCGCCGTGCAGGTTGTTGTCCGGCCGGTGCGGCTCCACGGCGATATAGCGCTCGGCATAGAGTTTCCAGCGTCGGGCTGGTTCGTCACCAGGGTCGTAGACCAGCGTGGGCGTCTCGTAACGCCGCGCGCCGGTGACCGCCCTGCCGTCCACGTTGACCGTGTCGTCCCGCGACGGGTTGATGGCGCCGACATATATCCAGGTGCGGCCCCGGTCGTCGCTCCGGGCCAGGTGGGTGCTGACGTATTTCGGCAACTCGACCCGCGAGTAGGCGAGCCAGCCGGTCCCGTCCGGCCCGTATTCGACGGAAACGTCGAAGATGCCGTTCCTGTCCGGATCGCCGATGACCACCAGCTTCTCGAACCGTGAACCGGCGCCGGCCTCTCTGCGCGGCGCGCCGCATCCCGCCGCCGCGAGGCCAAGCACGCCGCAGCCGCCGGCGAGCAACAACCGGCGGCGCCCGAATGCCGAAACCTGATCACCGTTGGAATGCCAATCGCGCATTTGATACCCCTCGCCGACACGCCCGACTTTGTGGCTCGATACGCGATCCGGTCAGTCGGATCAACGTCCCCGCAGGCTCGAGATACCTTGCGGGACGGCCAGTGACTGGCCGACAGTGGATCAATGATCGCTCCTCCGGCATTCGCGTCGATCCAGGGTTTTGTCTCGCGCCTTGGTGATCTCGACCTCTGGGGGCGGCACCTTGCCCGGATCCTGGACCGGCACGATCTGGCCGGGTCCGGAGCGCAGCCGGAGGCCGGTTCGAACCCGACCTACCCCACATTCCTCCTTGGCGATGTGGTGGTGAAGTTGTTCGGATATGCCAGTGGGTGGCGCCGGAGTCATACGGCTGAACGCGCCGCGCTGGCCCTTGTGGCGAGCGACCCGGAGATCGCCGCTCCGCGCCTGCTCGCCGAGGGGCGGTTGTTTGACGACCCCGACGCTCCCTGGCCGTATCTGGTCACCGGCCGCATATCGGGGGTCGCATCGGGTCGCGCCGGTCTATCGGCCGAACAGCGGCGATCGCTTGCCTTGGATCTGGGACGGCAGGTCAGGCGGGTGCATGCGCTCCAGCCGTCGGGCGTCGTGTCGCATGACGACTGGCAGGGTCTGGACGTGGCGGCCGGCGCGGCGCGGAGTTCGCTGCCGCCTCATCTGGTCGCGCAGGTTGGCGACTACGTCGGCCGGCTGGAACCCTTCGACCGGGTCTTCGTGCATGGCGATCTTGCCGCCATCCATGTGTTCGTCGAGAACGGCCGCCTCTCCGGGATCATCGACTGGGGCGATGCGATGGTGACCGACCGGCACTACGAGATCATCCAGATCCACCGTGACCTGTTCGGGTGCGACAAGTCGCTGTTGCGGGCGTTCCTGGACGCCAGCGACTGGCCGGTCGGTGAAAACTTCCCCCGCCAGGCGCTGGGCCTCGCGCTACATCGCCAGGCAATCGGCCTTGCCCAGCATCACACGATGGACGTGTTCGAGCCCGTCGCGGCCCTGTTCCCGCTCAAGGATATCGCCACGCTCGACGACCTCGCGACAGACCTCTTCGCCGTATAGACTGCAGCACGATCAATCGTGTCCGACGCCCATGATCAACTGGGCCGAATCTGACGGGAGGAAAGTCATGCCGGAGGTCGAGTGGGCGAAGCTGAAGGCGCATGAGCTGCGCGATCTGGCCAGCCGCAGCGCGGCGGTGATCCTGCCCGTCGCGGCGATCGAACAGCACGGCCCCCACCTGCCGGTCATGACCGATACCCGGATCGGCGGCGAGGTCGCGCGGCGGGCGGCGCTGAAAGCGTCCGGCAGGCGTCCGACGGTGGTGGCCCCGGTGGTCTGGTCGGGGCTGTCGGAACATCACATGGCGTTCGGCGGCACCCTGACCCTGGACCATGAGACCTTTTCCGCCGTGTTGCGCTGCCTGATCACCAGCGTGGTGCGTCACGGCTTCACCGATGTGCTGATCTCCAACAGCCATGGCGGCAACATCCTCGCCATGCAAACCGCCGCCGACCGCTTCGCCACCGAGCTCGGCGCCACCATCGTCGCCACCACCTATGCCACGGAAGGGCACGAGGCCATCGCCGCCCTGCTGGAGGACCAGGGCGGGGTGATGCATGCCGGCGAGGCCGAGACCTCGATGATGCTGGTCCTGGAGCCGGAACTGGTCGACGCAACCGAGCTCGCCGCGCTGGCCACCGACCGCGGCGCCGGCTTCCTCGGCGCCGGCACCACTTCCTACCGCTGGCGCCCCTTCCAGCACATGACCGCCAACGGGGTGTCGGGGAACCCGACCCGGGCGACGGCGGAGAAGGGCGAGCGGCTGCTGGAGGCCGCTGCCGAGGCAATCGCCGCCCTGATCACCGACCCGGACACCTGGTCCCCGCCCGGGGACCTGCGCGGCGACGGTATCGCGGGCGTGCCGTTCCGCTAGTGGATGGTCGGACGAATTGGTACTGGTGAGCCGAATTTCCCGGCAGCCAAAACCATCGACTCCGATGCGATTGCCTCTCTAATCTGGTTGTCTGAAACTACCGACACGCTCCATAGGCGGGAGAGCCGATATGGAAGAATTCTTGCTGACCGAAAAAACCGTTGAATCCGTCTTTCTGGATCTTGGTGAGCTGACGCGGGTCTACAACTCCGACAGGGAGCTGACCGTTTCCCTGTGGCGGGCATTGCGGACCGACGTCAAGACAGGCGGCCCGCTGTATCCGGACTTCTATCGGCGGGAGATCAGGGCGGGGAAATTCCGGCAGCCCGACGTCACCGTTCGCGAGATCGGCGAGGTCGAATGCGTTGTCCCGAAGGCCTCATCGTCATCAAGGATGACTACAACGAGCGGTTCAGGGCGACGCATTACTCGATCGTTCCAAACCGGGCGATGCCTCTCACCGAATTCAGAAGGCTGCTGGATCAGCTGGCGCGCAATGCGATCGGAATGAAGGAACAGAGGGCCTAACAATGGCCGAGATCGACAACGACACCCTGATGGTCTCCTTGCAGGCGGTCTTCGAGAGCATCAACCGCTTCGAGGGCCTGCTCGAATCCGAAACGCTGACGGATCCGGAGAACATCACGGAACTGCTGATGTCCTACGACGAGGCATTCAAGGTCCTCAAGAGCGTCTATCGCGAGCAGCTGGGCAAGGGAGCCGACCTGCCGCCGATCGAGAGCATCGTGTTCGACAAGGCTGGCTAGGCGATTGCCACAACTTGGCTGCTGTCGGGATTCGCCGGGGCAGGATGGAGGCCGATTGCCGTGCCCAAGCAAAGCAGTTTGCGTACCTTCTCTTGAGGGGGAAGATCCGATAACGCCATGGGGAGAGGCAAGATGAAGATCCGGCACACCATCAAGGGCGCCGCGGCCCTGTTCGCAATGGCCACGGTCACCGGCATTCCCGTCGCCGGCGCCCAGGAAGTCTGGGAGACCTTGCCCTTCCCCGCCACGTTCCCGGAGCCTGTCAGTTCGGGTTACACAGACGTCAACGGCATCAGGCTGTTCCATGCCGAATGGGGCGAGGGCTCGCCGGTCATCCTGCTGCATGGCGGGTTGGGCAGCATCGAGGCCTGGGCCTATCAGATTCCGCTGATGGCCGAAGATCACCGCGCCATCGCCATCGACTCGCGCGGACACGGCCGCAGCACCCGCGACGCGACGACCTACTCCTACGCGCTGATGGCGTCGGACGTGCTGGCGCTGATGGATGAGATGTCGATCGATCAGGCCGCGTTCGTCGGCTGGAGCGATGGCGGGATCATTGCGCTGGAACTGGCGATCAACCACCCCGATCGCATCAGCAAGGCGCTGGTCCTGGGAACCAACTACAACCTCGAGGGCATCGACCATTCGGTGGACACCAACGCGGTGTTCGGCGAATACGTCACCCAGGCCGCCGGCCTGTATGCCGAGATATCCGCGACGCCCGACGGGTTCGACGGGTTCGTCAACGACATCTCCGCCATGTGGGGCAGCCAGCCCGACTTCTCAGAAGACCAGCTGAAAGCGGCCGGCGCGCCATTCACCGTCGTCCAGGCCCTGGAGGACGAGGCGATCATCGACGAGCACGCGGAAAAGATGGCCGCCCTCCTGCCGGCCGCCACCTACGTCCCCCTGGACGGCGTCAGCCATTTCGCCATGTGGCAGGACCCGGAGCGGATGAACGCCGTGCTGGCGGACTTCCTGAAGTGACCCGGCGGGATCGGAGTAACGGGCACTGTCCCAGTAATTCCCTGAACGATCTTCCCGAGATCCTGTAATACCAACCCCGGGTCCTTCGACGGGCCCGGATCCGTCATCCCAACAAACAACGCTCGAAAACAGGAGGAAATCACATGAAGGCATCCAGCAAGATCGGCGGGCTGATCGCCGCGGGGGTCGTCGCCCAGTTCATCGGCGGCGCGGCCGTCGCGCAGGAGACGACCCTGCAACTTGGCCACCTTGCCAATGAAGAGAACCCGTGGCACTTGGCGGCCGTGAAGTTCGGCGAAGAGCTGTCGGCGCTGACCGATGGCCGCATCGCCGTCGAGGTGTTCCCGAACGAATCCCTCGGCAAGGAAATCGACCTGATCAACGGCATGCAGCTTGGCACCGTCGATATGACGATCACCGGCGAGAGCCTGCAGAACTGGGCGCCGATGGCGGCCCTGCTGGCGGTCCCCTATGCATACAAATCCCTTGAGCATATGGATGAGACCGCGTCGGGCGAGATCGGCGACCAGATCGAGGCCCAGATCATCGAGAAGGCGCTAGTACGTCCGGTCGCGTTTTTCGCCCGGGGCCCGCGCAACCTGACGTCCAACCGTCCGATCGCAAGCCCGGCCGATCTCGACGGCCTGAAGATGCGCGTGCCGAACGTGCCGCTGTTCGTCGACGTCTGGAAGAGCCTGGGCGCCCAGCCGACTCCGATGGCCTTCTCGGAGGTCTTCACGTCGTTGCAGAACGGCACGATCGGGGCGCAGGAGAACCCGCTCGCCCTGATCCGCTCGGCCAACTTCAACGAGGTCCAGTCGCATGTCAACCAGACCGAGCATGTCCGCTCCTGGATCTATCTGGCGATCGCCGAGGCGACCTGGAACGAGCTGTCCGAGGCCGACCAGGCGGCCGTCATGGAGGCCGGCAGTCGGGCGCAGGCCTATGAGCGGCAATTGTTCCTAGACAGCATCGCGGCCGACCGCGCCTATCTGGAGGCCAACGGCATGACCTTCGTCGAGGTCGATGGCGCCGCCTTCGCCGCCCAGGCGAAGGACGCGGTGCTGGCCAATGTGAGCGACGAGATCAAGCCTTTCGTCGAAAGCCTGTTCTCGAACTGAGGTTCCGCACCGTCTGCGGCATGAGCGGGCGCCGCGATTTCCCCGGCGCCCGCTTCCGCCGATAGGATCAAAGGAACCGTCTGCCCGATGCGCTTTTCCGTCAAACTCCTCGTCACGGTCTGCCGGGTCGGTGCGGGGCTGGCCTTCGCGGTGCTGCTGATCGCGGTGCTGATCCAGGTGACCGGCCGCACGATCGGCTCCTCGCCGGTATGGACCGAAGAGCTGACCCGGTTCGCGCTTCTCTACCTCACCGCCTTCGGCGTCGGGCTGTCGCTGAAGAGCGGCGATCTGGTCAACGTGGATGTGGTCTGCGAGGCCCTGCCCGGGAACTGGCCCTGGCGCCTGCGGCTGGTTTCGGCGGTGGCGACGGCGGGGCTTTGCGCCGTGCTGGTGCTGCCAGCCTGGAAGTATGTGTCGATCGGCAGGTTGCAGACGTCTCCCGCCATGGGGCTGCGCATGGATGCGGTCCATTTGAGCATCCTGGCCCTGCTGGTGCTGCTGATGGCCTTCGCCGCGCTGCGCGCCGTCTCGATGCTGCTCGGCTCCGATAGCGGTCTGCCGGAGCGGACAGGCTCCCAGCCCTGATGGATGTCTTCGTTCTGATCGCGGTGTTCGTGCTGGGCCTGGTCATCGGCCTGCCGGTGGCGGTGACGCTGGGCCTGTCGTCGCTGGCCTATCTCATCATGGCCGACATTCCCTTCGTGGTGATGCCCCAGAAGATGTATGCCGGCATGGACGTCTTCGTCCTTCTCAGCATTCCGGGCTTCATCCTGGCGGGCAATCTGATGAACCGGGGCGGCATCACCGAACGCATCATCCGGTTCGCAAGCGCCCTTGTCGGCTGGGTTCGCGGCGGCCTGGGCCTGACCAACATCGCGGCCTCCATGCTGTTCGGCGGCATCACCGGCACCGCCGTGGCGGATGCGGCCTCGATCGGCGGGGTGATGATCCCGGGCATGAAGAAGGCCGGCTACCCGGCGGATTTCGCCGCCGCCGTCACCGCCGCGTCATCGACCGTCGGGCCGATCATCCCGCCGAGCGTGCCGATGATCATCGTCGGCGCCCTGTCCGGCATCTCGGTCGGCAAGATGTTCATGGCGGGCGCGGTGCCCGGCATCCTGATGGGGCTGGCGATGATGGTCACAGCCTATGTGATCGCCGCCAGAAAGGGGTTCCCGCGGCAATCCTGGCAGGGCGTCGCCGAGCTGGCGCGGTCGTTCTCGGGCGCGCTGTGGGCGCTCGCCATGACCGGCCTGATCATCTACGGGCTGTTGAGCGGCATCGCCACGCCGACCGAGACGGCGGTCGTCGCCAGCGTCTACGCCTTCATCGTCGGCGCGCTGATCTATCGGCAATTGCCGGTGCGGGAACTGCCCAAGATCATCGTCGACAGCGCGGTCTCCTCCGCCGCGATCCTGGTCCTGGTCGGCTTCGCCAACGTCTTCGGCTGGATCCTGGTCTCCGAGCGCATCCCGCAGGCGATCGCCAACACGGTCCTGTCGGTCACCGACAACCGGTTCCTGGTCATCCTGATGATCAACATCCTGTTGCTGTTCCTCGGCATGTTCATGGAGACCATCGCGGCGCTGATCATCCTGTTCGTGCCGCTGCTGGCCCTGGCCCAGGCCGTCGGGATCGAGCCCCTGCACTTCGCGACCTTCGCCGTGCTGAACCTGATGATCGGCCTCACGACCCCGCCGGTCGGCGTCTGCCTGTTCGTCTGCGCCAACATTGCCCGCCTGCCGCTCAGCCCTGTGGTCCGCGCGATCCTGCCCTTCGTCCTGACCAACATCATCGTGCTGCTGCTGGTGTCGTACATCCCGGCGCTGGCGACTTGGCTGCCGGGATTGCTGGACAAATAGTACGGATCACACCGTTGACCGCCGTCCGGCGGTCAGTCGGCCCGGCGCATCGTGTTCGAACAATATTCGATCGGGAAGGCGCCTGTGCGTCGTGCCGCCCGGCGTTTGGGCCGTCCTGGCAGGGCGCAGCCGTCGCAGCGCCCGCTGCCCATCCCCTGCGACGAACCTGAATGGTATCCGGGACCCCTGCGCGCCTTTGGCACATTGTCGACTGTAGGTAGGCCCTCATAGGCTGACCCGTGCCGCAACCATGCCACCGAATTTGGGAGATCGACGATGAAGGGACTTGGATTGGCTTTGGCGTTCGCGCTTGCAGCCGTCGCATGGCAGGCCGCGCCACCTGGGCCGTCCTCGGCGGACGGAGCAATCGTCACGGCCGGGATCGACGCTGGCGGCAGGCCGCATTCCGACTGCCTCCAGGCCGACAGCGACTGGCTGAGCGGGTGCGAGGGTGATGAGCTGCGGCGGATCGTCATTGCCGGCATCGAGGGGTCCAGCCAACCGCATTCGGATTGCGTTCTGCCCGACAGCGACCGGATGAACGGATGCGAGGGTGATGAGCTGAGGTCGAACGTCATCGCCGGCATCGACAGCTCCAGCCAGCCGCATTCGGATTGCGTTTTGCCCGACTTTGACCGGATGAGCGGTTGCGAGGGCGATGAATTGCGGCAGATCGTCGTCGCCAGCATCGACGGTTCCGACGAACCTTAGGCCGTCAAGGCACGAACGGCCGGACGCGGCGACCTAGCCGCCGCATCCGGTCCGATCCGGGCATCACCGTTGCGGGGCATGGCACGCATTTGCTCGAGTTGCGGACCGCGATCCCGCAATTCCCATTACGAAGGCCTCCGGCATTCGCCGTCCCTTTCCCCAGGGAATCCATTGATTGAGCAGCGTAGGAATCACTACGGTTGGACTCGAATGATCTGAGGCATGAAGCTAGAAATCAATCGACTCTGACCCCATTAATTACTGTCCCTATAAACGCGCTCTGGCCGAAGGCGGACGAACCTGCGTGTCAACCACTTCCCCATTCAAGCCAGGTTCGCTGGTCTGGCTCCAAAAGATCTGCAATAGCCGTGTCATAGGCGACCAGATCGTCATCGGTCAGAACCCCCTCCCATTTGTTTGAGGTCGCGCTGTCAAAGAACGCCGCATCACTGCGCCAGAACTCCCGTCCTGCTGCCAGGGCGAACCTGTCGGCATTTGCCTTCATATTCCCAAAAGTAGCGGCGTCCACGAGACGCGCCATGATGTCGGGCGGGTGGCTCACGCCGATATGCTCCGCGACATTGCGAAAACGGGATGTGAGGTCCCGTTTCATGTCAGCGTAGTGAAGGCGAAGCAGGTTCTCCCGCGGTTCAAGCTCGAGACCCCGTAGGTAATGATTGACGATTGTTTTCAGGCTTCCATGGTCGAGGTCTTCGTGCTCGATGAACCGCCGAAAGCTGTCTTGAGGGTCTTTGGGGAAAATCTCGTCGCTTATACCAAGTTTCTCCGCAATTTCCGGGCGATAGTTTGCCACGTGTTTTCGCGCGGAGAAGTGAACGTCGATCGGATGCCGGTAGACCGATATGTATCGAAGCTCGTCCCAAACCGGTATCCCGTTCATCGGTGTGTGCGTCTTGGTATGTCTTCGTCCGGTTTGCGCCTCGAGACGCGCGCAGAGCTCATCGGGGTCGTTAAACCTGTTGTCGAACCACGGAGCGTTTGTGGACGGATGGGCTGCAACCAGGGGGTCGCCAGAAAGAAGAAGCGCAAGGATTGCCTGAATCCAGGTCGTGCCGGACTTCGGAGGCGTCGTGACCACCACATCGTCAACTCTGGGTTGGTAGAATGCCCATCGCTGCGAGTCCGTCAGCATGCCTGAATATGAAGATGTTGGGGCTATGGGGTCCGAGAAATCGTCAGCCATCAGTGATCCATTTCAAACAACACGACTGATGCTACCAGGGAAATGCAGATTTGTCTGATGACCGGCAAATCAGCCACGATATTGCTGCGGGGCATATCAATGGCCGAAATCGATGGGGTCAGACTCACTGCTGTCCCACAAGCTTTCATAGTGCGAGTGCCGCTTGTCTTTGGTCGAGTATTGCCGGGTCGAGCGGCTGTCCCCGGATAAGGTCGCCGAGGTCGCGGCTGAGGAACAAGTTGAGCTGTAGCAGTCGCAGGACGGCCTGAGCCGACAGCTCGGTGCGTGACAGGAACTTGGCGTAGGCGATCACCAGTGCCACGCACAGCGCGACCCAGATCTGGGTGAGGATGGCGTTGCTGGTGGTGCCGAGGAATGCCTTGATCTTGAGGTTCTGCTTGATCCACTTGAAGAACAACTCGACCTGCCAGCGCGCCTTGTAGATGCCGGCGATGGTGGCGGCATCAAGATGGAAGATGCTGGTCAGGAAGACGTAGCGCTTGTCGGTCTCGGCATCGCGCCAGACCACGCGGCGCAGGTCCGGGAGGCCGGTCAGGCGGATGGTCACATCGGCCTCGACGCCGGCCATATCCCATGTCTCATGGCGCGCGACAACGTCGCACATGATGTTGCCGCGGGCCCGGGTGACGAAGAAGATGCCCCGCTCGATCAATGATTTGTGCCAGGCGAAGGCGCTGTAGCCCTTGTCGTAGACGACGATCGAGCCCTTGGGGAAGGCCATCGCCCGCGCACCGTCCATGTCCGACATCCGCCCGGAGGTGACGTTGGCGAAGGCCGGCAGGCAGCCATCATGGTCGAGCCCGACATGGAGCTTCACGGCCGCCTTGCCGAGCGCATAGTGGGCCCAGGGGAACACCTTGAGCGACAGGTCGATCAACGAGGCGTCGAGCGCGTAGAGCTTGTTGGTGAACTGGAAGCCGTGGCGCGGCGCGAGCCGGGCGCAGCGCTCATAGAGCCTGGTGAACAGGGCCTCATAGAGAGAATAGGTCTGGGACTCGTTGACCCGCGCCAGCGACGACCGGGCGACCTTGCCGGCACCGAGGTGATAGAGCCGGCCGCCCTGAGCCGCCAGATTGGTCTCGATGTCGCGTAGCGAATGCCGTCCGGCGAGTTGGCCGAGCGTCAGCGCGACGAACTGCTTCCAGCGCGTCATCGAGCGGAGCTTTCGGCCTCTGTGATGGTCTGCGGCGAGGCGGTCGAATTCGTATCGCGGAACCAGTTTCAAGACCTGGCCGAACACGGTAGACTGCGTTCCCAAGGCTTGGTTCTCCTTTGTGAATCAATGTGTTGTTGGCACAGCCATTGTATCACAAAGCACTCGGAACCAAGCCTTACCCTTCCCGTTTGTGGGACAGCAGTGAGTCTGACCCCTTTAATTTGACTGGTTTTTCACCTGATAGCCGAGTTTCTCGATGAATTCTTGAATTTGGTGAAAATGATTTTCGCGAGAGTACTGAATACCCAACAGACCAAATGTAAAGACGTCGTAGCTTTCGCCGAACCGCCTCAACTCGGCGACAAAACCGCCAACTGATCTATCGCTGCTGAATGAGACTACTTTGTTGTCCGATGTTCGGACAATTTCATTGTCGCGTAGAAATAGGTATACACTAGCGGCAAATCCATCATCTTGAATCGCGTCTAATATTTCATTTGATGATTCCGTTATAGTCTTGAATAGCTCAACAAAGTGAAAATGGCCTTCGAGAGGCGGTCTTCGTTCTATACTCTTGCTGATAACATCGCGGCCCAAAGGCGACTCCCAATCGACGAATTTGGGGAGCTCTTGCGCGTCTGCAAATGTAAGAGAGTCTTCCATTACCGTCAGATCGCCTAGCCACCAACTGCGACCATTGTTGCTTCGCCTCCTCCAGGAATGACTGTCCGAGGCGTTTTGCGGCCTGGAGAATTCATGGCGGGTCGCCGACAGAACAATGCCGCGGGAGCCATTTGGATACGTAACGCCGTAAGCGGCGTCGGGCTCAATTCTTACCCGCCAGCCGTGCCCCTTCAGCCTCCAGTGAACCAGCCCGCTGCCGTGCCGCGTCTTGAAGTCGCTTGGCACAATTGAGGTTTTGACGCTGCTGAATCTTGTCCATTCCAAAGGAAGTGGATCACCCCATTCAAGTATCGGAATGCTTGGTGGGTCCGCGTCCCTGTATCTCAATTCAGACCTCCTGCTTCCTAAGCTGACCGGTTCGGAGCCGATTGATGTCTTCGGCTATGCTGTTGGATCAATCGACTAGAATCTCCGTCAGCGTCTAATTTGCGTTCAGACCGAACTCTCTCGAGAATAGCTTTCGCTTCCACCATGCCTCCAGGCGCAATACCTCTTCAACCATCGCCGATGATGAAACGACCTCCAGGAAACAGGGGCAATTGGCGATATGGCCGTGATCGTGGCTGGTCACGCATTCCCCAGCGCTAAGGGCCCAAGAATCGTTCGCTCGCGTTACGTCCCGGGTACCATATTGGTGCAGGTCGCGAAGTTTGCAGATTTCGGGCGTTCTGGGTTGGGAATTGATGGGGGCAGAGCCGATTGATCTCAATCGGCGGCTCACCTAAGGCAACGGCACCGCCGTGTGTTTCCTGAGCGTCCGGCCGCTCTCCGCGTCCACCTCCAGCAGCTTCACGCCGTAGCCCCAGATCTGGGCCAGGTAGAGCAGCACGTTGTCGCAGTCGGATTTGCTCAGAAGCTGGCCGTCGCGGACGTTGTGGGTCAGGATCAGGCGGCGGTTGCCCTTCAGGTCGACGTCGGTGATCTGGATCTCCGGCTCCATTCGGGCGATGTCGTATTGCCGGGCGAGTTGGCGGCGGATCTGCTCATAGCCGCGGCCGTCGTGGATCGATTCGACCTTCATCGCCGGCTCTTCCGAATCGTCGAACACCGAGAACAGGCGGAAATCGCGGATCAGCTTCGGCGACAGGAACTGCAGGATGAAGCTCTCGTCCCGGTAATGCGCCCAGGCGTCCTTCAACGTGCCCAGCGCGTCGCCGTTGCCGGCGATCTCCGGGAACCACTCGCGGTCCTCGTCGGTCGGCTCCTCGCAGATGCGCTTGATGTCGTTCATCATCGCGAAGCCCAGCGCATAGGGGTTGAGGCCGCTGTAGCGCGGATCGTCGAAGCCCGGCTGGAACACCACGGCGGAATGGGAGCGCAGGAACTCCAGCATCGCGCCCTCGTCGATGGCGCCCTTGTCGTACAGCCGGTTCATGATCTCGTAATGCACGAAGGTGGCGCAGCCCTCGTTCATCACCTTGGTCTGCTTCTGCGGATAGAAATACTGGCTGACGTTGCGCACGATGCGCAGAAGCTCGCGCTGCCACTCCTCCAGCTTCGGCGAATTCTTCTCCAGGAAATAGAGCAGGTTCTCTTCCGGCAGGCCCAGCGCCCGCTGCTCGGCCTTGCGTTTGAGCTCGCGCTCGCGCTCGTCCTGGTTGGTGACCTCCTCGTGGCGCTTGTCGCCGGGCAGGGTGCGCCAGAGGTCGTTATAGGTGGATTCCAGATAGGCGAAGCGTTCGGCCTGACGTGCGCGTTCCGCCGTCAGGTTCGGCTTGCCCGGCCGGGCATAGCGGTTGACGCCGTGCTTCATCAGGGAATGGGCGGCGTCCAGTATCTGCTCCACGGCGTCGATGCCGTACACCTCCTCGCATTTCGTCACATAGGCCTTGGCGAAGGAGAGATAGTCCAGGATGCCGTCGGCATCGGTCCATTGCTGGAACAGATAGTTGTTCTTGAAGAAGTGGTTGTGGCCGAAGCCGGCATGGGCGATCACCAGCGCCTGCATGGTGGTGGAATTCTCCTCCATCACATAGCTGATGCAGGGGTTGGAGTTGATCACCAACTCGTAGGCCAGGCCCTGGGCGCCCTTGCGGTACAGCATCTCGTCGCGGGCGAAATGCTTGCCGTAGGACCAGTGGCGGTACATCAGCGGCATGCCGATCGACGAATAGGCGTCGAGCATCTGCTCGGACGTGATCACCTCGATCTGATTGGGATAGACGTCCAGGCCGAGCTCGCCGATGCCGACTTCCTCGATCGCCTCGAAAGCCCGTTGCAGGCTGTCGAAGCTCCATTCCGAGCCTTCCGAGATCAGCTTGCTGGCGCGCTTGCGCTTGCGCTTGGGCGCCGGTTTGGCCGGGGCGCTTTCGGTTTCGCTCATGCCGCTTTGCTCGTGTTGCGCGAGAACAGCTCGTGGAACACCGGGAAGATGTCCTGCGGGGTGGCGACCCGGCGCATGGCGAAATGCTGCTGCCGGGCGGCAACGTCGCGGTAGCCGAGCCACAGCGGGCTTTCCGCCATCTCGCTCTCGAAGCCCAGGCCGATACGCTTCTCGCCGACCTCGATATAGGAGAATTGCTGGCAGACCGGCAGCAGCGCCTGTTCCAGCAGATCGATGCAGCGAGGCATGTCGTTGCGGAAATTGTCGCCGTCCGACGCCTGGGCGCCATAGATGTTCCAGTCGGCGATCGGATAGCGGTCGGCGACCACCTTCTGCATTTCCTCCAGCGCGCTGGACACCACGGTGCCGCCGGTCTCGGTGGATCGGAAGAAGGTATCCTCGTCGACCTCCGCGGCGTGGCTGGTATGGCGGATGAAGACCACCTCCACGTGCCGGTAGCGGCGTGACAGGAAGACGTGCAGCAGCATGAAGAAGCGCTTGGCCAGCTCCTTCATCTCCTCGGTCATCGAGGCTGAGGCGTCCATCAGGCAGAACATCACCGCCTGGGTGGCGGGTCGGGGGAGCCGTTCAAAGCGGTTGTAGCGGATGTCGATCGGATCGATATAGGCGATCGTCTTCACCCGGCGTTTCTTGATCTCCAGCTCGGTCTTCAGGGCGGCGATCTTGCGCTCGCTTCCCCCCTTCTTCTCCAGCGCGGCGATCTCCGCCTCCAGCGCCTCGATCTCATGCTTCTTGGGGCGGCGCAGGGTGATCCGCCGCGCCAGGCTGCCACGCATGGTGCGCAGCACGTTCAGGCTGGAGGGCGAGCCCTGGGTGGAGAAGCCCGCACGGGTCGGCTTGGGCGACTTCTCGTCCTTGATCTTGGTCTTCAGCAGGTCCGGCAGTTCCAGATCCTCGAAGAAGACGTCCAGGAACTCCTCCTTCGACAGGGTGAAGACGAAATCGTCCTGGCCCTCGCCATCCGGGCTGCCGTCGCGGCCCCCGGCCTGGCCGGGGGGGCGCTTGGGAATCGTGTCGCCGGGCACGAACTCCTTGTTGCCGGGTGCCACGGCGTGCCGGCGGCCGTCATTGCGCGAGAACCCGAAAGCCGGCTCGCGCACCGTCTTGGCGCGGATCTTGATCTTTTCGCTGCCCTCGACCTCGGACACCCGGCGTTGCTTCAGCGCGTCGCGTACCGCCTCGCGGATGTCGGCCTTGGCGCGGCGCACGAAGCGTTGGCGGTTGCCAAGGCTCTTGCCCTTCGGGTTGAGGCGGCGGTCGACGATGTTCATGGGCGTGCGTGTGCCTCCTGCTCTGCCAGCGTCGCGCCGGCCATGCTTCGGCCTCCATGCTCGGGATCGACGGGCTCAGCATGGGGGCCTTTATCACGGCCATGAGCGCCACATCCTGAGCCCGCCCAAGGACGAGGGCCGGGCAGCCTATGCGATCGTGGCGCCTTCCCGGCATCAGCTCGACTTGTTCACCCGCATGTACCACTCGACCAGCCGGCGGACCTGTCGCTCGGTATAGCCGCGGCCGACCATGCGCTCGACGAACTCGGCGTGCTTCTTCTCGGACTCGGTGTCCTTCTTGGTGCCGAAGCTGATGACCGGCAGCAGCTCCTCGACCTGGCTGAACATCCGCTTCTCGATCACCTCGCGGATCTTCTCATACGAGGTCCAGTTCGGATTGTGGCCCTTGTTGCGGGCCCGGGCGCGCAGCGAGAACTTGACCACCTCGTAGCGGAAGTCCTTGGGGTTGGCGATCCCGGCCGGCTTCTCGATCTTGCTCAGCTCCTGGTCCAGCAGCTCGCGGTTCAGCAGCTGGCCGGTATCGGGATCCTTGAAGTCCTGATCCTCGATCCAGGCATCGGCATAGGAGACATAGCGGTCGAACAGGTTCTGGCCGTAGTCGTGGTAGCTCTCCAGATAGGCCTTCTGGATCTCGTGGCCGATGAACTCGGCATAGCGCTCCGAGAGCTCCTCCTTGATGAACTCGATATATTGCTTCTCGAGCTCGTCGGGCAGCTGCTCGCGCTTGATCGACTGCTCCAGCACATACATCAGGTGCACCGGGTCTGCGGCCACCTCGTTGGTGTCGAAGTTGAAGGTCTCCGACAGGATCTTGTAGGCGAAGCGCGTGGACATGCCTTCCATGCCCTCGTCGACGCCGGCCATGTCGCGGTATTCCTGGTGCGACTTGGCGTGCGGATCGGTGTCCTTCAGGCTCTCGCCGTCATAGATCCGCATCTTCGAGTACAGGCTGGAATTCTCATGCGGCTTCAGCCGCGACAGCACCGAGAACCGGGACAGCATGTCCAGCGTGCCCGGCGCGCAGGTGCGGCGGACAGCTCGCTGTGGGCCAACAGCTTCTCGTAGATCTTGGTTTCTTCGGTAAGGCGCAGGCAGTACGGCACCTTGACGACGCAGATGCGGTCCAGGAACGCCTCGTTGTTCTTGTTCGCCTTGAAGCTCTGCCACTCCGATTCGTTGGAGTGGGCCAGGATGATGCCCTGATAGGGCAGCGCGCCGATATTCTCGGTGCCGACATAGGTGCCGTCCTGAGTCGCGGTCAGCAGCGGATGCAGCATCTTGATCGGCGCCTTGAACATCTCGACGAATTCCATGATGCCCTGGGTCGTCCGGTTCAACCCGCCGCTGTAGGAATAGGCGTCGGCATCGTTCTGGCCGAAATATTCCAGCTTGCGGATGTCGACCTTGCCGACCAGCGACGAGATGTCCTGGTTGTTCTCGTCGCCCGGCTCGGTCTTGGCGACGCAGACCTGGCGCAGGGTCGAGGGCTGCAGCTTGACGACCGTGAAGCGGGAGATATCGCCGCCGAATTCGTCCAGGCGCTTGACCGCCCAGGGCGACATCAGGCCGGTCAGGCGCCGCTTGGGAATGCCGTATTTCTCTTCCAGCAGCCGAACCCATGGTCTCGGGATCGAACAGGCCGATAGCGGACTCTCGAACAGCGGGCTCATCTCGTCGCCGGCCTGCAGCACATAGACCGGGCACTTCTCCATCAGAGATTTCAGCCGCTCCGCCAGCGACGATTTGCCGCCGCCGACCGGTCCCAGCAGGTACAGGATCTGCTTGCGCTCCTCCAGCCCCTGGGCGGCGTGTCGGAAGAAGCCGACGATCCGCTCGATCGTCTCTTCCATGCCGTAGAAATCGTCGAAGGCCGGATAGACCTTGATCGTCCGGTTCATGAAGATCCGGCCGTGCCGGGTATCCTTGGAGGTGTCGACCAGCTCCGGCTCGCCGATCGCGGCGACCATGCGCTCCGCGGCGCTGGAGTAACGCATCGGATCGTCCCGGCAGCCCTCCAGGAAGTCCTTCAAGGACATCTCGGATCGCTTGTTTTGGTCATAGGTCTCGGAAAAGAGACCAAAAACATCCTCATTCGACGCCATGTCTTTTCCTCGCCATCAGCGGTCCCTACTACTCATGATCTGTATCGGCACAAGGCCGAAATCCAATCACAACTTGCGGCCGCCGCCATTTGCCGAACGGGGGTGTCGGCGTGGGGCACCGCGCCCCTACAAGGCGCGGCAATTTGGTTGCGACGGTATCTACCTGATGGATCCAGTGCCGCGCGGTTCCGGCATCGCTTCGTGCCGGTTGGCCGAGGTCACGCACGATCCCAGCATAGGGACCAGATGCGGCAACCGTGGGGCGCGAATGTGACAAGCAGCGGCACCCGTTCGCGGTGCGCCTTACAGCCGGTCCAGCCTCCCCGTCGGGCGGTCGGAAGCAACTGTCGGGGCGCGTTGTTAACCAGTCTACGAATCAAGAAATCTCGAATTCGTTAACAAATCCGCATTGCTGATGATTGTTATCGCAGGGTGTGGCGATTGAATGGCCGAAGCCGCTGGAATCCCGTCCATCCAAGGGAAGCCGGCAACTTGATCCTGTTCAGCCATGATGCGGATGTGGCGAATCGCGGGCCACAGGACACAACTGTGCGTAAGGAATTCAGGCGGGCTTACACGAGGTCGCCGGCCGCAATTGGTTAACCCGGCCTTCGCCGAATCATGGCGATTCGCCGGATTGCCGGCGAGCCTTCCATTACCTCTCAGGTAATGGCGTACGTCCCGGACGCGGACTAGGATTGGGCAATGCAGACCATCTCAACCATCGATCGTGTCTACGCCCACGGCTGGATATGGCGCCATGCTGCAACAGTGGCGCCGGCGTCGGGCGCTTAGCCAACTCGGCCTCTCGCTGGATGCCGGCGTCTCCCAGCGCCATCTCAGCTTTCTGGAATCCGGCCGATCCAGGCCCAGCCGCGAGATGGTGCTGATGCTCGCCGGCGCGCTGGGCCTGCCGCTCCGGGAACGCAATGCGATGCTGGCGGCGGCCGGGTTCGCGCCGATGTTCCGCGAGGAAGGGCTGGCTGGGCTCGAGGCCGAACCGGTCCGCCGCGCGCTTGGCTTCATGCTGGACCAGCAGGAGCCGTATCCCGGAATCGTCATCGACGGGCATTGGAACCTGCTGATGGCCAACGCCGCGGCTGGCCGGATGCTGGCCGAGTTCCTCGACCTGGAGGCGTTCGCGGCGGCCCATTGCGGCGGCGGTCCACCGAACATCCTGAAATTGACCGTCCATCCGGACGGGCTGCGCCCCTGGATCGTCAACTGGCCGGATCTTGCCTTGGCGCTGTGGGCACGCGTCAGGCGGGAGGCAGCGGCCGGGGCGCCGGACCCGGCGCTGCTGGCCCTGGTGGAAGAGGTCGAAGCCATGGCGCCGAAGCCGGACAGACTTCCGGACTGGGCCGCCGGCGGGTCCGCCGTCGCCGATCTTGCCGCTGGTGCTGCGCCGCGGCGATCTGACGCTTGCCTGGTTCTCGACCATCGCGACGCTTGGCACCGCGATGGATGCCGAACTGGAGGAGTTGCGGATCGAGTTGTTCTTCCCGGCCGACGACGCTACCGAGCACGACGCGCACGGAAAGTGAATTAGGATTTGTTAGCCTCTAGCAGGTCAAGAAGCATCGTCAGAAACGCCCGCATCGAGCCATTGGCTGGTCCGATCTGGGCGCCCGACTGATCCCACATTTCGAGTAACTGGTCCTCCGTGAGATCAGAGTCGACTAGTGCGCGAATATGGCGCGTGAGTGCGATCCGGTCACGGAAATCCTCAACTGCGGAAAACTCCGATATGCCGCTCTCATAGTCGCCATAGATAACCAGAAAATCCTGATGGATGTGTGTGCAGAGTCGAATCCAGATTTCGGGGTGATCCATCTCTTTCTCCCGATTGCATTTCGACAACGCAAACTGAAGTGTCGCGATGGTATGTGCAATCGGGTTCGGTGCCGAGTTGTCCCGCCCTGGCCTGCAAGCAACCACCCTTGGCTTTACCTTCTTTCCTTCTGAGCACGGCCGACGATGTTATATCTGTGCACATGAGCAGTTCATCCTGGACACCCGACCCGCTGGATGAGTCCGACGACGCGCCCGATGGGCCGGCGTCCGGTGCGCCGGTGCGCACCTATCCCTATCTGGACGGCCTGAACCCAGAACAGCGTGCCGCGGTCGAGGCGCTGGACGGGCCGGTCCTGGTGCTGGCCGGGGCCGGCACTGGCAAGACGCGGGTGCTGACCACAAGGCTGGCGCACCTTCTGTCCACCGGGCGGGCCTGGCCCAGCCAGGTTCTCGCCGTCACCTTCACCAACAAGGCGGCGCGCGAGATGAAGGACCGGGTCTCGGCCCTGACGGGCGCGCCGGTCGAGGGCTGGTGGCTCGGCACCTTCCACGCCATGGCGGCACGGCTCCTGCGCCGTCACGCCGAACTGGTCGGGCTGAAGAGCAATTTCACGATCCTCGACACCGACGACCAGATTGCGCCTGATCAAGCAGCTGCTGGAGGCGGAAAACGTCGATTCCAAGCGCTGGCCGGCGCGGCTGGTGCTTGGCGTGATCGAGCGCTGGAAGGACAAGGGGCTGACCCCGGACCGTCTCTGAAGCCCCAGGATGCCGGGCGACATCGCCGGCGGCCGGGTGATCGATCTCTACCGCGCCTATCAGGAGCGCCTGCGCACCCTTGAACGCCTGCGACTTCGGCGATTTGCTGCTGCACAATCTGGCGATCCTGCAGGACAATCCGGAGGTGCTGGCTGACTACCACCGGCGTTTTCGCTATATCCTGGTCGACGAGTACCAGGACACCAACGTCGCCCAGTATCTCTGGCTCAGGCTGCTGGCCCAGGGCGCACAAGAACATCTGCTGCGTCGGCGACGACGACCAGTCGATCTATGGCTGGCGCGGCGCGGAGGTCGGCAACATCCTGCGCTTCGAGACCGATTTTCCCTGGCGCCAAGGTCGTCCGGCTGGAGCGCAATTACCGCTCGACCGACCGCATCCTGGGCGCCGCGTCGGGGCTGATCGCGCAGAATCGCGGGCGCCTGGGCAAGACCCTGTTCACCGAGACCGCCGGTGGCGACCACGTGGTCGTGCGCAATGTCTGGGATGGCGAGGAGGAGGCGCGCTGGGTCTGCGACGAGATCGAGGCCCTGCAGCGCAAGAAGATCCGGCTGTCCGAGATCGCCATCCTGGTCCGCGCCGGATTCCAGATGCGCGAGTTCGAGGAACGGCTGATCACGCTCGGTATTCCCTATCGGGTGGTCGGCGGACCTCGCTTCTACGAGCGTAGGGAGATCCGCGATGCCCTGGCCTATCTCAGGGTGATCGTCCAGCCGGATGACGATCTGGCCTTCGAGCGGATCGCCAACACGCCGCGCCGCGGGCTGGGGGCGGCGACCCTGAAGACGCTGCACCAGGTGTCGCGGGCGGCCAGGGTGCCGTTGACCGAGGCCGCGCTGCGGCTGATCGAAACCGACGACATTCCGGCCAGGGCGCGCAATTCCCAGGAGAAGGCAAGCATCGCATTGACTACCGGCACGTGATCCATTCGTTGGTGCGCAAGCCGGGGGCGTTTACTCGCTATCGCTGGCGGGAGGATCTGTTTCCGGGGATCTTGTTTCGAGTCGCCTACGACGAGCTGCGCCGAGATTGTCCGGCCACGGCGGATCGCCAATATCTGAAGATCCTCAAGGTGGCTGCCCAGGAAGGTGAACAGCGGGTGCGAGAGGCACTTCAGGTGTTGATTGAGCGGGGACAAAGAATCCGTTTTGAAGCACTACGAGAATGCCTTGTCGATCCGGTGGTGGAACCCTGGGAAGTGATGGTGGAGAAGATGGACGTGGGCCTCTACGACACCCTTCTCGAGAACCGGGAGGTGAGGTCATGAGCACAGGCAACTTACCGCGACTTCGCGAGTGCCTAATCGAGCTGCATCTACCGGCCTTTCGGGAGCACTACGCCGCCCAGGCGGCACTGGCCACCCAGGAAAGTCTGTCCTATCCCCGGTTTCTCTTGTCGTTATCTGAGATCGAGGTGGCGGAGCGGCACGAGCGCAAAATCCAGCGCCAGCGTCGGGCCTCCAAGCTTCCCTGGGAGAAAACGCTGACGGCGCTGGACCGCTCGCGCTTGCCCCAAAGCGTGGATCGACAACTCACAGCGCTGCTGGAAGGGACGTTTTTGGATCGTGCCGAGAACGTCTTGGCTTTCGGTAACCCTGGGAGCGGGAAAACCCATCTGGTCTGTGCTCTGGGCCAGGAGTTGATTCTGCTGGGGCGCCGGGTTCTGTTTTCTACCTGCGCCCTGCTGGTACAGTGATTGCTGCGGGCCAAAATCGATCTGACTCTGGAGAAGGAGCTCAAGAAACTGGATCGCTTCGAGGCTCTCATAGTCGATGACATCGGCTACGTTCAGCAAAGCCGGGAGGAAATGGAGGTTCTCTTCACACTGCTGGCCCATCGTTACGAACGTCGCAGCATCTTGCTGACCAGCAACCTGATCTTCTCGGACTGGGAGAGGATCTTCAAGGACCCCCTGACGACGGCAGCAGCCATCGACCGGCTGGTGCACCACAGCGTGATTCTGGAACTCAACGTCCCGAGCTATCGAATGGAGAGCGCCAAGGCAAAGCAGCAGGGAACCACGAAATGAGGAAACCGCGAGGAGGTCAAATCCGGGCAAATCGGCTGATTGGACCCCGGAAAGTGCTTGGTGAGGGCGATAGACGAGTGCCCGCCAAGGGGAGAGGTCGTACAGCGCCCTACAGAGGCCGCTCAGCAGCCTCGTGGATCTGGTCCACTCCCCTCGACGCCAGCGCGAGCGAGGGGGAGCTCCGTTCGGGCTACGCCCTCACTCCGTCCCCCTCGCATTCTAGGGAACAATCTCTCTTTTTTACAGAAAGGAGGACCGCGGAAAGGGCCGTCTCAGAGGACGGCTACAGCTCTTTTTTTTTAATCCTTGTGTGGGGATTTCCAATCGTCGCTGCGGGAATTCTATTTGACGTTGATCACTGGCGATCCCCCACCCCCGGAGTTCGGGACTGGCGGACCCACATGGATGCCCGGTCACGAGAGCTGTTCGAGGCGTTAGCCGCTGATTTGTTGTCGGAACTGGGCTATCAACGGCAGTTCCAGGCCATCTCCCCGCCCATCGCCGCCGTGGCCTCCCAATGCCTGGGGTGGTGGGATCAGGAGATGCGCCGCAAGAAAGCAAAGCTCGGTTCTCCAGACTAGAGGCACTCCGCGTCCCACAGTCAACCGTCAACGGTCAACCCGAGCATCTTGCGCAGCCGGTCGCGGTCGCTTCGGCCGCCGGCGAAGTCATCGAATGCCACCTCGGTGGGTTCGATCAGGTGGCTGGCGATAAAGGGGGCGCCCTCGGCCGCACCCTGCTCCGGACTCTTCACACAGCATTCCCTTCCAGCACTGCCCAGCCGTCGAACCCGGCCTCTGTAAGCAGCGTGAAGACACGTTTGAAATCCACCTGTCCATCACCCGGGGATCGGAAGCGGCCGGCCCGCTTCGCCCACGGCTGGTACCCCCCGTAAACTCCTACGCGACCCGAGGGGTGAAACTCCGCATCCTTGACGTGAAAGCCCGAAATGCGATCAGCGTACAGCTCGATGAAGTTCAGATAGTCGAGCTGCTGGAGCAGAAGGTGACTGGGATCGTAGTTGATGCAGGCGGCGGAATGGCCCTGGGTGTGTTCCAGAAACATCTCGAAGGTGGCGCCGTCGAACACGTCTGATCCGGGGTGCAGTTCAAAGCCGAACACGCAGCCCTGCTCCCCGGCCAGGTCCAGCAGCGGGCGCCATCGTCCGGCCAGTTCCCGGAAACGCCTCGTCGATTAATCCAGGCGGGCGCTGCGGCCAGGGGTAGGCCATGTGCCAGGCGAAGCCGCCCGACAGCACGGGGATATTCTGCAGTCCCATGTTGGCCGACGCCTGAATGCACTTCTTCAACTGACCCGCGGCCCATTCGGTGCGCCCGGAGCCCTTGAGTCCGGGCGGGTGAAACACGCTGAAATTGTCCTCGTAAGCCGGATGCACGGCCAGCACTTGTCCCTGCAGATAGCCCGCCAGTTCCGTCGGCTGCAAGCCCATGTTCGCCAGCTTCGCACGATAATTCTCGCAGTAGGCCTTCGAACCGGCGGCCTTCGACAGATCAAGCACACGCGCGTCCCAGGTGGGAATCTGCACACCCTTGTAACCTAGACCGGCCACCCACCGGCCGATGTTTTCCAGATTGTCGCAGGGTGGTTCATCGCGCAGAAACTGCGCCAGAAAGATTGCAGGGCCCTTGATCTTTGCCACAATGTGCTCCTTCCGATGGGGCGGCCGGGACGAGAATCCTTTTGAAACTCGGCTGGGATTATCGAAACACAACGCCCCGGGTGTCAAGGCTGGTGCCTCTTTCCTCCTGCATCCTTGATTCGACCTGGGTGGACTGCTAGCCTTGGGTCAATCATCAGCCCCTTCACTCACCGAAAATGACGAGCCACTTTCACAGCTCTATCGTCAGTCTCTTTCTCGCGGTGGGCTTCTGTGGGCAGGGAATCACCGCTCAGGAAATCTCCGGACTCCAGCTTGACTTCACGAAGCGGACGCTCCGCTTTCAGCTTGTGGTCAAGGACCTTCAAGATGCCTATCGGGTCACTGACAAGGGCGACATCCAGATGCTGTCCGGGCCCGGTGAGAGGGTCCTGGCCGATGAGGAGGTGAGCGTCAGCGTGGCAAAGGCCCGCAGAGGCCGCCGCCGGCTGAAGATACGACGGGGAGACACGGACTACCAGATTCTTGTTCACCGCGACAACCGGTTGGCGGAGTCGACCCTGGTGACAGGTCTGCCCTTTGGATACAACTTCCTTCCGCGCGACGGAAAGGCACTCACCGGAGAGAGCTGGCGACAGGAGTTTCCGGCTCCCGAATCGGAAGGAATTGGCGTCCGCGCTACCTATCAGTACACCCTCAGGGGCCGGCAGCCGTCCGCCGATTGCCCTCAATGCGTCGAGATTCAGATTCTGGGTCTTCGCCCGCTTTGTAGCCGGCCCCCTTCTCGAGAAAGCCTTGAGCACTCTTCCGGAAGCCTCCTCCAATGACTTCTATACTGAGGATCATCCCTTTGCCGTGGGCTCGGTGGTGTTCGACGCCGGAAAAGGATTCATTCGCAGTTTCGAGCTAAACGCCAACCCGTCTCTGTTCACGATTCTCCCGGTCCCGGGAATCATGCGGCAGGTGCGCTTCGAGCGGCTGCCGGAAGGCCAACGCTGAGCTATGCAAAGAAGCAGACTTGTTCAGTTCGTCGGCCTCATCTTTCTCCTGGGAGGAATGTTTTCGCAGACCGGCTGCCCGGCGACGACGCTGAAGGAAATCGTGGAGGACAAATTCCCTGATTTCACCGGCCTGGAAACGGCCCTGAAGCGCGAGTACATCGTCGGGCTTCAACCGGACCCGGATTTCCCCAATCTTCACTGCTGCTGGGTGGGAGACCGCACGGGTTGGAAGAAGGTCGCGGGGAGCTGGACCACGGAAGAGAAGATAACGGTGGATGCTGGCGTCCTGGCCCTGTTGAAGGCATTCTCCATCGACCTTTCGGTCAAGAGCGTTACCTACGTGGAAGCCAAAGCGGAGCCGTTTTACCGTGACCAGCTCGTCAACATCCGCCACCTTCCCCAGGACCACTGTTCCAAACACTGGGAGTTTCCCTGTGCCCGGAAAATCTGCACGAATGCTCTCAAGGTTGGCAAGGTGTCGGTTTCCACCTACACGAAAGTCAACGGCGGCATCTCAACCCCCAAGTTGAAAGAACTGACTACCGTGAAGCTGAAGGGCGACTCCTATGTGAAAGATGAAATGAGTGCTGAGGACATCGTCGTCGGCTACAAGATGGAGCCCACGACCTGCGGCCAGCAGGTCTGGTTTGGTGAGAAGCGAACTCCCAGTGCTGCTCTGTCAGTAGTGGAAGTGGGGGGAGGCACCAGGACGGAAGGCTATCAGGATCACCAGTACCGATTTGAAAAGGATCTGGAGAAACGAACTGAGACTCAGTCTTATCTCCCCAATCGCCCTGCAGCTCGGCCCACGGTGCAGCCGGCCCGGGGGACTGAACCTGTCTCGGCGCTCGGCCCCTCCCCCCGGTTATGTGATCGCCGGGCAGGTCATTCGAGTGACCGCCGTTGATCAGGATTACTTCCCGAATGTTCCCTTGCAGGGACTTGTGGTGTCGGAAACGGATGACCAGGGAGAAACCAGCAGCCGGGAGGTGCAGAGCGATGCGGAGGGTGGAGCCTGGATCCTGGTGGGAGCTACTACGCGGTCCATGTCCATCGCTGTGGACGAGAAACCCGTCTATTCAAGTCCCACCCGGGAACCGGCTGCAGTTCCCCAGGGTCCTCCAGCGATTGATGTGGTGAAGCCTTATCAGAGTGAAGGACCCGAGGGGATGGTCGAAAGCGGATCGCTGGCCGAGATTACCGGGAGAGACTTTGGGTCTGTCACCGAAATCCTGGTCGATGGAGAGCCCCAGAAACCGCTGGCCGCAGGCAGCGATTATGTACTGGGTCGCCTGAAAGGAGAGGGTGCTATTCAGCTCGAGATCACAAATGGACAAGGCTTTGCCAGCCCTTCGACTGAAGTTGTGCTCATCAAGATCATCCCCGAACAGGTCCCGCCTCCCGTCCTGCAATCCGGGCAGACCGCGGAAGTCGTTCTCCAGTATCGAAGGTACGATGGAGAGCGTTCGCATCGGCTTCACCATTGACTCACAGAGCATCCGATTCGCTGATGGAAGTGTGAAGCTGGTTGCCACGAGCAGCGGAGGCGGATCCAATACGGTTCGCATCTCCATCCGGGCACAGCAATCGGGCCCTTACACGATCAACTATCGCCTGGCCGACAAGGAGAACTAGCTTAGCTGTTGAAATGTTTGAAGTCGACTCCCGACTCGCCTGCCCGGTCGACGAAAAGTGCCGCGGCTGACTGCCGGTCGCCAGAACCGCCGGGTGGCGGTTGGGACAAGGACTGCTGCGACCCCTCCTGGGAAGCCCGATCCGGGGGTTGGCACCCAACTGTGAACAGCAGGGCAACCCCGGCAACCACCAGGTCGTAAGACAACAGTCTCAAATGTGACCGATCGGATGGGACTCTCATACAGCCGGCCTTTTCCCAGGGATATTCCGATCTCTCCTCTCTTTCACTTGGTTTCTTGCTTTGTCGATAGTACCAGCCGCCTGCACATTGCCCGTCACGAAAACGTTGCTTTCTTGGATAGGGTCCGAGCCGAAAGGGTACAGCCTCATGCCTCGCCACTGCCCCCCGCTGCCTCGGCAGAAATAGAACCTTCAGCTATTGTCGCACAGTTCTGGTATGGTTCGCGCTTTCTTGCAGGAACGACAGTGACTGCGCAGCAGCGCGGAAGCTGCCGGGAAGCGAAACAGCCACCAGACCGGTCAGCATTACGTCCTGGGCCAGGGAAACGTGGGAGGAATGACGTGCCCGAGCCCCGAGCCCGTCCTGCCCTAGGCGTGGGCCAGGGCAGCGTTGATCCGATTCGGGGTTAGACCGGTTGCCGCCCCATCCATCGTGGCGAGACTTGCAGCCACGCTTGGGCCGAACAGCATCAGCCCCAGAAAGACAAAGATGTCACTCACATTCACGGACAGAGAATGCGTTCTTCCGTCCCGGACAGAGGTGACAATATGGATGGGAAAGAGGCTATGAGTCGGGGCTTTTCCCAGTCGCTGAAGAGGTCTGGCCCAGGCTTGCCTCATTGCCGATCTTCCCCGCTATGACCGATCATGAAATAACTGAAGTCCTGGATGCCCTCCATGACCTCCTCCGCAGGTTTGGGCGGTGAGCCGGCGGCGATCCTTGCGGACATTGCACCTCGAATCCTGGCCGCTGCCTGATTCCTCGTTCGTCGGCTCAGCCAGGTCTGCCGGTCCCGGGCATGACAGTCGCTCCTCTTACAGTTCCCGCAGCAAGCTTTCCCAGCTGCTGCGCTCGCGGGTGAGTGACACAAGGGGTTTCAGATCGTTACAGCGGGCTTTGAGTGTCGCGTAGAATTCCTCGTCACTCTCCGCACGTTCCAGAAGGTCTGCCAGCGCCCGGGTGCCTCCCACTGGAAAGTAACCGGGGTAATTCTCTCCCAGAATTCCTATCGATCCCGGGATTCGCGACGAGAGAACGGGAACCGAACAAGCCAGTGCCTCGCAGACCACATTTGCGCCACCTTCCATTTGCGAGCTCAGGGCCAGCAACCGGCTACTGGTAAGTGTGCGAAGCGCTCTCCAACGTGGGAGTTCACCCAACCAGCGGTAGCGCGGATTGGATGCCTGCTCGACACGGGCGCCCTCTTCCATTTCTTCACTGGTTGCTGAGCCCACGTGCACGACCCGAATTCGGGAAGAGGATGGCAACAGTCGAGCCGCCCTGGCCGTCCGGAATGGATCCCTTCAGGGGACGCATGTGTCCGAGCACACCCACCTCGAAGAGGTTCTTTTTAGGTGAAAACTTCCCGGGAGGTCTCTGCGCAGACTGGTAGATGACACGAGCCTTGCTACGCAGGTGTCGGGGCAGTTCCTCTATGCCCATCGGTTGCAGGACAATCAGAAGCGTCGCCATTTCCATCGACTGCTGAGCTGAAGGATCCGTGCGGATGTCGCGATAAAGATCCGTACCCGTCATGGCCAGGATCAGGGGTAAGTCAGGATGCTGGTGTCGGAAGCGTTCCACCGAGACATGAACTACGGCGTGCGTGGAGAGCGACCATCAGATCACACGGCTGCCCCTGGTATTGCTGGACAATGACGACATGGTGGCCCAGGTCATGCAGAATGCGAGCCCAGCGAAGCGCCGAGACTCGATTACCCTTCCTGAAGCGGTGTAATGAGGTGGATCCTCATTTCAGAGGCGCACAAGTGCGAAATCCCGCCAGCACATCACGTCGGTCGGGTGTAAAGAAGTTGCGCAACGTGTTGCGAAGCATACGGGATCGAGTCGGCCCAGGATCCGGCCTCGCAGCACCTTCCGGGTTCCGAACCAGGGTTCGGAGTACTCCTTGTATGGATCTGCCTCAAAGCCGGGATATGGAAGAAAAACACTATGGGTCCATTCCCATACATTGCCGATCATCTGCCGGCAACCGAAAGCACTGTCGCCTTCAGAAAGGGCGCCCACACCAATGCAGCCCATCGCCTGCCAGTCCATGTTGACTTTCTGCAAAGTGGCGGGAACATCACCCCACGGAAAGGAGCGCTTTCGCTGGCGAAGGGTGCTACCCCGCGGATCGGGCTTGGCGGCGGCAGCTACTTCCCACTCCGCCTCGCTTGGCAGTCGGCGGCCAGCCCAACGGCAGTATGCCAGAGCCTCATGCCAGTTGACATGGATCACGGGAAGCTGTGGTTCCAGAGAAACCCAGTCGTCAAAATGCCGCCGCCGCCAGGCTCCATCGGAATCACGTCGCCAATAAGCCGGATGGTCTGCGCCGGCTGCTTCTCGCCATCGCCATCCTTCTTCGCTCCACAGCTCCCGCCTTCGATAACCACCCTCATCCGCGAATACTGCGAACTCAGACTGTGTAACCGCCGTGCGTGCGATGGCAAAAGACTCTACTGTTACCGGGTGCGCCCACTTTTCGTTGTCAAACACAAATGGTTCATCCGTGGTAGCTCCGAGCATGAATTCTCCTGCGGGGATCTCAACATCGCCTGGCAGGCTCCTTTCACCAGCGGCCGCCCTCGCCAGAGCTCTCGAAGGCTTCCCCATCGCCAGGCGCCGAAAATTTTGGCTGCGAGTACCCCAGGGTCTGGCGTGTGTAAGTCATCGCCTCGGCGTGCATGTCTTCGTGGAAGGTGGTGTAGCGGATGAAGTACCCCAGTTCCCTCTCCCGGTTCACCTCGTTCAAGTTCCTCCAGAACCCGGAGACGCACTTCATTCAGGTACGCCAAAGTGTCTTCGTAGGATGGCAAAGGCGGTCCCAACGCGTGGCGTGTGCAATCTCAATCGAGTCCCAGAGAGAGTCGGCATCATCGCGAATCATCTGCTTGCTGCAGGCATGCCGCAGTACCCACTTTTCCTGAAACCAGGCCTGGTGTCCGATTTCCCAGAGCAACGGATTGATGATCGACAGCCTGGGTCCCATTAGCTGCTGGCCACTGAGATCTGCGACTAACTCGAATGTCCGCTGGCGTGCATCATCTACCCACTCAGCAAGTTCTGCAGCAGTGACTACAGCATGTCTCGATTTCGATCATTTCCCCTGTTCCCTTCCATTTCCCATGACTCCCGGATCACAGTTCTTCGTATTCCAGGGCCTTCCATTCGGCCAGGACGATCTTCCGAAGATTAAGGC
>CBDBVB010000039.1:0-9886 GCA_965212545.1 Inquilinaceae bacterium
GGCGCAGGCCTTCAGCACGGCGTCGAAATCGCTATCGTACCGCACGGTGAAGGTGGCGCGGCGGATCTCGCGTCGCAGCCGCCGCGGAGTGTGGAAGCCTTCCAAGGGCAACACGCCGCGAACCGGCGGGTCGAACCAGTACAACTCCTCGGACTCGGCTGACTTCGCCATCGGGAACAGTCCGTGGGCGTAGGCGCGGAGCAGAAGGCCGGGGGTGATCTCCATGACACGGTGCCCGGTTGGCGTGGCGGTGTTGGCGGCCCTCGGATATCGGCCGGACCCTCTAGTCTAGCGCGCAGTCCGTCATAGTGGCTGGAGCCAATTCCACCAGAGCGGACAGAGAGCTAGCCGTGTCCGTCCAGCAGCTCTTCCAGCCAGTGGATATCGTAGTCGCCATTGATGAAATCCGGCTGCGAAATCAACGCTTGGTGCAGCGGCAGTGTTGTCGAAACGCCCTTCGATGACGAATTCCTCAAGGGCCCGGCGTAGGCGCATCAGGCATTCATTGCGCGACGTTCCGTGGACGATCAGCTTGGCGATCAGGCTGTCGTAGTAGGGTGGGACGCTGTAGCCGGAATAGAGCGCGCTGTCGACCCGCACCCCAAGCCCGCCGGGCGCGTGATAGCTGCCGATCCGGCCCGGTGACGGGGCGAAGGTTTCCGGGTCTTCGGCGTTGACCCGGCATTCGATCGAGTGGCCGTTGAAGCGGATATCGGATTGCTCGTATCCGAGCGGCGTTCCGGCGGCGACCCGGATCTGCTCGCGCACCAGATCGATACCGCTGATCATTTCGCTGATCGGATGCTCGACCTGCAGCCGGGTGTTCATTTCGATGAAATAGAACTCGCCATTCTCGAACAGGAATTCGATGGTGCCGACGCCGCGATAGTCGATGCTGCGGGCGGTCTCGGCGGCCAGGGCGCCGATCCGGCTGCGTTGCTCTTCGTTCAGTGCCGGAGAGGGGGCTTCCTCGATCACCTTCTGGTGGCGCCGTTGCACGGAGCAGTCTCGCTCGCCGAAATGCACCACATTGCCGTGGGTGTCGGCCAGCAGCTGGATCTCGATATGGCGCGGCCGGGCGAGATACTTCTCCAGGTAAACGCTATCGTCGCCGAAGGCTGAACGGGATTCCGACCGCGCCAGGTTGAACGCGTCGGCCATCTCTTCGCGAGTCAGTGCCACCTTCATGCCGCGGCCGCCGCCGCCGGCTGCCGCCTTGACCAGCACCGGATAGCCGATGCCGTCGCCCAGTGCGACCGCCTCGTCGACCGTTTCCACCGCGCCGTCCGACCCCGGAACCACCGGCAGGCCGGCGGCGATCACGGCCTGCTTGGCGGCGATCTTGTCGCCCATCACCCGGATGTGGTCGGCGGTCGGGCCGATGAAGACGAAACCGTGCTCTTCGACCATCTCGGCGAATTGGGCGTTTTCGGCCAGGAAGCCGATGCCGGGATGAATCGCGTCGGCATTGGTGACCATCGCCGCGGAGATGATCGCCGGCACGTTCAGATAGCTGCCGGAAGACGCAGCCGGGCCGATGCACACGCTCTCATCCGCCAGCCGCACCGCCATGGCGTCCGCGTCGGCGGTGGAATGCGCCACTACCGTCGAGATGCCCATCTCGCGACAGGCGCGATGAATACGAAGCGCGATCTCGCCGCGATTGGCGATCAGGACCTTGTCGAACATGCTCAGACAGGCTCCTGGACTTACTGGATGACCATGATGACTTCGCCGAACTCGACCGGTTGCCCATCGGATACGAGAACCTGTTGCACCGTTCCGGAATGCGGGGCGCGGATCGGGTTCATCACCTTCATGGCCTCGACGATGAGGACCGTCTGCCCTTCCGCCACTTGGTCTCCGACCTTCACGAAGGGCCCGGCTCCTGGCTCGGGCGCCACATACGCTGTACCGACCATCGGCGAGGTGACCGCGCCGGCCTGGGTGGCGGCCGGTGCCGCTACGGAGGCATCGGCCACCGGTGGCGGTGCCGTCGCAGCAGGAGCTGGCGCGGCGACGATTCCGGTGGCACCCCGGGTGACGCGAATCCGGCGGTCGCCTTCCGAAAACTCGATCTCAGTCAGGCCGGTCTCATCCAGCAACTCCGCCAGGGTGCGGATCATGTTGCTGTCGACCTTCATGCCCGCGCTACGTCTGCTTTCTGCCATTCTAGCTGTTCGCTCCGATAAGACCGGCCATGGCATCGAGGGCCAGCAAGTAGCCCTGTCCTCCAAGTCCGCAGATCACGCCTGTCGCCACATCGGATATGAATGAGTGGTGGCGATACGGCTCGCGTTGATAGATGTTTGAGAGATGCACCTCGATGATCGGCAGTTCGGCCATACGCAGTGCATCGAGGATGGCCACGGAGGTGTGCGAGTATCCGCCGGCATTGATAATGATGCCGTCATGTCCGCCGCGCGCCTCCTGGATCCATGAGATGATCTCGCCTTCGACGTTGGTTTGTCGGAAATCCACCGCAAGATCGAGCAGCCCTGCGCGCTCGGCGCAGGCCGCTTCAATGTCTCCCAGAGTGTCCGGTCCGTAAACCGACGGCTCCCTGACGCCGAGCATGTTCAGGTTGGGTCCGTTGATGATCAGGACCGTCGGTTCATCCGACGGAGATGCCGTCACAGATCGAACATCCTCGCTAGGTGTGCCTCGAATCGCCCTTATAGCACGGCCCGGTCCGTGAGCAATGCGCCGGGCGGGACGATGCAGGGGCTCGAAGGACGAAATGCCGGACCGGGCTCTAATCCGCCTCGGACTCGCTTGTGTCGAAGGCGCCGGCGGTTTCCTGCAATCGGGCCAGGGCGCCCATCAGGCCCTGGATCTCGGTCTTCGACAAGGTGGACAGGATCAACGCTTCGCGCTCGCGCGCCAGCGGCACGATCCGGTCGTGGATGGCACGCCCCCGGGGGGTCAGCGTCAGCACCGAGCGCCGCCGGTCGTGGCGATCGACGTCCCGATCCACCAGACCGCGTGAGACCGCCCGGCTGACGGCCCGGCTGACCCGGACCTTGTCCATGGCGGACCGCTCGCACACGCCGTTCGCCGAGATCGGGCCGAATCGCGCGACGATCGCCAGCAGTCGCCATTCAGCGATGGTCAGGTCATGCTCGGACTCGTACAGTCTCGCCAGGGCGCGTGTGACCGTATTCGTCAGCACCGAAAGGCGGTACGGGAAGAATTGTTCCAGGTCGAATGTCGCCGCTCCGTCGGCCTGTCCCCCGGTCACTTTGTCGCCCTGCATGGTGCGATCCTTGTAGATGGTTTCATTTGCAACTATAACCGCCTGTGGATCGCCTGTCACGCTGACGGCAAGGGAAGGGAACCGTTGATATGCCTTTGAAATTGGCGTCGCTTAAGGAAGGTGGCCGTGACGGAACGCTGCTGGTGGTCAGCCGGGACCTGACCCGGGCGGTACGGGTGCCGAACATCGCACCGAGCCTGCAGGCGGCGATCGAGGATTGGGCCGAACTGGTGCCCGAGCTGAAATCGATCTACCGGCTGCTGAACCAGGGCGATGGCGGCGACATCCTGCCCTTTGCCGAACTGGTCGCGTCGGGCGCCTGCGCATCGCCGTTGCCGCGGGCCTATCAATGGGCCGACGGCTCCGCCTATCTCAACCATGTGGAACTGGTGCGCAAGGCGCGCGGCGCCGAGATGCCGGCCAGCTTCTGGGAAGACCCTCTGATGTACCAGGGCGGCTCAGACCGCTTCATCGGACCGGTCGACCCGATCGAGGCGTGCTCCGAGGATCACGGGATCGATTTCGAGTCCGAGGTGGCGGTGATCACCGACGACGTGCCGATGGGCGTGTCGCCGCACGCCGCCGCCGGACATATCAAGCTGCTGATGCTGGTCAACGACGTTTCGTTGCGCGGCTTGATCCCCGGTGAACTGGCCAAGGGCTTCGGCTTCTTCCACGGCAAGCCGGCGACCGCCTTCTCGCCGGTCGCGGTGACTCCCGAGACGCTCGGCGACGCCTGGCGCGACGGCATGGTGCATCTGCCGCTGCTGTCGGGTCTCAACGGCCATGCCTTCGGCCGCCCCGAAGCGGGCGTCGACATGGCCTTCAACTTCCCGCACCTGGTCGCCCATGCCGCCATGACCCGGCATCTCGGCGCCGGCACCATCATCGGATCGGGGACAGTTTCCAACAAGGACCGCTCGGTCGGGTCCTCCTGCCTGGCCGAGGTGCGGATGATCGAGACGATCGAGTCGGGCAAGCCGGAAACCCCGTTCATGGCGTTCGGCGACCGCATCCGCATCGAGATGCTCGACCGCGACGGCCACAGCATCTTCGGCGCCATCGACCAGCAGGTGGTGCGGTACGAGGGAGCCTAGAGCAGGCCATGTTCGCCCAGCTCTGACCGAAGGGCTGCCGCATCCGTGAACCGGACAGCATGCATGCCGACCGCCTTGGCGCCGTCGACATTCTCCTGGACGTCGTCGATGAACAGGCAGTCGCCTGCCGTCAGGCCGTTGTCGTCGAGCAGTCGCCGGTAGATCTCCGGTTTGGGCTTGAGCGCCCTGATCTCGCCGGACACCACGATGTCCTCGAAATGGGCCAAGGAAGTCCCAGCGCTGGCGCGTCAACTCGAACGTCTCGGCGGCGAAATTGGTGATCGCGTAGAGGCGATGTCCGGCGGATTTGAGCTCCTCCAAGATCGCCACCGACTCGTCCAGGGCGGCCGGGATCATTTCCGTCCAGCGATCGCGATAGGCGCGGATCATGTCGACCTGATCGGGAAACCGCGCCTCCAATTCGGCGATACCTTCGGCAAGCGTCATGCCGCCATCCAAACGCCGGTTCCACTCCGAGGTGCAGACGGTTGCCAGGAAGGTCTCCATGGCCGCCGGGTCTTCGAACAGGGTGCGATAGAGATAGCGCGGGTTCCAGTCGAGCAGCACCCCGCCTATGTCGAAAACGGGCACGGTCGCGGGCTTTGACATGTATGGCTCATTGTTGAGAGTGGACGACCGGAAGTCGGTCGGATAGGGGTATCGTCCAGGCTGGCAGAGGACGGATCGGAAGGATATCGGAAATGAAGCTCTACACCTATTTTCGGTCTTCCGCCGCCTATCGCGTAAGAATTGCGCTGGCGCTGAAGGGGATCGCCTATGAGTCGGAATTCGTGCCCCTGCGCACCGGCGCCCAGCACGCGGCCGGCTATGTCGCGCTGCACCCGCAGCATTTCGTACCGACGCTGATCGACGATGGCAATGTACTGACCCAGTCGCTGGCGCAGATCGAATATCTCGACGAGACCTGTCCGGCGCCGCCCTTCCTGCCGGACGATCCGCTCGGCCGGGCACGGGTGCGTGCCTTGGCCCTGACGATCGCCTGCGACATCCATCCGCTGAACAATCTGCGGGTGCTGAAGCATCTGGGATCGGCGCTCGGGCAGTCGAGCGAGGGACAGAACGACTGGTACCGGCACTGGATCGCCGAGGGCCTCGGGCCGCTGGAACGGATGCTGGCGGACAGCGAGGCGACCGGCCGGTTCTGCCATGGCGACACGCCCGGCTTGGCGGATATCTGCCTGGTGCCGCAGGTCTACAACGCCGAGCGCTACAACTGCCCGCTGGATGCCTACCCGACCATCCGCCGGATCAACCAGGCCTGCCGAGAGTTGCCGGCATTCGCCGAGGCGGCGCCTGAACGCCAGCCCGACGCGGCGGAATAGGATCAGCTGCGTTCAGACTCCGGGTTCCGCTGGGGTGGAACCGCCGATTTCGAACCTCGCGTCCTGTGCGCATGGAGTGGAGTCGATTGCGGTCGCCGGGTGACGCCATCCCGTGCCAATCTGGTTGCGATCGAACGGGACGGGAGGATTTCATGAAACGGATCATGGTGCGGTACAGGATCAAGCCTGACCGGGTCGGCGAGAACGAGGACCTGATCCGCGCGGTTTTTGCCGAGCTCGAGAGCAAGGCGCCGGACAGTGTCCGCTACGCTTCTTTCAAGCAGGAAGACGGCTTGAGCTTCGTGCATATCGTATCGATCGAAGCGGACAACAATCCGCTGGCCGAACTGGCGGCATTCAAGGCCTTCACCGCGGATATCAAGGCGCGCTGCGACGAGCCGCCGGTCGCGGTCGAACTCTCCGAGATCGGATCGTATCGGCTGTTCGGCGGCTGAGCCGGGAAGTATCGGACGGTCGGTACCGAGGCTGTCAGCTTGCGCGGGCGCGTTCGATGAACGCCTCGATCTCTTGCAGGCTGCGGGCTCCGGGCACGACCTCGTCACCGATCACGAAGGCCGGCGTGCCGCGAATGCCGAGCTGTTGTGCCAGCCGGATATTGGCGTTCAGCTCGTCGCGGATCTCCGGCGCGTCCATGTCCCGGCGCAGCCGGTCGACGTCGAGGCCGACATCGGCCGCGATGTCGAAGATCACCGCATCGGAAAGCTGGCCGCGATGGCCCATCAGGGCATTGTGGTATTCGGAATAGAGACCCTGATTGCGGGCGGCGAGGGAGGCGCGCGCCGCCACGGTCGAGGCCGGACCGAGAATCGGCAGGTCCTTGAAGATGACCCGCAGCCCCGGATCGTCTTCGGCCACCGCGAATACGTCATCCAGCACCCGTTTGCAGAAGCCGCACTGATAATCGAAGAACTCCACCAGTGTGACGTCGCCATTGGGGTTGCCCATGACCGGCGATTGCGAATTGTAGATCGCGTCATGCTGGGCGACGAGGGCGGCGCGCTGGCGTTCCAGTTCCGCCATCTCCTCGCGCTGCTGCAGCAGGTCGAGCGCCTCGGTGATGATCTCCGGGTTCTGCAGGATGTATTCACGAACGATGGCCTCGATGGCGGCGCGATCGTCGGCGTCGATCTTCACAGCCTCGGACTGGGCCGCGGCGATGTTGGCGCTCGCCACCAGGCTCGCGACGGCGGCCAGACCGATCAGGGCGCGCCGGGCAACCAGGCGGCAGGTCGAAATCGTCTTCATCATCACGCGTTCCCAATCTGTCGTCGCGTCGCACAAGGTGAAGAAATGGCTGTGGTTCGGCCAGTTCGCAAGGTTGCGGCGGGATTCCGTCACGACAAATTGACCACTGGCGGGTCGATATCCCGTCAAGCGGTCAACTGCGGCCGCCATCCGCCGCGTTCCGCACATCCTGGGCACGCAGCCATCCGGCGCTGCCTTCCGGCAGGGTTTGTATGGCCCGGTCGGCCTGTGCCCGTGCGGTGGCGCGATCGCCCCGGGCAAGCGCTTCCTCGGCAAGCGCGACCGCCGCCATTCCGAGGTCGCCGCTGCGCCCATAGGCCGTGGCCAACAGCCGCCACGCCATCGGCGTGCTGCCCCGCCGGGTCGCCACCGATCGCTTCAGAAGATCGATGGTTGCCTCAAGCTGGCCATCCGGCTCGGTGGCCAGCATGATTTGTGCCAGCGGCACCATCATCGTCGATTCACCGGGGAACAGCTCGTTGGCTCGCTCATAGGATGCTCGGGCAGCGGCCGGCTGCCCGTTCTCCAGCAACATCTGGCCCTTGAGTTCGTGGAAGAACGGGTTGGTCGGCTCTTCGGCGATCAGGTCGTCGATCAGCGGCATGGCGGCCTGCATATTGCCGAGCCGGAACTGCGCGATCGACCTGGCGTATCGTCCCGACACGCTCTGATCGGTGGCGTACCGTCGCAATGCCGCCTGGGGCTGCATGAACCCGATTAGTTTGGCCTGGACCCGCCGGTAGGCCTCGATTGTTGCCGGCGGCATCGGCCGACCCGTGGTCTCGGCGGTGCGCACGTGCTCCCGCATGAATTCGATACGATCCCGGGTCAAGGGGTGGGTCCGCACATATTCCGCCTGGCGGCTCTGTGGCAACAACTCCTGGTCTTCCAACTGCTCGAAGAAACTCAGCAGGCCCTCCGAGGTGATCCCGACCTGATCGAGGTAGGTCACCCCGGCCTGATCGGCGGAGCCTTCCATGGTGCGGGAATAGGACAGAAAGCTGCGCTGGGCGACCGTGGAGCCGCCGCCGATCACCGCCGCACCCGCACCGGCGTCGCCAGCGGCGACGGCCGCGGCGAGCCCAAGCAAGGCAGAGACCAGTGCGGTGCGTCGCGCCGATTCAATCTGGTCCTGACCGCGGGCCAGATGTCCGCCGGCCATGTGGCCGGTTTCGTGGGCGATGACCCCGATCAGCTGTTCCGGACCGGTCGTCTGGATCAGCAATCCGGTTGTGACGAACATGTTCTGGCCGCCGGTGACGAATGCGTTCGCACCCGGGTCGCTGACCAGATAGATGCCGACGGCGCGGGGGTCTATGCCGGCAACCTGGAAGATTGGCTCGGCAAAGCCGGCGATGATATGTTCAATCTCCGCGTCACGAATGAAGGACAGCCGGCGTCCCTGCGCCGTTGCCGGTGGCGCGGCACTCACCAGTATCATGCCGCTGAGAACCAAAATGGACAGTATTTTGCGCAACGATCCCAACCTCAAATATTCTTGCAGCCCCAATAATAGCAGACAGTTTAGCGGAAAATTGTGTCTGATCGGTGGATTCCTTTTCGCGGCGCTTCTGGTGGCCAGCTGCACCCAAGAGGCCGGTCGGGATCCGACTATTTTTCGGGTTTCTGTCACCAGCGATGAGCCGGCGGCGACGCTTGCCGGGCGAGATGCATTGACGCAGGGCGGCAGCGCCGTGGACGCGGCCGTGGCGATGGCCATGACCATGGCCGTCACCTTGCCATCACGTGCCGGGCTCGGCGGCGGCGGCGCCTGCCTGGTCCATGATCCGGAAACCGGCGTGGTTCGGGCATTGGACTTTCTACCGCGTAGATCGGCGGGCTCTGCTGGCGCCGGCCAGCCGCTAATGATCCGGGGCCTGTTTGCCCTGCACGCCGAATACGGAAGACTGCGCTGGGAGGCCGATGTCATCGGAGCCGAGAATGCGGCCCGGTTCGGTGTCCCGGTATCCCGCGCATTGGCAGCGGATATTGCGCTCGCGCCGGTCGAGGTGCTGGCCGGTGCGTCGATGACCAACCCTTCCGGACAGCCGCTACGGGAAGGCGAGATGTTGGAGCAGCCTCAACTCGCCGAGTTGATCGCCCGGGTCCGGTCTGGTGGTGCTGCGATCTTCCATGGCGGTGAACTTGCGCGACGTTATGCCGCCGGTGCCAGCGCCGCCGGACTGCCATTGACGGTGTCCGCCGTGCGCGAGGCGCGACCGAGATGGATCGATCCGGTCGTGGTGCCGTTTGGCCGCGACAAGCTGTATTTCCTGCCAGACCCGGGGGCGCCCGGACTCGAGCAGGCACTGATCTGGCAGGTCGCCGCCGATTTCGTCGACTACGAGGATTTGACCGCCGACAATCGGCTTCATCTGCTCTTGGAGGCGGAACGCCGGGCCGCAACCGCCACCGGTGTGGCGGCGGATGACTCGGGGGTGCGGCTGCTGATGGCCGACTATTCGCCGGACCGGGCGTTGCCCGGGCGCGGCATCTTCACGCCTGGACAGAGCGCGCACCTGGTCGCGCTGTCCAATGACCGTATGGCGGTGGCATGCACCCTGACCATGAACGGAGCATTCGGATCGGGCAGGATTGCCGGAGACACCGGCGTCATCGTCGCGCCCCCTCCGGCATCCGGTGTGCCGTTGGTCGCCGGGCTGACCATGCTGGCCAACGAGCCGAAGATGCAATTTCTCTACGGTGGTGCCGCGGATTCCACCGCCGCCCTGATGCTGCCGATGATGGAGATCTTGCTGGGCGAATCGGCGGTCGGCCCGGCGATGTCGGCGCCACGGGCGGAAGTCCGGTCGGTGGACGGCGCGGTGTTCGTCGAGGCAGCGGCCCCGGACGACACGGTGTCGGCATTGCGCCGACGCGGCCAGTCCGTGCGCACCGTGCCCGAGATCGGGCGCGCCGCGGTG
>CBDBVB010000040.1:0-41227 GCA_965212545.1 Inquilinaceae bacterium
GGTCGACGCGAATGACGGCTTGCCGGTTGTCCCCGGTACCAGGGGCATCTGGCAGCCCTTCCGGCCCGGTACTGAGCCGGTGCGCAGCGGCCCGGCCATCCGCTACCCGGAGGCCGGCGGCACCACCGCCGGTGGTTCGAGCTTCGGCCAGGGCGGGGCGTCCACCTCCGGAACCGGCGGGCTTTACTAAAGCCCTGCGACCGCCTAAACCGACTGCCGCACCAAGTTCCACTCCGTATCCGCAAGGAGCAGCGCCCATGCGCGCCGAACTGCAAGCGGTGGCCGATGAGATTGCCCAATCTCTCGCCCTGCTGAGGAGGTCTCTTTGACCTTGACAAGACCACGGCACGGCTCGAAGAGCTGAACGCTCAAGTCGAGGACCCCAAGCTCTGGGACGACCCGGACGCCGCCCAGGCGCTGATGCGGGAACGCACCCGGCTGGATCAGTCGCTCTCCGGCTATCGCACCGTCGAGCAGGATTTCAACGACAGCGTCGAACTGATCGAGCTTGGCGAGGCCGAGGACGACCAGGAGGTCGTCGAGGACGCCGCCAAGGCGTTGTCCCGGCTGCACAAGCGGACCGCCCGTATGCAGTTGGAGGCCCTGCTCTCCGGCGAGGCCGACGGCAATGATTGCTATCTGGAAGTCAATGCCGGGGCCGGCGGTACCGAAGCCCAGGACTGGGCGCAGATGCTGCTGCGCATGTATCTGCGCTGGGCCGAGGCGCATGGCCACAAGATAAACTGGCTGGAAGAGAGTGCCGGTGAAGAGGCCGGTATCAAATCGGCGACCGTCGAGATCAAGGGCGACAATACCTTTGGCTGGCTGAAGACGGAGGCCGGTGTGCACCGGCTGGTCCGCATCAGCCCGTTCGACAGCCAATCCCGGCGACATACGAGCTTTGCCTCGGTGTCCGTATCGCCGGTGATCGACGAGTCGATCGACGTCACGGTCGAGGACAAGGATCTCCGCGTCGACATCTATCGTGCCTCCGGTGCCGGCGGCCAGCACATCAACAAGACCGATAGCGCTGTGCGCATCACCCATATCCCGACCGGCATCGTGGTGCAGTGCCAGAACGACCGCTCGCAGCATCGCAACCGGGCCCGCGCCATGGACATGCTGCGCGCCCGCATCTACGAGGCCGAACTGAAGAAGCGCGAGGAGGCGGCCCAGGCCGAGGCCGAAGCCAAGTCGGAAATCGGCTGGGGCCACCAGATCCGCAGCTACGTCCCTGCAGCCTTACCAGATGGTCAAGGACCTGCGCACCAGCGTCGAGAAAGGCAATGCCCAGGGCGTGTTGGACGGCGACATCGACGCCTTTCTGGAGGCGGCGCTGGCGGCGAAGGTCCAGGGCGGTCAGGAGACGGCGGATTAGTCGACCAACCCGTCATCCGCCTCTTGAGCCAGGCGTTCGGTGCGGACTGCCCGCAGAAGGTCCGAAACCGCAATCTCGTCGAACTGATCCAGGCGTTTGAATCTCAGGCAACTCTTGCCACAGCTGACACCGGGGAACCGGTCCGTGAACTTCGCAAGCACGGCCGGCATGATGTAGAGCGCGACATAGGACTTCTGGGCCGCCAGGTTGGCGAGTCCGGGATAATCCAACATGCCGTAGCGAAGGCCCTCCTCGATATCCGGATCAATGCCCAGGATCGCCGACCGCAGGACATCGATCAGCGGGCGTTGGACCTCGGGAACCTGGGCGAGGTAGTCGGCGGGCGTGGCGGCGTCGCGTTTCATGAGCAGGGGGGATCGAGGTTTCGGGATTGCGCACGACATCATGCGCGACGGACCGCCGCAAGCCTCGCGGGCGCGTGGAAGCCGCATCGTCAGATGTGCTAAGCTGGATCTCGCGCGTTCAGGGCGCGTCCCGTCCACGGAAAGGGATCCTCCCGCCTGATTGCCGAAAGCCGTCATATGCGACGCACCGCTTTCCGCCCGTCTTGTGGACGCCGGGCCTGAATTGGAAAGGCGGTCCGTCATGACTGACATACCCTCCAAGGTCGACGCCGCACGGTTTGTGCGCCCGCTGCCGGCCAAGCCCAATCTGGATAAGCAGAAGAAGCTGGCCAAGGCGCTGATGCGTGACTATTGCCGCGGGTCGAAATCGGCCGCCGCGAAGGTGGACGCCTTGCATCCGAAGCCGCCGGCGCCAGGCGATTTTGCTCTCAGCGATGCACAGCTGGTGATTGCCCACGGTTACGGGTTTGCCAGTTGGCCGAAGCTCAAGCGGAAGATCGAGTCGCTGACCCGAACGCCCGTCGACCTTTTCGTCGACGCAGTCCGCGCCGGTGATGTCGAGACCGTGCAGCGGCTGATCGACAAACACCCCAAAGTGGCTGCGAAGGTCAATGCGCCGCTGTTCGATTTCGGTCGCAGGGCGGTGCATGCGGCCCGTGAGAACCTCGCAATGCTCGACCTGCTGCTGGCGCGGGGTGCCGACATCAACGCCAAGAGCGACTGGGAGCATGGTGGATTCGGCATCCTGGAAGAGGCCCGGCCGGAGGAGGCCGATGAGCTGATCTCAAGGGGTGCAGAGATCGATGTTTGCGCCGCCGCCCATCTTGGCCGGCTCGACGTGCTGAGGTCGCTGCTCGCGGCCGACCCGTCACTGGTCAATGCCAAGGGCGGCGACGGCAAGCGGCCGCTGCACTATGCGACGACGATCGAAATCGCCGAATACCTGCTCGACCATGGCGCCGAGATCGATGCGCTGGACGACGACCACCAATCCACGCCGGCCCAATACATGGTGAAGGGCAGGCCCGGAATCTGTCGGCTGCTCATCACTCGCGGTGCAAAGACCGACCTGCTGATGGCGGTGGCGCTCGGTGACATCGATCTGGTGCGCCGGCATCTGGTCGAAAACCCGGACTCGATCCGAATGGCCGTCAATCAGAATTGGTTCCCGATGATCGATACGGACAAGAACGGAGGTCACATCTATCAATGGGTGCTGGGGTTCTACCTGTCCGCCTTCGAGATTGCCGCCAAGTTCGAACGTCGGGAGGTGCTGGACCATCTGCGGCAGTCGGCAACTCCGGCGGAGCTTCTTGTGGATGCATTGCGGTCGGGAGACCTTGCCGCCGCCGACGCGCTGTTGGCGGATAACCCCGGCCTCGTCCGCGACGCCGACGACAGGACCCTGCGGGCGGTCTCCGATGCAGGCCGGCACAACGACACAGCGACCATGCGGGCGATGCTGGAGCGCGGCTTCCCGGTGACCGCGAAATCCCAGCATGAGGCGATGCCACTGCACTGGGCCGCATTTCACGGCAATCCGGAGATGATGCGTCTGGTCCTGGACTACGACCCGCCATTGGTTGTCAAAGACCGCGATTTCGGCGGCGATGCCATGGGCTGGGCGCTGCATGGTGCACACGGAAGCTGGGACGGAACATCCTCCAGCCAGCACGCCGAATGCGTGCAGATGCTGCTCGATGCGGGATTGCATTGCCCGCAGGAAGTCTTCCCGACAGGCCACGACGCAGTCGACCGGGTCTTGCGGGCGCATTTCTTCGGGAATGCGGCCGAATGACCCGACGTTGAAATTGCTGGCGTTCTATTCGGCCAGCGGCTCGTAGAACGCCGCAGCGAAGCCGGCCTTGTCGCGTGACGGGCGGTTGAAGGGTCGTTTCAACGCGCCCTTGAAATGCCTGCGCACCAGCGTCTGCCAGGTCGGAATCGGTTCGTCGCCCCGGCGCGCGCAGACAAGCTCGAACCAGCGCCGGCCGACCGCCACATGGCCGATCTCGTCGTCATGAATGGTCTGCAGGATGGCTGCGGACTCTGGATCGCCTGCGGCCTTCAGGTTCGCGATCATCGCCGGTGTCACGTCGAGTCCGCGCGCTTCCAGCACCAGCGGCACTACCGCCAGCCGTGCCGCCAGATCGCCGGCGGTCTCGGTCGCCGCCTCCCACAACCCGTCATGGGCTGGCAGGGCGCCATAGGATGACTCCAGCGTTGTGAGACGGTCCGACAGCAACATGAAGTGCTTGGCCTCTTCGTCGGCGACCCGGACCCAATCGTCGAAGAAGGCTCGGGGCAGGGCGAAGGCGTTGCCTGCGGATGCCTCGGCCTCGCCGGCGAAGCGGGCGATGATGTCCCAGGACAGGTCGACGGCGTTCAACTCGATATGGGCCAGGGCATGCAGCAGCGCGATGCGGCCGGCCTCGCTGTGGGACTTGCGTCGCTTGGGCATGTCGCGCGGCAGGCGTAGCTCCGGGTGTTGGAGTCTTGCCGGGCGGTCCGGCGGCGTCGCCTGCCCGATCGACGCGATCGTTTTGGAACGCCAGGCCGCCGCATGGGCATGGCTCAGCCGCGCCTTCTCCACCGGATCGGCTGTCGTCAGCACCGAAATGGCGGCCTCGGCCAGGCTGTTTGGGAATCGTGCGTTCATCGACCCGCTCGATAGCATTGCGTCACAACGCCGTCGAATGTTTCGGAAGTCGATGAGCGGTGCCAATCCAGGCGAATTCAGATCCCCCTCACCCTGCCGCTGCGCGGATCGCTCCCGTTTCGCAAGGGGAGAGGGAACCGACGGGGGCGCCTTTGTTGCCCTTTGTCCTCGCGGGAGAGGGAGGACCCACGCAGCGGGAGGGTGAGGGGATCGGGAATAGTCCGGAGGATCGACAAGGCGTCGGCGGCGGCCGCCTGGGGACGGCCGCCGCCGGGGTCCTCCCTAGACCTCGGCCAACTCGAGCGGCCGCCTGACCAGGGTCTCTTCGGCGATCGCATAGCGGATATGCGCGTTGCCCTTGGTGTCGTGGGTAATACGCTTCCAATGGGCCAGGGCGTCGTCATAGCTGTGGTACGGCCCGTGTATCGTCTGGGTCCCCGGCCTCAATCGGGTGAAGGCGGTGTCGTGATACTCGCCGCCCACGATCCAGAAATTCTTGCTCATCTCAGTCGTTCCCTTCTCTGACCGGTTCCCGGCCTCAGAACTGCGCCGTCTCGGTGGAGTCGGCCATGGCTGTCGTCGAGGATTTGCCGCCGCTGATCGCCAGCGACACGGCGTCGAAATAGCCGGTGCCGACCTCGCGCTGGTGCTTGGTGGCGGTGTAGCCGTCGGCCTCGGCGGCGAATTCCGCCTGCTGCAGCTCCGAATAGGCCGCCATCTGGCGCTCCTTGTAGCCCTTGGCCAGGTTGAAGGTGGCCATGTTCAGGCTGTGGAAGCCGGCGAGCGTCACGAACTGGAACTTGTAGCCCATGGCGCCGATCTCGCGCTGGTAACGGGCGATGGTGTCGCGGTCCAGATTGGCCTCCCAGTTGAAGCTGGGGGAGCAGTTGTAGGCCAGCATCTTGTCCGGGAACTCCTTGCGGATGGCCTCGGCGAATATGCGCGCCTGCTCCAGGTTCGGCTTGGACGTTTCCATCCAGATCAGATCGCAATAGGGCGCGAAAGCCAGGCCGCGGGCGATGCAGTATTCCATGCGTCCGCCGGCATTGATCGGGTGGAAACCCTCATCGGTGCGGGTCGTCCGGTCGATGAAGGGATGGTCGCGCTCGTCGATGTCGCTGGTGATCAGCTTGGCGCTTTCCGCGTCGATGCGGCCGATCAGCACCGTCGGTGCGTCCATCACGTCGGCGGCCAGACGGGCCGCGTTCAAGGTGCGGATGAAGGTCTTCATCGGCACCAGCACCTTGCCGCCGAGATGGCCGCATTTCTTCTCAGACGCCAGTTGGTCCTCGAAGTGCACGCCGGCCGCGCCCGCCTCGATCATCGCCTTCATCAACTCGAAGGCGTTCAGCGGGCCGCCGAATCCGGCCTCCGCATCGGCCACGATCGGCGCGAACCAGTGGCGCTTGGCGCCGCCCTCGGCATGCTCGATCTGGTCGGCGCGCTGCAGCGACTGGTTGATGCGCTTGACCACGTTCGGCACAGAATTGGCCGGATACAGGCTCTGATCGGGGTACATGTTGCCGGACATGTTGGCGTCGGCCGCCACCTGCCAGCCGGACAGGTAGATCGCCTCGAGCCCGGCCCGGACCATCTGGATCGCCTGGTTGCCGGTGGTCGCGCCCAGCGAATTCACGAAATCGCGGGTGTGCATCAGCTCCCAGAGACGGCGCGCGCCCAAGGTCGCCAGGGTGTGCTCGATAGTGACCGAGCCGCGCAACCGGTCGACGTCGGCGGCGGTGTAGTCGCGAGTGATGCCGTCGAACCGGCGGGCGTGCAGATCGTCAAGCCGGGCGGCATCGGTGTAGGTCGTGCGGGCATTGTCCAACGGTGACATCTGTCAATCTCCCCTTCGGGCCGGCGGCCTGCCGGCAGTCATATTGCGGTGCAACAGGAGCCCACATTGACCGAAGGGCGGAGGACGGGTCAATCAAACTTGTAAGTAAAATGGCTAGTCTGTAATGTTACAAACAGTAGTAGCGTCCTTTTTGTAAATTCTGTAAATCAGAGCGAAACGACCGGAGACTGTGATGCCAAAGGGCAAGAAGGCGATGCTGGGCCACAAGATCCGCCGGCTGCGGCGACAGCAGGACCTGACCCAGGCGGAGACCGCCGAGCGGCTGGGCATTTCGCCCAGCTATCTGAACCTGCTCGAGAACAACCAGCGGCAGGTCACCGTCGATCTGCTGCTGCGCATCGGCCAGGTCTTCGATGTCGATCTGCAGAGCTTTGCCGAAGACGAGGGCGCGCGGTTGATCGGCGGGCTGGCCGAGGTCTTCGGCGACCCGCTCTTCGCCGAATCCGACGTGAAGCGCCAGGATGTGGCGGATCTCGCCAACGCAATCCCGTCCGCCGCCCAGGCCGTGATCGCCCTGTACAAGGCCTATCGCGAGACCCGCGACAGCATGCAATTGATGGCCGATCCGGCCGCCGATCATGGTGAGGCCACGCCGCCGCCGGGGGCCCCCGGCTCCGCACTCGACGAGGTGCGCGATTTCTTCCACACCCAGGGCAACTATTTCCCCGCTCTCGAGGATGCCGCGGCCGAGATCTGGCGGCATGGCCAGCTTGAACAGGGCGCCTTGCAGCAGGGCCTCGCCGACTACCTCGACAGGGAACTAACGGTCCGGGTCAAGGTGATGCCGGTTGAGGTGATGGGCGCGATCCGCCGCCGTTACGACCGGCACGGCCGCCGAGTCCTGTTGTCGGAGATGCTGACGCCCTCGACCCGGGTGTTTCAGCTGGCGGTGCAGATCGGCCAGATCCAGAACCGTGCCCTGCTCGACCGGTTGGTCGCCGAGGCCGGATTTTCCGGCGAGGCGGCGGCGCTGCTCGGCCGGGTCGGGCTGGCCAACTATCTCGCAGGCGCGATCATCATGCCCTACGAGCCGTTCTATCGGGCGGCGACCGCGCTGCGCTACGACATCGAAATCCTGATGCAGCGTTTCGAGGCCAGCTTCGAGCAGGTCTGTCACCGGCTGACGACGCTGCAACAGCCTGGCTCCAAGGGCGTGCCGTTCTTCATGATCCGGGTCGACCACGCCGGCAACATCTCCAAGCGCTACAGCGCCAGCCGGCTGCATTTCGCCCGGTTCGGCGGCGCCTGCCCGCGCTGGAACGTGCATGACGCCTTCGCCGCCCCGGCGCAGATACTGCACCAGGTCTCGGAGATGCCCGATGGCGAGCGCTATTTCAGCATCGCCCGAACGGTCGCCAAGGAGGGCGGCGGATACCGCGATCCCGGCCAGACCTTCGCCGTCGCCCTGGGATGCGAGATCGCCTATGCCGCCCAGCTGGTCTACGCCGACGGCATCGAGCTGGAGCGTGGCGACATCGCCGTGCCGATCGGCCTGCATTGCCGGCTGTGCGAGCGCGCCGAATGCAGCCAGCGCGCCTTCCCGCCCATGCAGCACCGGCTGGTGGTCGACGAGAACGTCCGCGGCGCGGCAGCCTATGGGTTCGATGCGGGCTAGCGCATAATCCGCTCACGCGGAATCGGCACCGGCCCGCTCCCCCGACCGGCCACCCATGAGGATACTGGCGTTGGGTGGCCGGGCGGGGGAGCGGGCCGGTGCCGTACGAACGGTAAGTGCCCTAGACGTTGAGCCCCCGGACGAATTCCACGACGGACTGCTGCGCCTGCTCCGCGGCTTCGCGGGCGTCGGCGATCTCGATCCGCAAGCGGTCGATCTCATCCTCCTGCTCGGTCATCTTGTCCAGATATCGCTGGTGCAGATCGCTGCCGCGCGGCACCGAATTCAGGTTGTTGCGCAGACGTCCCTGATCCTCGATGACGGTGTTGAGCTGGCGCAGCAGGGCATGCTCCGAGATCTCCGCATCCACCAGCGTTGCCTGCAGCTCCGCCAGTTGCGACAGCGCCTGTCGCACCGCCGGCGACAGCTCCCGCGATGCCATGAACACCGCGACCTGGTCCTTCGACATGGTAAGGAGCTGATGTCGCTCGTAGAGCGGCAACTCCATCGACACGGGCAGGGTCCTGGTCTCACCGGGCTCCAGGACGACGCGTAGGCGGTAGTGCGTCGCGGTCGTCTCGACCGGCTCGTCGCCGTCCAGCCCCTCCGGCGGTATCAGGGTCCAGCCCTGATTGCGAGGATGCTCGATCAGCAGGGTGCGGGGTTCGTGCGCCGCGCCGGCGATGGTGTAGGTCGTGGTCTGGCGCTGGGTCACGGTGAGATCCAGGATGCCGTCGACGATCTTGCCGGCGGCAATCGTCCGGCTGGCTTCCGCCTCCCGGTCGATCCGCACCTTCTGGTCGACCGCATAGCTCAGCAGCCGGTCTTCGCCGGCCGGGAATGGGCCGAGCCGGGCGTCGCCGACATAGGATACCGCCCCGGTTTGCACCGAGCGCTCGTACAGGGTCAGCACGCCCGGCGGCAGTCCGCTCTCGCTCCCGTTGTTCATGCGGACCGAGGCCAGCGGGTGGGTCGGGTCCGTCTGTGGCTGATACAGCGACAGGCGCTCGGCCGGCAGGTCGCGGCTGATGACCGGCAGCAGGATGGACTCGCCATTGGCCACCGTGACCGGTCCCGGGAAGCGAAACACCACCTGTGTCGTGGCCTCCTCACTGGCGGCCGCCGTCATCTGTGCCATGGCCGGGGGTGGAGACATGGCCATGCCGGCGCCCAGCGTGGCCTGTTCAAGGGCTTCTCGCCGAAGCAGGGCGTCTCCGGAGCGCGCGCGTCCTTCCGCCTGCATCATCGACGCCATGGCGCCGGTATCGGCCGGCGGCAGGACCCGTCCCAGCACCTCCACCGGGATCTCCGGCCGGAAGACGAAATAGGAATCGTAGAGCGCCTGGCGGAAAGTCACCGGATTGCCGGACACCACCGTCAGTTCGATGTCCTGCCAATCCTCGCCGCTCAAGTTCTCCAGGATGGCCCAGCCCTGCATGGCCGCGGCATCGGCAGCCTGGGTGCCATCCATGGTGAGCCGATAGGAGGTCTTCCACAGCGGAGTCTCGATCACATAGCCGACACGGATCGCACGCTCGCCGGTGCCCGCGACGCGCACCTGCAAGGCCCGCCGGTCCGGCGTGTTGTGCCGCGCGATGGCCGCCAGAGCCGCCTCCAACTGCGCCTGCAGCGCGGAATCGACGAACTGCACCGTGTCGGTGTCCTCCAGGATGATCTGCTGCAGCCCGTCCGGGGTCATCAGGCTCACGCGGTTTCGCGTGATGGTGCCGCCGTCGTTCGGAAGTTCCGTCGCCTCGGCGGTCACCGAGACGATGCGCCCGGACATGGTCCGGGCGCCGGCGACCCGCACTTCGGCGCCACGCATGGCGGCCAGCAGGGCCACCGGACTGTTCAGCGCCTCGGGGCCGAAAGGCAGGTCGCGGAACACTTCGCGCAGGGGTTCGCGGCCGGGCAGGCTGATATCGCCGATGGTGCCGCGATCGTCATAGACCACCACGCTCTTCATCACGTCGTCGACCTGGTCCAACCGGACATCGAGGGTCAACGCCGCGTCGCCGTCGACCTGGGCCTCGTACTCGAAATAGCCGACGCCGCCGGTCGACAGCAATACGCGGCGCAATGCCAGATCATCGGCGGAAGCCGGCGTGGAGACGGCAAGCGGCGCGAGAGATGCGCCGCTCAGCAGAATGGCGGCCGCCAGGGCGCGGCCGCGAGTCAGTTGAGCCATGGTGTCGTTCTCCTCGGGCGTTCGGTGCCCATTATCGTCGTATGCCGGCGGCGGGTCGCCGAAATGCCACCATGATCAGAATTTTTGTCGGCAAGTGGACGATGCGAGGCGTTTCGACCCGGCTATCCTCCTTTGGCGGCCTTCAGGACCTGATCGACATGGCCGGGCACCTTGACCTTGCGCCACACCCCCTGGACAACGCCGGCTTCGTCGATGAGGAAAGTCGATCGGTCGATGCCCATGTATTTCCTGCCATACATGGATTTCTCGACCCAGGAGCCGTAGCCCTCGACCACGCTCCCTGGCTCGTCGGAGGCCAGGGTGAAGTTGAACCCGTACTTGTCGCTGAACTTGTCGAGCTTCTTCACCGGGTCCTTGGAAATCCCGATGATCTCGGCATTGGCACCGCTGAAATCCGGCAGGGCGTCATTGAAGCCGCAGGACTCCTTGGTGCAGCCGGGCGTGTCGGCCTTCGGATAGAAATAGACGATCACCTTGCGCCCCCGAAGTGCCGACAGCGACACCTCGCCGCCGCCGGATTTCGGTAGGGTGAAATCAGGTGCAGACTGGCCAACTTCCACGGTCATCGCGAACGAACCTCTTGTTTCCGGTTCGGGAATGGGCCGCCGAGCGGCGGCGGTCGATCGAGATGATAGGCCGACGAAGACGGCTGGCAAGAGGGCGCTGTCCGCGGCTCCGGTTGTTCAGCTCTTCGCCGGAAGGCGCGACGCCGGCTCTTCGATGATGGCACGGAAGATGTCATGGCATGCGGCCGCCGTTGCGCGCAGCCGCTGCTCCAAAATGTCGGTTGCCAGCAGGTCCTCGGCGTCCGGAAAGGCCGCCTGACCCAGCCCTGCCAGCAGAGCGTCGGAGGCCTCGGCGCGCGAGAACGCGCCCTCGACGGTCAGCCGGATATAGCCCTGTATGCGCTGCCAGATGCCAAGAGCGGACATCAACTCGTCGGCCATTCCGGAGTCCAGGGCCTTGGCATCGGCAAGGTTTTGCACCGCCTCCGCGGTGGATTGCGACAGGACATCCGGCGTCGCGTGGGCATGCAGCAGTTGCAGGTATTGCGCGATGAACTCGATGTCGATCAGGCCGCCGCGCAGATACTTCACGTTCCAGATGTCGTCGGTACCGTGCTCCTTGTCGATGCGTGCCCGCATCTCGGCGACGTCGCGCAGCAGGGTCTGCGGGTCGCGCACCCGACACAGCACGTTGCGGATCACCGTATTGACGGCATCGCAGAGCGGCCGGTCGCCACAGATGGCCCGCGCCCGGGTCAGGGCCATGTGCTCCCAGGTCCAGGCGCTCTCGTCCTGATAGCGGGTGAACGATTCCAGGCTGGTCGCCAGCGGCCCGGACCGGCCGGACGGGCGCAGACGCATGTCGACCTCGTACAGCGAGCCTTCGGCTGTCGGGGCAGTGATCGCGCTCAGCAGCCGCTGGATCAGGCGCGCGTAATAAGTGGTCGGTGGCAACGGCTTGTTGCCGTTCGACTGGGTGCCGTCGGCCGGGGCATCGTAGACCATGATCAGATCGAGGTCGGAGCGGATCGACAGCTCACGGCCGCCGAGCTTGCCCATGGCGATGATCGCCAGCGCGCCCTCGTCGAACTGGCCGTGACGCCGTCCGAACTCCGCCTGCACGCCGGGCACCAGCGCCGCCAGGGCAACCTCGGCCACGTCGCTCAGGAAGGCGCCATAGGAACCGTCGCGATCCATGCCACCGAGCATCTGCACGCCGACGCGGAACCGGTTGTCGTTGGTGAAGCGACGCAGGACGTTGAGCGTTTCCTCATAATCCGGTGCGCCTCCGGTCATCAGGGCCAGCTCATCGGTCAACTGGCGCAGATCCGGCAGGCTGTCGAGGAAACCCGGCATCAGTACGCAGTCGAACTGGGCCGGATTGCGCGACAGATAGTCGGCCAGCCGGGACGAAGTGCCCAGGATCCGCGCCATCAGCGGGACCAGATGCGGATTGCTGCTGAACAGGGCGAAAAGCTGGATCCCGGCCGGCAGTCGCTGCAGAAAGGCGTCGAAGCGGTGCAGCGTGCCGTCCGGGTCGCCCGTCCGGGCGAGTGCGTCCAGGATTGTCGGGGCAAGCTGGGTCAGCATGCTGCGGGTGCGCTCGCTTCGGGTTGCACGATAGCGTCCATGCAGCCATCCGCGTACCGTATCGATCACCGCTTCCGGTTTCTCGAACCCCATTCCGGTCAGGGCCGCCAGCGTGTCCGGATCGAGATCGGCGCCGACAAAGACCATCGTGGCCGATCCAGGGGGCGGCCGCGGCGCGTCCTGGAACAGCGCGTCGTATTGTCGCTCCACTCGCCGCAACGCGGTGCCCAGCGCGTCGCGGAATTCCTTGGGCCGGGTGAATCCGAGGAATACTGCCAGGCGATCCAGCGGCTCGTCCTGTTCCGGAAGGCTGTGGGTCTGCTGATCGTCGATCATCTGCAGCCGGTGCTCGACGCGCCTCAGGAACCGGTAGTCGGCGGCCAGGGCGTCGGTCACCGCCCGATCCGACCGGCCGGCCTCGGCCAGCACCGCCAGCGTGTCGATCGTCCGTGCGGTGCGGAAGCGTGGATCGCGACCGCCGAAGATGAGCTGTTGCGCCTGGGTGAAGAACTCGATCTCGCGAATCCCGCCGCGTCCGAGTTTCAGATTGTGCCCGTGGATAGCAATGACATCGTGACCGCGGGCATCATGAATCCGCCGCTTTATGCTGTGAATGTCCTGAACCGCTGCGAAATCCAACGTTCGTCGCCAGATGAAAGGTGAGATCGATTGCAGGAATTCCTGCCCCGCGGCGATGTCGCCGGCCACCGGCCGGGCCCGGATCATCGCAGCCCGCTCCCAGTTCAGGGCCATGCTGCCGTAATAGCCTTCCGCGGCCGATACCGATACCGCGAGAGGCGTGGCTCCAGGGTCCGGACGAAGTCGCAAATCGGTGCGGAAAACGTAGCCGTCTGCGGTGCGCTCTTCCATAATGCGCACAAGGTCGCGGGTCAGGCGTACGAAGGTCCGGGTCATCTCGTCGGGACGGCGGACTCGAACCCTGGCATCGTCGTAGAGGACAATTAGGTCAATATCGCTGGAATAGTTGAGCTCACCCGCTCCCAATTTGCCCATGGCCAAGATTATGAATCCGGAGCCGATATCCGCTCGGTCGGCGTCCTCCAACTCGATTGTCCCACGCGTCGCCGCCTTGCGCAGGAGGTGGCGCACCGACACCCGGAGGGCGCTCTCCGCAAGCCAGCTCAACGCGCCGGTGACAAGATCGAAGGACCACAGGCCGGAAATGTCCGACAGGGCAATCAGAAGTGCGCACCGCCGTTTCGCCACCCGCAGCCCGGACATCAGGCGGGACGTGTCGGTCTCGGTGTCGAGACGCGTCTCGATATCCTCCAGTGTGGCCGCAAGGCAGACATCCGGCCCGTCTTCGATCAGCCGTTTCAGGAAGCCGATATCGGCCAGCATGCACTCGGTGAGATACGGGCTGTGCCCGAATACGGCCTCCAGCAGCGACAGGCCGTTGGCATCTTCGGTGAGGTCCCTCACGAAGTCGCGAAGCTGCGGCTCGGCGGATTGCTCCGACCGCTCGCGCAGCCGCTCCAGCCCGAGTCGGGCGCGCTCCTCGTCGGCGGGGCGTGGCCAGTTCTCGACGGTCAGCAGCAAGATCTTCCAATCTTCAGGTATCGGCGGCGCCAGCGACCGTGCCAGACTCGTGCAACGGCCCGGTAGGGTCAAGCAACGCCGGATCGCCGGGCGCGCGGTTTTGGCATGATCCGGCGCAGTTCCAAAATCGTTCTTGAAGTGGTCGGGGTTGCGGTCGCCGGCCTGGCGATCCTGTTCGGACTCGCCGCATGGCGGCTGTCCAGCGGTCCGATAGAAGCGGACTTCATCGCGCCGTACCTGGAATCCGCCATGTCCAGCAGCGGTACCACGCTGTCGCTGGGCAAGACCGTTGTACGATGGGACGGCTTCGCCCGGCCGCTGACCTTCGTGGTGGACGACCTGCGGTTGGTGGACCCCGAGGGGGAAACCTTCGCGACCGTGCCGGAGATCGAACTGGCACTGAACGTCCCGCGATTGCTGGTCGGCAATATGGCGCCCGAACGCATTGATCTCGTCCGCCCCAAGCTGCAGATATCCCGGACCGAATCCGGCGAATTCGCGTTCCTGCTCGGCTCTCCGGTGCAACTTGTCGATAGCGAAATTGTCAAAGATGACGTTGACGTCGTTGCAGCCTTGCTCAAGGCGCTGCGCGCCCCGGCAGGCGCATCGGATGTCCCGATGTCGTCGCTCAAGCAATTGGAGGTCACGGGCGCGGAGATCATCGTCGACGACCGGCTGTTGGATGTGGTTTGGACGATTCCTAGGGCCGACATCGACCTGACGCGCACCGACGACGCCATCCGCGGCGGGATGCTGCTGGATCTTCAACTCGGCGAGCGGCTGGCGGCGCTGACGGCGGAGCTGGATTATTCCCTGGCGACGGGAAAGACGGATCTCGAGGTCGGATTGGCGAATTTCGTGCCATCGAAGCTGGCCGGGATCGATCCACTTCTGGAACCGCTGGCGATCGTCGCCACACCGGTCTTCGGGACAATCACCAGCGAATTCGGACCGGACCTTAGCCCGGATCGCATGGCGTTCGTCTTGCAGGGGGGCGCCGGGCAGTTGCGGATCGAAGATATCTACGACGCGCCGCTTCCGGTCGCCGGCCTGGCGCTGTCCGGGGTCATCGATTTCGGCGATGACCGGATGGTATTCGATCGGTTCTCGATCGATCTTGGCGGGCCGAACCTGCGCGGCTCGGCCACCATCAGGGATTTCACCGGCGTCCTGGATGTAGACGCCGAGGCACTGGTCGAGGATCTGCCGGTCGACCTGTTGGCCAGGTATTGGCCGGAGACGGTAGCCCCGGACGCACGGGAGTGGGTCACCGAAAATCTGTCGCTGGGCATGGTGCGGTCCGCCGGCGCGTCGATCAGGGCGCGGATACCAGCGGACAGCCTGGACGCCACCGAGGTCTCGGAGATCGGCGGAGCGATCGTGTTTGACGGCATCCAGGTCAACTATCTGGAAGGGCTGCCGCCGGTCGGCGACGTGGCGGGAACCGCGACATTCGATTCCACGAGCTTCACGCTGGCGATCAATTCCGGCCGGTTGCGCGACCTGTCGCTGACCGGCGGCGATATTGCGATCACCGGTTTCGATCTGCCGATCGAGACGATCGACATCGAGCTTGTCGTCAGTGGCCCGACCCGGACGACTCTGGAAGTCGTCGACAGCCCGCGGCTTGGCTACGTGACCCAACTGGGAATGGATCCAAGTTCCGCCAGCGGCTCATTGGCGGGCCGCCTACGGTTCAGGTTTCCGCTGATTAGCGATGTCGCTTTCGAGCAGGTAGAGATCGCCGCCTCGGCCAATCTTGCCGATGTCGGGTTCGTGGATCCGGAGATTGGCGAGATCTCCGGGATCAACGGGACACTGACCTTGGACGGCCGCGGGATGTCGATCGCCGGCGATGCAAGTTATTCGCAGATTCCGCTCACGGTCGAATGGACGGAGAATTTTGTCGATGACCGTGCTTTCCGTACTCGGGTCGCTGCCAGCGGGATGGTCACCAAGGCCGATCTCGAGCGGTTCGGGCTAAATATCTATGAATCCTGGGACGGCACGTTGGGCGTTCAGGCGGTCTATACCGACATCGATCGGCGGAACGCGACTGCGACCGCGACGGTCGATCTTGCTGACGCGACCGTGAGTCTTGACGAGATCGGCTGGCAGAAGGCCTTGGGCGAGCCCGGCACTGCCGATGTCGAGATTGCACTGTCCAACGATCGCCTGACCGGGATACCGGCATTCACGATCGATGGTGCCGGTTTGATGGTCTCCGGTGATGCGGCGTTCGACCCGGAAACCGATGAGATCAGCGAAATCCGGCTAACCGAGTTTCAATACGGGGAAACCGATTTCACGGCAGAACTGACCCGGCTTCCAGATGGCGGCTATGCGGTCAATGCCCATGGACCTAGGCTGGATGCCCGGCCACTGCTGGAAAACGCGACGATCTCGACACCTTTGGTTCCAGGCGAGGGCGAAGGCGAAGGAGAAGAGCCGGCGGAGACACCGGCCACGGTGGCGGACGCAGATGACGATGTAACGCCTCTGCAAGTGACGGTAGCGTTCGACGAGGTCGTCGCCAGCGAACGCGGCAAGCTCTATTCCGTCACCGGGATCGCGGCGCGCGATGACCAGGGCTGGAACGAGTTCGATCTGGTCGCCCGTACCGATACCGGCGGACAGGTGCAATCCCGGTACGAGCCGATCCGTCCGTCCGGGCATCAGTTCAGCCTGACCGCGGCCGACGCCGGTTCCGCGCTCAGGGCGCTGGATTTCACCGAGAACATCCAGGGCGGCCGGCTCAGCGTGACCGGCGTGCAAACCGAACGCAACGGGCCGCTGCAGGGCAGCGTCGACCTGCAGGAATACCGGGTGGTCGATATGCCGGCTCTGGGACGGTTGCTGGCGGCCCTGTCGCTTGGCGGGCTTCAGAACGTGCTGTCCACCGAGGGGCTCAATTTCGAGAAGCTGACCGGTGAATACCGTTACGCAGACGACCTCCTGTCGATGCGCAACACGCGCACCTCCGGCGGGGCGTTGGGCCTGACCATGAACGGCGAGTTCGACTTGGATGCCGGTCAAATGAACATGGAGGGCACGATCGTGCCGATCTATGGCGTCAATCAGTTGATCGGCGCAATCCCGCTCCTTGGCGACCTGCTGACCGGCGGCGACGGGCAAGGCATTTTCGCCTTCGCCTATTCGGTCCAGGGTCCGCTGGGAGAGCCGGAGGTCGATGTCAATCCGCTCTCCGTGCTGGCGCCCGGATTCCTGCGCAACCTGTTCTTCCTGGACAGCGGACTAGGCCAAGAGGGCGTGGAACAGCCCGACCGGCGACCGACCGTGGAAGAAAGGGACTAACGCCGCGACACAATTGGCGCCGGCAGGCCGGCAGCCGCCATCCTCGGATCTGGAACCGCTCAGACGGCCCGGACCAGGGCGTGACGCTTCTTGCCGGCGGACAGCTTGATCACACCTTCGGGGTTGATGTCGGCGATCCCGACCGGCCGTTCGGGGTCGTCGATCCGCTGATCGTTGACCCGGGCGCCGCCGCCGGTGATCAGCCGGCGCGCCTCGCCGTTGGACGACGCAAGGCCGGCCATCGGAAACAGTCGGAAGGCGACCACCCCGGCCTCCAGATCCGAGTGCGGCAGGTCGATGGTCGGCAGCCCCTCCGCCGCCTTGCCTTTCTCGAAGGTCTGGCGCGCCGTCTCGGCGGCCTCCGTTGCCGCCGCATCGCCATGGCAAAGCCGGGTCGCCTCTGTGGCCAGCACCTTCTTGGCGTCGTTGATCTCCGAGCCTTCCAGCGCCTCCAGCCGGGCGATCTCGTACAGCGGCAGATCCGTGAACAGCTTCAGGAAACGGCCGACATCGGCGTCCTCGGTGTTGCGCCAGAATTGCCAGTAATCGTACGGGCTCAGCCGATGTGGCCTGAGCCAGACTGCGCCGCCGACCGATTTCCCCATCTTCTCGCCGGACGCGGTGGCGATAAGCGGCGTGGTCAGGCCGAATACCTCGTTGCCGGCAATCCGCCGCGTCAGGTCGATGCCGTTGACGATGTTGCCCCACTGGTCGGAGCCGCCCATCTGCAGGCGGCAATCGTAGCGCCGGGCCAACTCCAGGAAGTCATAGGCCTGGAGGATCATGTAGTTGAACTCCAGGAAGGTCATTGGGTGCTCGCGTTCGAGCCTTAGTTTCACCGACTCGAAGGTGAGCATTCGGTTTATCGTGAAATGGCGGCCGATTTCCCTCAGGAACGGCACGTATTCCAGCGCGTCCAGCCATTCGGCGTTGTTGACCATCAACGCCTCGTTCGACCCATCGCCGAAGGTGAGGAAATTGGCGAAGCTCTGCCGGATGCTGTCGATGTTGCGGTCGATCGCCTCGGTGTCCAGCAGCGGCCGGGCCTCGTCCTTGAACGACGGGTCGCCGATCTTGGTCGTGCCTCCGCCCATCAGGGCGATCGGCCGTCCTGCGCCGGTCTTCTGCAGCCAGCGCAGCATCATGATCGACACCAGATGCCCGATATGCAGGCTGTCGGCCGTCGCATCGTAGCCGACATAGGTTGTCACGTCTCCGCGCAGGGCCAGGGCATCGAGTGCCGCGAGATCGGTGCACTGATGGATGAAGCCGCGCTCCTGGAGGACGCGCAGGAAGTCGGATCGAGGGGTGGTCATGGCCGGATTGCTCGCAGTCGGGGCGCGCGATGTATCACATCTGTTCAGGGGCGGCAACGCGACGGCCGTCGCCTCGGATGACGGACCTACTCGGCGATCTCGGCCACCGCCGGGCGCAGCGCTGCGTCGAGATAGCTATCGATGTGCCCGACCAGTTCGGCCATCCGGCCGTGGAAATAGTGGTTCGCCCCGGGAACCAGCCGCTGGTCGACATTGATGTCCCGCTGATGGGCCAGTTTGGTGACCAGCTTCGACACGGAATCCGGAGGCACCACATCGTCTTGGGCGCCGTGTACGACAAGCCCGGATGACGGGCACGGTGCCAGGAAGCTGAAGTCGTACATGTTCGCCGGCGGCGCGATCGAGATGAAGCCGTCGATCTCAGGCCGCCGCATCAGCAACTGCATGCCGATCCAGGCTCCGAATGAGAATCCGCCGACCCAGCAGGCCGACGCATTCGGGTTGTTCGCCTGCAGCCAGTCCAGCGCTGCGGCGGCATCGGAGAGCTCACCCTCACCGCGATCGAAACTCCCCTGGCTGCGGCCAACGCCGCGGAAATTGAAGCGCAGCGCCGCAAATCCCCGCCGCGCGAATGCCTGGTAGAGGGCGTAGACGATCTTGTTGTTCATCGTGCCGCCATGCTCCGGGTGGGGATGCAGTAGAAGCGCGATGGGCGCGTTGGCCGTCTTGACGATCTGGTAGCGGCCTTCCAGCCGGCCTTCCGGGCCGTTGAAGATCACCTCGGGCATGTTTCGATCCGATCCTGTTGTTGCGCCCCTTGGTTCGGGCGTTTCTTTGTCCGACCAATTTGATTGGTCATATTTTATAGGCTAAATTCAGTTTTCCCGCGATTTCTTGACCAATTTGGTTGGTTTCCCTATATGCTATAATACACCAACGGCCACGGTTTTGGGCGGTTGGCCAATGCACTCGGAATGATGTTTCATATCATGGGGATAGGCCCGATGTTCAAGCGTCTTGGCGAAGACATCGACAGCGTCATGCAGCGCGACCCGGCCGCCAGGTCGCGGTTTGCCGTGGTGCTTTTGTATCCGGGCTTCCACGCTCTCCTCGGTTATCGGCTCAGCCATCTGGCCTGGAGCAAGGGCTGGCGAACCCTCGCCGTTTACATATCCTATCTGGCGAGGATCGTCACCGGAATCGAGATTCATCCGGGTGCGAAAATCGGCCGTCGGTTCTTCATCGACCATGGCACCGGCGTGGTGATTGGCGAGACTTCCGAGATCGGCGACGACGTGACCCTGTATCAGGGTGTGACGCTGGGCGGCGTGTCGCCATCGATCGATTCTCACAGCCAGCGCGATCAAAAGCGCCATCCGACGCTCGGTAACCAGGTCATTGTCGGGTCCGGCGCGCAGGTCCTGGGGCCGATTCTGGTCGGTGAAGGCGCCAGGGTCGGTGCCAACGCGGTCGTCACCAAGGATGTGCCCGAATGCGCGACCGTCGTCGGCATTCCGGGACGTGTCGTGTCAAAGGCGAAGTCCCTGGCCGAGGAGCACTTTTCCCCATACGGCACGCCGCTCGGGGATCTGCCCGATCCGGTGGCCAGCGCCATCCGCGGATTGATGGAAGAGGTTTCGACCCTGCGACGGCGGGTCGACGAGTTGGAAGGCGAACGGCCCCCTGGCGTCACCCTGGACACGCCGTTGGATGGAGATGTCGAGGCTGGCGAGGCGAGCGAGGCCGAAGAGCCGCGAGGCAATTGCTGACCGGCCTGATCGCCGTGGCTGCGCCGGAAGGCGCGGAAAGGATGACGGATCGTGAGACTCAGTACGAAAGGCCGCTATGCGGTCATGGCGATGGTGGACTTGGCGCGGCAGAGCACGGGCCGCCCGATCGCGCTTGCTGACATTGCCGAGCGCCAGGAAATCTCACTGTCCTATCTGGAGCAGCTGTTTGCCAAGCTTAGGCGCGCCGGTCTGGTCGGCAGCGTACGGGGGCCAGGCGGTGGCTACATGCTGGCTCACTCGACCGACGAGACACGGATCTCCGACATCATCCTGGCCGTCGATGAACCGATCCGCGCGACCCGCTGCCTTCCGAGTTCGGCCGCCGGTTGCAAGAGCGACAAGAGCCGTTGTCTCACCCATGATCTGTGGGAGGAGCTTGGCAATCAGATCCATCTCTATCTGAGCTCCGTGTCGCTGGAGGACGTGGTGTCCCGCCGCGTGCTGGGCACCAGCCGCGTCTTGGCGACGCGCCCTGCGACGTCGGAGCCGGGGCTGGCCGCCGAATAGGCCGGCGCCGCTGCCCTTCATGATCGGATATCCGTCGGCTCGGCCATGACCCAGGCGATCTATCTCGACTACAACGCGACCGCGCCGATGCGCCCGGAAGCGCGCGATGCCATGGTCGCGGCGCTGTCGGTGACCGGCAATCCGTCCTCTGTCCACGGCTTTGGCCGGGCCGCCCGGCGGCTGGTCGAGAACGGCCGCGAGGCGGTGGCGGCGTTGGTCGGGGTGGCGCCGGCGCAAATCGTGTTCACCAGCGGCGGCACCGAGGCGAACGCCATGGCGCTAGCCGGGCTTGCCGCGGTGGGGCGCCGGATCCTGGTCTCCGCCATCGAGCACCCGTCGGTGCTTGCCGCGGCGGAAACCGAGCAGATTCCGGTCCTGGCCGATGGGCGGATCGATCTGGCGGCGCTCGAGGCGGCACTCGCCGGGTCGGCCAAGCCGGTGGTGATATCGCTGATGGCGGCCAACAACGAGACCGGCGTTATCCAACCGGTCGCCGAGGCGGCCGCGCTCGCCCGGCGCCACAACGCACTCCTGCACTGCGATGCCGTGCAGGCGGCCGGCAAGATCGAGGTCGGTTTCGATGCCCTGGACACCGACCTGCTAAGCCTCTCGGCGCACAAGATCGGCGGGCCGCCCGGCATCGGGGCGTTGGTGCTGCGCGAGGGCGTCGTGGTGCCACCTCTTATCCAGGGCGGCGGTCAGGAGCGGGCCGTCGCGGCGGGACCGAGAACGTGCCGGGGATCGCCGGGTTCGGCGCCGCCGCTGCCGCGGCACAATCCGGGATTGCCGCGTTCGCGGACCTCGCCACCTTGCGGGACGCGCTGGAAGCCCGAGTTCTGCAAGCCTGCCCTTCGGCCACGATCTTCGGCCGGTCGGCGCCGCGGCTGCCGAATACGAGCTGCATCGCCATGCCCGGAGTTCCGGCCGAGACCCAGCTCATGGGCTTCGACCTGGCCGGCCTCGCGGTCAGTTCCGGTTCCGCCTGCTCTTCCGGCAAAGTCGCCGCCAGCCATGTGCTCAAGGCGATGGGAGCGGCCGAACAGCAGATGGGCTCCGCGATCCGGGCCAGCCTGGGTTGGGATACAAGGGAGCCGGAGATCGCAGCCTTCGTCGCGGCCTGGGACTCGCTGTACAGGCGGGCCGGCGCGAGTGCGGCGGCGTAGGCACCGGACCATGCGGCATTGCGCGTGCAGCCGGCCTGCGACCGTGGCCGGGCCAGTGTCTGCTGGCATCGGCGGGCCGCTTTCGCTAGAACACCGCTCGCGCGCCGTATCGGCCAGTCAGATTTCGAGGAGCAACCCGGCCCATGCCTAGGGTCACATTTGTCAATACGGACGGAACCCGGCGCGACATTGACGCCCCGGCCGGGCTGTCCCTGCTGGAGATCGCGCACCGCCATGGGATCGACCTGGAAGGGGCGTGCGAGGGGTCGCTGGCCTGCTCCACATGCCACCTGATTGTCGATCCGGGCTGGTTCGACAAGCTGGAAGAGATCCAGGAGGACGAGGAGGACATGCTCGATCTGGCATTCGGCCTGACCCGGACGTCGCGGCTGGGCTGTCAGATCATTCTGAGCGAGGCGCTGGATGGGCTCGTGGTCTCGTTGCCGGAGGGCACCAACAACATGATGCTGTAACTCACCAGCGGTGAAGACGGCATGAGCATTAACCAACGAATTTGATCGGGTAATTCGAAAGAAACCGGGGTCGAGCACGCGCCGGCGCAATCTGGGGGCCAATTCAACAGAAATGTTGTGGTTTTTCGACAAGTTGCCGTGTGATATCGTGAAAGTGTTAATTCCGGCGCGATCCAGACGAAACGATGCGGGTGAAATCGTTGGAAATCGGCCGATTCGGCACTAAGTACCGTGTGGGTTAAAGGCGCGCACGACAAAGTTAGATCAGGATTGAGACGTCGGGTCTTACCCGATTAAATTAGTTGGTTTTGGCTAGTTTCGCCGGCCAGTTGAGATTGATGGTGGGGACGAGGATCGATGGCTGCCTTGGACGAGACAACGCGACAGGTCGAGTCGGTAACGAGCGAGCGGTACAAGTACGGCTTCGTCACCGATATCGAACAGGATATGGCGCCGAAGGGGCTGAGCGAGGACATCGTCCGCTTCATCTCCGCCAAGAAGGACGAGCCGGAATGGCTGCTGGAATGGCGTCTGCGCGCCTACCGCCTGTGGCTTGAGATGCCGGAGCCGACCTGGGCGAAGGTCGACTTCCCGCCGATGGACTATCAGGACGCCTATTATTACGCGGCGCCCAAGCAGGGCGATAAGCCCAAGAGCCTGGACGAGGTGGATCCCGAACTGCTTGCGACCTATGAGAAGCTGGGCATTCCGCTGAACGAGCAGAAGGTCTTGGCCGGCGTTGCGGTCGACGCAGTTTTCGACAGCGTCTCGGTGGCCACGACCTTCAAGAAGAAGCTGGAAGAGGTCGGGGTCATCTTCTGCCCGATTTCCGAGGCCATTCAGAACCACCCCGAACTGGTGAAGAAGTATCTAGGCTCGGTCGTCCCCTACTCAGACAACAAGCACGCCACGCTGAATTGCGCGGTGTTCACCGATGGCTCGTTCGTCTACGTGCCGCCGGGCGTGCGCTGCCCGATGGAGCTGTCCACCTATTTCCGCATCAACGCGGAGAATACCGGCCAGTTCGAGCGCACCCTGATCATCGCCGACAAGGGCTCCTATGTGAGCTATCTGGAAGGCTGCACGGCGCCGATGCGCGACGAGAACCAGTTGCACGCCGCGGTCGTCGAACTGGTCGCCCTGGACGATGCGGAGATCAAGTATTCCACCGTGCAGAACTGGTATCCGGGCGACGAAAACGGCGTCGGCGGTATCTATAACTTCGTCACCAAGCGCGGTGCCTGCCGGGGCCGGAACTCGAAGATCTCCTGGACCCAGGTGGAGACTGGCTCGGCGATCACCTGGAAGTATCCGAGTTGCATCCTGCAAGGCGACAATTCGGTCGGCGAATTTTACTCCGTCGCCATCACCAACAATCGCCAGCAGGCCGATACCGGTACCAAGATGATCCATATCGGTAAGAACACCAGCAGCCGGATCATCTCCAAGGGCATCTCCGCCGGCCGCTCGGACAATACCTATCGTGGGCTGGTGCGGATCCTGCCCGGTGCGGAGGGCGCCCGGAACTTCACCCAGTGCGACAGCCTGCTGATCGGCGACAAATGCGGCGCCCACACGGTGCCCTATATCGAGTCGCGCAACCGCACCGCCCAGGTCGAGCACGAAGCGACCACGTCGAAGGTCAGCGAGGACCAGCTGTTCTATTGCCGCCAGCGCGGCATCGGCGAGGAAGAGGCGCTGGCGCTGATCGTCAACGGCTTCTGCCGCGAGGTGCTGCAGGTGCTGCCGATGGAATTCGCCGTGGAGGCGCAGAAGCTGGTCGGGATAAGCCTGGAAGGCAGTGTGGGCTGACCTGCGGGTCACGGTCCGGATCGAGGAATTTGCCGCCCGGCCGCTTGCCGGCCCAAGGGCGTGAAGTTGGGGAAATTGGATGCTTGTGATCAAGGATTTACGGGTCGCCGTAGAGGGCAAGGAGATCCTCAAGGGGCTCAGCCTGACGATCAACCCGGGCGAGGTGCATGCCATCATGGGGCCGAACGGCTCCGGCAAGAGCACGCTGTCCTACGTTGTCGCCGGGCGCGAAGGCTATGAGGTCACCGGCGGATCGGTGACCTATGACGGCAAGGATCTGCTGGAGCAGGATCCGGAAGAGCGGGCACGCGCCGGCATCTTCCTGGCGTTCCAGTATCCGGTCGAAATCCCCGGCGTCGGCTCCACCACATTCCTGCGCACGGCGCTCAATGCCCATCGCAAGCATCGCGGCGAGGACGAACTCGACCCGATCAAGTTCGTCCGGCTGCTGCGCGAGAAATCCCGTGCCCTGGGCATCGACGACGACAAGTTGAAGCGGGCGGTCAATGCCGGCTTCTCCGGCGGTGAGAAGAAGCGCAACGAAGTCCTGCAGATGGCGCTTCTGGAACCACGCCTGGCGGTGCTGGACGAGACCGACAGCGGCCTCGATATCGATGCGCTGAAGATCGTCGCCGACGGCGTGAACGCGCTGAGGCGTCCGGACAACGCGACCCTGATTATCACCCATTATCAGCGCCTGCTGAACTACATCGTGCCCGACCATGTGCATGTGCTGGCCGACGGCCGGATCGTGCGGTCCGGCGGCGAGGAACTGGCGCATGAGCTGGAGGCCAAGGGCTATGCAGGCCTTGGCGAAGAGGCGGCGTGACCATGGGCAAGGCAGTCCTCAGCGATACCGCGGCCCTGCCGCTCGCCGCGCTGTTCGACGACAGGCGTGCCGAGTTGCCGGGCGCCGGCCAGGGCTGGGCGGACGCTTTGCGCGATGGCGGGATCGCCAGTTTTCGGGCGCTCGGCGTGCCAGACCGCCGATCCGAAGACTGGAAATACACCGATGTCCGCAAGCTGGCAGCGCTCGACTATGCGCCGGCCCCGGTGCATAGCAACGGCGTTTCGCAAGGTCTGACATCGGAAATCGACACCGATGCGGCCGACGGCTTTCGGCTGGTCTTCGTGAACGGCCATTTCCGCGCCGATCTGTCGAGCACCGACGGTTTGCCTGAGGGCGCCACCGTGGCAAGCACCGCCGATCTGCTGAACGGGGAGGATCCGTTGTTGGCCGAGCATCTCGGCCGAGTGACCGAGGCCGCTGACCAGCCTTTCCTCGGCCTCAACACGGCCTTGATGCAGGATGGTTTCGTCCTGCATCTGCGGCCCGGCATCGTGGTCGAACAGCCGATTCGAATGGTCTTCCTGACCGATCTACAGACCGATGCGGTCGTTGCCGCGCACCCGCGCAACCTTGTGGTGGCAGAGGACAACAGTCAGGCGACGCTGGTGGAAATCCATCGCGGCAATGATGGTACAGCGTATTTCACCAATGCCGTGACCGAGATCTCGGTTGGCGCCGGCGCGCGGCTGCATCACTACAAGATGCAGGACGAAGGGGACGCGGCGCTGCATCTGGCGAATTTGCAGGTCCGGCTCGGGCGCGACGCGACCTATGACAATTTCATCCTGTCGCTCGGCGCCCGGTTGGCGCGCAACGACATCAAGGCGCTGCTCGCCGCGACCGGGATTGACTGCCGGCTGTCTGGCGCCTATGTGGCGCGGGACAGCCAGCATATGGACACAACCAGCTTCATCGACCATGCCGAGCCCGACTGCCGCAGTCGTGAGGTCTATGCCGGCGTGCTGGACGGCCGTTCCCGCGGCGTCTTCCAGGGCAAGATCATAGTGCGCCGCGACGCCCAGCGGACCGACGGGCATCAGCTCAACCGGGCGCTACTGCTGTCCAGGGGAGCGGAGATCGACAGCAAGCCCGAGCTGGAGATCTATGCAGACGACGTCAAATGCAGCCACGGCGCCACCGCCGGCGAGATCGACGCCGACGCGCTGTTTTATCTGCGCACCCGTGGCATCGGCGAAGACGAGGCACGCGCCTTGTTGATCGAGGCCTTCCTCATGGAGGCGCTGGAGGAGATCAGCGTACCGGCGGTACGCGACGATTTCGCCGCAAGGCTGAAGGCGCGGCTGGACGAGATGGGGACAGCGGCATGAGCGTGACTAAGATGGCGCCGGCACCACTCCACAGCAGCGGTATGAACGACTATGACGTGGCGGCGATCCGGTCCGATTTCCCGATCCTGTCGCGAACGGTCTATGGCAAGCCGCTGGTTTATTTCGACAGCGCGTCCTCGGCGCAGAAGCCGCGCCAGGTGATCGACGCCGTCTCGAATCTCTACGAAAACGACTACTCGAACGTCCATCGCGGGCTGCACTTCCTCAGCGGTGCCTCGACGGACCTCTACGAGGCGGCGCGGGAAAAAGTCCGGGAGCTGATCAATGCGCGGTCCGAGCGCGAGATCGTGTTCACTCGCAACGCGACCGAGGCCATCAACTTGGTCGCCGCCAGCTACGGCCGCACCTTCCTGGGCGAGGGCGACGAGGTTGTGATCTCAGCCATGGAGCACCACGCCAATATCGTGCCGTGGCAGTTGCTGCGCGAGGAAAAGGGCACTGTCCTCAAGGTCGCGCCGATCGACGATGACGGCAATCTTCTGTTCGACGAGTTCGAGAAACTGCTCGGGCCGAAGACCAAGCTGGTGGCGATCACCCACGCCTCCAATGCTTTGGGCAGCATCACCCCGGCGAAGCGCATCATCGCGGCGGCCCATGCTCGCGACATCCCGGTGCTGATCGACGGCTCCCAGGGAGTCGTGCATCTGGGCGTCGACGTTCAGGACCTGGACGCGGATTTCTACGTCTTCACCGGTCACAAGCTGTATGGGCCGTCGGGCATCGGCGTGCTGTACGGCAAGGAGGACATGCTGGATCGGATGCCGCCCTATCAGGGCGGCGGCGAGATGATCCGCCGGGTGACCTTTGAGAAGACCGAATTCGCCGGGCTGCCGGCCAAGTTCGAGGCCGGCACGCCGCCGATCGCGCAGGCCATCGGGCTGGGGGCGGCGATCGACTACGTCACCGGCCTCGGCCTCGACCGCATTGCGGCCCATGAGGCGGAGCTGCTGTCCCATGCGACGGACCGGCTGTCCGAGGTGCCGGGGCTGACCATCATCGGACGCGCCGAGCAAAAATGCAGCATCGTCTCCTTCGTGCTGGATGTGGCCCATCCCCACGATGTCGGGACCGTCATCGACCGGGCCGGCGTCGCCGCGCGGGCGGGACATCATTGCGCACAGCCGCTGATGGACCGGTTTGGCGTGACGGCCACCACCCGGGCATCGTTCGGCCTTTACAATACCAAGGCGGAGATCGATATCTTGGTGGAGGCCCTGACGGGCGTGAGGGAGTTGTTCGGCTGATGTTCGACGACATGCGAGAGCTGTACCAGGACGTCATCCTGGAGCACGGCAAGAACCCGCGGAACCGGTGCTGTCCCAAGGGCGCCAATCGGCAAGCGCTGGGCCAGAACCCGGTCTGCGGCGATGCTTTCGTGATCTACCTGACGGTGGATGACGACAACATCGTGCGCGACGCCGGCTTCAAGGGCGAAGGCTGCGCGATCTCCATGGCGTCGGCATCGATGATGACTGAAATCGTCAAGGGCAAGACCCTGGAAGAGGCGAACAAGCTGTTCGAGACCTTCCATGGCATGGCGACCGGCGACGACACCGTCGCCACCGACGGCGTGGACGAGGACGATCTCGACCGCATGCAGGCGCTCTCCGGGGTGCGGCAGTTCCCGATCCGGGTGAAATGCGCCACGTTGGCCTGGCACACCATGCAGGCGGCGGCGGACGGCAAGGACAGCGTGACGACCGAATGATAGAGCGCGAGGGAAAAGGCGACGGCGCGACGCCGATCGATCTGGTCAAGTTGGCGACCGATGGCCGCCCGGAACTGGAATCGGGATCCGGGCCCGAGGGCCTGCGCGAACGGGTGATCGAGGCACTACAGAGCGTCCACGACCCGGAGATTCCGGTCAATATTTACGAGTTGGGTCTAATATATCGGCTCGACATCGCGGATAACGGCCGGGTCGTGATCGACATGACCCTGACCGCGCCGAACTGCCCGGTCGCCGATCTGATTCCCGAGCAGGTGATGGAAGCGGTGCAGGACGTGGACGGCGTCAATGTGGCGGACGTCAATCTGGTCTGGGAGCCGGTCTGGGACCCGTCGCGGATGTCGGAAGAGGCCCGGCTGGCGCTGGGCATGTTTTGAGAGGTGGGACGATGAAGGCGCTGCCCAAAGCGATCACCCTGACCGACCGCGCCGCGGAGCGGGTCAAGGAACTGATGGCGCAGACCGACAAGCCGATCATCGGCGTACGCGTTGGCGTAAAATCGACCGGCTGCTCGGGACTCTCCTACAAGATGGAGTATGCCGAGGAGAAAGGCGCCTTCGACGAGGTGATCGAGGACAAGGGCGTCACGGTTCTGATCGAGCCCACCGCCACCATGTTCCTGCTCGGCACCGAGATGGATTTCGTCGACGAGGATCTGGGCGCCCGCTTCGTCTTCAACAATCCCAACGAGATCGACCGCTGCGGCTGCGGCGAAAGCTTCCGCGTCGCCCCCCAACCGGACCCGGCGGAAGAACCGAAGGCCTGAGCTAGACCGTACCCCGCTTCAACCGAAGTGGAATGCTGAGCTTCCAGACCTGAATCGCGGAACCCTCCAAGACATCAGCCGGTCGTTTTGCCTTTGGCGGCCGTCTCATTGTCGGCCCTGCAGGGCCATGACGAGAACATCTTGTCGTATTCGTCTGCAGTCGCGGCTATTCCTTCTCGTCATCGACCGGTCGTGGAATCGGCGAAATCGGTTTCGGTCAGGCTCCTAGGGACAACAAATGAAGAGAGTTGCGGTTCTTGGTCTCGGCAAGGTCGGCGCACTGGCGTCGGAGCTATTGCATGGCTCTGACTTTGACGTCGTCGGGTTGGATCTGAAACCGCCGGCTGGGCCGTTTCCGTTTCCAGTCAAGACCCTGGATCTTGGGTCTCCGCATGGTGTCGAGGAGGAACTCCGGCGGCATGACGCCGTGCTCTCCTGCCTGCCGTATCACCTCAATTTCAACATCGCCCGGATCGCCCATGATACCGGTATCCACTATTTCGATCTGACCGAGGATGTGCCGACGACCAAGGTCATCCTGGACCTGTCCAAGACCTCCAAGGGGCTGATGGCGCCGCAATGCGGGTTGGCGCCGGGCTTTGTCGGGATCGTCGGAGCGGATTTGATTTCGGCCTTCGACGAGTGCCGCAGCTGCAAGATGAGGGTCGGGGCGCTGCCGCAGAATCCGACCGGGCTGATGGGCTACGCCTTCAACTGGTCGCCGGAGGGGGTGGTCAACGAATACCTGAACGATTGCGAAGTCATCGAGCATGGCGAGCGCAAATGGGTCTCGCCGATGGAATGGCACGAGACGCTCTATGTTGACGGGGTCAAGCTCGAAGCCTTCACCACGTCCGGCGGCCTCGGCACCATGTGCGACACCTATCTCGGGCAAGTGGCCAACCTCGACTACAAATCCATGCGGTATCCGGGCCACATGAAACAGATGAATTTCTTCTTCCACGAGTTGCTGATGCGCGACCGGCGCAGGGAGGCCGGCGAGATCCTGGTGCACGCCAAGCCACCGGTGCAAGACGATGTGGTCTATATCCATGTCTCTGCCGAAGGCACCAAGGACGGTAATTCCGAGCGCAAGGAGTTCGTGCGCTCCTACCGTCCAATCGAACTCGCCGGCAAGGTCAGGACCGCCATTGCCTGGACCACGGCCGGGTCGGTCGTCGCGGTCATCGAGATGGTCCGGGACGGCAAGCTGCCGAACACCGGTTTCCTGAAGCAGGAAGACATCCCGCTTGCCGAGTTCCTGAAGACGCCGACCGGTTCCCTCTACGCGGCCTGAGCGGGCCGACAGGCCGTCTTTGGCTTAGAGATTGTACTGCGCGGCGCGCGCCCTATATTGCGCGCCATGAATTCCCTGGGGTTCGATAAGAAGCCCGCCGACACGCGGGTCGTCGTCGCCATGTCCGGCGGCGTCGACAGCTCCGTGACCGCCGCTCTGCTGGCGGAGCAGGGCTATGACGTGGTCGGTGTGACGCTGCAGCTCTACGACCATGGCGCCGCCGTGGCGCGCAAGGGCGCCTGCTGTGCGGGTCAGGACATCCACGATGCCCGCCGGGTGGCCGACACGGTCGGCATTCCCCATTACGTGCTGGACTACGAAAGCCGCTTCTCCGAGGCGGTGATGGATGATTTCGCCGACAGTTACCTTCGCGGCGAGACGCCGATCCCCTGCGTGCGCTGCAATCAGACGGTCAAGTTCCGCGACCTGCTGGGCACCGCCCGCGATCTTGGAGCCGAGGCGCTGGCCACCGGTCACTACGTGCGCCGGGTGGAGGGCGAGGCCGGTCCGGAACTGCATCGTGCCGCCGATCCGTCCAAGGATCAGAGCTATTTCCTGTTCGCCACGACTCCGGAACAGCTCGCCTTTCTGCGCTTTCCCCTGGGTGGTCTGAGCAAGCCGGAAACCCGCGCCCTGGCTCAGCGATTCGACCTGCCGGTGGCGGCCAAGCCGGACAGCCAGGACATCTGCTTTGTGCCCAATGGCGGTTATGCCAGCGTGGTGGAGAAGCTGCGGCCGGGCGCCGTGGAGTCCGGCGACATTGTCGATCTGGACGGCCGGGTGCTGGGCCGCCATGACGGCATCATCCATTTCACCATCGGCCAGCGCCGCGGCATCGGGATCGGTGGCGGCGATCCGCTCTATGTCGTCCGTCTCGAGCCTGCCTTCCACCGCGTCGTGGTCGGGCCGAAGACGGCCCTGGCCCGCGACCGGGTGAGCGTGCGCGCGCTGAACTGGCTTGATGTGGGTTCGCTGGCGGCCGAAGGCCATGGCCCAGGCCGTCCGGCGCAGGTCAAGCTTCGGTCGGCCCAGCCGGCGGCGTCGGGACGGGTCTATTCAGCGCCGGATAGCGGCGCTGAGATCGTGCTGGATTCGCCGCAACACGGCGTCGCGCCCGGACAGGCGGCGGTTCTGTATGACGGCGATCGGGTGCTGGGCGGCGGCTGGATCACCGAGGCGATATTGGATCGCGCCGCATAGGGAATACTCCGATCGGGCGGCATCACGATTGATCTCTCAAATCCTTTAGATTTGTAAGGAAATGGACACCTTGCCCTGGCACGGTGCGGGCCATGACGATCGATACCCTGATTGATGCCATGCGGCAACGCGCGGCGGTCAGCCCGAAGCTCGGTTACCGCGTGCGGCTCGACTTGAATGGCGCCGGTGTCATCCTGATTGATGGTACCGAGGTGCCGGCGATGATCTCATCCGATGAGGAGGGTCAGGCGGATGCGACGCTGACCATGACCAGCGAGGCTCTGGCGCAGTTGATCGACGGCGCCCTCGATCCGACGCTGGCGTTCATGACGGGTAAGCTGAAAGTGGCGGGTTCGATGGCGGCGGCGCTCAAGCTCGCCGCGATCCTGGAAGCCTGATCAGAAAGCCCGGCCGGTCGCCGTCATGGCCGGTTTCCGTCGGTTCGGCGTCGGGTTTCCATGCTTGCCAACAGATCCTCGAGGATCAGCTTCAGATCCATACCGCTGCGCCGGATATCGCGCGTGTAGCCGCGATAGGTTTCCGGCAGTTCGCCTTCCTGCTGCCAGAGCATCAGCTCCGATGACGAAATCACGATGTCCAACAGCGCCTTGATCTCATTGCTGGCGGCTTCGAGACGGCGCGATCGCCGGTGCTCTGCATCGGCGAACTCATGGTCGAGGTTTTCCATGTCCGGTCCCCCATCAGGATGCCGGCGCTCGGTAATGTCCTGAAATGCGCCAAGGAAATGGGTTAGTTGGCCCGCATCGTCGAAATAGGGTTGCGCGGTTTCCGCGACGTATCGGGTCTCTCCGCTTGGCAGGACGATAGCGTATTCAACGCCGTAGGGGCGCGGGTTCAGGCGGGTGCTCTCCATCACCTCGGCGACTCGCCCGCGATGGTCGGGGTGAATTAAGGACCAGAATTCAAGGAATGTCGTGCCGTCTTCGCCCGGCTCAACGCCAAACACGCTGGCGGCCTCCGGTGAGCAATACATGCAATCGGAACTGGTGCCATAGCGCACCCATGGACCCAGTCCGGCAGCTTTGGCCGCCTCGGCGATCAATGCCTGATCCTCTGGCAAAGGCGGCAGGCCCGCCGATTCCCGATTCTCCAGGGCATCCACTGCCCGGCGATCATGCGCCGGTTCGAATTTCGCCAGTACGCCAGCCACCCGATTAAGCTCCATCAAATTGGAAGATCGGCTTGTGTGTTCTGCCGGCTGTCCGGTCTTCTTCGGGGGTCGGACCAGTCAGCTTGAATGACAGTCTACGGTGGTTCTGACTCGCGGGCATATTCGGTCCGCCACCTACCCGATTACGGGAATACCCGAAGGTGCGGGTGGAGCTGTTGGCTATTGCCGCCGGGCGGTCCGATTCAATGGTCGTCGAAAACGCCCCGGCCCAGGGGCGGTTTGTCCTATGGTGGTTTGGGATTACCTTGCGGTAATCTTCTTGTCGCCGCCGGCTGAGACCGGCCGATCGGTGGCCTTTGGCGGCCGAAACAGGAAATCGGCGAATGAGCCTCGTTCTGATCCTGTCGATCGCCGCAAGTACCGCGGCAGCAGCATTGGCGTTGGTGTATTGGGTGCGCCTGCGCTACTGGTGGTTCGGCTTTCTGGCCGGAATGGCTGCGCTGATGGCGCTGCGCCAGGTGTTGACGTTCGTGGTCCATGACACGTTTCGGCCCGGTTTCGAATTCACCGCCACCCATCTGGACGAGCTGCCGGGATTGGCGGTCAGCGCGTTGGCGTTCACCGCAGTGCTGTTGCTCCGCCGGGTCGTGCTCGACCGGCGGGCGGCCAGATCGTCCCTGCGCGAAAGCGAGCAGCGTTTCCGCGACTTGATCGATGCTTCGGTCGACCGCTATTGGGAGACCGACGAGTCGTTTCGCTTCACCCATCTGGTGGAGCAGAGCGGGCATTCCAGGCTTCCAATGGCGTCATTGGCCCTGGGCCGGACCCGCTGGGAGGTCGCCGGCGTCGATCCGGAGGCGACGGAGAAATGGCGCCGCCATCGGGCCGACCTCGATGCGCACAGGCCATTTCGTGAATTTCGGTACACGGTCACCGATAAGACCGGCCGGGCCACCCATTGGCGGATCAGCGGCAAACCGTTCTTCGACACCGAGGGCCGGTATCGCGGCTATCGCGGTACCGCGACCGACGAGACCGTGCATATTCAGCAGCGCGTGCAGGCGGAGCAGGCGTTGCGCGAGAGCGAGGCAAGGGCGGCCCGCACCCGCGCACAGCTGTTCGACGCCATCGAGAGCCTGACCGAGGCATTCGTACTTTATGATTCCGAAGATCGGCAGGTCGTCTGCAATCAGAAATATCGCGAGAGCTATCCGCTGGTTGCGCATTTGCTGGTGCCAGGCGTCACCTTCGAGGAACAGATTCGTGCCGGCGCCAAGGCCGGCGAGATCACCGAGTCGATTGGGCGGGAGGAGGAATGGGTCGCCGAGCGAATGGAATCGCACCGCGATCCGACCGGCCCACATGAGCAGGAACTGAACGACGGGCGCTGGCTGCGCATCTCCGAGCGTCGCACCAAGGATGGCGGTATCGTCGGCGTGCGCACCGACATTACCGAGATCAAGAAAGCCGAGCAGGCACTGCGCGAAAGCGAGTCGCGCTTCCGCGAATTCGCCGAGGCCGCTTCGGACTGGTTCTGGGAAACCGACCCCGAACATCGCTTCACATTCGTGTCCCGGGCGGGGGTGGAGGATGTCGGGCTGAGGCCACAGGATGTCATGGGGCTCACCCGATACGAGCTGTCGGGGCTGATCGTCGATCCGTCCCTGCTGGCCCGTCACCGCGCCGATCTTGAAGCTTGCAATCCATTTCGGGACTTCATCTATGGCCGCCGGCTCGCCAGTGGCCGCATGGCGCATTTCCGGGTCAGCGGCCTGCCTCGGTTCGACGCGGATGGAACTTTCCTCGGCTATCGCGGGGTGGGATCGGAGATCAGCGCCGAAATTGAAGCGGAGGACAAACGACGCGAGGCGGAAACGAGGCTGGCCCGTGCCATAGAAGCAATACCGGCGGCGTTCACCCTGTTCGACCCGGACGACCGGCTTGTCGCCGTCAACCGGGTCAACAAAGCGATCTACGAGACGCCTGCGCAGCCAATGGTCCCCGGCGCCCTCTACTTCGACCTGGCCCGCGCCTTCGCCGAGAGCGGCGGGATCGCCGGCACCAATTCCGACGCCGAAGCCTGGCTGGCGAAGCGGATCAACCGCCGAAACGAACCCGCCCGGGCGTTGGAGTATCAGCGAAGCGACGACAGCTGGATCGAGATAAATGACTATGTCCTGTTGGACGGCAGTCTGATCACCGTCGGCACAGACATCACCGAGCGCAAGCGCAGCGAGGAGCTTATCCGTCGGCGCGAAGCGGAACTGGCGCAGCTGCTCCGCCGCAGCACGTTGGACGAGATGGCAAGCGTGATGGCGCACGAGTTGAACCAGCCGCTGTCGGCCATGGTGAACTACGCAAATGGCAGCCTGCGCCGAATTCGCTCGGACACGCTCGGTCCGGAGGAACTGTCGGACGTCATGGCGCGGATCCGCGAGCAGGCCCAGCGCGCCAGCGACGTTCTTCGCCGGATCAGCGGGTTTGTCGGCCAGGCCAAGCCTGAGCGCGTCGCGGTCGACATGTCGGAGATCGTCAAGGCGGTGGCCACCATGCTGCAAGGTCAGCTGCGGGCCGGCAGGGTGCGGCTGCGGGTTGATCTGGCCGAAGATACGCCGCCGGTGTTGGTCGACCGGATCGAGATCGAGCAGGTGCTGCTGAACCTCGCCAAGAATGCCATCGAGGCAATGGAGACCATGTCCGACGGCGTACGGGAGGTGCGCATCCGCACCCGCGCGACCGACAACGGCAGCCTCGAGGTGACCGTCGCCGATACCGGGCCCGGCTTCGACAAGGAGGTTGCCCCGACGATCTTCGAACCGTTCGTTACCACCAAGGAGAATGGGATGGGCATGGGGCTTTCGATCAGCCGCACCATCGTCGAGGCCCATGGTGGCCGCATCCGGATCGACCGGCGCGGTCGCGGCGGAACCGTGCGGCTGACCCTGCCGTTCGATCGCGAGGCGCTGGACAATGTCGCCTGAGACACCCGGATGTCCATCCGCACCAACCGTCTTCGTCGTCGATGACGATGCCGCCGTGCGCCAGTCCTTCGAGTGGCTGGTCGGCTCGGTCGGCCTCAGGACGGAGACCTTCGAGTCCGCCCAGGCCTTCCTGAAGGCCTATGACCCGGACCGTCCGGGCTGCCTGGTGCTGGATGTCCGCATGCCGGGCATGAGCGGCCTGGAGCTGCAGGAACGGCTGCTCGCCGAAGGCATCACACTGCCGATCATCGTGGTGTCCGGCTATGGCGATGTGCCGACGGCGGTGCGGGTCATGAAGCAGGGCGCGGTCGATTTCGTTGAGAAGCCGTTCAGCGACCAGGCCATGCTCGATCGCATCCAGGCCTCGATAGAATTCGACCTTCAGACCCGCGAGGCAGACGCCAAGCGCGCCGGGGCCCGAAACAACCTCGCCAACCTGACCCGTCGCGAGACCGAGGTGATGGAGTCGGTGATTGCCGGCAGATCCAATAAGGAGATCGCCCGCGCCCTCGCCATCAGCCCGAAGACGGTCGAGGTCCACCGCGCCAACGTCATGAAGAAGATGCGGGCCGACAGCCTCGCCGACCTGGTGCGCCTCGCCGAACGCGCCGCCCAGCTGGGGTGAGCCGGCACAGCCCGGCCCTTGACAGCGACCATCCCCAGGCCATATACGCTGGGCCTCCCAGCGCACCGGGCCGGACCATCGGGCCCGCATATCGGGGCGGAGTAGCTCAGCTGGTTAGAGCAGCGGAATCATAATCCGCGTGTCGGGGGTTCGAGTCCCTCCTCCGCTACCAACTTTTCCATTTGCAAAGTCTGCACAGCCCGCGACGATGGGAAACAGTTGGTCAAACGAGATCGAAATCTGGAAATCAATCGTGTCTGACCCATTTGGTTTCCTTTTCTGGTCGTCACCGGCCTCACGTGCTTTCTCGACGCGATTTTTGTCGTCTCCATCAGTGGTTCTCTGATGGTCAAGCGCATCCAGCGCTTCTTCGGCGGCGCCGTGTCGATCAAGGCCGACAACGAACACGCCTATGTCGACCATATCCTCAACCGCAATGAAGCCGAAGAAATCCACGTCGCCGGCCGCGTCCGCTGGATCGGCCGGATGATTTGAGGGCCGCTATGCCGGCAACCGAAAAAGACATCTGGGACAAGTTCAGGGCCGCTGCCACCAGCATCAGCCTCATCGCAGTGCCGGTGCTCGTCGCGTGGTTCGGGACATCGATCGAACGGTCGAACAAGGAGGCGGACGTCCGCCTTCAGACCGTCGAGATGGCGATCGGCATCCTCCAGAGTCCGCCCGAAGAGGAAACGGAATCCAGCCTCCGCGACTGGGCCATCGACGTGATCGATCAATACTCTGGGGTGCAACTACCCGAGTCGGCGCGGGAAGAGCTTCAGCGAGTCGCCTTGCCCAGATACTTAACTCCCGGATCCACGACAATTACGACCTCCGAGCGTATTCGCCTGTCCAAGGGACAAACTCTTCCGCCCTCCTTGCTCCGCTCCCATTCAATCACGCTCGATGCCGCTGATGAAAACGGGGTAGAACTTACGATCAGAGAAAATGATGATGATAATGAATACCAAATGATGATGAGCTGGGATACAACGTTGAGGATTGAAAATGGTCCTTGCCGTATTAGCCCCGTTGCTTTCGTGGAGTCTGAATCAGCAGATTTTGACTTGACTTGTACGACAAGAGGTGGGGCTGGTACTGTGATACCTACACCTACAATCGAGCTCGGAATCAGGGGATAGACTACCCATTAGCCGCGTTCTCTACCTCATCGCCGCGACGCTGATCGGCCTGGCCGCACTGTTCGTCGCCATCGGCCCAGGTGTCCGCAGATCTGACACCGAGGCCTCGCGGAGTGTCCCGCCATGCGAGGACTCCAGCATGGCCTATGTCGTGGCCTGGGATCCGGTGAAGGCGCGCCTGGTCAGGCCCGACACCGCCGACTTCCCCTCCCTCGGCCTGACCGACGAGGTTGCCTCACGCCATGTCGGCAACTGCCGCCACCGCGTCACCGGCTATGTCGACTCCGAGGATCTCCAGGGCGCCGTGATCCGCACCAAATACGCCGCCACGATCCGCTACACCGGCGACGACCGCTGGTCCGTCGAGGAGGTCAGCTTCGTCGACTAGCACCATGTCCAAAACCACGCGCCAGATCTGGCCCGGTCCTCGATCCCGTCCGAAACCGCAACCCCAGACGATTTCCCACTAAGTCCCGGCATTTCCCGCCGCCCCCAAACCCTGACCAAGTCCAAGACCGTTCACATACCTACAGGTGCGCATTCGGATTGGGTCAGACTCCGTGGTAAGGGCCGGTTAAGGGCCCGTTGGTATTGTTTCACGATCCACCCAGGAGGTTCTAGCGATGCCATTCGTCCACATCGTCGACACCGATGACAACGAGCACTATGTCAATCTGGACGCGATCGTGAATGTACGCACGACGATGTCGGGCGGCACGTTCGTCGACGTGAACGGGCTGGATTCGCCGATCTTCATGAAGCGCACCGCCCGGGAAGTCGTCGAGATGCTGATCACCGGCGAAGTCCTGAGCCGCGAGCCGCAACCGGCCAGCCGGAGCAGCGGCAATGACGAAGTCAGGGAGCCCGGTGCCCAGGCCAATGAAATCCGGGAGCCTGGGACCTTCATCACCTAGGGCGTAACGGCCCCCGTCGCCACGGTCGAACGATGAATCCGATTCAGGTTCGCGGTCTGGATTATCGACCGCGGGCCGGGCGGGATCGGCGCCTGACGGCGGGTTCGGCGTCGCCAGATCCCATGCACTGATCGAGGTTCGTCGGCGCGGACAATACGCCCGATCGGTCCCGGACCGATTGCGGGTCCAGGCTGCGCAAGGCTTCGTACTGGCTCAGGAACACCTGGCCGGTGAGGTGGTCGAAGAAATCTGAGCGCTTCAGCCGGTCGGTCACCGGGCCCTTCACTTCCGACAGGTGCAGTTTCACGCCGGCACTGTTCAGCCGGTCGGCGATGGCCTCCAGGCTTTCAAGGGCGCTGGCGTCGATGAAGTTCACCGCCGGGCACATCAGGACCACGTCGCTGATCCTCGGGCGGTCGGCAACGGCGGACAGGATCTGCCGCTCCAGATATCGGCTGTTGGCGAAGTACAGGCTTTCGTCGACCCGGATGGTCAGCACCGTCTCGCTCTGCACCACCGCGTGGCGCTCGATGTTGCGGAAGTGCTCGGTGCCCGGCACCAGGCCGACCACCGCCATATGGGGCCGGGTCGTCCGCCACAGGAACAGCGCGACGGACAGCGTCACGCCGGCCACGATCCCCGCCTCCACGCCGACCGCCAGCACCAGGATGATGGTCGCGGCCATGGCGGCGAAGTCGCTCTTGGAATAGCGCCAGGTCCGCCGGATCGCGCCGAGATCGACCAGGGTCAGCACCGCCACGATGATGGTCGCCGCCAGCACCGCGTTGGGCAGGTAGAAGAACAGCGGCGTCAGGAAGGCGACGGTCAATGCGATCAGGCCCGCGGTGATGACGCCCGCAAGCGGCGTCTCGGCCCCGGCCGCGAAATTGACCACCGATCGCGAGAACCCGCCGGTGACCGGAAAGCCGCCGGTGATCGCGGCGCCGAGATTGGCGGCGCCCAGGCCGACCAGTTCCTGATTGGCGTCGATGCGCTGGCGGCGCCTGGCCCCGAGCGTTTCCGCCACCGACACGGATTCAACGAACCCGACCAGGCCGATCAGGGCGGCAGCCGGCAGCAGCCTTCGCCAGAGCTCCGGATCGAAGGCTGGAAAGGTCAACGGCGGTAGTCCGCGCGGGATGTCGCCGACGATGCGCACGCCGGCATCCTGCAGGTCGAACAGCATGACCGCTGTCATGCTGGCGATCACCGCGACGACAGGTCCGGCCTTGGACAGCGCGTCGGCCAGCTGCGGGCCAAGGCCGGCGCTCACCAGCAACGGTTTCAGGCGCGCCCGCACCCAGAATAGAAAGCCGATGCCGAGGACGCCGATCGCCAGGGTCGAAAAGTTGGTAGCGGCAATCTGGCCGAGTATCGCCGGCAGGATCTCGGACAGGCTGTGGCCCTGTACGGTGACGCCCAGTATGTGCTTCATCTGACTGACCGCGATCAGAACCGCCGAGGCGCTGATGAAGCCGGAGATCACCGGGTGGCTCAGCAGATTGGCGATCGCGCCCAGCCGCGCGAGCCCCAGCGCCAGCAGAAACAGGCCCGACAGCAGGGCCAGCAACAGGGCGGCCGCCACGTATTCCGGCGAGCCCGGCAAGGCGATCTTGCTGACCGCCGCCGCCGTCATCAGCGACACCACGGCGACCGGCCCGACCGAGAGCGTCCGGCTGCTGCCGAACAGGGCATAGGCGATCAGCGGCAGGATGCTGGCGTACAGGCCGACCTGCGGCGGCAGGCCGGCCAGCAGCGCATAGGCCAGGCTCTGCGGGATCAGCATGATCGTCACGATCACGCCGGCCAGCAGATCGCTCGCCAAATGTGCACGCCGATAGTCTCGCAGCCATTCGACGGCCGGGAAGATGGACGCGATACGCACTCTCATTTGCCCGGCCTTCCTGCCTGGATCACGCGGCGATGGAATGGCCGCGCGGCTGCGGCGCCTCCCGTGTCAGTCCCGATTCACGCCCGTTTCGCCTTGCCCGGATCGGTGAAGTCGCAGGCCTCCTGGGCGGCATGCGCGCCGGGCTCATGGGGCAGGCGCTGCGGCGCCGCCAAGCCATTCATGGCCCTTGAGCATCAGATCCCAGTAGATCGGCGGCATCAGCTTCTCCTTCAGCATCCAGGCCAAGCGGCTCGGCTTCTTGGCGTTGATGAAGGGGAAGGTGGGCAGCAGCTTGCCGCCATAGCCGAACTCGGCCAGCACGATCTTGCCGCGCTCGACGGTCAGCGGGCAGGAGCCGTAACCGTCATAGATCGATCGCGGGCCCTTGCCGTCCAGCACCGACATGACATTGTCGGCGACCACGGGCGCCTGCTTGCGCGCCGCGGCCGCGGTCTTGGCGTTCGGGGCCGAGCAGGCATCGCCGAGGCCGAAGATGTTGCCATAGCGCACATGCTGCAGGGTCTCCGGGCTGACCTCGATCCATCCGGCGGCGTCGGCCAGCGGGCTTTCGCGGATCAGATCGGGCGCCTTCTGCGGCGGACAGACATGGATCATGTCGAACGACTTCTCCACCGTCTGGACAGTCCCGTCGGCGCCCTTGACGTCGAACCAGGCCTTCCGGGCCTCGCCGTCGACTGCCTTCAGGTCTTCGTTGAAGCAGAGCTCGGCATTGTAGCGCTCCACATAGGCCATCAGGCTGGGCACGAAATCCTTGACCCCGAACAGGACGGCGCCGGCGGTGTGGAAAGCCACGTCGATATCGCCCAGCACGCCCTTGCGGCGCCAATGGTCGCAGGCCAGATACATCGCCTTCTGCGGCGCGCCGGCACATTTGATCGGCATCGGCGGCTGGGTGAACAGCGCCCGGCCGGCCCGTGTCGCCTGCACCAATTCCCAGGTATAGGGCGCCATGTCGAACAGGTAATTGGACGTGACGCCGTTGCGTCCCAGCGTTTCCTTCAGACCGTCGACCGCTGCCCAATCGAGCTTGATGCCGGGTGCCGCGACCAGGGTGCGATAGGTCAGCCGCTCGCCATCCTCGAGAACCACCTGATTGCGGTCCGGCTCGAAGGCCGCGACCGCCGAGCGGATCCATGTCACGCCCACGGGCATCACCTCCGCCATCGCGCGCTCGGTCTTGGCGCGATCGAAGACCCCGCCGCCGACCAGTGTCCAGCCCGGCTGGTAGTAATGCTTGTCGCGCGGCTCGACAG